>NZ_JACJOX010000009.1 GCF_014695775.1 Leptolyngbya sp. FACHB-60 | reverse complement strand
GGTTGGTTAAAGAGCCGGATTCGCAAACACCTCCCTCATGCTGACGGCTTACGAGCCGCTATCGAAGTCGTGCTCAAGCAAGCCGCGTCCTAACCCAAATGACCACAGCTATATTTGGCGCGCACCTCTGCGAGGATGCCCTTTGGGATGAGCAATGGCGGCAGCTAGAGAGCGATCGCCGTCACTATTTCGACTGTCTCCACGGCCCCCAGGCCAAGCAGATTGCCACGGTGCTGGATCAGGTCGAACCCTTGGCGCTCAAAGTCATTGCCCCTGGCCACGGCCCCTGGTGCGCTACAGCCTCAGTCGGCTGATGCAAGACTATCGCCAGTGGTGCCAGCACCAGGGCCAGCAACCTCTGCGGGTGGCGTTGCTTTACGCCTCCGCTTATGGCAACACGGCCCGCCTGGCCGATGCGATCGCCCAGGGACTGACGGCAGCTCAAATCGCGGTAGAGGCGATCAATTGCGAACAGGCCGATCCCAACACGCTGATTGACATCCTGAACCAGTGCGACGGTTTTATCATCGGTTCTCCCACCCTAGGCGGCCATGCCCCGGTGCAAATTCAAACCGCCCTGGGCTTGGTTTTGGCCAATGTGCCCAAAACTAAGCTGGTGGGGGTGTTTGGCTCCTACGGCTGGAGCGGCGAAGCGATCGATGAACTAGAGGGAAAGCTTCAGGATGCCAACTACCCCTTTGGCTTTGAGCCCCTGCGGGTGCGCTTTAGCCCCGATGACACCGCCCTAGAGGTCTGCACCGAAGCGGCGGCTCAATTTGCCCAGCGCCTGCGCAAGCGCCAGAAACAGCAGGTCGCTCGACCCGCGATCGCCGACCAAGCCCACAGCGATCGCACCGCCCTGGCTCTGGGGCGAATCATCGGCTCCCTCTGTGTCGTCACCACCCAAGCCAACGGCATCCACGCCGGATTACTCACCGCCTGGGTGACCCAGGCCAGTTTCAGCCCCCCCGGCCTGATGCTGGCTCTGCCCAGAGATGCCGCTGACGCGAGTCGATTTCTCCCCGGCAATGGCTTTGTGCTGAATATTTTGCAGGAAGGACGAACCGTACGCCGCCATTTCTCTGCCCAGCGGTGCTCGACCACCGCCTTTGACCACCTGCCCTTTGAACTGGCGACCAACACCTGTGCCATTCTCACCGACGCCCTAGCCTATGTCGAATGCACCGTTGTAGAGCAGTCTTCCGTAGGCGACCATCTGCTGATCTATGGAGCGGTGCAACAGGGGAATTTGCTTGCTCCCAGCGGTATGCCCGCTGTCAAACACCGTCAGTCGGGCCATCGGTATTAATCCCCATCGTTTACCCATGCACCCCAACTGCCATGCACAAACTTCACTGCACCACCCAAGCAGGCTGGGCGATACATGTCTATAACTGCGATCGCCGTTTGCTCTGCACCATCGGGCCCTCCCACGGCTGGGTATTTATGTCTGGTCTTGCTTTCGGCTTAGTTGTGAGCATCATCGGCTACAACCTGCCTCATTCATCTGCGGCGGCAAGCCCTCCGCCCCTATCGCCAGATTTCGTAGCGCCGCTACAACTCGATTAAGCGCCTTCCCCATCGGCTTGCTTCCAGCCCGCGATCAGGACCTACGAGAACTCGGGTTGAGAGCAATCCTCGCTCATTCCAAATCTCGGCGATTCTTAATCTTTTGGTCGCGACGCACCATCCCCTGATAGCGTCATAACCTACTGGAATGCAGTTGCTTTGGTTACGCCAAAGTCTGTAGCTTCTTTGCAAGAAGAACTACAGACTTTAAGCTGCCTTTGGTTTAGCCAATCACTTCAAATTCGATTACATCAAAGGCACCGCCCCGCAGAACAGACTCCGTTTGCTTGCCTCGTAAACGCTTTCCTGTAACGCTCTCAACCACACCCTGAACGGCTCCTAGGGTAAAAGTAAGCTTGCGGGGAGACCCTTCGGGTTCGCCAGCCGAACAAATCGTTTCTCGACAGTAAACTGAAATTTTGTCTTCGGCTTCGACGATCTTCTCAACAATGCAGAGTCGGGTACCATCTTTGCCCAAGGCCGCTTGGAGTAATTCAGCCACCGATTCAAGCGACCTACCTTGCCCTGCAAGACCTAGTTGCTCTGCCACTTGCCGACCCCGCTGGCGACCAGCGCCAATGAGTGCGATCGCAGCGGCCTTCTCACCTAAGACTTCTTCGGTGCCAACGACTAATGCTCTGAAACAAACAATACTACTAAAATCGCCAAGTTCAGAACGCAACTGAGCTACAGGTGAAACGACAGCAGTGGACATAATGGATGCCTTAAAGTATGGATAAACAGATTACCAAAAGCAGCAAAATTACTGCTTACAACAAATTTTGATGACCCAGTTTTGACGGAGGCTAATTCATCCTTGCAGACAGTAGCGACCAAAACAACCAAATGGTTCTTAGCGCGCAGAAAACTCAAACAATTTTCTCATGCCAATCTATTTCAAATATAAATCAGCTTAAGAATCGTTCCTTCAGCCTTTTCCAGGTACGATATTCCTTATTATTGCCATGTTATGAAGAGTATGCTTCCGTAATTTCCGTCAAATCACTAACAATAATCATGAAGTTATACGACTTTTTATATCTTGACAATTCCAATTAATTCTTATGTGTTGTTCGCTTTTTGCCAACACAAATGTTTTGATTTAACTACTTTAATTTATTTACAGAAACGTTTTTTGTATAAGATGTGCTTCAAACCTCAATCCACTGTGACAATAGATGTTGATGATTAAGGCTTACCAGCCTTTAGCTGCACACAACCTAGCTTCGCAACGGGATTCAAACAAGCATAGCGATGGACACGCAATTAGAATATTAGCTACTGCCACTGCCACAAATTGGGCATTCCATTGACCGATCGCCATCGCAACCGAGGATGATGCAGCATATCCTAATCGATCTGGCGACGGCTAATCGCAACATTCGCTGCCCTTACAAAAGCGCGATGACGAAGCGTTAGCCACGCTCTTTGTCGGCTCCGATTCTTACCCCAATCACAAGGGCGGTGAATCTGCTGCCAAGTTTCCCAAACCTAATGCCAAACTCAGGTTAAAACAAAATATCTGGAGCTAAATCAGCTAGCTCAATGGGATAGATACGGCTACTTGCAGCTTCGCTGACGCTCCACAAATATTGAATCGGCGCTGATTCGTCAGGGCTAGTCTTAGAGTATCGGGGCACCATGGCCTGCGGTCGAGGCAGCCCAGCCGTACGATTGATGATGCGGCCTTCATCGTTAATTAATAGAAATTCTCCCTCTTGGCTAAGCAGACCGTAGCCCACGGCGGTCTCAAACAGCCAGTGCGGTGAAATGTCGACCCGGTAGCGCAGCATTCTAAAAGGCTTGAGGTCGACAATCAGCAGGGCATTAGTGCAGTTTTCCTCTAGCGCCAGGTAACGGTAGGGAGTGCGGGTGGGCACTAAATTGTAAATGGGCACCGAGGCCGAGACTGCCCCGAGATAAGTACCCCGGCGCGTCACCCCATGAAACAGCGTACGGCTGCCCCGACGCACGACTAGCGCTGCGTGGCGGTTGTCTGGGGCAAGGAGAGTAACTAGCTTATCGCCGGCCGCAGCAGCGATCGCGGCCGTTAGCGGTGCCGATATTTTGACTCCTTGCCCCAGTGGCATTATCAACTGACGGACGGCTACGCGAAATGAATCTTTGGCGACCTGGGTAGCGGTGGCAAACCAGCGCCCATTGGGTGCAACCGCTACCCCATCAGGGCAAATACCCTGGGCGACACAACCCAGCCCGTGTCTCATCGATAGCAGGTGTAGGGAGCCTGTGGTGACTAACAGACCTCCCTGGGGAGTTGGCAAAAAACGTTGCACTGGGGCGGGCAAGGTAAAACCCTGGCTGGCTAGAGGGGCGGTCATTCCTGTTTTGGGCCAGTGATAGAACCACACCTGCTGCTGGCTACAGGTCACCAGCAGATGGCCCTGTCGGGGCAAGGGCACCAAGCCCATTACCGTCGTGGGGTGTGGCAGCGCCACAAAGGGCAAATCGGTGACTAAATCTAGCTCTGGCAGCTCTTTGACACGGGCGGGTTCACCCAACAGCCCCTGGGTTTGGTAAGTCTGATAAATCGCCATCAGGTCGGCGCGCATAGCTTGGGCGCTGAAGTAGCGCTTGGGCAACAGCTTTTGCAGCGCTTTGCGTAGCACTTTGCTAAAGGGCTCAGCCACCTGGGCGGGCACTATAGGCGGACGGTTGAGGTGAGCCACCATCAGCTCCATAGGGGTGCCCGAAAAGGGCCGCTGACCCAGCAGTAGCTCATACAAAATGATGCCGACGGCATAAAGGTCGGCGGCTGGAGGATGCTGGTTATAAAATCGCTCTGGGGCCATGTAGGCGGGGGAGCCGGTGTGGCCCATATCGGCCTGTTTGGCTTCCTGGCTGAGGCGGGCAATGCCTAGGTCAGATACTCGCGCCACCCAGCCCCCCGGCGTCAGCTCCATAAGAATGTTTTCGGGCTTGATATCGCAATGCACAATGCCCTGGCGATGAGCGCACTCTAGAGCGGCGAGAATGTCTAGGGTAAATCCCAGCACCTCTTGCACTGTGAGTACTGTGTCGCTCTCGATCAGCGATCGCAGTGTGCCCCCCTCGCAGTAGTCGAGCACCAGCTGTCGACCGCTAGTGGAATGCTCCAGCGCGTGACAGGTGACAATGCTGGGGTGCTCCAGGCTGATTAAAAACCGCAGCTCCCGCAAAAACTTGTGGGTGGGAAAGCGGTCTTTGTGGAGGTCTTTAATCGCCACCAGTTCCCCAGTTTTGCGGTGGATGGCGCAGTAAACTCGGCCAAACTGCCCATGTCCTACCAGTCCCAGGATGTAATACTGCGATCGCCGAATTTGCCGGGTGAGGGCCACCGTTTGTTTACCCCTGTTGCATTAGGGTTTGCATAATGGCTTGGTGGGCTTGGCCATTGGCCACCAGAGCTTCTACGGGCTGTAGCCGCTTTTGTAGACCCAGAACAAAGCGGTTGCAGTCATCGCCCTTGGCCGTGCAGCTGGTTTGGGCACAGCGCAGCTCGCGCCCGGTGAGCTGGCTAAAGAAGATTTCAAGAATGCCACGCTCCAGGTCGCCCGCTGGCTTTTGGCCTTGGGGGGCGGCGGCGGTGAAGGGAGAATGCCAGATTTCTACTCCTAAAAAGCCGCGATCGCGGTAGGTAATATCCAAATGAATCTGGCCCCAGCCGTGGGTTTTCCAGCACTGCTGCAGCGACTGGAGAAATTCAGCCATTGATAGGCTGGAGAGGGGCTGCTTGTAGTAGTCGGCCAGCTCTTCACAAAAGCGGGCGTAGAAATTTTTGCCCCACCAGCGGCCACAGTTGTAGAGCACCAGCCCCGACGCCTGACCAGTTTCTTTTTCTAGCCCAGAATAAATGGCCTGGAGCAGCGAGTCAGGAATGGCCAATAGGCGATCGCCGCGACGATTTTCTAGCAGCCCCAGCTCAGTTGAGCCCCGCACATAGAGATCTTGGGCAAAGTAGTTGCCGGGCAGCCGGCCATCGGTGAGCAAATCAGCAACAGAAACCATAGTTAACGTCCTTCACAGGGTAATGATGATGGTGGTCAGACCCGCCAATCACGGGCGGGGCAGGGGCAACCCCCAACGGCCAAACCGCTAGTTGTATCTAGAGCAACCCGGCCAGGGTGACGGTTTCGCGAGTGTTCAGCATCAGACTTTTGGCTTTTTCAAGGCTGGGTTTGAGCAGGTTGAGCTGGGCCGGCGAAAAGACCTTAGCCAACTGCTGCATCAGCAGCTGAAACAGCTGTTGATCGACCGCCTGCGTTTCGTAGGCTTTAACCATCTCGGGTAGCCAGCCCTGCAAGCGCTCTTCTACAAAGCCATCGTCGTCGAGCAGCATAGCCATGGCGGCGTAGCGCAGCACCATCAGCCCGCTGCGCACGCTGCGCTCGACTAAAGGCTCAGGGTGTCCGGCCTGCTGCTGCAGAGCATCGGCAATGGGTTGCATGATGGCAATTTCCTGATCTCGCAGGGTGCGGTAGACCGCCATCCGCTCCGGAATTGAGCTGACGTACTGGCTCAGGGTACTAAGGTCGTTGGCGTCGAGGTATTGCTTGTCGGGCGAGTCAAACAGAGTGTCGAGCTTAAAAGTCATGGCAAAATTCTCCGAAGAACTGGGGCGCAGGTGGTCGGGGGAGGATAGCGCTTACCGTCAGTGAGCAGGTTTAGCGATGGCAGAGGCTAGCCAAATAGGTCAGAGAACCCATCTAGGGTCAAATCGAGATTGGGATCAGCAGCAGGGGTGGCCGTTGCCGCCAGGGGCACAACGGGTACGCCAATGGTGGGCTGGCCATCCCAGGCAATGTTTTGGAAGAAATCGCTGACAGTCATAGTCATGGTTGACTCTGACCGAGCGGTGGCTCCCAGTCCTGGCATGGCGAGAACTGATCGCCCGTCCCAGGCCACAGCTTCAAAGAAAGACTGCACCGTTTCCCTCAGCCAGGGTTGAGTGACCTGAGACTCTTCGGGAATCATGCTCATTGGCCACCTTCCCCAGCCCGCAGGCGCTTCTCAATGTCGCGGGCATTGGCCCCTTCGTTCATCCAGAAGGAAGCAGCATCAATGCGCTCGCGCCCCCCAAGCAAAAACTTGCAGTAGGTTTCACCCATGGAGTAGCACTGAATTTCAATGCAGCTCAGCTGCTTGCGCACCATCTCGGTAAAGAATCCAGCAAACAGACCGGCATACAGGTGGCAGACGGGCTTGCCCACGTCGCCTAGGGTGCGGGCTACAGCGGAGTCAAACACGTTGATGAACATAAAGCCCTGTTTGCGATCGCTCATATCGACCTCCCACCGGCCCCAGCCTTGAGAAATGAAGGGCCACCACCAGGTTTCGAGCAAGAACATCAGGTTGGCGCGGCGGGGGCTCATGGCAAACTCGCGCTCAAACCAGGCTTCAAAGATCAGTGAGTCGTGTTTGCCCCACTCTAGCCCTACGGTGTACATGATGGCGGCCGAGGCGTCGCCGACCTCTTCTTGCAGTCCCTCAAGCAGGCCAATGATAAAGTCTTCGCTGGTGAGCACATTGCGGGTGTCGTTCCAGTCGGTAATGGTGCCGTAGTCGCCATTAAATTGAAAGAAATCCCGCAGGGCATAGTGGTTATGCTTTTTGGGGAATTTTTGGTGCAGACGGTGGGCGGTCTCTGTGGACATAACCATATATCGAACAGGCCTGTAAGACTGTTTTCAGTGATAGCTGTAATGTGCCCAAGCCAACGCAAAATTAACAGTGATGGGGCGCGATCGCACCATTGTTAACCTGGTGGCCCAAAGCTCAAACTGCTAGGGATAAAGCATTGTCGCTTACCTACGCTCTCCTGTCACGACACAAAACGTAGTAATTATCTCCAAGCACTAAATCCCAGACCGCTGCGGATGGCAGCCTGGGCGCTACTGTATGAGGCAATGAGGCCATCGGTTGATGCCACGGCTCTAGAATGCTTTTGGCTCGCCTTGATTTCGGCTGGGCTAAATAGACCCGCCCAAGATTGTCCGACTCAACTCTAGGATGGGCAAAAATAGTCTCAGCTCTTCAGTATTGAGATGCTGGGTCATCACCTCTTGCATGACGGTGTAGGTGAGGTTGCAGCTTTCCTGGGCACTAAAGGCTCGCATGATCGATTGGAACCACATCAGGAGGGTGTCTTTAAGCCGTTCTGAATCGTCAAGCAGCAGGGCCGTGGCGCTGTAGCGCAGCACTCGCACTGTGTCTCGCTGCCACTTGGCGGCTAAATCTTGACCACCGACTAGAAAGATGTCGGGCTTTTGAACCTTAAGCCGAGTCAGGACTTGGTTGATAATCTGCTGCTCGGCCACCTGAATTTTTTGGTAGGCTCGTAGCCGGGTGCTAACGGAGCCCAGATACTGCTGAAAAAACATCAGCTCTTGGTCAGAGGCGTAGCGACCATCGGTGGCTTGTACCAAAGTTTGGACTTTAGTGAGCATGCTGAGCAAATCTCCCGCAGGGTGATATTTCTACTATGCCCTTATATTGCGAAATGTAAACAAAATTATGGCTGAAAGAATTAGGGCGATCGCCTCAGCATCTTTTTGTCCTCTCAGCAGTCTAGAGGGCACCTGCATTGACTGTAAACCGATTGTCCCACAAGCTTCCTTGATCTTTGTGGATCCTATTTTCAGGGCTGCAATAAAACTTAAACCCTCTGGTGCCATGGAGCTAAAGACTCGTAGTAATCTGGTGGACATGGAATAACCCCCTATCCAAGCTTAGCCACGGCTTTTTGCAATGAGTCTGGGCTGGGGTTTGGCCTGGGCAAGCTGCCATTAATATTGATTTTCAAGAGGGCATTGTTCATGGTTCAACGTGGTTCTAAGGTTCGCATTCTCCGCAAAGAGTCCTACTGGTTCCGGGAAGTCGGCACCGTTGCCACCATCGACCAAAGCGGCATCAAATACCCCGCGGTAGTGCGTTTTAATAATGTCAATTACGCCGGCATTAACACCAACAACTTCGCGCTGGCTGAGCTTCAAGAGGTTGAGGCCCCCAAGGCCGCTAAGAAAGCCGCTAGCTAGGCGATCGCCCTCTAGCCCTGACCGAAAGCTGCCTTCAGTGCTCTGCCAGGGACCATAGGAGTTCGACTAGCGTTGTCGATGATAATTAAGGCCCGTGCTTCGGCATGGGCCTTAATTATTGGGATCGTTTCTGTATGCGCATTCCCCACGATTGCTATAGTTCAGGAACACACTGTAAGGGGGCAGCGGCCCAAGGTTAAGCTTTGCCAGAATTACCTGAAGTTGAAACCGTACGGCGCGGTCTAGCACGGGTAACGCCAGGGCATCGGCTGGAGGGTGGGCAGGTATTACTGGCCCGCGCGATCGCTTATCCCGCCCACAATGAAGCGGCCTTTTTAGCCGGCATTACCGGCTCCAGCCTGTCGGACTGGCATCGCCGGGGAAAATATTTGCTGGGGCAGCTCACCCAGGCTGACGGTAGCCCAGGCGGCTACCTGGGGGTGCATCTGCGGATGACGGGGCAACTGCTGTGGCTCGACCCAAAAACCCCAGTGCAGCCCCACTGCCGGGTCCGCCTCTGGCTCAGCGACAACCATGAGCTGCGCTACGTCGATCAGCGCACCTTTGGCCGCCTCTGGTGGGTGCCCCCTGGGGTTGCTCCCGAAAGCATTATGACTGGCCTCCAGACCCTCGGGCCTGAACCGTTTGGCGAAGGGTTCTCACTGGCTTACCTGCGCCAGCGTCTCAGTCGCAGTCATCGCCCTATTAAAAACGCCCTGCTCGACCAGAGGTTGGTCGCGGGCCTTGGCAATATCTACGCCGATGAGGCGCTATTTTTAAGCGGGCTTGGGCCACTCACTCTCAGCGATCGCGTTAGCTCTCAGCAACTCCAACGGCTGCACAACGCCATTCGCGAAGTGCTCACCACCAGTATTGAGTCAGGGGGCACTACCTTTAGCGACTACCGCGACATCTATGGCATCAATGGCAATTACGGTGGCGTTGCCTGGGTCTACGATCGCGAAGGCGAACCCTGTCGCCGCTGCGCTACCCCCATCTGCCGACTCAAGCTAGCCGGGCGATCGGCCCACTACTGCCCCCAGTGCCAACGTTAGAGGGGTCAGCTCAGCGCTAAGAGGCCAACGCTAGGAGCATCCTAGGACGCTGTGCCCAGTGAATTTCGTGTACAGTAAGGCTGAGGTTGATAGCAAATAGATCTATGGCAGCAACTTTAAAGCGTGGCGACCTGGTGCGTGCCCTGCGCGACAAACTAGAAAGCAGTCTAGAGGCTACCGCTAGCGATAAGCGGTTCCCACCCTACCTGTTTGAAACCCGAGGGGAAATTTTGGAAACCAGTGATGACTATGCCCTGGTTAAGTTTGGCGAGGTGCCAACCCCCAACATCTGGTTGCGCCTTGACCAGCTAGAAAAGTTTTAGGCCTACCCTGACCTGCCAAAAGCAAACACATCAATCAAGTTCACAACATGAAACGGGTAGAACCTCTCAAGGAGGCTCCACCCGTTTCACGATTTAACAAGTTGAACTAAACACCAGCTTAAGCAGCTACAGCTCAGAATCAATGGGAAGACCGCCAGCCTCTATAGGACTACCTAAGTCGGTAGTCATAGCTGGCGATGTCTCAGGAATCGGAAAAGCTGGTTCATCAAGAGCAATCTTTAAAGACTCAGGGTGAGCATTCGTCGCCATGCGCCAGGAAGAATTGCCAACCCCAGCCCCACCAGATAAAAGATTGATCACGCCAATGGCAGCCACTCCAAGGCCTGCCATTGTAACCATCCTGAGCCGGTGGTTGAGACCGTGAAAAACACCCGCGATAGTCTCTTCTGGGTCGCAGGCGGAGGAGACGCTTTGGGTGCGTAGACCTTGCCGGAGGGTGAGTAGGCGATTGTATAGCGTGCGGGCACCGTCGTCCTGCTTAAGCCAACACAAAACCTGCTGACGTTCTTCGGGCGTAACCTCACCATCGAGGTAGGCGCTTAGCAACTCGAAGCGATCGCGCTTAGTAGCATCTAAATCATGACAACAAGACGCTGTAGGCATCAAAGATTCATCTGAAGTAGCACCGCTGGAGGATGAACGCTGAACCTGGCTAGGCATATAGGGGAAAGTAGCCATACCAAAAACAACACCTGGAATAAGCAACTAAACAACGACCATGGTAGGCAACGACCCAATCTAGCAATTCGCTAAATTCGAGTTATTACCGCCGCTACTGATCATAATGCCAACCCCTTAAAATCGGTAACCTCCGAGGAGCAATTGTAGCAAGCAAAATATATATCCCTAGATAGAGATTGCTGCTTTTGCTTAGGCATTGCTATAAGGACGCGTTCTTGTTTCAGATCGGTTCCCAATGCTTCGTCAATCGCACAAAATGTAAAGTTGGTTGGCAGAGCACCCTGGATACATTGCCTCTAATGGCCTAAATAGGGCTGGAGATCGGTCTGCAACCGCTGCCGAGCACGGGCAATGCGAGACTTAACAGTACCCAGCGATACCTCAGTCATCTCGGCAATTTCCTCATAGGACAGCCCCTGAATCTCACGCAGCACAATCGTAGTGCGAAAAACCTCAGGCAGATCGGCAATGGCGCGATGCAGCTGGTCGTAGAATTCCTGGGTCATCATAGTGTCGACCGGACCAGGAGCATTGGCGGGTACATCCCAGTCGATACTGCCATCCTCAAGGGCAAGGGGAGCATCGAGGGAGAGGGTTGCGCGGTTGCGCTTACGCCGCCGCAGCTCGTCGTAAAACAAGTTGGTGGTAATGCGGCCCAGCCAGCCTTTGAACTTGGCGGGGTCATTCAGGCGGCGCATGTTGCGGTAGACACGAATCCAGACCTCCTGGGCGAGATCCGCCCGATCGGCCCAATCGGGTGCCAGGTGGTAGAGCAGCTTATCCACATGGCCTTGGTAACGACGCAGAAGTTCGGCGAACATCATTCGCTCGGGCCGTAGCCGTTGCTGGCAAAGGGCTACCAGTTCCGTGCTAGTCAGCTGTTCGGGCTTAACAGCGGCCTTGGGGGCGCTGATGGAAGCAGGCCAGGTCGAGAACATGGATTGACTCATAGCGTTTATTAGTAGGCCGACATTGCATGGCCACCAGCAAACCATAGCAGTTTGCATTGGGGTGGCCTGTGGCTCCAAAGATGATGTATATCAATACGAAGTATTTTGACGAAGGCAGTAACGTTCCATGACTTCCCTTGTGCCTGTGAATTGTCTGTCACACTCTCAGCAGGTAAGAATTGCCCTCGCTCGTACGCACCTAGATTGGTCTTTAAGTCTGTCATCAGAGTGATATAACAGATGTTAGGGCTACCTGTTTGGTAGTCATCTCCCCTTGGAGAGGTGGCAGAGTGGTCGAATGCGCCCGACTTGAAATCGGGTGTCCGCAAGGACCGAGGGTTCGAATCCCTCCCTCTCCGTACTGTGGTTGCAAGCTTGCAGCTCACCATGCGGTCATTGGCTCAAATGGCAATGAGCTAGTGGAACGCTGCGCTTATGCTGAAATTGGTGGTAAACACTGGTGGTAATCTACCACGCCCCTCCGGGGGAAGTTAACGAACGCGAACTCCCCAAAGCACTCTCGGGCGGCTCGGTCGTAGGCTAGTGCAGCTTCGTATGCTGTAGGCCAGCATTTAAGGTGCTTAGACTTGCCGCTGACAGTAATAGTCGCTTTGAACTTGCCGTTCGCCATCAGGCTGACTCCTTTATATCCAGAGGAGTTGTCTCGCCGTACTCCCTTGTTTCCCTCGTTAAGAGCTTGTGTGGCCAGCCGTAGGTTGTCTCGGGTGTTGTCGAGGGTGATCCTGCTGCGGTGATCGACCATCTCGTTGGGGCACAGAGCTCGATCTAGTTTGCGCTCCATAATTAAACGATGCAGTTTTATAATGCCGCTTGACGAATATTGTTGTATGTAGCCGCGCTCGGTTTCGTACCAGTTCTTGCTGTTGAGGTCATCATCCTCAGGAGAGATAATCGCGCCATAGTCGCGGTTCTGAAGTTTCAAGAAGATTCGCATTATTTTCTATAGTTTCGATAGATAAAAATAAAAGTCGGGGTGGCCCGGCTGTTTGGTTTGGTTTAGGCAGCGATATCTCGTCTGCGCTTACCCAGTCGGATGTGGGATACACACCCTGGGGTGACTCCAGCCTGCTTAGCGATCGCCCCGTTGGACAAACCAGTCTTAATCAATCGCTTGATTAGAAAAACAGTTTTGTCAGGCAACTTGCCGCGAGTAGTCCCGGCAGCAACTCGATCAATCGCATTGTCAGAAGCATTTCCCGCATACAGGTGGTTGGGTTTCCAGCACGATGGGTTATTGCAGCGGTGGAGCACCCATTGGCCACCCGAAAGCGGCTGATTGAAGTACGTGTAACTCAATCGATGAAGCCTAAAATCTTTCCCTAAAACGTTGAAAAGACTGTAGCCATCTGCGTCTTTTCGATGGTAATTCCAGCAACCACCAATGGGCTGATTTGCGATTAATTCTGGAAGCCGAGCCTCGAAACAACGAAGAGCTCCCTCCCAAGGGGAAAAGCTTTTGATTTCGCGTTTCAAATCGTAGAATTTAGCTGAGTTAAAATGCATGCTCTTTACATGTAAAAATTATGCTCCTAAACTCTCAAAAAGCACCCAAACGAGTCTGGTCAACCTATTTTGTACGGTTGTATATGCCTAGGAATTAGAAAGCCCAGCCGAAGCTGGGCGACATAGTTTTAACATGCCCTTCAATTTTAGCAGGAATCGAAAAATGTGGTTTTGTAGATACTCTCAACTCGTTAGCCTTGAAAAGCGCCTCTCGGCAGCTGAGGGAATAAATGCCGCGCAGACTCAAACGCTCGAAAAGAATCAGAAGTCTATCTTCCTGGTCATGGCTGACGTGTGCTTGTCGCTATGCCTTCACTTTGGCCTTCAAAGCATGCAGGAAGAAGATAGGCAGTTTGCCTATGACTTCCTTCGTTTAGCGATGGCGGCAAGTGGTCTGGCAACAGCCTGATAGTCATTAAAAAGCTCTAGAGAATACTTCTCCAGAGCTTATCGATTGAACTACTCAGGTGTCTGGGCAATTTTGAATCTAGCTTGCTCCTGAATCAGTAAAAGCCGTACCACTTTTTATAGAAACTTTTGAAATCCGCTATTTCATCAAGAAACCACACAAGATACCCAACGTCCTCCAACCGCTGAGCTGCCTGCTTAGCCTCATACTCGCCGCTTGCTGGTGTGAGGCCTGCGATTACAAGGAGCTTATCTGGGCGAGCTTTTAGGTATGTCGTCAGCTGTCCAGCAGCTTCAAATAATTTTGATCGAGTGAGAAGCTGTTTGCACTCGATAAGGTGAATATGCGTAACCAAGTCTGCTTTCCCGCCTCCAACCTGAACTTCTGTAGCGGCCTCATAGCCATGCGCCTTGAAGAATACAAACAGGAAATTCTGCAGGGAATGTTCGCTGGGGAAGTACATAAGCGGTTATTTTAATCTGGACACTCTAGACTCAAAACTTGGGTACAGACACGGTTAGATTGAGGAGATCGGCTCAGGCAATAGGATGGGAGCAGTCTGCGGAGTGACCGCGAGTCAATTTAAATAGTTCTTTAAGCAGCTAGCGTTGACCTAGTGATAAAAAACCCTTTGAAAGATCAATTCCAAAGGGTAGGAATTGGAACGCTTAATTCGTCAATCAATTTCGTTAGGATTGATCTTCATTACCTTCAGCGTCCAGCTGCTTCAAGTGAATGTGCTTATAGCCCAACTTAATCGTGAACTCATCTCCAGTCTTAAGGCCCATTTCCTGGGTATAGGCTGCGCCAATCACAATCTGACCATTCTTGTGAACCGTTAGGGTGTAGGACGGTTCTCGGCCTCGACCATCTGACTTACCACTTTCTGGTTCAAGCTGAATTCCCTTGGCCGCTAGGAGAGCATCATAAAACTCAGCCAGGTTTACACGGGTCTGCTCTTCTTTACCAGCCGTGTAGTAACCACATTCCTTAGCAAGTTCCCGCTTAGAGAGGCCATCATTTTCTTTGACCTTGGCCAGGAGGGGCTTGCCTGTTAAGGCTTCCTTACTTTTTACTGCCATAATTCAAACCATCCATAGGGTACACATCAAAATCCACGATGACTGCTAGAAAGAAACTCTAGAATCATTTGGTTCTCTACTTCTTCTACTCTATCCAACGACTTAAGAAAGAATTAGAAGGAATTTAATTTATCCTACACTGATTATAGTTACTCACAGATTTAGTGATGCGCATATTTAGGGATGATATTCACTAAAAAGCACCACTTGGGGAAAATTATGCTACCCAATCTCACTACACAACAAGTTGTTGTAGGGAAAGCACGGTCTACTTTGGAAGATGCAATCGCAATAGTTGAGACTGCCAACAACACAGAGGATGCCTGGCTCTATGAAATGGTGATTTGCTCTAATTAGAGAGAATTATCTGTTGGGGATAAATATCGAGAATATTTGATACCCTGCACCCTCGGGTAAGCGTAGGGTGGGGACTAGGAACAATAAGTTGGCCGCAGGTAAAGGCAGCGCGATAGAGCGACCCGTGTTACTTCATCAGAGCATTGTTTTAGTAGATGGCGGGAGGTGCGATCGCTGGCTACGACCGACTAAACACCCAAGTCCTGCAAGGCGAAGCGGATCTGCTCCAACCGCCGTCTATTCACGCCTAAATCAGATTCTCCTAATCGGGCTGCTCCTCTAACGTGTATGACTGGCTCATCCTCTGGTAAGTAGAACTCGGTATCGTCTACAAACCCCATAATGCGGCTGGTGGATTTAACTCGGATGTAGTTCTCTTGCTGGGTCGCAATCTCAGTACGTGGCACAACCCCCAAAACTCTAATCAGTAGCTTACGAGCTTCCTCCCGGCTACCTGTATAAGCAATCGGCGCAATCGCATGGTCTTTGTCAGCACCCTGGCTAACGACACAGTTAGACGTTGATGGGCAGGGGAACAGCTTGCCATCCTGAATTCCTAGTTCAGGAGTCTTTCCCGCAAATACCTCTGACAAGCCGGGAATCGCACCTATGGACTGAGGGGCAGGCGCTTCGATCGCAAAAGCTGAGAAAGTTGGCAAAGCCCACAACGCGATCGCCAAAAGGCACGCAAGAATTGAAGCCATAGGAGTTCATCGAGGTACAACCTTACCATAGGCTAATCAGGCGCGGAGGAGGCAAACCTACCGTTTGGTTGGGGGACACTGGTCTGCTAACAAGAGATGGCGGGCTAAAAGCCTCTCTACACAAATAGAACAACCCGTCGCAGTTTGGGAACCCCTTGCGTCAGTTCCTAGGGCGTAAATAGAGCTTCCTGCGTTGGTGGTTCAAGATCAGCCTACTCTACGTTGATTCTTGCCATACTTTTTGTTGTAATCCTCATGGGACAACACTTCCAACATGGAGAATTCCCGTCCCGAATATTTCACTATCAAACGATAGTCATTACTGAAGGGAATCCTCACGAGCTGGGAATTTACCCTCATCTGCTTTCCTTTAAAGAAGCGATAGTCTTGCCCATTGTCCAGAGATTGAATTACTTGCCGAGCTTTCTTAAGAATATGCTTCGGCAAGCCTCGTAAATCAACTATATCCATCTCAAAGCAAGCCTCCCATTCGTCTTTCTCTTGCAAACGATTTGCCGCTGCTTCAGCTTGGGCCTGGGCTTCCCTAGCCTCCTGTAAACATCGCTGACATTCCCTCCCCTGTCCTCGATGTCCACAGGGGAAGGTCGTCTTGCGTTTTCGCTGTACCATTTTCTAAGTGTTTATGTCTACTGATGTGATAATTCACACCGAAAGACAGGTTCTACTGATAATCTCTCTTCGGGTTTACCTGCATTTTTGGGACGGTTAACCGTCTCGTTATTACTCACACTGAGTCATCGGCCCAACCGCAATGCCCACAGTCCCAATGAATCTGGCCGTTGGTCGCTTTGGGCACCGGTCTCTCACAGTTAGGGCACCGGGACGTAAACAGCGGATGAGTATCCAACATCTCTAATCGCTGCTCCAGGTTCAGTCGCTGCACCGGGTCTAAAATTAGCTCCCCATCGTAGTAGCTAGCTCCCTCTGGTTGCCATTCCTCCCCATACCAAGCCAACGGGTCATCAGGAACAGCGCGCGCCCCAGTGTTCAGCCTAAAATCAGGGCAGCGATCGCCCTCTACTCCCTCAGGGTGATCTACACAAACTAGATAAGGGCTGTGGGCGCAGAAGTGGCAGAGATCGCAGCAGTCAAGTTTAGCCATCAATTAGCACAAGCATCAGCACCGAAGGATTTAGTGATCGTACCGTCAGGCTCTAGTGTCGCGCACCAAATGCCACCAGCCCGCCAGAGCTGGTAACGATAGCTGCCCTCATGAACAATGAAGATAGCGGCCATTAGTAGAACGGTACAAGCTGCGATCGCACTAAGCACCCGCAAGGGCCTCACCGTAGTCGGCGTAATTGGTTGAGCGTTTTTCATCTGGTTCTCTAAGCACCTTTGCTTAAAATGCCCAGAGGCGGGGAATCCATCAACTGCTGTTAAGTAATGGTGTTAGTTAACAGAAAGTCCTAGCAATCGCTGTGTGGTAGCCATCTTCACCCCATTGCTAGAAGTCACCTACACCTTCTGGGACAATTGCTATCAAGCTAACAGCCACGAGGACAGCAAATTACTCTGCTTGAATAGAGCGATACTTTGCGATAATCTGGCGCATTTCCTCCCGAAGTAAGCGATGAATTTTTGGATCCGATTGAATTAGTTCCGAGAAGTCTGGTGCTACTAGGAATGCTTGACCATCTTTGTCGAAGGTCAAGCGCATCTCCTTCACGTTCACAAAGGGGTCTAAGTCCATCAAGAGGTGGTGGAAGGTATTAAAAATTTGTCCAACGTCTTGAGATGAAGCCATAGGGTGTTGAATACTTTAGAGGGTGTTTTAAAAGTGAGGGCTTGAGTAAAAAAGCTCACTCCGTGTGGGTTGCAGATAGTCGTCAGCAACGCCGGAGTGAGGCTATGAGTAAAGACTACCCCAGCAACTTAACCCAAGACCAATACGAACTTCTGAGCGATTTACTGCCTGCCGCCAAGCCCGGTGGCCGTCCCCGCAGCGTGGATAGGTGGGAGATTCTCAACGCCATCCTGTATTTACTAGTGGAAGGCGTGCGATGGCGGGCGTTACCGGGAGACTTTCCGCCGTAGCCAACGGTGTACATCTTCGAGACTGGGTGCGCATCGAGCAAGACCGTCTTGCCCAGCCGTCAGGAGCGCTTCCCGGTCTTTCAAAGGTATTTGTGGGAGAGGCACCTGAACTAGGCATTCAGGATGGCAAGCTATCCCCTTGCCCCTCAACGCCGAACTGTGTGGTGAGCCAGGGAGCTGACCCAGAGCATGTCATTGAGCCGATCGCCTTGTATCTTTGAACCCATATTAGGTAAGTATAAATACTTAAAAAACGGAGCTGGAGAAAATTTGACGCGGATTTGAATTGAGTAATTTTACTAAGCGAGTCCCCCCCCCAGGGTCAGAAGTGAGAAATGATCGAGCATTGTCAGCAGGAGAATGAAGCCTTGTAGAGGACTGAAGTGACCCTTTGTGATTACTCCTAAGCTACCATTAAGTTCTTTGAAAATTAATTTGTGTGATATAATTAAAGGCTTTAACCATTTATTGAATAGCGTTACTTATCTAACAGTCATTAACCTTTGCTCCTTGTTAGATAGTGATTCTCGACTGGAAAACGGTAAGTGGCTTTTTCTAATCTACTAAAGTTGAAGGAATAATCTTCTCCCCATAAGCATTTAAGAAGATTGCTGCGCTCTACCCTGAAACATTCGATTCTATCCTAAGATCGACTTTATCCATTTGATCCCAAAAGGAAAGCAGCAAGCAGAATTCAGATGAGAGTCTGATGAGCTTGCTGCGATAGAATTTATGTCGATGATGAGAGCGTTTGAGCCGCTGTTTTCCCAGCGGGTGTGGCCCCAGGCCCTGACCCTGGTGATGGGAGGGTTGTTAGCTCCAGGGAAACGCACGGTGAGCCAACTCTTGCGGGTGATGGGGTTAGCCGACGAAGCTCAATTTCAGCGTTATCACCGGGTGCTGAATCGGGCGGTTTGGTCGTCTCAGCAGGCGAGTCGAATCTTGTTGAGTAGTTTGGTTACAACCATTGCCGCTGACGGGGTCATGGTGATGGGTCTCGATGACACCATCGAACGACGGTGGGGAAAGCGGATTGCAGCGCGGGGTATCTACCGCGACCCAGTGCGTTCGAGCCAAGAGCATTTCGTCAAGACCAGTGGATTGCGCTGGCTCAGTGTAATGCTGTTGGTGCCGATTCCCTGAGCACAGCGAGTCTGGGCCTTGCCCTTTTTGACCGTGCTGGCCCCGTCAGAGCGCTACAACCAAACGCAAGGGCGACGGCACAAAGCGTTAATTGACTGGGCTAGACAGATGCTGATTCAAGTCCGACGCTGGCTGGGCCATCAGCCCATTGTGGTGGTGTCCGGCAGCAACTTCGCCGCTCTAGACTTTTTGGCGTCGGTGAGCCATCTCCCCAATCCGGTTCACGTCCTCACTCGACTGCGCCTAGATGCCGCCCTTTATCAACCTGCTCCGCCTCGGGATGCCCACACCATTGGCCGTCCTCGTCAAGTCGGGCAACGCTTAGCCACCCTAAAAACACAGTTGGACGATTCCACCACCCGCTGGCAGTCCCTTACTCTGGAGGGCTGGTCTGGTCAGCAACCCTACACCTTAGAGTGGGTTTCCTAAACAGCGGTGTGGTATCACACGGGATTTCCCCCTGTCCCCATTCGTTGGGTCTTGGTACGTGACCCGCTGGACAAGTTGGAGCCGCAGGCCTTTCTCTGTACTAATCTCGAGGCATCATCCGCCCACATCTTGCTCTGGTTTCGCCAACGCTGGCAAGTCGAAGTCACCTTCCAGGAGGTGCGGGCTCACTTTGGGGTTGAAACTCAGCAGCAGTGGTCTGACGTAGCGATCCGACGCACAACTCCTACCCTATTGGCCCTGTTCTCGCTGGTCGTCCTCCTCTCCCAGCGCCTGCACCCCCAATTTACGTTCTCCCTGCCTCATACGGCCTGGTATATGAAGCAACACCTTACCTTCGCTGATGCCTTGGCCTTTGTCCGTCGCTATTTATGGGCCTCCCGTCTTTTTTCAGAAGACTTAAGAGGAGAAGCTAGACCCTCCTAACTTCACGTCCTGTGCAGAAACTACAGTAGCCGGTGAACTACAAAGGCCAGGGCGTTGATCGCATTTGGCAGCAGAAACGATTGATAGTCCGCCAACCGCATACCAGGGGAAAGCCATTTAGCCATCTGAACATTCGCTACCACATGGTCACCAAAATAGGCATTGATCACGGTTCTGTGTTCTAGGCTGATTTCCATCAGGGCTCGCCGCAGGGTAGCTGAATCTAGAACACTTAAAAGTGTCTTCCCAGGAATTAGCTCCCAATCGTTCAGATACAGTCGCGAGTAGTACTCCTTTGAAACGCGATCGAGCTGAGCATCATAATTAAAGCTGTAGCCCTTCAGCAAGCTTGGCCAGATCAAGGTAGGGGCACAACTGCCGCTCAATTGACTCTATATATAAGGAGTCATTTCCCAAAGCATTAGTAGGCTCTAACACACGAGCACCTCCTCAAGGTTGTCCCGCCAATCGCCAAGACACCCGCATTCTAAGTATGCAAGCCGATCTAACTTCTTTTCAGAAAAGACAACAACTGAGCTATGAAGTTCGTTCTGTATGGTTAGGTCGAGATTTTCGACCAGCCAAATAGAAACTTGTTCTCTAACTCTAAGATTTCTAGAGAACAGGTGAGGTCTGATTGTAGTGAAAATACCGCGCCGTGCAAGGTTTGCATAATCGCGATGAATATAGGCTTGGAATCTATAGGATGAAATCCGATATGGAATACCAGAACGCCGCGCTAAGTCTCTCAGGAAGGGGGGTTTGAGGTATTCGAAGAATAGCCTGCGCGTGGCTTCTCGTTTTTTGAGTTGGGAGACTGTCATGAAAAATCTGTTGAGTTTCCACAAATTTTCCATAAATATAGGGGCTATAGATGGCCATTCTATTCAGTTTTTCCAAAGTGCTTCATTCTGTTCAAGCTAGAATGGTGCGCTTTTCTTCAACAAGTTTTAGATGTATAATTGAGACAAGAATTCGACAAATTCAAATAATGTTTCACTGCCGACTTAAAGAGTATCTGCAAGCAGCCGGTCACAATCGGGAATGGCTTATCAACGAGACTGGTCTAGGCTATGCCACTGTTCACAAGCTGTACAAAGGCCCCGTCAAACAAATCAGCGCTAAGACGTTCCTGGCTTTGAAGAAAACTTTCAACTTGAACTCAGTCGAAGACATTTTCACAATCACAGAGGAAATTTAATCCCCATGTACATTGCAACAGTTACAGCCTGCAAAGGCGACAACGAATTAGGAACGACAATCTATCGCGATCGCCCAATCATCTCAGGCGAGATCGAACTAGTGAAATTACAACTGGAGGAATTATTGAATGGCCCAGCCTCGTTCCTGGTTCAGTACTCGCGCGAGGATGACCAGACAATCGCACCCACATTCAATGAGGGTATTTAGGCACACAAAAAAGCCGCTGCTCGACACAACGGCTTTTTTAGGAATTTGTTTAACACACGCTCGCTCTCAGTTCACCGGCTCATCCACTCATCGAATTAGAAAGGCGATCTAAATGACAACTGAATTAAAGTCCGAAAAAACGTCGGCTACACCGAAAACAACTGCTAGGACATCTCTGATGCGGTCTAATTATACCACAACCAAAGTCCAGAAGGGTCGCACTTTAGACGAGCAACTAGCCAACATCGAGGACAGGGGAGACTACCCTAACTCATTAGAAATTTTCAAAGGCTTTAGCAAAAATATTAAGGACGAAGCGCGTAAGCGCATGGGCTGGCTCAGCTGTAAGAACAACGTGGTCGCGCCCTTCATTATTAATGGCCTCAAAGATTTAGGGGTTGAGCCCGATGTCTTTCTAGTGGCAGCAGCGGACGTTCTCTTTGAAATCACCGCTGACAAGTATCGTAAATCCGACAACAAGCGCCCGTTCGATGCCTACATTTGCTCTATTCCCGCTGGCATTTTGACTTCAAAGCTCACAGGGCATCCCTACGAGAAGTGCATCTCTCACTCTCATCTGAAGGGGTTCCACCGCGCGATGGTTGAAGAAGTCTTCTCAAAGCTGAGCAAGATTGAAATTGATACTAAGCACCACGGGCGTCTCCCGCTAATCACGATTAGTGGTTACTCAGCAGAGGCCAACAAGTGCCGCCAGTACAACATCCTAGGTTTGCTAGAACTGCTGGCTATCCAGATTGAGAAAGGATGCAAGCTTCGTATGGATGGTCTTACGGATGAAGACCCCAAAGACTTCAGCAGTCCTTCAGCACCGCACGAGAGTATTCGTAAAAACAAAGGACGGCTCGACTCTAATCTCGTGAAAGCTATCGAGGTTTGGCAGAATTCTCCCTTCCGCCTGGTAAACCATCCCTGGATAGTTCCTTGGATGCATGAGAAGGCAATGCTCGGCACCCCCGAATGGAATCACTCTCAGAAAGGAAGAGAAATTTATTTGGCTAAGCTTCGCTCCTATGTCTGCGCTCTACGGGCGATGGATCCCAATGCAACTGAAGCGCAGTACGTGGGCCCCATCAAGGCTAGTAGCTCTGGCAGGCTCTGCCCTCAGGGTGGAAGCGTGGTGAATCTGGCCAGCACCCTCAGCATGCTCCTCATCCAGCCCACTCCCTGCGCTAGGCCCAGGGTTAAAATCACGATAGACCTCAAGTGTGCTCAGCTGATTGAATTAGCTGTCATCTTGGGAAACGAAAAAACTTTTGAGCCAGATGTAATTGAGCCAGATGTCATCCAGGGATGCAAAGAGGCTCTTGAGCGGCTGAAGCAGATTACCCAAGCAGGAGAAAGCGTTTGGCCTCATATTGCACCCGCTGGCTTCGACTTGGCCGGGGGCGGGAAGCAAGCGCTGAAGGAGATTGTTTACGGTGCGGCCTATGGCTTAAAGCGCCAGCACATGCTCCACACAGCGAATGAGTCTCTTGAGAAAGATGGTTTGGATTTCCGGTTCTACAGTATTGAAGAGATTGACCGCATCCTAGAGGGGCCTATCTTGAGGCCTTTGATGGTCGCTCGTGAAGCCTTCTTCGAGAAGTACAGCCTCGACAACGTTAAGAAGATACTGCGCGCTAAGAAAGGTGGAAGGGTCATTAAAAACGCTGTGGGATGCCCATTCCGCTTGGCAGACCAACTCAAGCGCTTTGAGGACGAAGAGGGCACAGACGTTCACAAAATCGCCGGTAGGCTGCTAGCTCACCTAGGCCAGGGCAAAGAGCAACAAGTTATGCACGATTTCGTGGCCAACTGTGTGGGTGAGTTTTCCGCTGAAAAGGATATCGACCTCTTGCTCTGGAAATACGATGGCTTGACGCTGGCCGTCCCGATGGAGGAGGAAAAATGGCTCAAGCAGCATTGCCAAGAATGGCTAACTCAACACCACCCGAACCATGTTTTCGACGCAGAGACTCACTGGTTCTTAACGAATCCACAATTCTGGCGAGTAGCTCAGAAGATAGGGCCACTCAGGCTAATCGAAGAGGGTCGTACCGAGATATTCAACTGCGACATGGCGTTGTTGCATCAATAGGGTGTTACGGACGGGGCGATGGCCTAAGGTTTAAGTATCACCCAAAACCCGACGCCATGCAGTACCGAGTCCGTAACTGGTCTGAGTATAACGCTGGTCTAAAGCAACGCGGAAGCCTCACCGTTTGGTTGAGCGAGGACGTCCTCAAGCAGTGGTTAGTCACAACGTCCACGGGACGGCGAGGGGCCTCTCGGACCTACAGTGATGAGGCGATTGCAACAGTGGCGACCCTGAAGAGCCTTTTTCACCTGGCCGGGCGTCAGGCCCAAGGCTTTGTTAAATCGTTGTTTGCGCTGATGAATATTCAGTTGCCGGTGCCCGACCACAGCACCGTATCTCGGCGGTTGGGCGCAATGTCCGTGGCCATGCCGGTTCAACCCGCTAGAGGGGCTCGCCATGTCGTGCTTGATTCCACTGGCATCAAAGTCTACGGGGAAGGGGAATGGAAAGCCCGGCAGCACGGGGTGAGCAAACGGCGCACCTGGCGCAAGCTTCATCTCGGTGTCGATGAAGCGACCGGTGAGATTTTGGTTGCTGAGGTCACCACCAACGACTATCACGACAGCGAAATCCTCCCGAGTTTGCTGGATGGCATTAACGGTGAAATCGCCCAAGTCTCAGGCGATGGGGCCTACGACACCTTCGCATGCCATGACGCGATTGCCCAGCGTGCCGCTGTAGCCACAATTCCTCCCCGCCATGATGCCCAACCTTGTTGTCTTGAGGCTCCTCACCTGACCCATCCGAGAGACCAAATCTTGCAGCGCATTGACCAGATTGGCCGCTCAGCCTGGAAGCAGGAGAGTGGTTATCATCGCCGGTCGCTGGCTGAAACCACGATGTTTCGTCTCAAGATCACCTTTGGGGGCGAGTGCGGTCTCGAACCTTTGATAACCAGGCCGTCGAGCTCTTCCTGCAATGTACGGCCCTGAACCGCATGATTCAACTAGCGAAGCCCGAGAGCTATCCGGTTGAAGCTTAGTCACTGGCCTGATGGGGGAACCGGCGTCGCTTGACCTATTCATGCAACAAAGCCCTGCGACATGCGCGGATGGATCAACCCTATGGGATCGCTTAAGGTTAACTGGTCACTTGGGATCCTTATCGAAAAGCAGTGGGACGGACAGGAATGGAGAGAGGCTTATAGGCCCATCCCTAAGGGCTTCCTCAATTACGTCTCTTGGGAATCCGCCGCATAGAAGAGTTCCAAAGGCTTAAGCGGTCGCCAAAGGCTCCCATCGAGGGGGTCTTTTTTGCGTTTGGGGCCTTGGGCTGGCTTTTTTTTGTATATTGTCCGGTGACCGGCACCGCAGGTGTCCCCTCTACCTCCGGGTTTTTTTCTTTTTTTTCTATTTTTTCTATTTTTTTCTAGGCTATAGGCACCAAGAATAAGTGCTCAGGAGTCAAGGGTAGCACCATAGTAGGAGTCATACATGCTTACAGTATGTGTTTGAAAGCATAAAAGAATAATCGCTGAAACCATTACCCTGTAAGGCTTTCAGCCGTCGAGAAAAAAGCGCGCCATTTGCGGTCGGCTTTTTCGCCAATCGCTGAAACCTCTGGTATATAAGGGTTTCAGCGATTGACTGTTTTTTTAATACCGCAAATCGCCGAAATCTATACACAGCAAGGGTTTCAGCGATCGCTCTTTTTTTCGCCCCTGGCCTTGCCGGACATCTAGTCAAAATTCTCGCGTTTTGCGGCGATTCTGCGCTTGAAGGGGAGAGGGGTGGGCACTCGGTGTATACACTGCATTGAATTCGTATACACTTTTATGCCCACTAGTGTATTTACCTTTGTCAAGGTGTGCATGCAGGGCCGCAACCTCTTGTATTATGTATATACTCATGATAAAGTATATACAGATTTATGTACACCGAGCAAGCTTATGGTTACACTTAAGCAAAAAATCGTTTCCTATGTTGAACCCGAGCTAAAAGAGAAAGCTGACCGGGCAGCTGAGCAGGCAGAATTGAGCACGAGCGCGTGGGTTTCCGATTTGGTGGCTCGTGAATTAAGTGAGGAACCTAAACCCCATCCATCCTCCTCCAATTCTTCAGTTCCCATGTCCCTAGAGATTCAGCAAGGGTTTGAAGTGATCGCTAAAGAAAATGGCACCACCGCCAGCACCCTTCTAGGAATTATCGCGGCTCAGATTGTGAATGGTAAGCGCTCTCTATGGCCTGAGGGAGCAGCACTCATTGAGGTTAAGCAACTGCCCCAGACCTCCACTGCGGTCGAGCCTAAAGCCCATCGGCCCCAAACACCCGCTGAAGTTAAGTTAGAAACCTCACCCCCTCATGCACTCATTGAGGACGACGATGAATACGATGAGGACGACGATGAATACGATGGCGTTTTGTTTACCCCACCAGCTGCGCTAATGTCCAAATCCATGAAGCCAAAGCCAAAACCCTGACTGCCTGACACATCTTTAGGCTGCCTCCCAGGGTGGTAGCTGACAGTGCAAAGACTGGATTCTAGAGAACCAGATGCGGTCATAGTACTGGGCTTCAGCTTTTTTAGAGGCAAAACAGGGCTCCGGGTCAATGGTGAAGAGGGCAATGAGCTGGAGCAGTGGACGCCCTTTGTTGACGGCTCCCTTGAGCCAGCGGAGGCCAATTTTGAGGTAACTGATGCCCCGTGTCCAATGAGGGTCAACCTGAGTACGGAGGCCATCGAGTTGGACGGCCATGCCCTGAGTGGTGCCATAGAGGATAGCGACGGCAGCGACGAGATAGAGCCGTTCGAGGGCGGTAGCCGAGCGAATGCCGGAGGCTTCTAGCTCAAAGGCCCCCGACTTGGAATCGAGAAAAAGCTCCTCGACGCGAAGGCGAAGGGCATATTGCCACAAGGTGTTGAGGGACGGCCGTTCATCGGTGATAACGGCCCAGGGTTCCTTGACGCTTTTGACATTGGCCAGCACGAGGTTGCAGGGCCAGCGGCCATCGCTCCAGAGCCCGACGGTCTCATAGAATCGGGCTTCGCCCTTGGCAGGCCAGAGATAGCCCACCGCTATGGGATGACGGGGGGGCCATGCACCACCACATCACTGGGCAAGCGTAAACAATAGTGCCATCGACTTTGGCTTAACCACGCCAGCAGGTCATGGTTAGCAAACCCCCGGTCTGCTAACACCATCACATCAGGGTAGGGCTGCAACAGCCGATGGGCTAACCGCAACAGGGGGAGATATCGCTCCGTACTGACGGTAGCACTAGGATGCTCCAAAACCCGCCACAGCAGCGGCACGGCTCGTCCGCAACAGGTCACCGACAGGTGAATCATGCAGTAGCGATTCCACAGCACCGTCGTATCGAGCGCCAGATAGAGCCGTCGCCCTTGCCACTGGTGAATCGCCGCTAGCACCAAGGGCACGTACAAACTTTTGACGCGAACCCGTCGATTGCTCATGAAGCGCTGCCACCGTCGTTCGGTGCTTTGCGCCTGGCAAGCGCGACTCGGCACATACGATTCCCATTCCGGCAGGCTCAACCGACCGCTGCACACTAGCGCGGTCACCATCCAAGCCAGCGCTTTGAGGTGCCGCAGGTCACGGCGATGGCTATATTGACGCAGCAAGGACAGCACTTGATCATAGAGACAGGTGGTGGCTGACATGGTACAGACCCTGAGATGACGCAAATTTCAGCGTCTCATGTCACCTCACCCTTTCCCCCTCGCTTCACGAGGTTTCAAGCCTTTCACCCACTTCTGTCAGGCAGTCAGGCCAAAACCTGTTGCTGACTATGATGATGAGCCTGAAGGTTCTGGGGAAGATCCGTACGCGGCATACGACGAGGCAATTCGTCGGAACCCACGCATGACGGAAGAAGAGAAAAGGAAGCTCTTACCCCAAGACTGATACAGAGATGAAAAACTGTTTCAGGCTCCTACCACGGGGCTTTTTTATCCCACCAGAGTGTCCCGCACCTCTCTGTACATCGAGGGTTTCAGGCATTGCCTTTCTAACGTAGGGAAGAAGGCAGGCCCCCTACTGCGAAAGCGAACCAATGATGGCAAGGAAGGCGCGCGGCTAATCGGTAAACCCAACGCCGCCCGCACTCTCCCTTGAACCAGCCGCGATAGAAAAGATTGAAACGATCGCCGCTAGGAGTGGGCTCACATGCGTCCAGCTCCTTGAATCGATCGCGCTCCTGCTTGCCGCTGGGGAACTAGACGTTGCCCTTGCGGTAACATCCCGCTTTAGTTTTGTGGATTATGACTTCCAAATTAATTTATTGTCCCTAATCGAGCGGCACGAAGGGTCGCCTGAGGAGCTGCGGGAAGAGGTCAAAAAATTGAAGCGGTGGTGTTATCAGAGCTGATAGAAAATCCAAACCAAATTCAAGGCTTTCATAGGGAGGCTATTTTTATGGGGAGAGGGAAGGCTCCCCACTGCGAAGGCGAACTGATGATGTCAGATAAGGCACGCGGTTTATAGGTAAACCCAACGGTGACAATTTAAGACGCTAGGCTAGCCGTCAAGCGCCTTTCGGAGATGGTGACATGACTCGTAGCTCCAGCCATCGAGATCACGTTCGTCCACGCAACCAACCCTATGTGGAGAGCGAAGAAGTCAAAGCCCGGCTGAATGATCTGCTAACGCCAACGGTATATGCGCAAAGCGGTTTATATCGGCAACTGGGACTCCGGGCACGAATCTTAACCTTGCCGTTGATGATGGCCGCTATTCTGACGCTGCTCTGGCGTCAGGTGCCGTCGGTGCGTGAGTTGTGTCGGGTGTTAAACCGCGAAGACCTGCTGTGGTGCAAGGCGCGCCCGTGAGTCAACAAGCCCTCTCGAACCGACTGCTAGACTTTCCCAGCGAGTTGTTTGAGCAGGTCTTCAAGGACTTAGTGCCGCTGATTCATCAGCGCTGGGCCGAGCGAGTTCAGCGCCCCCTACCCGAGAGTGTGACGGTGGCGCTGCGGTCCTTTGAGCGAGTCTGGATTGCCGATGGCTCGACGCTAGAAGCGCTGTTTCGCAAGCTCAAGAGTTTAGAAGACGCCAAGGTCGCCGAGCTAGGCGGCAAGATGATGGTCATTCTAGATTTAGTGCGACAGACGCCAGTCGCCGTGTGGATAGAGGCCAATCCCTACACCCATGACACGGCGTTTATGCCCCGATTGCATCAGGCCATTGGCCCCAAAACGTTGATGATTCTAGACCGTGGGTTTTGGGACTTTCGGTTTTTTGAGTCCCTCATCCGCCAAGGGGCAGGCTTCATTACACGGGTGCGAGCGAATGGCCCGATTGAGGTGCTCAAGCCACTCAGCGAGAGTCCCTGGCATCGCGATTCCCAGGTCCGTTTGGGCAAGGGCTATCAGGGTAATCCCATCCTGACGCTGCGCTTAGTGGAAGTCCGACGAGGCCAGCAGTGGCACACCTACCTCACCTCGGTGCTTGACCCCACCGTCTTGCCTCCGGGAGTCGTCGCTGACCTCTATCAACGCCGATGGCGCATCGAAGAGTCCTTCAACCTGGTCAAACGCCTGCTTGGCCTCAGCTACCTCTGGACGGGCTCACCCAATGGCATTCGCTTACAGGTCTGGGCGACCTGGATTATCTACCTCGTCTTGGTCGATTTAGCCGATGACCTGGCCAATGCCTTAAGTCTTCCGGTTGAGCGCCTGTCTCTAGAAATGATCTTTCGCGGCCTCTATCACTTCTCCGTCGCCCACTCGAAGGGGCCAGCCCATGACCTCATTGCCTACTTCACTGACCCAGCCAATGCTGACCTCGGTACGGTCAAAGCTTGGCGCAAAAAGCCTCCTAGACTTACGTTCGACCCCGCACCCACTACCTTGACTTCTCAAACCTATGCTTAAGTTGTCACCATTGAGGTAAACCTAGCGCCGCTGCCTGCCTTCTACCTAGGGTTAAAATGCAAAAAAGGAGGTGTTACATAGGTCGAAAACGCAAACAATGGTCTTTCAATCAGCTACCTTTTTGTGAAATCCATTCAGATAACTCACGGCCTGATTGTTCGTAATCCCGCAGCGCCTCTAATGTTCCATTGAAGTTTTCAGCAAAGTCAGCTTTACCCTGGCTGGCCAGGCCTATATTTTGATTTAAGCGATCCATGAGCTGCTTAGTGGCGATTTGAAAGGCTGTCTGGCGTTTTGCGAGTTCTGGTTTATAAGGATCGATAGCCATATTTTTTCCCTTTCTTTATGTTTAAGCGGCCTTCGCTGACTCAATGAAGTGCCAGTATAGGATTCCCTCCTTCTCCTCGGACAACACTAGGCCAAACCATTCCAGCCGCTCCAGGTTCTCAGTGCTCACGTCCAACTTGGTCCTGGTGTGCCTGCTGGTGAGTTGAACTGCTATTTGCTTAACTGTCCACTCACCGCTGGTACATTCTCCTTAAAGCTATCCACGATCGAGTGGAGGCTCCCACAGTTAAAGAGGACTATGAGTTCTACATCCCCGAGCGGGTTGTTAGTCAAATAGATGGTTATGGGGTTAGCGTCGTTGAAGTAACCTACCACGCAACCGGCTCTGCCATAGCCCAAGTAAACCTCACCACTACTGAGAAAGATGGCCTCAAAGTCGTAGATGGTCAGACGTATTTAGTCTGCCGCCCGCTCGGCTGGTGAATGGTTTTCTAGATGTGACAGACGCTGGTGTTGATGAGAAAACTAGAGAGATGCTCTCTAGACGGTTTGGCTATGCACTGATAATGGATGCCCAGCGTTACGGGCAGAACCAGATGTTTGCTCAAGCCTGCGATGGAGTTCTCTTCTACGAAGCGAATGAAGAGACCACAAAAGTCCTTAAAAGCTTCGTTGATTCAGTAGAGTTTTCTGAATTAAGTTGCGAATTCCCCTAAGTATTTCTACTGGATAAATAATCACGCAATAACCACGGGGTATTTATCTTGTGATTATCGTTTTTTAGGGATAGCTTGAGCACTTCAAGGCCCCTCTAGCGGATTACCATAAAATACTAATGGTATAATTATTTAATAATCGCACTATACCTATAGTGTGATTATTGAACCCACTAAAAGACCTTTATGGCACTTAAAAAATATGGCTCACTCTGACACACTTTTTCTTGCTGCTGACCCTGGTGCTGGGAACTTAAAAATCTTCAGCCAGCACTGCCCGCCTGTGATGATTCGCTCTCTTGTGAAATTTGGCACGGAGAAAGACTTCATCGCTGATTATGAATCAGTCGCCCCAGACGTTTTGCACTATGTCGCTGGCTCTAATGCTGAGTTAGCTGGCAGGCTCTGGATTGCCGGTGGTAGTGTTATCGACCGTAAGCTTCGGCCTGACACCCCCTACGAGGAATCCAATCTCAAGACCACCAACGCTCTTCCACTGCTCTTAGCTGCCCTCATTCGTGAAGCTCAGATTCCCGCTGGGGAAACCAACGTGGTAATGATTTGCTCTAGCCATAACCCCAAGGCGCTCGGTGCTAAACTTGTCGCTCAGTTTACTGGCTGGCACCAGGTTGTCTGTAACGGCAAAACCTACAAGATTCAAATCAAGATGCCCGTGAGCGGTGTAATCTCTGAGGGCTCAGCGATCGCTCAAGGAACTGAGTTCTGTACCTTAGACATTGGTTATTTGACTTGTCTACTGACTCCTCGTTCTAGGGATGGAATTCCACTAAACGACCAGACTCATCGCAGCGGTTACGGTGTTGGTAACCTAATCGACCGAATCACTAACCATTCCGAGCTACAGGCCATGCTAGGTGGGATGTCTGGAAACCCTATCTACGTTGGCAATGGTCTGGTTGAAGCTACCGAAGGTGGCATGGAAAAAGTCTTCTACCGAGGCGATGGTAAGTGCTTGAACATCACGAGCGTTTATACAGCCTGCTTGAAGGAGTGGATCGTTGATGCTGTAGGCCCCGCGCTTAAGGCTCTGGCTGAGCGCAATGGAAGTGACTATCGGGTCATCGCTATTGGTGGCGGCGTCAAGCTTCCTAAGATAGAAGGCTTCCTAGGTAAACGTGGTATTAGGTTGTACGAAGGCGACCCTCTCCTGGCAAATGCTGAGTCGATGTACACCCATAAGCTTCTACCCTTGCTAAGTGGTGAGTTGAATGAGTCTCTAGCAAAGTTTGACTTTGACCCTTTTGATACTGTGGCTAAATGCTCGGCCACCTCTAAAAAACCTAAAGCTAAGGCTCCGACCAAGGCTGAATCCAAAGAACCGGCAGTCGCCTAAAGGATATGACAATGCCTCGAAAACCAGGACAATCGATTAAAGGTCGCAGCATTTGGGTTAAGGGGACAACCCTCGCCCATCTATTGGCCAAGGAATACGGAGCGACCAATAAGCAGACTCTGCTCCAGCGCTCCCAAGACCTTACCGATTCTGAGCTGGCTGATCTGGTAGATAGTGTACTTATCCAGCACTGCTTTCAAACAGGAGCACCGGCTGCAGCACCAGTGCAAGTCCCGCAACCTACCAAAGCTGAAGAAGCCCAACCCACAACGCTCAACCTCGAATTCGACCCTAATGAACTCGACGACCTGTAAAGGGAAATGCTAACGATTCCATCACAAACGAATTTAGCTATGAGTGTATTTTCAATCGTCCTGTCCCATAGCTACATATGAGACCAGTGCGTTTGTTTCAAACTTACGCCATTGTTCCGGAGATAATGAAAACTTTTCCTAAGCAGTTAACCCGGAAGCTTTTTTGCCGGGTTAACTGCTTAGGATGGTCGCCATACAACTGAAGGAAGCCAAATGTCACGCATCCAGTTAGAGCGACTACTCAAAATAGATGAACTCATCCGAAAGCCAGAGCAGCAAACAGCTCAAAGCTTAGCTGACGTTCTAGAGGTGAGTGAGCGGACTGTCCGGGATGACCTGTCCTTTATGCGCGATCGCGCTCACGACTGACAAGTTTCCATTCAATTAATATCCCCAGCGGGTGGGGAGCTGCCCCAAGGCCAAGGCTACTTGGTTTCGGTATACCCAGAGTTTCCATTTAATTAATATCCCCAGCGGGTGGGGATCTCTGCAAACCGAGATTGTCTCCGCTGACGAACTATGTTTCCATTCAATTAATATCACCAGCGGGTGGGGAGCAAAAATCCATTGTGTGGAAGATGAACTGGATACAATAAGTTTCCATTCAATTAATATCCCCAGCGGGTGGGGAGATTCCGCGAAATATCTGGCAACGTTTCCCCAATCCAGGACAGGTTTCCATTCAATTAATATCCCCAGCGGGTGGGGAGTCGAGGACGCTTTAGAGCTCGTCGCGTAGACAGCGAGAATGGTTTCCATTCAATTAATATCCCCAGCGGGTGGGGAGTTCTGCGTCCGTAGTGTTCCGCGATCGATACGATGACTGGGCAGGTTTCCATTCAATTAATATCCCCAGCGGGTGGGGAGCTAAACGCCGCAGACAGAACGATCGCACCTGGGGCAGTTTCCATTCAATTAATATCCCCAGCGGGTGGGGAGCTGAGCATCATCGCCGAACATTGCCCCCTAGGTAAGCAGCAGCTCAAGTTTCTATTCAATTAATATCCCCAGCGGGTGGGGAGTTCGTAACTGTATACAGGCCAAGGCTTCCGTGGGAAGTTTCCATTCAATTAATATCCCCAGCGGGTGGGGAGGTAATTATTGAATTCCTAGCAATCTCTGCAACCCTAAAGGTTTCCATTCAATTAATATCCCCAGCGGGTGGGGAGTAAAATACCTTTGACGTTACGCCAAAAAATCAAAGCGCTGAAGTTTCCATTCAATTAATATCCCCAGCGGGTGGGGAGTCACACCAGAGAGGCGACCATGCCCCAAGACCCAGAAGAATTGTTTCCATTCAATTAATATCCCCAGCGGGTGGGGAGACTCTCGGCAGGTATCTCTTACGGCATTCTTTCGAGAGAGGTTTCCATTCAATTAATATCCCTAGCGGGTGGGGAGTGACCGGGTTCTAGTTGTGGCTGATGGTGGCCGAGCATTTTATGTTTCCATTCAATTAATATCCCCAGCGGGTGGGGAGCTAGATTTATATTCAAATAAGGGTCGTTTTTATACCAAGTTTCCATTCAATTAATATCCCCAGCGGGTGGGGAGAAGGGTTTCTTTTGAATGCTGGTGATGGCAACATGGCAGGGGGTTTCCATTCAATTAATATCACCAGCGGGTGGGGAACGTCCAACCTTGTGTTGCTTCAAGGTGTTCGAGGAACGGGTAAGTTTCCATTCAATTAATATCCCCAGCGGGTGGGGAGCTTCCGTAGGATGAGCGATCGCCTAAAGCGGTTTGAAAAGTTTCCATTCAATTAATATCCCCAGCGGGTGGGGAGTGGTGCACCTGGCCCATGACTGGGGTGTCGCCCCGCTGAGGTTTCCATTCAATTAATATCCCCAGCGGGTGGGGAGACAGGCGCGACCCAAAATTATACGGAGGCTTGTTGAGGAAATGATTTTGTTTCCATTCAATTAATATCCCCAGCGGGTGGGGAGTGCGAAACTGTCATTATTTGGTATCCGACTGAAGCCAAAGTTTCCATTCAATTAATATCCCCAGCGGGTGGGGAGTCAAGCTGACCCCAATCGGCAAATCGCTTTTATAAAGTTTCCATTCAATTAATATCCCCAGCGGGTGGGGAGTCAACTATTCCTCGAACTACATTGGGGGCGACCTGGCTCAGTTTCCATTCAATTAATATCCCCAGCGGGTGGGGAGAATACCAAAATAATCAATAGAGGCGGTATGCAACCTGCTGATGTTTCCATTCAATTAATATCCCCAGCGGGTGGGGAGGAGTTGCCACGGCGGCACCTCAAAGAAGTTTGTCGATCCGTTCGCACAGGTTTCCATTCAATTAATATCCCCAGCGGGTGGGGAGGAATACCTGAAGCCCCCATTCATTGATCTGCTTCTCTGCAGTTTCCATTCAATTAATATCCCCAGCGGGTGAGGAGACACATGGGCGGGCCGTGCGATCGAACTATCCCGAGTTTCCATTCAATTAATATCCCCAGCGGGTGGGGAGTTGAGTCGGGCAAGGCCACTGAGGTTAGCGCTGGTTAGTTTCCATTCAATTAATATCCCCAGCGGGTGGGGAGGCGGCGGCATAAGCTGCGATATATTGAAAACGTTTGTTTGAGTTCAGGTTTCCATTCAATTAATATCCCCAGCGGGTGGGGAGATAAACTTTCCGATCTGATTGACTCTGGAAAGAAAGCGCAGGATGTTTCCATTCAATTAATATCCCCAGCGGGTGGGGAGTTAATATGGCGCTGAAGGATAAGAAGGTTAGGCAGTATTGGGCAGGTTTCCATTCAATTAATATCCCCAGCGGGTGGGGAGGAAATCACTTTTCAAGATAATTTTTGGGAAACAATTGGGTTTCCATTCAATTAATATCCCCAGCGGGTGGGGAGTTATGGACAGGGTGGCCAGGATAGGGGCAATCGCTTAGTTCAGTTTCCATTCAATTAATATCCCCAGCGGGTGGGGAGATCAACAGGTGTACCAGTACCTACAGCTACTAAATAAACGTCAAGTTTCCATTCAATTAATATCCCCAGCGGGTGGGGAGAGTAATATTGCCGGTTAGCGCGATCGTTCGGTGCGTCCCCGTGTTTCCATTCAATTAATATCCCCAGCGGGTGGGGAGATGGCCAAGTACATGTCGAAGGGCAAGCAGATGATAGATGAGTTTCCATTCAATTAATATCCCCAGCGGGTGGGGAGCCGATTCCTGTCCGAGGTGCTAGGTAAGCCTCAAGTTTCCATTCAATTAATATCCCCAGCGGGTGGGGAGCAGACAATGGCGAGAATTAACTTCGATCGACTGGAGAAAGAAACAGTTTCCATTCAATTAATATCCCCAGCGGGTGGGGAGTTAGAGAACTAACCGCAACACACCACCGTAAATAAGGAGTTTCCATTCAATTAATATCCCCAGCGGGTGGGGAGTCCCATGTGACTGTAAACCCTGCCGATGTGAATCCTATGTTTCCATTCAATTAATATCCCCAGCGGGTGGGGAGTTACTCCAGAGAGACCTGATCTACCAGGATCTAATCATGGGGGGTTTCCATTCAATTAATATCCCCAGCGGGTGGGGAGTCGTCGTGGGCTGCTGCTGTGCGATCGGTGGGGCATAGGTTTCCATTCAATTAATATCCCCAGCGGGTGGGGAGTTGCCTGATGACTTTGTTGTGATTGTGAGGGGCAATGGGTTTCCATTCAATTAATATCCCCAGCGGGTGGGGAGTCTACGTCGGCAACGGCGAGATCGTAGACCGTTCAACCATGTCAGGTTTCCATTCAATTAATATCCCCAGCGGGTGGGGAGCAGGCAGCTATCTGCCCTGACCCATGTTGACCCTGCCCCGATGCAGTTTCCATTCAATTAATATCCCCAGCGGGTGGGGAGTTACCCAAGAGTACGCCCGCCAAGTGACTCAGGTAGGGGGCAAGTTTCCATTCAATTAATATCCCCAGCGGGTGGGGAGTCCACGCAGAAGCCAGGATAAGCGTGTGGACCTAGGTTTCCATTCAATTAATATCCCCAGCGGGTGGGGAGTTAAACAATCAATCAGTAGGCGGTTTTTATTTAGAAGATAACTGTTTCCATTCAATTAATATCCCCAGCGGGTGGGGAGTCATCGTGGAGATTTCATAAAGGATGTGTGAGCCTATGACCGGGGAAGAAGTTTCCATTCAATTAATATCCCCAGCGGGTGGGGAGTATTCCATGCTAGGAATAACTGAAATATTAATAGGATTTGTCTGGTTTCCATTCAATTAATATCCCCAGCGGGTGGGGAGAAAGCCAGGCCCCCTCGACAAGGATCTGCACAATGCCGTCATAGGTTTCCATTCAATTAATATCCCCAGCGGGTGGGGAGTGGTCGGCTTCCAGAACCTGAACGACCTGCGCAAAATGGTTTCCATTCAATTAATATCCCCAGCGGGTGGGGAGAGGCGACTACAACTTAGTAGACGGCTTTCAAGGCAGCATCGTTTCCATTCAATTAATATCCCCAGCGGGTGGGGAGATGAATGCCGGGCGCGACTCCGGCGGTGCGCTACCGTCATCTAGTTTCCATTCAATTAATATCCCCAGCGGGTGGGGAGACTATGACCCCGGCCTGATGGTTAAGCGTCACCTGCAGTTTCCATTCAATTAATATCCCCAGCGGGTGGGGAGCTACGCCCAAGCGATTCACGATCGCATCGCCGATGTCGGAGTTTCCATTCAATTAATATCCCCAGCGGGTGGGGAGACAGCAGGTAGGCATCGCATGAAAACAATCAAAAGGGTTTCCATTCAATTAATATCCCCAGGGGGTGGGGAGTGGAGACACAGCAGAGTGACCCGGTGGTACTGCTGGCCCTGTCAGTTTCCATTCAATTAATATCCCCAGCGGGTGGGGAGCAGTGAGGCCCGCGACGACCAGCGCCGAGCGGAGGATCGGTTTCCATTCAATTAATATCCCCAGCGGGTGGGGAGTAGGCGGCTAATTTCACTGTACGCAGAGACAGGGGAACCCGTAAAGATGTTTCCATTCAATTAATATCCCCAGCGGGTGGGGAGATCGCCCTGACCTGCTGAGCACTAAGGTTTACCCGCTGATTGTTTCCATTCAATTAATATCCCCAGCGGGTGGGGAGTTCCAACGTTTACCGCTTTTGCTCCCTACGACGCCTAGTTTCCATTCAATTAATATCCCCAGCGGGTGGGGAGTGACCCTATCTTGCACCTAAGCACAGCAGGGTGTCCAGGCCTCGGTTGCGAAGGATGCTTGCCTTGGCGACTACAGACAATCCAGAGTTGGCTTGCAAAAGCCCGAAAACCTTACTCAGTCGCCTTTCGAGGGATATCACCAAATAATAAGTCCTACCGCTGCTCATAACTTTATTCGCAATTCATACAATAATCGATTTCTGCATCTGAGTTAGAGGTACACCACCCCAAATTTCAACCTGTTCCAAGGTATGTTGTGAAATTGGGTAAAATCTAAGACTATCTTCCTCAAAATTAACATAACGGCTTAATATTCGTTTCATATCATCATACTTTGATTTAGCTAGAACAAGCTCAAAAACACTATATTGAACTCGCTTACCATAGCCTTCAAGAATATCAGACACTTTCTTTCGCCGCCTATTTGATGGGATGTCATAAGCTACAATGTATAAAAACATAGCCTCACCGGATCGAATAAGGCTGAAACCTGGTTGACTGACAAAACATGGATCATTAACCCTCGAAGCCCTTGGCTGACAAGCATTACAGGCGAAACGGAGCCATAAAACGTTCTAGATCGCCTCAAACCCCTGCTATAGGAGGCTTTGAGTAGCATCCAGGCAAACTTTTGTCAGTCAATCAGGGCTGAAACAGAGCCTTCGGGTTGTAAATAAACTTTTTGTAGTCCTTGACTTGAGCCATCAACAAATCCCAGCGGGGATGAAGCTCTTCTCCTCCGGCTTTGATCTCCTCTTCCATGCGGGCAATAAATGCACGTAAGTATTTGCGTCGCCCATTGCCGTTGAGATAACAACCGCCACTCTTGAATGTAAAGTCAGACTCTACATCCATGACCCTATGGTTTACCAAATACAGCATGAGTGAATCCGCTAATGGTGCTCGAAATGCTTCTATAAGGTCAGAACTAATGCTGCATGTTTGCGAGTTCCTTGATGTAGACAAGCATCGTAGGGATCGAGGTTTTGGGCCTCAATGAGGCTATAAAGATGATTCCACAGGAGTTGATAGCCAAAGCTCAGTAGTGCATTCACTGGATCTGTAGGCGGGCGACGGCTACGCTCCGTAAATTTGAACTCAGGATTAACTAGGCAATCGCCTAAAACCGAGAAGTAACTTGCAGCCCCGGCACCTTCAACTCCCATCAAAGCTTGGTTTGAACTGGCTTTGCTAGCACCAATGATGAGCGATTCCAGTTGCTGCACGGCTGCGGTTATAGACTCTTTAGAGCGTTGTCGTGCCTGACGCTGTAGAAGTACCCGGCTATTACGGAGTTTAGCTTGAACAATCGCCTTAGCCACTGAAAGCCGAGTATCTTCAGAAAGCTCACTCTGATATCGTGCTAACTGGCGATAGCCTTGCGGCATCGGCAATAATCGACCATGGCATTGCCCCATTCGAGACAAATATAGAATGGGAATATTGCGCTTAAGGCAAGCTCGTAACGCTTGTGTTGTTACCTGCGATTGGCCAAATACCAGCACCTGTTCGATCAAAGGTAGTTGAACCTGCTGACAAACATTGTCTTTCTGTTTAACAAGCAATTGTTCTTGGCAGAGGCTTACAGAGCACCCCTGCTGTGAAATATAAAGCGTTTGCATAATTTTTCTCAGTTGGAAAGCTATTGAGATGCAAAGTTTAAGAAGCAACCACTCCACCACACAGCCGAAACCTATCTGGGAACAAAAAAAACTTCGGTAAACTTAAGGTGCCCTAACCATCAAAAACTTGATGAAGGTACGAAAAGTTTAGTTTAAAGAAATAAAGAGTAAAACATAAGTACTTTAGTAAGCTTAAACTAGATACCTATGGTTCATATGTATCAATTAACTTCTGAATTTTTTTATGCAAAAAGCTGAAAATGCTAGCTTGGTCAAGGGATCTAAAGGATTGAGATGCTATTAAATTTAGGCAGTTAATAATACGCTTTTGCCAATCCTCTGCATTTTGAGTATCTGCACCCCAAGCCAGAAATAGATCCCGAGCCGTCAGGCCCCCTAGCCGATGGGACAAGGTATTGCGTTGATCTCGATTGTCCTGGCTCCAGAAAGATTGAAAATCAGTATTGCTGATAATCGCTGGTATAACTGCTTCTAACAGGGCCTGTTGTATATAGCCGTTGAGATTGGCCGATTCCCGTAATTGACCAGTGGCTCTATCAACAAAAGAAGGTCGGAGACTGGGGTAGCGATCGCAAATAGAACCCAATAACTGGGGATAGCGTCTTGGGGGATGCTGGATGTAGTCGCCATAATGAGCCAGCATCCATTCCCAAATCACACCTTCAACGGCCCTAAAGCTATGTAGCATGGCCTCTGATGTGTGCTGCTGATGTAAGCGCACCTGAGCCAACTGAGCCTGCTCATAGGCCATCCACCACCAGGTATGGCCCTGACGTTGCTGAGCAGGGGGTAGCGTGGACTTGACCCGCTGAAAGAAGGTTTTGAACTCTCCCTGATTCCAATCAACCCCAGCCTTGATCCAAATCGGCAATGCTCCAAACCGAGCTTGGTCTTGCTGAAAATAGGGGGCTAGAAGCGCTTCTAGTCCAGCGTAGTCGTAGCGCTCCCATAGTCTTAATGCCTGCTGACGGGTGCGGTCCCAGAGGTAGCTAGTGCCCTTGAAGGGGCCGCTATAGGCAGACGGTATCCCTTGGCGGTTTTGGTAAGGAGTTTGCTTGAAGTCAAAGAATTGGATGCGATCGCTATAGAGACTCAAGCCAGAGATCCGAGCGGCTTCTGCTGTTTGTCCTACTCCTCCCTTGATGCACAACCAAATCGGTTGTTGTGTAGAGACTTGAATCGTCTCGCGCCACACCTTCTGCCACCAGCGAAACATAGCCTCAAAGTCGCTGGGATTGGTGCCATCAGCCCCCAAAGCAATTAGTTCCACGGTTATGTGGGAATAGTGCTGCTGAAACCAGTCTTGGAGCAGGTAGCAGGCATTGAGCGTGTCTTTGTTACGCTCGGCTACTGTAGACGGCTGGTCAGTACCAACAAGATAAATTTTGCTGATATCCGCCGCCCTTTCCTGAAACAGCTTGCCCATAATGATTGGGCGAATGCGACTGCGGTACTGGTCGAGGTGGTCGAGCAAGAATTGGGTCAGCTCGCGGAATGTAATCAGGTCTTGCCCTAGGTCTTCTAAGACTTCGGCCTGCTCGCCGATGATGTCGCCGCGCATCTGGTCATCGCCAATATTGAACCAGTCCTCCGATTGGGTCTGAAACATCAAATCGCGGGTACCGATGGTAGCAATAAGAACTGCTTTCATAGAGTTTGTCTAAGCTTGTAATTGTTCAATGCCCCAGGAGTAAAGATCTTGTAGGAGGGATCGATCGGGCATAAGATGATCAGGTGGCAGTAAGGTCTGCAACAAAGAAATCATGGCTTTGTAAAGGGCCTCTGGTGTTGGCTGATCAATATGTGGCCAAATTTCATTTTGGAGTTCTTCCGGCGTCAGCGAAGTACTGCGGTGGATTACACTGTTTCGTAATTCATTGATGGCATCAAGTTGTTGCCAAGAAAAACTATCTGGCTCAATTTGCTGCGACTCTAGCCAAGCTATTTTGAGTTCTCCTAAAGAAGCTTTGTACTTCAATCCATAAACTTTTTTATCCTCTGGGGGAGTAATCAATCTCTGCTGAATCCAATTTTCGGTTTCATAACGCCAAAACAAAAGGCGCTCTAGCGTTTGGGCAAACTGCATGAAGGCTGCAGTGTAATTTTCGCAGCTCAGCTCTAATTCCATGAGCAAGCGAGTCTCCCAAATTTTGAGATATTTGCTCGTAGAAGTTTGTTTCCCTCCCGCAGGGCACATGATACTCACCGCCGCCTGCCAAATTTCGCGAATTTCACTAGTCGTGCAATTCTTCACATTTCTTGTGCCTACCCAGTTTTTTATCCCTTTTAAGGCGTCATCCATTTGCCAGTTAGTAGTTAGCGCTAAATAACCGGCTAGCTCGTACATAGGACGATGTTGGGGGCGATGGGCTTGCAGCCATACCTGGGCTTCTCGAAAATCACCTCGTTGCCAGGCTGAAAGAATGCGTGATCGCTCTAAAGGCCAAAAGTAACTGCTTAAGTTAACTCGCCGATACTCATTGGCAGGCGCAACGGTTTGGACTGTATCGCTGACTCTGGGATAGAGTGGTCGAGGCTCTGTAGGGGTAGTGGTGACAACCTGGCAGTCCCGCACTAATGCCCCGGCACAAATACTTAGTCCTTCTGCGATTGCGGGGGTGGCACCCTTGTTTTCAATTAGAAGGGTGAAGTCTGAGTCGTTAGGCAGTCGCGTCTGTAAGGCAAAGGGCAAAATGTGAGATTCTAGCTCATCGCGAATCGCTTCGGTATCAATAGCGCTGAGGAGTGGCCTAAAAACCTTGACTTGCAGCTCAGGATATTTTTGCTTAAGCTTACCAGCCATCAACTCTGCCAGCCAAGCCGTATCCATACGGCGATAGTGCCAAGAAACGGTATCTGGCTGTTGAGTACCCCACAAAATTACATGACTCAAACTTTTTGGGATCTGGTCAGCAATAATTACTTCATCCAGCAATAACTCAACGGGGCCAAAGTCCGCTTGCTGGCACTGCTGCCAGAGACGATACCCTAAGTCCCAAACGCTCCAGGGGTAGGTGTGATCGTTACCTTTGTCTTGATGATTATTTCGTTTAAGATCTAGTTCATTTTGGTAAAGTTCAGCGGTGTGCTGCGGGTCATATTTGACGCCATCGGCCCCTAAACTGCGCACTACGCCGTCGCGGCAACGCCACCCAACCTGACGGGTGCCTACAGTAATCATTAGGGTTTTCATTGTTTCGGATATCTAATAAATGGATCTACTGCAAAGGCCAAATTTGAGCGTAGTCATTGGGATCCGTCTGCCGTCGTAGTTCACTGGCATATCTTTGACGTGGGTCTTGAGTCGCCCCAAATACAGTTACTACCTGGTACTTGTCTAGATCCGCAATCCAAACGGGTGAGGGCTTAACGCCCCCCTGTACTTGGCCACAAAGGTTGCCGTCATAGTCTTGCCCACGCTTAAAATCTCGATGATGCAAAATTCTGAGAGCGTAGGGTTTGCCAAAGTCTTCTTGTCCATTGCATACGATAATGCGACAGTGACGATCAACAGCTTCCGTCCATCGATCGCTTCTTACCTGACCAACTTCCAATAGTTGACGAGGATTAACAGGATGATCAGCTAATCTTCCCAATGCCTCATAAAAGTCTTGCAACCTTCGCTGAAAAAGCCCTTGAAAATTATTGACTTTGCTGGGGAGATTCCAAAATGGATCCCTCACATCAGGAATTAGGGTAGACCCACGCCACCAGGGAGCCCGCTCACGGTTCTTGCGAGAGTAACAGGGCCGTCTTGCCCCCTGGCCAATCCCCCCAAGATGGAACATCACCCAGGTCAGGTTCTTAAACAGGACTTCAATGTCACGTTTTTGGCTGACAGATGTCTCCGACGAGTAAGCCAAGATCAACCGACCAGACTGTTCTCCACAGGGGTCATTCTGTCCTTGCCGAGTTGGTCGAGCTTCCCGCTGTACGACACGCCCATCAGCAATCCTAACCGCAACTTTACCTCGCGCCTGTTTAGGGCTAATTGCGCCGAATAGCTCACGTTCTAAGCGTTGCACTTCTGTAGATGGCAACACACCTAAAGCAAAAGCCCGGAACCAGTAGCGCAGTATTGATTTGAATGCGACTGGGCGTACCTCGGGCTCAGGGTTTCCCCGCATTTGCCATTCATTGCGACGATCATTCCAGTTCCACTGAGTAAACTTCTGGCATCCGTGGATGAGTTGCCCTTCAAGGGCAAAGTTTACACTGAAAAATTCATCTACTGCTGTCGATTGCCCCGCTCTGACCAAACTGCCATAGCCGGTATTTACCTGAGAGCCAATGCCAGAAGCTAAGCCGCGACTCAGCCACTGCTTAACTTTCTCCAAGGTCTCTGGGTTGCCATTAGTAGAAGGACGGATGCCAATCAAAAATGTTGCTTTTTCTAATGAGAAAAATGGATTGGGATTGGGGTTGCCGTATATCGGAGTATCACCATCCCATTTCCAGATAGCCGTTGCTATATCCACTGCCAATCCACAGCCATTGCCGGAGTGCTGTGGTAATGGATAGGCATCTAGAAAAACAACCTTACCCATACGATCCTTGCCTTCCGCATCCAAATGACCAAAATATTTAGCCGCTTGCTGCTCAGCATCTTGCCAAGCTTTTTTCACAGCTTCCCTGTCCGAGTAATCCAGAGCATTAGGTAGATTGTCTCTTATCGCTTGGGAACGAGCTACCCCTCGTAGCGTGCTGGCAGGAATAAAGGGCATCCCCAAGGCATCAAAGGCAGGTAGCAAAATGTTTTCTGGCCCTCGATGTCCACCAACGCGAATGCGCCACAAGCACTTGACCTGAAATGTGTTGTCTTCCCCCGCAATCAGTCGAGTGCGGTCAGTGAGGGTTTTAAGGCGATCGCGGTAATTCGCATTCTTCTCTGCCATTTGCAGAATTTGGACTTTGGTGGAGTCCTTATTGGGATCGTCTTTTCGATAAGACCGCATCCACCGTAGATGTTCCACAAAGCTGGCTTCAGGTGTTGGATCAGGATTGGGATCTAACGGATGCTGCAACCAGGGCGATGGAACATCACCATTTCCACCATTGTGGCCTCCTCCTCCATTGCCACCGTGTCCTCGGTTGTCACCAGAATTACCCCGATTAACACCCACCGTAATTACTTTTTTGGGCTTGCCTGATTGTTCCTTGGGGCTAGGGTTACTTGTGGCCAGGGAAGGCTTGCCAGTCACTGATTTCTTTGGTCGATCAAAAACCACAGTTATACCTCACCCTTAATGTCGTTATAAACCGCTGTTGCCCAAAAGCTGAATTCTTGAGCGATCGCCAGTCCTAACCCGGTCAAACCAAGGTAGTCATCCGTGTCAAGTTCTTTGAGGGTACTCAATCCATCTGCCCCAGATAACTTGCGTTGTTCTGAAATCTCCTCTAAACACACAAAATACTTTTTGACTACCTGCTTTTTCCCTTCCTGGTTCAGCGCCATCTCTTCTGCCTTAAGCCGCATTAGGCCCCAGGTTGAGAGATAGGTATACAGCTCAACTGCCTGATTTTTCTGTTCCTTAAGGCGCGTTTCATCCTGGCTGGGTAAATTTCTAAGCTCATAGAGAGCTTCATAAACAGGCTTGCCCATCGTACGCGGATCAAATCCCATTATTCAGCCCTTTCTAATTGTTATCTAGCCAAGTTTGTACAAACCCACGTCCCAAACTCTCTTGCCCACCAATTTGTAAAATTGAATGTTGCTCAATGAGTGTATGGAAAGCGTTTGTGGAGTCTGGTTTCTTCCCATTTGCCTGAGCGGTAATGCCCCAAGGGAAGTACATCAGCGTATCTGGCGGAATAGCCTCTTCGTAGCGGAATCCTCCATCGACGGTTTTATGTTCATCAAGTTTGACCTTAACCTGCCGCCAGAGTGCCATTTGAAGGAGTGTGGCACAGTGCTTATCAGGCAGCACCAACACTCGCTTGATACCTTTTGATTGTTCGGCTTGCGGGACAAAATTCTGCCAGGTATTCCAGCCGTTTAGCTCCGACGGCTTGAGAATGGCATCTTTAAGATAGACAGGCTTTTGACCATTAAGATTAGTACTGTAGTCAGCAGGAATTTCCGTCTTAACTTTGTTGAATTTAGCCCATCGCCTTAACAAAAGCGGGCTGCTAACCCAAATCACTCCATGACTTAGAGAGGGTACGGGCAGCCAAAGAATAGAGCCGTCGCCAATCCACAGGGCTCCTTGCTTGAGGTTGTCATCTACACCACTGGTCACATCATCAATGGTGTTACCCCAGAGTACAGTTCTACTCCCATCTGGCGTTGCAGCCCGCAAGCGACCTCTAATCGAACTCGATGGGATGTAAGGAAGGTCCGTATGGGATTCACGCGCAATCCCGAGTAGATTCCCTTCCTGGGTTGTCCCTCCAGTATGGAGGGGCGACAATAAGTAGAAATAAACCAAATCTTCAATCATTGTTGTTTGCTCCAAAAGGAATCCAAAGCAGTTCAGAGTAGCCGAGTTGCCGCCAGTTATGCACCTTGTGCGTAGGATTGTCTTGAAAGAGACATGCTGGCCGTTCCAAGTAGTAAACGCTACCGGGTGGGGCAGCAAACACTTGGGGCGATGGCACACTGTTACCGCCCGAACGAAATCTGCCACTGATGGGTACAGGTCGATCTGTTGCCACACTGACCAATGGGCCACGGGTTTGATTTTTGTTGGGAGCATGGGCTAACCCCCATTCCCAAGGCCAGGCACGACAGGTGGCAACCCCATGGTGATTGCGCTCAAAGACACCAGGGGTCAATAGATAAGCCAGCGATCGCCCTCTCTTTGGATCTTGAGATAGGGCCGTTTCTGCCTGCTGGTAGTTATGTTGAGACAGATCTTGCAGAGCCTGCCACTGCTCGTCCAGGCTCTGACAACGCTCTATCACAACCCGATGCCCCTCACCGCCTAAGCCCATGGTCGTTGGTAGGCCAGCCGCTTGGAGCTTAGTGTGGATGTTTTGATCCAGCCCGATTGCTAAACTCCAGTTTTCGTCCAAGCGAATAGCATTTTCAACAAAGTAACCATCCCTGTCCTTAACCTGGCGAGTGTCTGTCTTTAGGGTATTGTGAGGCCGAGACTCTACTGTCCAAGGATAAGGCGATCTCCCTGGGGGGAGTTTCCAAGCTGTTTCAGGAGGGGACTTTCCAGCTAAAAGATCTAAAACACTTTCCTGGTGCAGAAACTGCCGATAATCTGCTTGCTCTGATTGGGAGTCAACAGGTTGTAAGTCTTCTAGCAGTAGTGGCGCAGGCTGTAATGGATGCCACAGCATTTGCTGGCTAGGATGCTGCTCATCTTTTTCCCGCAGCCAAGAGGTTGGCCATAGGCATCGAGTGCCTACATAGTTCAATGGCCGAGGTAAATACAGGCATTCTTGATGACAGAGAAATGGCCCTTTTAAACCATAGGTTTCCTCATTAGGCCGATCGCTAGGCTTGCTGTCTCGTCCCAGTAATGCGCTTAATGCCCCTGCAATCGCATGTCCATTAGGAGGAAACACACTGCCAGCCCACGCTCGTTCCCCAGGGGTAAAGGGTTTAGCATCTCGAAATAGCAATACATCCAAAGGGGTCAAAGTATACCAGTACATCAACGATGACCTCCTGGGAGAATAGCGATGGTGCGTTTACGAAGCACAAAAGCAGCCAGTTTTAACCAACTTTTAAGAGTTGGAGGTACATCGGCTTCGGCGGTAGACTGCCAAATCGTTTCGATGAAATGTGCTAAGGCTTCTTGAAACGATGCTTTGGCTTCTGTCCCTAACTCAGTAGAGAGGAAAATATCTCTGCGATCGCAAAATGCCGTTACCCAAGGTGTTATCGCCTCTTCCAATGGGATCGGGTGTTGATCCATTAACTCAGCCGCCTGTTCAAATAAAGCCGGGTCAAAGCCCACATCAGGGTGGGTGTCTTGGAACTGAATTAGCCGTTGCCATTGGTTTAGCACTTCAAACTTGGCGGTAGCGCTCAATGTATTGCCGTTGCCATAAATAACTCGAACTTGCACCGCATCCTTCAAATCACCTTTAGTAGACTTATGCTTCTTCGCTTGCTTCTCTGCCTCTCGGAGGCTTTCTAGTGCGATTGCCAAGGGGACAGAATGATGGGCTATGACCACCCCAAAGCTGATGCTGGCAAAACTCCCAAGGGTAAAGAGGGGCCGATCGGTAAGCCCTTCCGGCAAGGTATCTTTTTGCCATTGCCAGTAATCTCCATCTGCTTTAAATTCTTTGGCAGGATCCTCATCACCCTTAAAACACTGACGGATATCCCATAACCATCTGTCCCACTCCCACAGGTTCGTATAAGCCAGGACATCATCACCACCGCTGTAAATCAGGCGTCCGGCATAGCGTTGTTCTGTAAGGTATGGCACCAGTTGATTGGAGAAATCTAACAGTGCCCGAGAAAGGGCAGCGTGGCTGGCCGGTCCCATCCGCTTTCTAACTTTGAGGAAATCTTGAAATGGAGTTTTGATCGATGAGGGCATCGCCTCAACTTTTTGAGCTAATGCTTTTGGAATGTAGTCTTCATAAGGCTGGAGGCGATTACCCTTCAGCCATCCGCCCATATCATCTCCGTCACCAACAGCTAGGACATACCAGTCGGTGGGGTTATTGCCCGTGCTGAAATATTGGGCAATGGTTTGCTTCACGTTGCCTAAGTTGATTTCAACCTCATCCTCTGGGCACTCCTCAATTAGCCAGCTAGCATTCAATAGACGAGGGTTGGGCCAGTGCCGATGATGTTTAGCTATCCAAGGAATACCCCATGGTGTTTGACTGACCTCAGTACTCCAGCCAAACTGTTGTTGGATGGCGCGACAACAATTGTGATAGCGCTGAAGGTTCGCAGCCGCTGCTGTATCCTGTTGGTCAACTCGCTGCTCTAGCTGCTTTAACCAGCCCGCCACGCCGGAACTCAAATCAGGGTACAGAACAGACACCTTGCTACTTCGTTTGGGGTCAGTCTGTAGTCCTAGTACCGTTCCTAACACCTGGTGCAGTCCTCGTTTAACTACTTCGGTAGCATTTAGTTCTTCTATACCGTCAAATAGGTGCGCACGATTAGTCCAAAATCTGTGGGTCTGACCTTCCGTTGCCCAACCTGGTTTTTTGGGGTCATAGATTGGGTGCACGACTGGCCCTAGTCCAGAAATCGTAGATCTGGGGCCAAAGGCAGTGGGGAGTTGCCAAGTACGACCATTCTTAAGACCGGTAAGGTTGCGCCGTAGTTGGTCAAAGATACTGCCCCACCAGGAGCCCACGTTCAAGTTGGGATATTTACCAGATAAATGAAGGGCTGGCTCATCCTTCCCTTCATCACCGTCCACTACCGCTTCTGCATCAGTCAGCTTATCCAACTGGAAAACAGCCCTTAAAAAAGGCTCTTCTCCAGTTTTGAGAAATAACTCAGTTTGCTGGGCTGGATTATCGTCAGTCCCTGGTCTATTTTTAAGTTGAGAAAATTTGTTTTCCGCAGATGTCCACTCACTAAAGCTCTGTTCTTGACGAGGAGTTTGGTGCAAGGGCTGGTTACTATCCCCCAAAGGTAAGGCTGTCCAATAGGTTTGCCATTGTGATCCAAGCCAAGTGTCCCAAGCCTGATTATCAATCTTGCCCCAGGCAGAGGAGCGACGCTGTAAATCCGACCGCACGGCTTTACCTAGCTCTGTCCAGGCTTCCTTAATGGATTGCTCAGCCGTCTGCATCGCCGCTGCTACTGAACCACCCTTAGCCTCGCCGTTGTCCGGTAGTAACATCACAACGATATTGGGAAACCCTGCCGTCAGTAGTTTTTGCTCGTCAGGGATTTGCATCCACTGGGTAAAGTCGGGATATTTCTGAAGTAGCCAATGGTCAATCAAGGGCTGGTCATAAAGGCAGGGATAGACCACCGTATCGGGGCCATATTTCCAGGCCATACGCCAACATGCCTGGGCTGATAGGTAGTGTAACAGCCAGGATCCGGCCCAAAGGTCCCGCATCTTGCGACTAGCCTGAATCAGTTCTTGAACAGGAGTGAACGTGAAGGTAGCTAGGTAAGGGCGCGATCGTACAAAATGCTTCTTCTTCTGAGGGTAGTCTTCGGGCCGAGTATTATATCCCGCTAAAGCCCCTGCCAACGCAGACGTGATTGTACTATGACTCCACAGAGAAGCATCTGGAATCCGGGTATCAGCAGGCAGAAGATGGGTAGCAGGGATATCCTTAGCCACTTGTTCTGGGTAACACCGCCAAAACCACCAAAAGACCTTGCGAGCGTCTTGGCAGGTTCGAATCTCTGGAGGAATGATGTCAACTTCCTGAGTCTGAATAAACTGCTGGCGATCGCCGGTTGCAAATTCCTCTGACCATTGGGTTAGGTGCAGATGTTTTCCCGAAAGGAGGTGTCGAATTTCTAACCCTTGATCACCATAGGCGACAGCACTGTACTGGGCCGGTAAACGACCAATGGTAGTGCGATCGCTTGCAGATGCAATCAAGTCACAGAGCCCGACGTACTTTAGCCATGTGCTATTACCAGCAAAGTCTTTATGCTCGACAAACGCTTTTGGTGAAACCCACCCCTTCATGCATGACAGCTGTTGCCATGGTCCTTCATCGCCAAAGTGTTGAGATGAGCGCAACGCCTTCAATGCCGGGTCATGGAGAAGCCCCCAGATTTTGGCTTGCCAGAAGAGTTGAGTCATGTGAAGCGTTCCTTTGGTTGAAATCTGACCGGGCTAAACAGACCGCCCGTTAACAACTTTGTCGAGTATGGCCGACTCAATCCAGCTGGGGTAGAATTTTAATGCGAATGACGAATCCGACACACGCCGTCACATCCAGTCCCAGGATGCCTGCTCTCATAGCGTCTCCTGATCTCTCCTGCGTAAAGGATCAGAATCAGTACGGTTTTCCTTATTGAGTGAACCGTAACGCTATGGACAATCGCATTAGTCCACCGGCCGGGCCACTCCCCAGCCAATAAAATAAGAGCATTCCATTTTCTTGAAGTGTTTCCTGCCATGGGTGCCGATATCATTTGCCATATGCTGATGGGGCCACCTGGTAGCGGAAAAACTACCCTGGCTCATAAAATGCAGCAGGCTATAACCGGCAGCTGTATAGTCTCTACCGACCAAATTCGCAAAGACCTCTACGGCGATGAAGCCATACAGGGTCAGTGGTCTGACGTTGAAGCTGTCATTCAGGAACAGGTTCAGGATGCCCTAGGGTTAGGCCAAAGCATCATTTACGACGCTACCAACGTTAAACGGGTCTGGCGAATGGCCCTGCTGAACAAGCTTTCCTATCCCGATATAACTTGGATTGGTTGGTATCTCACCACGCCCCTCGCCACCTGCCAACAATGGAATACCCGGCGCAACCGAGCTGTGCCCGATCATGTCATTGAGGAGATGCACAATGCTCTTCAGCAGTTTTCACCCCTTCCTGCTGAAGGGTTCGCGGCAATCTACACCATTAACCCCACATCAAACCTAGACGAAATTCAGTCCAAGCTGAGCAACCTCAGCCGTAGCATCACCAATCGCGCTAACCGCACTCGCCACAACGATATCCAACTCCACCGCTATTCAAGCCTGCTGGCCTTTGATCGGCTGATGCACTTGATTAGTCTGCTGGTTCAATATCCTGGCTTAGGTTGCTTACAGAAGCATGACCCTGAGCAACTTAGCGCGTTACTGGGGGGTAAGCACTGTTCTTTCTCAGAGTCCTTAGATGAAATTTGTTCAGTGCTAGCTCATCAGCAAGGTAACCTTTATGCCGACCCCGTCAAGATTGCACAGGACTTGGATTGGTTAGAGGAGAATGGCTTGTTAAGCCCTGTCCCTACAGAAGCTGAACTAACTCTACCCCCAAGCGTTGAAGAAGCCGTAAATCCTCACTCCTACACCGATTGGGAAGCTTTCAACCGGGTTTTGACAACTATTCGGTTTATCGCTCACCATCCATTTTGCTGGCTACCTGAACACAGCAGTAGCCTTAAAAGCCTGATCAGTGCTATGCAGAAGAAGGGGTTACTCATAGGCGATCGCCAGGCGGCATTACGTAAGGACATCGAGCAAGTAATGAAACCCTTTGGGATTCTGCCTCGCTTTCGGATGCGTCGAGGCTACTTCATTGGCAGCGGCGTTTTATCAGAACGGGAATTGTTGAGGGTAGCTGGCTTACTCCAAAGCCAGGTAAAAAATATTCAAGACCCTGCTGCCTTAGCAATTCTCGAAACCCTTCAAGACCGTCTACACCGCAGCCAGCACGACCTCGCGGACTTGTATCCAGTCAGGGCTATATGTAACCGAACCATCATAAATCCTGACCTGTTACCTACCTCAGCCATTGCTAAGGACCCAGACCGTCTAGAGTCGGAAATTGAGACAGGACAACTGCTTGAGCTAAAACGGTTTGCTGGTGTTGGTCTTTTTGATGGACAACCAGACGGGTTCTTTTATGTTTGGCCATTGCAGATTGTCTTTCACAATATTGCCTGGTATCTAGCGTACGAGATAGCTGAAGGTCCAGAGGTAGGCTTACTGCAGTTCGAACGCCTCGATCGATTATTTCGGGGCCGCCCCCAATCTCATCAGCGGGATCTTGCGGCGCAGCAGCAATCTTTGCATCGTCTCCAGCAGCTTTATCAGGCTTGTAGTAGTCTTTATTTGGGCATGAATGCGAAGGCCCAAAAGCAATTCCTCAGCCGCAATCCAGAGGTACGAGCCGCTGCTTCTATGCAGCTAGAGCTGTGGTTTACCGATAAGATTTTTGCGTTTGTTAGCGAGGGGACTCAGCGTTTTCCCATGGCTCAAATGAGGATGTCTCCAAAGTTGACAGGAAACCCCAGTAAATCTAGTGCTCTTTTTACTTTACCTAAGAGTAGCGATCCACTCTATCCCAACCGACTGCAAGTTCAATTGCCTAGTTGGTCTAGAGATGATCGAGATCTACAGCGGTGGATCCTAGGGTTTGGAGCCATGGTTAAAGTTGTTGCGCCTCTCGAAATAGCTGCTCAAATTCACAAGGTTGGATGTGCGATCGCAGAACTATATGCCTCTCCTGAAACTCTAATGTAGTAGGGCTGGGAACAAGTAACCGATGTTCTCAGCCTGCTCCTTCCAAACGCTCTACACCATCAACCCCACTACCTCAAACCCATTAATCTTTACCCCAAACATTGACCCGAAGCATTCTCTATGTGATAGCGAAAGCTCGACTCCCTTGGCTCATCCAGCAGCAATGGAATCAACGCCTGCAGCAGCCCTCCATGCGCCACCAATTCAGAAGCGATGGGGAGAAGGTGCTGTTTGTGCTGGGGTTGCCTCAGCGATCGCTGGCAGGAAAGCAAAAGTCCCCAGCGCGCAGGGGCCGAAGTGAAATTCCACTGGGGCTAGAGTAGCAGGCTTCCCCCTAGCTGTGGCCCTGATTGGCTGTGCTAGCTTGGTGGAGCTCTTGATCAGAATGAACCTCTGCTGAAGAGCACCCCGGCGGTAGGTTAATCCGCTAGGGGATGCCCTCATCATTGACAGGCGATCACCGTCGAGGGCACAGAGCGAATTTACAAGACCTACCCTACTAATGCGATCGGTGATGGCTCACGGGTATGCTGCAAGTCAGGGGACTGACCAGTCATAGACCAAGTGAAGTTATGACAGATTGGGCATTCAAAACCGAGTTCAACCTAGAAGAATTCATCTGGGCCAACTTAGGGGCGCTGTTCGGACTCGAGCCCCTAGCTCGCCAGTATGGCATCAAGGGCCAAATCTGCGACATTCTAGCCACTACCTCAGAACAGCAGCTTGTTGTCCTCGAACTGAAGAACATCGAAGATCGCTATGTAGTGCAGCAGCTCACCCGCTACTATGCCAGCCTGCGCCATGCCCAGCCTTTTCCCGACCAGATAGACTACAGCCTGCCCATCCGCTTGGTAGCGATCGCCCCTACGTTCCACGCCCACAACCACATCGACCGAGAGTACAACCGCCTCGACTTCGAGTTTTACCGCTTCACGATTATCGGCGATGGCGAGCGCTTCAGGTTTCAGCTTGTCCATGCTGACTCAGCCGCAGAAACAGCGGTTGAGGTAGAGCCCAGCTTTCACCCTTACCTCCAAACCACGGGGGCCGCACCAGCGCTCCAAACATCTGCGCGGGTCATCGGGCGGCCACCCAAGTCTCTGCGGATGCGGCTAGAGGGGATAAAGCCAGAAAGTGCCGCTGTGGTATCGGCCCTGCGACTCCAAATCCTTGAGTTTGACGAGCGCATGAGGGAAGTGGGCCTCACGAGCCGAACCCTATACGGCTTGGCTAAGGGGGAGAAAGAAATCTATAAAACCAAGCTGTGTGCAGAATTTTGGGCTACCCATGTAGGCACACTGCCCGAACTTTATTTGAGGCTGCCTTACCCAAAGCGGGTGATTCAGCAGCCAGGCTACAGCTACATAAGGGGAAAAGCTAAAGGTTTTGCCTGGGCCAGTGTTTCACTATGGCTTACAGAGAGAATCGTTTTCTTTTACCTGAGCAAAAGTCGCAGTCGCTATAGCTATAAGCTTTCCTATAGCGACTATGCCAATCTCTGTGAGCCGCTGCTAGGCCATCGACCACAGCTTGACTCCTTTGAGGATCTAGTTGCCTTAGCTTTAGCGGAATGGAAGCAGATAGTAGGAGAGTGAGTCTTTACCCTTGCCTACTGCGCCGGAAAGCTAAACATCTGCACTGCATAGATCTCTGTCCCCGTGGGCGATGCCACGATGCCATAACCAAAGGTGGCGTAGTGGGAAGTCAGCAGGTTCTCGCGGTGGCCAGGGCTCTCCATCCACCCCTGCTGGTATTCCTCTATCAAACCTAGTGACAGAGCCATCGGGATAGTCCCCTTCTGCTGCATGATATTTTCCCCGGCCCCAACCTGGCCCCCTGCTGCTGTAAAGCGAGCTGAGGGATCTTGGCCATCGGGGTTAACGTGGTCATAGAACTGACGAGCCAGCATGTCTTCTGCGTGTCTTTGGGCCACCTGGGAGAGCAGCGGATCTTCTACTAACGGTGGCAAACCATTCGCCAGTCGATCGCGGTTCACCACCTCCAACCCCAGCGCTCTAAGTTCGGGCAGCGGCTGATTGCCTAAACGGAAGTTCCACTGAGTTTGAGGTTGTCCAATTGCCCAACCAGGGCCACCCGCACCATTGCTTTGGAAGAACAATTGGTGAAGCTGCACTAGGGCATAGCCGCCGAACACCAGGGCAGAGAGAACCACTGCCCAATGGTGCTGGGCTACAGGATGGCGGCGACTTACAGATCGACTAGAACGACGGTGCTTCGACATCTGCTTCTCATCAAGAAGGTATTAACGGAGCAGATTTCGATAGTAGGTATTCATGTGCTCGCGGGCTGCTGGATCAGATGGAAAACTACGGGTTGTAAAATCCATTCCTTGGCTCGATTTAATGCGTAGATAAACATCAGTGGCATTAACTCGCCAAACTTCCATCGTGTATCTCACGTTGCCACGATTAGCCTGATTATTAAAGATTCGGCTGCCATCGCTTCTAATTGCACTGGTTAAATGCTCACAGGCCAGACCATCTCTGTCGTCGTCCACAGAAGATGGCGCGGTGCCCATTGCGTAATGCCACTGAGCCTCTGGATGGGTCGCAAAGGCAGAGCAGGTTGTGCCTGCATAAGGAGGCAGACTTTGAGCACTAACCGTAGTTCCACCTAGTAACAGGAAAAATAGAGGAGAAAACTTTAGTGCTTGCAAGACTAGATTTTTCATTAGGAAGAATTATGGATTAAGGTAGATTCATCATTCCCCTTCTACCTAAGCAAAACTCACATCATTGAACTGGTCAGCATGAAAAATATCCACACTTTATTTTCCATGCTATTACAGCATTAACACTTCATAATTTTTCCATCCCTACTGTCGGCAAAATGCTGTCATCAAGGAGATCAGAAAAAAAACCTCCAAGACTACCGCTGGTTTTGGAGATTACAAAATTTCAAGTGCAAGTCTGTCATGGCCAGAGGCTCGCTTTATCCACTGAGCCTCTAATCGCAGGAGAGGAAAGGTCCATATCTTAATTTAAATAAGGCTGCTCAGGTATATGATTATTGGTGCAACGGCTAAACCTATCAAAATATAGTGAATAAAGAGTTGGGCTTTATGTCTTCCCATAAAGCCAGGTTTGTAAGAATTGAAAATTGCACGATCAAGGAGATAAATATCTTTCGCAAAAATCTCAAGAACACGCTCAGCTCTTTTTCGGTGTGAACTAATCCAGTTGCGAGATGCAATTAAGTAGCCCACTGCAAAAGCATTAACAAAAATCATAGTTAGTGGAAGTAAAACTCCCGTCACGATATTTAGGCTTTGAATGTTACCAAAGCCAAATGTAAACACTACGACACTAAATGTCATTGCTACATTAGTAATAATGAGCCCTTGCTCTTCAAGCTTAGAAACTCTGTCATAGTGGTGCTCATAATACATTCTAATAAATTCTGGATCCACATTTTTAATATCTTTAAAGTCATCTAGTGTATTTTTTTTATTATTGTCAAATTGTTTGCTTTGGTCAGCGTTGTTGGCAGTTTTTGCTTCACTCTCGTCTGACTTGAAATCAAATTTCTCTGGATTCATACAGCTTCCTCTATTTTGCTTGACTAGGAAAGAACGTAAACATTTTTATAACCTATAGGTGTTTAAGCCTAGTCTTTATTCTTCCCTCTAAACTGAAAAAACTCTCACTTCTTGAGAAAAACTGGTTGCAAAAAAGTCCCATCTTTTATTGCTTAATTTTAATCAGTATCAATATTTCACAATTAATCTACTCTCACTAACTCATCCCACCGAGTCGTCAGCCTTGGCGATCGCCATTCAACTCGCATCCCCCACCCTTACTGCAATCCCTCATCGGCTCAGCGCACAGTCCCCACCTTGAACCGTCGATTCAACGAGTTCATAGCATCCATCAGCCACATGTCATCTCGCGCCTGCCCTCATTCACAAACAATCTGCCCTGGCGCTATCAGCATCACCCCGGCCTTGTAGTAGATGAAATAAGATGAAATAGCTTTTTAAGTCTATTAGCCAGCCCCTCAGCACAGTCTTCCGCTGGGGAGGGAACCCAGAGGGAACAATGTTAAATTTCCTTCAGCGCAATTGCGGAAAACACCTGTAAAGCTGCGTGTACGAGGATTTGACTTTGGGGAAAACTCGTTAGAGCAATACAGTGCAAGTGTTCTTTGTTCAAGTTATGAGTTTGAGCGTGGACTACTTGAGCCACTGAAAAGCCCGTTCTAGCTCCGCCACCCCGTTCTCTGGAAACCAGCGACCGTGGGCCAAAATAATCTTCTCGGGTGCCCAAGCTAACATCTGTTCGTAGCCTTTCCTCGCCTGAGCTTTACGGCCCCAAAACGTCATCCTTAAATCCAGGGGAGCCTTACCGTTGGGGTCGGCTATACCAGCCAGGTAAATCAACCAGCGAAAGGCTTTGTCTATCTTGGCGGGTTCAACGTTTTCAATCAGGTCGGTCAAGATCAGCGTCTTGCTCTGCCGATGGAAGAACACCACTTCATCTAAGAACCGACTGCCGCGAACGATTGCCTGGTCAATTTCTGTGGCCCACTGCGGCGGTGGCGCATCGTCTAGGTCAGCATGAAAAGTCGTTGGAATTTGCTGGCTGTCAGCCCGCTCTCGCACCCCTGGAGATGCCCAGGCGATCGCCTGAGGGTAAGCATCTACCCAGCTCTGAATGTGGGCATAGTGAATCTTGTTGGGCGATACCAGATGTTCGACGGGGCCAAGGTTGTCGATCTCGGCTTTGAGAGTAGGCGTTAGTTCTATGGGGGAATGGCACCACAGCCCGCCATTGCCTAGGCGCACAACCGTCATTCGAGTGGTGAAGGGAATAGCCGTGCCGTACATCGACATTTTGACAATGGGGCCATCCACGATCCAGATGCCGTCATCAACGGGCTTGAGGGTGTTGATGGGTTCGTATAGCGTCAGCAGGTCTTTGACCATGGCCAGTCAAGGGATAGCGACTCCACCATTTTGAGGTCAGTCGCTAGTCTTAGTAAAGACGACAGCGGCTGAAGTCGATCTCTGGCCCGGTGGAGCATTGTACTAAACCACGACCCGCTGCCAGGGCAGATTCACGAGTGGAGTAGGTTTCGCCATCAGTCAGGGCAGACAACTCTGGAGTGATCACCCAGCAAAAATATCCTGTGGCACGGCAATGGGTAACAGCCACAATCCAGTCAGAAACGGCGATGAGTTGAACTAAAGAGTCTTCCATATCTTGACCCTCCTTCCTTGATTCTGGACTGGAGGCTTAAATTCCAGTAATTCCGGTTGAGATAGATAACTACCTATTGCGTTCTGGAACAAGTGTACTAAACTAAATCTCTGAAGACAACTGTTCTGGGGTTCAGGAGTCTTGTCCTACAGCACTGAGGCGACTATGGCGGCTAAGAAAGGCGGAAGCAAAGAGCAGACCGAAAAAGAAAAGGCGCTGACTCTGGTGCTCGGCCAGATTGAACGCAACTTTGGCAAAGGGGCAATCATGCGCCTGGGCGATGCTTCCCGCATGAAGGTTGAAACCATTTCCACCGGGGCACTAACCCTCGACCTGGCCTTGGGCGGTGGCTTACCCAAAGGGCGGGTGATTGAGATCTATGGCCCTGAGAGTTCGGGTAAAACTACCGTGGCCCTGCACGTTCTGGCTGAGGTGCAGAAGGCGGGTGGAGTTGCCGCCTTTGTAGACGCAGAACACGCTCTCGACCCGATTTATGCCGCTGCCCTAGGGGTGAATGTCGATGAACTGCTGGTGTCCCAGCCTGACACTGGAGAGATGGGCCTGGAGGTTGTGGATCAGCTGGTGCGATCTTCGGCTGTTGATCTCGTGGTAATAGACTCGGTTGCAGCGCTGGTGCCACGGGCCGAGATTGAAGGCGAAATGGGCGATACCCACGTGGGCCTTCAAGCCCGACTGATGAGCCAGGCACTGCGGAAGATCACCGGCAGCATTGGTAAGTCGCAGTGTACGGTCATCTTCCTGAACCAGCTGCGGCAGAAAATTGGTATTTCCTATGGCAACCCCGAAGTCACGACCGGGGGTAACGCGCTGAAGTTCTATGCCTCGGTACGCCTCGATATTCGCCGCATTCAAACCCTGAAGAAGGGAACTGAAGAGTACGGCATTCGGGCCAAGGTCAAAGTAGCTAAGAACAAGGTGGCCCCGCCCTTCCGCATTGGGGAATTTGACATTCTCTTTGGCCAAGGCATTTCTACGATGGGCTGTCTGGTTGACCTGGCCGAACAGCATGGGGTAATCGTTCGCAAAGGGGCCTGGTACAGCTATGAGGGCAACAACGTTGGCCAGGGGCGCGAGAACACGATCCAGCGACTACAAGAGGATGCCGAGTTTGCCCAAAAGGTAGAAGCTCAGGTGCGCGAGAAACTAGAAATTGGTGGCGCTGCTGTGGACGTCACGGATGTAGAGATTGAGGTAGAGGCTGAAGAGGAAGCCGCTTACCTGGATGAGGACGAATAAAGGCGCTTAGCCCCAGTTCCTTACCAAAGAAAACCCCTGCTGTGGCTACTCAACGAGCTTGCAGCGGGGGCTTTTTAGTAAATGGCATCTACCTAGGTTCAGATTGCCCAGGGCAAAGAGGGCGATCGCTAGCAAGTTTTATAGGCCATTCGTTGTAGAGCGGTTGAGCTGCCGACGGTAGCCACCTCTGCCAGGGGAATCCAGGCCAGGTCGTTAGATTCCTTAGAGACTATATAGCTCATAGATTTGGCGACGAGCAAAAACCGGATGTCGTAATGCATATGGGGCGGCTCTTTAGCCGTGTTGATGGGGTGGTGGCCGATGTCGAAGATGGTGGTTTGTAAAGGCTCAATTACCTGGATACCAGATTCCTCCCTGGTCTCGCGCAGGGCTGCGGCTAACAGGGAGTCATCCTCTTCGCCCACATGCCCCCCCACCTGAAGCCAGCGGTTAAACTTCCGGTGATGGGTCAGCAGCACATGGGATTTTGCGGCATTGACCAACCAGGCTGAGGCAGTGAGGTGTCCAACGTAGTTGTCTCGTTGCCAAAAGCGATCGTGTTCCTCCAGGAATGCCAGCGTGGCGACGATCGCCTGGGCCTCTGATGGGTCAAAGGGGGTGTGAGATGCGATCGCTTGGGCGCAGATCTGGGGTTCGATCATCGTCTAAGGTAGGTGCTGGTTCAGGCACCTCTTGGAGGTGAGTCTGCACAGTCTAGTTGCTTAAGCGTGCCTAAGGGGAGGAAGCAATGCTCTTTCATAGCGGCTTTGCCAACGCTTGAGGATCAGCCTCAACAACTGCAATACGCCTAACGGCTTAGCCTCGCTCCCTCAGTAGCAGCATGTCTTGATCTGTACTATGCTTCAGGCCAGAAACCAGGAACATAGGATAACCCCAACTCTGGGGCAGCATCAATAAT
>NZ_JACJOX010000084.1 GCF_014695775.1 Leptolyngbya sp. FACHB-60 | reverse complement strand
AGCGAACCTCGACAACTACATAGTCTAGAAACAAAGCCAAGGTTCCTGTCAAGGATTAAATTGGTTCAACGATAGCATTAGTGCTGTGGTTGAGTCAAGTAAGAAGACAGAATCGGATACTGAGGTATCCGGGACATGCTTTTCGGGTTACTTTTCACGAGTAACTAATTGAGATTAATCTTTCGGGATTAGTCACTAACATGGAGAGTTTGATCCTGGCTCAGGATGAACGCTGGCGGCGTGCTTAACACATGCAAGTCGAACGGACCCTTCGGGGTTAGTGGCGGACGGGTGAGTAACGCGTGAGGATCTGCCCTTAGGAGGGGAACAACAGTTGGAAACGACTGCTAATGCCCCATATGCCGAGAGGTGAAAAGTTATATCGCCTAGGGATGAACTCGCGTCTGATTAGCTAGTTGGTGGGGTAAAGGCTCACCAAGGCGACGATCAGTAGCTGGTCTAAGAGGATGATCAGCCACACTGGGACTGAGACACGGCCCAGACTCCTACGGGAGGCAGCAGTGGGGAATTTTCCGCAATGGGCGAAAGCCTGACGGAGCAACGCCGCGTGAGGGACGAAGGCCTTAGGGTTGTAAACCTCTTTTCTCTGGGAAGAAGAACTGACGGTACCAGAGGAATAAGCCTCGGCTAACTCCGTGCCAGCAGCCGCGGTAAGACGGAGGAGGCAAGCGTTATCCGGAATTATTGGGCGTAAAGCGTCCGCAGGCGGTTTTTTAAGTCTGTTGTCAAAGCCCACAGCTCAACTGTGGATCGGCAATGGAAACTGGGAGACTTGAGTGTGGTAGGGGTAGAGGGAATTCCCGGTGTAGCGGTGAAATGCGTAGATATCGGGAAGAACACCAGTGGCGAAGGCGCTCTACTGGGCCACAACTGACGCTGAGGGACGAAAGCTAGGGGAGCGAAAGGGATTAGATACCCCTGTAGTCCTAGCTGTAAACGATGGATACTAGGTGTTGGACGTATCGACCCGTGCAGTACCGTAGCTAACGCGTTAAGTATCCCGCCTGGGGAGTACGCACGCAAGTGTGAAACTCAAAGGAATTGACGGGGGCCCGCACAAGCGGTGGAGGATGTGGTTTAATTCGATGCAACGCGAAGAACCTTACCAAGGCTTGACATGTCGCGAATCTTTCAGAGATGAGAGAGTGCCTTCGGGAGCGCGAACACAGGTGGTGCATGGCTGTCGTCAGCTCGTGTCGTGAGATGTTGGGTTAAGTCCCGCAACGAGCGCAACCCTCGTTTTTAGTTGCCATCATTAAGTTGGGCACTCTAAAGAGACTGCCGTGGACAACACGGAGGAAGGTGGGGACGACGTCAAGTCATCATGCCCCTTACGTCTTGGGCTACACACGTCCTACAATGCTACAGACAGAGGGCAGCAAGCGCGCGAGTGCAAGCAAATCCCATAAACTGTGGCTCAGTTCAGATTGCAGGCTGCAACTCGCCTGCATGAAGGCGGAATCGCTAGTAATCGCAGGTCAGCATACTGCGGTGAATACGTTCCCGGGCCTTGTACACACCGCCCGTCACACCATGGGAGTTGGCCACGCCCGAAGTCGTTACTCTAACCGTTCGCGGAGGAGGGCGCCGAAGGCAGGGCTGATGACTGGGGTGAAGTCGTAACAAGGTAGCCGTACCGGAAGGTGTGGCTGGATCACCTCCTTTTAGGGAGACCTACCCTTGATAACTCCGAACCAAATTGAATTAGGAGTATTGAGTGGTCACTCTAGGTCGTTCAGGACTTTGAGAACTCGTTTCTAGACTATGGTTGAGGTTTATTTTTTAGTCTTTCGGGATTAGAGAACTAAACACGGGCTATTAGCTCAGGTGGTTAGAGCGCACCCCTGATAAGGGTGAGGTCCCTGGTTCGAGTCCAGGATGGCCCACTGCGTGGGGGTTTAGCTCAGTTGGTAGAGCGCCTGCTTTGCAAGCAGGATGTCAGCGGTTCGAGTCCGCTAACCTCCACCACGAGAGATAACTACTGCTATAATCAAGAGTGGGATTAAATTCAGCACGGTGTGTTTTAGCGATAGCTAGGGCATAGTCTGCTGGGTGAGAGCCTAGCTAAGAACCTTGAAAACTGAATATGAGAGAAGTGTAAGGTAGTACACACAGAACATTCAAAGTTCGTTGAGAGAAGAGTGAATTCGATTAGTTTCGACTAATTGAATGAAGGTCAAGCTACAACGGGCTCACGGTGGATACCTAGGCACGCAGAGGCGAAGAAGGACGTGGTTACCGACGATACGCTTCGGGGAGCTGGAAGCAAGCATTGATCCGAAGGTTTCCGAATGGGGCAACCCTAAATACGGCCACCTGAATATATAGGGTGGCGCGAGCGAACGCAGCGAACTGAAACATCTTAGTAGCTGTAGGAAGAGAAAGAAAACTCGATTCCCGTAGTAGCGGCGAGCGAACTGGGAAGAGCCTAAACCAGTGGTTTTTACCATTGGGGTTGTGGGACAGCGATATGGACTCGAGCGGTTAGACGAAGCATTGGAATGATGCACCAGAGAAGGTGAAAGTCCTGTAGTCGAAAACTTAACGATACTAGCTGAATCCCGAGTAGCACGGGGCACGAGAAATCCCGTGTGAATCCGCGAGGACCACCTCGTAAGGCTAAATACTCCTGCGTGACCGATAGTGAACCAGTACCGCGAGGGAAAGGTGAAAAGAACCCCGGGAGGGGAGTGAAATAGAACATGAAACCGTGAGCCTACAAGCAGTTAGAGCCCGATTAAACGGGTGATAGCGTGCCTGTTGAAGAATGAGCCGGCGACTTATAGGGTCTGGCAGGTTAAAGCGGAAATGCTGAAGCCAAAGCGAAAGCGAGTCTGAATAGGGCGATAGTCAGATTTTATAGACCCGAACCCGGGTGATCTAACCATGGCCAGGATGAAGCTTGGGTGATACCAAGTGGAGGTCCGAACCGACTGGCGTTGAAAAGCCAGCGGATGAGCTGTGGTTAGGGGTGAAATGCCAATCGAACCCGGAGCTAGCTGGTTCTCCTCGAAATGTGTTGAGGCACAGCGGTATTGATTATATACGGGGGGTAAAGCACTGATTCGGTGCGGGCTGCGAGAGCGGTACCAAATCGAGTCAAACTCAGAATACCCGTAGCACACAATGCCAGTCAGACGGTGGGGGATAAGCTTCATCGTCGAAAGGGAAACAGCCCAGACCACCAGCTAAGGTCCCCAAATGGATGCTAAGTGATAAAGGAGGTGGGATTGCAGAGACAACCAGGAGGTTTGCCTAGAAGCAGCCATCCTTAAAAGAGTGCGTAATAGCTCACTGGTCAAGCGATCCTGCGCCGAAAATGAACGGGGCTAAGCATCCTACCGAAGCTGTGGACTTGTACTTGTACAAGTGGTAGAGGAGCGTTCTGTACGAGTTGAAGCGTTAGCGAGAGCAGGCGTGGATTGTACAGAAGTGAGAATGTCGGCTTAAGTAGCGAAAATGTAGGTGAGAATCCTACACCCCGAAATCCCAAGGTTTCCTCCGGAAGGCTCGTCCGCGGAGGGTTAGTCGGGACCTAAGGCGAGGCCGAAAGGCGTAGTCGATGGACAACGGATTAATATTTCCGTACCTAATTTGGATTGTGGCGGGGGACGGAGAAGGCTAAGACAGCCGGATGTTGGTTACCGGTTTAAGCTATCGAGGTGTTGAGAGACGGTGAAAACGTCTTGAGCTGAGAAGCGAGTACGATCCGTTACGACGGGGAAGTGTCTGATGTCAGGCTTCCAAGAAAAGCCCGAACCACGTTAATTCAAATTGGCCCGTACCCTAAACCGACACAGGTGGGAAGGTAGAGTATACCCAGGGGCGCGAGATAACTCTCTCTAAGGAACTCGGCAAAATGGCCCCGTAACTTCGGGAGAAGGGGTGCCAGCGAGAGCTGGTCGCAGTGAAGAGTCCCAGGCGACTGTTTACCAAAAACACAGGTCTCCGCTAAGTCGCAAGACGATGTATGGGGGCTGACGCCTGCCCAGTGCCGGAAGGTTAAGGAAGTTGGTCAGGCTCTTCGGAGTTGAAGCTAGCGACTGAAGCCCCGGTGAACGGCGGCCGTAACTATAACGGTCCTAAGGTAGCGAAATTCCTTGTCGGGTAAGTTCCGACCCGCACGAAAGGCGTAACGATCTGGGAGCTGTCTCGGAGAGAGGCTCGGCGAAATAGGAATGTCTGTGAAGATACGGACTACCTGCACCCGGACAGAAAGACCCTATGAAGCTTTACTGTAGCTTGGTATTGGGTTCGGGCTTTAATTGCGCAGGATAGGTGGGAGACTATGAAGTAGCTCTTGTGGGAGTTATGGAGTCACTGGTGAGATACCACTCTATTAAGGCTAGAATTCTAACTTTGACCCGTTATCCGGGCAGAGAACAGTATCAGGTGGGCAGTTTGACTGGGGCGGTCGCCTCCTAAATGGTAACGGAGGCGCGCAAAGGTTCTCTCAGGCTGGTTGGAAATCAGCCTTCGAGTGTAAAGGCATAAGAGAGCTTGACTGCGAGACTGACAAGTCGAGCAGGTACGAAAGTAGGCCTTAGTGATCCGACGGTTCCGCGTGGAAGGGCCGTCGCTCAACGGATAAAAGTTACTCTAGGGATAACAGGCTGATCTCCCCCAAGAGTTCACATCGACGGGGAGGTTTGGCACCTCGATGTCGGCTCATCGCAACCTGGGGCTGTAGTCGGTCCCAAGGGTTGGGCTGTTCGCCCATTAAAGCGGTACGTGAGCTGGGTTCAGAACGTCGTGAGACAGTTCGGTCCATATCCGGTGCAGGCGTAGGAACATTGAGAGGAGTCTTCCTTAGTACGAGAGGACCGGGAAGAACGCACCGCTGGTGTACCTGTTATCGTGCCAACGGTAAACGCAGGGTAGCTAAGTGTGGAGTGGATAACCGCTGAAAGCATCTAAGTGGGAAGCCCACCTCAAGATGAGTGTTCCCATGGCATAAGCCAGTAAGGTCACGGGTAGACCACCCGTTAATAGGCGCTAGATGGAAGTCCAGTAATGGATGTAGTCGAGGCGTACTAACAGACCGAGGGCTTGACCTCACACTCAGTCCATCAACGCAACTAACAATGGCTGTGTGCACAGCCCCACTTCTCTCTATTCAGTTCTTCAAGGAACTTAAACAACACAATATTTAAGCTATTAAAGCTTTCCTGGTGTCTTTGGCGCTGTGGTCCCACTCTGACCCATCCCGAACTCAGTCGTGAAACGCAGCTGCGGCGAAGATAGTGAGGGGGTTGCCCCTTGTCAAAATAGCTCGATGCCAGGTCTCTACTT
>NZ_JACJOX010000083.1 GCF_014695775.1 Leptolyngbya sp. FACHB-60 | reverse complement strand
GTGGCCTAAAGTTTTTTGGATATCCAAAAAACTTTAGGCCACAAGCGCTATACCCTATAAACCATTTTTATATCTTTATTATTTATATCTTTATACCCTTTACTGCGATCCCCATTATGCGATCGCATCCTCTCTAAAACCCTGAAACCCTTATGAATAAAGGCTTTTATCTATTTTGTCCCTCGCACCGATCCCCAGCGATCCCCGACTACTATAAAAAACTCCGATGCTTTTGACCCCTATTATATCTATATGACTCTGCTTACAATAGAAGCATAAAAATTTATACCAATCAGTTTCCACGAGTTTTCAATGCTTTCAGCCCTCAAAAAGCGCAATCGCCCCCTGCATTGTCTCTACCTATATCTTACTGCTTGGCGGAACATGGCATAGAACAGAGACTGTATTGTATTGCGCCAAAGCTTCGCCTTGCAAGGATTCTAGATTGCAACGCATCTCGCTAAACTTTGTTCTGACTGCTATTGCATTTTTATTGCAGTTAGATTATTATATAGCAGTCAACAGGATGGGAGAAACACCCCATGTCCACCGCTTTACCTCGCCACCCCCCAATCCGAGGTAAAGCGGCACCTCGCCCTAGGCTAGACCCCAGAGATGTGCAATACCTCAGCCACCACCAGCAGCCCCTCCAACCCCCTGCCGAAACTGTTCACGGCTTTTCCCCCACCGTCTGCTCTCAGCGCCATGAGGGCTCCCCACCCCACACATTGAGACAATCCCCCATGAACACCTCCACCCAAGCACTCGTCCCCCCCCTGCTAGCTCCCTACGCCACCGCTGCTACCATTCTGGTCACTGCCACTCGCTATACCTGGCAGGCCTTGCGCTGCGATCGCACCCTCGACATCTACCGCACTCTCTCAATCCTGCTCCAAGTCGCTGGCTGGCTGGCTTTCCTCGTCTGTCTCTATACCCTCCAAGCGGGCAGGGCCACTCGTCGATTCTACGAGGCGGAATGGGCGGTCGAAGCCAACGCTCTGGCTCTACGCATTGACCGCGCTCTACCCCCCTCGATGGCGGCGCTACCCTGCCCCAGGCCAATGCATTGCCCCAAGTCTCCCCCAGCGACCCTGCGCCCGATCGCGTCGTTGCTTCCCTCGACTATGCGTTGGCGAAGCCTCTCCACTGGAGAATCGCCCTCGATTCCGTTGACGCCATCCACCCTGACCAGGTGCAGGCCGTCATGAACGGCACCGGAACCTTGACTAACAAACTCCGCGCCCTCGCTTCCCTCGCCCGTATCCAATGGCGGCACTCCAGAGGTCACAAGAAACACATGCGCAACAACGATATCCGCTCAGCTCTGGCTCCCTTCCTCCCCGCTGACCTTCTCGCTCAACTCTCCTAAACACCTGGCCCCTGGGGCTGGTATTGCCCCAGGAACCTGCACGATCGCGTCTCCCTCGACCTATCACACTTCCAAAACCACTATGAGCAACACCACGTTTGAAGCGAATGACCACCAATACGTCGCACTGAAGCAGGCTAAGGAAGTCTTTGGGCCGCGATGGAAATCAAAGCTGAATGTCTGTTGGGAAACCGGGAGGTATTCCAGCTCCTTAGGCCAGTACAATGCGGTGCTTCAGCAGGTGCGCAACCAAGGGGGGGCCACCTGGCTCTCCAAGTGCAGATTCCAGAGCTAGGGCTCGAATCTGCACTCCTCGACCATCTCTCGTGCCGCATGGAAAACAAGCAAAGTGCTGCGATGGCCCCTTGGGCCGGTCTTTGACCATCGCGCCGTTGATGTCGGCAACACCGCTTCCGTTATCTCACCAAGGTTAAGCTCACGTCTAATTGTCTTTATCTGGTGCCACGTTAAATGGCTCCTATAACGGCCATTTAACGTGAATCGGCTACCGCGATGCGGTCATGACCATCCTCAAAAGCCTCATGAATCAAGGCTTTTAGAAAAACGCGGTCATTTATCGTGGCACGCGACAGGAATTCCCTAAAACTTTAGGCTGTGACTGCTATACATTTATATCTCTATTATTTATTCTTTTTCACGGGTTGGGCCAAAGCTGGTTGGGGGCTTCTCGGGGAGTATGGGGGGCTTGCGATCGCGACCGAGAACGGCGCACAGATTTAAGAGGGGGCGGTTGCTGGCTCTTGCGGCCCCACCTCCAGATGGCTACTATTATCACTCCCTTGCCTCTCGCGATCGCAAGCCTCCAACCACTAGCAGCTCTTCATGCTCGGCTGGGTGAGCGATCGCAGCCGTCAAGTTTCATCAGTAACCGCAGTTTTCGTGACCAAAGAGCATGGTGGTGGTGCCGTCAGGCTCCAGCGTGGCGCACCAGACGCCTCCTGTCCCAAAGCTGGTAACGGTGATCACCCTCGACCACCAGGATCGACCCCGATCACAACAGCACCGGCAGCGTTGGCGAAGCCTCTCCGAAGGAGAATCGTCCCCAATATCCGCAATGGCCGAACCGTAGGTGGCGTAATCGGCGGCTTGCCTTCCCTGCTGCACCTCAGACCGTTGCCTGTAGAGTGCCCGGATGCCCCAGTGTTGCTACATCAGTTCATCCACCATTGAAAGAGAGTGGTCATTAACCGAAAGACAAACTTTGGTATCAACTGCATAAATCCTCTGGCAGCAGGAGTATTCTAATAACAATAGGCGAAGAAAACTTCCCTCATTTTCAAAGAGTTCAGTCCCCGTTAAACAAGAGATTTTTATCTCGTTAACGTCTGATTTTACTCTGTCAAAATCGGCGGCACTCTTCTTAGCTGTTGATAGTTTCTCCACTTAAGCTTAGAGAGCACTGCAATAGATACCCAAAGGCTAAACATTTCTGTACGGCCGTATTGAAGCATCTCTGAACAGCGTTACTCTTTTGAGGAATTCCCTCATAACAGCGGTTAAGTGTCGTAAACGAAATATTTCACTTCAAGATTTCGTTTAAATCCTATTAACAAATGCCCTAGCTTCTGCCTTCAGAATCTAGAGCATTTTGCATTATTTACGCAGCTATTAACTGACCTGCCGATTGTTGTTGGCGCAGGCGTTGTAGTCCTCATGGGAGAAAACTATTAGAGGAGTAATGCGGTCTTTCTCTTCACAGCAAAACGTCCGATAGCGCAGCCCCACCGGACGTTGTCTTGGAAATTAAAAAGTCGACAAGACCTATGACTAAAATCAACTGACTAAAATCAACCCCTGAGAGCTGCGCGGTTCGGGCGACGTGGGGGGCCACTGAGCGGCTATATCGGCTAGGTATACCTATCACAAGGAGGGAATGATGCTGATGGACTTGAGCGAGGGGCGATCGCTTAGGGCAGCTTGTTTGGGGCCGGGACGGTGCGCTGGGCCGCAGAAGAGTTGTAGCAAGAGTGGAGGTTGCGGACGGAGATGTGATCGCAGCGGTTCACAACTCGGTGGGATGAACTGGTGGTGGCTCGGTAGCCTTATCCCCTGCGATCGCTACGTTGATATCGCTAACACCGCTTCCCATGTCACTCGTTGACCGAAAGCACCCAACAGCACTTTAGACGGCTATATCTGCGTCGATACACCCAATGAGCAACCTCACCGACATCACTGACTAGGGGGCAGGGGCCAAGGTAGGGCTGGATGTGGGAGCGGCAGTCTCTTTAAGCGTAGTTGCAATCACTATAATACTGTATTTATCTAAGTTTGATATCTATATTTACAAGCACAACTTTGATTGATATGGGCTACGCTTACCCTGTACCTTGATGGAGTTGTCCTATGAGCGCGGGTTTGATGCCGACAATGTGGCGGCTGAATGAGTTAATGGCCCGGCATCGGGTATCGGGTAAGGCGCTGGCTGATGAGCTGGGCATTAGCACCAATGCTGTGTCGGCACTGCGCACGGCTGAGACAATGCCCAAAATCAACGGCGATCGCCTGGACCAGATTGCGGCGGCACTTACGAAGTTGTCTGAACTTGGGGGAACAGTGCGAGGCGTTGACCTCCTCGAAGAGAGGGAGTCGGGCGCATGAGCAATCCGCAGAGCGATCGCACCCAGGAGAACATCCATGCGGCCACTGACCCGGCCCAGTGCCGTGAGATGGGCCGGCGAAATGGGTGGGAGTTAAAAAATGTGAGGCGGAACAAAGACCCTATACTCAAGGTCGATTGCGTGTTTTATGGTGAACAAACCAGCTTTGAGGACACCCGCTATGGCGACTAACGAAACGTGGATCATCTACAAAGCAGATTCCAGTAGCGCCCCAGGTTGGGAGGATCGCCACCTTTCGCCTAACGGTGGACTGACGGCCATTCTGGCTGAGGAATGGAACTGGTCAGAGCAGATTCCCCAGGTGGGCGATCGCGCTCGGGATTATGCCAACCTGGCAGACCCCGGCAACGGCGTTACTCATGGCAAGGATGGGGACTGGGTCGTGGCTGAGGTGCAGCAATTCAACAGCCCCGACACCGACATGACAATTGTGATTTGTGTGTGCAGCTACCAGCCCATTGAGGCCCAATGGCAGGAGCTGCAACGCGGTGCCCCCATCACCGCTGAGTCCCTGGCGGGGGTGGCCCGATAGCGCGATCAAGCAATAGACGACCACATCCCCAGAAAAGCCCCACCATGGACACCGCTGGCCCTGGGGGGCTTTGTGCATCAATAGGCCCTGACCTGCTCCAGTCGGGGCTGAGCCTATTCCTCACCCAACGAAAACCCTTCCGAGGTTAGAAGAATGATATAGAATTTTTTATACCGCTATAAATTTATTGACTGCTATAATTGAACGGTGTAGACGATGCTGTTACTGTTCAACCGTCCATAGCCATGGCCGCTCTATCTCAAACCTTCGACACGACCCGCACCGAAATCGTCGCCGCGATGGAACAGCGCATCGAAAAGGGCGATCGCACCAAACTCACCAAGAAAGAACTGGAGGAGTTGATCGCTATCTTGGTGGCCAAGCTGGTGGAGATGAATGCCCTTGGCATTGACACCAAGGCGGCAATCGATCGGCTCTGTGCAGCGGAGCAGGTGCTATTGGAGAGGGCCTATCCCCCTAGCAGTATCAATTCGGTCTATTTCCCGCGCTACACGAAAGCCATTAAGGCCGCGATTGAGGCGGGGCGTATTACCCTCAATGGCAAAAACTCGTACTCTCGGCGGTGGGCGAAGCGCAATCCGCTGCCGGGGGAGCCCAGCAGCGGTTCTGAGGCGCGACACCATGCCCTAGACGGATTTACGTACCCGATTGAGGTGCAGGCCCAACTCAGAGCCGCTACCACCCAAAATGCCAATGCTCGTCAGGACGATCGCCAACCCGTCGATCTCGATGCCTATATGGGCAAAATCAATCTCCTGTTGGCCTCCAATGACCCCATCGACTTGATCATTGCGATCGCTGCCGTGACCGGACGACGGCACACTGAGGTCGTCAGCCTTGGGCAGCTCCAACCCCAGGTGGGGGAGATGGCTCAACTAATTCCCCAGGGGCATCCCTACTTGCTGCGCTTTACCGGGCAGCAGAAGGCGGCGAAGCCTGCCTACGATTTGCTGACCTTGGTGCCTGCCCAGGATGTCTTACTGGCGGTTGAAAAGCTCAGGGCTACGGCTGACATTCATGACCTGGCTGGGGTCGCCTCCGATGACCCCAGAATGGAGGCGCTCAACGCTCGGGTGAATCGCCGGGTCATCAAGGTGCTCGGTGAGGTGCTGCCGACGCCTCAAGGGTTTACCAATATCTCCATCCATCGCTGCCGCGCGGTCTATGTGCCGATCGCACTCCATTTCTTTTGCCCGGCCAATATGGCGGAGCAGCGGCTGGCTCAGCATCTCCTCGGCCATGTGCTGCTCGATGACACGACCATCGGCAATGCGGCGGTGACGGGCCATTACTACCAGTATTATCTGATTCGCAAGGGAAAGCCGCTCACAGCTCGGGGGGTCAAACTGGCCGCGAGTGGCCCGATTCCATTGCCCCCAGATGAGCGGGATGCACCGGTTGAACAATCCCCTACAGAAAACCAAGGAGCACTGATCGTGGCTGATTCTCTTCCCGCAAAAACGATGACGTCGAAGGAGGGTGATCCGGTTTGGGCGACGATCTCATCTCAGGCGGCGACGATCTCGACTCAGGCTCACACTATCTCGGCTCAGGCGGCGACGATTGATCATCTGGCTCGCTTAGGTGGCGGGGGACTGGGCGATGATTCAGAACTCAAGGCGTTGAAGGTTGAACATGCGCGACTGGTGGCGATGCTCGATGAGTTGAAGGCGATCGCCGCTGACCCCAATCAGCTCCAGGCAGCTCAACGGTTCTTTGCATTCGATTTTGACCTTGAGGAGGAGGTACTCGACGGAGAGGGGGCTGAGCCACCAGCTACGTCTAGACCGGCTCGGGCTGAGGAGGAGGAGGAGGACAATGGCGGCCACGACAAGGCGCAAAACACGAAGCCCTATCAGCGCGGGGTGCGGCTGCTTGAGATCGCCCAACTGTGGGCTCAGGAGCATCCCGATGCGACGGTCAAGTTCTCGGGGGCGTTACTCAAGGCAGTGGGGGTTCATGCTGCCGCTATTAAAGCCATTACCACTGACCTCAATGAGGAAATTGAGGCGTTCAACAAATCCCTTGGTGATGACTCCCTTAAAACCCATAACAAGGGCAGAACCGAGCCTTTCCTTAAATTCGCGTCGGAAAAGCTACAACAGGAAGGACTCTATAATCCACGCAGCTAAAATAAAGGCAACTCACGATTCAAGGTGAGTTGCCCTTTGAAACCAGAAACTCATTGCTGAGACAAAGGCTTTATTGGAATGGCTATCAAATCAGGCTTTATCTTCCATTGCCTTCATCATCCACTTTAACCAAGTGAATGTGCTTATAGCCCAGCTTAATTTTGAACTCATCACCAGTTTTCAGCCCTATCTCTTGGGTATAGGCCGCACCAATCACAATCTGTCCATTCTTGTGGACAGTTAGAGTATAAGATGCTTCTCGGCCCCGGACATCTGCACTCTTTTGGGGTTCAAGCTGAATGCCCTTGGCCGCCAGTAACGCATCATAGAACTCGGCTAGAGCGACACGGGTCTGCCCATCTTTGCTGACGGTGTAATACCCACATTCCCTAGCTAGTTCTCGCTTGCTCAGTCCATCATTCTCTTTAACCTTGGCCAGAAGCGCTTTGCCTGTCAGTGCTTCTCTTTCTTTTACTGCCATAATTTAGAACGCCCAAAAAATACAGGTCAAAATCCTAAACAATCCACAGGAAATAATTCCAGAGGCTGTTAAAATTTCTTTCCTACTTTATCTAATAACTTCAATAAAAAGTCAGAGGCTCTCATCCTCTATGGCTGGGATGGCGCGTTGCTCTAATCATCCTCTACGATCCCCAGCCAAATTTCGATTCGCTCCAGACGGCGATCCACCGTTCCGCCACTGGCGCGGACGTCGGTAAGGGCTGTCTGAAACCCGCTGCCTCGGAAAATCAGGTACTGAAGCACTCCCATCACCGCTGTACCCATCAACAACCACACCACTGCCGCTCTCCATTGCGCGAGTTCAGTCCAAATCGACGTTCCGCTTCCGCTTCTTGGGCTGGAGCTGCACTGAATCGACCGATGCAGCGCCTGCAATTCTGCCTTGACCTCGGTTGTGATCTGCGGATCGTTCACCGGGTGCACCTGGCTCCCGAGTTTCTCCATCTCCGATATCAAGTTGGGCAGCAATGTCGCTAAGGTCGTGAAGGGCCCTTCCGCCCGCTTCAACATCACTTCTGATGACACCAAGTATTGACTGAATCTGACCAAGTGTTCTCCGAGTGTCCTGTAGCCGCTGCTCACCTCGGATGTCTCTTGAGTGCGCACCTCCAACAGCCGCGATAGGCTCTGGGTGATCTCCTGCCATTGATCCAAACTCACACGAATGTGGGCAACGTCCCGCTGATGAACTCGCTCTAGGGCTTCCATCCGCAGCAGCAGTTCATGCAGAACGGTTTCAATACTGGCAATATCCTCAACGCTTGGCGCTCCCATTTACGCCGCTCCCGCTACAGGTACCGGTAGATCGAGCAACTGTCCGGCTGTCTCTATCTGAGCACTACCACGCCGAACAAACGACCGCGCCAACAATTTGTCACCTAAGGGCAGGCTGTCAAGGGCCGTGAAGGGGGTGTAGCTGGCTTGTATGGCCTTAAAGGTTGTATCGGCTAGTCGTGGCAACTCAATCTCGACTCCCCCATACTTCTTGACGCGCTTTCGTTCTTTCGACTCATCCCATAACGAAAATGAGTCTTTCAGGCCTTCAGTGGCAAAATACTGGTTCTTAACAACCACCCAGCGAACCGTATCGCCGCAGAAGTCTAGCATTCGACTAATCGACTCTATCGGCGCGTAGCTAGCGCTGATCACGCTGATGAACGTCACCCCATACCCCATCTCTCCGCAAGCTGGAATGAGATCGAAGACATCAATTTGCTCGCGCAATCGGGTGCTTGAGGCGGCGGGCATGTCCAAAATCACACGTCAGCGGGGCAGCGACGGGCTAGTGCTGGCAGCCGACTGGCCACTGAGGAATTCACCTCCCCTGACAGCAGCGTTACCAGTTTTTTGCCGCCATCTAGCGAGAGGCAATCCACTGTCGGCACTGCAAAGCGTTCTGGATCAGCGTGAAACGATGAAAACTCTGGGTTTTCCTGGTCGGAGTCGATACCTACTACTTTCGCATCGGTTTGATCTAAGGTCGCATAGAGCAACCGGGCAAACAGGGTTTTACCCGTTCCACCTTTCGCACCATTGATAATATTGACCGTTCTATTTGACATAGAATAAGCCCTCTAAACAACAGGTTAACTATCTACAAGTGGACAGGCGGTATGAAGCCGGGTCGCCGTGGCACCTGAAATCCTCCTTCTTCAGCAGCCGCTTTTTTTCTGCTTTTACGGGTAACAGAAACGGTATCTTTTGGAATATCAGCAGCAGCCTCTAGCTCAATCGCTTCAGCTTCAACTACAACAACAGATTTAACTACAGGCGATGACTTGGCCACACTAGGCTTTCTCCTTTTTTTGCTCTTGCTATTTTTATTTTTCTTGCCACCAGATTTAGCCTTAATTGCGTAGTAGTAACTCCTCAAAGTGTATGAACTGATTGAGATCTTCTGACTGGTAACAGCTTCAAAAGAACTCATCAAATGAGGCGCAGCAACAGCCCAGTCCTTCTCTGTCTTCCTAAACAGAGTGATCTGCTTAAAACATGACTTGACAACGTCATAGACCGTCATGTCCTCAGTTTCAACATTTTCGACTCTTGATTCTTGCGGCAAGTTTGCAAAAAAATGTTTGCTGATTCTATCTCCAAGAGACTCTTCTGTAGTCATAAAAACAACCCAATTCTTCTAAACTTCTTTCGTCGACTCCTATAGACTCCTTTGGACCACCCTAACCGACCTCCCTAGACTGGCTCCATAGACTTCTTTGAACTTACCCATAGACTCCTTTCGACTGCCCTGATTGACTTGCCTAGACTGGCTCTATAAATTCTTTTCGACTTACCACATAGACTCCTTTAGACTGCCCTGATTGACTTCCCTTGAGTGACCCCATAGACTCCTTGGGACTGCTCTAATTGACTTTCCTAGACTCTTTCCATGGACTTCTTCTGACTTACCCCATAAACTCCTTTAGACTGCGCTATCGACTTTCCTACACTTGTTTCATTAGGTTTCTTTAGACTGCCCTAATCGACCTTATAGACTGATTCCATAAACTCCGTTAGACTTACCATATAGAATCCTTTAGACTGTGCTATTCGACTTTCATAGACTTGTTTGGACTACCCTGATCGACTTCCCTAGCCTGGCTTCATAAACTCTTTTAGACTTTTCCGTCGACTTTTTTGAAAAGGAGTTTTTTAGAGCAAGTTGTGGCTACACAAACACATTGCCATTCTTTATACTGGCAACCACAACAGAAAAGTTTTCCTATATTCTTCCTGCTCACACCCTGGGGCCACTCCTCTAAACTCACCTTGGATAGTGGCCTTCGAATATCTCCCCCATATCGCAAATCGATCTTTCGGGGCAAAAAATTATTAAGCATTCCCTGAATCAATCATGACCACCTCGCGCAATACCCGTATCGCCTGATGGCTCTGGGGCTGAGGCCAGAGCCATCAGGCGAGCGGCTAAACCAATACACCCGGCCACTTTCCTCCGAGACCTCGGCCTACGTCCGCCTCCGGCTACGGTTACCCATCGAGATATCTATGCCCACCTCAGCCAATGGAACAAACTATTGGATCACCTCGGGAGACGGTATGCCACAGTAGCGCCCCCCTCTCTACTCCAAGACCTGAGAGACCTGCGCCAGTCAATCTTAGAGACACAGCGCACCTTAATCACACCAGCTCCTGAGGGCGAGGGCGATCATGTTCATCAAGATAGTTAAGGGCAGCAACGCCCACGGGCTTTGTTCTTATCTACTTGACCCGGCTAAGATCAGTAGCGCTAACCCAATCATTGCCACCAATATGGCATGGAGTAATCCAGACGGTTTGGCTCGTGAATTTAACTGGGTTACCTCTCGCCCTCGACATCGCCAGGTGAAACACACCATGGCCCACTTAGCAGTCAGCCTCTCACCAGGGGAACACGTTGCTTCAACTCAGATGGCCGACATCTCCTTGAGAATTTTAGACAGCATGGGCTACGGGGAGTGTCCTTTCTTTGTCACCCAGCATCACGACAAGGAGGCTGCCAATGGAGTACAGCATTGGCACATTGCCACCACCACCATTGATGTAGAAGGTGCTTGGGTCAAGGACAGCTTTAGCAAACTCAAACTGCAAAATCTGGCTCGACAGCTAGAGCACGATATGGGCCTCACGCCCCTCTCTGCTGCTCCACCAAGCCAGCGCCATAACCTCACCACTGGCGAATATCGGCGCAAAGAACGCACGGGCGAAACGTTGCCTAAAGAGACGCTCTGGGATGAGATTAACTATGCTACAAATGACAAACCCACCTTGGCTCTGCTAGTGACCCGGCTCAAAGCTAGCGGGATTGAGGTTCACCTGCGCAAAGCTTCAGAGCCTGGGGATGGGCCTGCCTTTATCGGTATTTCCTATGCTGTTGATGGCCATTCGTTTGCCGGTCGCCGCCTAGGGCCTGCTTACTCTATCAATGGTCTTCAGAAGCACCGACAGGTTGAGTATCGTCCTGACCAAGATGCCGTGCTGACTCAATTAATGGCGATGAATCAGGCCCAGTGTCAGCAACATCTCACCGATTATGAGGCGCTTCAGCTGCTCTGGAAGGAACGCTACGCCCATTATGCCACAGCGATCCAAGGTGGCTCTGATGAGCCCCAGGGGAGACAACTAGATGCCGACGTTGCCCGGCTGGCTGCCTCAGAAGGAGAATCCACTTTCTCCGTTGTGGGTATCCTTCGGCAGGGGCCAACGGCGCAAGCCCTTCGCCACGACCAGGGCCACTATGCGGCGTTGGAGTACTGCCAAGCCATCGCTCATCAACTGACCCAAGACCAGAGTGACCCTGTATTTCAGTCAACTCGAAAAGCCCTAGATATTGAGCTTTAGCTAAAGCTTCAATGGCTGGCAGTGCGCTGCCGAGCTTTCCCAATCCGAGGCTTTGGCCATAGCACTTAGAGCTAATTTCTAAAGAGAATCTTAAGTAGAGCTTGTTGACCTGTCACGGTTCTACCGTGGTAAGGGTAGCGCGACGCATCAGGGCATTGAGCATGAGCCGTTTACCCGACA
>NZ_JACJOX010000082.1 GCF_014695775.1 Leptolyngbya sp. FACHB-60 | reverse complement strand
ACCGACGCGCTAGCTCATCTACGGCCAGATAATCCACAACTTGTACTTGCTTGGGCATTGCACAGTCCTAATTGCAATCCCTCTAATTATGCTCCTCCAAGCGGACTTTATATTACATTCGCAATCGAGCAACCCGCCGACGTAGATGTCAATGAAATCATTGTTCGACCGATTGGACAAATAAGCTAAATCTCGGAAAGTCAATCTTGATTGAAACAGGAGAAACAAAATGATGCTGCAAGATAAAGTGGCGTTAGTCACTGGTGGCGCATCGGGAATTGGCAGAGCAACTGCGATCGCATTCGGTGCTGCGGCAGCCAAAGTGGTCTTCTCGGACAGGGAATTGGTGCAGAAAGCGATCGCAACCTACGGCAAACTCGTTGGTGGAGTCACAGTGGGCTGAAAGAAAAAATCATCATGTTCAGAGTTTTAGCAACTACAGAAATGCAAGAGGAAATTTAAGTGACAAAAAAGGTGAGTGAATCGCCAATGGTATCTTGCTACGCGACCTGTAGGTTCAATCACAGAATCGAACTATGAATAGAAACAGCTCTTTGACGGTACGAATCAGGGCAAACTCATCATTAAGGTTTTAGAAGAGTAGGGACTAAGAAAACCATAAGAATCTGAAAGAAATTAAGCATTGAAATCAATACAGTTGAGATAGAACGAACTAGGAGAATCTAACATGGTCAAAGAGCAAATTGTAGACAAACAAGCAAATGTACAGGCAACCCCCAACCTGACACCTGCTCAGGAAGCTTTACAAGCGGTCTGGGAAGAGCATATCGGGCACGAGTTTGGTACTCACAGCACTGAAGATGCTCTCGCTACAATGGTTGAGGACGCTCACGTGAATCATATTCCGGTAATGACTGGGGGAGTCGGGAAATCGGCGCTGCGTGAGTTTTATTCCAAGTACTTCATTCCACAGATGCCGCCGGACATAGAGTTGGCTCCGGTTTCGCGCACAATCGGAACCAATCAACTCGTCGATGAAATGCTAGTTAAGTTCACTCATACCATCCAGATGGACTGGATGCTACCTGGCATTGCTCCGACAGGGAAACAGATTGAAGTGGCAGTAGTAGCGATTATCCAGTTCCGTGATGGCAAGTTAGCCCATGAACACCTCTACTGGGATCAGGCGAGTGTATTGGTTCAACTCGGCATGCTTGATCCGGTTACACTGCCCATTGTAGGGGTTGACAGTGCGCGCAAGGTAGTTGATCCGAGCTTGCCCTCAAACGCACTGATCGACCGTGCAAGCGACCGCGACTAAAGGTTAGAACAAGCTTTCCATCAATGCTTAAACCTGCGATCGCAGGTCTAAATGTTTCTCAGCGATTGACTGGAATGACATTGAAACAGGTTTGCGAGGTTGTGTTTCTCTGCTCCGATGCTGCCAGCTACATCACTGGGCAACCCTTAGTGATTCTCCTGTAGGAGAGGCTACGCCAACGATGGTGGATATACAGCAAGTTGATTGAAACAGTTCTATCTAGAACATAAAACTATAGCCCTCTACACACAAGGATCTGGCGATGCGTAGGCTCGTGAGTTCACCAAATGCCGTTGGCAACCTCACCTTTCAAGACACTGAAGTTCCTACTCCGAAGGCTAACGAGTGCTTGATTCGCGTCAAGGCATTTTCGATGAATCGGGGCGAACTTAAGCGATCGCAAAATGACCCACTGGGCACTCCAATTGGCTGGGATGTCGTTGGCGTTGTTGAACAAACAGCACAGGACGGTAGTGGTCCACCCACAGGGACAAAAATTGTTGCCCTCTCCATCCGCTCGGAGGGCTGGGCAGAATATGTAGCAATTTCCAATCGCTTTCTGGCTATTATTCCCCAAAGCGTATCAGATACCGATGCCGCCACACTGCCCGTCGCGGGGTTAACAGCACTGTATGCCCTGGAAAAGGGATCTCGTTTACTAGGAAGTCGGGTGCTGATCACAGGGGCAACAGGGGGAGTGGGACTCTTCGCCATGCAGCTTGCTCAGATGATGGGAGCCAGCGTCATTGCCCAAATTCGTCAGCCTGCGCAAGAAGCATTTGTGCGAGATTACGGCGCGGATGAAGTGGTGATCACCGAGACCGGGCAAGAAGCCAAGCAGTTCGCACCTTATCGACTGATTGTCGATGGAGTAGGCGGTGAATTGGTCGGGACGCTAACTGCGTTTTTGGCTCAAGGAGGCACCTGCGTTTGTTATGGCAGTAGCAGCGGTAACGAGATGAAGCTGTCCCTACCAGACTTCTATTTCGAGAATGGAGGACAGCGCACGCTTTACGGGTTCACGCTGTACACCGAAGTAGAAATGGAAAGCGCTAGTTCTGGGCTGGCTCGTCTGCTGAGGTTAGTTGAGCAGGGGCGGCTCAAAACGCATATTGATCGAGCAGTTTCGTGGCGTGAAGCAGACGTAACGTCGGCTGATTTGATCGGGCGCAGATTTTCAGGTAAGGCTGTGCTGCATGTGGACTAATTGTTGTTTATCAGCTGAGTCATGTCAGCCACCTAGGAATAGATTATCGCTGAGCTTTATTTACAAAGAATGAAACAATTTACCTTGTTTACTTTCCTGTATCTGGCACTGGGAGTTTGTCTGACAGCGATCGCACTTGGATACCCAAACTTGCCTTCGGGTCTTCAAACCAGCCTGTTCGTCAGTGCAGGATTCTCCTACATTGCTTGTCTCCTCAGCACCTTCCCATTTTGGCGCGAGACGACGATCCGCTTCTATCGCAGACGGAATTCAGCGGTAATTCTACCCTGGTTGGTGATTGGAGTGAACATTGTTGGGATGATCTGGGAGGTTCAGAGTCAGAACTGGACGATGGAAGCCATTTTAGGAGCGTTTTCGTGGCTAATAGGTGTCTTACTTTTTGCAGAAATCATTGTGATTACATGGCAAGTGAATTCTGAACATTAGGGTCTAAATCGGATGATGCCGAAACAAACTCGTTTCAGCAACGCGAGATAGAGTCAAACGCATTACATGAGGAACACCATGAATAAGCCCAAGTTTTTTGTTACCCCTGGTTATGGGGAATACATGCTGAATAACTTCCATTACTCACAAGCGGTAAAAATTGGCGATCGCGTGGAGACATCCGGTCAAGGTGGCTGGGATGACAATCTGAAAATTCCAGAATTGCTTGCGGACGAGATTGCTCAAGCGTTTCGGAACATAGAGCGAACCTTGGCAACTGCCGGTGCGAGTTGGGAGCATGTTGTCCATATCAATTCTTACCATGTTGGTGGGTTGCCCCCAGAAGTTAATGAGGTGATGGTCAAGCTATACCGCCATTACATGCCCAACCATGCCCCCATTTGGACACAGGTAGGAGTCGCGGCGCTTGGACTGCCAACGATGCGGATTGAGATCCGTGTTACTGCAATTGTTCCGTGAGTTTTGCCTCAGCGACAACACTACTCTACACCGATCGGAGCAAGCAGATGGAGTAATAACTGCGACACAAAATTGATGCCAACTAGAACTGATCTATCAGGAGGACAATCATGAAACTTCAACTCATTTTCGGAGTACTAACGATCGCAACAGGATTGCTCGGAGGTTCATTCACTCATCCCGCGATCGCACACAGCATTTCTTCACAGCAAACATCACCCGTTCTGATCGCAACTGCCTACACTGATTTAACCTTACCCACCTTGCGCCAAGGAGATCGCGGTAGAAACGTGGAACTGTTACAGCGTATTCTTCTTGACAATGGCTTTTTAGGAGCCGCAGGCGTGAGATTAGGCAATCCAAGTGGTGCGATCGCCGATGGCATCTTTGGTCCGATCACAGCGTCTGCGGTACGCGATCTCCAAGAACGTTACAGAATCCCAGTTACAGGGCGAGTCAATCCAACCACCTGGGAAGTCCTGGATATGCACGAAAACCCCTATCGATTGCCGCTTCCCTGGAAACAATAGAACATTACACAACCACAAGCCACAGGAGATTTCTAATGAACCGAAAGATTCTTTCAACCAAAATCACAACCACAATCACAATTCTGTTTGGAGTACTCCTACTGTTCAATTTTCCATCCCTGGCTCAAGTCAGTTCACAAGTGATTCCTAGAATCGAAGTGATCGAAGGTGTTGAAGGTGTTGAAGGGATTCCACCCAGCTACCGTTTAGTCATTAGCCGATCGCAAGACAATGTTTATGTCTTCTGTCCGACTGGCTTCGAGCCACAGTTGGACTATCTGCGAGATGTGGAGGCGATTCAATGTAGTTCACAAGTGATTCCCAGAATCGAAGTGATCGAAAGTCCTGAAGAGATTTCACCCAGCTACCGTTTAGTCATAAGCCGGCCGCAGGACATTGTTTATGTCTCCTGTCCGACTGGCTTCGAGCCACAGTTGGACTATCTGCGAAATGTGAAGGCGATTCAATGTAAGCCGTATACCAGTCCTTAGAAGTAAACCAGTGAGAGGCAACAGCATAACAACTAACACCACTTTTTTGCTTTGAACAGAGGAGAAATTCAAATGTCGGAGAACAATAAAGCCATCTTAGAAGCGGCAAATGCGGCGAACGCTGCAGGCAACTATGAAGAATTCTTGTCATTCTGCACTGACGACACGAAATGGACATTCGTAGGGGACAAGACCCTTAACGGAAAAGAAGCTGTTCGCCAATATATGGCAGAGACATACATAGAGCCGCCAAAGTTTACGGTCGCCAACTTAATTGCTGAGGGCGATTTCGTCACGGCAGTTGGCGACATCACACTGAAGGATGCAGACGGGAAGGCGGATCATTCTCGTACTGCGATGTCTGGCGCTTTCGCGGCGGCAAGATGGCCGAATTAAAGGCTTTCGTGATCAAGGCCGAGTGAGATCACTAGGGACGGGGTGCGCATGAGAGGAGTGACAATGGCCATTAAGCCAGTTGATTACAAATCAGCATTTCATTGAGAATAATCCGATGATGCATTCAAGATTACAGCACAAGAATGTTTTTAAACATGGGAGTATACCTCAGACTGATTCTCTCCATGACTCTAACGTTAATTATGCTCTGATTGCGATCGCGCAGGAAGTCGCTGAGTTGCTGAAACAATCCTATCTAGCACAAGCTGATGAAATCGACAGCATAGAGTTAATAGTCGGAAGCAATTTTGCTGATGATGATCAGCGGCTGAGGTAGGAAAGGCTGTCTAAGGAGACGTTGACTATACTCCGCTTACGACTAGTCGGTCTGCAGCACCTTAAACACCCCGCCTACCGCACGATATTCAAAGTTTAAATGAGGTTTGTCATGCACATGTATACGCTCGCCCGCAGAAAGTTTCGATACTTGATGCTCACTATCGTCGCGGTCCTCGTCAGTTCAGTTGTAAGCTTTCCTCTCCTCGCCCAGCCTTCGTTCGACACGGCTCAGCTCGACACCTTTGTTAAGGAGATGATGGACGCCTACGACGTTCCCGGCGTCGGGCTCGCGGTCGTCGAAGACGGCGAAATTAGCTACGTCCGGGGTTATGGGGTCCGCGACGTGACGACGGGCGCACCCGTCTTGCCCGACACCCAGTTCGCCATCGGTTCGACCACCAAGTCGTTCACGGCGCTTGGCATGATGCTGCTCGTTGAGGAGGACCTCGTGGACCTCGACACGCCCGTCAGGACCTACCTGCCCGAGTTTAAGCTCTCCGACCCGGAGTCCACCCACACGGCGACGGTCCGACACCTGCTCAGCCACACCACCGGCTTGGTGCGGACCGACGCCTCTGCTTTCGACACGAGCGTCACCGTCGCGGACGTCATCGAGGCCGCCGCCACCACCCAGTTGGTCGGCAAACCCGGCGAAGTGTTCGTGTACAGCAACGTCAACACCATCATCGCCGGGGAGATCATCGAACGGATCACAGGAAGGTCGTGGGAAGACTTCACCCGCGATCGCATTCTCGAGCCCTTAGGCATGAGCGCGGCGACGCTCTCTATAGAGGAGCTTAAACGGCAGGATAACATCGCCCTGCCGCACGTACTCGACGTGCGCAACGGCCTGCAAACGACCGACTTCCTGATCTCCGAGGCCGACGCCCCGGCGGGAGCGATTAACGCAAGCGCCGCCGAGATGGCCCGCTACGTGCGCTTCCAGCTCGGCGACGGTGCACCGCTCGTGTCCCAGGCGAGCCTAATGGAGATGCACAAAGGCCAGGTCGCCGCCCCCGACTTCAGCCTGCCGGGCACCGTCGCCGCCCAAGCTCAAGCGGACGCCGCGCGCCCGGAGGATGTGCCGCCCGCGCTCGTCACGGACGCCGAGTACGGCTTCTATTGGGGCGTTGAGCGCTTTCTGGGGGAGAAGCTGGTGCAGCACAGCGGCAACGTGGACGGCCTTACGGCTAACGTGACCCTGCTGCCCGAAAGCCGTTCGGGCGTGGTCGTCCTCGCCAACGCCGAAGGGGCCAACATCTTTATGGAGACCGTGCGCCTGCACGTTGCCCAACTCTTGCTCGGTCGCTCCAGCCCCGACGTGAACGCCATCTTGCAAGCGCAGCTCGAGGTGTTAGGTCAAGACAACGCCAGCCGAAGGGCCGACCTGAACGCAGCTCGCACCTACCAGCCCGAACGGGCCGAGTTGGTGCCTTGGGCAGGCACGTATGAGAGCCTCGCGGATCCTCATCCGACCCAGGTGAGCGTGGTTGGTGGCCGCACCCTGATGCTCGAGTCCGGCTTTCAAAGTATCCGCTTTTCGGTAGAGCTGCTGCCGCTGGGCGGGGACCGCTTTATCGCGACCACCCAGCCGCTGATTGGTTATGTGGTCAGGTTTATCGAGGGTGCTGACGGGCGCACCATCGAGATGGAAACCCCGCACGGCGCGCTGCCGCTCGCCGTGCGGCGCGGAACAGATAACTGATGATCGCATTTCTGTAAAGATTTGTGATGAGAGTTGTAGGTGACCCGGAACCTTACCTTTCGCTGCCACAAAAATGTAGTCAATCCATTACAAGCCGTAAAAGGGATTGCAATTGGTCAGTCTTGAGAGGGTGGCTAGCGATCGAGTCTGCGCTCAAATATCAGCCGCATCTTAAGGGCTAGGTCATCTCAAATATTGGTCACAGCGCTGCTTGAGCACCTGCGGCACGTTGTCCTTGTCTCACTGCGCCGCGATCGCTTTACCCGTTGACCTAAAGGAGGTTATTACCATGTCTCAAGTTCCTTTTAACCACCCGCAGGAGTCAAGAAAGCCCGGCGCGGCGGCTTCATTCCGACCCAACCAAGTTCCGCGTCCGGGCTGGCCCGAGATCATCGTCGGCCTCACCGTCTTCGGTGCCGTCGCACGTGGGGGTGTGTTGCTGGCCGGGCAGCTCGGTCTCGATCCTGTCGTCTACGGCCTGGCCCTCGCCGCGCTGTCTGTTATCGCCCCCTTTGCCGGGTTTGGGGCAGCCGTGCTGCTGCGGATTCGCTCTCTGCATGCCTTTAGCGTACGTCGCGTCTCTAGGCGTTGGCTGCTCATCGGGGTCGGAGCAGGGGTGGTCACCTTCGTAGTCAAGGGCTTTGCGGTCATGGCCTACACCGCCCTCACCGGGGATAGCTCCACCCCTCAGGACGTATTCGGTGACGGTGGCAGCGGCGGGGTGCTGTCCCTCATCCTATCCACGCTGTTTATCGGTCTTCTCGTGCCCCTCGTCGAGGAGCTGCTATTCCGGGGTGTCATCACCAACGCGCTGCTCCGCTACGGCCCGTTGATTGGCGTTGTGGGCAGCACGCTGATCTTCGCCCTCGCTCACGGCATCAACACCGTCTTCCCAGTGGCTTTGGTATTTGGTCTCATCAGCGCTGAAATGTTCCGCCGCAGCGGCTCAGTCTGGCCTGGCATCATCGCCCACGTTATCAACAACCTGCCCACGGTCTTTGTGTTGGTGCTCATCAGAACGGCCTGAATAATCACCATCATGCGAAAGGAGTGTCTGCCCATGACTCGCTTGTTTTTGAACCATCCGCCCGATTCCGATGGACGCACACACAACGCCACGCCAACCTCGCGCGCTTGGAGCAAACCTATGCACACAGGAAAAACCTACGTCCGAAGCCTGCTCTTGCTCGGGGCACTGCTGCTTGTCCTTAATGCCCGCGGGCAGTTCGCAGCCGCGCAGCAGCCCGCGCTGGGGAGCGTTCCGGCGGAGCAGCCTGCCCCCGCGCAGCAACCCACAGCCACGCCGCCACCCACGCCAGAGGTAACCGCGACTGCTGCGGTTGCCACCGCCGACAGAGGGGTCACGCACGCCGAGAACGACCGCGTCCCGGAAGGCGCGGCCTGGACGCAACACTACTTTCCGTCCTCGGACGGCTCCGACGTTGAACTACACGCCGATGTGCTACTGCCCGAAGGACTGGCCGCAGGCGAGCAGGTGCCGGTGATCCTGGTGGTCGGGCCGTACTTGGGGCACTCCGGTGGCCAGGCACTGGAAAACCACGCGCACACCGGCCCCTCCAACCGCTTCAATGACTTGATCGAAGGGGCCGACCTGTTCCAGCGCGGCTACGCCTTCGTCATGGTGGACACTCGCGGCTTCGGCGGCTCCAGCGGATGCGTGGACTTTGCGGGGCGGGGTGATCAGGCCGACGTAAAGGCCGCAATCGACTGGGCCGCGACGCAGCCCTGGTCCACCGGTGCCGTCGGTATGTACGGCAAGTCCGCGGACGCTATCACCAGCCTGATCGGCAGCAACCTCAACCACGACGCGCTCAAGGCAGTCATCGCACAGGAGCCGATTTGGGATTTGTACCGCAACTTCCGCTCGAACGGCGTCCCCCGCGCGACGATTGTCAGTGTGGCCAACATCTATAACACCATTGCCACGCTGCCCCAGATGCCGGACGACGACGAGCGTTACCGGACGAATGCCAAGTACGAGAAGACGGACCCGATGTGTTATCTTGACAACCTGGTCAAGTACCAGATCCCCGATCCCGAGTCCGATCACTGGACGACCCGTGACCTGGCGGAGCAGGCCAAGGGCACCGACACTCCACTGTTTTTCACGCAGGGCTTCCTCGAGTGGAATACCGAAGCCGAGGCGGTGGAGGAGTTTCTCGCGAACCACCAGGGGCCGCAGCGCGGCTGGCTCGGCCCGTGGGAGCACTACCGGGGCAACGAGCGCACTGAGGACGGGCGGCTGAAGATGGGCCGCGAGGGCTGGTTCGACGAGGTGATCTCCTTCTACGACCAGTACCTCAAGGGCATCGAACCGACCGTGTCCTACCCAGCTTACGCTGTGCAGGACAGCACCGGAGCCTGGCGCGCCCAGGACGCCTGGCCAGTCATGGACGCCGCCGTCACCATCCCGCTCGGCGGCGGGTCGTATCTGGACGACGGCCTCTTCGCCGATCCTGCGGCAAAGGACATTAATCGCTTCTTCATCTGGTCCGCGCCGCTTGAGCAGCCAGTTCGCATTACCGGCGCGCCGCGGGTATCGCTTGAAATCGAGGGCTACGGCAACGTCATGGTCGACCTCTACGACGTTGCCCCCGATGGCAACGCCGTCATGTTCGACCGGCAGGTGGCGGTGGTGAAACCCGGCACGACAAGCTTCGAGCTGCGGTCGACGGACTGGACGCTGCCAGTCGGCCATGCGCTGGCCGTCGAGATCGGCACCATCCAGCCGGGGGTTGCGCTCGACAACGACTGGATCGACACGCCGTCCTACGAGACAATCATTGTCCACGACGCGCGGCTTGAACTCGCCCTAGACGACCCGGCCAACGACACACCAACGCCCGGCGAACCGGCACCGTGGCTGGAGACCTACCGGCTGCTGCTGCACGCGGAAAAGCTGTCCCCCGGCACCCCGAGCTTCACCCTGCCGACGAGTGGCAGGTAACTCAAATCCTGCGTTGGGTCGTGCTGTACACACGACCCAGCGCCAATAGTTTCACGAGGAGGAACACCATACTCGCTACAATGTATATCCGACACTCATTCTTGACCGGGGCCATGATGCTGGCGCTCAGTGCCTGCGGCTAGCCCGCCGCCACGCAGTCACCCACCGCCACGCAGCCGCCAGCACAGGGGGAAATTCCGGCAGGGTTGGAGCGCTTTTACACTCAAGAGCTAACGTTCGGCCCCTGCGCGGACTACGCCACCACGGATGCCGACGCTGCGGTCTTCGCCAACGACACCTTTGAATGCGCCCGCTTAGAGGTGCCGCTCGACTACCAGAACCCCGACGGGCGGACGGCGCAGATCGCCCTGCTGCGTGTCCCGGCGCGGGGTAATCCGGGCAGCCGCATCGGCTCGCTGCTGCTCAACCCGGGCGGCCCTGGCTTCGCTGGGATGCTTCATGCAACCACCATGGCCGAGAATCTGGCTGACAGCCCGGTCACCGAGCGGTTCGATCTGATCGGCTTTGACCCACGCGGGGTTGGGGCTTCGACCCCAGCGTTGGAATGTTGGACTGATGCCGAATCCGAGCCTGGCGCAACGAATTTCAGGCTCTGGGGCGAGAACTACACCGAGGAAGATACCCGCCAGTTATATGAGCAGTGCGCCGAGCGCTCTGGCGGCGCGGACGTGCTGGCCCACGTAGGCACCCGCGATGCCGTGCGCGATGTGGACGTGCTCCGTGCGGTGCTCGACGACGAGAAACTGACCTTCGTCGGTTACAGCTACGGTACCCGGCTCGGGGCCATCTACGCCGAAACCTTCCCCCAGAACGTGCGAGCCTTGGTGCTCGATGGACCGGCTGATCCCACCACCGGCACCGCCGCACGTCGCCTGGTCCAGTTCGAGAGCTTCCAGGAGTCTTTCGAGAATTTCGCGGCTTTGTGTACCCAGAGCCCGGATTGCCCGCTAGGAACCGTCCCCGCACAGGCCACCGCCGTCTTCCAGCAACTCGTGCAACCCCTGTTTGACAAACCGATCGTCACCGCCGACGGACGCAAGTTTAGCGACCTCGAAGCCTTGACCGGTGTGCTGTTCGCGCTTAACATCGAGCAAATCTGGCCGGTGCTCATCCAGGGCATCGCCGACCTTAAAGCTGGCAAGGGCGAGACCCTGATGCTGATGCGCGACGCTTCTGCCGGGCGTAGTCCCGATGGCAGTTACAGCAACCTTGGTGATGCCTTGACCGCCATTGACTGCCTCGATGAGGAACGCCACACGCCCGAGCAGGAAACGGAAATGATGCGCGGCATCTACGAGGTGGCACCGTTTATGGACACGGGCAGGCCCGTCACGGCCCGCAACCTATGCGAGCACTGGCCGGTGCAGCCCACCCTCGGCTTTCCGTATGCACAGAACATTGAAGGACTCCCGCAGACCCTGGTTGTCGCGGCCACCCGCGACTCGGCCACCCCGTACTCAGGCGGCATCAGCCTCGCCGAGACGCTCGGTGCCAGCCTGCTCACCGTCGAGGGCAAACAGCACGGTGTGGTCTTCGTCGCCGGGAACGCCTGCATCGACGACATCATCGCCAACTACCTGATCAATCTCAATCTGCCCGACGAAGGGACGACCTGCACCCTATGACGATAAGTTCGCGAACGCTTGATAACAATTCTGGAATGAAGTTGAGGATAGAGTCATGGTTGAGCATAAGAACTCTAGGCTGCAACTGTTTGGGTTGCTGTGGTTGGCAGGCATGGCTGGGGTGATGACCCTGGGGTTGCTGCCTTTGCCCTTGCTCCCAGAGGGTGCCCCACCTGCCGCCGTGGTCAGGCTACTGATGCTGGTGCAGCCCACGGTTTTGGTGTCGGTAGCGGTGCTGACAGGCGTGCTCTTGGCTCACCGGCTGGGGCTAATGGCACCGGGGGCAGAGGCTTTAACCGTTGGGCGATCGTGGCGGCAAGCCATGGTTCCTCAACTGTTGCCCGGTGTGGTGGGTGGGTTGATCAGCGGCGCACTACTGACGGCGATTACCCTGCTGTCTCGCCCGCTGCTGCCACCAGCTTATGGGGCGGCTGAGCCCACCCCGCTGCTAGTGCGATTTCTCTACGGCGGTATCACCGAAGAAATTCTGATCCGCTGGGGACTTATGACGCTGCTGCTATGGCTGGGCTGGCGATTTGGGCAGCAGCGCCAGGGTAAACCCCAGGCCCGATGGGTGGTAGTCGCCATTGCCGTTTCCTCTCTGGTGTTTGCTATGGCCCACTTGCCCTATGCGATCGCCTTAGGACTGCCGTTAACCCCAGCCCTAGTGGGGTTCTTGCTGATCCAAAATTCTTTAGTTGCAGGGGTTGCGGGGTATTTATTCTGGCGCTACGGGCTAGAGTCCGCAATGATCGCCCACCTGACGGTTCATGCCGTGCTGGCCCTCATAGGCTGAGGTCATTGGTTGTATATATCCCTCTTTAGTCACTTTCGTTAAGCAAAAAGGATTGTTCAGGCAACTTTCACCTGAATAGCTAGTGGACTAGCCCGAAACTGATGCATGCAATTCATCAGCCGATACAAGCCATGACGCAATCCAGGAATAGCAAACACCTCAAGCCAAGGTTTGAGACGTTG
>NZ_JACJOX010000081.1 GCF_014695775.1 Leptolyngbya sp. FACHB-60 | reverse complement strand
ACATCGCTACCGGATTTTGCATTCAGACAGGGATGGTCGATCGGTTGTATGAATGTACTTTCGATCAAACTCGGATTCTAACTTAAGTTAGAGCCAGCCTTCTACTCTGCGATAGCATGGTTAATCTATCAATTTGCACTGTAAAAAATTTAACTTGCTATAGGCGACAGCTTGAAGGCAACCACCTACATTGATTTTGTGCAAACAGCCATGCAAATGGATCGAGCAAGTAAATTGCACAGTTTCATGCTTGAAGGCATGAATATTCAAGGTGCAACTGGGCGAATGCTCTTTGGGCATGTGACACGAAAATCTTAACTCTGTGCTTAACTTGCGGATCTTAAGTGATGAAATTTGGCGTTGTCTTGCAGACTCAGTTCATGGCGCGATCGCTTACGTCATCAACCCTTGAGGGTAAACAGACGTTTCACTTAAAAGCACAAGCAGAGATGTTTAGCTTTTGATTTCATTCTGCAATTGGCCCTAGTCGAGCTGATCGGCGGTTAGCGACTAAGCCCCATCGCCGTTTTGACCACAACTTGCAATTCATTTAACTCAGGAATAACCATGAAAATTTTGATGATTTTGACCTCCCACGACCAGCTAGGAGACACCGGCAAAAAAACTGGCTTCTGGCTAGAAGAATTCGCGGCCCCTTACTACGTGTTCAAAGATGCTGGAGCCGACATTACCCTAGCCTCGCCCCAGGGCGGGCACCCCCCGCTAGACCCCAAAAGCGATGAGCCTGACGCCCAAACCGAGGCCACCGCTCGCTTTAGCAAGGATTCTGACGCCCAAAAAGCTCTGGCCAACACCGCTGTGCTGGCTACGCTGTCAGCTGCCGACTACGACGCCGTGTTTTACCCCGGTGGCCACGGCCCACTGTGGGATCTCGCCGACGATACCCACTCCATTGCCTTGATCGAAGCCTTCTATGGGGCCAATAAGCCCGTGGCCGCCGTGTGCCACGCCCCTGGGGTGCTGCGCGATGCCAAAGCGCCCGATGGTAAGCCTTTGGTGCAAAATAAAGGCGTAACCGGCTTCACCAACAGCGAGGAAGATGCCGTGGGCCTGACCGATGTAGTGCCCTTTCTGGTAGAAGACATGCTAAAGCAGAACGGCGGCAACTACTCTAAAGCCGAGGATTGGCAGATCCACGTGGTGCATGACGGCCTCCTGATCACCGGGCAAAATCCGGCCTCTTCCGAGACGGCGGCCCAAGCCGTGCTACAAGCGCTGAGCGTCGCTCGGTAAACGAGCCTGGGTGAGTTCGACCACGGCCTGCACCAGTTTTTCGAGATCGAGGGGTTTGCTGAGGCCGCTGCATTCTTCATTCACAATCTGAGATTTATTCTATGACCCACATTCTCCATTTAGATGCGAGTCCGCGTGGCGATCGCTCCATCTCTCGCACGCTCTCTAGAGAGTTCATTGACCAGTGGAAAACCACTCATCCCAACGACACCATCACCTACCGTGATATTGGGCACTACCCTGTTCCTTTTGTGAGCGAAGACTGGATCGCGGCTGCATTTACTCCCTCCGATCAACATACACCTGAGTTAGCCGCTGCAATTCAAATTTCCGACGAATTGATCGACGAGTTTTTATCAGCCGATCGCTACGTTTTCAGTATCCCCATGTATAACTTCAGCATTCCCGCTAACTTCAAAGCCTATCTTGACCAGATTGTGCGAGCGGGACGTACATTCTCCGTTGATGAAACAGGTTACAAGGGACTGGTTCACAACAAGAAAATGACGATCATTATGGCTCAAGGCGGAGCCTACCCCGAAGGTAGCCCGACTCATGCCTATGATTTACAAACACCCTATCTAAAACTCATTTTTGGGTTTATTGGGATAACGGATGTTGAGTTCGTCTATGCCGATAGCTTGAATATGGGGGATGAAGCCCGTGAGCTGGCGATCGCTAATGCCCAATCTGCTTTAAGAGCAGCGATCGCGCATTAACTATCATCACTTTTTGGGTAGCTAAAGTTTTGAGGTCATGTGTGATGCTAGATCCACTGGTTGTGGGTACCGACGAAGACACCTATCAGGTAACCGCCATTATTTCTCACCTCATTCGAACTGGGCGTGAACAGGGGTATGAGGAGTGGTTGCACGGAATTGCGATTGCTGCCCACCAATTTAAGGGACATTTAGGGGTGAGTGTGATCCGTCCCGGTGATCACGCTCATCCTGAATATGTGGCAATTGTCAAATTTGATCATTACGACAACCTCAAAGCCTGGCTAGAATCCAGCGTGCGGCAAGAATGGTTAGAGCGGTTACAACCTTTGATTGAAAAGCCTGAAACCATTCAAACCCTGACAGGTCTAGAAACCTGGTTCATGCTTCCCAACAAACCGATGAAGGCTCCACCTCCGCGCTACAAAATGGCAATCGTGACATGGCTGGGAGTGTTTTTCACGATATCTATTCTCAATCGTTTGCTAGTACCGCTCTTAGCGGAGCTTCCGGCATTGCTTAGAACGTTGTTAGTTACAGGTCTAACGGTTGCCCTGCTCACCTACGTGATTATGCCGCGCCTCACCCAACTCTTTCGCAGATGGCTGTATCCCATTTGATCAAGTACATATCTTGCACATTCACAGGAATCCTCGATGTCTTGTCAACACCTGAACGAATTGACGCTAGAGGATATGATTTCAAAAGCCAATTACCCGGTATTTCGCTGTGAGGAATGCCTTCGAGTTGGCGATCGCTGGGTTCACTTGAGAATTTGCCAAACCTGCGGCAAAATGCTGTGCTGCGACTCGTCTAAAAATCAACACGCTCGCCGCCATTACGAAGAGAGCGGACACACGGTGATCAGTTCAGCCGAATTGGGAGAACAATGGCTGTGGTGTTTTGCCGACGAACAACAGAAGAACTATTGATCACGTACCCCTTTTCTACTCGCGAGGAAACCATAATGTCAAATCAGCCTGCCCTAACAGATATTTGGCCGAGTTTACCCCTAGACGCATGGCAGGATACCTATGCCACCCTACACATGTGGACGCAAATCATCGGCAAAATCCGATTGGCCCAAACTCCGTGGATTAATCATTCCTGGCATATTCCCCTCTATTTAACCGTTCGGGGACTGACCACTTCCACGATTCCCTATGGTAGCCGGATCTTTCAAATCGACTTCGATTTCATCGATCATGAGCTGCTGATTCAAACCAGCGAAGGGGCAAGACGGGTGATCGCTCTCTACCCTCGCTCTGTCGCTGATTTCTACCAGAACGTGATGGAAACGCTCAGTGCACTCGACCTTCATATCACCATTAACACCAAACCGAACGAAGTTTCAGATCCGATTCAATTTGAGCAGGATGAAACCCATGCTGCTTATGATGCGGACTATGCCAATCGATTCTGGCGAGTGCTGCTACAGTCCGATCGCGTCTTTCGAGAATTTCGTTCACATTTTTCCGGCAAGGTTAGTCCCGTTCATTTTTTTTGGGGAAGTTTTGATTTAGCCGTGACTCGCTTTTCTGGGCGATCGGCTCCAGAGCATCCGGGAGGGGTGCCAAATTTGCCGGATGTAGTGGCAAAGGAAGCCTACTCCCAGGAAGTCAGTAGTGCTGGATTCTGGCCCGGAGCCGGATTATCATACCCAGCGTTTTTTTCCTATGCGTACCCAGAACCCGATGGGTTTAAGCAGGCTGAGGTTCGTCCCGATGCTGCATTTTACAATAAGGAACTGGGTGAATTTATTTTGCCCTATGACGCTGTCCGTGAGGCAGAATCACCCGATCAGGCGTTGTTAGATTTCTTGCAAAGCACCTACGAAGCTGCCGCCAGGTTAGGCAACTGGAATCAAAAGGAACTTCAGCAGTTGACGTTTAAGTAGCAACTGCATTTCTTAATTGCGTTTGACTGGCAGATCTTCAGTGGTGAAATGTAGGAAAATTTCGCAGACTGGCTTATTGGACGCTTAAACCTTGAGCGTGAAGGTCAATGCCGATGAACCTATGGCAATACTCCAATTTTGGGAACCCGTCAGGGCATACTGCTGCGATTGCTTCCCTGGGAATGCAGATAAACTCAATTTTCTCCTCACCCTGTAAGGAACTCGTTGGCAATACACCAATGGTGTTCAAAGTCTGGCAGCCATCAGCCTCGACACCTTCCTTAATACCGGACACTTTGCCCTAGAAGAGTGTGGAGATGCGATCGCGAATCATATCCGTTGTTTTATGACCACTCACGTTGCGTGATCAAAGGCTATCTTACGAAATCACCCAACATGAAGGCAAACATCCTATGAATAGGTTCGCGCTCAAGAACGGCATCCGGCTGTTTCTCATCGTCACGCTCTTTCTACGCACAAGCGACAGCGCTGCCGTTTATGCGAACCTCACAGAACAATTGCAGTAACGCGGATTTCAATCCGCATCGTTGGCAGTCCAAGCGCCGCGACTCCTATCTGTGTCCAAATGGAGACGTGGTTGGGCATGTAGTGGAGATATAGCCTAACCATCGCATCGTTAACCTCCGCGGGCAACCCGCCAACATGGTAAGAATTAACGTGAACCACATGCTCCCAACTAGCACCGGCAGTCGCCAACGTTCGCTCTACGTTCTGAAACGCTTGAGCAATCTCGTCCGCAAGCAATTCGGGAATTTGCAGATCGTCATTCCAACCACCTTGGCCAGATGTCTCCACGCGATCGCCAATTTTTACCGCTTGCGAGTAATGCAATTCATCCAGCATGTATTCCCCATACCCGGGGGTGGCAAAAAACTCGGGCTTATCCATGGTGTTTCTCTGTTCAGTACGATTGTCGATAGTGGCTTCTAAATCCTTAGTTTTGGCACTGGAGGCAACCCACACTATGGCGAGTACTGCTGTAGCTTTTGCGAGTGAGCAGGGTTCTCCTAGCGGGGGCTGTTGGACCTGCGTCGTGCATGGGTAGGTCAAGATCTCGTGGGTGATTAGAAGAAACGTGAGACATGGTGATTTGCTCGTTTAATCTGGTTGCTGATAGTTCAGCCCATACCGGCGAGCACCATTACCGGAATCGTGGGCAGGTTGAAGACGACATGAACGACGACAGCGGGCCAGACCGAGCCACTGCGGCGCAGCAGCTCGGCACCGACAAGACTCATTACCACAGCTGAAGGGAAGACGATATTGATGCCGTGATCGAGGGCGAAAATCCAACGTGCTGCCCACGACTCCGATGAACGGACCGTAGCGCAGCAGCGCGTTGGCGACGACGCCCCGGAAGAGCAGCTCCTCGCCAAGGGGTGTGAGGAGACCGAGGAACATCGTCGCCAGAATTAGAGACAGTATTCCGCCACTGCCACCTTCGGCGTACATGGTCTGAGGGGTGGAGCTATCCCCGGTGATGGCGATGTAGGTCAGGTCCGCCAGACCTTTGACCACGAAGGTGACCACTCCCGCCCCAGCCCCGGTGATGAGCCAGCGTCTGGAGGTTCGGCGAACGCCAAAGGCGCGCAGGGGACGGATGCGGAGCAGCACAGCGGCAGCAAACCCGGCGATGCCAGCGACACCAGACAGCGCAGTGAAGACCAATCCGTAGACCACGGGGTCGAGCCCGAGCCGCGATAGCTGCGAGCCACCTCCGTACCCGACGATTGCGCAGACGACGAGACCGACAACGACTTCGAGCCAGTCTGGACGGGAGACTTTGTTTGGTGCGGACGCGGCGGGGGTCTTCTGCGGGTGGTCAGAAGACACTTTAGACATGGTGACGAATTCCTTTGATCTTAGAACTGAGCTGAAGAAAGTCTAGTAACACGGGATTGACCTGATCAGCGTGAGTCCTGTTGATGGCGTGCGGTCCGCCAGGAATGACAACATGTTGACTGTTTTTAATCAGCTTCAGGAGTCTTGCTGCGGTGGACTCAAGCGGCAAAATGCGATCGCTATCTCCATAAATGATCAAAGTTGGCACGTCAATGCGGGGCAGATCATCACGAAAATCAGTCAGCCAGGCCGGTACACCATCTAACGTTCCTTTGGTAGACGCACCGACGGCAACATTCCAACTGGCCTGAATGGCATCGTCGCTAATGCGCTGGTGTAACCTCTCGGAACGAGAATCGTCAAGCAACATATTCACCTTGAAGAATTCTCTGAAAAACGCAGCAAAATAGGCTGGAAGATCTTCAAAAATCGCTTTCATGATGCCATCGAAAATGCTTTGGTCAACGCCTTCGAGATTATCATCGATCTTCAGCAAAAAGGGCGGCACTGGGGCCATCAGAACGGCTTTCTGCACCCGCTCTGAGCCATATTTGCCAAGATAGCGCATGACTTCGCCTGTTCCCGTTGAAAAGCCGACTAACACAGCATCATGTAAGCCAAGCTTGGTCATTAGCACGTTCAAATCTGCTGCAAACGTATCGTAGTCATAGCCAAACGAGGGTTGGCTAGAAGCACCAAACCCTCGGCGATCGTAGGTAATCACTCGATACCCCGCATTTAGCAGCACTAAAACCTGCTTTTCCCAGGAATAACCGTTGAGGGGAAATCCGTGAATGAGAACAATCGGTTGACCTGTCCCAATATCTTCGTAGTAGAGATCAATGGTTGCAGAATCTTCTTGGCCAACACTAACGTAAGGCATTGAAATCTCCTATGAATACCGCATTGGATTCTCGTCTGATTAACCAAAGTGTAATGAGTTTTAATGCACGGTTTCTTTCAGATTTTTAGGATATTTTGTCAAATTCTTACGCGATAATCTTCAGGACACAGCGCTGATCAATTCCTCGCTTTTCGCCCAAAGCTGCTTAGCTTTGTTAGCGTCGAGCGCATACGACCTGACGCCGTCGGCAAATGGATTGGGCGTGTCGTCGATCGGCGCGATCGCGCAATCTTCAAGACAGTATTCACCAATCTCGTCTTTGTTAGCCACGACTGCGGCCCAGACCGACGTTGCGGCTGCCTGCGGAATTTCTTTCAACGCTTTCGGCGGCAGTCCCGCTTCGGTGCGCGCTGCGTCAACCGTCTGCAAAAGGCCCTGCAAGTCCTCCGGCGAGAAATGGCGGGGTAGATCCGTCAGACTGTTTCCGGGCATCACCGAAGCAGCCTGAAGGCCGCGATCGCGATGCCGCCTGTCAAACTCCACAGCGAACAATGAATTGGTGGTTTTCGACCGGCTATAAGCGACCCACGGATCGTACGCCTGCTCCTCGAAATTCGGATCGTCCCAGTCGATGTTGGTAGCGCGCCTGGAGCGACCACCCAGCGCCCATTGACTGGTATAGCAGCCAAAGGTGTTATTAGGACAGTATAGAAAAGTCGTGTCTCCACTGTACCCCTACGCCCAATGCCAGCCGCCTATAGTGATGACTTACGGGATAAAGTGCTTGCCG
>NZ_JACJOX010000080.1 GCF_014695775.1 Leptolyngbya sp. FACHB-60 | reverse complement strand
GCCAGAGGTCGGCGAACGTGACGAGTTAGAAACCTTTGTCGGCTCAAAAAAACAAGATTTGGCTGTGGACAGCCGTTGACCACTTCAAAAAAGGGATTTTAGGCTGGGTACTGGGTGACCATAGTGCTGAAACCTTTGCCCCACTCTGGTCTATCGTGGCCGCCTGGAACTGCTATTTCTACGTTACCGATGGCTGGTCAGTGTATCCCGGTTTCATTCCAGAAGGTGATCACATTGTCTCCAAGACCTACATGACTCGGGTGGAAGGCGAAAACACACGATTGCGTCACTATCTGGCTCGACTGCACCGCAAGACACTTTGCTACTCCAAGTCCGTAGACATGCTAGCTCACTCCGTCCGACTGTTACTTCACTACCTCAAGTTCGGGGATGTTCCAGTCCCTACCAGGTTCATCCCTTAATTCAGCAATGCCTCTGGTACAGAGAATAAGCTCTATTGGAGAAAAAAAGAAACGATTTACCTTGTTTACTTTCCTGTATCTCGCGCTAGGAGTTTGTCTGACGGCAATCGCGCTTGGATACCCAAACCTGCCTTGTCTTCAAAGAAGCTTGTTCAGCAGTGCAGGAGCCTCCTGCATTGCTTGTATTCTAAGCACTTTCCCATTTTGGCGGGAGACGACGATCCGCTTCTATCGTAGACGGAATTCAGTGGTCATTCTACCTGGTTGGTGATTGGAGTGAACATTGTTGTGATGATCTGGGAGGCTCAGAGTCAGAACTGGACAATGGAAGCCATTTTACGAGCGTTTTCGCAGCTATTAGTTGTCTTGGTGTTTGCGGAAATCATTGTGATTACATGGCAAGTAAATTCTGAAAATTTGATGGCTAAATCGGATGATACTGAGACGAACTTGCTCTTCACCATAAGAATCTGAAAGAAATCAAGCATTGAATCTCAGTACACTTCAGATAACACAACGCGATTGACTCTCCTTTTAAACGACTGCACGAATAATCGATTGTGTCCTTTGACCTGGTTTTACTGCGACTGAAATGAACGATCGCACATGAAAACTTTCAACACAGAGGGATGAATATGAAGACTTGGATTTCGATGCTGCTAATTTTAGCAAGCGTGAGCTTGTTCGGGTGCGACGATCGACGAGCGGAAGAACAATTGAATAGCACAATGAACAGTTGGATTGGTCGGGATATCAATGAGTTTGTTCGCAGATATGGTACACCCACGACAACGCTCACGTTACCCAATGGAAACACAATTTATTCCTACAGAACGGATCGAGAACGGGAGTTTAATCAGGCAACCTCTGTGAATGAGTTTCAGAACGATCGAGGCGAGACAACTACGATAATTAGCGGAGGCAACACGATTGTCGATCGTGATTTCTGTGAGATTGATGTCGAGTTTGATCGCTCTAGTGAAATTCAGTCCTGGCGCTATGAGGGTAGTTCTCCAAGACATTGCAATATTAAAAGCCTGCCGAAAACGCTCCAAAAGCAATTGCAAAAAGACGGAATCCTTCCGTAGGTAAATGCCATGTTCAAAACTGCAAAATCACGACGATAAGTACTGGAATTCAACCTCTTTGGATTTCGACTCTCATTTCAAAAGATACCAATGCGCCGCACAACCCTTTTCGCGATCGCGCTACTCTTTACCACCTATTTCGCCTCCGCCTACATGAAGTCCACAGCGCAGAACACCCCGACAAACGGACAGGAAGCAACGCCGGAGATCAACATGCTGTATGAAAATAGAACAGGAGAAATAGAATGATACTGCAAGATAAAGTGGCGTTAGTCACTGGCGGAACTTCAGGAATTGGCCGTGCAACCGCGATCGCTTATGCCCAACAACAAGCAAAGGTGGTGGTGGTGGGTCGTCGAATTGATGAAGGTGAAGAAACGGTTCGATTGATCAAGGAAGCTGGCGGAGAGGCGATTTTTGTGCAAGCAGATGTCACGAAAGAAGCCGATGTTGAAGCAATGGTTGATAAAGCGGTTGGCGTTTTTGGTCGGTTGGATATTGCCTTTAATAATGCAGGAATGGGCGGCGAAAACCCCTCATTGATTGAGCAAACAGAAGCGGAATATGACCGCGCGATGAACGTCAATGTCAAAGGTGTTTGGTTGTCGATGAAATATGAAATTGCTCAGATGTTGAAACAGGGAAGTGGTGCGATCGTTAATATGGCATCTGTGGTTGGAGTCGTTGCACTTCCTAACATACTCCTCTACACCGCGAGTAAACATGCAGTAGTAGGCTTAACAAAAGCTGCTGCACTCCAATATGCCAAAGCAGGTATTCGCATCAATGTCGTTGCACCAGGGGCAATCCAAACAGATATGTTTGAAGCAGTTACAGATGAAGCCAAAGCTTACTTGACAGGACTTCACCCGATCGGACGAGTTGGCACACCGCTTGAAGTTGCAAATGCAGTCCTGTTTTTATCATCTGAGATGGCATCGTTCACAACAGGTGCAACATTGCTGGTAGATGGTGGGTTTGTAGCGCAGTAGTCGATCGGCATTTCGACAACCCTGAACTGAAGCAAATCTTGCCTTGGACGGGAACTTCCAAAGGTTCCTAAGCGTTCATGGATACGTTCGGTTGTATCGCAAAAAAATTAGAAATGCTACACATGGAGTTGAACTGCACGTGTTGTAACTCTACAGATAGCGCTTCAGGAATTTTTTGCGACACAACCACCGCGAGGGCATGGAATTGAAGGCTTGCGGGTCGTGGATGTTTCTATCATGCCAACAATTACTACAGGCAATACGAACGCACCAACGATCATGATTGGCGAAAAAGCAGTCGATTCAATTAAAGCAAGCCGCACTCGAAAAAAACTAATGGCTAAGCACCACGTGAAAAACCTGCCCATTTAGCCTATTTAGAAATAGGTGATTCTGACGAATAAGAATTCATCTGCAAATTCTGCGATCGCCACCTTTCTCTCTGACATTCTTTCTCTTTCGGGTAAATCTCAACTAAAACCTCTGAGTTATGTTCAAACTATCCGCTCAATTCTTGATTTCACTAGTCATTTCCACAGCATTAGTCCTGATCAGTTTGCAATCGCTCCAAATAAAGCCTACTCCGGCGGAGACACCAGATATATACCCGGCGAATCAGTCAACACTGATTGCAACAGCCCCCGCACCTCCCAACCTTGTTCCTGCTGTGTTAGGGGGTAGACCCGTTTATGTGCTGTATGTGACTCAATCTGAAGATACGGTCTTGGTGCGTTGTTAGCTTGGCTATGAACCCACGATCGCGGTTCGAGCGATGGGCAGTAATCCCAATGCTAATACTCAAAAGGAAGGGATCATGACTTGCCGACCTTCTGAATAGAAACTACATTGTGCCATTCCCCGACTATCAGATACGCCCGGCCCATTCACAAAATAGGAGACTCTCATGCCTAGGTGGCGGTGCTGCTCAAAGAAGGGTATCGGGTTATCACCTACGATCGCCGAGGATTCGGTGCTTCCAGCCAACCCCTATCACATCGGACTGAAGGCGTTGATGTGATAAAGACGCAGACTTCATTCGACCGGCAGAAGCTCGAAAGTATTTCAGTGATCAATCTTATGAAACAGAAATAAGATTGTATCTTCGTCCACAAAGTCAACTAAGAATGGATCATACAAAAATGAGTATTCAGCAATTAATCACGCCTGAAAAGCACAATTTAGGTGGGTTTAGTGTACAGCGAATCTTACCGAGTGAAACCCTAAAAATGGTTGGACCGTTCATCTTCTTTGATCACTTAGGCCCAGCTGTTTTCCCGGCTGGGGAAGGCGTCGATGTTAGACCCCATCCACACATCAATTTGGCGACGGTTACCTATTTGTTTGAAGGAAGCCTTCTGCATAGAGATAGTCTAGGTACAGTACAAGAGATTTTTCCGGGTGAGGTGAACTGGATGACAGCGGGCAAAGGTATTGTTCATTCTGAGCGATCGCCCGAGAGCTTTAGAGAGAAAGAATCTACTCTTCACGGCATTCAGACCTGGATTGCCCTCCCCGAAAGCGCTGAAGAAGCTGAACCCAGCTTTTCACATTATCCGGCGACTGATTTACCGAGGTGGATTCAAACAGGAACCAGCGCAACCTTGATCGCCGGTAACTACCAATCTCACCAATCACCCGTTAAAACCTACTCTGCTACTCTTTACCTAGCGCTCGTTTTCACAGAGGGTAGTCAATTTCAGCTAGCGCCAACGGAAGGTTTAGAAAGGGCCGTTTATAGCGTCACATCTGGCCTATTCGTAAATGGAGAGCCTTTAGAGCCATATCGTTTAGCCGTTTTAGCGCCGGATGAATCAGTAGATATCCGGGCGGAGGCTGAGGCAAAAGCAATGATTATCGGCGGGGCACCAGTGGGCGATCGCACAAAGTACTGGAACTTTGTGTCGAGCCGCTCAGCACGTATCGAGCAGGCAAAACGAGATTGGCAAGACCGCCGCTTCCCGGCGGTGCCCGGTGAAACTGAATTCATTCCGCTCCCTGATAATTCAGATCGCGGTAGTAGCGTGACCCCTCTGAGTTGAAGATGGTTAGGCGTTTTTGCTGAGCGAGAGAACAGCAGCTTAACTCGTACAGCAAGGCTTTCTACTATTTCGGATTAAGTCTATTTCATTCGCAAAACGCTTGGGAAATGATATGGAAGTTGGAATTGACAGTTTTGCCTCGGTTGGAACGAGTGAAAATGGTGAAACGGCGGATGCTACGCAGTCTGTCGCCGAACTGCTGGAGAGAATAGAGCAGGCGGATCGTTCCGGCTTGGATATCTTCGGTATCGGCGAGCATCATCGGCATGAATTTTTAGATTCGGCAAACGCGGTTATTCTCGCCGCTGCCGCCGCACGCACCGAGCGCATCCGTCTAACCAGCGCGGTTACGGTGCTGAGCGCGGCTGACCCGGTGCGTGTGTTTCAACAATTCGCCACGCTCGATTTGATTTCAAAAGGTCGCGCCGAAATGGTTGTCGGGCGCGGCTCTTTCACCGAAGCTTTTCCGCTATTTGGATTTAGTCTCGGCGATTACGATGAGATTTTTGCTGAAAAGCTCGAACTCTTGCTCAAAATTCGGGACAATGAAACGGTCGATTGGTCGGGCAAATTTCGCCCCGCGCTGGAAAACCAAGCAATTTATCCGCGTCCGCTGCAAAAGCCGTTTCCCATCTGGATCGGGGTCGGCGGTACGCCGCAATCTTTCCGCCGCGCCGGAATGCTTGGACTGCCACTCGTGGTCGCCATTATCGGCGGCGAAACGCATCGCTTTCGCTCGCTCATAGATTTATACCGCGATGCCGGAGAGTACGCCGGACACGCGCCCGAAACATTGAAAGTTTCATTGCATTCAATCGGTTATGTCGCCGACACGACTGAACAAGCCGTTGAAGAGTTCTTTCCAGGCTACGCCGAAACCTTCACTAGAATTGGCAGAGAGAGAGGCTGGCCGCCCGTTACGCGCGCCGCTTTTGACGCGCAGCGCGGCGCGACCGGCGCGTTACTGGTCGGCAGTCCTGAAGAAGTGGCGGAGAAAATCCGCCGTCACAGCGAATCGCTCGGCGGCATTTCGAGAGTAACGTTTCAAATGGACAACGCGCAGATGAACCACGCCCAACTGATGCGCTCCATTGAACTGATTGGAACGCAAATGTCGCCACTCTTGAACGATTAAAACGTGCGGGCATGGTTCAGCTCAAGTTCCGCTAGGGTAACAAGACAGAGAGACGAGCTGGAACACCGCTTGAAGTTGCAAATGCAGTCCTGTTTTTAAGCTCATCCACACAGCAGAAAACAGCAATGATAAACTCTTCGATATCAAACTTTTTTTTCACCTTCTGTTCTGGCATAATTGCTTACCAGAAGCATACGGTGGAATTTTCCTTATTGAAAGTTGCACATTGCCTGTTAGTTATCATCGTTCTGGTTGTCAGTGTGCTTGTTGGCTCTGGTTGGCTGAATCGCGCAACTCCTGCTTCAACTTGTGACATCGCAACTCGCTCTACCCAAATCGGGAGTGGAACGCTTTCCTATAATCAAGCAGGGACAGGACAGCCGATTTTACTGCTGCATGGATTATTTGCCGAGAAAGAGCAGTGGAATGGCATGATGTGCGAGTTGGCTAGAGCAGGCTATCAAGCGATCGCACCCGATCTACCCGGTTATGCCAAGAGTACTGGATTTACCGTGAAAGACTATGCGCTAGAGAATCAGGTAGTCCTCCTGCACCAGTTTGTCGAGCAGCTAAAGATTCAATCCCTTGATGTTGCAGGTAGCTCGATGGGGGGCACGATCGCAGCCCTTTACAGCCAGCTTTATCCCAACCAAGTTCGCAGCCTTGCCTTTATCGGTTCACCGCTAGGCGTAACGAATTGGGCAGCTAGCGTCAGGAAATCGATCATTGAGGGTATCAATCCCTTTATTCCGATTACCAAAGAGCAGTTCGATTTAGAAATTAGTCTGCTTTTCGTGACACCTCCTACGATTCCGGATGAGGTCAAAACCGAGAAAGTAAACGATTATGTGAATCGTAATCGAAATTATCAGCAGACTTGGGACATTGTGAATCTTTATGATGATGTGCTTTGTCAGCTGCCTCACAGTTGGGTTCCGACCCTGGCAATTTGGGGTCAGGAAGACAAAATCTATGATATTCGGGATGTCGATCGCTCATATCGCTGTCTTCCAGGGAATCAAATTATTCAATTACCCAAAGCAGGACATTTGCTGCTGATCGAAAACGCTCAGGAAGCAGCATCGAATTATCTTGGTTTTCTGAAAACAATCAAAAATCGATAGACGAATCAAGCATTCAGCAATTAAGCTTCGGTGTCGAGGAAGTGCAGGAGTCTCCTACATTGTTTGCCTCCTCAGCACCTTCCCATTTTGGCGCGAGACGACGATCCGCTTCTATCGCAGACGGAATTCAGCGGTAATTCTACCCTGGTTGGTGATTGGAGTGAACATTGTTTGGATGATCTGGGATATTTAGAGTTAAAACTGGACGATGGAAGCCATTTTACGAGCGTTTTTGAGGCTATTAGTTGTCTTAGTGTTTGCAGAAATCATTGTGATGACATGGCAAGTGAATTCTGAACATTAGTATCTAAATCGGATGCTAACGCAACGAACTCGCGCTTCACCATAAGAATCTGGAAGAAATCAAGTATTGAAACTCAGTACACTTCAGATCAACACAACGCGATCGGCTCTTCAGCGAAATCCAAGTTAGAGCGGAGTGTATGAGTTTAGAGTGACTGTCTATTCAGTTGGAGAACAGAAAAATATAATGAACCAAAACAAAGAGCTTTACGAGTGTGTCATTGTCGGTGGCGGTTCCGCTGGACTCAGTGCGGCACTGGTTTTAGGCAGAAGTCGCCGTCGCGTGTTAGTCTGCGACGAAGGGAATCCGCGTAACGCTGCCGCACACGAGTCGCACAGCTTTTTCACCCGCGATGGCATCAGTCCGCATGAACTTTTGAGCATTGGGCGCAACCAGCTCAAACCTTATAAAAGCGTTGAATTTCAAGCGATCGGGGTCAAGGAAATTAACCCATCCGGCAATCAATTTGAAGTTGTGTTTGAGGATGGCACGGTAAAAAAAACGCGCAAAATTTTGCTGGCTTTCGGGGTAATGGATGAGTTTCCAGCTCTCGAAAACTTTGGTGACTTCTGGGGAAAAAGCGTATTTCATTGCCCCTATTGCCATGCATGGGAAGTGCGCGACGAGCCGCTTGCCATTGTTGGAAATGGCGAAACGGGCATCGAAATGGCGGCATTGCTGAAAAATTGGAGTGCTGATTTAGTCCTCTGTACCAACGGCAAAGCCGATCTAACCGCTGATCAAAGGACACTGTTGGAAAACCACAAAATCCTTGTTCGTGAAGAGAAAATCATCCGACTCGAGGGCGATAACGGACAATTAGAAAACATTGTTTTTGAGGCAAATGAGAAAATTGCGCGTCGCGGAATATTGATCCGACTAAAGCAAACACTCCATTCAAACCTAGCTGAAAAGTTAGGCTGTGAGTTGAATGAATTCAATTTAATCAAGACGACCAATGTTTTTAACGAAACTAGCGTCAAAGGTGTTTATGCGGCAGGTGACATCACTTCACCCATGCAAGTGATCGCCGCTGCTGTTTTTCAGGGTAGCGTTGCTGCTAGCGGCTTAAATCACTCTCTGATTATGGAAGATTTCGTCTAAATCAAGGTGATTCAATCTTCATTAGAACAAGTATCGTGGTTGGTCAGTTTAGCAGACGGTTTCAAGCCGCTAGTGCTGCGTTCGAGTTTCTTTACCGCCGCTGATTTGAGCCGTTGGGCGATTTGGGTAATGTGAGGTGTGGAACGGATGACGGATAAACTTGAGCAGAACAAACAGACGGTCACAACATTTTATGACCTGATGTTCAATCAGCGTCAGCCCGCAAAAGCCATCGAGAAATATGTCGGCGATGTGTACATCCAGCACAACCTAGCCGTGGCCGACGGGAAGCAGGCTTTCATCGAATATTTCGAGAGGATGGCGAAAGACTATCCGGGCAAGTGCGTCCAGTTTTAGCGCGTCTTTGCTGAAGGCGACTATATAGTCTTGCATTGCTACCAGCAATGGCCGGGCGACAACGACTGGGCAAGCATCGACATTTTCCGTCTAAATGATAAAGGCAAGATAGTCGAGCATTGGGACGTGCTACAAACCATCCCGGAAGCGTCGGCTAACGATCACACGATGTTCTGAACAGTCGAGCGCTGGTAGTGTGAAGGTCGGTTTGTACAACGGCACTGTTTATTCTAAATCAAGGAGAGTTGGCTCAGGTGGAATCTATGAAAGCAGCCGTATTAACTGCGTTTGGTGATGCTGAGAAGTTTGAGATTCAAACGGTTCCCACACCAACAATTAAGGCGCATCAGGTGTTAGTCAGAGTTTGTGCAACCTCGATTAACCCGGTCGATTACCAAACTCGTCGTGGTGATTACAAGGAACTGGTTCAATTACCCGCCATCCTTGGAGTTGATGTTTCAGGGGTGATTGAGGCAGTTGGCGAAGCCGTAACCGACTTCAAGGTGGGAGATGAAGTGTATTACTCACCGCAAATTTTTGGAGAATTTGGTAGCTACGCTCAGTATCATGTGGCTGATGCAGCGATTGTTGCCTTGAAACCTGCAAATCTATCGCACGTTGAAGCAGCTTGTTTTCCGCTTGCAGGCGGAACGGCTTGGGATTGTCTAGTGACTAGGGGCAATCTACAAGTTGGTGAAACAGCGCTCATCCATGCGGGTGCGGGTGGGGTGGGTTCGATCGCAGTTCAACTCGCCAAAGCGATCGGGGCATACGTTTTTGCGACGTGCAGTTCTAGCAACCGAGATTTCGTGACAGAACTGGGCGCAGATCGAGTGATTGATTACAAAAATGAAGATTACGTAGAAGTCATTCGTCAAGAAACAAATGGATTGGGTGTGGAGTTAGTTCTAGATACGATCGGCGGAGAAACAATTCAGCGTAGTCTAGAAATCATTCGTCCCTTTGGTAGGCTTACAAGCATCGTAGACATTGCAATACCGCAATCGCTTCTTGAAGCATGGGGAAAGAATCTGACAATTCATTTTGTTTTGTCACCCCAGTACCGAGCAAAATTAGAGGCTTTGACAAAACTCATCGAGCGTCATCAGCTTCGCCCAGTGATTGATTCAGTATTTTCTTGGGATCAGGTCGTTCAGGCACATCAGCGTCTAGAGCAGGGAGGAACACGGGGCAAAATTGTGCTGAAGTTTACAGAAAATTAGACCAGCTTTTACAACAACTCTACTCTCAACAAATCCTGTACAGGATGAAAGCATCTCAAGAGGGTCCTCAAGGAGTCAGGGAGATGCTGCATTGCTTTCGTTAAATCACTAAAAAATTCTTGGAGAAAGTAGCAATATGTCTGAGCAAACAAACCTTGGCGGCACTTTTACGCTGCCGAACACCTCAATCACAGTAAAGCGCATCGGCTATGGTGCTATGCAACTCGCGGGTCCCAATGTAATGGGTGCGCCACGAGATGTGGATGCAGCCGTTGCTATTTTGCGCGAAGCGATCGCACTTGGCATTAATCACATAGATACGAGCGACATCTACGGACCTCACATCACAAATCAGATTATTCGACAAGCGCTACATCCCTACCCCGAAGATTTGGTGATTGTAACCAAGGCTGGAGCACGTCGTCCTGAAGATGGATCATGGGTTCCCGCGATGTCGCGGCAGGATCTGACTGAGGCAATTCACGACAACCTGCGTAACCTCGGACTCGATGCGATCGATGTCGTCAATCTTCGCTTGATGGGTGACATGGGTGACGGTCACGGACTATCGGAGGGTTCTCTCGCCGAGCCGCTAACGACCTTAGCCGAACTTAAGAAGCAGGGATTAATCCGTCACCTCGGTTTGAGCAATGTCACGCCTACACAGTTGGCAGAGGCGCAAACGATCACGGAAATTGTCTGTGTGCAAAACCAGTACAATGTGGCACACCGGGAAGATGATGCTTTCATCGACGATCTCGCACAGCAGGGCATCGCTTATGTGCCGTTCTTCCCGCTAGGTGGGTTCACGCAGCTACAATCTTCGGTACTTGAAAGCACCGCCAAGTCTTTAGACGCGACACCGATGCAAGTAGCGCTGGCATGGTTACTTCAGCGCACTCCCAATATCTTGCTGATTCCCGGCACGTCATCGGTTGAGCATTTACGTCAGAATGTCAAAGCTGCGGCGCTGCAACTTCCGCAGCAAACGGTGGCTGACCTGAACGAGATCGCGGCAAAATCGCTGGCAGATCGCTTGAGTTAGTACTTTGAGCGGCGATCGCTCGTTGTCTAAGTGTGCAAGATGTCATTCACACGGTTCGCTGGACACGCGCACAGGGGGTGGGTCTCTCTGTTCGAGGTGGAGGACACGATTTTGTCGGACGAGCTTTGTCTGAAGAATGGCGTCGCGATCGATTTGTCCCAGATGAGAGCCGTCACCATTAATCCGGATAAGCACACAGCCCATGTTCAAGGTGGAGCCACGGCTGGCGACCTGATTGAGGCAGTACAGAACTATGGGTTGGCGACAGCTACGGGAACCATTTCCAGCGTTGAGATGGCTGGATTCTTTGGGGGGAGGCTATGGTCCTCTGATGGGTGCTTATGGACTGGGTGCCGATAACCTGCTGTCAGCACAAGTGGTAACTGCCGACGGGCAGCTTGTGACCGCAAATGCCGAGAAGCATCCGGATCTACTTTGGGGACTGCGTGGAGGAGGAGGCAACTTTGAAGTCGTCGTTTCCCTGGAGTATCGCCTTCATCCGCTCGCGACGGTGTTATCTGGTTTGCTGCTATATCCTCTAGAGCAAGCCAGAGCAGTGTTACACCGTTTGGCATGCTGATGTTCGCTGAGTTGCGATCGGGCGGGATAATGGGGAAATTGTATGTCGAATCACTCACTCAAATTCTGGTGATTCATTTACTACGACAGTATTCGACTTCAACGCAACCGATCGCAGCTCAAAACAGCAGCTTCACTCGTACCCAGTTGCAGCAGGCGATCGATTACATTACTTATCTGAATCGAGAGTTATCCTTGGCAGAACTGGCAAGTGTTGTAAACATCAGCCCAACTTATTTTGCGAGTTTGTTTAAGCAAACAATGGGAATTTCGCCCCACCAGTACGTGATTCGACAGCGCGTGGAGCAGGCAAAAAGGATGCTGTCGAAAACGAATTTGGCGATCGCAGATATCGCCCTACAGTCGGCTTCTCTAGTCAAAGCCATCTACCGCAACAGTTTAAGCGCCTCACTGGACTGACCCCAAAGCAGATTCGCTAACAACTTAAGAATCTGATAAGGCATCGTAAGAATCTGGAAGAAATTGAGTCCTGGAACTCGTTATGCTCAAGTTGAGCAGAGGAAAAATTCAGACGTCAGACCACAATAAAGCAATCTTAGGAGCGGCAAAAGCGGCGATCGCGCTCAGGCAACAATGAAGGATTCTTGTCGTTCTGAAGTGACGGTAAGCAATGGATGCTTGCCCCATCTTGAAGTCTGCTTAACGCAGCATTGTTAAGACGGTGCTCGATCGCTGCATAACAATTGTGATGCAACAGACAAAAACACATCATCGATTTACAAAGGAGAAACCTCTCATGTCTGACATTACCCTTGGTCAAGAAAACTCTGCAACCATCGATATGAGTATCGGAATTATTGGTTCAGGAGCACTCGGCTCAAACCTGGCGCGCATATTGGCAAAAAATGGCATTGCAGCCACCATAGCCAACAGCCGCGGACCGGAATCGCTGGCTGACTTTGTGGCCGAAGTGGGCCCCTCCATAAAGGCCGGCACTGTTGCCGAAGCCGCCAGCGCCGACATCGTCATTGCGGCTGTGCGCTGGGTCAATGCAGAGAAGGTATTCAGTGCCCTGCCTGCATGGAATGGTCGCATCGTCATTGACAGCACCAACCCAGTTGAATTCCTCGACCCAGATTCACCTGATGCCAAAGACCCCAGCAATCCGCTGGCAGCCTACGGTATCAGGGCTGTTGATCTAGGCGGCAAATTCTCCAGCGAGGTGTTCAAGCAATACGTACCGGGTGCACGCGTAGTGAAAGCCTTTAATCATCTGGAGGTGAACCTATTGCAGGAGCCTAAAGTGTCTGGTGGACAGCGGGTGCTGTTCTACTCAGGTGACGACGCCGATGCCAAAACCCAAGTGCGAAAAATCATTGACGGCACGGGCTTCTTCCCTGTGGATCTAGGCACTCTGGAAGCTGGCGGCACGATTGCGTCTTTGCCGTTTGGTTCATTGGCTGCGCACAACTTCATCAAGATCTGATCGCGCAGAAGAAGTCTCCGACGAGCATCGAAATTTCATCGCTTATGGCCCTAGCTGCGGGCCATAAGCGCGCGTTGGGTTTCACGACTGTGAAGCCGCTGGGCGTTGGTCCCTATGTGATGAATACCCGCATGGGTGGCTTGAGCGGAGCACCCGAGCAGCGACAACAACACAACCGGACTGAACCATAGCCCCGAGATTGCCGCACGCAGGGCAAGACAACATTTGTAACTTCAACTTGGACAAAATCACATGCAAGAAGATCACCTCCATAGCGAAGCCACGCTCGCCATCACCAATCCCGGCGCACCTGCGGGTCTGACCGCAGTGCAACTGTTCAAGCGCAGTCTGGACACCTTCCTCGCCAAAGACATCAAGGGCTGGGCTGAACTCTGCGACGAAGACATTGTGGTCGAGTTTCCCTTTGCGCCCGACGTGGCATCCAGGAAGCTGGTCGGCCGCGCGGCCATCTACGAGTATTTGAAGAACTATCCCAGCGTCATCGACATTCAAAGTACTCCCACGCTAAAGATCAACGCCACCGACGACCCCAACATGGCCATTGCCGAGTGGAGCGTCTCAGGCCGGGTGATCAGCAACGGCAACCCCTATGAAATGAGCTACGCCACGTTTATGACTTTCAAGAATGGATTGATCGTCAACTACCGCGAATACTGGAACCCGATGGCGTTCATGGCCGCCATGAGCGGCGCAGAGTTCTGAAGCCATGAGTGCCGCGTGCCGCTTTTGACGCGCAGCGCGGCGCAACCGGCGCGTTACCGGTCGGCAGTCCCGAAGAAGTGGCAGAGAAAATCCGCCGTCATAGCGAATCGCTCGGCGGCATTGCGAGAGTAACTTTTCAAATGGACAACGCGCAGATGAACCACACCCAACTGATGCGCTCCATTGAACTGATTGGAATGCAAATGTCGCCACTCTTGGACGATTGAAATATGCGGGCATGGTTTAACTCAAGTTCGGCTAGGGTAACAAGACAGAGAAAACGGATATGAAATTGGCTCTGCAAGTTTGGCTGAATGGGTAAAAACGGATTTTAGTGATAACCCTCTGGGATAGCTTCGCTTAGCGCAGACATTGCCCTACAAGCAGGCTTCTCCAGCCAAAGCCATTTGACGCAGTACTTCAAGTGATTCACGGGAAAGACCCCCAAGCAGATTCGCTAGCACCATAAGAATCTGAAAGAATCGAGCCTTGAAAATCATTATATTGAAGTTAAGTTAGGCAAGAATCTGAAGCAGCATTCGTGGGATTTTTCATTGCCTTAAGGCGCTGAATGCTTATACGTCCATTGAAACAAATTCACTACCATCACAAGAATCTGAAAGCAGTCAAGCATTGGAACTCAAGACACTTTATATAGATAGAACCAGGAGTATTTAATCATGGTCAAAGAGCAAACTGTAGGCGGACAAGCAAATTTACAAGCAACTACCAATTTGACACCAGCCCAGGAGTCTTTGCAAGCACTTTGGGAAGAGCATTTACAGTACGAGTTTGGCACTCACAGTACTGAAGATGCCCTCGCTACGATGGTTGAAGATGCTCACGTTAACCACATCCCGGTAATGATTGGGGGAGTCGGGAAACCAGCACTGCGCGAGTTTTATTCCAAATACCTCATTCCACAGATGCCGCCGGACATGGAGTTGACCCCAATCTCGCGCACGATCGGAACGGATCAACTCGTGGATGAAATGGTGGCTAAGTTCACTCATACTGTTTGGATGGAATGGATATTACCCGGCGTTGCTCCCACCGGAAAACGGGTGGAAGTGCCAGTAGTAGCGATTATTCGGTTCCGTGACGGCAAAATAGCCCACCAACACATTTACTGGGATCAGGCAAGTGTATTGGTTCAAGTCGGCTTGCTCGATCCGGGTACACTTCCCGTCGTGGGGGTTGACAGTGCGCGTAAGGTGATCGACCCCAACTTACCTTCAAACACACTAATCGATCGCGACTAAGTGTAGGAGCCAGCAAATATCAATGCCTAAACCCGCCATTTTGCAACCAGGATCGCAACTCGCTTGACCCAGCCACGTTCTATACCCGTGGTGAAAAAGGCTATCTGGATTATCCAGCCCTAGCAAAAGTTTAGAAACTTAGAAAACGAGATAACTCACATGAAAGTTTTGATTGTTCTTGCACACCCAGAGTCGAAAAGCTTTAACGGAGCAATGTTTCAGACAGCAATTGACACGTTCAAAGAATCTGGGCATGATGTTCAATATTCAGATCTTCATACCATGAGATTTGACCCTGCATCTGATCGCCGCAACTTTACGTCTGTCAAAGATCCTGACTCCTTTAAGCAGCAACTTGAAGAGATGTATGCAACTGAAGTTGGAGGATTCATTCCAGAAATTGAAGCTGAGATCCAAAAACTGGAATGGTGCGATCTGATGATTTGGCAATTCCCTTTGTGGTGGTTCAGTGTCCCTGCAATTTTAAAGGGGTGGGTCGATCGCGTCTTTGTTATGGGGCGTGTTTACGGTAATGGACATATTTATGAAACGGGCAAATTTCGAGGTAAGCAAGCGATGCTCTCGTTGACCACAGGTAGCACAGAAGAGGACTATCTTGCAGGCGGTTATAACGGTGATATCCATGCTATTCTGCGCCCAATTCAGCGAGGGATGCTGCAATTCGTTGGTTTTGACGTTCTTGCTCCGCAGATTGTTTATGCCCCCGTTCGCCAAACAGATGCAGTTCGTCAACGTATCTTGAATGATTTTTCGCAACGATTGCGAACCATTGAACGTGAGTTGCCGATCGCCGTAGGTCAGTATTGATCGGCATGGAACTGACGGGACTGGATTTATGGGGCACGCAGCCAGGATCGTACTCATCCTGGTTGTAGGAGGCGCTTCTTATTGCTGGCTCCTACACGTATTGCTCATTGAGTTTTTGACAAAGTGACACAGCCATTCACAACAAGAGGTAACTATCATGATACTTAAAGACAAGGTGGCGTTAGTCACTGGCGGAACTTCAGGAATTGGTCGTGCAACCGCGATCGCTTATGCCCAACAACAAGCAAAGGTGGTGGTGGTGGGTCGTCGAATTGATGAAGGTGAAGAAACGGTTCGATTGATCAAGGAAGCTGGCGGAGAGGCTACTTTTGTGCAAGCAGATGTCACGAAAGAAGCCGATGTTCAAGCAATGGTTGATAAAGCGGTTGACGTTTTTGGTCGATTAGATATTGCTTCTAACAATGCAGGAACGATTGGCGAAAATCCTTCGCTGATTGAGCAAACAGAAGCGGAATACGATCGCACGATGAACCTCAATGTCAAAGGCATTTGGTTGTCGATGAAGTATGAAATTGCTCAGATGTTGAAACAGGGAAGTGGTTCAATCGTCAATACGGCATCTGCGAATGGAGTCGTTGCATTTCCTACCTTTCCCCTCTACACCGCGAGTAAAAGTGCAGTAATAGGCTTGACAAAAGCGGCTGCGCTTCAATATGCCAAAGCGGGGATTCGCATCAATGTCGTTGCACCAGCGGTGATCGAAACAGATATGTTTGAAGCAGCGACAGGTGGGCAGGATGAAGTTAGAGCTTACATGGCAGGACTTCACCCGATCGGGCGGGTTGGCACACCGCTTGAAGTTGCAAATGCAGTCCTGTTTTTATCATCTGACCTGGCATCGTTCACAACAGGTGCAACGTTGATGGTAGATGGCGGGTATGTAGCGCAATAGTCGATCGGCAGTGCGAAATGTTGCGACCAAGTGGCGATCGACCTGCATCATCCGCTCGATCACTCTCCGTGCCGTTGGTTTCTCAGGGGCGTACCGATAGTACGCAGTGTTTGATTGAGCAGTAATACATCTAAATGAGTCCATCATGACGACAACACTTGCAGGCAAAGTTGCACTGGTAACGGGTGGTTCTTGCGGTTTAGGAGCGGCGATCGTAGGGTATGCGAAAGGTGTCCAATGCGATCTTGGTCCGCGCAACGTCACTGTGTGCAGCCAGGTATCATGCCGATGGACATGGCAACAACCGCAGCCGACAAATTGCCGGAAGCAGCGAAAGCGATGGATTTTCACGCCATCCGTCGGATCGCAACCTTGGAGGAGGTAGCGGCGACTGTTTGTTTCCTCGAAAGTTCAGACGCTGGCTACATCAGCCTACGACGCCTAATCATGCGCTGCACCGGAACGATACAGTTTGGTCGGTTGAGTTTTCAAGGTTATCTGCATCCGGTGAGCTTCGTCGTTAGGCAGCGAGGGTGAAGAATAGACTTAATCGGAATTAAGAAAATCAATCAATTCTTAAACCGATTTCAAATCTTCTTACAGATTGTTTGTCCATTGAGATATCGAGCACTTTATTACCGAGAAGGTCCAATGAAAAGAGAGTTAGCGATAAATTTTTTGTTCTCGTTTGTGGGCGGCGCAATGATTTGGGCCTTGTCACCATCTTTAACCGGGCAGGTCGAGGCGTGGGATGCGGAAGGTTTTTATTATTCTGTAGCACTTCTTATTGTTGGCCTTACCGTTGGCTTTGCTCGGCCTAAACATGTTTGGTCGCACTATCCCGGTATTGTTCTTGGTCAACTGACGTATATGCTTTTTATTCCAGTTCTGCCCGGCCAGTCGTTAATTCTTGTTGGAGTCGTTTTTTTAGCGGTTTACTCCATAATCGCTTTAGCAGGAGCAGCAAGTGGGGCCTGGTTTCGTCGCGTCAGCCGGGGTGCGCGGTAATTTTGCTGCCTAACAAGGCGCTGCAGCGAACCCGGCGATCGCGCTCCGGTTGCAATCCACGCTGTCACCGCGGGCCGGGTCGCTGAGTTTGGGTCGTTAGACTCCCTTATCTCATCAAATTAGAATATCTGACGGATTCAACATAGATCACCCCATGCCATGTCTCCCAATTCTCGCCGTTCTGTCAGTCTGGTTGCCTGTCTAATCGCTCTACCTTTATCGCTGCTATCTATGGGTTACACGACACAAGCCTCAACGCCTGTCGAGGTTCACATTACAACGTTAACAGGCACGCTCCATGGCACACAGATCATTCCAACGTCTAATGTGCCAGAGCCAGCGGTGCTGATCATTGCGGGTTCAGGTCCGACCGATCGCAATGGAAACAGTTCTCTAGCTGGGCAGAATAATAGCCTCAAACTCCTCGCTGAAGGATTAGCGGATCATGGCATTGCCTCGATCCGATATGACAAGCGCGGGATTGGAGAAAGCGCAGCCGCAGGACCTGAAGAAGCTGATTTGCGTTTCGATACCTATGTTGAAGATGCTGCACTTTGGATTCAGCAATTGCAGGCAGATTCTCGTTTCTCAAGCGTCACAGTAATTGGTCACAGTGAAGGCTCTCTGATTGGAATGCTGGCGACCCAAAAAACCGGAGCAAATGCTTTTGTATCAATCGCCGGACCTGCCCAAACTGCATCACAACTTTTACGAGATCAACTGCGACCTAGCTTGCCAGATGCATTATGGCAACAGAATGAGCAGATTCTTGCTGCTCTGGAGCAAGGGAATAGAGTGACCTCTATTCCACCAGAACTCAACGCGCTCTACAGATCGAGCATCCAACCCTACCTCATTTCCTGGTTTCGCTATACCCCTGCCCAAGAGATTAGGCGTCTCACTGTCCCTGTTCTAATTGTTCAAGGAACAACTGATATCCAAGTGCCTGTCAGTGAGGCGCAAGCCCTGAAAATGGCTAAGCCGGATGCGGAGCTTAGAATTATTGAGGGGATGAATCACGTCTTAAAAGCTGTTTCATTAGACCCTGAACAGCAAAATGCTTCCTATTCTGACCCAACGCTGCCAATTGTGCCTGAACTCTTTGAAGGGATAAGTCACTTTATTCATACCAGTGAGATGCGCCGTGAGTCTAACCAGTCGCTGCACCGGAACGTGCCAAATTGATTGATTGAGTGGCAAAGGTTATTTGCGTCCGGTGAACCTGGTCGTTATAGACCGTATGAATCTCGATGCTGGTGTGCGTACCGCGCTAGCTACCGAAGCAGAATTAAAGCCATCTTAGAGGCGGCAAACGCGGCGATCGCGCTCAGGCAACAATGAAGAATTCTTGTCGTTCTGAAGCGATGGTACGCAATGGATGCTTGCCCCATCTTGAAGTCTGCTTAACACAGCATTGTTAAGACGGTGCTCGATCGCTGCATCACAATTGTGATGCAACAGTCAAAAACACATCATCAATTTATAACGGAGAAACCTCTCATGCCTTACATTACCGTTGGTCAAGAAAACTCTGCAAACATCAATCTCTACTACGAAGATCTTGGGACAGGACAACCGATTGTACTGATTCATGGATTTCCATTGAACGGACATTTCTGGGAGAAGCAGGTTTTAGTTTTACTGAATGCAGGATATCGCGTAATTACCTACGATCGCCGAGGATTCGGTGCTTCCAGCCAACCCTCCTTTGGTTATGACTACGATACCTTCGCCGCCGATTTGAACACACTGATGACCAAGCTTGACTTGCAAAATACCGTGCTGGTCGGTTTCTCAATGGGAACCGGCGAAGTCACACGTTATCTTGGCAAATACGGCTTAGAGCGGGTGCAGAAAGCCGTGCTGATGGCTCCGGTGCCACCATTTCTGTTAAAGACAGACGACAATCCAGAGGGTGTTGATCAAAGTGTTTTTGATGGCATTATGAAAGCGATCGTTGAAGACCGTCCAGCCTACTTCTCTGCATTCTTCAGAGAATTCTTTAATGTGGATGTGCTGCTGGGCAATCGTATTAGTAACGAGGCGATTCAGGCAAGTTGGAATGTGGCAGCCGGGGCTTCTGCTAAAGGGACTTTGGATTGCGTCCCTTCCTGGCTCACCGATTTCCGCGACGATCTGCCCCGCATTGATGTACCGACTCTGATTATTCATGGAGATAGCGATCGAATTTTGCCGCTTGAGTCCACCGCAGCAAGACTTCCAAAGCTGATTAAAAACAGTCAACTGGTTGTCATTCCTGGCGGGCCGCACGCCATCAACTGGACTCATGCTGATCAGGTCAATCCCATGTTACTTGACTTTCTTCAGCAGAAATAATCAGTGACCTGCCGGATTCCTGTCCTGTGAAAAAACGGTCGCTGTCAAACGACCATTATGAATCACGTAACAAAAAAGAGTTAAATCATGCAGAACATCACGTTTGACACCATCACTCAAGCCGTCATTAATCATGGCGATCGCGGCAAATCTCACCCGCGACTCTATGAAATTTACACGAGCTTGGTTCCACATTTGCATGACTTTGTGCGTGAGGTGAATCTGACAGAATCAGAATTGCAACAGGGACGTAATTTTCTCAACCAGGCAAGTCATCACACTCAAGAGATTCCCACTGGAGAGATCCATTTGTTGACGGATCTACTAGGGATCTCAGAGTTGGTAGAATTGCTGCACGATGCCCATCGCAGTACAGAAAGCAATTTAGAAGGACCATTGTATGTGCCGAATGCACCAGAACGGCAGATGGGCGATCGCTTGGGTATTGATACAGAAGGAGATTCGCTTTTCCTTTCAGGCAGGGTTTTAGATTTGAGCGGTCAACCGATCGCCAATGCTCTGATTGATGTTTGGCAACCCAATTCCAAAGGATTATATGATGGCCAAGAGCCATCTCAGCCGTTAGGGAATTTTCGCGGACGTTTCAAAACGGACAAGAGTGGAAAGTATATGTTTGAAACCGTCGTGCCACTAGGTTACAAAGTGCCAAGTAGTGGTCCATGTGGCGAGTTGCTAGGACTCTTGGGACGGCATCCCTGGCGGCCGGCTCACATCCATTTCAAACTCAGTGCTCCGGAGTACACTCCACTGACAACACAAATTTTTATTGCTGGTGATCCTCACCTGGATTCAGATACAACCTTTTCCGTGCGATCGGCGATCGTTCAATTGCAAAAGCACGAAGCACTAGACGAACTCAAGGCACACAATCAAAGTAAGCCGTTTTACACGACTGAGTTTGATTTTGTGTTGCAACCCGCTACTCTCTAGCGGAGAATCATCAAGTAATGGTTGCACATTATGTCTACACCATCAATCCAGAACAATCTGCTAATTGGCATTTGGAAGTTAATTTCTGCAACTGCCATTTACGCTGATGGAACGGTGACTCCAGACGTGTATGGAACTCATCCGGTTGGCTACATCACTTACACATCAGATGGTCACATGATGGTGATGTTTTCTAGGAGCGATCGCTCACCGCTGAGTCAGGAGGTCAGATCACCGCTGACTCCCCAGATGCAATCTTTACCCGTGGAAGAGCTTGCTCAAGCATTTACAACATTCAATGCTTACGCTGGAACTTATATGTTGAGTGGCAACACAGTAACTCACCAGATCAAAATTGCATCAATTCCTAATCGCGTTGGTACAACGTTAGTTCGCACCTTTACTCTTAATGAGAGCCGACTAACGCTCGTGACGCCGCCAGTCTTGAGTGATGGTGTTGAAGCGGTTTTTGAGCTGCTGTGGGAACGCATTATAGCAAGGGGAGTTCGTTGTCGATAACGAAGTAGAGGCAAGTACGATCACTTTTCACTCACTGAAAACGTCGCCATCCTCGGTTATCTCGACGGACGAAACTGGCTCACTGGCGAACGATCGATTGCCGCTCCCTACCTGTTCGTCATTCTGCGCTGGGCGATCAACACTCAGGCTGGTTGTCATTCCCGGCGGGCCGCGCGCCATCAACTGGACTCACGCTGATCAGATCAATCCCCTGTTGCTGGACTTTCTTCAGCAGGAATAATCGGTGATCTGCTGCATTTCTGGCTTGCGAAAAAACGCTGTGATTCACCCCGTTGAGTCAGGCTCAAATGATACACATATTTGTCTAGTTCTGAAGAGGCAATTTTATGACTGTCCCCACTTAAACGCCTCGAACCGTTGCCGGAGTAATCAACAGCGTTGAAACACTTGAAGGGGCTGAATTTCTTGTACGTCGGCCCTTTCCGAAAAGTAGCTTCTCTGAATTTGACCCGTTTCTCCTCCTCGACGAGTTGGGTCCGATTAATCTAAAGCCGGGTCAAGCAAAAAGTGCACCCGATCATCCGCACCGGGGCTTTGAAACCGTCAGCTATGTCTTGGATGGACGGTTAGAACACAAAGATTCTGCGGGACACGCCGGGCGACTAAATCCGGGTGATGTCCAGTGGATGACAGCAGGTGCCGGGGTCGGGCATTCCGAGATGCCGGAGTTAAGGTTTACCCAAACTGGTGGACGGCTCCATGGCATTCAACTATGGGTCAATCTGCCACAACGAGACAAAATGATGCCGCCCCGCTATCAGGAAATTCCAGCGGCTCACATTCCGGTAGCTCAAACCGAAGATATGTCTGTGACGGTGCGGGTAATTGCGGGAGAAGCGTTAGGAGCAAAAGCCGTAATTCAGACGCGCACGCCGATAACCTACCTCCACTTCACACTGCAACCAGGGGCAACGATAATCCAGCCTGTACCCCTCCAGTACAACGCCTTCGTCTATGTACTGGAGGGGTCTGGGTTGTTTGGGACAGAGCCAGTGCCTGGTGATAATGGGCAGATGGTGCTCTTTTCTCAAGATGGAGAAGATGTGGTGATCTCCAACCCTGCTGATACTCAGCGTCCTCTAAATCTTCTGCTGATTGCAGGTGTACCCCTTAACGAACCAGTCGTGCGCTACGGTCCATTTGTCATGAACACTGAAGCTGAAATTATTCAAGCGATCAACGATTACCAAGAAGGAAGGATGGGACGGATTGATGCTTAACACATTTCAATATCGGATTAGTCAACATCACCGCTTGAGTGAGTTACGAATCAAGCTACTGCATCTGCACAAGCTTTTACTAGATACTGAGCGTTTTACCTATGAGCAAGTTCGAAGGCAAGTTTCTAGAGGTGAATTGCTACAACTGGTGATTAGCCATGAGCAGTTTGCCTGGTTGCATCGACTCTCAGAATTGATTATCCAAATTGATGAGTTGCTTCATGTAGGTCAACCTGTTACATCAGAGGCAATTGAAGCGATTGACAGTGACATTCGTACACTGCTCAGCCCCGATGAATCGGGCGATAAGTTTGCCATGAAGTATCATACGGCGCTTCAACGCCACCCCGATGTCGTGTTAGCTCATGCAGATGTCATGATGTTGCTGACCTCTGACAGTCTTTAACCGCCAAAATTCACAGATTCTGAACTTGCTCCGCTTGTGTAATTGCAAGCCTCCTTGCTTTTCTCCAAAGCACCGATGAGGCAGCAGCCAACTTAGGACATTGGGAGCGAGTAGCCCTGGAGCGTTCCCCAACCGTGTAAGGCTAACAAATTACAAATTGCTGAAGCGGATGGACTAGCGACCTTGGTACAAAGTTTGAGGCAATCTGTTGCCACTTAGAGAGACTGAATGGATAGTGGATAACCGGACACTATTTTTACAAACGGCAGTCATACAACGCGGTAAGCAAACAAGGAGCATATCCAAAAATGGTTAAAGGTCGGTTGGAAGCATTCAGTGATGGGGTAATTGCTATTATTATCACCATTATGGTACTGGAGTTAAAAATACCTCATGAGTCAGATTTAGCTGCACTACGTCCGTTGATTCCAATCTTTCTAAGCTATGTGTTGAGTTTCGTGCTTGTTGGTATTTACTGGAACAATCACCATCACCTGTTTCAGGCAGTCCGACAAGTGAATGGTTCAACTTTGTGGGCAAACCTACATTTGTTGTTCTGGTTATCATTATTTCCCTTTGTCACCGCATGGATGGGTGAAAATCACTTTGCTGCGTTGCCTGTGGCGCTTTATGGTGTGGTTCTATTGTTGGCTGCGATCGCCTACTTCACTCTGACCCGCACACTTGTTTTTCACCACGGTCAAGATTCCACACTTGCAAACGCTCTTGGTCGGAACTTTAAAGGCAAGTTATCGGTATTGATTTATGCAGTTGCAATTCCACTTGCTTTTGTAATCCCTGGGCTTGCATGTGCATTATACGTTCTGGTTACAGTCCTGTGGCTCATTCCCGATCGTCGTATTGAAAAAGCTTTGAACGCATAAAGTTCCATGTTCGGAATGCTTGTTTGTGAAATTAGATGCATCGAGTGAGGCGGATGTCCGGGAATTGGTGCAGAAAGCATCAACGATAACACCCCACCGCACTCTCAAGCGTTATCCGATCAGCTAGCGAGACAATCGGGCGATCATACGGTGATGCTACCTTTTGAGATTTGGCGAGAAGCGTTTATCAACGACGCTGACATCGAACTGGCTTGATCGAGTTACGCACAATTATCGCCTGAACCGTATCAACCGTGGCTTGACAAGTTAGACCTGAAGCAGTTTTACTCGCTGCCCATCCCCAAAAGCTACCTCTACTGTACCGAAGACAACGTCCTTCCTCAAGGCGATTGGGGTTGGCATCCCAGAATGTCTAGCCGCTTGGGACTATTTCGGTTCGTGCAAATGTCCGGTAGTCATGAGGTGATGTTTTCCAACCCGGTCGGCTTGGCAGAAAAGATGATTGCGGCAGGGCGCGACTAGCTGATGGTTGAGATGAACAACAGACATCGCTTATCCCCGAAACAAGGGCACTAACCGATCAGAATTTGACCAATCATCGTAGGAATCTGAAAGCAATCAAGCATTGGTACTGTCTATACTTCAGATCAAACAAACGGAGTTAGCCGGCAACGCTTGCTGCTCCAGTAAGCTCATAGCGATCGAACGCAGCAGTGCATCTTCGTGCTGTTGTGTTCCTAAACTGCCAAAACAATTAGATAAGAAATCCCAAAACGAGGCGCTTATGAATTCACAAACAACTCAAAATCAACTCACCAGTCCTGCTGACGAGTCCGCAATTCGTGCTTTCCATCACCAGATGATTGATGCTTGGAATCGAGGCAGCGGTGAAGACTTCGCTGCTCCGTTCAGCGAAACTGCCGATTTCATCGCGTTCGAGGGAACCCATCTCAAGGGTCGAAAAGCGATCGCTGCGTTTAATCAGCAAGCTTTCGACACGGTTGTCAAAGAAACACGCCTAGAGGGTGAGGTGAATTTCGTCCACTTCCTGAATCCTCAACTTGCTCTCATTAACGGAGCTGTCAGGGTAATGCTGCCCGGACAACCCAAAACTTCACTGTCACGAGATTCGATGCAGCTATTCGTCGTGATGAAATGCGACGAAGGTTGGCAGATTGAAGGGCTGCTCAATGCCCGGAAGTTAACGCTAGAACGTCAATTCTTCTTAGACGACTTTGACTCCCTGAGTGCAGAGGCTCAACGTCAAGTGACCGACCTCGTTGCAGGTCTCAAAGCGAGTGGAGTAATCACTCCGACGCAGATTGATGCGAAATAAAACCAATCCCCATCAGGAGGACAATCATGAAACCTCAACTCATTTTCGGAGTACTAACGATCGCAACAGGATTGCTCGGAGGTTCATTCACTCATCCAGCGATCGCACACAGCATTTCTTCACAGCAAACATCACCCGTTCTGATCGCAACTGCCTACACTGATTTAACCTTACCCACCTTGCGCCAAGGAGATCGCGGTAGAAACGTGGAACTGTTACAGCGTATTCTTCTTGACAATGGCTTTTTAGGAGCCGCAGGCGTGAGATTAGGCAATCCAAGTGGTGCGATCGCCGATGGCATCTTTGGTCCGGTCACAGCGTCTGCGGTACGCGATCTCCAAGAACGTTACAGAATCCCAGTTACAGGGCGAGTCAATCCAACCACCTGGGAAGTCCTGGATATGCACGAAAACCCCTATCGATTGCCGCTTCCCTGGAAATAACAGAACATTACACAACCACAAGCCACAGAAGATTTCTAATGAACCGAAAGATTCTTTCAACCAAAATCACAACCACAATCGCAATTCTGTTCGGCGTACTCCTACTGTTCAATTTTCCATCCCTGGCTCAAGTCAGTCCACAAGTGATTCCCAGAATCGAAGTGATCGAAAGTGCTGAAGGGATTCCACCCAGCTACCATTTGGTCATCAGCCGGTTGCAGGACAATGTTTATGTCTTCTGTCCAACTAACTTCGAGCCAGAGTTGAACTATCTGCGAAATGTGAAGGCGATTCAATGTAAGCCGTTTACCGGTCCCTAGAAGTAAACCAGTGAGGGGCAACAGCATAACAACTCACACCACTTTTTTGCTTTGAATAGAGGAGAGACTCAGATGTCAGAGAACAATAAAGCAACCTTAGAAGCGGCAAACGCGGCGATCGCTCAGGGCAACTATGAAGAATTTTTGTCTTTCTGCACCGGCAACATGCAATGGACATTTGTAGGCGACAAGACCCTTCAAGGGAAGGAATCCGTTCGCCAACGGATGGCAGCGACATACATAGAACCGCCAAAGTTTTTGGTCGCCAACTTAATCGCTGAGGATGATTTTGTCACGGCACTCGGCGACATCATAATGAAGAACAAAGATGGGAAAGTGGCTCATTACTCGTACTGCGATATCTGGCGCTTTCGTGGCAGCGAGATTGTTGAGTTAAAGGCTTTTGACATCAAAATTTATGTCAACCATGAAACCAGCAGCGCAGCGTAATAATTTGTAAAAGTCAGAATGTAGTCCTCCCACTAAAATATTGTCTTATATAGGAGCCGAAGCCATGTCACAACAGCTCAAAAAAATCACGGATCGTCAGTGCCAAAATGCCCCTGCACAGTATAGTGATTTAAAGGCTCTCTTTTTAAACTGCACACTCAATAGAACGCCAGTGTTATCCCATACACAAGGGGTTATCAATATTGCCAAAGCTATTTTCGAGGCCAATGGGGTAACCACTCAAGTCATTCGACCTGTAGATTATGAGATAGCAGCTGGGCTAGGGTTGGATATGTCACAAACTAATGAGTGGCAGGCAGATGAATGGCCCCAGATCCAGAAAGAAATTGATTCAACTGACATCTTAGTGCTATGTACTTCAGTATGGCTGGGTGAAAAAAGTTCTGTTTGTAATCGAGTTTTAGAGCGGATGTATGGATATACTCATCTTTTGAATGAGAAAGGTCAGTACAGAGATTATGGGAAGGTTGGAGCAACCCTCATTACCGGGAATGAAGATGGTGTTAAACATTGCGCTATGAATATTTTGTTTTCCCTATCGCATATTGGCTATACGATCCCTCCACAAGCGGATGCAGGCTGGCTAGGCGAAGTGGGCCCTGGTCCTTCCTATTTAGACCCAGGGTCTGGAGGGCCGGAGAACGAATTTACCAATCGCAATACCACCTTTTTAGCTTGGAACTGTATGCATATAGCCAGACTACTCAAAGATAATGGAGGTATTCCTCCTCACGGGAACCAACCTGACGTTTGGGATGCAGGTTGTAAGACAGACTTCAAAAATCCTGAGCATAAACGCTAGCAGGAATAGTTTTCCAATGCCTATGCCTCCCTGCCCGGATTGCACCTCCGAACGCACGGTCAAAAATGGCCATATTCATACGGGCAAGAAACGGTACCTGTGCCGCAGTTGTGGTCGTCAATCGTCGAAAACCCACTAACAAGCTAATCGACACCCCGGCTCGAGAACTCATCGACCGACTCTTGCTGGAGCGTATCTCGATAACTGGAATGGCTCGGGCGGTTCAGGTTTCCGAGCAATGGCTGCAAGACTATGTCACGTGCAAAGCTGCCCAGACGCCCGCTCAAGCCACAGTCCGGCTCAAAAAAAAGCCAGTTGAGCGTGCAATGTGACGAACTCTGGTCGTTTGTTGCCCTTGTGGTCAACAAACAGTGGGTTTGGTTAGCATTTGATGCCGATACTCGTGAAATTATCGGCGCTCACGTCGGTAACTGCTCTACCCAAAGTGCACAACGACTCTGGGAGTCCTTGCCTAGGGTCTATAGACAGTGTGCTGTCATCTATACCGACGCTTGGGAGGCTTACCAACAGGTGCTACCCCGCAAGCGCCACCGAGTTGTGAGCAAGTCGAGCGGTAAGACGAGTTACATTGAGCGGTTCGACAATACCCTCAGGCAACGGATGTCGCGCTTTGTGAGGCGCAGCTTGGCCTTTTCCAAGAGCCTGCGTAATCACATTGGCTTGTTGTGGAGTTTTATTCACCACTACAACGCATCATTACCTCTCTAGTACTACCCTATATCCTTAGTCAAGCCTTTGAGTAGCACTCAGTGTAAACTGCACAAGGCAAAAACTAATTAAAATACATAGGCCTTGTTAAATCTGGACAAACTTTGGGTGAGATATCAAATCGGTGCTATGAGTGAGCGAAAACTATGGGTATGGTCAGTCCTTTACTTGTACCGTTAACCCTACTTTTTTTGATGAACGATCTATGCAGCCGATTGCTGAGACCGCACCCATCTCCGCTGAACCTGACAGTGCCTCGGAACACTATAACTACGAATACACAGGTGAAGGTGCTTGCAACCTCTTTAGCTTTTTTAAACCCTTGGAGGGCTGGTGGTACCTCAAAGGCATTGAGCATCGAACCGCATCTCGTCGATGTTTTGTTCTTCGACGCTACTGACATTCAAACTGACATTCAAGTTGTCTTCGACCATCTCAGCAACCATACTTCAGCAGCCCTGTATCAGATATTCTCACTGCAGGAAACTCGACGGACTGTTAACTGAGCACATTTCACTACACGCCCAAACATGGCTATTGCCTCCGCATCGTCGAAATGAAATACTCCATGCTCTCCCGGCAGTGTTGGAATTGCCGCATTCCCTCCATTGGTGTCCTGAAGCAAGACGGTTTTGCCTAGGAAGAGGGCCGCAACGCCTAACGGGCTACCGTTAACTGGCAATTCTCAGCCGCCAGTGCCTGTTTCCGATTAGCAAGGCTTTACCCCACCACAGTCTGTTTTAAGGATTTTGGCAGGCTACTAGAGCAGACTACTAAAAATGCCTATACATAATCGCTATTCCTTGTGGCTCATTAATGTACTTGCCGCTCTTCAAAGGGCTGTAGGTCTCATTGTACAAACACAAACTCTGAGGATTTTTGGCAATAAATTGCATCATTTTTCGATGGGCTTCGCCTCTGAAAAAGCCTTTCAAGCTGCTGCCTGAACTCCAGTAGCTGACCATGACAACTTCATTCAAACCACAAATACCTGCTTTAACTTGTACACAGCCTTCTGCCTGTGCCGTAACGGTTCGAATCCACAGCAGGCTTTTCCAGAGCCAGAAAAAGCCAGGGCGATCGCGGGCAATAAACCCGCTTACAAAAACAACGGCCTCGGGATGCTCGGGAAGATCAATGTGGTAGACAGAATAATTCATTATGCCTCCTAAACAAGTCGTTAATTAGTGAAAAAGCCACACGCTCCTCTAGCGGGCTACGCCAACCCACGCATGAACTAATGCATCGACAACTTATCGATAGCTACCAGGGCAATACGTTATTTGGGGTAAATGTTGGTCGCCCTGTCGATTTTGCGTCCCGGCGTTCGACTAATGGGTAGAGCCAGAGATGTCATTCATTCAAGGAGACCATTTATGCAAGTTAACCCTTACCTGATGTTCGATGGTCAGTGCGAAGCTGCTTTCAAGTTTTACCGCCAGGTCTTAGGTGGAGAGCTAGGTGACATGATGACCTTCGCCGGTTCCCCCGCCGAGGCCGAAGTGCCCCCCGAGTTTGCCAACAAAATCATGCACACCCAGCTGACCTTTGGCGACTGGGCAATCATGGGATCTGACTGCCCCCCTGGTCAGTACGATGCGCCCAAAGGCTTCTCGGTTTCCCTGCAAATTCCCGACCCCGACAAAGCCGAGCACATCTTTCAAGCCCTAGCCGAAGGCGGCACCATTCAAATGCCCCTTGAAAAAACCTTCTGGGCGCAGCGGTTTGGTATGGCAGTCGACAAATTTGGCATTCCCTGGATGATCAACTGCGAATAGGCCCAGGTCGATTTTGCATCCTCGTACGATGCATCGGCCCCCCCCTGCCTGCCTTATTAAAGGGGAGGACAGAGTGAATCGTTTGCGACGAAAGACTAGGGGGGATCTGATCGCATCATTGGCGAACCTCACCTGGTAGAGAAATGCATTGCTGAGCCATGCCAGGCAGACATTAACGCCCAAAGACAACACCTCAAGGAGAAACTAATGACCACTACAACTGACGTACAACAACCCCAATCCGCAGTAGAACAGCCCACAAAAGCACACCAGTGGCTTCAAAAATTGGTTGGGGAGTGGACCTATGCCGTTGAAGGTATAGCAGAGCCAGATCAGCCATGGAAACATCCACAGGGACAGAAAGCGTGAAATCTCTGGGCGATCTCTGGGTAGTCGCCGAAGGCCAGGGCGAAATGTGTGACACTGTGGCCACCACCATGATGACCCTCGGCTATAACCCTCAAAAACAGCGTTTTGTCGGCACCTGGGTGGGGTCGATGATGGCTCACCTCTGGGTCTACGACGGCGACCTCGACGCCGCTGAACAGGTGCTCACCCTGCACTCTGAAGGCCCAGCCATGACTGGCGAGGGCAAAATGGGTCAGTACAAAGACGTGATCGAATTCAAGAGCCCTGATCACCGGGTACTGACCTCCTTTTTCCTAAGAGATGACGGCCAGTGGCAGCAGTTTATGACAGCCAACTACCATCGTCAGTAGCGGTTGCCCAAACAGGTTGTCGGGTGCGTCACCCTTTGGAATGACGCACCCGATGAGCACCGTTGCTTGGCTTTCATACTTCGGGTTCCTGCCGCGTAGCTCAGCGATCAGTGAAGGTTGCTTTTAGCCGCAGATTGCATCGGGCTGATCACCGTTAGGAGGCGTCATGCTCTATATATTTGCAGGTCTTCCAGGAACCGGAAAATCGTCCTTATCGTCTAGGTTGGCGGGTCAGCGTGGGGCGGTTTACCTGCGCATCGATACGATTGAGCAGTCGATGCGGCAGGTTGGCATCGACGATATGGGCCCTAAGGGCTACGGGGTGGCTTACGGCGTAGCGTTGGATAACCTGTGCCTGGGGGTAGCGGTGGTGGCAGACTCCGTCAATCCTTTAGACATCACGCGGAGGGCCTGGCGCGAAACTGCCGGTTTGGCCGACAGCCCGTTTGTGGAAATCGAGATCGTTTGCTCAGATGCCAAGGAGCACCAGGCCCGAATCGAATCTAGAACGACCGACATTGCTGGTTTAAAGCTCCCGACATGGCAGGATGTGCTCTGTCGGACCTATGAGCCGTGGCAGCCAGCCCCAATTGTGATTGACACCGCAGATCGGTCAATTGAGCAGAGCATGGCCGAGATGATTGAAGCATTACGCCTCAAGGGGTACTGACTTTTCGTTAAAGAGAGTTCACTATGAGGTTAAAAATTTGGCGTTTTATTACCCTGCTGCTGTCGGCTCTGGTAACCGGCATGGCATTTTGCCACGCCCTAGAGCTGCCCGCCAAAATGCGGTACCCCGCCGACCTTTATGTGACGCTGCAAAACAGCCTGTATGTAGCGTTTGGCCCACCTCACATAGGGGCATTGATTGAGTTGGCGGCTCCGGTATCTGCGATCGCTCTGGCAATCCTGGTTCCCCATCGCCGACCGGCCTTGCCTTGGACGCTGACCGCCGTAGGCTTCATGCTGCTGGCCTTTCCCATTCTGTTCTTTGTGTTTATCGAACCTGTCAATACTGTCTTTCGCGCGGCCACCCCAGACGCTGTACCCGCTAACTGGGAGCAGATTCGCCGCCAGTGGGAATATTCACACCTAGCCCGATTTTTCTGTCATCTGGTCGCCTTTAGCGCGCTAGTGATTTCAGCTTTGGTTGAAACTCCAAGCAAGCAACTGCACTGAATTATTTTTGCGCAGAGACCGGAAAAATTGATCGCAGGACTTTGACGGCAGCACAAAAATTTGACAGCCGATAGGGATGAATTTACCTAAATTGAACTATTGAGCATTGTTTAGTCACCCTTTTTACTGATCAGCTATGGCTTTTAATGCACGAGAGATGATTGCTCCGCCGTCGCCAGCGCTGCGGGAGGTGGTTAACCATTACTGGCTATGTCTAAATAACTCTAGCCCGGCCTATGTAGCAGTGCCTGACGGATCCATAGATATAGCCTTTAGAGTTGACCGCACATCGATCAGTAGCTGGGTCCACGGCACCACAACGGCCAGGGTAGATATTCCCTTAGATCAGCAGTGTCACTATTTTGGTATCCGCTTTAAACCGGGGCAGAGTCGTCATTTTATTCAAGCCAGTGCTTATGAGTTGACCAATACCTATGAGGTCACTCAGGGGCTACTCAAGTTTTCGCTGGAGCGGTTCACTGAGGCGGTGCTGATGGGCAATATTGTGCAATATTTCAATCGAGTTTTAGAGGCCCATGTGGCCCAGCTGTCGCCCAGTCTGCAACCGATTGATCAGTCCATTCGTTTGATTGAAGCAGCCCACGGTGCGGTGCCCATTAGGGAAGCAGCAGAGGTATTTGGACAAAGTCATCGTCAATTTGAGCGGGTTTTTCTAGAGACCGTCGGGGTACCGGCTAAAACGTTTGCCAAGATCGTTCGCTTTCAGCACACGGCTAGACTAATTACCTCTTCAAGCAAGTTTTCGCTGTCCTACATTGCGGCCGAACTCAATTATTTTGATCAAAGCCACATGAGCCACGACTTTAAGCGCTTAGCAGGGATATCGCCAAACCAATTTCTTCAAGCGCATAAGGCTCCTTTACAAGATCCGTTTCCCAAGCAAGCTCTACAGAAATTATCCTTGGCGGAGATTGCGTCATGATTCTAGCCTTCGCAACAGCGATCATCACCCATTTGGTGATTCCTGTTATTTTTTTGGTTTGGTTATGGCGAGGAGCAGGAAAGAGCAAGCTTGAATGGCTGATTAATGTGTTGATTGTGCTATTTTACGGAGTTCATATATTTCTCAGTGGACGATGGGATATCTTTGGATATCCGCTGCGCTATCTTCTAGCGATCGCATTGATAATAGCCTTATTTTAAGTCGCTCATGCAAGCAAAGTCTTTGCCTATTTACCCCGCTCAAAAAATTAGCAGTTATTTGTCTTTAGGCGTTAGTAGTTTTATTGCACTTTTTGTGTTGGCACCTTTGGCAACCTACGTTCCTGGCGGTTATTCTTTCAGTGGCGAATCTGTTGAACTGTCCTTTCCATTAAGAAATGGAGTCTATTATATCGCCCACGGTGGCAACAGTCCGGTGCTCAATCATCACAATGTCGATGCTACTCAGAAATATGCGTTAGATATTACAAAGCTAAATCGCTTGGGCACACGAGCTACTTCACTATACACAGCCTCACTTACCAGCTATACCATTTTTGAAGACACGCTCTATAGCCCCTGCAATGGTACGGTAAGCGAGGCGGTTGACACCTTTCCTGATTTAATGCCGCCGGAGAGCGATCGCAAACATCTGGCAGGTAACTATATTCTGGTGCAGTGTCAGGGAGCTGATGTTGTGTTGGCGCACCTTCAAAAGGGAAGTCTAGTCGTGCAAGACGGTGACAACATCCAGGCCGGGCAGGCGATCGCCAAAATTGGCAACTCAGGCAACACCAGCGAACCCCACCTGCACATTCATGCTCGTAGAGAAAACACAGGCACATCCTCTCTAGACGGTGAAGGAATAGCGATCACTTTTGGGGAGCAATTTTTGGTAAGAAGCGATTTGGTCTTTGGGCAATAAAGTGAACCGTCAACTAAACCAGGATGACAATCAACTTACTTCATTAGGGTATGTCGCTTTTTTACAAGACTCTTAAATTGGCTATGACCTACACTAGGACCTTCGTTTAATCAGTATCAGGAGATCTGTCCATGAAACTGTGGTCTGGCATCATTACTGAAAAAGTTGAAGAATCGAAAGAATTCTATCGGCGGCTGTTTGATTGTGAGGTGATTTATGACAGTGACTGGTTTGTTTTGCTGCGCCTAGGGCAAAGCGAACTGGGGTTTATGTTGCCCAATCTTGAAGCCCAAGCCCCCATTTTTCGGCCACCCTTTTCGGGCCAAGGGATGTGGATAACGATAGATGTGGACGATGCAAGTGCCGAGTATCAGCGCATTGCGGCAATGGGGGTACCGATTGAGGTAGAACTGCGGGATGAACCCTGGGGCGATCGCCATTTTGTTGTCGTTGACCCCAACGGCATTGGGGTTGATATTGTGCAGCACTTGCCCCAAGCATCAGCTTACGAGGGTGCTGCGATCGCCCTTTAGTCCGGTGCTTAACATTAACCGATTTAAGGAGAATTTATGGAAATTACAGCTTCAGCAATTTCGCTCAACGTCGACGATGTGGCCGCATCGGCGGCCTTTGTAAAAGACCATTTTGGATTTAAAGAAGACATGTCAGCCGATGGCTTTGTATCGCTCTCGCGGCCCGATGCTGGATTTAACCTAATCTTTTTGCACACCGAGCTAACCACCTTCAAGCCAGTCTCTATGCTCGGGCATCGGGCCGATGGGCTGCTGGTTGTTTTTGTCGTAGACGACATTGATCGCCAATACGTCCGGCTACAAGCCGAAGGGGTGACGATTACTACCCCGATCGAGACAGAAGACTGGGGCGAGCGGTTCTTTCAGGTAAGCGACCCTAACGGGGTGGTGATTCAGCTGGTGCAGTGGATGACACCCCCAACTCAATGATTTGATCAACAAAAAACTTGTAGCATTGAAATGTAGTATGAGTACTACAAACCTGTCCTTGACGCTTCGTCAGATCCGCAAGCTCTAGACTAGGAGCGGTTTGATGCTAATTCTCAACTGATTAACCCAATCCTTGGGGCTGTCGATGATACCGAGGACTATCCCTACAGTTACTGCCATCACACTGAACGATTCCATGCTTTCAAATTAGGTCACCGAACTCAGCGCATCAGCATGGTGGCGGGCTGAGGTGAGCGATCGCGGCTAGTTCCACTAGTATTAACTCCTGGTGCAGATGGGCGTTCACATAGGCCTTAACTGCTCTCGCCGCGCCTGAGAAAGCCCCCCACCAACGCTAGCCAGCCGGGGCCGGGTAGTGCAGCAGGTGAATGACCAGGGTCGTCTTCAGGCTATCCACCAGCAGCGGGTTGCCTAGCCCCCCAGTTCGGCCTCAGTTTTTAGGGTCGATAGCACTGTGGCAATCAACCCATCGTCAGATTCCATAAACTGGGGCCTCAGTTCAATGCGATCGGCCTGCACCCAATCCTGCCCCATCTGTTGCAGCAGATCTGGCTCCAGCGCCATAAACTGCGCCGCACTATCCCAGCTACAGCGATGGGTGACGCCAGCCGGAATCATTGCAATGCCGCCCGCTGGGCGATCTTCTCGGTGGCGCTAGCCGTCTAGCCAGCGATACCCCTTGGGCATTTGGCCCGATGAGTCGGGGAAGCCTAGGGCGATCGGGTGCGTAGTATGTTGATGCTTTGCGGTAGAAAACCTCGGCTGCTGGTACAGCTCCAGGTGCAGGCCGTTCCAGCCAGAGCTAGTCAATACCGCTGGACGGGGCAGCAGTTCTGCCGCTGGGTTGGGCTGCCGATGGTCAAGCACTGAAACCGATCGATCCATGGGCACCATGCTCAATTCAAGGCGATTTAGAAGATCAGGGATCGCGCTTCATGATCGGGATGTCAGGATCGTCGGCCCAGTAATCGGTGGCTTCAAACTTGCCCACGCCCCTAATTGATCGAGACAGCCACTTGTCAGAATCGGGGTAATAACAAGCCTCATAGGGCAAGTTCTCTCCCACCATTAAAATATCGACCACCTCGTCGGTATGGTTATAAAACTGGTGGGCCACCCGCTCCCCTCGGGGAAAAGAAATAGCGTCGCCCTCCTTAACTTCGACAGTGGTATCACCATAGCGCAGCTTGGCTTTGCCCTTGAGGATGAGGCAAAATTCATCTTCATGGACGTGGTAGTGGTATTGGCAGGAGAGACTTTTGGGCTTTAGCCGCTCAACGACAACTCCAATGTGCCCATGGCGACTATCCATTGAGGGCGTGAGCCGTTTTGACCAGCCAGTATAGTGTTCAGAATAGTGTGCATCTTGCCAAGCCAATTCGTCCATATTCACAATGTGAGGAATATCTGCCATAGAGCCTCCTGAGCAGTGTGGTTGGTGGTTTGTGAGCGATCGCCTCAGCCTCAAGCGAGGCAACCATCAACCTCATTGTCCTAATTTTCGGCGGCGCTGGGGACGCCTAAAGAAAAAATAAATGAGCGCCCCTATTCCATTGGCAAACAAGATAATTAAAACCCAGACAATCTTAGTATTACCGTCACTAGATTCGTGGGTAGCACAGTCAATTAAAACCCAGAGCCAAAATAGAAAGCCGAGCAAGGCAAAAAATCCAATTGCCACCGGAAAGGCTATGGCTAGCGGATCAAACTGGGTTGATTGAGGGGCGACTGTAATAGTAACGCCCTGTTGATCGAGCAAGTTCACCAGGTCTGGATCATTAGGTAACTCGACTAAGACAGTTTCTCCATCTTTTGTGTGGGCGATCGCCTGAGACCGCCCTGAATCTAAATTAACAGCCTCTACCTGACTCTGCTCGACAGCTTGAACAAACTGGTTGTAGCTCCACGTTGTTGAAGGGGGCCTGCCTACACATGCTGTTACAATTAACAAAGCTGCGGCCAGCAAACTTATTAAGCAAAATCTAGCTGACCGGGGGGTAGGGCACTGGTCTGTTAGACGGTGATGGGTAAAATGGTTGCAGTGCAACTACTCCAGAGCCATGGATTGTCCTCACTGCCAGAGCCTCCAGGTTGTAAAGAATGGGCGGGAATTG
>NZ_JACJOX010000008.1 GCF_014695775.1 Leptolyngbya sp. FACHB-60 | reverse complement strand
AGCAAAAATGAACTCGGATGGGCTGACTTTCGCGTGACTGACTATGCTGCGATTGAAAAGTGGTGGGAGATTGTCATGAGCGCCTATTGGATGGTCACCTTGCACACGCCACCAATGCGTCCTGACGGGACTACCCCACCGCAACAGGATGACTCAGGGGTAGTTTCGTCATTTACTCAACATTCAGCTTGGGATGCGGGGAATGGATGGAAGAACTGGCTCAATAACCTGCGCCTTATTCTGTTGCCCTGGGTGAGTTCCAATCTGCTCCAACCTTGGCTGACGGTCTTCCCAGTTCCTCAGTTGGAGAAAGGGTTTCAGACGCTCATCGGGCTTATGAATCTGTTTCCAGGTGCGCCTGTAACGACCTCACACATACTTTCCTCTGCCTAGAGCCATTGAAGAGCGATAATACCAATTCTTCAATAGGGAGCCACAAATAAGGAAGAGTAGCTACGGAGAAGTATTGATATGGCAGGGGTGCTGAGGATTGCGATTGAGGAATCGGCAGAAACGCTCAAGACCTTGCTGGATAAGCAACACGCTGCCGTCAGCCGCAGCAAAGTTCAGGTGTTGTGGTGGCTGAAGACAGGCGTGGTGACGAGCGTTAACCATCTGGCCCAACTGAGCGGCTATCATCGCACCACTGTGTCTAGATGGCTCTCTGAGTATCGCCAAGGAGGACTTGGAGGCCTTGCTAGCGGTGTATCCGAAGCCGGGTCGCACTCCGAAGATTCGAGGGGAGATTCGAGCGCGCTTGGAACCGGAATTACAAGATCCCGAAGGCTTTGGTAGTTACAAGGAAGTGCAGCAATGGCTGCAAACGGTTTGCGGGGTTAACGTAGCCTACAAAACAGTTCACGGGACAGTGCACTACCGCCTCAAAGCAAAACTCAAGCGACCGCGCCCGAGGTCAGAGAAGCAAGCGCCTGGGGCAGTGGAGGCGTTCAAAAGAACGCTGGACGCCTCATCGCTGGAGCGCTGAGTGACCCACAGCGACAACGCTATGGTAGCCGTATCCGCTATTGGTGCCAGGATGAGTGCCGAGTAGGGCTATTGACGGTGCAGCACCGCAAGTTGACCGCGTTTGGGGTCAAGCCGGTCGGGGAAGTCCAGTGGCGCTTCCTGTACCGCTAGCTCTATGGCGTCGTGGAACCGACGACAGGGGCAACCTTCATGCTGGAGTTCTCACACCTCGACAGTCTTTGTTTTGAAACCTTCCTCAACGCGTTGGCCAAGCAGTATCCCAACGACCTGCACATCCTTCAGGTGGACAATGCCTCAGCCCATTGCGCCTAATCGCTACAGGTACCAGACAACATCATTCTGCTGTTTCAGCCGCCCTACTGTCCTGAGCTTAATCCGATAGAACGCCTGTGGCAGGAACTCAAGCGGGCTTTAGCTTGGATGCAGTTTGATTCGATAGAGACCTTGCAGCAGGTGATTAGCCAGTGGCTGAATCGGTTGTCGCTTCCGCAGGTTCGTTCTTTGACGCAGTGGGGGTGGCTTATTGATGCCCTTTGTGTAGCGGGTATTTAAAGAATTGGTATTAGCCTTAACCAACCGGCCGCAACAACACCCCAGACCCACACAAGCTTCGGTGGTAGGCAACCCGTCCCAGGCGCAGCTAGGTTTTGTGAATACCGCCCTCAGTTATGCCCTATCGGCCTTACCTGGAGCTGAGAAGGAAGCCCGGCGAGTAGCGGATTTGCTCGGTACCGATGCGATTTTAGGGAGTACGGCGACTAAAGCCCTGGTACAAGCCCAAATGCCGGAGGCAAGAATAATCCACCTGGCGGCCCATGGACTACTGGATGAGGAGCGGGGGCTGGGCAGCGCGATCGCCCTTGTCCCTACCGAGACCGACAATGGCCTACTCACAGCCGCCGAAATTATCGAGCTCTCCCTCAGGCTGAGTTGGTGGTGCTGAGTGCCTGTAATACAGGCCGAGGGCGAATCACTGGCGATGGGGTGATCGGCCTGTCGAGAGCCTTTGTGGAGGCGGAGGTACCCAGCGTGGTGGTGTCGCTGTGGGCAGTGCCCGATGCCCCTACCGCAAAGCTCATGGTGGCTTTCTATTGAAGGGTTGCAGCGGGGGTTAGATCGGGCTCAAGCCCTACGTGGGGCCATGCTGGCCGTAATGGCTGAGCACCCTCAACCTAGAGATTGGGCGGCGTTTGTGGTACTGGGCGATCGCGGCCACACCGATCAGCGATCGCTTTAAGGCTGTATACATTCCGAGTTGGCACAGGTAAATCTGCTCGCTAAACTACAAGGCATTGGAAGGCGTTGAACCTCGATCTACAGCAAAACCCAGCGTGACTAAGTCAGGGCAAAGAGTAGATTCAGCGGTTCAGGAGGAATACCCTTGGGAATCACTCCGCTGTGGTCGAGAGCCGAGTTTCCATTTGGTCGATGACTTCGCGTGGTGCTCCCCATGCATAGTTGTCTAAAATAGTTTGGTAAATTTGCCGAAGCATAGCCTTCTGATCAGCAGCATCGGCACTATTAAAGCGATCTACGGTTGATTGAGTAAGGACAGTATTATAGATTTCATCGACGTTATGGTAAGTCGGAAAAGCCTCATATGCTTGACCAAAATAGTCTTTTGCCTGACTTAAATTACCTGCTAAGAGTGCTTCGAAACCCGCACTTTCACTTGCCTGCGCAGAGCCTTTGTCAACCTGTATATCAGGAGTGAGACTGACACCCTGATCCATAGCTTCCTGTTGCGTTTCTGCCAACCTGTTGTTAGCTTCATTGGTTTTGTGAACTTGGGCTTCTAATGCAGAATTTCTGGCTTCTAGTTCTTGATTTTTAACAACCATATTCTCATTTGCAAGTCGTAGCTTATCTTCATTAACTTCTAATTTTTCCTTCAGTCTGTAGGTGTTCAACGACCATGCAAAGCCTATGCTTAACATGGCTAGAATACCTATAATAGAACTAATAAATATGGCCTTATCACGAATCTTTCTTCTTTGACTTTCTCGACAACTGAACTTCACGAATTCCTTTTCTAAGCTATTTAGGTCATGGTATTGCTGAGCTTCTTCAAGTAATTCACCTCTTAGCAAAATTGCCTTAGGATAATTTCGCGCTTCCCACTCTTTTGCGGTATCAGTCAGGCGTAATCGTTGCCGCAGGCTAACGCGCTCATCATCCAGCCATTCAATTAAACGGGGCCAGTTGCGAATGAGGGCTTCATGCGCCACTTCGATTTGGGTATCGTCTGGGGTTACGCCAGGGGTTCGGCGCACCAGCCGAGCGGTACACAGTTTATCTAAAACGCGATTAATCCGGCCTGGGTCAATTCCCAATTGATGTAGCTCTTGTTGGCGAATACGGTTGTTGGTGACTTCCAGGCCAGTGCTGGGGCGCACCATCTTGAGTAAGATTCGCTTGGCTGTCTCCTGGTCTTCTGGAATCAGGTTGGTATAGAACTCATCGGCGCTGTGGGCCAGGGCACCACGCCCCCCACCCAGTTGACGGTAAGCATGGTAGGTAACCCGATTGCGATCGCGGTGTTCCCACAGTCGCAGCAGCATGAACTGCAACAGGGGTAAGGCAGCCGGTTCTCCTAAGACATCGGCAATGAGTTGATCGACAACGCCTGCTTCAAACTTAAGGCCGACCTGTTCCGCCGGGGCTTCGATCGCCTCTCTCAGCTCACCGGCATCCAGGGGCAAAACGCGGGCATGGCTGGCTTCAAACAGCGCCCAAAACTGAGGGAGCTTAGCTACCTGGGTTTCAAAGTCGCTCCGCATAGTCAGGATCAGATAATTTTTAGGAGAGCTTGAAGCCTGCACCAGAGCAACTAAATTTTCGATGAAAATGTCTCGAACCTTATCTGGGCAGAGGGTAAATATCTCCTCAAATTGATCAATCACTAAGACCGTTGGTCGATCTCCCACTCCCTGGCGGATTAACGTAGGTAAATTGGTTGTGCGTGTCTCTAGCTGGTGTACCTGCTGCCGCATCAGTTCGCGATCAAGGTTGGGGTCGGGGGAGAGGGTATTCACCAAGGTTTCGAGAGGATTACTGCCGGGTACCATGACGGCGAAGTAATGCCACTGGTCACTATTAGGCAAAGCCCCTGCTTTGAGCTTAGGAATTAAACCTCCCCGCACCACCGACGATTTGCCACTTCCCGATGCCCCAATAACCACCAACAGGGGCTGAACAGCTAAGGACTCTATCAGTTGAGCGGCCAGCCGCTGTCGCCCATAAAATAAGTTGGCATCCGTTTCCTTAAACGCATCTAACCCTAGGTAAGGGCAGTCAGCCTCGTTTAGCTCGGGGGCCAGGTTGATATCAAACTCTGCCAGGGTGGCGTTGTCGATGCTGTGACCGCTGCGCAACAGCACCGACACCCAGTAGTCGAGCAAACTCTGGGCGGCCAGGCGATCGTCATCGTTGTCAATCAGGGCTCCGGTTTCGCGGCCTTTCTTGATCAATGGACGGATGTTGGAAACGAGGGCATCTTTGTCATCGGTTTCGCGGTAAAGCTTGAGCAGGTCGCCGTGGGCTAGCCGCAACGATGCAAAGGAAGAAAACCTCAGGGTGCTGTCGTCGGATTTAGCGACGGTTGCCAGGTTTGTCATGAGATTTTCTCCACCACCAGGGCTATAGATTGGCTAATGGTCCGTAGCTCCCCACAGAGCTGAATCAGGCTGCGATCAAGCAGGGAAAAGTAGTTGAGGGCAGCGCGGCGGTAGACGCAAAAATGATGCCGAATTTTCGCCGGGTCGGTGGCGGCAATGGCATCGTCTAGTTTTTGTTCGCACTGCTGCAAGATCAAGATCTCGGTGTCAGAGTTTTGGGGGTAGAGCCGTTGGGTCTTTTCCTTCAGATCAGTCCACGACCATTCGAGTTCGGTGGTGTCGCGGCTGAGGTTGGTTTCAATGCGGCGCAAAATCGAGTCCACCTCTTGCCAGGCGTCGTGGGCCTGCACCTGTATGCCCAGACGAATACTCAGACCGGAGAGGGCGGCAATGCCATCGATAAACTGCTGCACCTTTGCGGGGTCGGCGGCGATCCCCTCCATTTTTTCCTTCAGCGTCACCAGGCTGGTTACCAACGCTGACAGTCGTAGGGCTTTGGCCGTTTCAGTCAGACTGGCATTGAGGCGCACGGGCTGGTCGGCCAACAGCTGGGTGAACAAAAAGATCGCTTTTTGCAGGGGACGGGTATCGAGGCTATCTACGGCGGTCTGAAGCTCTTGCTGGGCGGCGTCTAATTTGCTCACCCAGGGTGCATCAGATGCGGTGGCGGGGCGAGCCGCGATCGCCCGTCGGGCCTCTTGCAAAATGCCTTGCAGGGCCATGGCATACTCTGCCAGCATAGTCAGCGCCATCTCATCACTAGGGAACCGGCGAGCCTCCTGCACGATGTTGCGGTAGCACTCAATTTCAAGTTTGTGGAGCAGGTCGTGCAGGGTTTTGTAGTAGCTCAGCAGCTGAATCTGTTCGCCAACCAGCTTAAAGTCGCTCCGAAAGACCGTCACCGATGCATAAATTTCGTGGTTAGAGAGCAAATCGACGAGGGCCACAAAGCCCTCACGCACATCCTTTGTGCTGGTTTTGGCGGGGGAGGATTGGCCGATGGCATCGATAAAGGGCGTTAGGGGTGTTTTGAGGTATAGCTCTGGAATGAGCGCAGCGGGTAGCGTAGTCGGGAAAATTTCACCATCGTCAGCCATTGACAGGTCGCGGCGGCTACCCTGAGAGCTACACTGCACCTGAATTTCGCGGCAGCCGGTGGCGTGGGCGTTGGGGATTGATTCCCCTGCCCCCAGGGCCAGGTAAAAGCCTCGGGCGTAGGCGATCGCCACATCGTCGGGAATGGCGGTATTCATGCCAATGACGTAGTTAATGTGCTGCGAAATCGCCTGGGCTTGGGCTTTGGAATAGCAGGCGTTAATTACAACACATTCCACCGTGTCGGCTTCCTGTCGAAACAGATCTGACAACACCGCTGTGCCCACCTCAAATCGCTGCCCCTGTTCGCGCTCTAGCACCAGCCCCGGCTGCCCGGCCCCATGGCCGCAAAAGTGGATGATGCGAGGGCTCAGCTCTAAGATCGCCCGCTGCAAATCCTCCCATCGCACAGCGTCGCGTCGCACAAAGGTAAATTCATCGCGGCACTTCGACTGTTGTAGCAGAGTTTCGATATCGCGAATTTCTCGGTTGAGCTGGAGGGCCGAGGTGTCGTCGGGGTTGGCGGCTAACGTGAGAATGGTTTTCATGGGCGATGTTAAGGCGCAACCGGAGCTGGTCAAAGAAGCTACAAATCAGACGACTCGGAATCCGCATCTACGGCGAAAAAGGATAGGGATACAACGGTAGTTTGCATCCCTGCTGAGCGTTAAGCTCTCGCTTTATGGGGGTAATTTGCCTGAAGCCTTCGCCGTCTTGCTGATCAAGAGCATCTGTTAGTTGGTTGGCGAAAGCTGATATGCAGGCATTATCGCTATCTTGCAATAGGCTTAGGCTACTGCGAGACCCATCCATATCCCACGCGCTTACTTGAGTCTGAAGTCTGAAAAAGATTGATTGTTCGCTAGAGCTAAGGTCAAGACCTGACAAGTCCATACCAACACCCAAAGCTTCAAAAGCCTGAGTAGCAGCACTTTCCCTAACCAAATCTGATGGCGGGGCCTGAGTAGGCTGATGCTGCGGCAACAACCGGCGAAGTGAAAACCAATCTACAGTCTTCTCTTGATCGTCAAGAAGCTCATAATCAGAAATATCTAACTGACTTACTGACTCAGCACTCCGAAAATTTGCATCGCACGTGGCTCGATTTTCTTCGGACAAAATAGGACTATTAAGATAGCGCTGAAGATAGTCACAGCTCTTTTCAAGCAAACGATCTAGTTCAAACTCCCATTTTAGAAAACCGTCAAATGCAGCACCGCTACCAGAATTCTGCAAACGTATTGCATTCAACTGAGACCCATCGTGGCTGAACATCACTTTTTCAAGTGAAATATTGCTGAAATCTATGATTACCTCTCCTGAAGAACTTACAATTTGAGTGTCAATGGTTAAAGTCTTGCCAACTTGCGCTTGTCCTGTAGTGACAGCAAGTAAATATTTAGAAGGATGAGGGCTTGTGGATACAAGTTTGCTTCCACCAACACGATTGATCTCGATTTCATTGACGACTGGTTTTAAATTCTGGATATTCCAGGCTTGCACCCTGGCATTATTACTCATTCCAAGTGTCAGGACTTCTGAGTTAGGGCTAAATGACAAATCTACAAGATCATTAACAAAGTCATTGATTGGAAGATAAAATGACTTCTCTGTTTCAAAATTCAGGATTTGTAAGGAAGCTGCCAATTCTCCTTGCCGAAATTCATCTTCTCCTGTGGCGATCGCCATAGTTTTCCCATCAGGACTTAACGCAGAAGCATACAGAAAGGGATGGTCTATATCGGGAAAAAGTTGCTCTCCATCGCTGAATTCATTTTTCTTAATATCAAAAATGCCTATTTGGGTATAATCCCCAAAGACAATGAGAAACTCGTCTTGTAAAATAAAGCCTATGTTTTCAATGCCGCCAGGATAGCTCAGAGTATTCAAGAGATTGCCGTCGAGGTCGATGATCTTGACTATACTATTCCAACAGTCACCAGTATCTTCAACACTGAGAATTTTAGGTTTAATTAAATTTTGGGTTCTTGTTTGATCGTCATATTGAAGTTCACACTCTCCATAAGAAACTGCTAGTTCTTTGCCTGAATGACTAAATACCACTCTCGGGCGACCCCTAAATCCTAATAGACCTCCATCTCCTATGTCACCAAAGCTACCCAGAAAAAATGAATAATCTTCCTCAATCACAGGAAAATGATTAACTTCTAGACCCTGACTATCTTGTAAAGCTAATGTACCATCTACCTTGAGTAGGGCAAGGTTATTGCCATTAGGAGAGTAAGCGAAGTCGTAAACAGCAGCATCAAACACTTGAGGCTGAGCGTTTGTATCGGAATCAAGATAAATAAACTTCGTAACTTCCCTGCCATTTAAAACATTCTCTATGCCAATGATAGGTTTATTTGAATCGAACAATAGGTTTGAAAAGGAACCTCCAAAGGTTCCAGTCGCATCATCGTCCTTGAAATAATTGATTTCGACAGGATAAGAATCAATTTCTTCGCCATCCTTGGCAAGGCTTGTATTCCAGAACTTTACTGTCCCATTAATACAAGCAATTGCCAAGATACTTCCATCTGAACTAAGACGAACCGTATTGTTCTCAACATATGGATTGGGAGAAACGCCTGCTAGTCTCAGGGTGTTACAGAGTTGAGAGTCCAATTTTTTGACTTCGATAAGACCCCCATCTAAATTCCATTTTCTAACTTCCGCCAAGCCACCTACTGAGATTACTGTTTTTCCGTCTTGACTAAATGCAATGTCATCGGCAACAACATCGCGCTTTAAGACTTGAAGCCCGTTCTCATCAGTCTCATCTAGATATTCTGTCTCCTTTAAGTAGTCAGCATCACTAGTGTCAAAACTGGTTAAACTTGGAGATGTGCCACGCTCATTCAAAGTGCTGAGAATAGTTCTGTTGCCTGATTCTACATTCAGGAGAAAAACTATATTATCCGTAAATCCTGTGATCCAAGTATCTGAAGGATGAAGCGATATTTTCTGAAGGCTGACTAACTCCTCAGGATCTAAAAGAGATAGTAAATAGTCTAAATTTTTGCCGCTATCAAAGGCAATCAGCAAGGACTCTATGACAGATGGCGAAAATGAACTGATAATATTTAACCAGTCATCATGAAGGAAATTCTCGAGAGAAACCTGTTCGCCATCTTTGATTTGCCAAATATCAATACTCAAGTCATCTTGCTCTTCACTAATTGAGTTTGAGTCGCCAATAGTTGCAAAATAATTGTTTTTGGGCAGAAGCACTATTTTTGTTGGTGGATAGTCATTTGTTTTTTCAAGGACTAAGCTTCCTGAATCAATATTCCAGATTTTAATAACGCTATTGTTCTCAACGCTTGCGACTAGATTAGCCTCAGTGTTAATTGCTGAGGCTTTACCTGGAAGACCATAAAACTCCCAGCTCTTCTTCTCATCTCCTGCTCTATAGAAGGCTCTAAATAATGTAGTCATCGCTAAGTTTTCAAGGGTATCGTCTTCGCGGATTCTAGCCTCAGACTGCACAATTCTTCCTGCCTGAATTGCAGATATTAAAGCTTCTGAAAAATGCTCAGACTCAAAAGATGATAGCGAGTTTTCGGCAAGGTTGATTACATTTCTGCGTTCGGCTTCGATACGATTTCCTTCGGCTTCTTGGCGAGCATTTAAGATCACTAAACTGACTACTGCTGAAGCTGCTAGTAGTCCAGTCATGGCAATCCACCGAAAACTAACGTTGACCCTTTTTTTGTCAAGGCTACGTTGAATAAATTCAGCTTCGTTTTGATTGAATCGGTTTGGATCCGCTTGTCGAATTTGCTTAATGATGGGTAATCGAGCATCAGCATGCCAGAGAAATTGGCTTTTCCCCCCTTGTGATGTCCAATCATTTGCTGCAGGAGTTAGGCGGCGTTGCAATAGTAAGATTTCACGCTCATCAACTAGTGAAACCAATGGTTGTGACTTCCTGTTGGGGGTGTTGGACGCAATGGGTAAGCTTTCAGCACCTGACTCTAGCCATTTCAACAAGCGAGGCCAACCTTCGACTAGGGCATCGTGGGCTGGTTCAATGTAGGGTTCACTATCAGCGTTGGTGTCACTGACCAGTAGACGGGCTTCTTTGAACTGGGTAATTACCTGGTTCACCCGATTGCTCTGCGGTTCGGGATATTCCAATTCGCTTAGTGGCACCTGCCGCCGGGTGTTGCCAGTACCGCCAATCGCCACCATTCGCAGCATTACATGGCGGATGGTATCAGCAAAGGCGGGGTCTTGAGTGACCAACGCCTGATATTCTTCGTTGGCGCGGTTAACTAGAGCCTGTTTGATGCCGCCTAACTCTTCGTAGTCAACTACGGTAATGGCACGGCTGGTGCGGGTAGATGCCGTGCGCAAGTATTTGAGAAACAGCTCTCGCAGGGTAAACGACAGCAGCGGCAGTGCACCGGGCATTTCGTTGACCTCGTCGATTAGTCGATCGACGAGGTCGGGTGGGTCGAAGTAGATTACTTTGGCGGAAGCTGGAGCCTCGATCGCCGCTCGCAACTCCTCCCGATTCATAGGGCGAATCAGGAAGCGATCGCAACTCCACAGATTTTCCATAGCCATGCCACGAAACTGGGGCTCAAAGTCTGAGCGGAGGGTAAACACCACATAAAACCACTCAGAGCGCAGGTCTTGTCCCTGGGCAAGCAGCTGCAAAAACTGCTGCCGCTGATCTGGCTCTCGACAGAGGGAAAACAGTTCTTCGGCCTGGTCAATGACGAGCAGCAGTTTGGCCTGGGGGTTCGCCTGCCGCCACTGCTCCAGGCTGGTATGAAATGCCAAAGTCAGCGACTCAGGGGTATCGGTAGTCAACGTTAGCCCCGAGCTGCTGGCTTGAAGTGCCTGTACCAGCGCCTTCAGGGGGATAGCACCGGGGCGCAGTACCGCCAACACCTGCCACAGGGGTTGGCCACTGATATCTAGAGTGCGTTTCAGCGCAGGTACTAGCCCTGCTTTGACCAGGCTAGACTTGCCCGTACCTGAGGCCCCCAGCACCACAGTGTGTGGGTGAGTTTCTACAAAGGTTTGTAGGTCTTTGATCAGCTGCTGACGACCAAAAAACAGATTTTGGTGGATTTCTTCAAAGGCTTCTAGCCCTCGGTAGGGATTAGAGGCAGCGTTAAGGGGCGGCGCAGCGGGCAAGTTTGGCTGACGACCGGGCACCAAAAAGATGAACTCCCCTTTGCCGTGTTTATTGAGGGGCCACAACCCTGGGGTTTGCCGCCAGGCTTTCTCGAAAGTCTCAGGTTCGATCGCGTCGCGCAGGTACTGGTACAGCTCCGTAGCGGTGATGACGCCATCCCCCGCAGGCTGGCCATTTTTGGCCGGAGGGCTGGCATCGGCCACGCTGTTAGCCTGCAACGCCTGAATCAGCGCTTGGGCAAAGGGCGAATGCTGCCCCACCTGCCCTCGGTGATCAGTTAACGCCAAAACATCAAACGCCTTCTGGTCATCGGCTGCCGAGGTGATCACCTGCCAGGCGGGGTCGGTTAAAAACCGCTCGTAGCGTTCGCGGTGAATCACCTCTGGCACCGGGGAGAGGTCGCGGGTGGCTGACCAGCGAAAGGCTCCGGCAAAGCAGCAGTCGAAAATGCCTAGAAAGTGACGACAGGACAGGGCCGTGAGGGCATCGTGTACCTCGGTCATGGGTAGGTAGGTATCGCTTTTGCCCAGGGTGGCATCTTGGGGAATCAGATATCCCTCTGGCCCCTCGTCGCCATTGAAGGCCAGCCCGTGGCCAGCAAAGTAGAATAACAGCCGGTCATCGGGCTGAATGTAGGCGGGTAGCTTTTCAGTGAGGAGCGATCGCAGCACCGCCAGAGTCGCCTGCCCGTCTGTCAGTAGACTAGCCTGATAGCCGTGGTCGATACGGAGCACCTGGCTGATGTCGTGGGCATCGGCAACGGCGGTTTTGAGCAGTGGAATGCCGTTTTGATACTGATCAATGCCTACGACAATGGCAATGCTGCGATTAAACTCAACCATGGCGATGCTCCTCTAGGCCTAGGTAGGATTGAGGGCTAGTTTCGGGGGCGGGCTCGGTTGGGTTTAGCAGGCGCAGACCAAAGACTGCGGCGAGGATAAGGGCGATCACACCCACCACCCACCACAGCAGTGCTCCCTTTGCTTTCACCCCATCGATCCTAGACTCCCCATCCTGCGGCAGTTCCAGGATCGTGGCCTCTGGCCCTGGCTCTGGGGTCAAGGCCGTTAACACTAGCTGAGAGGCAACCATGTTAGGCTTAGTGGCACCGGACAGGATGCCCTGAATACTGCTCCCCAGCGTCTTCACCCCAGCGGGGTCGGTAAAGTACACCAGGTGGTCGCAGTCTACCTCTACCATCACCGGGGCCGGATGGCGTCCGGCAGGAATGGCTTTAATGCTTTCCACTGTCACGGCCAGGTCGTTGGGCACGCCATAGAAGGGCAGCTTCATAAGGGACTTTAGCCGCGCCACCAGTTTGCCCTTAAGGGTGTCTGGAGAGCCGGTAATTAGCGAGGTATTGCCCGCAATCACCGTGTAGGGAATGCCGGGGTCATCGCTGGTCGCCAGCTCTTGCAGAAACTCTGAGCCCGGATTCATTTCGTCGAGGGTCACGTCAATGTCCTCGATCTTCTCCAGCAGTGCCCCCACTGCCCGCAAGGGGAAGGCCACCGTCGACAGCCCGTTGATGACAAAGGCGGTCATGGCTGTCAGGCCTGCCTGCACCTGGGGCCAGGGAGAACCGGCGCTGGGGGTGCCCAGCAAAATCAGGTGTTGCACCACCTCGTTGCCGCCCTCTTGCTCAATGAACCAGCGGGACACCAGGCCCCCCATAGAGTGGGCGATGATGTGCAGGGTCTTGCCGTGGCTCGGTCCCAGCCCCGCTTCCCGCAGGCGCTTTTTCAGCTCTCGTGCGTGGGTACCGATGGGGGTGTTGAGGCTTTCGTAGTCGAAGGCCAGCACCAGGTCGTAGCAGTCTTTGAGAGGTTTGGCTTCTTCTCTTAGAGCAGCAACGGCGGTTTCGATACTGGGCACCATGCTTTGGGTGTCGCCAATGATGCCGTGGATGTAGAGGGCGATGCGGTTAGCCTGGGCCACCCGCTGGGCGACGATCGCCGGATCGACAATATAGGTAACCTCGCCCTTGCTGACTTCTGCGATCGCCAGCAAGGGATAGTCAAAAGTCACCCCAAGTTTTTGGCTCAGCTCTGGCCCCAGCTTATTCGTCACCACCTTTTGGAAGAAAATGCGAATCGCCCCGCCCAAGCTGCGTTGGCCCTCGCTGATGGGTTCGGGCAGGTGGTCAATAGTGATCTCGGTCTGGTTACCCTGGGCTATACCTCGCCCCAGGGGCAGGTAGAATTCGCCATCGTAGGCCACGGGCAGCACGTAAGCCCCGGCTTCCAGCGGCACATCAGCCACTACCCTAAGAGGATTTTCGGGAGTGACGGCTTCGGGATTTTTTACGTCCCGCAGTTCCAACGCGCTTAGCCCTGGGTCGGTGGCGCGGCTGGCGGTGAACTGAAAGGGCTGGGTTTGGTCGCGCAGCAGCGGCGGCAGAATGTGGTTGCCCAGATCTCGGGTCGATTGGGTGACGGTGGTAAGCCGCGCCTGGGCCTGAAAATTCGCCGGATTTTGAATCGTAATCCCGACCATGAGCTGGGCCCGGGATGCAGTGGCAGAGAGAGTCACCGAATCTCTAGGGTGAACGGTGGTGAGGGTGATCTGGCTAGTCATCCAGTCTTCAGTGACTTCATCCTCAGGGGCAGCGCCCAGGTCACGGGTTTGAACCCGCTTCATTAGGCGGTTTAGCATGCCCTGGGGTGGCAGCGATCGCGTCACATCTTCCCGATAGGTATCCCTTAGCCCCCCCTGATACAGGGTCAGCTTGCCCTGCTCTAGCAGCCGCCCATCAAAGGCGGAGGTGCTGACAATTAGCTTCAATACGTCTTTAAATTCGGTAATGCCCTGTTCCCACAGCTCCTTGGGCACCGAGGCGTAGACCAGCTTGCCGCCTAGGGCGTAGGCTTCTTCGCCGGGGTTGAGCCACAGGCCGCCGGCTTCAAACAGGGCGGCGCTGATGGCAAACCGCTCGGTCAGGTCGAGCACAGTGCAGTAGAGCCGCTGGTCGCTGGTGTTTTTGAGCCTGAGCTGAAACCCAGGAGCCTTGTGGTCGGCACTGTAGGTCAGGCGCAGTTCGTTACCGCTGTGGGTCTGGTCGAGCTGCACCACATCCATTTGCACCGCATTGGGAGCAATCCGGCTGGTGGGCGAGCTTTGCAACTCTAGGGTAGTTGTCCAGCGAGCCAGGTGCTCTAGCAGGGCCACGGTTTCGAGGGCGCTGGTGGCGCTGTAGCCCAGGGTAGGCTCTAGCAAAATGCGATCGTCGGCGGGGCGCTTGATGGCGTATTGATTGTCTTTGACCAACACCTGAAAGACCGCTGCCGTTGGGTCGTCGACTGCACGAATGTAGAGGGAGGGTTGCTGGGTCTTGTCTCCAGCGCGGGCGATCGCATCGTGCAATAGCCTCACCCCTGCCTCATCACCCACTAAATGCACCCCCATGGGTGGCAGCGGCAGGGCTTTGATCACCGCTTTGAAGGTCATATTGTGCTGAAGGTCGGTCACACCCGTCACCTCTACCCGGCTGAGGGCGGGCATGACAACGGTGACGGTAGCGGTACCCACCAGGTTGCCCTGCTGGAGCACCTCAGCGGTACTGTCAAAAGGGAACAGGGCTAGGACGGTCGTTTCTCCAGCGGTGGGCTGGGCGATGCCGTGGATGGTGCCGCCATCGATCACCCAGCCGTGGTCGCGGTGGTAGCTGACGGTGAAGTGGGGCCGCCGGGGCTGAATGGCACCCCCCAGGAAAGGTTGATCGAGATCGTCGGGAATGCTGGCCTCTAGCTGTGGGGCCTGGGCGGTGACCCGGCTCTGCACCAGAGTTGAACAGTTCTTAAAGACGTCTCGATAGGTGAGCACTCCGCTGGCTTTGTGCAGGGTCTCTAGCAAAAAGTAAGAAAACGCTCCCCGGTGCTCGCCGTCGCTGGAATATTCCTTGGCTTCTTCAATGTCTTGGCAGGCGGCGAGCAGCACATGGCGACCCTGGGGAATTTGCCAGCCGCTGTTAGATAGGCTGAGGCTACGGGTGGTCGGTTGATCGGGCAACTCTGCAGGCGCGACAATGAAGCTGCTCAAGGGACGCAGGCGTTTGTCGATGGGGGCGCGGCGCACGGCTTCGGTGGCTTGCAGGTCGCCCCGAGTGCCAGAGCCAGAGTGGCAGCAGTCGAGAATGACGATGATGTGAGGGTTTTTGGCGGCAACTTCGGCGATCAATTTGGCGAGTTCTTTGTCGGCTAAGTCCCAACTGCCTTCGGTGCGGCTGTCGTAGCAGACGAGGGTTTCATCGAGGCGATCGGGTTCTAGGTGCCAAAATTCTTCGGGGGCGTTTTCTTGGGAACCGTGGCCTGCATAGAAGAAGAGGGCGACATCATTGGGGCCAGCTTGGCCGAGGTGGTCGTGGAAACCGTCGATCACGGCCTGGCGGGTGGCTTGCTCGTTGAGAAGGACTTTTAGGTGCAGTTGGCCCGCATCTTGGCCTACTCGCCCTTCGAGGTAGGTTTGCATGGCTTTGGCGTCGTTGGTGCAGCCTTGCAAGGGGGGGACGGAGGAGGTGCGATCGTATTGGTTAATGCCGACAAGGAGGGCGTAGGTTTGGTGATTCATAGTAGTTCTCGGGACTAAAAGGTTTAAAGGCAATTGCTTTTAATGGAGTGCAAATCAAGTTTGCTTTCTGATGTTGGGCAAGGAAAGTTTGGCTACGGCTTGTGATAACTGCTCTGGAACGCCTGAAAAGCTAGTGGTCATCTGTTTATTGTCAGATTCAGAGACAGCTGGTTCTGGACAAAGCTCTTCTTTTTCTTCGGGATGTGCGTTGATATAAAACTGCAACCAATCACAGCTTTTCTCCATTAGATAGCTGAATTCCAAAGGCCATAGCTTCACATCCCCGTCAGCTCCCCCTGATGCCAAATACTGGCCGTCGGGGCTGAACGTGAGCTGCCAAACTCCCCCTTCATGCTGGTTGTCGGGTAGAGCGACCGCTGTGCCATCAGTTCGCCACAGTTTTACGACCCCTTCATCGCCTCCTGATGCTAAATACTGGCTGTCGGGGCTGAACGTGAGCTGCCTAACTGCCCCCTCATGCTGGTTGTTGGGTAGAGTGACCACCGTGCCATCAGTTCGCCACAGTTTTACGACCCCTTCATCGCCTCCTGATGCTAAATACTGGCCGTCGGGGCTGAACGTGAGCTGCCTAACTCCCCCCTCGTGCTGGTTGTCGGGTAGAGCGACCGCTGTGCCATCAGTTCGCCACAGCTTCACATCCCCGTCAGCTCCCCCTGATGCCAAATACTGGCCGTCGGGGCTGAACGCGAGCTGCCTAACTGCCCCTTCATGCTGGTTGTCGGGTAGAGCGACCACTGTGCCATCAGTTCGCCACAGCTTCACGACCCCGTCAGAATCTCCCCCCGATGCCAAATACTGGCCGTCGGGGCTGAACATGAGTTGCCCAACTCCCCCATGCTGGTTGTCGGGTAGAGCGACCACTGTGCCATCAGTTCGCCACAGCTTCACATCCCCGTCAGCTCCCCCTGATGCCAAATACTGGCCGTCGGGGCTGAACGTGAGCTGCCAAACTTCCCCCTCGTGCTGGTTGTCGGGTAGAGCGACCGCTGTGCCATCAGTTCGCCACAGCTTCACATCCCCGTCAGCTCCCCCTGATGCCAAATACTGGCCGTCGGGGCTGAACGTGAGCTGCCAAACTCCCCCCTCATGCTGGTTGTCGGGTAGAGCGACCGCTGTGCCATCAGTTCGCCACAGCTTCACATCCCCGTCAGCTCCCCCTGATGCTAGATACTGGCCGTCGGGGCTGAACGTGAGCTGCCAAACTTCCCCCTCGTGCTGGTTGTTGGGTAGAGCGACCGCTGTGCCATCAGTTCGCCACAGCTTCACATCCCCGTCAGCTCCCCTTGATGCCAAATACTGGCCGTCGGGGCTGAACGTGAGCTGTCCAACTCCCGACTCATGCTGATTGTCGGGTAGAGCGACCGCTGTGCCATCAGTTCGCCACAGCTTCACATCCCCGTCAGATCCCCCTGATGCTAGATACTGGCCGTCGGGGCTGAACGTGAGCTGTCCAACTCCCGACTCATGCTGGTTGTCGGGTAGAGCGACCGCTGTGCCATCGGTTCGCCACAGCTTCACGACCCCGTCAGAATCTCCCCCTGATGCCAAATACTGGCCGTCGGGGCTGAACGTGAGCTGCCAAACTCCCCCCTCATGCTGGTTGTTGGGTAGAGCGACCGCTGTGCCATCGGTTCGCCACAGCTTCACGACCCCGTCAGAGTTCCCTGATGTCAAATACTGTCCGTCAGGGCTAAACGTGAGCTGCCCAACTCCCCCATGCTGGTTGTCGGGTAGGGCGACCGCTGTGCCATCGGTTCGCCACAGTTTCACGCCCCCGTCAGAGTATCCCCCTGATGCCAAATACTGGCCGTCGGGGCTGAACGTGAGCTGCCCAACTTCCTCCTCATGCTGGTTGTCGGGTAGAGCGACCACTGTGCTGTCGGTTCGCCACAGCTTCACATCTCCGTCAGCTCCCCCTGATGCTAGATACTGGCCGTCGGGGCTGAACGTGAGCTGCCAAACTCCCCCTTCATGCTGGTTGTCGGGTAGAGCGACCACTGTGCCATCAGTTCGCCACAGCTTCACATCCCCGTCAGCTCCCCCTGATGCTAAATACTGGCCGTCGGGGCTGAACGTGAGTTGCCTAACTTCCCCCTCGTGCTGGTTGTCGGGTAGAGCGACCACTGTGCTATCGGTTCGCCACAGCTTTACATCCCCGTCAGCTCCCCCTGATGCCAAATACTGGCCGTCGGGGCTAAACGTGAGCTGCCTAACTTCCCCCTCGTGCTGATTGTCGGGTAGAGCGACCGCTGTGCCATCAGTTCGCCACAGCTTCACATCCCCGTCAGCTCCCCCTGATGCCAAATACTGGCCGTCGGGGCTGAACGTGAGCTGCCAAACTCCCCCTTCATGCTGGTTGTCGGGTAGAGCAACCGCTGTGCCATCGGTTCGCCACAGCTTCACATCCCCGTCAGAATCTCCCCCTGATGCCAAATACTGGCCGTCGGGGCTGAACGTGAGTTGCCCAACTCCCCCTTCATCCTGGTTGTCGGGTAGAGCGACCACTGTGCCATCAGTTCGCCACAGCTTCACATCCCCGTCATATCCCCCTGATGCTAAATACTGGCCATTAGGGCTGAACTTAAAATCCCGAATGTTTTGGAAAATAGAAATTTCTTTGACTCGTGTCCCAGAAGCGTAAAGTTGAGCCCATATTTGAACAATCAACTCATGATCTTTTTCAAAATAAGAGTTTTGTTGTATTAAATTCCCTGCTTTAGTGGCTTCTAATAGAGCCTCAAAAGGTTTATCAGATGCCAAATACGTCGAAGCCGCTTGGTTTAAAGTCTGCACTGTTTGTCGTTGGGCCTTCCTAGACTCCTTAACAGCCTGAGCACCTTGATAAACTGCTATCCCCGCCACTGAAATGATCACAGCTAAAACACCAGTTGTTCCCAATACCCACCGCTGAAATAATTTATCCTTGCGGTCAATGCTTTTTTTGACAAAGCCATTCTCTTGCTGATTTAGCCAGTTGCTTTCGTGCCCCTGTTGTCTTTGCACCTGTCTTAACTGTGCCAAACGAGGATCCCTCGTCCAAAGATATTCATACTCTCTCCTCTGACCGCGATTAGATAACCATTGCTCTGAGGCTTCCGTTACATGACGCTGCAAGGTTGGATCAAACTTGAGCTGTTTGACTATTTCTGATTTCTTCCTGTTTTTACGAACCTGCTTCAGAAAAACGTCGCTTAAAAGACGTTCTCTAATGCTTGGTTCCCGTTGAACCTCAACCTCTTCCTTCAGCCACTCCGCAATCTTCTCCCATCCCCGCACCAAAACATCATGGGCTGGCTCCACATATTCCCCGTCTGCCGATCGCCCCGCCATCACCAGTCGCTGCTCAATCAGCAGATTCAAAATTGCCTCAACCCGCTCATTCTCCCTCGCTTCTGAGTAAACCAACTCCGTTCTCGGCACCCGCCGCCGCGCCAGTTCTCCACCCTCAAACACCACCATCCGCAGCATAATGTTGCGCAACGTGCGTTGCCCCACCTCATCCAGCGCATCAAATTCCGCATTGGCCCGGTGGCGCAAAGCCCCGCTCACCTTACCAAGCTGCTCATAGTCCTTTTGCTTCAGAGCACGGTCGGGCTTGTCTTCCCGCCACCGCTCCGCACATTTCAGATATAGCTCACTCAGCACAAACGACAGCAGCGGCAACGCCCCCGGCATCTGCACCACCTCGTTAATTAACTCATCCACCAAGCTGGCGGGGTCAAAGTGCAGCACCGCCTCATTGGCTGGCCCTTCAATCGCCTGCCGCAGGTCATCCTGCGTCATGGGCGGCACCACCAGGCGATACTTTTCAGTCCAACCTGTTTGCCACGGCTGGCTAAACAACTGCATCACCAACGGTTCAAAATCCATCCGCACCGTCAGCACCGCATGGAGTCGCTGCGGAAAAGCAGCCAGGGCACTTTCTAGATGGTGAACAAACCGCTGACGAACCTCCTCATCCCGCACTTGGGTAATCAGCTCTTCAGCCTGGTCGACCACCAGCAATAGGTGGCTCTGCGGGTTCTGGCCTAACCAATCGCTCAACAGCGTCTTGAGCAGTGTGTCATCCTGTTTCAGCTGTTGGGTCAGGTGTTGCACATAAGCTTGGGTTGCACTAATCAGGGCATTGAGCTTGGCCTGGTCAGCCTCTCCAACTCTGGTCGAGCCCTCGGATGAGTGTCGGGTCAGCCAGTTTTCCAGGGTTTTGGCCCACTCCAGTGCCAACGTCATCTGGGCTTTGGGTCGTTGCTCTAGAGAGTTCCAAGCTTTGAGAAACGACTTCGACAGGTCAGCCTGCCGCGCCTGGACCACCGTTTGAAACGCCGTCAACGCAGTTAACGCCTCTGCGTGGAGGGCTACCGTCTCTGCCAACTCCTGCGCAAAGGGCAACATCATCTGAGCCAGCGCCGATAGCGGGTCGTTGCCCGGTCGCAAAGTTGGTAGTGTCACCCACGACTCGGTTACCCAGACCTCAGTATCTTTAAACTCCCGCCGCCGCTCAAAAAAAGATGCCCGCTTGAGAAAAGGCACCAACCCCGCCTTCACTAGGCTCGATTTTCCGGTGCCCGAAGCCCCTACCACCACTGTCAGCGAATTCGTTTTGATGTGGTCGGTATATAGGCGCTTAATCAGCTTGTCTCGGCCAAAAAATAGGTTGCCGTGGCGTTCTTCGTAGGCTTGCAGACCACGATAGGGGTTGTTATCAGGGTTGAGGGTAGGTGCCGGCTCTAATTTTTCGGCGTCGAAATCGCTAGCGAGAAAGAAAAATTCGCCGCGATCGTGCTTTGGCAACGGCCATAGTCCCGGTGTCTGCCGTTCTTTAGATTTCGTCTCTACAGAATCTCGTAGATAAAGGTACAACTCCGTTGCGGTAATCACCTGGTCGCTAATTAGGTCGGCCTTACCCGCTAGGGCCTCAAACAATGCCATCGCAAAGGGGGAATGATCGCGATCGCCCTGAGTCGTTCCTCGGTTATCGCGCAAAATATCCAGAGCCTTTTGGTCGTAGGAAGCCGAGGTCAGTACCTGCCAAGCAGGCTCGCTTTGAAACCGCAGAAACCGTTCGCGATACATGCGCTCTGGCACCACCAAATCCCGCGTGCTAGCCCAGCGAAACGCCCCCGCAAAGCAACAGTCTAAAATCAGCAAAAAGTGTCGACAGGGCAATTTTTCTAGAGCTTTGTACATTTTCTGCATCGGCAAAAAAGTGCTCTCATCCTCCGGTCTCGCATCCTGAGGAATCAAATAGCCCATTGGCCCTTCCGTCTCTGGTGACCCTGTTTTAGACGCGTTAAGACTGGCCTGCTTGGCAATGCCGTGCCCCGCAAAATAGATCAGCAAACAGTCTTGGTCAGTAACGGTCTGAGGCAATTTTTCCTTAAACAGCTGCCTCAACCCCGTTAGGGTAGCCACCTCATCCAGGAGCTCAACCACCTGGTAGCCATGGTCGTTTTTCAACGTCGCTGCCAGCACCTGGGCATCTTGCACCGCCGTTTGCAGAGGGGCAATACCGTGATGGTATTGATTAATGCCAATGACAATGGCTAGTTTGCGATCAAAATTTTTCATATCACAGCCCTTTGTGCCCAGGCGCTAAATGGACCTTAGTTAGTCGATGCGTCTTGATGGAGCAGGTAGCTTACGATTAGCAATATTTTTGCCATCTGCGCAAATTGAATGGCTGCACCACAGCTCACTTCTGGTGTGCATACTGACTTACTTCAGCGCGTTGAGGATATCTCTTAACCGTTTGCTCAATTCAACGAACGTTTCCATCTGCTGGTTACTCAGTGGACTACCCAATTCCTTCATTTCCTTAAGATCAATGAAATTTCCCAAATCTTGAAACTTCAGAGCATCACCAACAATATCCTTCAAAACCTCTCTCTGCTCAACCCGGACACCTTGAGGATCCGTAATTTGCGCATGATTGAGAATAGCGGCCACCTGCTGATTCTTCCGCAGCTCTTGGCTATCTCCAGAGCTAATCAGTACTGGCACAACTTTGATGACTACATAGTCATCCTGTATGGGCAACTCTCTGTCAGCCACTGCGAAGTACTCTAGATGCAGCCCTCTTAGCCGATACTTCACTGCTTCAGTAGGTTGATTAAAAAGGATGTAGGCTCCACAGCGTAACTTCGCTTCTCCATCAGGAAAGAGCCCATAGAAATCTACCTGGCTATTGAATACAACCTGGTTTTGTTGTTGCAAGGCTGCAAGTTTAGCCAGTCCAAGCACGGCATTGCTGACAGGCCCAGCAAAGGGAATCAAGGTGGGAAAGACTGCTCCAAACTGCTTGTTCATTTGGCTAAGTTCGGCAAGAACCGCTGTCTCATCATTTAGGCCTTTATCAACCTCTATGATAGATACTTCAATCCAGACTCGGTTTTTGAGAGAATGATTCTCCTTACAAAACACATGCTCAAACTCTAAATTATCCTTCACTTTCCCTGCTGGCACATCCATTCCGAAAAAGTTAATAGCCTCTGTCGCAGGTTCATTGCCGTATCTAACCTGCGACTTAACTAAGAGATCATTTCCACTCTTTTCGCCGTCATAGTTCTTATTAACTAAGAACGTTTCTAACGTGATAGTAAAAGCCCCACCAGCTTCAACCAACTTATCTGTGGGTGCTAGCGGTGAAAATGCTCTTTGAAGTCTTGCCCCTTCAGCATTATCCAGCTCAGCAAGTGGAACAAACCAACAGGTGTCTTTACTAATGTCCCTTGATCGGCCTTCCATAGTGCTCTCTTTTTTAGTGTGGCAATGGACAATGAACTACATTGCGTTTGAAATAGAAAAAATGTAGAAAACTGTCTGTGAGCCCGGCTACCGAGTTTGCAGCCAGGCTCATGCTGCTAAATCTAGATTCCCAGCTTTTCTAAAGTTTTGGGGCCAACAACACCGTCAGCCACCAAACCATATTTTTGCTGAAACTCTTCAACCGCTCGTTTAGTGCCAGGGCCAAAGACAGCATCGACTGTCACGGCAATGCCATCGGCTTTCAGCGCTGCCTGCACTTTGCGCACCCATTCCCCTTGCATATTGGGAGTCGTGAGCTGGAGCGTCGGGCAAGTTGTAGCAACATTGCCTTTCAGCAGCGCTAGCCCAGTGGTGAAAGCTTGGGTGAAGGCGTCAAGGCCGTGATGACCTCCGTTAACAAATCGGCGTGCTTTTGCATAATCTTTACGGGCAAGCGCAACGCGAGTAGGGGATTCCTTGCTCTTCAAAAAGAGTGCCAAGAGGTCAGCTGCAATTTGAGGATCATTGGCTAGATCGGGTTCATTTAGGAGGCGATCGCCTAATCCTAGTTCAGCACTGAATTTCCCGTAATTGTGCTTGCCTGTAAGTTGTACAAAGCCTCGACCTTTGTACTTGTCTCCGTCGCCAACAGCGTTATTTCCCAAATCCTCGAGCCTGAAATCATACTTGCCAAAGGGACGACCACCATCCTCAGTATTCCATTTAGACTGATACTCACTAATAGGTACGAAACTGCCCGTTTCTGCCCGGATAGTGCCTAAGGCCATCAGCACCATATCGCGATCGCCCAAACCAACCTTTTCTAATGCCCGTAACACTGGTGGTAAATACGTCTCAATATTGGCTCGTGGAGTACCCTGAAAAATTTGAGCCACCAGGTCAACGGCGAACAGCCCCGTATCCACCGTTCTAGGAGAAGCCTTGTAGGCATAACCTAGAGCCGACAACGTTTGTGGCCCAGCTACCCCGTCAGCAGTCAACCCAGCCTGACGTTGAAAGGCCTCGACAGCAGCTTTAGTTTTGGGGCCAAAGTCACCATCGCACTCTCCGGCATAGCAACCTTTGCTGGCCAGTAACGTTTGCATTTCTGCTACTTCCAGGCCCACCTGGCCCTCTTTGAGCGTGGTACTGATCGCCTCTGCTTGCGCGGGTACTTCTGGTTTAGAGGCAAGGGGTGGGGTTATTTCAAGCACATCTGAGGTTACAGGCTTATTAGTCTCAGTCGCACCCTGTTGACCTAGAACCTGAGCCAGAGTTTGCGAACCAGCTACGCCATCGGGTGTAAGCCCAAGCTTTTCTTGTACTCGTTTTAGGGCAGCCTCAGTACCTGGCCCAAAGTCACCATCAGAGGTGATGTCTTCTCCGTGTTCAATCAGAGCCCGCTGCAATTTTTGAACATCAGAACCTTGCATAGAAGGTCGTGAGAGTTTTAGAGTCCTGGGATTAGCATCCCAAGGTGCGATCGCAAAGCCACGCACCGGAGATTTGTTAAGTCGGCTCTGAGTTTGGTCACCCCACTGGCCATCCTCTGAAATTTTGTCTCCAGGGTTATTCTTATTCCAAAGCTGTTGAAAGGCTTTGACAGCTGTAGTCCGAATATCCACGACTCTGCCACCCACATAATCAAAGTGCCAGGGATCACTTGGCATTCTAGCCCCTAACCATTTCCAGCCATAGCGTTCTAGGTATGGACACCACGCTTGGTGGTCATGAACATCTAAGGCGATACCACTCTGGTGATTACTTTTTCCTGGCTTTGCTACATCCGTTAGCCCACATCCCCCACCACCATTTCTACGGTTATAGAGAAAGAGCTGCTGAGCAATAGTGCGGTATCCCGAGCTAATCTTCATCGGTTGCCCTCGATCAGCGATCGCCTTGCGTAAAGACTCTTTAGCATCAGGCTGGAGAAAGGGGAAGGCTGCCTGATCTAGCTGTACGTTCAGATCATCAAAGCTCACCATAATGTTGGGTGAGAGCAAATTCATTTGGTAGATCAGCTGCTGAGATAGCCCATTTGCGATCGCAGTCGAACATCCAGCTGCACTAGCCAGTGGAACCGGCGTCAAAGAGCGAGTTGAAACAATTTCTGCTGTGGCTTCAACCTGGTTAATCTCCGCTTCAGACTCAAATTCAAAGTCCTGCAACAGAGTTTCTGGATCAACAGTTAAGTCTTCCATGATCGCCTCGAATAAATTGACAAGTCGATTAGTTCCTAACCAAAATGGCTAAGATATTGAATGTATATACTTTGCAACCCACATCGAACTCCTTGAAAAAACAAGAAGCTACTTTTGAAGGCAGCGTGAACTTAAAATCTAGAGCCAAATGATAATCGCTCCAGATTTTAGTTTGAGTCAGTTCAGAATCTCTAGGTTTATGGAGCCCAATAGATGACGTAGAGTACTTGGAAACCAAACACAGAAGGGAACACAAGACTTAGCAGGTGCAGAAAACCTAGAATATCATAGCTTCCACTACTATATTCGCGCTAGAGGAACTACACGCAGGGCGGCTCTTCTGGGCTTGCGACTAAGAGTGTGTAGTGGGATACATTTTGTTCTCGCTAAAAGGTTGAGCCTCTTGCTATGCCTGACATAAGCCTCACTTACAGCCTTTCTTTCTCAGGTGCAGATGCTTGAATGCTTCTTACTTCAAAAAGTAAGTCACGGTAACTTTCGCAATATTCGTCTACAAACCTCACAGTAGCCTGGCCATTCGGGGCGCTGTCATCACGTCTGCCTAGCTCTTAGCCCTTACACCCTAAATTACCTACCGCTAGAGTTCTTGAAGAGCGTTATATCTATACTTCAGTGCACCCTTTGGGTTAAAACTTAGCCCCAAGCCCTGAAGAAACCCTTGCGGTCTATGTGCAGCGGGAGCGGATGAGCCTGGGTCTAAGCCAAAAAGCGTTAGCGGAGAAGGCCGGAATCCATCCTCAAAGTGTAGGCAAGATTGAGCGCGGTCAAACCACACGGCTAAAGCAGAAGCTAAAAGCGGTCTGGTCCATGCTCTGGGTATTTCAGTGGACTATTTGAATGCGATCTGTCAGGGAAGGACTGTGGAAGAAATCTCAGCCCTCAAGTTCTGCTCCCAGTGTTGGGTGTCCGGAACATCACCCGATCCGATGTGGACGACTCCACATTCAAAGCACTGCTTCGCTTGTGGAAGCAAGCTGCAAGATCGCTGCTCAGGTTGCCACGAACCTATCGCCTCTCTCAAGTTCAGGTTCTGTCCCTACTGCGGTAAATCCTATAGAGGGAGTCAAAGTCGATTAACTTTCATTGAGATTAAAATGTAAGACTCCCTCAATACATGACGCTTATTCTGTTAAAGCTGGCTAGATAGTAGCATCTAAAATACGACAGTTAATTTGTTAGTTTTCAGGAAGGCGACATATATCCTGTTAATCTTGCTAACGAGAATAGGATGCGCAGCAATCGCTAAAACCCTTTCCCATCAATGGGTTTAGCGGTTTTTGATTGTATGACAAGAATTTGTTAAGACGACGAATACTCTGTTACTCGACATATTGAGATACCTGCAAGAGGCTTTTGGCTGCTGCTAGGCAATCCTAGGATAAAGAGTAGTTCACGATTCTAAAAATCATTGATTGCTGTGGTTGCTTGTTAACTATAGGCAATTGGGTTAATGCTGATCTAGAAAGCCTCTCACCCAAAATTCGTCCAGCCATTTCTGAATAATCAAGGTTAGAGGTAGGGCCAATAGCAGCCCCAAAAAGCCGAAGAATGCGGCAAAAACCACTTGAGATAACAGCGTTACGGCTGGCAGCAGAGAAACCTGCTTTTTCATGACCAGCGGAGTCAAAATATTACTCTCAATCTGCTGAATCACGATGTAGAGCACAACTACTGCGATCGCTTTCCAGGGTCCTTCGAGTAGCGCGATCGCAGCGGGTGGAATCACGCTGATGAAAGGACCAAGGTTGGGGATGAATGCAAGTAGCCCGGCCAGTAACCCATTGGCGAAGGCTAGGGGGATGCCTAGAATCCAAAGGCCGATCATACTCATTAGAGCGATGATTGTCATGTTGAAGAGGATGCCGATGAACCAGCCTGCGATCGCCTCTTCACAGCCATCTAGCACGCGACTAATCTGCTGTTTTCGGGATGATGGAAAGACTTTGAGAAAAAGTCTCCGATAGGCCATTGGGTTCAATAGCACCATAATGATAACGACCGACACCAAAAGCAGGTTGAATACAACAGTTAAGGTGTTAGAAAACCACACCAAAAAACGGCCAAATAGGATCTCCAGATTTAATGATTGAAGCTGACCTAAGATGGCTTCAAGGCTTCGAAGGTCCTCAATAGCAAAACCTGGCACAATGTTGCCTAAAGCCATGATCCAAGATTGCGATCGGTCAACAACTTGGCCTGCAAGACCCATCAAATCTTGGAGCTGAGCGATAAAGGGGGGAACGATGATGATCCCGAATAAGCCTATAAGTAGTAGAACAGCGCTGGTTAAGATAAGAACGGCTATTCTGCGATCGGGAATTCGTTTTTGCAGAAGTCTGACTGCGCGGTTGAGCACTACGGCAAAGGTGATCGCTGTCAATGCCAGCAGCAGTACGTTACGAATCTGCCAAAAAATATAGAGACAGATTCCTAACAGTACTAAGCTTAACCACTGGCTAAAAATCACTTAAGGATTCCTTACAATAAAAACTCAGTTAAGGTTATTTAGAAAGACTTAAATTTTCATGAATCGCGCAACTCTATTGTTCCGATATAGGAGCATTAAAAAATATATTGATTGTCAAGATGCTATGCCTAGTTTCGCTAGTGATGCACAAACGAATAATCGATCTGGTTGCAAGTTTAGTGTCTGGTAATTATTCTTGCCAAAAGCTTTGTTTGTGCGTAGAAATATGACTTTGTTCTAACGAACCAAAACCCCAAATTAAATCCGAAACCTACCTTTCTATATAAAATTTATGGTTCTTGAGGCTGAATAGTCATCTTCCTCAAGAATTATATTGACCCAGCTATGCCTTTATATAGACAGAGGTAACAACCAAAGGCAGATGCCATACTTATGCAAACGCTCTTTAATTGAAGACAGATAAAGATTAGGCTAAGAGAATCTATGGATATTGTGAGGCTTATAGCGGCCATTTTTCTGCCACCCCTTGGAGTTTTTCTTCAGGAAGGGATTGGCACTCAGTTTTGGATCAACATTTTGCTTACGCTTTTAGGGTATATTCCCGGTATTATCCATGCCGTCTGGATTATTGTGAAGCGGTAAGCCTTTTCCGTAGGCTTTTTATACTGCGGCTGAACCTTGCTTTTGCGAAAGCAAGGTCTTTTTTTGACTACATTTTCTTAAGTAGTACCTTTGATTATTCACTTCTGATGGCTTAGGCGCTGGGCGAAACTAAGCTCTGGCTTGAACTTTGAAGCCTTATCTGCAATATTGCTTAACTCGGCTTGCTTTTTTACTTCAAAAAATTGCTGGTCGTCAGTCTTTGGTTGTAACCGATGGGCTGATATCTTGTTGACATTGGAAAAAATGATGTTAGAGCTAATGGGTTAATCTGCTCCGGCAATGTCAAAAGATAGACGCATCACCGCTGCGAACTCTAACGTGGGAATGATGGTTCAGGCTGATTTATCTATTACCTTCAGTAGAGTACATTTAAGCTAATAACAAAGGTTTTTCAGAATCTGTAAAGAAGTACTTCTCTTGGCAGTGTTATTTAGAGCCAGAAAGCTAACCGTATAGGTATGCCAATGAATATTCAAGAATTGACCCCTCAAGGACAACAGCCTGAAAAGTGGATCGAACGCTTAGCGCGATTTGGTTACGCTGCCAAGGGAATTGTTTACATGATTATTGGGTTGCTGGCTGTTATGGCTGCCTTTGACTGGGGTGGGAGAATCACGGGCACCGAGGGCGCTTTTCAGGCGATCGCATCTCAACCCTTTGGCAAGTTCATGCTTTTTTTAGTAGCCCTGGGATTGCTAGGGTATGTCCTCTGGCAGTTTGTGCAGGCGATCAAAGATCCAGAGCACCAAGACAGTGGGGCAGCGGCCATTGGCAGACGCTTGGCCTATGCGGTTAGCGGACTAATTTACAGTGGTTTGGCCTTTTCTGCGCTAAAGCTAGTCTTTGGCAGTTCGTCGGGTGGCGGCGGGGGTGGCAGTGAACAGCAAACAGCCACGTTGCTCTCTCAACCCTTTGGTCGGTGGTTGGTAGCTGCCGTTGGCGTAGCCAGTGTGGCCTACGGGTTTTATTCGTTTTATCGGGCTTACTCTACCGAGTTTCGCCGCAAGCTGAAGCTATCTGAAATGAGCGCCAGCACCGAGAAGTGGATCACGCGCATTGGCCGATTTGGCTATGCTGCTAAGGGAATTGTCGCTGTTATTATCGGCTATTTCTTTATTCAGGCAGCCCGGGCGGCCGATGCCAGTCAGGCTGGCACCACTGAAAGCGCTCTACAGGCCATTCAGCAACAGCCCCATGGAGCTTGGCTGATGGGGATTGTTGCCCTTGGCCTGGTTGCCTACGGCATTCATCTTGAGGTTCAGGCTCGCTATCGCCGCATTTCTCCTTAGCAACTCGCTGCATCTAGATATATCGCTGACGAGTAGAGGTGCTACTATACACCCCTTCTAGTTGTGGCTACGGGTAGTTGAACGCGGCATGGCACGTTGGGTAACAGCTCAAACGTTTAGACAGGGTTGGTATCGGTTTTGGCAAGACTGTCGCAAAGTGCCCCAAGCGGTGTGGCGGCGGTGGGCTGGTACGTTGGCTATTGGTCTGGGGCTGTGTGCATTAGTCACTTTAACACTCACCGTTTGGGCTAAGGGGCAGGTTGACCAGGGTTTACAGGCTTGGGATGCGCGACTGTTGCCGGTGCTGGCTGAGGGACTGCCGCTGAGTTTTTCGCGATCGATTACCTGGGAATCGCCGGGTAATTTGCTCGGCATGTTGCCCATTGTGGGTGTATTTGTGGGGGTGATGGTGGCGCGATCGCGCCCTCTGCTGGCCGCCACCATGATGGCCGCCTACGGGCTGCAATTTACGCTGGTGTGGATTGGCTGGGGTTACTGGAACCGAGAGCGGCCCGATTTGGTGGCTGGCGGAGTTGCGGCCTCGGGTCTGCATTCGTTTCCGTCGGGGCATGCGGTGGTAGTGATTACGGTTTATGGGCTGCTGGCCTACCTGTGGTGCCGAGCCTCGCGCAGCTGGTTTGAAAGGCTGCTGATCATCCTCGGTGCAGTGTTTTGGATTGGCATGATTGCTAGCTCACGCCTGGTGTTGGGTGCCCACTGGCCCAGCGACGTGATTGTGGGGGGCATCGTGGGTGTGCTGTGGCTGACGACGGTGATTGTGGCCCTCAAACGGGTGGAAGACGCAATTTAGCGTTGGCAGGCAACCAGGGCATTAGGCCTGGAGTAATTCGGCGATCGCCCGCAGCAGGGTCGCAGGTTCTACCGGTTTAGAAATGTGCCGCTGAAACCCAGCGGTGAGGGACTGCTCTTGGTCAGTTTCTCGGACGTAGGCGGTTAGGGCGATCGCTGGCACCTGTCCGCCCTGGTCGGCTGGCAGCGCTCTAATCTGCTGCATCAGCATGTAGCCATCCATGTCTGGCATGCCGATATCGCTGACTAAAACCTGGGGTTGAGCCTGCCTGAGGGCGGCTAAGCCTTCCTGGGCCGAGGCGGCGGCGACGACGCAGGCCCCGGCCTGTTCTAGCAAAAAGGTAATGAAGGTACGCGTGTCTACATCATCATCCACCACTAAGATTTGGGTGCCCGGCAGGCTCAGCGAGGGCTGCTCGAAGGGGTGATCTGGCTGAGTTTGGGGCTGGTGGGCTAGGGTCGGTAGCCTGACCGTGAAGGTCGCCCCCATGTTTTCGCCAGGGCTAGCCGCTTGAATGGTGCCGCCGTGCAGCTCGACCAGGTGGCGCACGATCGCCAGACCCAGACCCAGCCCGCCAAACTGGCGGGTCGTAGCGCTATCGGCCTGGCGAAAGTAGTCAAAAATCAGCGGTAAAAACTCAGGCACAATGCCCTTGCCGGTGTCTTTGACGATGATTTGGGCCTGGTTAGCGTCTCCCCGGATCAGGCGCACCTCAATCTGCCCGGCGGCGGGGGTAAACTTAACGGCGTTAGATAGTAGATTCCACACCACCTGCTGGAGCCGGGTGGTATCGCCTGAGACCAGGCCCACGTTAGTCTCCAGGTGGGCCTCGATATGAATTGATTTGGCGTCTGCCGCCAGGCGTACGGTTTCGATGGCGGCCCGGACTGTGGTGGCCAAATTGACCGGGCTAGCCGAGATCTGGAGCTTGCCCCGCAGCATGCGAGACACGTCGAGCAGGTCATCGATCAGCTCGGCTTGTAGCTTGGCGTTGCGCTCAATCACCGAGAGCGCCTGTTGGGTTTTGGTTTCGTTTAGGGTGCCGTTTTTGAGCAGGGTGGCCCAGCCGAGAATGGGGTTGAGGGGCGACCGCAGCTCGTGGGAGACCACTGCCAGAAACTCATCTTTAGTGCGGCTGGCGGCTTCGGCGGCAGCGCGGGCGGCCTGCTCCTGCTGGAGGAGCTGACTGCGCTGCTGCTCTAGCTGTTTTTGGTCTTCGATGTCGGTGGCAGTGCCAAACCACTTGAGAATTTGCCCCTGGTTCGTCTTGAGCGGCACCGCCTGGTGCAGGTGCCAGCGATAGACGCCATCGGCTCGGCGCATGCGGCCTTCGGCCTGGTAGTTGGTGCCCTGTTGCTCGGCGATCGCCCAGTTTTGGCTGAGCAGGGCAAGGTCTTCGGCATGCACAACGGCCTGCCAGCCTGCGGTTTCGAGCTGCTCTAGGGTGAGCCCGGTGTAGTCACACCAGCGCTGGTTGGCGTCGATCAGCACCCCTTCAGCGTTAGCCGTCCACACCAGCTGCGGAATCGACTCGACCAGGTAGCGGTAGCGCGCTTCGCTTTGAATCAGGGCTTCTTCGGCCTGACGGCGATCGCTGAGATCGTTGATCAGCGCCACAAACCCTTCTACGACACCCTGGTCGTTGACGCGGGGCACGTAGGTGGCGCTCACGTAGCGGAGGCTGCCGTCCTTAAACGGGATCGACCGCTCAAAGGTCACCTGCTGTCCAGCCAGCACCTGCTCTATGTAGGGGCGCACGTTTTCGTAGGCGGCGTCTCCTACCACCTCGCGAATTTGCTTGCCGTAGAGGTCGGTAGCAGACTGGTTAAACCAGTCTTCGTAGCCCTGGTTGTTAAAGCGATAGCGCTGGTCGGCATCAATAAAGGCAATCAGCGCTGGCACGGTGTTGGTGACCAGCCGCAGCTCGGTTTCGCGCTGCCGCAGACTTTCTTCTGCTTGTTTGCGATCGCTGATATCGAGCACAGAGCCAATGTAGCCCTTGAACTGGCCATCTGCCCCAAACCAGGGGCTGGCCGTATCGATCGCCCAGCGATAGGTGCCGTCTTTGGCTCGCAGGCGATATTCCAGCTGAAAGCCTGCTTGGCGATCATTAGCACTTAAAAACGTTTGGTTAGATGTCGCTTGGTCGTCTGGGTGAACCACTTTTAGCCAACCCAGTCCTAGCCCGATTTCCTCGGTTTGCCCGGTAAAGTCACACCAGCTTTGGCTGAGGTAGGTGCAGTAGCCGGTCGAGTCTGTTACCCAAACCATGACGGGTGCGTTGTCGGCCATGCTGCGAAAGCGTTCCTCACTCTCGCGCAGATTCGATTCCATTTGCTTGCGATCGGTGATGTCAAGGGCAGCGGCATACATCACCTGTTCGTCAGGGTAAAACTGGGCATTCCAACAAAACCAGTGGTAGGAGCCGTCTTTGTGCCGATAGCGGTTTTCAAAAGCCTGGGTTTTGTTGCCCGAGAACACAGAGCCAGCTTCCTGCGCAGACTTTGAAATGTCGTCGGGGTGGACAAAATCAGACCAAGGGCGAAATAGCATTTCGGTGGTCGTCCAACCCAAAATTCGCTCGAAAGTTGGGCTTACCCATTGAAAATAGCCATTAGTGCTGATAATGATCAGTAGATCTGAACTCGCGGCGAGAAATCGTTCCCGCTCTCGCTCCAACATTCTGCGATCGCTGATGTCGGTAAACAAAATGGCAAATCGATGGCTCTGGGGTGCGCCAATCACAAAGGTGCTGACGTTAAACCAGCGACCGAGCGCTTTGGCTTCATGCTCAAACTGCTGGGGTTCGCCGGTTTGCACCACACGGCCGGCGATCTCGACCCAACTATCTTCCAGGCCGGGAACCAGCTCGCGCGCCGTTTTGCCCACCGGCTGGGTCAGCCCGGTCAGGGTTTCAAAGGCTGGGTTGACCTCTAGGAAGCGATAGTCGGTCGGGGTGCCGCTGTCGTCAAACAGCAGCTCGCAGACGCAAAAGCCCTGCTCCATCGACTCAAACAGTGTGCGATAGCGGTACTCACTGTCGCGCAGGGCTAGGGTGGCGCGATCGCGCTCAACGGCAATGCGGGCCACCTGGGTGCCAAAGTCGGCCAGCTGATATTCCCAAGGGGTGGGTTGTCGAGCCTGGTCAAAACAGAGCATCAGTGACCCCACGGGCAGCCCCTCCAGGTCGAGCAGTGGAGTCAAGTGGCAGGCCCGAATGTCGTGGGCCAGGCACAGGTCGCGCCAGGCCGGCGGCCAGCGATCGTCGGTAGCTACGTTGGTGCAGGTGACCGGCTCCCCGTCGTAAACCGCTGCTGCACAGGTGCCAATGCGGAGGTCGTCGATGGGCATGCCTTCAACTGCGGCCCTAAAAGACGGCGAAAAGTCTGGGGTAATTGCCTCAACAAACTGCTGCTGCTGAGCATCGCTGAGCAGCACACCAGCCCGAATCAGAGGATTGAGCTGCGACACAGTGAGGCAGACGGCGGTCAGGCAAGCCTCCAGAGGGTGCCCCGAGGCAACCAGCTCTAGCAAGCGTTTTTGCTCCGCTAGCAGCAGCTCGGTCTGCTTGCGTTCGGTAATGTCGAGGGCGGTGCCCATTAGCTCAACCGCTTGCCGCGACTCGCCCTCCCCCGCAAAAAGAACCTGTCCACTGGCCATAATCCAGCGTTCGGTGCCGTCGTCCCACACAATGCGGTAATCAATCTCGTAACTGCCCGCCGATGATGGGTCTAGGGCTGCACTGACAGCGCTAATCACTCGATCGCGATCGTTGAGGTGAATTCGCTCCCTGACTTGGAGGATCGGCAGCGACGTGGCTGACTCACCCCAAATTTCCTGCATGCGCTCGTCTAAATCGACCAGATCGGTGCGTAGGTCGTAGCGCCAGGTGCCCAACTGCGCCACCCGAATGGCCAGCCGCGATCGCTCCTCGCTCCGTTGCAGGGTGGTTTTAGCGGCTTGCCGCAACTGCGCCAGTTTGAGCGTTGCCTCAACTTTGGCCAACAGCTCTCGGGCCGAAAACGGCTTAATCAAATAGTCATCGGCCCCCGCGGTCAGGCCCTCAATGCGAGACTCTTCCCCCGCGCGGGCCGACAGCAAAATGATCGGCAGCTCCTGGGTCTGGACATCGCTCCGCAGCTGTCGTAGCAGCTCGAAGCCGTCGATCTCGGGCATCATCACATCCGTCAGCACCAGGTCGGGGCGCTGCTGACGAATGGCGGCGATCGCGGCTCGGCCATCCCTGGCCGTCTCAACGGTGTAACGCGGGCTCAGCAGCCGCTTAACGTAGTCGAGCATGTCGGCGTTGTCGTCCGCCAGAAGAATGCGGGCGGGGGCGGGGGAGTTGGGGAGGGCGGGGGAGTTAGGAGATAGTTCATTCGGCTCGGTGGGGTGCCAGCGCAGGGCTTCTTCTAGGTAGGGGGTGGCTCCGGTTGCGGTGGAAAGGCGGGTGCGGGGGCTGTTGATGCGTTCGGCTTCGCCGCGTCGTAGACGTTCGCTGGGCAAATGCTCAAACCCGGCTGGCATGGTGATGGTAAAGCAGGTGCCCTGGTCGACCTGGCTGGTGACCTCAATGGTGCCACCGTGCAGACCCACCAGCTCTTGCACCAGCGACAGCCCGATGCCCGAGCCCTCGTGGGTGCGGCCTCTAGCCCCCTGCACGCGGTGAAAGCGCTCAAAAATATGGGGCAGCTCCTCGGGTGGAATGCCCGTCCCCGTGTCTCGCACCTCTAGCTGAATCTGGTCTGGGTCACCGTGCAGGGCCACCGCAATTTCGCCCTCAAAGGTAAACTTCAAAGCGTTAGAGAGCAGGTTCAGCACAATCTTCTCCCACATGTCGCGGTCCACGTAGGCGGGCGCCGCCAGGGGAGGGCAGTCTACACTCAGCCGCAGCCCGGCCTGCTCTACCGCCGACTGAAAAACCCCCGCCAAATCCGTTGTCAGCAGGGCCAGGTCGGTGGGTTCATAGCTGGCCTCAATTCGCCCCGCCTCAATGCGAGAGAAATCAAGCAGGGTGTTGACCAGCTTTTGCAGGCGCAGCGCGTTGCGGTAGACCAGCTCTAACCGCTGCCGCTGGGTGGCATCGTGGGTATCTTGCAGGGCTTCTTCCACTGGCCCCAGCATCAGGGTCAGCGGCGTGCGAAATTCATGGCTCACATTCGAGAAAAAGACGGTCTTGGCGCGATCGAGTTCGGCCAGCTTCTCGGCCCGCCGTCGATCTGCTTCGTGGGAGCGGGCATTTGCGATCGCCGCCGCAATTTGTCCTGCCATCTGCTCAAAAAAATCGCGATAGACCGCGTCTACCCGGCGGCGGGGGTTGGCCACTGTCACCAGCACCCCCACGGCTTGGGCCTGCCCCGGCACCAGGAGGGGCAAGACCATGGCCTCCTGGGGAGGCTCCGGCCAGGGGCTGCCCGGCAGGTGGCCAAAGCGGCTGACTAGACCATCAATGGTGCGAGAGTGGCCGGTCTGTGCAACTGAGGCGATCGGCCAGCCCCCAGGGTTATCCTCAACCGTTAGGTCAACTGAGTCAGGGATTGTGGGCAACCCCAAGATAGACTCAGGGCGGCAGCAGAGGCAGGCCCTTTTGCCATCGGCGTTGACAATATAGAGCAGCGCCAGCGGAACGTCTGCCAGGCCAGATTTCATCGCCTCAGCCATCAGGGCACAGGCATCGTCAACGGTCTTGGCGCTGCCGGTGCGAGAGGCTAGCTCGCGCAGTAGCTGGGCGCGGCGATCGTTCAACACCCGATAGGTGGTCTCACTAACCACGTTGAGAATGCCGTCAATTTTGCCGCCCTCTCCCTGAATGGGGTTGAACGTATAGTCAAAAAAGCATTCTTCGTCGTAGCCAAACCGATGCATTACTAACAGCGTGTCGCTGTAAAAGACGCCCTCGCCCGTGGCAAACACCTTGGCAAAATCTGGGCTGATATCGCCCCAAATCTCGGGCCAGACTTCGTCGGCTGGGCGACCTAGCGACCAGGGGTGCTTATCTCCCACGATCGGTCGCCAAGCGTCGTTGTAGAGCAAGCAGCAGTCTGGCCCCCAATAAATTGCCATGGGAAAGCGAGAGTTCAAGCAAATGCTCAGGCTCGATCGCAGACTCTGCGGCCACTGCTCAACTGGGCCAAACGGTGTTTTTGACCAGTCGTAGGAGCGCATCAGGGCTCCCATCTCACCACCGCCCCCAAACAGATGATCAGCCGCCTGCTGATGCTGAACCATTGACAGCTCTCTCCTATCCATACCCAAATGAGCCAGGGGCAACTAGTCGTCTGCCAAGCCAAAGATGACTAGTGGGTGGGGGGTTCAAGGCTTCAGGTTCTCGACCTGCCTCAAACCAAACACCTCCAAACCCTAAACCACTAGAGCTGGTCACAATCAGCTTGGTCAAGTATTAGGAGCTTCAGCCTCGCATCGGCTGGGCGATGGAAGCGATCGAGGCATTTTCCAGCTCTCGGTTTCCGCCAGCTGCTGGTCCTAAATTACCTGTAAGTAATGGTTTGAGTATTGACTTTTAAAAAAAGGGTGTTTTAAAGGAAAGATTGACTAGCTGAACGCAAGTCTCTCAAGCAAGCCTAAAAGAGGGGCTATAGTTCCCTCAGAGGGTTTATTCATTCTCGTTTTAAGGTTAACAGCAAGAATCTGTCTGAAGATAGATAAACGTCAAGCAACCCAAAGCAACCCAGTTTTCACCGACGCACAGCTCTACCGTTGCCGAGGGAGCAATGCTCTAACCGCCAGTCCTAGCTTAAGCGGTTTTGAGGTAGAGCAGGTGCATGGGCTAGAAAAGCCCAAAATGTCAAAATTTGAGCGCATTGGGCATTTTGGGCTCTTTTGTGGCTATAGCAAACACCCAGGGATTGCTCTACCTATGGGCTTAACCGCGATCGCTAAACGCCACCGGAGCGCTGAAAATAGAAAAACCCAGATTGCAGTAGTCCGATCGCAAATCCTAGAATGCCGCCCAGGTTGACAATCGCCTGAAGCTCGCTGCGCACAATGCCCTGAATCGCCAGCTCCAGCTCCTTGGCCGAGGTGCCCCGCACCCGGTCAATGATCACCTGGTCAATGTTCAGAATCGGAATAATTTGCGCCACCAGCGATTCTAGGTCGCGCTCCAGGTAGCGTTCTAAAATCAGCGCCAGCTCTTCACTCACCGGATCTAACGACTTGGTGATCACCTCAGAATTTTGCAGACGGTTGAGCAGCTGGGTGGCCAACGTTTCCCAGTTGACCGAGTTGCCTAGGTTTTTGACGAACGCTGGCCCCAGGGTGCGGATGTAGCCCTGCAATGACTCGCGCAGGTTACGGCGCACCTGGCGCACCGTCGATACGGGCAGATTTTGCAGCGACACCCGCTGAAGTGACTCTTTCAAGCGCTTTTTGAGCTGAAGGGCCACCACCAGCTCGGCAATGCGGGCGTTGCTCACCTCCCGCTCGTCAAGGCAAAAGGCCCGCAGGCGACTCAGGGCGTTGCGTACGCCAAACAGGTTGGCTACCACCCAGTAGGTGCCGCTGGTGCGCTCCCGAAAGATGGTATCGATCACTTGAATATTGCGATCGGTGAGAAAGTCGACGGTTAGCTGGCGCAGCTTGTCAGGGGGGAACACACCGCTGAGCAGCCAGGTGGCAATCTGGTCAGATTGGTCAGCCGTGAGCTTAAAGTCGAGCAGCACCTGGTCAAACAGCTGGTTGAGCTGAGGTTCTAAAAAGTCTTCGCGCCGCGCCCAAACGCGAATCAGGCGGGGCAGCGATTTGCCAAACAGGTCTTGCAAAATCGCCCCGGCAATTTTGGCGGTGCGGTCTTGGGCGCGGCTCTGCACCTGGTCGAGGGCGAGCTGCAACAGCCACTTGATGGCCGCCTGGGTGCGATCGGTTTGCAGCAGCCGCCGGGCCAGATTTTGTAACTCATGGGGGGTGAGTAGCGACCCCATAATGGTGTCAGAGATGCGCTGGGCCAGTCGCTCCTGGTTGCTAGGGATCAGCCCTGGGGTAAAGGGCAGCTGCCGCTTGCCCAAGTAGATGGGGCGGTAGGGGCGAAACAGCATCTTAATGGCGATGTCATTGGTGAAATAGCCAATGATGCCGCCCACGATGGGCGGCGCCAGCAATAGCCACAGCTCAGACCCGGTCATGACGACTCACCACCAGCACCCCCATCAGCCCCCCGGCAATGGGGTAGTGAACGGCCTGCTCAAACCCGGCCTGGCGGGCCAGTTTCACCTGCTCTCGCCCGGTTGGGAAGCGATCGACGCTGGGGCCAATATAGGCGTATTCGTCGGTTAGCCCCATTTGCTCAGCGGTGGGTACCACCAGCGCCTCTAGGTACCAGCGCTGAAACTGCTCGGCCACCCAGCCCTGGGGTCGATGAAAGTCGAGGATGGCAGCGCTGGCACCGGGCTTGAGCACCCGCCGCAGCTCGGCTAGCCCCTGGGGAATATCAGTGAGGTTGCGCAGGCCATAGCCCATGGTGACGGCATCAAAGGTGTTGGCCTCAAAGGGCAGGGCCAGAGCGTCGCCCTGCACCCAGTGCAGCGGAGCAGGCAGGTGGGCACGGCGCGAGCGCTCCTCAGCCACCGCCAGCAGCTCCGCCGAAAAATCGACGCCATAGACTGTGCCCGCCGCCCCTACCTGGTGGGCCAGCAATAGCGCCAGATCGCCGCTGCCGCAGCAGACATCTAACACCTGCTGCCCCGGAGCAGCCCCACTCCAGCGCACGGCCATGCGCTTCCACACCCGGTGCAGCCCAAAGCTGAGGCGTTCGTTGAGACTGTCGTATACCGGGGCAATGCGATCGAACAGGCTCTGAATATCCGCAGCAGTCGGGGGGGCGGCAGGTGGGGCGGTTGAGGGTGGCTGGGCAAATCCCACGGTGAGTGCAGTAGAAGAAGAGTAACCTTTACTGTAGCGCTGCCCCCGGCCCTCAGCCACGATAGTTTGTAGTGTTTGTTACATCTGCGATCGCAATTGGGTCAGCCGTGGAAAGTTAGGGGTGCAAGGTTGAGGGTGCAAGGTTGAAAATTTAGGGCGCGAGCTTCTGCCCCACCGATCGAACTTGTCTGCCTACAGCTCATACCCCATGGCTTGCCACCCCCGTCCCTCAGCGCAGCGCTATAGCGTATTGCAGTTGGCGATCTGCACCTGCCCTTCCACCGTGATCGGCGTTGGGGCTGGGACATCTGCAGTAGCGCCCTGGCAGATAACCGTGCCCAGTCTAGCCAAGCCGCTGGGGTCAACGGTGGCAAAGACGACCCCAGCATAGCCTCGTAGCGCCGGGTTGGTAGGCATGGCCTGGGTGCTGGTAATCTCGAAACCGCTCACCCCGGCGGTCATCGTATAGGTGTAGTCGAGGGGAGCATTCTCATTGGTAAAGCCCAGCTCGGTAGTAGAAATAGCAAAGCGAGAATTTTCCACAAAAAATGCTTGCTGGGCTCGGTTGACCATGCCAACATATTTCAGCGCCCTGGCCTGTTTAGAGTGGGTCGCTTGATTGAGAAAGCTGGGCAGGGCTACAGTTGCCAAGACCCCGAGGATCACAACCACAACCATCAGCTCAATTAGGGTAAAACCCCGCTCCCTCTGGGCAAAGACAGAGGATAGGCGACGGGCAAACCTGTAGCCACTAAGGTCAACCATAGCAACGAAAAATAGAGTAGAAAACGCCATACCGTCTACGCAATTTTTCGGAGAAAACCGGGAAACTTTGCTGGGTTTTATCTAACCTTTAAAGCGGCTGTGGGCCACTGCAATAAGGAACCTAAAGGCAGAAATTAGGCTTTGGTAAGCCCTTCAGCCTTGAACAAACGCTTAGCTCTACCAAAACCGTTTAAACTGTCTGACTATAGCTGTTGAATTTGAGCGATTTGGACACCCTTTTCTCTACCGGCCCAAGCCCTGCCCGCCTACGTGTGTTTATGACGGGGGCCAGCGGTTGCATTGGCCACTACATTTTGGAGCTGCTGCTGGAGAGCGATCGCTACGAACTATTTTTGCTGCTACGCTACCCCGAGAAGCTACAGCTACCGGTGCAAGGCAACCCTAGGGTGCACATTCTCCAGGGTGGCCTCGAAAATATGGAGCCCTTTGCCGATCTGCTGCCCACCATCGACATCGCCATCTTGACCGCTGCGGCCTGGGGCGGCGACCCCGCCTACGTAGAAGCGATCAACGTTGAGGCCAACCTGGGGTTACTGGCCCGCCTCGATCGCGATCGCTGCCAGCAGGTGATCTATTTTTCCACTGCCAGCATTTTGAGCCAGCGCAGCGAACCCCTGCCCGAAGCCGGGGAAATTGGCACCGACTACATTCGCACCAAGTACGAATGCCACCACCGCCTGGGCGAGCTGCCGGTTTACGACAAAATTACGACGGTGTTTCCTACCCTAGTGTTTGGCGGCGATAAAGAAAAGCCCTACTCCTTTATTTCGGCCGGGCTCCAGGATGTCACCCGCTGGATCGGCCTGGCGCGCTTTTTTCGGGCCGATGCGGGGTTTCACTTCGCCCATGCCCAGGATATCGGCACAGTGGTGAACTATCTCGTCGAGCACCCCTCGACCGAGGGCTACCGCGAGTACGTGCTGGGCAACCCACCGCTGACGGTGAACCAGGCCGTCGAGCAAATTTGCGACTACTTTGGCCAGCGCATTTGGTTTCGCATTCCCCTGTCGATGTGGCTGACCGATGTGCTAATTAAGCTGTTTCGAGTGCAGATGGCTCCCTGGGACTATTTTTGCTTGCACTACCGCCACTTCGTCTACGCCGGAGCCGTCAGCCCCGCTAGCTTTGGCATGGAGCCCTACTGCTCGACCTTGGCGGATCTGATGCGGGTGCACGGTCTGCCTGGGGTGAAGCGGCGGAAGAAGATTAGAGGGTGAGCAGGGTAGGGGAGATAAGGAGGATGAGGAAGGTTGGAGAGTTAGTAAACTGAGTTCTCTTTTCCCTCATCGTCCTCACCCTGCCATCCCCTCATCGTCCTCATCTCTCTACAGCGCTACTTCACCACAAACCGATTGGGCATCAGCAGATAAATGCCACGGGGGTCGTTGAGGGTGCGCAGGATTTGGGTGTCGTCAACGAACTGAAGCACTTGAGTTGTCAGCGGGTCGTAGGTTTGGGCCTGGGTAACTTCGGTGCTGAAAAAGCCGCGCAAAAATCGCTGCAACTCGCTGGGTTCAGGATATTCTTGCAGACGCCAGTCGTCACCTAGCTCGGCTAGGTCGGCGGCGGTAGCGATCGCATCATTGACCCCCCCTAACTCGTCCACTAGGCCAAGGTCAAGGGCAGTCTGACCCGACCACACTCGTCCTTGGGCCAGTTCGGCCACCGCCGGCCGCGTCAGGTCGCGCCCCTCGGCCACTCGGTCGAGAAAGCTGTCGTAGATGGTGTCGACGGAGCGCTGCAAAATCGCCAGTTCGGCTGCGGTTTTGGGCCGGGTACTAGAGAAAATATCGGCCAGCTCCGAGGTTTTGACCCCGTCCCAGTTGACTCCCACTTTGGTGCCCAGCTCTTCGAGGTTGAGAAAGATGCCGTACACCCCGATGGAACCTGTGATCGTCGTGGGCTGGGCCAAAATGGCGTCAGCCTGGGAGGCAATCCAGTAGCCGCCGGAGGCCGCCACGTTGCCCATGGACACCACTACGGGCTTACCCGCCTTGCGCAACAACTGAACTTCGCGCAGAATGACCTCCGAGGCGGTGGCGCTGCCGCCGGGGCTGTTGACCCGCAGCACCACCGCCTTGACCTCGTCGTCCTGGCGCAGCTGACGCAGCTGCCGGGCCAGGGTATTGCCCTCAATGGTGCCGGTCTGACTAAAGTCGCCGTCGCCGCCGTCGATGATGGGGCCTTCGGCATAGACCAATGCCACCTGGTTGTCAGAGCGGCGGCTGGTGAGGGGGTCATCAACGGTGGCGGCATAGCCCGCCAGGCTAATCTGGCGAAAGTCGAGGTCGCTGTCTTCTACCTCCTCATTCTCTTCGCCGGTCAGCTCCCGCAGGGCGGTGATCACTTCGTCTTCGTAGGCGATCGCATCGGCAAGCTTCTGAGTTTCAGCCTCGGCCCCAAACAAAAACCCCTTGGTATTGGCGATGGTTTGCAGCTGCTGGGACGACAGATCGCGCGGCGCGGCGGCGGCGGTCAGCAGGTTTTGCCACACATCCGCCAGCAGGCGCTGGGTTTGCTCCCGCTCCTCGGGGCTCATGGTGTCGCGAATCAGCGGCTCCACCGCCGACTTGTAGCGGCCCACGCGGGTCACCTGCACTCCCACCCCTAGTTTCTCCAGGGCATCGGCTTGGTACATCGTCTCGGCGTAGAGGCCGTTCATCTCAATCTCGCCGAAAGGATTGAGGTACACCGTGTCGGCCAGGGAAGCCACGGCGTATTCCCGCTCGCTCCAGGAGATGTCGTAGGCCAAGATTGGCTTGCCTGCCGCTTGAAAAGCTGCGATCGCCGGCTGCATTTCGGTCTGACTGGCCAACCCGGTACCCAGAGCGGTGCTGCCCTTCAGGTAAAGGGCGGTGATGCGATCGTCGGTGGCTGCCTCTTCGAGGGCCAGCACTGCCTGGCGCAGGGTCAGTTCGCTTGGTGACTGGGTGCCAAACACTAGGGCGCTAGGGACAATCGCCTCCGGCGAGTCAGGAATCACCGTAGAGAGGTCGTAGACTAGCACCGTGTCTTTCTCGACGGTAGGGGCATCGCCTTCTTTGCCCAGACCGGCCACGATCACGCCCACCAGCCCCACTGCCCCCAGGGTAAGTAAAGAGCCCAGCAGCAAACAAAACAAGATCGACCCGGTCAGGCTCGCCAGGGTGTACTTCAAAAATTGCCGCATGGGGGTAACACTAAGGGGTTAAAAAGGCAAATTATCGATATACGTCAGCGTCTTCAGCGTCTTCGTAGGTGTCGATGGCCGCGTCATCGGGGGCCTGACTCACCTCTTCTTTAAAGCTGCGCAGGGTCTTGCCCAGGGCGCTGCCCAGTTCAGGAATTTTCTTAGGGCCGAAGATCAGCACGGCCACTCCGATGACGAGAACGACTTCAGTCCAGCCGAGGTTAAACATGGCGCTAGGAAGGTTGGATGTTTGTCTAACTATACAGCCTGGGGCCAGAGGCCGGGCTAGGAACCAAACCAAAGGCGACTAGCACCCTGGCTTTTCGACGCCTACACCGTCGCTGTTTCAGGGGCAAAGTGGAAGCCCGCCTGGCGAATGCGATCCATGGCGACGGCGAGGCGATCGCATTCGGCAATCAGGCTGACGCGGATGTAGCCTTCGCCGCCGGGGCCGAAGGCGTTGCCAGGGGTGACCACCACCCCTGTTTCTTGCAACACCGAGAGGGCAAAGTCCGTCGAGGTGCTGTCGGGGGGGCAGGGCACCCACAGGTACATCGTGGCCTGGGGTTTTTCCACCGTCCAGCCGAGGGAGGCAAACTCGTCAATTAAAAAGTCGCGCCGCGATGAGTAGCGCTGCTGCACCTCTTCCAAGTAGTGGTCGGGCAGCGACAGGGCCGTTTCTGCCGCCCGCTGCAGGGCCGCAAAAATGCCGTAGTCGAGGTTGGTCTTGAGGGTGCGCAGGCCCTGAATAATGTGGGAATTGCCCACCACGAAGCCCACCCGCCAGCCGGCCATGTTGTAGGTTTTCGACAGGGTGTGAAACTCAACCCCGACCTCCTTGCCGCCAGGAATCTCCAGCAGGCTGGTGGGCTGGTAGCCATCAAAGGCCAGCTCGGCGTAGCAGAGATCATGCACCAGCAAAATCTGGTAGCGGTGGGCAAACTCCACCGCGGCCTCAAAGAACTCACGGGGAGCAGTGGCGGCGGTGGGGTTATTGGGGTAGTTAAAGAACAGCGCCTTGGCTCGCTGGGCCACCTCCACTGGAATGGCGTCGAAGTCGATCAGCCAGTTGTTGGCAGCGGTAAGGTGCAGGTTGTAGATCTCGGCTCCGGCGATCGCCGGCCCGCGAAAGTGGGCTGGGTAGGCTGGAGTCGGCACCAGCACCAGATCGCCGGGGTTAATAAACGCCATGGCCAGGTGGGTAATGCCCTCTTTCGAGCCCAGCAGGGGCAGGGCTTCGGCGGTGGGGTCAAGGGCCACTCCGTAGCGGCGACCATACCAGTCGGTAATGGCGGTACGAAAGCTGGCAGTGCCCTCAAAGGGCGGATAGCCGTGGGTAGCAGGATCGCCGATCGCAGCGCGGGCGGCCTCCACCACCGGAGCCGGGGTGGGGCCGTCGGGGTTACCCATGCCCAAGTCGATTAAATCAAGTCCTTGCTCGCGGGCGCGGGCCTTGAGTTCATCCAGGCGGGCAAACACGTAGGGGGGCAATGCACTGAGGCGGTGAGCGGTGGGCATCCAGTCGAGGGTCATGGCTGCACCTCCGGGGCAACACTAGAGGACGAACGGGCAGGGGCAGAGGCGCGGGGCTTTTCGCGCAGTTCAGGACACAGGGGCGACACCATGGCCGCCATCACTGCTTCGGGGGTGACGGTAAAAGGCAGGTGGTGAATGTCAGACCCCTCGCGACAGGCAAACTCGGCCACCTGCTGAATCTGGCTTAGGGTAATGTCTCCCAGGCCCAGGTCAGTCAGGGTTTGGGGCAATCCTGCCGCCTGATAAAAGGGCAATAGCTGCTGCCGAGCAGCGCGAGCCAGGGCGGCGTTGCCCCCCATCTCTTCAAGGCGCAGCTGCACCAAAATGCCGTAGGCCACCTTCTCGCCGTGGAGAATGCCGTGGCTAGCGGGTAGCTGAGTCAGACCGTTGTGTACAGCGTGGGCCGCCACGGTACGGCACTGGGCACCGCCAATGCCCCCCACAACCCCAGCCAGCAGCACTGTGGCATCCACCACCTCCTGCCAGTCGGGGCCGCCCCACTGGCCCAGGGCCGCCGGAGTCTTTTGCAGCAGAATGTCGCGCAGCACCCGCGCCTGCTGCACCGCCGCCACCATCAGGGTTTGCTGGCTTGTGCCGCTGCTGATCGCCGCTTCATACCACTTGGCTAAGCCATCGCCGATGCCCGCCACCAGGGTGCGCCGGGGTGCGGTGCGAATCAGGGCATAGTCTAGAATTAGCAGATTAGGACAGGTGTCTAGGGCGACGTCGTAGCGAAAGGCCCCCTGGTCAGAGTAGACATTCGACAGCGCTGTCCAAGCCGCGCAAGTAGCCCCGGAGGTGGGTACCGTCACCACCGGCTGATTAATCTGGTGAGCCAGCAGCTTAGCGGCATCGAGCGCTTTGCCACCGCCCATGCCAATCACCACATCGGCCTGGTGCTCCGTCGCGGCAGAGTGCAGATGGTCTAAGGCCGCTTCGCTACAGTTGTGGCCGTAGGCTACCGTCTGAGTCGCTAGACCTGCTTCGCTTAGGGCCTCGACCAGGGGAGTAGCCAGCTTTAGACTGTGGCTGCCGCCGACAATTAGAGGACGCTGACCCAGTCGGGCAATTTGTGCAGCGATCCCTCCGGAAATCGCCGCTTCCTGGGCCGTCAAAATGCCATCTCCCCGAACAACCTGGGCCGGGGAGATGGCAAGGATGGGTAGTTGAGCGGTGGTCATAGGCGGGGAGATGGATGAGTAGGTGGATAGGTAGGCTTAGCTTTGGGTCGGGAGTTTAGCCCATGAATCGCGGTTGAGCTGCACCTGAAACGGTTCCTCTGAGCCCTTAGGATTGGGCTGAATTTGGCCTAGATAGAGCAGCCGAGAGATGCCATCGGGGTCATGGACAACCGTGCGGGCACGAATGGTCGCGACCTGCCCTGGCAGGCCTAGACGGTAGGGCTTAAACAGATTGCTAGCAGCTTGGTGCAGGGTGGCATCTAGCGTCTCAGGGGTGATAGCTGGCGGTACCGTGATCACAATCTGGCTGGCCCCAGAGTCGTAGACCGTGATGTAGGGGATAGAACCGGGCACGGCGATGCGGCTAAAGGGCTCAAAGCTCAGGCCTAGAAGACCAACGGTGAGCACAGCGGCAAACCCCGTGGCTCCCACCAAGCGAAAACGTAGACCCCACTTGAGTACGAAGGCCAGCGCTGTTATCGCGGCCAGAACTAGGGTGCCAATGCCAGCCCACTGGGTGGCAGTTAAAAATTCGGCGGGGCTGAGCATGGTGCGATCGCATCCTATAAACTGAGACGGCCAAAGTATTCACCAGAGTATCCAAGATATCGCAGAAGCCCTGGCCCAATCGGGAAGAGCATTCCACAGCGGTGATGCTGCCCAGACCCACAGCCTTGGTATCTAGCAATACCCTCTAATACTCGATCCTATCAGCAGTTTTCCAGTCTTTGCGGAGTGGGGTATGGAACTGGGAGCGATCGCGATGGCTGAATGGGCGGTGGCGCAGCCTCTCCGGAGGAGAATCGCGATCGCCATCACCGCTGCTCCAACGAGGCTTATTAGAGCCGCAACCTCTCTCCCTAGACAGTCCTATATTCCGCTGCACCTCACCATCAAAACTCAATAAATTAGGTTGTAAACCTAACCAAGACAGGGTAAAACTTGAAGCCGTAGCAATAAACAACGGCGGCAGCGATGACACAGGTAGCAGCAACGGGCATCGATAAATGGCGACGGGGCATCAGCCGGGCAGTGCTGGTGCTACCGCTGCTGCTGGTCGGCTGTGGGTCATCTAAGGTCGCCCAGTGCAACCAGCTCGCCGAAGTGGTCAACCAAACCCAGGGCTTTATGCAGGAGTTTGAAGCCGAGATTCAAACCTTTAGCGAGAGCGCTGCCCAAGTCAAAAACCTAGACGACATCAAGCTAGCCGCCAGCCAGTACACCACAGCCGTCGACAAAGTGGTCACCAACCTCGACGGGCTGGTGGGCGATCTCCAGTCCACCACCCTGAGGGACGAAGACCTCAGCAAGTTTAGGGACGACTATGTAGGGGTTGTGCAGGGCTTCAGCACCGCTCTCACCGACGCCCGAGAAGCCATGGATCTCGTAGTGCAGGTCGAGTCAGAGGCCGAGCTGCCTGCCAAAATCGAAGAATCTCAGCAGCAGACCATGACAGCAGTCTCTTCTATTGAGACCCTCTCCCAAACCGAATCGCAGCTCATCACCGAGGTCAACGGCTACTGCGGTGCCGCCCAGCCCGCCGACACTGGGTCGTAGCATCAGTTTGCGAAGCTTTTGTCTGCGGCCTTCTAGAAACGAGAACCGATTTGCAACCCGTAGCTATCCTGATGCCCCACCCCAGCGTCGAGTTGCCTAGAGCTGGGGACTATTTCCCAGGCTTTGGCCTCAGCGATCGTCTAGATGTACCTGGGTTTAAGTTCATGCCCAAGTTGGGCTGAATTCAGCCCAACTTCAATTTTCTGGCCGCAGACAATCAACTTCTAAGCATTTTGCTCTCTAATATGAAGCATTTTCTTCAACTAAACCTATACTTTGAATTCTGACTAAATCTCAAAGCATAGAAAGCCGCAAAAATTGTGAGCTTGGGCTATGTTAGGGGCATGATAGTGCTCTACAGCTAGGGGCTGCGACTGAGGCGCAGGCCTTGCTGCTTAGGCTAGTTAGGTCATCTCTTGCAAAGGCAGATGGGCAAATAATGCCTGATGCTTGGCGCTCAATGCTTACCTCATGCTTACTGTGAGATTCTAAATCAATGAGTAGGCAATTTTAAGCAGCTCAAACGCGATTATTTTGTCTTAAGTAGCCATCATCGTCACCTTAGTGTTAGCGGTAAGTTACTAAGGCTAAAAACTCTTTAATTTACCTAGTCTGAGTCATTTTTATCCTGTGACCCACCCGTCTCAAGTTCCGCCCGATTTGAAAGATGACTTGCTGCGAGCCGTAGACAGTAGCCCTGCAGACTGGATTTTGCTAAACCTCGCCCTTAGCACCATGAAAATGGGCGGGCACCGCTACGGAGCCTTTTTAGACGCCGCCACCACCGCCGCCAAACTGGCGATCTACAGCACTTTTGTCGAACAGGGCAACAATATTCGCAAAACGGGGTTTTTGTACCACGTTGAGCCCAAGCGGGTTAAAGCCATTGTCCAAGAGATTCAGGTTGCCCTGGCGGAAGGACAAAGCCTCAAGGTACTCAATTCAAAGGAGCCCTACTATCTCATCGCCCTGCCGTTTCTCTGGCAAGAGCACTTTCCCTGCAACCCTGGCGCGACCCGGGTGCGACTGCAGGGGTTGACCCCCGGCGAGCGCAAAAGCATCGAAGAGAGCCTGCCCTCCAGCGCTCCCCGTGCCCGGATTTTAGACCAGGTCGAATTTGCCGAGCTGATGGAGCTACTCCATCACATGTCGCAGGAGGAACTGCCCTCCAGCCAGCGCATGTCCTTCAGTGACGCCCTGATGTCGCACATTAAATTTCGACTGCTGCACTCTGGCACTGTGATTCAAATTGACTCTCCCCTAGTGGATATTCCGCTGTATGCCCTGGCTAGCGAGTCATACTCGCCCAAGGGGGAACAGGAGCGAGTCTTCGCCATGATCGACGATGTGGCGAGATTCTTCAGCTTGCTACAGGCCTGGGTGCGAGAAGATGAGGGCGTGCTGCGGGGGGTAGAGGTGTTTGATGTCGCCCCCCAAGATCGTACGGCTGCTCTAGAAGAACTCGACGCCATGCTGCGTGCCTGGGCCGACAAGTACCACCAGGACGGTGGTCTGCCCATGGTGCTGCAATTTGCCGCAGGCCGCCGCGAGTATGACTAGAGTGCTAGGTCGCAAGCTCGGTTGTAATCCAGTGTCAACGGTCGAGCGAGAAGGCGGCAAGGATGACCTGATCAGCCAGGGGTAAAGCCATCAAGCTGAACACCAAATCGGTTGACTTGCCAATCCCTTACGCGGTGAACGCCATCATTTGCCCTCAAAATTTGCCTAATCTCATTCTCAGGTTGAGTTAAGCTGAGAATATCGTAAAGAAATGTAACGCTATGGGCTATGCCTCTTCATCCCCTGGCCGCAGGGTAGTAGTGGTTGGCGCTGGCATTGGTGGACTAACCGCAGCGGCTCTGCTAGCTCGTCGAGGCTATGCGGTGCGAGTATTTGACCAGGCCCGTGTAGCCGGGGGCTGTGCCTCAACCTTTAAGCGGCGAGGCTTTACCTTTGATGTGGGGGCAACCCAGGTGGCAGGGCTAGAGCCGGAGGGCATTCACCACCAAATCTTCAGCGAGCTTGATCTGCCGCTGCCGGAGGCGACCCCCTGTGACCCAGCCTGTGCTGTATTTTTGCCCGGTGAAACCGAGCCCATTCAAGTATGGCGTGACCCCGTAGCCTGGCAAGCTGAGCGCCAGCGACAGTTTCCGGGCAGTGAGCCCTTCTGGCAGCTGATGCAGACTCTGTTTCAGCCCAGCTGGCGATTTCAATCTCGACAGCCGGTGTTGCCCCCCCGCAGCCCGTGGGATCTATGGCAGCTGACCCAAGCTCTGCGCCCCGATACTCTGACGACAGTGCCCTACACCTTTAGTACAGTGGGCCAGGTACTGAGGCAGATGGGGTTGGCGGGCGATTCGCGCAGCGATCCCTCTAGAAATCGCCGCCTCAAGACCTTCCTCGACCTCCAACTCAAGCTCTACTCCCAGGTGGGCGCCGATGAGACGGCGGTGCTCTACGCCGCTACCGCCCTCAGCATGTCCCAAGCGCCCCAAGGTTTGTGGCACTTAAAGGGCAGCATGCAAATGCTCAGCGACAGTCTAGAAAAAGCGCTGGTGCGCGACGGTGGCCTGCTTCAGCTCAACCACGGTGTCCACCAAATTCATGCCGCCCAAGGTCGAGTGAGCGGAGTAACAGTTGCAGACCAGAAAACTGGCAAAACCTGGGTAGAACCCGCTGACCACGTGGTCGCCAATGTAACAGTACAAAATTTGGTGCAGCTGTTAGGCGATCGCGTCCCCCGAGGCTATCAGCGGCGGGTTGAGGCACTCCCCGCAGGCAACGGTGCTTTTGTTTTATATCTTGGGGTAGATGCAGCGGCAATTCCCGATGGTTGTCCACCCCACCTGCAGTTTCTTTACAGCTACGACGGTCCTATTGCCGAAAATAACACCCTGTTTGTGTCAGTCAGCCGCCCCGGAGACGGGCGCGCTCCTGAGGGACGAGCCACCATTGTGGCCTCATCATTCACTGACCTTGCTCCGTGGTGGCAGGTCAGCGACTACGAAGCTATGAAGCAGGACTATATCAATGGCGCTCTGCACCGGCTAGGTAGCTATTTTGACCTGCGGGCCGAGCATCTGATTCACGTCGAGGCAGCTACCCCCCGCACCTTTGCCCACTTTACCGCCCGCGATCAGGGCGGCGTCGGCGGGCTAGGTATGCGGGTAAGCACCTTTGGCCCTTTTGGATTTGCTAACCGCACTCCAATGGCTGGGCTTTGGCTGGTGGGCGACTCTACTCATCCGGGTGAAGGGACGGCAGGGGTGAGCTACTCGGCCCAAACCGTAGTGAGGCAGATTGCGGCTTATTCAAAGACACCTTAAGAGCTAGCAGGGGACAAATCCTCAAGAAAACTTTAAAGAATGCATCCTGCCTAGCAGAGACAACTGTCCCTGTCCTGGGTATTATTGTCTAAACTATGCCCGTGATCTGGGCTGGTCTAGGTAAAACTCGCTACTTAGCCTGCCGGCAAACTTGCTGTGGCTAAATCACTCCTGTTCCTGGAAGTGCAGCTTATCCCCGCCACCGTCGGTTTTGATGGGGTGCCTTCGTCATCTACCGCTCTTCTAATCAGGTCAGCAGCATGAGTCCCTGGGATTCCTTAGATTCGTGGTCAAACTACTCTAGTCGGCCTCCCGCCAACTTAGAGGACTTGCTCTACCAGCACTGGCAGTACTGGCGTAAGCAGGAGGCCCCCCATGAGCTGATCGCGCGGTTTCGCAGCCTGTTTTTGGATGTAGCCAACTATCCCGACAGCTCGGTGGCCAGCGCCCTCCTGAGTCTCTCTGAGCAAGAGACTGCTAGCCGCGAGTTTAAGTATGTGCTCAACCGCTGCTGCTATACCCTAATCAACATCTGGTACACTCAGCCCCGCGATCATTGGGCCATTCCAGAGCTGGTGCGACTGTTTGAGGATCTGCCCCCCGCCAATAGCACTAACCCCAAGGCTCAAAAGGTCTACGGTCTAGTTAAAGAATTTCCTCAGACTGAACAGTACGCGTCGCTGGTGCGGCTTCAGCAGATTATGTCTTCTGCTCGGGAGGCCGACGTCTCTGCGACGGCGGTGGTTGAAGATCAGCCCCTGGCCCACCGCATTCGCCACTACCCTTTTCTCTACGACAACAGTCTGCTGACCAAAGACAGTGGCCAAGAGCAAAAGCAAAACATTAACGACCTGCGCCGCCGAGCCGAAACCGACCTGGGTATTCGCTTGGCCCGTTACCACGCCCAGCACCAGATTCCCAGCCGGGCTGGAAAGGTGGTCAATCCCACCTTGCTCGATGCTGATGGTTTAGAGCAGGCGCTGAGCTTTTATACCGGCAAAATTGATGGCCGCACCCACCGCGACCAAGCCCGCTGGTTTGCCACCTATAGCAAAACCGTGCGATCGTTCCGCGACTTTAAAGATGAGTTTGTCGACTATTTAATTGGCCCGATCGCAGCGGCAGAACCCAAGTACAGCGGCAACCACTTCACCCGCAACCTGCGCCAATACCTGCGCGAAACCCTGACGGAGTTTGACAACCAGCCGTTGAACAGCTTTATTTTGGTTGAGACCTGTCGCCGTCTGCTCAACTTTTTGGTGGTCGATAGCCCCCACCGGCCCGTATTTCGCAACTTTCGCCACCTCGTTAACGATGTGGGCCACGCCTTAACTATGGGGCTGCTGCTGCGGCTGGTGCTGTTTTGCTCGGCCGCCAAGCCTTGGCTAGAGCGCTGCTTGTCGGTGCTGTTTAATCTGCATGAGCGCCGCACCTGCAAGGAGGTGCCCTGGTTGGTCACTAGTCTGGAGCACGCCAACGTGGCGCTAATCACTAACTTTAGCGACGTGGGCTACCAGTTTTAGATCGCCTTTGGGATGAGTCAGGCCATGGCTTTCCCCTTAGGGTAGTGCCCGCTAGGGGAGGCTGCTCTGCCCAAACAGTCGTAGTCTAGGGGGACTGGCAGATTCCAGACTCCGTCGGTGGTGGGTAGGGCTTGAGCACAGTTTGAGCCTGGGATGGCCGAGGCCAAATTTAGGGAGGAGAGGATTGGCAAAGGGCTGGGTTGGAGTCAAGGGCGTGGCGATCGCAGCCATAGCAGTAGGGCTAGTACTGCGTTTCTCTAACTTAGACCGCAAGGTCTACTGGCACGATGAAGCCTATACCAGCCTGCGGGTGGCGGGCTACATGGGACCAGCTGTACAGGATGCTGTCTTAGATCGTCCTGATCTGACTCCTTCTGATCTGCTGCACTATCAGCAGATGCCGCCATCCCCCTCCCTAGTCGACTGCTGGGATGCCTTGGCCAACCACCCAGAGCACCCGCCGCTGTATTACCTGGCAGCCCACGGTTGGGGACGGATCTTTGGGGCTTCGGTGGGGGGCTATCGGGCGATCGCGGCGATTTTTGGGGCGATCGCCCTGGCAGCCATGTTTTGGCTGGGGCGGCAGCTGTTTCCGCTCAACCCACCCGTAGCCTGGCTGGCGACGGCCCTAATGGCGGTGTCGCCCGTACAGATCATCTATAGCCAGGAGGCCCGTGAGTATAGCCTCTGGGCGGTGGGGCTGCTGCTGACCCACGGTGCCCTGGTGCGGGCGCTGCGGCTCAACCAGCCGCTGGCCTGGTTGGCCTACGGTCTTGCTTTGGGGCTGAGCTGGTACGGGTCGCTGATGACTGGGTTGCTGGGGTTGAGCCACCTGGCTTTTATGGCGCTGACCCAGCGCCAGCGACGGCCCTGGCTGGGGTTTGTGCTGGCCCACGGTTTAGGCATTGGCCTGTTTGCGCCTTGGATTTGGACGATTGTGTGGTGGTGGGAGCGGTTGAAAGAGGTCACGGCCTGGACAGATGACCCTCAACCCTTAGACTCTTTGGCGAAACTGTGGGGGCTGCACTACAGCGCCGCCGTGGTTGATTTTAATCTGCCGCTTGACCATCCCTTTACAGTAGCTGGCCCGGCCCTGGTGCTGGGATTGGTGGCCGTCAGCCTGGTTCATATTGGGCGACATTATCCACGCTCAACGGCGGTGTTTTTGGGCTGCGGGCTGCTGGTACCGCCTCTGGTCCTGATTGGCGGCGACATTGTGCGTACCGGTCAGATTTCCACCAACACCCGCTACTTTTTCCCGTCGTTGCTGCTGGTGCCGCTGGCGATCGCCCCCCTGATCAACGCTGGTCTCGCCGCCGCTTTGTCGCGGTCTAGGGCGCTGGGAGCGGCGCTACTGGCCCTATTGCTCACGCTGGGCATCGCCTCTGGGTTCACCAACACCCGCGCCCTTACCTGGTGGAATAAATCTCTGAGCTACCCCAACCTGGCGATCGCCAACTACCTCAACCAGGAGAGCGCTCCGGTGGTTATCTTTGGCCCCAGCGGCATCACCTTAGGAGAAGCGATTTCCCTCAGCCACTACCTCAACCCTGATACCACCCTGTGGTTGCTATCAGAGCAGGCTCTACCCACTGCCGCCGCGTTGCAAACCGTGGTTCAGGCTCAGCCTCAAACCAGCCTGTTTTTATTTGAGCCAGCGCCGCCACTGCTAGAAACTGTACCGTCGGGATGGCAGACAGCTCCAGCCACCGATGCCACCGAGTTCTCTCCCACGGACCTGGTGCGGCTCATTCCGCCTCAGGAATCTTGAGGGACTATCTCACGGCTGGAGCCTGCATTTGTAGACTACCAACAGTGGCATCCATCGTCACTGGCCCACCAATGGGCAAGGTCCACAGAGGTTCTACATGACCGATCCAAGCACCCGCGTAGGCGGGAATGCCCAGGGGTTTGATGTGGTCTTGCAGAATGTCATCCAGGGTAAGCGAGCCATAGCCCTCGCCAGGACCGCAGGCGATGCACTGGCCAAACACAAATCCCGCCAGACCGTCGAGCACCCCGGCCAACTTGAGCTGGGTCAGCATGCGATCGATGCTGTAGGGCGCTTCACCCACGTCTTCTAAAAACAAAATTGCCCCGGTGGTATCGGGCATATAGGGCGATCCCACAATGCCAGAAATGACCGAAAGATTGCCCCCCAGCAGCGGCCCGGTGGCGCGGCCCGGCGTAATGGTCTGAATGCGGCCCTGGTCGCGCATCAGGCGGTCTTGGTCAGACCCTAGTAGTGGGTTGGTGTAGGTGAGCGTTTCACCGTTGATCAGAATGCGGCGCAGCGGCTCCACCTGGTCGTCTCGCCAGGCGGTCAGGCCATGGGGGCCGTGGAAGGTGACCAGCCCCGTCTGGGCATAGAGACCTAGCAGCAGGGCCGAAATGTCGCTAAAGCCAATCACTACCTTGGGGTTGGCGCGAATCAGGTCGTAGTCGAGGTAGGGCAGAATGCGGGCGCTGCCCCAGTCGCCGCGAATGGGCAGCAGCGCTTTGACTGCCGGGTCGGCGAACAGGGCATTCACATCGGCGGCCCGCTCGGCATCGGTGCCCGCCAAATAACCGTAGCGCGCCAGGGCATGGGGAGCCACGCGAGGCACAAACCCCAGGGCTTTAACAGCGTCGATGACCAGATTGAGGCGATCGCGCTCAAAGGTCGCCCCCGCTGGGCTGACAATCCCCACCGTATCCCCCGCTCGCAAGCGCGGCGGCAGTAGGGTAGGACGCCCTTGGGCCTGCACCGCCCGCTGCCCCAGCGCCACCCCGGCCGCCGCCACCCCCAGCCCGCCCAATAGCTGTCGCCGCCGCATACGCGCTACCCTAAAATTCTTGCAACACCACTGCCGAGCATACACCGGAGCCTCCCGTGACTGCACAAACCCCGTCATCCCTTAGCTCTGCCGCCTGGGAACAGCGCTATCAAGAGGGCACCCCCCGCTGGGATCTGGGTCAGCCTGCCCCCGCCTTTCAATCGCTGCTGACCGCTGCGGATGCGCCTCAGCCTGGCCGCGCGATCGCCCTCGGTGCCGGGCGCGGCCACGATGCCATCTTCTTTGCCCAACAGGGGTTTGAGGTCACCGCCGTCGACTTTGCCCCTTCGCCTATTCAGTCGCTCAGAGAACAATCCCAGGCTCAGCAGCTTTCCCTAAACCTGCTGCAAAAGGACATCTTTGACCTGACCCCCGACCTGGCGGGTCAATTTGACTACGCGATCGAACACACCTGCTTTTGCGCGATCGATCCCTCCCTGCGTCCCGACTACGTGGCGTTGGTAGCCGATCTCCTGGTGCCAAAGGGTGAATTGCTGGCCGTATTCTTCACTCATCAACGCTCCGGCGGCCCTCCCTTTGGCACCGCTCCGGCAGAAGTGCGTCAGCTCTTCGAACCCTACTTTGACATCGTTACCTTAGAGCCGGTGGCTAACTCCGTCCCGTCGCGGCACGGGGAAGAGCACTTTGGACGTTTGCGGCGACGGTAACGCGGAGCGGATGGATTCAAAATGCAAAATTGAGAATTCTCAATTTTGCATTTTGCACTCTCCACTTCCCCACCCATCACCTTCCCCACCGCCTCACCCCCCACTCCATCCATCTCCCTATACTGAAGAAGACCGTTCACCCTGAACTTTTCCCATGGATTTAGAGCAGATTTCTGCCCAGCTTAAAAGCGAAGACTCGAAAGACCGCATGCTGGCTTTGGCTTCGCTACGGGATGTCCCCGCAGCCGATGCGGCACCGTTGATTCGGCAGGCGCTCCACGACAAAAACCTGCAAATTCGCTCGATGGCGGTGTTTGCCCTAGGCATTAAGCCCGATGAAGAGTCCTTTGACATTTTGATCAATCTGCTCACCTCTGACCCCGACTACGGCATTCGCGCTGACGCGGCTGGGGCGCTGGGATATTTAGAAGATCCCCGAGCATTTGAGACCCTGGTGCGGGCCTTTTATGAAGATACTGACTGGCTGGTGCGCTTTAGTGCGGCGGTGTCTCTCGGCAACCTCAAAGACCCTCGCGCTCACGATGTGCTGATGCAGGCGCTGCAAAGTGATGAGATTGTGATGCAGCAGGCGGCGATCGCCGCTGTTGGCGAGATTGGCGACCTTGAGGCGGTCGATGAGATTCTCAAGTTTGCCCAGTCTGAAGACTGGCTGGTGCGCCAGCGTTTAGCCGAGGCCCTGGGCTATCTGCCTACGCCAAAAACTGAGCCAGCCCTGCGCTACCTCGAAAAAGATTCTCAATTTCAGGTGGCCGAGTCGGCGAGAATTTCGCTCACCCGATTGCATAAGCGTAAGGACGGTTAGCGCGCATCAATACTGCTGGGTCAAATTGACATAACGCGGCGTGCAATTGGCAGTTTGACGCCTGAAACCATTAAACAGCTGTGCCACTTTGCTTTGCAGCGGCCTGTGTAAGCTAAACAGCTGTGCCACTTCGCTTTACATCGGCCTCTGCAAGCTATACAGCTGTGCCACTTTGCTTTACAGCGATCGCAGTTTGTTAAATGGGCTGCTCAATGTGTCAAGTCGCGGTGGGCTTGAGGATGGCGATCGCGGCCCCCGACGGCAATGGGTAGTCCGTCGGGGGCGGGTGCGTTACTCAATCAGCACGGTTTTGGTGGCGATCGCCATCCACATCTCGACTTTGCTCGATGCTGGCTCGGTGCCTGCTGGGGAGGTTGGGCCGGGGGTGCCGTTGGTGGGCGGCACAGGGATGGGGTCGCTCCAGTCGTTGGGGTCGGTGTAGCCGAGGGCATGGAGAATTTTGATGGTGCGGTCTATGGCTGCGAGGCTGCCGTAGAGCATGTGGCGCACCCGCTCTGGGCGAATTTGGGGGGTGCTGCGTGAAGACGGCGGAAGATTGGATGCGCCGCTGGCATCGGGTTCGAGATATTCAAACATCGGTTCTGTTTCCTTGTCGTGGGTATGGAAGAAACAGAACGCGAAAACCCCAGCCACCCGCAGTTGAAGTGCAAACTGTGGGGGCTAGGGTACGATGAGCCTAGCCTCGCAATCTGCGGCGTAGATTTGCGGGGTTAGCTGTCGGTTGGTGGTGTCAACACCTTCCGGCAGCGCTAAGATTTTCGAGTTCTGCGTAATCACCGCTCTGCTGAACGGCTTAACGAAAGAGAATACTGATACAACCGCTCCTCGTCAACCGTGGAGAAGATCTCAAAGGGTGAGTTAGACCATAAAAGCAGTTTGAAGGACTGTCTCTACTATAGGATTTCTGTTAAAACCAGTAAGTGAGGTTAATGTTTCTATGAAACTCGAATTTGAAGATACTGAAGTTGTGTTGAACCGTTTCCTTGTGAAACAATTGAGTGATTCTGAGCTTTTGATTTATGAATATAGCTGTAGCTTCAAAGAGAATCCTGATCAAGGCGACGAACAAAAAGCAATTTCTAGCATTTGCTATAAACTTGGGATCCCCGCGACCAGATTAGGCTCAAGGATTATAACTCAAGAAGCTATTAGCCTAGATCGCTTGCAAGGCGAGAACTGGGAATTGAGACTTATTTCCACTAGAAAATTAAACTGCGCTGACTCTTTAGATCTTAAGGGATTAGAAGGCCTAGAGAGAAGAAAGTTAGAAAAACAATTAAGGATGTGGAACTCGACAGCTATTGAGAGAGCTTCTGAAGGCGGATTAATTTGGTGGATAACAGGGGATGCAGGCAAAGAGAAGTATGGCAAGGGTTGGGAAGTGCATAAAGGGAGAAGAATAGATGTCGACATCGATTCTAAAGGCATTCTATATTTAGAGATAGATATACATCATCGCTTTTATACTCCGTGGAATCTTCACCAATGGCAAGATGAATATCCTGATATTTTGATTAGTTATGCTCGAAACACATACAAAGATAAGAGCAATAATTACATTAGCTGGCGATATGAGGGACTCTCTGATCAAACACCCGACGAGACCTTGATTGAAAGCTTGGGGATGACTTTAGCCAATTATCATCGTCAAAATGGGGCGACAGAGGAAGAAATACAGAATTCGCGTGTCGTGTATGTGAAAAGAGCAAATCAATGGAATGCTCAGGTGGTAACTCATTTATCTCAAAGGCTTTCACCTAGCCTAACAATGGAAATGTTGGCAACCATCGCAGAACAATCCAATCAGAAAGAGAAGAATAATATTCAAGAAGTTTTTAGCTATATCAAGAAGAATTTAGATATTAGGCTGAGAGAATGCGAAAAAACGGCTCAAACAATCTTTGAAAGAATCTATGGGATTTACTCTTTGCCGAAACCATTGATGGTAAATGGGTTTGTTCTTCCCACAGCAAAGCTATTTGCCTTGAAGGGAGAGGTAGATAAGGCTGCTAAAGTTCGTTACAAGGGTTGTGTTAAAGTCGGAGAGACTAACTTTGGTTGTCTTAATCTCTTTGACGAACAACATAGATATCCTTCAGAAGTTGAAAAATGCATAAAAGAAGTGGCTCAACAGAGTGATGCACAGATACAAATTGATTCCTACCGAGTGTTGAGTCAATTACCCGAAGGTGCCCTTGATCGACAGATGTTTTGGCAAACATGGTCAAATGAGGATATAAAAACTGTTCTAGTAGTTATGCCATGGTCACCTAACGAGCGTAAACAGCAAGTTAGAGTTGAAGCGTTGAAAGCTGGTATTGCTACTCAATTCATAGTGCCTAAGCCAAAAGCTGATGCTTATAAAGCTATAAATGTAGTGCTAGGTTTATTATGTAAAGCTGGTTGGCAACCTATACGTCTGGAACCAATAGATCATCCTGACGCCGCAGAATTGATTATCGGTTTTGATACTGGTACAAATCGAGAACTGTATTATGGAACGTCAGCTTTTGCTGTGCTGGCTGACGGGCAAAGCTTAGGTTGGGAGCTTCCTGATGTTCAGAGAGGAGAGCGTTTTTCTGGTCAAGGGGTTTGGCAAACAGTTTCTAAGCTTGTTGTTAAATTTCACAATATTTGCAACCGCTATCCTAAAAAAATACTGTTAATGAGAGATGGATTGATTCAATCAGGAGAATTTGACCAAACAATAACAGCATTGAAGGAGCAGGGAATTTCTGTAGATCTTGTAGGGGTACGCAAAAGCGGGGCAGGAAGAGTGGGGCAGGAAGTCATGCAAGATGGAAGAAAAGTTTATCGGGATGCTCAACTTGGCAGCACTGTATTCATGCCAAAAGAACGTTCTTTTATTATGGTAACAAGCCAAGCAGCTGCTGGAAATATTGGTAGTGTAAGGCCTCTAAGGGTGGTTCATGAGTATGGGGATTCTCCTCTTGAATTATTAGCTTTGCAAACTTATCATCTCACTCAATTGCATCCTGCCAGTGGTTTTCGTTCATGCCGACTGCCTTGGGTACTGCATCTAGCTGACAAAAGTAGTAAGGAGTTTCAGCGTATTGGTCAGATAAATATCCTTCAAAATATTGGTCGAGAAAAGTTGATTGCTGTCTAAGAGTGCCATAGGTTGGGTGGCACATCATCCGGACATTCCACTTCATTTCACCCAATCTGTGTCGGCTAACCTTTTCCTCCAATCAACGAATCAAGACAATTGATTGAGTAATTTATGGACTACCGAAACTACATCACCATCGAACCCAACAAGCGCGGCGGCAAACCTTGCGTACGCGGCTTACGCATCACCGTCTATGAAGTGCTTGAATACCTAGCTTCCCAGATGACCGAAGCCGAAATTCTCGATGACTTTCCCGACCTGACGAGAGAAGATCTAAAAGCCTGTATCGCCTACGCTGCCGACCGCGAGCGTCGGTTCATGACCGCTCCTCTATCGGCATGAAATTACTTTTTGGTGAAAACCTATAGCCCCAACTGCCAAATCGCTTGAGCGACCTTTTTCCAAACTCGCTTCACATTCGGGATGTAGGCATGAAAGCAACGATTGCCCATCGAGAATAAACCCAAATAAAGATTCCCACCCTCAAAGGTCTGAAGCCGCTAGAATTTCTCTGACCCGACTGCATAAACAGCGGGTAGCACACTACTTCGTTAGAGCACTATGGCTACGCTCTCCCTGCCCCGATTTCAGTTTCAACCCCTAGGCCATCAGCGATCGCGATGGTTGGGGGCTGTGGGCGGCATTGCGATCGCCCTCACCACCTCCATCGCAGCACCCGCCCCCGCTGCCCAAAACCCGGTAATTCAGGTGGGCATTGTGCAGCGCTTTGGCGAAAATCTGCAAGACCGCATCACCCTCGAAGCCCTGCCCGGTGAGCAGCTCACCCTCAGCTTTGACACCCAGGGCCAGCCCCAAACCGTCACCACCAGCCGGGTTGTGATCGGCCTTGCCCCCGAGCAACTGCCCGAGGCCACCCTGGGCGAGCGCGTCGTGCTCAGCAACCACCGCAGCTTTGAGACCGCCGAATACAGTGCCCAGCAGTGGCGCGATCGCGGCATTGAGCCCGAGATTGCTCAGCCCGATAGTTGGGAAGTGTGGGCCAACCGCGAAACCTACGACAGCCCCCTAGTGCGCCGCCTGCTGGTCAAAAACCTGCAAGCCCAGGGGTTTACCGAAGTCTTTCTCGACAGCGAAGTGGTTGGCCAAATTCCCCGCACCTACTTTGAGGCCAACGGCTATCGCTATGGCCGCGACACCCTCGACATTCGCGCTAGCGGCGGGCGGGTGCGGGTCACTCAGCCCGGCGAGCCGCCTGTCACCCGTGTCTACGGCGGCACATTGCGGGTGCAGCCCAACACCTACGGCACCTATACCCTGGTTAACAGCGTGCCGATCGAAACCTACCTGCGTGGGGTAGTGCCCCACGAGATCGGGGCCGGTGCCCCGGTGCCAGCCATTCAGGCCCAGGCGGTGCTGGCCCGCACCTATGCCCTGCGCAACCTGCGCCGCTTTGCGATCGACGACTACGAACTCTGTGCCGACACCCAGTGCCAGGTGTATCGGGGTTTGACGGGCACCGCCCCGGTGACTGACCAGGCCATCACCGCCACCCAGGGCCAGGTGCTCACCTACCAAAACGAGCTGGTGGATGCTCTGTATTCTTCTACCTCGGGCGGAGTGACTGCCGCCTTTAGCGACGTGTGGGAGGGGCCAGACCGGCCCTACCTGCGTCCCGTGGTCGATTCGGTCTACGGTCTGTGGAATATCAACCAGTACCCGCTTAACTCCGAGGAGGCAATCCGGCGATTTATTGCCATCGACAAAGGCTTTAACGAAGAAACCTGGCAACTGTTTCGCTGGCGCAACGAGGGCACTCTCAGCGAGATTACGGCAGATCTCAAGGGATATTTGGGGCGGCGGCAGCATCCGCTGGCGGGGTTTACCCAGGTGCGATCGCTGCGAGTCTCCGAGCGAGCCAACTCGGGCCGAGTTCAGACCATTGACATCGAAACCGACCTGGGCGTGGTGCAGCTCAAAAAAGACGAAATTGTGCGGGTGCTCAGGCCTCCCCGCAGCCTGCTCTTTTACCTGGAACCGATGTACACCGCCGGAGCCGATGGCGCTACGGGGCCACTCACCGGCTATCGCTTTGTCGGCGGTGGCTGGGGACACGCCGTGGGACTGAGCCAGGCGGGGTCCTATCGTCTGGGTAATCTGGGCTGGAGCTATCCGCGCATTCTTCAGTTCTATTACCCCGGTACGACGTTGCAGCCAATCGGCGAAAACCTGACCTTTTGGCGTGAGCCGAGTTGAGTAGGAATGAGTGATGGGATGGGGGTTGAAGTAGCGTGGGTCAGTCCCAAAGCTTCAGACCTTGCCACCCACCAATTCCCAAACCCACGTTCCCAGGAGCGAGAAAAAGAATCCCGATGGGGATTGGTGATGATTGCTTGCAGTCTAGAAGGTTTCGGGAATGCTGGGTTTGACCTTGTAGTCACAATCGGGTTCCTAAGCTACCAAATGTCTGCACTGTTGGATAAGCTGCTTCATTTTGCCGTGGGCATTGCTACCGGCGTTGTTTTTTGGTGGGTGCTAGAGCGCAACTACCGGAATGCAGCAGCAACGATCAACCCCATCTGCTTTCTAGTCATGGTGGTCTGGGGGGCCAGTGGCTTGTTTTTCTTTCGCAAGCTGGGGGTGCCGCTGCTCAGCGGTACCTTCTTTTATATGGCCTTTCCCGACTGGGATATTCCCATCTACAACGCCACTGGGCTGCGATTTCTCATCCACCGCAGCTGGCTGTTTCACTCGGTGATGATACCCGTGGGCGGGCTGGGCGGGTGGCTATGGTTTGCCTCGCGGCTCACCCTGGCGACCTGGCAAAAAACGGTGGCCAATCTGCTACGCGATGGGGCGATGGGGCTGTCGGTGGGCATCAGCGCCCATTTAATTTGGGATGCTCTGCTGTCCTCCACCCGCCGGGGGTTCTACCTCCACGGGTTTAGCGGGCCAGAGTCCTACGGATGGCTATTGCTCAACCTGGTGATTGGCCTTGGGGTGCCACTGGTCATAGCCTGGAGCCTAGGGCAGTCGGGAGACCGATCGCAGACTAGAGAATTTTGACATTTTAACTGTACTGACGAGGTTAACCATGCGGCTGCTAACGCCCTTACTTGGGTTCGCGCTAATGATTTTGGGGATTTACTTTTTGGGTACGAATATTTTCTTTACTACGTCAGCCTATCCCTGGTGGCGCGGTATTGCGGCTGATTTGTCAGTGCTGTCGCTAGCGGTTGGGGTATTTATGCTAGTGTGTTTGCCCTCTGGGGTGAAGTCAGTGGGCTGGGTGGCGATCGCATTTGGCATTATCTGTGTCTTTGCCAGCAGCCGCGCCATTCTCAACCCCACCAGCCTGTGGCAGTTTCTAGTATCGCTACTATGCATGGGCTATGGCTACCAAATGTTGACGACCCGCAGGCTACCGTTTTGAAAACAGTAGCTGGCATCCCTTAGCCCAAGACATCCCGCAGCATCTGGCGGTGCTGGCTGACCGAGGCCAGCGTGTTGGCGGTCATCAATCCACAGGCGGCTACCGCTGGTAGGCCGATGCCGGGAAAGGTAGAACCGCCCACACAGAGCAGCCCCTCAAGCGGGGTCTTTGGCCCTGGAAAAAGGCCATTCTCAACCGAGATAGCGGGGCCGTAGCTGCCCCGATGGCAGCGCAAAAAGCGTTCGTGGGTGAGGGGAGTGCCGACCAATTCCACGTCTACCCGCTGGCGCACATCGGGGATGATGCGCTCAAGGGCCTGCCAGAGGGGTTTTGCCCGTTCTGCCTTGAGCTGGGCATATTCAGCGCTGCGGCGATCGCACCCCTGCCACAGTTCATAGGGCTCAGTGGCGGGGGTGTAGACGTGGATGGTGTGCTTGCCCGGTGGAGCCAGCGACGGGTCGAGCACCGTGGGAATCGACATCACAATGAGATTCTGCGGTGCGTCAATGCCTCGTTCCCAATCCTCCACGGTGATGTAGTGGCAGGCTAGGTCGGGCGGCAGGCCTTCACCATCAATACCCAGGTGCAGGTGTAGAAAGCTAGGGCACTCGGGGGTAGCCTGGCGCTCTTCTACAAAAGCCTTGGGCAAGGCTCCATCGGGCACCAGCTTCAGCGTGCCCCAAATGGAGGCGTTGGAGATCACGGTACTGGCCCTGAGGGTTTCGCCCGACTTCAGGGTGACTCCAGCCGCGCGCCCCTGGTCTACCAAGATTTCCTCCACGTGCGTTCCTAGACGCAGGGTGCCGCCATACTTCTCTAGACCGCGCACCAAGGCATTGACCAGGGCGGCGCTGCCACCCATAGGATAGTCCAGCGTCACGCCCGGACGATACCACTCGGCAAACATAAAGGCCATTTCGGCGGTGCTGGTACCCTCGGCAGGTAGGCCCGACAGCAAAAAGCACAGCATATTCATCCAGTTGCGAATGAAGGGATCGCGGGTGGTGCGATCGAGCACGGTGCTGAAGGGTTTGCTGGATTGGGTAAGCGCTGGAGCATTTCGCAGCAGTTCCCAGGCGTAGGGGGCAACGGTTTGCACTGCGCTCAGATCCAACCTGATTGCGGCCGGGGGTAGGGCGGTGGCCGCTTTGCCCAGGGGAACCATCGCTTTTTGCAAGCGATGCCATTCTTTGACGGCAGTTTCACCTCGCAGATTGCGCAGCACGTCGGCGAACTGATCGTTGCCCACTGTGGTATCAAAGTCGCCTTCGGGCAGGCGCACACCCCAGGTGTTGTAGTTGGCCCAGGTGATGCTGTCGCCTTCGCCCACCGCATCGAGCGCGTGGCGCAGCGGGTTGGTGGAAGCCCGGTACGACATCCCTGAGTAGAGGGATGGCCCTGAGTCGAAGATGAACCCCTGACGCTCAAAGCCGTGGGCCGCGCCGCCCGCAATGGTGTGGCTTTCGCAGACGGTGACACTATAGCCGTAGCGAGCTAGCAGCGCGCCGCAGCACAGGCCACCAATGCCGCTGCCGATGACAACAACGTCGGCGTTGGGAGACGGCATAGCCCTTAGCCCCCTGTGTAGCCCTGGATATTCTCGGGACGAAACTTGCGCAGAATGGGGGTAGCCTGGCGCACTACCGCCTCAGAACCGCGCACTACTACCAAAAATTTGCCGTCGTCGAGTCGGTTGCGGTACGAGAGGGCATCGCCACTGCCGAGAATGCCCATGCCGCCGCCAATAAAGTAGGCTCCCATAGAGCCCCCGAATGCCCCGAGCAAACCGCCAATGATCTGGTTGCCCAACCGCCCGGTAAAGGCAAAGGTATCTAGTCCGGTAACAACGTTGAACAAGAACCCGGCGGCAAAACCAAAGGGCACCAGCCATACCATCATCAGGCGAATTTGCTTCCAGGCCTGGTCAGCGGGGTCGACGAGCCCGTACTCGTCGGCGGTTTTGAAGCCTTTGCCCAAGATGTCGAAGTTGTCTTTGGGCAGACTGGCTTCTTCAAGGGCGTTGTAGGCTTCTTCGGCTTTGATGCGATTGTCTAAAACGGCGACCAGGTAGTTCATGTGCAAAAGACAATGGGGCAAAGACAATTGGGCGTGGGCCCAATAGTTATTATGCCGCGTCGGCGTTCCTACCTTGGGGGGTGAGCGACTAAACCTGACCTCCGGGACAAACCGTAGACCATTGGTCTAAGTTGGCCCTGGCCTGGATGAACCCGGCAAGCTCGCCCCGGTAGGCAATCAGTCGAGCGCGATCGGCGGAGGTTGGCGGTATCAGCACCACCAGGCGATCGACCGAGGCGGCGGCGCAGGCCCAGTCGCTGGCTTCTACGGCCCTGGCTAGGGTTGCCTGGCGCTGCACGATTTCGGCCTGTTTGGCGGCCTCGGCCCGCTCTTGGGCGATGTAGGTCTGCATATTGCGTATGCCGGCAGTGGCGTAGCGATCGCCCGGTCGAAATGTCAAAGCCCGGCGAAAGTTGATCAATGCTGTGTGGTAGTCTTCTCGCTCGGCGGCGGAGTAGCCGGCCAGCATGGCGTAGCGGTAGGACTGCGATCGCGTCTGTTTCAGGCGGCTGTCTAAGCTGAATTCTGCCGCCGTCGGCGTTGGCGTCTTTGCCAGAGCAGGCCCTAGCCCGCCGCTGACCAGGGTCGCCCCGAGGGCTAAACCCACCGCAATTTTGCCCACAACTTCCATTGCTGCCATTCTTGTTGCTGCCTACGCTACACGACCGTTTAGGGTAGCGAATTTTTCGCCTGCCGCAGCACCAATCTACCCTAGGGCTTCAAGTTCAAAGCGGCGATCGCCGTCCTGGGCAATATTCACCCAGTCCCCGATCGCTGCCAAACAGGTCACCGCTCAGCACTAAGGGGGCGATCGATATCGCTATAAATTTTGGTGGAACTGATGTCGCCATCTTTCCATTAGGGGTCAAGGCAAAATAGGCGGAGGGTGGACACCACCGGCCAGTGTTTCGCTGTGCGATGCCGAGCGTTCGCTATGGATTTAAGGAACCTAGTTTCGGGCCTCTAGCTTACCCGCCCATCAAAACCCAGGTCAGCCCGTACAATTAAAAGACGTATCCATTCACTCGCACGAGTACCGCTAGTTCATGACTGACGCCGCCGTTTCTACTGCCGCCACCTCCGCCGATATTGCCGCAGCGGTAGAGCAACGGCGCAATTTTGCCATCATTTCTCACCCCGACGCCGGTAAAACGACGCTCACCGAAAAGCTGCTGCTTTACGGAGGCGCCATTCAAGAGGCTGGGGCGGTGAAGGCCAAGCGCGCCCAGCGCAGCGCCACTTCCGACTGGATGGAGCTGGAGCAGCAGCGGGGGATTTCGATCACCTCCACGGTGCTTCAGTTCGCCTACGGCGGCTACACCATCAACCTGCTGGATACCCCTGGTCACCAAGACTTTAGCGAAGACACCTACCGCACGCTGGCTGCCGCCGACAATGCGGTGATGCTCGAAGACGCTGCCAAGGGTCTAGAGCCGCAAACCCTGAAGCTGTTTGAAGTGTGCCGGATGCGATCGCTGCCCATCTTCACCTTCTTCAACAAGATGGATCGCCCCGCCCGTGAACCCCTAGAGCTGCTGGATGAAATTGAGCAGCGGCTGGGTCTGCAAACCTACGCGGTCAACTGGCCCATCGGCATGGGCGATCGCTTCAAGGGCGTGTTTGACCGTCGCCACCAGCAGATTCACCTGTTTGAACGCAGCATCCACGGCAAAAAAGCGGCCAAAAATACGGTGCTAGATATTGGCGATCCGCGCATTGAAGATTTGCTTGACCAAGACCTCTACTACCAGTTCAAAGAAGAACTGGAGGTGATCGAAGAAGTCGGGCCAGAGCTGGATCTCGATGCCGTCCATGCTGGGCAGCAGACCCCAGTATTCTTCGGCAGCGCCATGACTAACTTTGGCGTGCAGCTGTTTCTTGACGCCTTTCTCGACTACGCCCTCAAGCCCTCGGCCCACAGCAGCACCCTGGGCGAAATTTCCCCTACCAATGAAGACTTTTCAGGGTTTGTGTTTAAGCTCCAGGCCAACATGGACCCCAAACACCGCGACCGCATCGCCTTTGTGCGGGTGTGCTCCGGCAAATTTGAGAAAGATATGGTGGTGAGCCATGCGCGATCGGGTAAGTCAGTGCGGCTGTCGCACCCCCAAAAGCTGTTTGGTCAGGGTAGAGAATCTCTCGAAGAAGCCTACCCCGGCGACGTGATTGGTTTGAATAACCCCGGTGTCTTTGCGATCGGCGACACCATTTACCAGGGCAAGCGCCTTGAGTACGATGGCATCCCCTGCTTTTCGCCAGAGATCTTTGCCTATCTCAAGAACCCCAACCCCTCTAAGTACAAGCAATTCCAAAAGGGCGTGTCTGAGCTGCGCGAAGAAGGGGCGGTGCAGATCATGTTCTCCGCCGACGAGTCGAAGCGCGACCCGATTCTGGCGGCGGTGGGTCAGCTTCAGCTAGAGGTAGTGCAGTACCGCATGCAAAACGAGTACAACGTTGAAACCCGCATTGAGCCGTTGCCCTACGCCGTGGCCCGCTGGGTTGACGGCGGTTGGGAGGCTTTGGAAAAAGTCGGACGGCTGTTTAACACCGTCACCGTCAAAGACAGCTGGGATCGCCCGGTTCTCCTGTTCCGCAACGAGTGGAATTGTCAGCAGATTCAGTCTGACCACCCCGAACTCAACCTCAGTGCGATCGCCCCCGTAGTCTCCGGCAAAGAACCCGAAAGTCTCTAGATTTCAGTACCAACCGTCTGCTGCCCCTTCGACTGGGCTCAGGGGCCAGCAGACCAGTCGAGGGGGCAACTGTCTACAGCAGCGGCGTCACGTCTTCGCCGCAGTCGTCAGCTAGGTAAGACAAGGCGCGAAAGCGCAGCCCCACCAGCTGCTCGTACAGCGGGTTGATTTTGCACATGGGCGGAATGTGCACCAGCTTTTTGTTAAACAGCACCACATCGCGCTCAAAGGGGCACTGGGAGGGGATGAGTTTGCACACAAACCGGGCCAGGCGCGGGTCGTGTACCTCAAGCTGGTCGAGCCATTCGCGGGCGGGCTTGAGGGGGTCAATTTTGCCTACCGTTGGGGGGCGTAGCCCAGCGGCAACCTCGTCATTCTCAGGCTTAAGGCTATAGAGGGTCGATCGCACCGAGTTGAGTACGGTGTCTTGCAGGTTCAGTGCCTGGCACAGCGCCTGGAGCTGCAAGTCTTCTTCTACCGAATACACTCCATCAGCTAAGGCGACCATCACCGCCATGCGCAAAAAATTTTCGGCCATTTTGGGGTCAGAGCCGAGCACGCGGGCCACTTCAGCCGGGGTAACGGGTTCAAAGTGCTCAAAATCAAGCTCTGGGGCCAGTTCGTCTTCGGTAATGGTGGCAATCAGCGCCTTTTCGTCGTCGTCAAAGTTGCCGTCGGCCCAGGCCAGGGTGAGCAGCCCCCGGAGCCAGACCTTGATCTGCTCCTGGGTGTAGGGAGACTGAGTGACTGTGGGCATAAATCCTCCTCAAGCGTCAGTGCGATGGTTGTGGCGCAGCTTCTTCAGCAAGCGCAGGCGTAAGACTGCCCCTATGGAACCATTGCGGTATCAATAGCCACAAAAACCGGGTAAACAGGCTGTAGCGCTTTAATCTTAACGCTGCCAATTTAAGACTGCCTTGGCTAAGGCTGGATTTTCAGCCTTGCGCATTACAAGCCTGGCGGTTGGGGTGGGCCTGGCCGCCCAGACTGATCCTATAAGGGCAACTCTTATGGCTTCCTTATCGTTTTTGCTTAACCCTCGAAAGGGACTGAGTAGTTTAGTATCTATGCCAAGACCGTCCTCAACGAGGTAAACCATGAGCAATTACACAACCACAGAGCTGCAAACTCTGATCAAGGCCCCAATGATGACTGGGCTTTCAGTGGCCATGGTTGATATGGGCATTGTCTCTACAGCCATTGAAGCGGCGGCGATGTCAAAGCAGATTGCTGAAGCTGCCCAAAAATATCCCGCCAACTCCATCATTCAGGCGGCCTTCTCAGAAGAAACCATGAAGAGTGGTCAGATCAAGCTCGACAAGCCTGATATCAAGCCCGAGGATGTCAAATCGGGGGCCATGATCGACAGCGCGATCGCCGACATTAGCGCCGCCCTTACCCTCGTTGAAGGCAAAGCCTCTGCTGAGGAAGTCGCTGAGTACAAGCAGTTTATCTACGACTGTGGGGCCGCCGTCGCCGCAGCGGCTGGTGAAGGGCTGTTTGGCACTGGCAGCAACAAGGTTAGCCCCGCTGAAGCCGCCGCTTTGGCCAAGTTTAAAGCACCTCTGGGCCTTTAACATGAGGGGATGGGTGCGGTGAGTGAAGTGTCTAGTTTGCGGCAGCCCAGAACCGGGAACTGCCTCGAAGTGAATATCTGGCTAGAATCGCATTGGAGCCAGGGTGCCTGATTAGCACTAGGGGCCATGGTCGAATACGGGATTAATTATGCCAGCTAGACCAAACGCCTCAATTTTTTTGTTAAAAGATAATTTTTGCTTACGCCAGCTTTATGTTTTTGTGCCAGGGTCAACGATAATCCCCAAGTAGCCCTAGAGCGTTCTAGGGCCTTAACCCTTTGCCTGTTTAAGGAGAAAGTTATGAGTTTTACCCGCTGGTTGCGGCGGCTAGCGCCCCTGATGGTGTGCCTAGTGCTGCTGGTGAGTGCCTGTTCTTCGGCCCCATCTAAATACGACCAGGTGCAAGAAGACACCACTGGTTTTGGCTCTCCTGCAGCGGTCGATAAGAAAGCCGAAAAGGGCGGCACCTTCAACGCCTTTTTCCCAGACAATCAGAGCGGCTACAACGTTACTCCCTATCAAGAGAAAAAGGGTTTTGCTGAGTATAAGCTTGAGCAGGATGGCAAGACCGTGGCCATGCTCACCATCAGCGATACCACCAGCGTGCCTGGCTCAGCGGAGAAATATAGCACCGCCACCCAGTCGATCAGCGGCTTTCCGACCGTAGAGCAGGGCAGCACCGCCACTGGGGTACTGGTGAACGATCGCTACCAAGTCAAAGTGCTCTCGCGCGATCCTTCCTTTACCAAAGAGGATCGGGCGGCTTGGCTACAAAAATTTGACCTCAAGGGCCTAGCCCAGCTCAAGGGAGCGATTAACCCAGTCGCCAAACCCGCTGCGGCGCTGCCCCAGGCCCCCACCGCCGCTCGACCCAAGGACGGCTTTAAGTTGCCCAGGGTGAAGCTGCCGAGTCTGTCTCCCAGTCTTCAGCCTGCCTCCTAGGAAGTCAGCAATGCAAACGGTGATGACGGCAATCCAAAAACCAGGGCAGACCTAAGGAGTAAGTTGTGAGCAAAAAAATCTACGAAATTGTCGATAAGCTTCCCACTGGGGGCCTGACCGTGCGGGCTCTCAAGACCCTCGACACCTTTGTGCCAGGCCAATGGAATAACCTGGTGGGCTTTGACAACACCATCAAAACCGTCACGGGTGAAACCGACGAAGCCATGGTGCAGGCGATTGGCGAACGGGCGATCGCCCTTTTCAACGACAAAAAGCAGGGCTACCAGAGCGCCCTCTGGCTCTACGAAACCGTAGACTCGGCCTCGGGCCTGCTGGGAGCAGCGGCGCTAGCCAACCGCATTGGCCAAGACACCTTCCTGGGCTTTCTCAAAAACCTCTCCCCCAAGCCCGAAAAAGCCCAAACCATCGACCTGGTGGTGAAACTGGTGGCCGAGGTGGTGGCTTTCTGCAAAATTAGCGGCATCCCCGGCGACAGCCTGGGCGATTTTCTAGCCGCTCTGGGCGACTACAGCAGCGAGTCACTGGTGCGCATGGCCGCCCTAGTCAGCTTTGACGGCATCATTCCCCTAGGGGCTGACTTTTCGAGCAAGGCGCTCAACGCCATCAAAGGCATGGGGGCCAGCGATCTTGACAGCAACCAAACCTTCAAGGGCATCAAAAACGAAATTCCTGGCGGTAACGACAAAGCTAAGCTGTCGTTCATGACCGAGAGTTTTGAATCGACCAAGGGCTGGATGGATCGCTTTGTGACCGACCACAATATCACCCAGAGCGGTCTGGTCGACAACCTGGGCGGCTTTATTGAGGGCTCTAAGGGCAAGCTCGACTACCTGGGCGCGTTTCTCGACATGTCGGTGAAGTATTACGAGCACACCGGCACCCAAACCCTGGCCCGCCGCCTGATCGAGCGCGCCGTGGCGGAGATCTAACTCCCTAGCGTAACCATGCTTGGCAGAGACCTAAGCCTTGAGAACTAGGTGACAACCTGGCCAACCTGCTGGGCAGCGTGAGCGACTATATCACCTTGCTCAACACAGCCTTTGATATGAGTGGCAAGACACTCAAAGCCTCCTCACCGGCCAATTAAGCTCAAAAGTCTTGCTCCTGACGCCCGGCTGAATTCTCTCAGTCGGGCTTTTTTTGCGGCTACAGGTAGCTCCACGCCCTGCACGGAGAACACTATTGTCATGCTGCGGAGTAATTGGTAACGATGTAGATGAACACTATCTGTAAATACTCAAGTTTAAGTTCATTTGAGGGCTCTATTGGAATAGTCGCAGCCCAGAACAGTACATCTAGTTGTGAAGGGGTTAGCAATGAGTCAGGAAAAACAACTCACCGAGAAAATCGTACCGTTTTACTTAGGGGAGCAGCAAGATTCTCAAGGTCGCATGATTCAAGAGATGTGGGCTTGGAATTTTGAGGAATTAGAGTGCACTCATGATTTTATTCAGTGGCTATTTCCTTTGCCAGAAAGAAGCGCATTCAACTCTGATGCACCTATTGTCAATGACCAGGTAATCCAGGCTTTTCAAGGTGACTCGATACTACGTCAAAATCTACGGCGATCGCTCGCGGTGATGCTTCGGTTTTATGGTTTGCAACGTCAGGAAAGTAACGAAGGAAACATCGTTATCACCCAGTCGCAAGACTACCCAAACCGGCAATGGGAATGGGCGAACCCATTCAATCACAACTATCTTCGTATTACTCGCATCTTGAAGTGTTTGATGGGGTTTGGATTAGAGGATGAAGCCCAAGCTTTTTACGAGTGTTTGAGGCAGATCTATCAAGAAAGCAGCGATCGCATTGGAGATGAAACATTTCAGCACTGGGCAAATGCAGTCAAAGCTTCTGCATCGAGTTAAGTATTGCGATCGCCTATTCCCCCTTAGGTCGTTCCAGCGGGTTGAGTCTGTCGTTGAGGGGAGTATTCAACTGCTGATCGACCTCAACCCCAGCATTCACCATAAATAGGCGAAAGGGTTCGCCCTGGCTGAGGTAGCTGTCGTAGCCCGATCGCAGGTAAAGGCCATACTCAGGTCGGCGAGCCACGTAGCGACCGACAAAGGCTAGACCTAGGGCATTCATGTAGCGATCGATCACCTCCGGCTCGGCCAGGGTGAGCCCCGGCAGGTTAGACAACAGTCGCGATAGACCCGCGTCTAATGCCGAGACGTCAATGTGGGCCTGCCCTTCGATCAGCGCCAGGGAACGGTTCTCGGTGGTGTACCACGAAAAAGTGCGAAATTGCTCAAAAACGGCGGGGGTGGCGGGGTCGTGGCTGCCCGCAATCACCATCACGGGCACGTTTACCGTCGCTAGCCCATCGGGGCCAAAGACGCTGCTGTTGACCGGGTTGACTAGCAGCACCGAGTTAACCCGCGGGTCGCGAAAGCGGTAGGTTTCGCGAGGCAGCTCTAGCGCCTGACACTGCAACAGCAGCGACATATTTAGGTAAATGAAGTCGCCATCGCACACCTCTTGGAGATGGTCAAAGTTAAGCTCTGCCCCGGCCACTGCCAGAGCTGTATAGCCTCCTAATGAGTGCCCTCCTACCCCTACTTGATCAAGCTTGAGCCGCCCCTCAAACTCTGTGGGGTTGAGCCGCTCTAGCTCGTTGAGCACAAAGGTGATGTCGAGGGGCCGATCGATAAACTCCTGCACCTCAAACACATCGTTGCTAAGACCCGCCCGAAAGTCAGCCACCTGCTGGGCATCGCTGTCGGGGTGCTGGGGCAGCACCACCACAATGCCGTGGGAGGCCAGGTGGGAGGCCCACTGGTGCCGCGACTCAGGCCTAGAGGTCAACCCGTGGGAAAACACCATCACCGGAGCCTGACCGCGCCACTGGCGGGGGCGCACCACATCCATATAGAGCTGACGATCGCGCTGGGTATCGGTCAACTCAAACCGCTGAATTTGCACCCTCGCTGGGCCAGGAACGGTCAAATCGGCCAGATTGGCATAGTCAAGGGTAGGCTGCTGGGCGGCTTGGCTAACCGTGCTCTGCTCCAGTTGAACAATAGAATCAGTGGTGGCGTTGACGATGCGCTCGACGGCGCTGGCCACCGCCCGGGCATCGTTGATACTGATCTGCATGTCGGTGGGTAGCGATCGCACCACGTTGATAGCCGACAGCCCCTCCGGCGAAGTCGCTGCCTGAATCAGCGCCGCCCGCAACGACAGCTTGCCGTTGCCGCCAGCTCGGGTTTTGAGAATTACCCCCACCTGGTTCAGCAGCTCTTCACCCAGGCTGGTGTAGAGAAAACGAGACAGCAGCACCCCATCCACCTCTAGTGGGCGATCGAGGTTTTGACGCAGTTGCGCAACTTCGGCCTCGCTCAGCCCAACCAAATTGACGTAGAAGGCCAGGTCATCGGTGAGTTCTCCTGACTCAATAAGGGTTTCGAGGGAGCTGGTGCTCACCGATCGCTCTACCGGGCCGTAGCTAAAGAAAATTGCTTCCGCCGCCTGCACGGGCAGCCCGCTCAGCACAGTCAAGCCCAGACTTAGCCCTCCTAGAGCCAAGGTTCGAGGTCGCAGCCATCTCCCGACAGGTTGCCAGGTCATGCCGTCACTCCAAAAACGTTACTAAGAGCCGCTCCAGCTCAATTTTCACTCAAGATTCTGTCGCTTTAACTCTGCCCCTGAGCAGAGTTGAAGGGGCTGACCCCATGCATCCATTTGACCCACTACTGCGTGCGCCAATCCGCATCCGTCGACCGCAGCCGCCGCAAAATCACTATGTTTGGCCCCACCACCGGGTTGCGGGCCACTACTACGCCCTCGGGGTCGCGCAGTTGCAGGGTGCCAAATTTGAGCCCCTGGGCCTGGGCATAGATGTCTTGGGCAATTTCATTTTGCTGGTCACCGAGCAGGCCGTACCAAGCTTCGGCCACATTCACGCCTAGGGTATTTTCTGGCAGGTTCACTTCCACCGACTGAATCAACCCCGCCCCGTAGGAACGGCTGATGCTGCTAACTCGGTTTTGAATGTCGGTAATGAGGCTCTGCTCAGGCGTGGGTTCAACCACGGGGGCGGGTGCGGGAACGGCGGCTCGCTCCGCAGTAGGGACGGGGGCCGCAAATGGGTCCTCTACATCAGGTTCCGCCGCCGTTGTCTGAGGCAGGGGTTCTGAGGCCACAACCGGTTCGCCTCGCCTCGCGCCCAGAGGGTTCCAAAGGGCCAACAGCAGCATCAGCAGACCTAGGGCAATGGCGGTGAGCACGCCGTCTGAGAGCTTCCGCTGGAGATCGGGGGGCAGCTGCGATCGCACCCACCGCAGTCCTTTTTTCCACAGGGTTGCCCCCTCGGCCAGCAGCAGCAGCAGTTGGTCAACCACGCCTAGCTCCTTTGGTTGGTAGGGAATGCCGGTATCGGCCCAGACATCCTCTGCCGGGGACATTGGCCGCGCTCTTTTGGCGGCAACGGCTCTGTTAGGCATCTGACGCCGATCAATGTCGATGGGCTGGGGCTCTGGAGCCGTCACGGGCAGCGGGTCTTCTAAATTTTCTAAGTCGCTGTCGGTCCAGGGGGCTGCGTCTAGCGAGGCAGAGCGACCGTTGTTTGCGGCGGTGCTGTAGGGGGCAGTGTCGTCAGCCTGACCAGAGGCGCGATTGTCCTTCGGATACGTTTCACGATCCCCCACTACCGGCTCTGCTGGATCATCCTCCCCAACTAAATTTTGACTATTCAACCTGACAACCTCACCCTCGATCGCCTGAGGGAGGACAGCTTCCCCCTCAGCCTCGGCGCTGGGGTTGAAGCTGGTGGATAGGGATGGGTCAGCATCCCCTTGCCCCGATTGATCGGTGTGGCGCGGGGGCGGAATGGGCGGAATTTCTGAGGGAAAGTTGGGGTCTTGGGGTCTCATGGGTTAGCCCACCTGGCCACGATTACCGGCATACGCTGCGGGATACGCCCCAAAGGGCGTATCCCTTTCAATACTGCCACGTTTCCCAGGAATCTTAGGGCAGAAATCTGTGGGCCAAGCATTCAACCCGGCTCGGCCAGACCCTGGTGCAAAATTAGCCGATTGCCATCGGGGTCATAGGCATAGACCTCGCGGCCGTGGGAGGCCGTCAGCACCGGGGCGGGGGGCGCGTAGCCCAAGTCGGTGAGACGGGCGATCGCCCCCGCCAAATCTGTCACCTCCAAACATAGGCTCATCGCGCCACTGCTGGCGACAAACTGAGCTACTTGGTCAGCTTTAGGCTTAAAAATCGCTAGCCTCAGCCCCGGCAGCTGAAACTCGGCGTAGCGATCGCGCTGGTAGGGCCGGGCCGACTGATTGAGCAGTTCGCCATAAAAGCCTACCAACTGCTCAAAATTTACGCTGGCTAGGGCTACAAAAGCACTGGTGCAGCCTACAGATGCCTCAGCCAAAGCCTTCTCCACTAAGATTTTCTCGATGCTCCGTGAGTCAGCGGTGGGCATTGCCCACCCTACTCCTTGATCCATCTAGCCCTTCACCGCTCCCTAGTCCCGCTCCCACTCTGCTGCATACTGCAACATCAGCGGCGGCAGGTGCAAGTCCTTCGGTGTTTTACAGCGGGCTTCAAACACACCCAAAATATCCTTCACGCTGGGTTTGCCCTTGCTGCTGCCGGTAATGCCGCTGGCGATAATGACCGCACAGGCCCCCTTACACTCCTTCTGCCAGGTATTCCAGCGCTCTAGCAGGTGGCGATCGGTGCTGCCGTTGGTTTCATATTCGGCGAACAGGTGCAGTTCACCATCGCCGGTTTGCAGCATGCCCAGCTCAAAGGCCTCGCCGCTAAAGGGGTCGCTGCCGGGGTTAAAGCACACAGCCTGCACACCCTGGGCCTGTTGCAGCTGCTGAATTAAGGTCTTGGCCTTAGGACGCGAGGTCTGAATCAGCACCACTGGCAGATCGGGGGAGTCGGCGGTGCCATTGTGGGTCCATTTGCCCTCGAGACCCTGAAAGGCAATCGCTGAGTCATGGCGCAGATCGTTGAGCACCTGCTGCTGAAACTGGGTGAGGATAATGATGGCCCCCTCGGGCACATAGTCGTCGCGCAGTACCGGAAAATTAACCAGGCCTTCGGGGTCGTCGCCGAGGACATCATCGGCGTCGGCGGCCAGTTCTGCGGTCACTTCGGGCAGGGTTTTAACCGTTACCTTCAGCGGCGATGCGCCACCATTTTTCTCGGGGTTAGGGATTTTATAGCTACTCTGAAGCGCTTTGAGGGGAGGCTTTTCGAGCTGGGCCCGGTAACGAGTGATGAAGCGCTGCAGAGCCTCCAGCACCACCAAAAACGTGGCTCCTTCTTCGTCAGCCAGCTGGCTGCGCATGCCCTCTAGGGGGTGAATGCTGCCAAAGTCGGGCTGCACTGCCTCAGGGGCTGAGGCCAGCCAGCTCACAGGCTGGGGCATGTTGGGAAACGGTTCGTCGTCAAACAGCTCAAAGTTGAGAAACAGGCAGTCTTGCTCTAAAAAGGCCTCCTGCATCTGCTTGGGCGACTGCTGCCCCATCAGCACCCGCTGGCGAAACTGCTTGAGTGAGTCGAGGGAGCGATACATCAGCAGGCCATACTCTACGCCGCCCATGCCCAGCATTGACACGTAGAGGGTGTCGAGATCCCAGGTGTTTAGCTCCACGGCTAGCACCTGCTGCTCGTTGAGGGTGTTCCAGGGGGCGAGTTCCCAGATCTCCATGGCTTTGTCGATCATGGCCTCGGCATAGCGGGGGGGCAACTCGGCCTCGGTCATCTCGGCCGACTGCTGGAGGGCATTGAATAGCTCGTCGATCAGGGGCAGCTCGGGGGCGTAGTCAATAGCAATATCGAGCCCCTGGAGCGCCCCCCGCAGGTAAAACTGAATCTCGCGATCGCTAACCACAATCTTGTGCGGCCGCGCCGGGGCCAGGTTGCCCTGGGGTGACTCAATGGCCTGCAACAGCGTGCGCACCACTGGCTCATAGCCGCAGGTAGTGGGCACAATGGTCAGCCCTCGCACCGCGCCATGGCTGCTGTCAACCCAGAGAATGCAGTCGCTGGTTTCGGTATGGCGCTGGCGCAGGCCGGCGTCGTCATCCATCAAACCACCCACCGAACGGCGATCGCCCTCCCATACGCTGGCTACACGGGGCAGCCGCTTCAGACGATCGATGGTAATGCGGTTCAATCGAGTCATGGGCTAACGATAACGACAGATGGAACAGATGGTTAGGCGACCGCTGGCTTGAGCACAGCTTTGGTCAGCATAGCCAAGTTTAATCATCAACTGCCCACAGCAACTCAACCGCGAGCCCTTCAGTGCAGTCCCCTAAGTTGAGATACTGCACCTCAGCTAGCATCCCTCCCAGGGCAGGGGAAGCCCAGAGCGGCTGCTATAAACTATAGAAATTCTTGACGGTATCAGCTAAGCCTAGGCGACGAAAGTGTTAGATTTCAAAACAATTTAGGTTGCCCTGGCTGCGGTTGGGGTGACTCTGTCTATGATGGTAGAAGCTGTACTTACATCGAAAGGTTGCAATGGCTCAAGCCACCGAACAAACCCAAGGCATTTTGATGTCGGAAACGGCCCTGCGGCACGTTAAGGCCCTCCAACAGTCCCAGGGCAACAAAGAACTCTGTTTGCGGGTAGGGGTGCGCCAGGGCGGCTGCTCGGGCATGTCCTACACCATGGATTTTGAAGATCCCGCCAATATCAATGAGCACGACGAAGTCTACGACTACGAAGGCTTTCGCGTGATCTGCGACAAAAAGAGTCTGCTGTACCTCTACGGTCTCATGCTCGACTACAGTGACGCGCTGATCGGCGGCGGTTTTCAGTTCACCAACCCCAATGCCGTACAGACCTGCGGCTGCGGCAAATCCTTCGGGGCGTAGGGACATCCCACGGGGCTACATTCTGTGCTTTGCTGGATATCGCTTTAGATAGTTCATAGACTATGACTCAAACCGTAGAAACCCTGTTCGATGAAGGCATCGAGCGCTACAAAAAGGGCGAAGATCCCGCTGAGCTGATTCCCGTATTTAAAGAGGTGTGCGATCGCGCCCCCAAGAGTGCTGCTGCCTGGGCCTGCCTGGCCTGGCTCTACCTGTTGACCGACAAGCCCAATGCTGGCCTCAAAGCTGCCCAAAAGGCCGTCAAGCTCAACCCCCAAGACCCTCAAGGACGGGTAAACCTGGCGGTGGCTATGCTTGACGCAGGCAAGCCCGGCGTGCGCGAGCATGTCGAAATCGCTAGTCAAGTGATGACCGTCGCCGACGACCTGAAACAGGAAGTGATGGACAGCATCAATGACGGCCTGGTTCGCAAGCCCGACTGGAAGAGCCTGTCGCGCGTCAAGCAGTGGCTTGAGTAGTTAGATCAATAGGGGTTAGGTCTTGCTCCCTAACTTTTAAGAAAGCGCTCCCCCGATCGATCGGGGGAGCGCTTTTGACTTATTGCCCGTACCAGTCCTGTCGCCACTGCTCCATCTGATCGATCTCCGCCTGCTGAGAGGCAATGATCTCGTCGGCTAGGGCCTGCAGTTCAGGGCGATCGCTTTTTTCCTTCAAATCTTCCGCCATCGCCACCGCGCCCTCGTGGTGCGGAATCATCGCGTTGATGAAGCGTAGATCAAACTCCTCGTCGGCCCCGCCCAAATCCATATCCATGCGCATAGAGCTGATCATTTCCTCGCTCATGGCCATGTCGTGCTGCATTTCAGCGTGGTACATCATCGGCTCGGCGGGGGCATCGGGGTACCACTCGGCTCGCCAATCCTTCATTTGGGCAATCTCTACCCGCTGGGCCGCAATGATGTCTTCCGCCAGTTGCCGAATTTCGGGTCGCTGAGAATTCTCTAGGGCGGCTTCGGCCATCACCACTGCCCCCTCATGGTGGGGAATCATGCCGTCGATAAAGCGCAGGTCGTAGGTGGCGTCAGCGGGGCCCAGATCCATCCCGTGACCGCTGTGCATCATCTGCTCCTCAGCCCTGTCTCCAGTGACATGGCCTTCGTGCATGGCTTCCATGTTGCTAGTGCCGCAGGAGGCTAGCGGTACTAGGGTAGCTAGGGCTAGCATCGTCGCTAAAGGCTGTCTCAATCGCATAATTCATCTCCTAAATGCCTGATGGTTTAAGCCTACACATTCCAGCCCCCTGTAGAGTCAAGGGCTGAGAGAGCAAGCTATATTTCCTTCTTCAGTGTTTAATTAACACTTTGTTACGAAAATGAGAGGACTGATCTCGCTGTGCTGTAAATTTTGTTAACAAAGCCAAGGCTGATTTATTTCAAATTGTGTCACCTAAACGCCATAAGCCTTATCTAGCAAGGTTTTCTGATACAAACATGAAAGGCACCTTTGATTTTGCTTTCGTTACGAAATATTTCCTGTAGAGTTTGATGAAGCCTTTCTGCGGCCCGCCTCAATCGCTGTGACTCGATTCGGCAGCCGTAGCAGCCCCCAGCCTTAGCCAAAGCCACGAAAGGAGTTTTACTGCATGTTCACCCACGTCAAGCCCACTGTTCGCCACATTGCTCCCGATGATCTCAACGGGCGGCGTCTGGTCAAGGTGGTCTATGTGGTTCTAGAGCCTCAATACCAGAGCTCTTTGTCCTCGGCCATCCGGTCGATCAACGCCAACAACTCTCAAGTGGCCTTCGAAGTCAACGGCTACCTGATTGAAGAACTGCGCGACGCCAACAACTACGCGGCGTTCAAGCAGGATGTCGCCGAGGCTAACGTATTTATCGCCTCGCTGATCTTTATCGAAGACCTAGCCGACAAGGTCGTTGAAGCGGTTGCCCCTCTACGCGACGGCCTCGATGTGGCGGTGTGCTTCCCCTCCATGCCCCAGGTGATGCGCCTCAACAAGATGGGCAGCTTCTCCATGGCTCAGCTCGGCCAGTCGAAGAGCATGATCGCCTCCTTCATGAAGAAGCGGAAGGAGAAGTCGGGGGCAGGCTTCCAGGATGCCATGCTGAAACTGCTGCGCACCCTGCCCACGGTGCTCAAGTACCTGCCGGTCGAAAAGGCCCAGGATGCCCGCAACTTCATGCTCAGTTTTCAGTATTGGCTGGGTGGTTCCCCCGAGAACCTGGAAAACTTCTTTCTCATGCTGGCCGATCGCTACGTGATCACCGACAGCCAAATTGAGGGTGCCCCTCAGACCGAAAGCCTCGACTACCAAGAGCCCGTCACCTACCCGGACATGGGCATCTGGCACCCCATGGCACCGCACATGTTTGAGGATATTAAGGAATACCTCAACTGGCACGCCTCCCGCCGCGATATTTCTGAGGATCTCAAGGATCCCCTCGCGCCCACCATCGGTCTGGTGCTCCAGCGCACCCACCTAGTTACCGGAGACGAGGCCCACTATGTGGCCATGGTGCAGGAGTTTGAGTACCTGGGCGCGAAGGTGATTCCCGTATTTGCGGGCGGTCTAGATTTTTCTAAGCCCGTGAATGCCTACTTCTTTGACCCGGTAGACAACACCAAAACTATTGTCGATGCGGTGGTTTCCCTTACCGGCTTTGCGTTGGTGGGCGGCCCCGCCCGGCAGGATCACCCCAAGGCGATCGAAACCCTCAAGCGCCTCAACCGCCCCTACATGGTGGCATTGCCCCTAGTCTTTCAAACCACCGAGGAGTGGGAAGACAGTGACCTAGGCCTGCACCCGATTCAGGTGGCGCTGCAAATGGCGATTCCTGAGCTGGATGGGGCGATCGAACCGATTGTGCTCTCGGGCCGCGACGGTCTGACCGGACGGGCAATTTCGCTCCAGGATCGGATTGAATCTATCACCCAGCGGGCGATGAAATGGGCCAACCTGCGCCGCAAGCCCAAGCTCGACAAAAAGCTAGCCATCACCGTGTTCAGCTTCCCCCCCGACAAGGGCAATGTGGGTACCGCCGCCTACTTGGATGTATTCGGCTCCATCTACAAAGTGCTGGAGGCGATGAAGCAGAACGGTTACGACGTGCAGGATTTGCCTGAGTCGCCTCAAGCCCTGCTGCAAGAGGTGATTCACGATGCCCAGGCCCAGTACAACAGCCCCGAGCTGAACATCGCCTACCGCATGCCGGTGCGTGAGTACCAAGCTCTCACCCCGTATGCTGAACGCCTAGAAGAAAACTGGGGGCCACCGCCGGGCAACCTCAACACCGATGGCGAGAACATGCTGGTCTATGGCAAGGCCTTCGGCAATGTGTTCATCGGTGTGCAGCCCACCTTTGGCTATGAGGGCGACCCGATGCGGCTGCTGTTTTCCCGCTCCGCCAGCCCCCACCATGGGTTTGCCGCCTACTACACCTACCTGAACAAAATTTGGGGCGCAGATGCGGTGCTGCACTTTGGCACCCACGGGTCGCTGGAGTTTATGCCTGGCAAGCAGATGGGCATGTCCGGCACCTGCTACCCCGACAACCTGATCGGCAGCATCCCTAACCTTTACTACTACGCCGCCAATAATCCCTCTGAGGCCACGATCGCCAAGCGTCGGGGTTACGCCGAAACCATTAGTTACCTCACTCCTCCCGCTGAAAATGCGGGTCTCTATAAAGGACTTAAGGAGCTGAGTGAGCTGATCGGCTCCTACCAGGGCAACAAAGAGAGCGGTCGAGCGGTGCAGATCGTTAATGCCATCATCGAGACGGCGCGGATCTGTAACCTCGATCGGGACGTGGCGCTGCCCGAGGGCGATACCGGGGAGCTTTCTAATGAGGAACGCGACAACTTGGTGGGCAAGATTTACATCAAACTGATGGAGATCGAATCGCGCCTGCTGCCCTGCGGTCTGCACATAGTGGGCAAGCCGCCCACGGCCGAGGAGGCGATCGCAACGCTAGTCAACATCGGTAGCCTCGATCGCGAAGAAGAGGGCATCAAGAGCCTGCAGCGGATCATCGCTGAGAGCATTGGCCGTGATATTGATGATATCTACGGGAATAGCGATCGCGGCCACCTCGCCGATGTCCAACTCCTGTACGACATCAATCAGGGCGTTCGTGCCGCTGTTGCCGCCCTCGTCCACGAGCAGATTGACGCCGAAGGGCGCGTCTCCATGGTGTCGCGGCTGAATTTCTTTAACATTGGCCGCAAAGAACCCTGGATCAAGTCTCTCCATGAGGCGGGCTACAAGAACGTCGACACCGATGCCATCAAACCCTTGATGGAGTACCTGGAGTTCTGCTTGGAGCAGGTCTGTGCCGACAACGAACTGGGCGCCTTGTTGCAAGCCTTAGAAGGCGAATACCTGCTCCCTGGCCCCGGCGGCGACCCGATTCGCAACCCCGATGTGCTACCCACCGGCAAAAACATCCACGCCCTCGATCCCCAGTCCATCCCTACCACCGCCGCCGTGCAGTCGGCCAAAATCGTGGTGGACAGGCTGCTGGAGCGCCAGCGGCAGGAAAACGGCGGAGCCTACCCCGAAACCATCGCCACTGTGCTCTGGGGCACCGACAATATCAAGACCTACGGCGAATCCCTCGCCCAGATGATGTGGTTTGTCGGCGTCAAGCCCGTGCCCGACTCCCTGGGTCGGGTGAATAAACTGGAACTGCTCTCCCTCGAAGAGTTGGGTCGCCCCCGCATCGACATCGTGGTTAACTGCTCTGGGGTGTTCCGCGACCTGTTCATCAACCAGATGGCCCTGCTCGATCGCGCCGTGAAAATGGCCGCCGAAGCCGACGAGCCCTTAGAGATGAACTTCGTTCGCAAGCACGCCCTGGAACAGGCGGCAGAAATGGGGATTGGCCTGCGTGAAGCGGCCACTCGCATCTTCTCCAATGCTTCGGGTTCTTATTCCTCCAACATCAACCTGGCGGTGGAAAACAGCACCTGGGAAAACGAAGCCGAACTCCAGGAGATGTACCTGAAGCGCAAGTCCTTTGCCTTCAACTCCGACAACCCCGGTGTTATGGATAGCAACCGAGGCTTGTTTGAGTCGGCTCTGAAGACGGCAGATGCTACCTTCCAAAACCTCGATTCGTCGGAGATTTCTCTCACCGACGTGTCGCACTACTTCGACTCTGACCCCACCAAGCTGGTGGCGTCTCTGCGCGAAGACGGCAAGGCTCCGGCTGCCTACATTGCCGACACCACCACCGCCAATGCCCAGGTGCGCACTCTCTCAGAGACGGTACGCCTGGATGCCCGCACCAAGATGCTCAACCCCAAGTGGTACGAGGGCATGCTCTCCCACGGCTACGAGGGGGTGCGCGAGCTGTCGAAGCGCTTGGTTAATACTATGGGCTGGTCGGCGACTGCCGGGGCCGTCGATAACTGGGTCTACGAAGATGTCAACACCACCTTCATTCAAGACCCGGAGATGTGCAAGCGCCTGATGGATCTCAACCCCAACTCCTTCCGCCGCATGGTGTCGACCCTGCTGGAAGTGAACGGGCGCGGCTATTGGGAAACCAGTGACGAAAACCTGGAGAAGCTGCAAGAGCTCTACCAGGAAGTGGAAGACCGCATCGAAGGGGTGGAATAGACCCTATCGTTTAGCTGATATCCTTTTGCAAAGCCAGGACCCTTAAAGGGTCCTGGCTTTTTTGAGAACCGTTTTTTAGTTCTTGTGCGGTATGAGCCGATGGCCACTGCTTGTAGCTATAGGAGCTTACACCTGAGCCTGGTAAGAGCGACCCATAAAGCGAAGCGTAACTGGTGTAGTAGCCGCCACGGTGGCGCTGTGGTGTTTGCTGCTCCAGGCGACGCCCCGGTATTTGCCGGTTACTTCACCGTCGCGGGTTTCAACACTGGGCCACTGGCAATTGTATTCGGCACCAAGAAAACGTAGCTGCATAGGAGAATCCTGTTGTTAATGGGTGAATCTAAGCGAAGACGTGACCAATGCACTACAGGGCTGAGAAGAATTATGGCCTTGCTACGTTAAGAGGTCCTGATATAAAAATTAAATTGACAAATTTGTTACAGAAGTTTTTTCATCTTTTCTGAAAGAAATTTCTGAGCCTCTAAATATAGCGATGGCCACTGCGCTTAGGACGCGAATTACTGCCACTGACAAAAACAAGGGCGGCGCACTGGCGTATAGCCATCACTCTAAGGAGTTATGCAAAATGTCTTAGCTGAGCTGGCGATGGCTATAAAACACTACCCGCATTAAACACAAGCGAGGCTTGAAGAGAAAAGCCTGAAGAGTGGAGAAAGATACTGGCATGCTGGGTTAGCGTAGCTAATTCTTTGGCTACTGAGGCGGGCTGAGGTGTTAGGCTGCATGCACCTACAGAAGGTTTGAGAAGATGGCCATGGTCAGTAAGACTGAGCCTAGGAATAGGTCATGACCGGACAGCGGTGCCCGCTCTGCCACGGTGGGCAAGGGCAGGAAATCCACCGCGATCGCCCAGAACTGCGCCATCATCGCGCCTACTACCGCTGCGATCGCTGCAACCTAATCTTTGTGCGACCCGACAGCTTTCTTCCGTTCCAGGCCGAAAAAGCCGAGTACGACCTGCACCAGAACCACGCTCAAGACCTGGGCTACCGTCGGTTTCTGAGTCGCTTGGGGGATCCCCTGCTAGATTGTTTAGCCCCCAGTAGCCAGGGACTCGACTTTGGCTCTGGCCCAGGGCCAACTCTCTCGGTCATGCTTGAAGCGGCCGGTCACAGCGTCGCTCTCTACGATCCTTTCTACGCTGACGATCGCACGGTTTTTGCTCGCCAGTACGATTTTATTACCGCCACTGAAGTCATCGAGCACCTGCGCCAGCCTCGGATGGAACTCGATCGCCTCTGGAGCTGCCTCAAATCCGGTGGCACTTTAGGACTCATGACCAAACTTTCCCGTGACGATGCCGCCTTTGCTCGGTGGCACTATAAGAGCGATCGCACCCACATCTGTTTTTTCTCCGTGCAGACCTTTAATTGGCTGGCTGCCCGCTGGCGGGCAAAATTAACGATTCTGGGGCAGGACGTAATTCTACTGCGTAAGCAGTAGTGGACCTATGGTGGCTTTCTCCTTCAGAGACCCAGGTGAACAACTCCGCTCAGCCATTTCAACCGAATCGCACCTTGAGCGGAGCCGTAGGTATACCCGACCCAGGGAGGCTAGGTTGCGCCTGGGCTTAGGTGCAGATTGATGGGCTAACCCACCACCGACTCTACCTTAGTGGCTTCATCCTCTGCCGCCGCTGGAATTTCGGAAGCGGCGGGTTCGCGATGGTCAAATGCCAGTTTCCCATCCTGCAAGTCCACGGTGATGGTCGCGCCCTGGGTAAAGGTGGTCTCTAGAATTTTGGTGGCAATTGGGTTCTCCAGCAGCCGCTGAATGGCCCGCTTTAGGGGACGGGCGCCATAGACCGGGTCATAGCCGCTCTCGGCGATAAAGTCGATCGCCGGTTTGGTAATTTCCAATCCAATGGTCTGGTCGGCTAGGCGGCGCTGCACCCGCCGAATTTGCAGAGCTACAATCTTGCGTAGCTCGCTCTTGCGCAGCGAGTGGAAGAGAATGAGGTCATCCACCCGGTTGAGGAACTCGGGGCGAAACTGCTTTTGCAGCGCCTTGAGCACCTGGACGCGCATTTCGTCGTAGCGATCGTCGTCGCCCGCCAGCTCCAAAATGTGGTCGCTGCCCAGGTTGCTGGTCATGATCACCACGGTGTTGCGAAAGTCGACTCGGTGGCCCTGGGAGTCGGTGATGCGACCGTCGTCGAGCACCTGCAAGAGAATGTTGAACACGTCGGGGTGGGCTTTCTCCACCTCGTCGAGCAGCACCACTGAATAAGGGTGGCGACGCACCGCCTCGGAGAGCTGACCGCCGTCTTCGTAGCCCACGTAGCCGGGAGGGGCTCCTACCAGCCGCGATACGGCGTTTTTCTCCATGTACTCCGACATGTCGATGCGAATCAGCGCATCTTCGGTGTCGAAGAGAAACTCGGCCAGGGCGCGGGCCAGTTCGGTCTTGCCTACCCCGGTCGGCCCCATAAAGAGGAAGGACCCTAGGGGACGGCCCTGGTCGTTCATGCCAGCGCGGGCGCGGCGAATGGCGGCCGCCACAGCTTCTACGGCTTCATCTTGGCCGATCACCCGCTCGTGCAGGTGGCCTTCGAGCTGGAGCAGCTTTTGCCGCTCCGACTCCATCAGCCGGTTGACGGGGATGCCCGTCCACTTGGCGACGATTTCGGCAATGTCGGCCTCAGTGACCTGCTCACGCAGCAGGGTGTTGCCCTTGGCCTGCACTTCGACTAGCTGGGCCTCTAGGGTTTCGCGATCGCGCTGAATCTTCTCCAGACTGTCGTACTTGAGTTTGGCAGCCTTGTTGAGGTCGTAGGCGCGCTCGGCCTGCTCAATTTGTAGGCGAATTTGGTCTTCTTCGTCTTTGAGGGTGTGAATGGCGTCGAGGGCCTGCTTTTCGCTCTGCCACTGACCGCTGAAGGACTGCTGCTTGGCCTGGAGTTCGGTAATCTCTTGCTCAATGCGGCTGAGGCGCTGGCGCGAGGCCTTGGTCATGGAGCCGTTTTCGGCTTCCAGCGAGAGCTTTTCCATTTCGATCTGCATGAGGCGGCGCTCGATGCTCTCTAGCTCCTCGGGTTTGGAGGTGATTTCCATTTTGAGCTTGGCGGCGGCTTCGTCCACCAGGTCAATCGCTTTGTCGGGCAAAAAGCGATCGGCAATGTATCGATCAGAGAGCACCGCCGCCGCTACCAGGGCACTGTCGGCAATATCGACACCGTGGTAAGACTCGTAGCGTTTTTTTAGGCCCCGCAAAATGGAGATGGTGTCTTCAGCGCTGGGTTGGCCCACATACACCTGCTGAAAGCGACGCTCTAGGGCGGCGTCTTTTTCAATGTGCTTGCGGTATTCGTCTAGGGTGGTGGCCCCAATGCAGCGCAGCTCACCCCGCGCCAGCATGGGCTTGAGCAGGTTGCTGGCATCCATGGTGCCCTGGCCCGCCCCGGCTCCGACTACCGTGTGCAGCTCGTCGATAAACAGCACCACCTGCCCCGCAGAGTCGGTGACTTCCTTGAGCACCAGCCGCAGCCGTTCTTCAAACTCGCCGCGAAACTTGGCCCCGGCAATCAGCCCGCCGATGTCGAGAGAAATTAGCGTGCGACCCTTGAGCGATTCGGGCACCTCGCCGTTGATGATGCGCTGGGCTAGGGCTTCGGCAATCGCGGTCTTGCCTACCCCTGGTTCGCCAATCACCACCGGGTTATTTTTCGTGCGCCGCGACAGCACCTGAATCACGCGGCGGATTTCGTCATCGCGACCGATTACGGGGTCGAGCTTGCCGTCGCGGGCTAGCTGGGTGAGGTCAATGCCAAATTTCTCTAAGGCGTCGTACTGCTGCTCAGGATTTTGGTCGGTGACCTTCTGGCTGCCGCGCACCGCTTGCACCGCCGCCATCAGCTCGGGGCCTTCGACGTTGAAGCCCCGCAGCAGTCGCCGGCCGATGCGCTCGTCTTCCTGAAAACCCAGCAGCAGGTGCTCAACCGAGATAAATTTGTCTTTGAGGGTCTGTCGCGCCGCTTCGGCCCCATCGAGCATGCGATCGAGGCTCTGGCCCAGGTAGAGGTTGCTGTCGACGCCGGGGCGCACGCGGGCCTGGCGCTGGGCAAAGGTCTCTAGCTCGTCAAGAATCTGGTCACTGTCGAGGTTGGCCTTAGCGAGAATCTTGTGAGCCAGTCCGTCTTCTTCCTGATCGAGCAGCGCAATCAGTACGTGCTCGACCTCCATATATTGATGTTTGCAGCGGCGGGCCACGTCCTGGGCCTCAACGATGGCGTCCCAAGCTTTGGCGGTAAACTTATCCGGATCGGTTGGCTGCATAATCTCCGTGGGCGGGCAGGCTTGCGCTTTGCTTTTTGTAACGGTTGGACGTTCAGTATATCAGTTGGGCGCTGGGCTAGCTGTGCGGCCCTCTGGGGCCAGCATAGAGTGATTGCCCACCCAAACTGTTCAGCCCACTGCTCGTGGCCCTCTGCCTGCCAAACCTCCTAGGACAACTCATGGAGTTCTGGAGGTTAACTCAGGGGTGGTAGGGCAGACTTTATCTAGAGTCAGACATGATCGGGTCAAACACCACCGAGCGGTTGCGTCCCTGCTGCTTGGCTCGGTAGAGGGCCTGGTCGGCCTGCTGAATGAGCACCGTAGAGGTGAGTTTCTGAGAGGGGATGAGGGTACTGATGCCTAAACTAATTGTAATCTGGGAACCTACTGCTGAGGCATGGTGAGAGATGGCCAAGGCCGCGATCGCCTGATGGATGTGGCGAGCCACCGCGATCGCCCCTTTCTGAATCGTGTTGGGCAAAATGATCGCAAACTCTTCGCCACCGTAGCGAGCCAGCAGATCGGTGGGGCGACCTAACACCTTTTGGGCGGCCTGGGCAATGGCATAAAGGCAGTCATCGCCCGACTGATGGCCGTAGGTGTCGTTGTAGTACTTGAAGTAGTCAACATCAAACAGTAGCAGTGAGAGGGGCAGGCGATCGCGGCTGAGGCGAGCCCACTCCTGCCCGAGGCGATCGCTAAAGCGGCGACGGTTGGCAATTTGAGTCAGTGGATCGATGTGGGCCATCTGCTCCAGCAGATCCGTGGCGCGGCGTAGTTCAGCGTTGATCTGGGTCATTCGCACCTCGGTACGCTGGCGCTCTTGCAGTTCACTCTGCAACCGTTGAACCAGATCGGCCTGGTGAATAGCGATCGCCAGCTGCGCTGCAATGGATTCTACCAGCTCGACCTCAACCCCTTGCCAGTAGCGCGGTCCCGAGCAGTGGTGAATTACAATTAGCCCCCACAGGTCGGCCTCCTTTTTCAGGGGCACTACCAGACTGGCCTGCACCTGAAACTGGCTAAACAGCTGGCTGTGCTCGTCCAGCAGCCTCATTTCGTGAATATCTCGAATGGCCAGGGTGCCAGCGTTGTGGCGAATGCCTTGGTAGTGTTCGCCAAATCCGTGGTGCGGCACCTGGGCCACCATGACCGCGTCTACCCCTGGGGCCACCGCCTCCGACACAAAACTACCGCCTGCCGCCTCATCGGCGGTGGTGAAGCGGTAAATGCCTACCCGGTCAGCGGCCAAACACTGGCGAATTTCCTGGGCTGCGACGGCAAAAATTTGCGTCAGATCGAGCGATTCTCGAATGTGCTGGGTAATTTGCCCTAGCGCTACGGCCCGCTCGTACTGATGCTTAAGGGTCGCCTCGGCCTGCTTTTGGGCGCTAATCGCCGCCTCGGCCTGCTTTTTGGCTCGCAAAATTTCGTCTTCGTACTGCATGCGCTGGCGAATGGGAATCACCACACAGTCGTTGATGGCGTCTCCCTGGCGCTGCCGCCGCACCCCGTTGGCCAAAATGGGAATATCTTGCCCCGATCGCGATCGCAGCGAAAAGTAAATTTCTGTCACTGCCCCCTGCACTCGCAGCATGGGAAACACGTGGGTCTGATAAAAAATGCGGCTGGCCACGGGCAAAATAGCCACAATGTTTTTACCCTGTAACGCCGCCCGCTCCCAGCCGAGCAGCGTCAGCAGCGTGGCGTTGGCGTACTCAATCACGCCGTCGTCGCGCACTGACAAAAATCCGCAGGGAGCTTGGTCGAGCAATGGGTCTATGCCCTGGGGTGCAGACATTGGGGTAGAACTGCGGTTAACCATAGGCTGAACTCAGACTGGCCGCCTCCAAATAAGTTTTTATCAGCTGAATGGTTTCGTCGGGATGGCTCATGTGGGGACAGTGGCCTGTGGCTTTCATGCGCGTCAGGGTGCTGTGGGGCAAATGCTGATGCAGGTACTGCCCCACTTCATCGGGGGCGATCGAATCGTCTTTACACTGCAAAATCAGGGACGGCACCGGTACTCTGGCCAAATCGCGGCGGTTGTCGCCATAGAAAGTGGCTTTGGCAAAGCGCGTGGCAATGGCGGGGTCGGTGGAGCAAAAGCTCTCCTCAAGCTCTTGGGTGAGCTGGGGGCGATCGGCGTTTTGCATCACCACTGGGGCCAAAAAGTGCGCCCAGCCAATGTAGTTTTTCTCCATGATGTCGAGCAACTGATCGATGTCTTCGCGGTTAAAACCGCCGAAGTAGGATTCATCGTTGATGTAGCAGGGCGACGGGCCAATCATCACCAGCCGCTCAAAGCGCTCGGGGGCTGCGATCGCCGCCAACAGGCCAATCATGCTGCTCACCGAATGGCCCACAAAGATCGCCTGCTCTAAATCTAACGCCGCACAGATGTCCAAAACATCTTGGGCATAGCCCTGCAGATGGCTGTACCGCTGCGGATCGTAGGTAGCCAAATCTGATTGCCCAAACCCCACATAGTCAAACAAAACCAGTCGATAGTCGGCGGCAAAGGCAGGGGCCACAAACCGCCACATTTTTTGATCGCAGCCAAAGCCGTGGGCCATCACTAAGGGCTGCTGCCCTTGGCCCATTACCTTGACATTGTTGCGGCTTAAAACATTTACTGGCATAGCCTACCTTTGGGCTGAGCCCCACATCTATTTAGCGTGCCCAGTTGCCCAAAGGCGAAAGAAGACACGTGAATTTCTAAACCTGTCTTTAGAAGACTTAAATTACTGTTGATTTTCTCAACAATTAGTTGTCGATTTCGCAACCAAGGGTATTAAAAAATAGTCCTCACCTCACCGCTCTGCTCCTCCACTCCCAGGCTACACCTCGGATTTGCCAAACGGGGCAAAACGCTCAAAATGGCGGAGATAGCAAAAGAACGTAGGTAGAAGAGCGAAAAATTAACCAATGCCCGATCGGCTCGAATCCTACCATCTTGAGCTGTCTTACCCTAAATTTCACCCGATTGGCTGAATGTTTAGACCAAGTCGAATGGTAGTGCAGCTAAACGACTGGCTAGAAGAATTGGGGAAAGCCATAAGTCAGTCGGAGGCATTCTAGTCTTCTCGGGGGCAGAGCCTCACACTTTATGGTTCTTAACGTTTTACGCTTTTGGTGGGTTGCGATCGCAGCCATTCAGGCATCTAGGCAACTCAACTGAAGCCAGCCGGTTTAATAGCGAATTCGAGGGTCAATATAGGCATTCAAAATATCGATCGCAATGCTGATCACCGCCACAATCATGGCAAAAAACACCATCAGCCCCTGCACCACCGGGTAATCGCGCTGAGAGATCGCTTCATAGAGGCGGTTGGCCAGCCCCGGCCACGAAAACGTCACCTCCGTGAGCACAGCCCCCCCCAGCATGGAGGCAAAGGTCAACCCCAAGATCGTAATCACCGGAATCATCGCATTCTTCAGCGCGTGCACCAGCACAATGCGCCGCTCTGGAATGCCTCGTGCTCTGGCCGCCTCCACGTAGTCTGCTGCCAGAGTCTGCTTGAGGTTGACCCGCACCATGCGCTCAAATACCCCACTGATTAGAATCCCGAGGGTGAGACTGGGCAAAGCCAGGTAATACAGGGTGGTGAAAAATGCGCCAAAATCGAGTGTCAGCAGGCTATCGAGCAGGTAGAGTCCAGTCGGCCCGGTCGGAGGCGTGGCCCGCAGCGGGTAGCGGGTACCAATGGGGAACCAGCGCAGCTGCACCGCAAAAATGAGCTGCAAAATCATGCCAAACCAGTACATGGGAATGGCGTAGGTAACAATGCCAAACAGCCGTCCCCCCGCATCCAGCGGCGAGTTAGGGCGTGAGGCTGCCAGGGCACCGACGCCAACCCCCACCACCGTGGCGACAATCATACCGCACACCGTCAACTCGACTGTGGCGGGAAAGTGTGCCCGAATAATTTGCCACACGGTCTGTCCCTGGGTTGCCAGAGAAGACCCGAGATCCAGCCGCAGCAGATCCCCCAGGTAGCTTAGGTATTGAATGAACAAGGGCTGATCTAGCCCAAGCTGTACCCGCAGCGCATCCTTCGCCGCCGCCGGAGCCCGCGCCCCTAACAGCGCATCTACTGGGTCGCCCGGCGTCGCCCGCAGCAGCAAAAACACCACCGTAGTGATGGTCAAAATCATCAACGGGGCCAGCAGCAGCCGAGTGAAGATGTAGTAGCGCAGAGCGGCAGAGCGAGAGGCCATGGGGGAGTAGGGGAAAGTGGGAAAGAGAAAGTTTTGAGGGTTTAGTTTTGAGTTTTAAATTTTTGGCTGAGGCCCGAACTCAAAACTCAAAACTCAAAATTTAGAACTCACGGTCTTCTCCAGCTCATCCCCTCGAAATTTTCCACAGCAAAAACTGCTGCGTTGGCTCCACGGCCACACCTTCTATGCCGTCTTGGGCAAAGACGTAGTCTTTGTTTTGCCACAGGGGCACGTAGGGCACATCATCGACCATCATCTGCTGGAGATCGGCGATCACCTGCTGGCGGGCGGCGGGGTCTTGCTCGGCCTGCTGTTTAGCCACTAGCTGATTGGCTTCGGGGCTGTAGTAAAACGAGCCGTTGGCCTGGGAAGGCCCCTCTTCACAGAGATTGTTGCTGCCTGTTTCGCAGCTCATAAAGGGTTGGATGAAGGTGTCGGGGTCGTAGTAGTCGGGGTACCAGTTGGACAAAATGATGGGATAAATGCCTTTGCCCACGTTTTCCCAGAGGGTAGCCCCTTCAGTATTTTGCACGTTTACCGTCACCAACCCCGGCAGGCCTGCCTCGATCGATTCTTTGAGGGTGTTGGCGACAATGCTGCGGGTGGTAGAAGCCGAGGGATACCAGATCTCTAGCGTGAGCGGATTGGCCTCTGAGAACCCAGCTTCGGTAAGCAGAGTTTTGGCTTTGTCAAAGTCGCCGTCGCCGTAGGCGTCTTTAAACACCGGTTTAGCAATGTCAAAGCTGGCGGGAATCAGGCTGTAGAGGGGCTCAGCCTGACCCTGGAAGACGCGCTCGTTGAGCAGGGGGCGATCGACCATGGCGGCGATCGCCTGACGCACCTTAACATCGTCTAGCGGCGCAATCTTTTGATTGAGCGCCATGTAGTTAATCACATTGGTGCCTGCCTCGATCACCTGCCAACCGCCGGAGCTTTCTTCCCGCTCTAGGGCCGCCACCTGCTCGGGGTCGAGGGTTTGATAGGCAATGTCAAGGCCGCCAGTTCTAAAGGTGTTGTAGAGGTTGGCGGGGCTGGTAAAGATTTGAATATCGATGCCCTGGTTGGCTGGGGCATCGCCCCAGTAGTCGGGGTTGACGTCGAGTTTAATCGAGTCGCTGGTGAAGCCCGATAGCTTGTAGGGGCCGGTGCCCACAAAGCTGTCGGGCTTAAAGCTGCCCGTGCCAATCTCGTAGCTCTCAGGTGAGACCGGGGTGACGCCCGAAAAGCTCAGCAATGCTGGAAACGCCGCAAAGGGGGTTTTGAGGGTAAGGGTGAGTTCGGAGTCACTGGTAGCCTCGACGGTGGCAATTTTGTCGGACAGCAGATAGGCAGGGCGACCGCCATTTTCCATAAACCGCTGGACGGAAAAGGCCATCACCTCGGCATTGAAGGGGGTGCCATCGTGGAAGGTGACATCATCTCGCAGGGGAATGGTGTAGGTGAGGCCGTCTTCGCTGACGGTGGGTAGCTCAGTGGCCAGCTGGGGTACTAGGTCGGTGGTGCCGGGATCGTAGGTGTAGAGGCGATCGCCCAGGTTGTAGAGCAAAATGCCGGGAAAGGTCTCGTAGGCGTCGGCTGGGTCGAGGGTGCGGGCGGTCAGGGTGGTACCAATGGTAATGCGGCCATCACCGCTGCCAGCGGGGGCATCGGCAGCGGGTTGGTCGTTGCCGGCGCAGCCCAGGGCGATCGCAAATACTAGCCCAAACAGCCCTACAAACTGCACCACCCGCCGCCAAGGCTGCCGTGCCCAAATTCCCTTGCCTTTACCCATCCACGACACCAAAGAACTCATCAGGTTTTATCTAACTAACTGGCCAACACTGGGATAGTTGTATCACCCTTTGGGGACTAGGGGGAGTGGGGGAGTGGATGGGTAGGGGGTGGATGGGTAGGTTATCCTTCTTATCCTTTACCCCTCACTACCTACGGCCTCACTGACTTTTCCAGTTGCAAACCGCTGCCACACTGCGTCTGTGACCAGGTGTGACAGCAGACCTAGGGGACCTGCGAACAAGCACAGGGCGAGGGAATGGCGAGTGAATACGCCGCTTTCCTGGCCTTGCCAGTAGATCCAGCGGCCGACAAATAGGTCGAAGGCAAGAAAGTGGACCCAGCCGGTGGCGGTGACGTGGGGCTGGGCAAAGATGGCTGCTAAGTCACCCAGGCTGAGGTTGGGGTTAGAAAGGGCTTCGATGCCTTCGACGTTGGTAAAGCTGGTAATGAAGAGAAAGAGGTATAACCCGGCTAGGGCGGCAAAGGGGAGCAAGGAACCCATGACGGTGCGGGTGAGTTTGGTGTTGGGCACTAGCACCATCAGGGTCCAAAAGGGCAGCACGAAAAGGTTGGCACCGCTAAATAGCAGCTCTAGCAGGTTGGCATCGACGGTCATAGGAAGAGAGGTGTATAGAACTGTCTTTCAGTGTAAGCAGTTCCTGTAGAGTGCATTGGTGCAGCAATACGCTATCTACTCGAGCTACAAGTCCCATACCAAAAAACTGGGGAACCTAGCTACGGTAGGGTGGGCACTGCCCACCAAGCTGAGGGCCGTAGACCTCGGGACAAAGCCAGATTGACCGCTGGGGACAATCGAAATCTTCCCAGACCCCACTCGACCAGGGCCGTACCGCCGCCCTGGTCCCAACGGAAAGGAGGAATCGATCATCGGTTTAAACCCTTGTCTTGCAAATGGGTCTGCAAGTAACATTCAACTCTGCGGTTACAGCCCTCAGCTTGACTCTTCTCTCTTCCCCATCTCTCTCATCTTCCCCATCTCCTCACCTACTCCCTTACACCATCTCCTCAATCTCTTCAGCCTGGGGATGAAAGTACTCGTAGATTTGCTGGGCCAGCTGGGGGCCAATGCCAGGGACGGTGGCCAACTGCTGGGGGCTGGCTTCGCGAATGTAGTCGATGGAGCGGAAGGCAGCGAGCAGCTCTTTTTGGCGGTGCTGGCCCAGACCGGGGATTTCGGAGAGGCGCGATCGCCGCATTCGATCTGTCCTCTTTTTCCTGTGAAAGCTAATGGCAAAGCGGTGGGCCTCGTCACGCAGGCGGCGCAACAGCTGCACGCCGGGCTGCTCGGCTTCGGTGGGCAGCGGAATGGATTCGCCGGGCAGGAAGATTTCTTCGCGCTTTTTGGCTAGGCTAACGACGTTGATGTCTTGCAGCAGGTTGAGTTCTTTCAACACCTCTACCACCGCCGAGAGCTGGCCTTTGCCGCCGTCAATCATCACTAGGTCGGGCCAGTCGGGGTTGCCCAGGCGTTGCTTGGTGGGGTCGGTGGCGTAGCGGCGAAAGCGGCGGCGAATGACTTCGGCCATGCTGGCAAAGTCGTCGGAGTGGCCCGGTTTGACCTCGGGGTTTTTGATTTTGTAGTGGCGGTAGTGCTGCTTAGCGGGCATACCATCGACAAACACCACCTGGGAGGCGACGGCATCGGACCCCTGGATGTGGGAGATATCGTAGCCTTCGATGCGCTTGGGCAGGTCGGGCAGGTCGATCGCGATCGCCAGATCTTGCAAAGCCTGAATGTTGCGATCGGCGGCGGCCTGGGTACGGGCTAGCTCGTACTGAGCATTGCGCTCGACCATCTCAATCAGGTCGGCTTTGGTCTGGCGCTGGGGCACCTCGACGGAAACTTTGCGGCCCCGCCGCTGGGTGAGATATTGGGTCAGCATGTCGCCCTCGGGCAACTCGTGCTGAGCCAGAATCAGGGCTGGAATTTCGACCGCTTCCACGGTTTGGTAGTGATCCTCCAGCACCCGCTGGAGAATTTCGCCCGGCGTGCCTGACTCAGCATCGGCCGTGAAGCCTAGGCGGCCCACCAGACGGCCGGCTCGCACCTGAAAGATTTGCACGCAGGCGTGTTTGTCGTCGGCCGCCAGGGCGATCGCATCCCTCGACACTGTATCGTCGGGTAGGGCCACCTTCTGATCGGCACAGAGCCGCTCTAAGCCCCGAATTTGATCGCGCAGTCGGGCCGCCAGCTCAAACTTGAGGTCTTCTGCCGCCTTCTCCATTTGAGCGGTGAGAATATCCACCAGTTCGGTAGTGCGGCCTTGGAAGACCATGACGACGCGCTGGAGGGTCTTGTGGTAGTCTTCCGGCGAAATGAGCTGTTGGCAAACACCGGGGCAGCGGCCAATGTCGTAGTTGAGGCAGGGGCGATCGCGGTGCACCGGCTGGGGCCGCTGCCGTAGCGGAAAGATGCGCTTAACCAAATGCAGAGTGCTGCGTAGCAGGCCCACATCGACGTAGGGGCCGTAGTAGCGATCCTTCAGGCTCTTGCGCCGCTTGCGGGTGATAAAAATGCGGGGGTAGTCTTCCGACCAGGTGACGCAGAGGTAGGGATATTTCTTGTCATCCTTCAGCAGCACGTTGAAGTGGGGCTGATTCTGCTTGATTAGGTTGGCTTCTAGCGCCAGAGCCTCGGCCTCGGTATCGGTAACGATAAATTCGATATCGACGATTTGCATCACCATCACGGTAATGCGCGGCATGTGGCCGTGAAAGTCGCGAAAGTATGACCGCACCCGCGTGCGCAGACACTTCGACTTGCCGATGTAGAGCGTCTGGTCGCGGCCGTCTTTCATAAAGTAGACCCCCGGCTCTCTGGGGATCTCTTTGAGCCGCGCTTCGAGGCGCTCGGGGTCGTTAACTAGGGTAGTGGGTTGAACCGAAGTCACAGGCGCTAGGGGTTAAACCTTTGTACTAACCAGGATAGCGGCAATTTCATGCCGCAAAATTTTCCTGGGCAAACGGTTTCCCGTCACAAAAAGGAGTGATATGTTTGGATGACAGGTCGGCCCGCTACCGACCTCAGTATTTATGCAGAGTTAAGCAGGTTGTTTATATACCTGCTTCATAGGCGCTTTCGATCCCGGCTAGAACTGTAAAGATTGATTTTGTAAGCCATTCTTTCTGGAAACCTCTCGCCCTTGATGTAGTTAGTATTACATCCTGTTCCTGATCGTCACTGTCACTAGACCCTGCCCATATGACTCCCCAAGAATTTGAAACTCGCTATCGCGAGCAAATTAGAGACATTCTCAACCAGCTCCAATCGGCGATGGCGACTTCGTCCCAGCTTGAGCACACCATTACGGATATTGGCGCAGCCGTTCAGCTGTTGAGCCGAGATGTAGAGCGCTATCTGGCCGAGCAACAGTCGGGGTCGGGGGGCGGTAGTCTGTCGTAGCGTCGGTTCGCGTTTAAGCAAGAATTCAAGGAAACGTTGGCGGGTCGAAACGTTGAAAAATTACCGTTTCAACCCGCCAGCCTTTCGACTAGTAGGTCAAATCTAAGCTTAAACTCGGTTGCTCACTCTGACTGAGGCGATCGCAGAACAGTGTGAATCGCCTGGGTGAGCCGTTGAAGGGCAATGGGCTTAACTAGATATTGCTGTGCCCCCAATGCCAGGGCGCGCTGCTGGTCTTCGGCAAAGGCATAGCCCGACACAACGATGACGGGCAAATGTTGCCATAGAGCAGACGAGCGCAGCTGTTGGAGCAGGGTATAGCCATCAATTTCGGGCAGCCCCAGATCGAGCAGTAGCAGATGGGGCTGAAACTCTTTTAGATGCTGTTGTAGGTCTAGCCCATGGGGCAGCGCCAGCACGCTAAACCCAGAGTAGGTAAGGTAATCGGCAAAAAATAAACGGTTGCCCCTGTCGTCTTCTACCACAACGATGCGAAGCTGACCATCAGCAGTGCTGGATGGAGATGTCACCATTACCCTTAGATCCTACTCTGAGAACTGGCACCACCAGAACCGCGAGTCGTTCTGATTACCCAATGCGTTGCACCCTGGATACTAATTAATGGCGTAGCCCAGCATGAGGTCAAAGCTGGGCAACTTAATGCAATCCTTATCTGGATTACTACAATCTTAATCGGTGCTTTATTGCGGCTTTGATTGCTGTAACGACTTCTACGGATTTATTTACAGCACTACTTTGGCATTAAGCACCAATTGCGGCCCATTCTCTTGTCCTAAGGAACGTTGGTAGCGCTATCGGGCAAGAACTCAGCAATGCGGGCGATCGCCGCTTCTAGCACATCTGGCGGATGCACTAGGGCAATGCGTACATAGCCCTCGCCCGCCTTGCCAAAGCCCACGCCGGGGGCCAGGGCCACCCCGGTCTGCTCGACCAGGCGCAAGCAAAACTCCTTAGAGCGCTCACCCCAGGGGGCGGGCAGCTTGGCCCAGAGATACATGGTGGCCTCAGGTTTAGGCACTGCCCAGCCGATGCGGTTTAAGGCGGCTACCGCCGTGTCGCGCCGCTGACGAAAGGTGGCGACCATGTTGTGCACGGTGTCTCGGGGGCCAGTGAGGGCGGCGATCGCCCCCCGCTGAATGCCGAGATACTGATTGAAATCTACGTTGGCCTTGATCTGGCGCAGAGCGGTAATGATCGCTGCGTTGCCGATCGCATACCCCACCCGAAAGCCCCCCATATTGTAAGACTTCGACATGGTAAAGAATTCGATGGTACAGGTCTTGTCGGGGTCGGCCTGGAGGGCCGATACCGCTGGCTTTCCCGTAAAGGTCAGGTCAACGTAGGGAAAGTCGTGAGCCAGCACCAGGTTGTGCTGCTGGCAAAAGGCCACGGCCTCTTGCCAAAATTCCAGCGAAGCCGTGGCGGTGGTGGGGTTGTGGGGATAGCTCAGCACCATCAGCCGCGACTGCTCCAGCACCGCCAGCGGAATGTCGGCAAAGCGGGGTAAGAACCCATCCTCAGCGTGCAGGGGCATAGGATAAATCTGCCCGTTGGCCAGGTACACCCCCCCGGCGTGGGAGGGGTAGCCGGGGTCCATCAGCAGGGCAAAGTCGCCGGGGTTAAGTACCGCTAGGGGGAGGTGGGCCGTGCCCTCCTGGGAGCCAATCAGCAGCAGCACCTCGGTTTCAGGATCGACGGCTACATCAAACTTATCGGTATACCAGCGCGCGGCGGCTTCACGAAACGCTTGGGTACCTGAAAACAGGCAGTAGCCGTGAGTGCTGGGATCATTCAGGGCAGCGGCGATCGCCTCTAGCACATGGGGCGATGTCGGCAAATCTGACGACCCCAACGACAGATCAACAATCGATTGGCCCGTCGCGCGGGCCGCTGCCTTAGCCCGATCCATATCGGCAAACACGTTGGCCTGTAGAGGCCTCATCCGTTGGGCAATTTGCATGGTGCTGGGAAAGTTAGGTCAGTTTGCCGCTCGTGAAACAGAGTTGATCGGAGCTAGTTGATCAGGGAACACTCATTATAAAACCTTTGTTTTGCCCCGGTCTCTAGGGATGACTGAATCAGCCTCAGTCACGTGTTACCTCCCCTTACGCTGAGGTCAGCGACTGATAACCATCGGCATAATACAGTCATCAGCGATCGGGCCCTCTACAGCTTTAATGCTCTTTTATCCTGGTGGTTTCTCTACATGCACCAAGTTCAACCCACGTCGTTAGGAGATGCTTACCCAGCCCTGTGCAACTTCTTGCGGCTCGCCTCATTGACCTTGTCTGCCCCTCAGCTAGCGCTAACGGTTCAGGTAGGCGACGACTGGCGCCATGGCGGGGTGATGAACTACGGCCAAATGCCTGCTGTCACTCTGCGGGAGGTGCTGTCGAGCCAGCCGATGGAGGCAACATGCCTAGAATGCGATCAACTTTCCCTCAGCACCCATAGCCAATCGGGCCTACACCCTGAGGTCAGCCCAGTACCGGTGCTGGTGGGCCGTCTGCACAGCGCTGACTATCGGTATCACTTTACGATTTATGTGCCTGGGTTGGCTGTAGACCGGCTGAGCGAGGTACAGGTCAAAACCCTCCAGTACCTCACCCAGCAGCTGCTTTTGTGCCTGACTTTAGCCCAACCCTCTATCCCAGTGGCGCTGCCTAAGGTGACGCCCCAACTGGCCACGAGTGCGCCCCCCGACGGCGTCGATTTTTTGTCGCGGGTGGTGGCGCTCAACCCCGGTGGCGCTGTCTACGATCGCGTTCAGCACGGCCATCCCCGCTTGGCCGATCTGGTGGCTCAGCTCCAGTCGTGCCTGTCTTACAAACAGTTAGGCCAGCTGTTAGGCACCTTTTTACCCTATTTTTTCCCGCATCAGTCGGGGCGGCTGGTGCTGTTTTCGACCCCCCCTGACAGTTTTACAGTACTCACTGAGTGGGGCGATGCTAAACCCCTAGCTGTGGTAGAGCAGCAGTGTTGCTATTCTCAAGGGCAGCTTTTGGACCCGCCGTCTAGCATTGGCCAAGAGTGCAAACAGTGCCAGGTAACCCATTGCCCTCAGCAGATGACTAAGTGCATTGTGCTCGGCTTGATCAATGACACCACTTGTATTGTGCAGCTGGTGCAAACCGAGGCAAACCCTTTTACTTCGGTGCAGACGGCGCTGCTGAAAAAGCTGTCGGAGCAAATTTTGTTTGTGATGCAGCGGCTGCTGCTGCTCGAAGATCTGCAAGACCAGGCCCTAAAAGATCCGTTGACGGGGTTGCTCAACCGCCGCCATGCCGAGGCCGTGCTCAACAGCCTGTGTCAAGCCAGCAAACAGCAAAATATCAGTATTATTCTGATCGACATCGACCATTTCAAATCTATCAACGATACTTACGGACACCCGGCGGGCGATGCCGTGCTCAAGAATATCGGCATGCTGCTGCGGGGCCACGTGCGCGCTCAGGACATTGTCTGTCGCTACGGCGGTGAAGAATTTTGCATGGTGCTACTCGATACCACCCCTGAAGTCGCGCTAAAGCGAGCTGAAAAAATCCGTCGAGCCGTGAAGTACGTTACCAATTCATTCAACGGTCAGACGCTGCCACCAATCACGATCTCTTTAGGCGTGGCCAGCTTTCCCGACCACAGCGAAACCCCATACACCCTGGTGCCCCTAGCTGATAAGGCGCTGTACTGGGCCAAAAACCACGGGCGCGATCGCGCCATCAGCGTTGACCACATGCTCTCTAGTGCTGAGTGCTCTTAAACCCTTGGCCCTGGGTGACATTGGAGATTAGCAGGTGCAAGGTTTAGGATTCAAGGGGCTGCCTGTGACCCTAAACCTTGTACCCGTCTAAAGGTCTAATCAAGCTTGTCAATCTGCGATCGCAGTTGCTCTAGCTCGGCATCCACCTCGGTCGACTCGGTAGCGGGGATGGCTGTCCCAGCGGCGGGCAGCTGCGCCTGGTCGACCGTGCCCCCCGATAGCTGAGCCTTCATCGCCGCCAGTTCATCATCTACATCGCCACCAGCTTCGAGGGACGCAAACTGACTCTCCAGGTCGGCTCCGGCTAGCTCCACCGCCGCCTGGGATTTAGCCTCCATTTGCAGCACCTTTTCTTCCATGCGTTCAAAGGCCGCCATGGCACTGCCGGTGTTGAGGCTGCTGGTAGTGTTTTGCAGCTGCTCGTTGGCCTTGGCGGCACTGGCCCGAGCCTTGAGCATGTCTTTTTTGGTCTTGGCCTCAGATAGCTTGCTCTCTAGGCCAATCAGGTTGCGCTTGAGCTGATCAACGGTGGCGCTTTGGCCATCCAGCTGAGTCTTGAGGGCAACGGCGGTTTCAGCCTGGGTTTTCTTGCGCAGCAGCGCCTGTTTGGCCAGTTCGTCATCGCCTTTTTGTAGGGCGAGCTGAGCCCGCTGCTGCCAGGTGTTGGCCTCGCTGCTAGCCTTTTCGTACTGCTGCTGCACTCGCTTCTGGCTGGCGATCGCCCCCGCTACCGCCTGGCGCATCTGCACCAAGTCTTCCTGCATGTCAATGATGGCCTGTTCCAGAATCTTCTCTGGATTCTCCGCCGAACTCACCGCCGCATTCAGGTTAGAGCGAACCACTCGGCTAACGCGATCAAATAACCCCATGACGTGCTGCTTCCTTAATCTATGGTGTTGCGATGGTCTCTACTTAGTTTACAGAAAGTGAGGGAGGATCGGGTTCAAGGTGGGGGATCGAGGTTTAAGGTTTAGGGTCTAGGGCCATCCTTGAACCCTAAACCTTGAACCCTAAACCCTTATCCTTCCAAATTCTCCGCATCCCACTTCAACACAGACGCATTCACCCCTTGCTCGCGCTTGAGTTTGGCGTCTTTTTCAAACCACTGGACAATCTGCACGGCGGTTAGGGCTTCGATCGGGGTATTGGTATCGGCGGCAATGACTCGCAGCAGCTTGCTGGTGGAGATAGTGAGCCGGGCCAAAAATTTCTCGGGGGACGACAGCAGTGCTTTATCAACTTCCGCCGATTCTTCTGGGGTGAGAAATTGGAGCGATTGGTCAAGCATGGTTCAAGGCGGGGAAACGTCAAAGGACAACGATAGCGATCGCCGGATCGGTTAGGACAGCCTGGATCACCCTGGGTTGCGATGGCTGTAGCCATGGCGCCGCCTCGGTTTTTGCTGAGGGGTAAGGGCTCTGATCCTAAGTGCGGTGGTCGCTATATATCCATACTGTCAGACTCAATTGAGGTTAGCAAAAGCTTTAGAAAAAAGAGAAAAGCGGCTTCTGGGGTATCCCTGGAAGCCGCCTTTATTTGGAGAGGGTTGCTTTAGATCTACGTCTCAGGCAGAACTTTGGATGCTTTAGGGCTCGAACTGCCGAGCCAGGCCCCCAGTAGATAGCCCGCTGTACAGAGCAGCAGGCCGTAAATATTGATCCCCAGATCGACGGCGTACTTGCCGCTGCCCAGGCTCACCCAGGCTGGAAAGATGGGGGCACCGATGACGTTTTCGGTTACCCGTAGCACACCAAAGATCATCCCTGGCCAGAAAGCAAGGTGGAAGCTTAAGGCACCGGCTCTGGGCAAAAAGGCCAGCAGAAAGATGGGGGCCAACCCCATGACCATGGTGCCGCTGATGGTGGTGGCCAAAATGATCGCCGGGCCAATGCGATCGCCCATGTAAATACTCAGCAGAGGCACGTTGCCCAGCAGGGCGATCGCAACAATCCACCAGCGGCCAATGCGGGCCTGGCCTTCGGTGGGGGCACCCTTGCGGTGAAACCAGTCGCGCGCCCCGACCTTAGCCACACTCGAAAAGGTCGAGTCGAGGGTAGACCCAGCGCTGGTGAGCATAATGGCGTTAAACACCAGCAGCATGGGCAGACCAAACAGTGCTGGCACCGTTAGGCTTGGCGACCCCTCAGCTCCTACGGCGCGCGCGTATAGCCCCACACTGCTAAACAAAACGATAAAGCCGCCGCTGACGATGCCCGCCCAGATAAAGGCTTTAAACATGGTGCGGGGACCGGTGATAAACGCGCGATCGGTCATCACCGGGTCGTGGAAGGGGTAGCTAAAAATTTGTACAAAGGCTAGACCGCAGAAGGTGAGGGCAGCACTGCGGGTGTCGGCATCCACCACGGGTAGACCTTCACGGGCTAAGCCAGGGCCAATAGTGGCCAAAATCACCACTAGCAGCACGGCGGCCAAGACCATCTGCGCGCCATCGGTGAGCAGGCTGCTGCGCAGGCCTCCCAGTAGGGTGTAGTAAACGGTAAACAGGGTGACGACAGCCGCCGCTAGCCAATATCCAGCGCTGCCCTCGGGGCCAAAATATAGCGAGAAGACCTTGGTATTTGACCACACCTCGTTGAGCAGGCGAATGGCGATCGCCAGCAAAAACAGCCGCGAACAGACCTTGCCGTACTTGCTAACCAAAAACTCTGGAATCGAGCGATAGCCACCCCGGGTGCGGAGAAAATAGAGGGCGATCGCCGCCGTCACAAAGCTTAAGTAATAGATAGAGTAGCCAATGCCGCCCAGCACCCCAAAAGACTGGCCCAGGCTGGCCGCGTTGTCGATCGATTTGGCAAAAATCCAGGAGATGGCGGCGCTGGCCACCAGCAGCCACATTCCCGGAGCCTGCCCGGTGCTCGATTGGCCCTCAAAAAACTCCGGCGGGCTCACCCGATCGGGGGTAGTCTGGCGCACCAGATAGAGCAAAAATCCGCAGTATCCGGCGAGTAGAGCCCAGGTGAGGGTGTTTTCAACCATAGGTAGCGTCCCTAAAATAGCGTGACATGAGAATTGGGCTAATCAAAACTCTAGGCGGCAACGTCTAAGTCGTCTAGAACTCTGTCCTAGATTACGAACGGCCCCAGGCTGAGGATGAAATTATCGGGTTAGCGTCACAGGCAAGCACGATCTGACCACCCGTTCACTCGGCACAGGTCGTCCACCCCCCGGTCAGCAAAGCCGCCTGCAATGCTTGAGGCCGTGACACTGCCGCGATCGCTGCTAAGAATTGGTTGAGCGCTACCCTATCAGGGCTGACTGAATTTTTGCTGAGAGTAAAAGATTACAGCTATGGGAAGCAAAGCTCCGCCCTCAAGCTGGGACGACGCCATCTCCTATTTCCTGGTCGTGTCTTCTAGTCGCGCCCCTGCACCAGGTAGCCGCAGCGATGCTCACCCTTCACCAGCCAATGGGTGCGCTGCACTGTGCAGTCGGTTAACGCCACCTGAAACATCTCTAGCTCGTGGCCGCAAACGCTGGGGAACGACTCCGCAATGTGGGAAATAGCACAGTTATATTCGGTGATGATGTAGCCAGGGCCGGTCTGGCGCACATCGCCGTCGCTAACCTCGTGCCACTCAGACATATAACCCTCGGCCTGGCGAATCTGCACCAGCCGAGCCACCCGTTCGCCTAAGCTGCCAGTGCCGATGCGATCGCGATACTCCAGCGCCTTGCGCTCCCACTGTTTACGCAGCATGGTGCCCACCTGCTCTTGGCCCATGGTGGCGGACAGGGTATCAAGCAGAGAAATCGCAAACTCATCGTACTTAGCGGGGTAGCGATCGCGCCCCTTAGCGCTGATCTGATACAGGTGGTTGGGTCGCCCCATGCCCTCCTGCACCGCTCGATGCTCAATCAGTGCTTCTGCTTCTAAGTCTTTTAGGTGGCGACGAATAGCCTGGGCACTCACCTCAAAGTGCTCTGCCAAATCATGAGCTGTCGCTTCGCCCTGCCTGAGCAGGTACATCAAAATATCGTCTTTTGTAGAGGTAGAGGGTTGCTGCACAGAGGTCATGGCGTTGGCCCACAGTAAGACTTATAGAGGACATAGCCACAGCAGACTATACCTACTCAGACCAGGGCTATCCCAGTCCATCGGACGATAATCTACTTTGACAACCTTTATGTTGTTAAACTAGTCTAAGATTTAGTTAGACAACTTAAAAGTTGCTTTAATTGTATAAAATTATTGGGCTGTGTAGCGTACCAATCCTGCAATGACTGACCCTAACCCCAACCAAGCCACCGATAAGAATCTAGAGCTCATGCGCAACTTTGCCCAGAGCTACGCCAAGCGCACTGGCACCTACTTCTGCTCCGACGCTGGTGTAACGGCGGTGGTGCTCGAAGGTCTAGCCAAACACAAGGATGACCTCGGCGCACCCCTGTGTCCCTGTCGCCACTACGAAGATAAAGGGGCTGAGGTTAAAGCCATCTACTGGAATTGTCCCTGCATCCCTATGCAGGAACGCAAAGAGTGCCACTGCATGCTCTTTCTCACCCCCGACAACCCCTTCGCGGGCGAGCAGCAAGACATCACCTTCGAAACCATCCGCACCGAAACCAATAAGTTCTAGGCGATCGCCCGTTCCGCCAAATTTCTGTCTACTCCGATTGTGCAGCCCGTTCAAAGAGTCGCGTCATGAGTGCTTCCGTTCAAACCCTTGTTAGCCAGCCCTATAAGTACGGCTTCACCACCGACATTGAGTCCGACGCCATTCCTCGCGGCCTCAGCGAAGACGTGGTGCGCATGATCTCAGCCAAAAAGAACGAGCCAGCCTTCATGCTGGAGTTTCGGCTGAAGGCCTACCGCAAGTGGCTGACGATGAAAGAGCCTGCCTGGCCCAATGTTAAGTATCCGCCCATCGACTACCAAAACATCGTCTACTACTCGGCCCCTAAGACTCAGCCCAAAAAGCTCGGCAGTCTGGACGAAGTAGACCCCACCCTACTCGACACCTTCGAGAAGCTGGGCATTCCTCTGTCGGAGCAAAAACGCCTGGCTAACGTGGCAGTCGATGCCATTTTTGACAGTGTGTCGGTGGCCACCACCTTCAAAGAAAAGCTGGCAGAGTCGGGCGTCATCTTCTGCTCGATCTCCGAGGCGCTGCAAGAGCACGCCGACCTAGTGGAGAAGTATCTGGGCACCGTCATTCCCGTTGGCGACAACTACTTTGCGGCGTTAAACTCGGCGGTGTTTAGCGACGGCTCCTTTGTCTACATTCCTAAAGACACCCAGTGTCCGATGGATTTGTCGACTTACTTCCGCATCAACAACGGCGACTCGGGCCAGTTTGAGCGAACCCTGATTGTGGCCGAAGCGGGTAGCTCGGTGACCTACCTGGAGGGCTGCACCGCCCCCATGTATGACAGCAACCAGCTCCACGCTGCGATCGTCGAACTAGTGGCCATGGATAATGCCAGCATCAACTACTCCACCGTGCAGAACTGGTATGCGGGCGACGAAAACGGCAAGGGCGGCATTTACAACTTCGTCACCAAGCGCGGCCTCTGCGCCGGGAAAAACTCTAAGATCTCTTGGACCCAGGTTGAAACCGGCTCGGCCATCACCTGGAAGTACCCCAGTTGCGTGCTCGTGGGCGACAACTCCGTGGGTGAGTTCTACTCGGTGGCGCTGACCAACAACATGCAGCAGGCCGACACCGGTACCAAAATGGTGCATGTGGGCAAAAATACCCGCAGCACCATTATCTCCAAGGGCATTTCGGCGGCGAACTCAAAGAACAGCTATCGAGGCCTGGTGAAAATTGGGCCAAAGGCCACTGGGGCGCGCAACTACTCTCAGTGCGACTCGATGCTGATCGGCGATACTTCCAGCGCCAATACATTTCCCTATATTCAGGTGCAGAACAGCACTGCCCAGGTTGAGCACGAAGCCTCGACCTCCAAGATTGGGGAAGACCAGCTCTTCTACTTTGCCCAGCGGGGCATTTCGCCGGAAGATGCGGTGTCGATGATCATCAGCGGCTTTTGCCGTGATGTGTTTAACAAGCTGCCCATGGAGTTCGCCGCCGAGGCGGACAAGCTGCTGGCGCTGAAGCTAGAGAACTCGGTGGGATAGATGAGTGGATGGGTTGCCTCCCTCACCCCCAACCCCTTTCCTCGTGGGAGAGGGGAGCCAGAGTTCCCAGTAGGGTGGGCACCGCCCACCACTTGAGACTCTCCAAAAGTGGGAAATTCACCAACAGAGAATCTCTAAAGTCGACAGTGGATGGTGGGTATTGCCTACCCCACGAAGACGAAAATCTAAAATTTCAACGTGCAGGAGCATGGTGGGCGGTACCCACCCTACGGGAAAGGAACCATGATTAACGACAACAGCGAAATCATTCTCTCGGTGCGCGACCTCCGCGCCACTGTAGATGACACCGAAATTCTCAAAGGCCTCAACCTAGAGGTGCGGGCCGGTGAAATTCACGCCATCATGGGTCTCAACGGCTCGGGTAAGAGCACGTTCTCTAAGGTGCTGGCGGGCCATCCCGACTATGAGGTTACCGCTGGAGAAATCCACTTTAAAGGACAGGACGTTCTTGAGCTAGATCCCCACGATCGCGCCACCACCGGCATCTTCCTTGCCTTTCAGTACCCGCTCGAAATTCCTGGGGTGAGTAACCGTGATTTTTTGCGGGTGGCCTTTAACGCCCACCGCAAAGCTCGGGGCGAAGAAGAAATTGACGTGTTTGACTTCGATGACCTGATCGAAGAGAAGCTGGACTTGGTGAAGATGGATGTGTCGTTTCTCGATCGCAGCGTCAACGAAGGCTTCTCGGGCGGCGAGAAAAAGCGCAACGAAATTCTGCAAATGGCGCTGCTAGAACCGGCCCTATCTATTCTGGACGAAACCGATTCGGGGCTCGATATTGACGCACTCAAAACCGTGGCAGGTGGGGTAAACCAGCTGGCCAACGCCGACAACGCCGTGGTGCTGATTACTCACTACCAGCGGCTGCTCGACTACATCGTGCCTGATTTTGTGCATGTGATGGCCGATGGCCGCATTATCACCACGGGTGGCAAAGACCTGGCTAAGCAGCTAGAGTCGCGCGGCTACGAATGGGTGCTGGAGGAATTTCGCACGGGGATGACGGCGTAATGGCGAGTTCTGTGTCTGACGTGAGCGTGCTAAAAACGGCTGACCAGCGCGATGCTTACCTGAAGGGGCTGGTGCAGACCGCCCAGGCAGCGTTGCCCGAGAACCTGGCCCTGGCGGAGGTGCGATTGCGCGCCGCCTCCTTCCTCAACGAGCAAACCTTTCCCTCAACCCGGCAGGAAGACTGGCGCTTCACTGACCTGTCGGCAATGTTAGGCATCGACTTTGCCACCGCTGGGGAGCCTTCTGTCACTGAGGCTGATATCGCTGAGCTGCGCCTGCCAGAAACCGCTGGCGCTCAGGTGGTGGTCGTTAACGGACGAGTCAGCCGTGAGCTGTCTCAACTCAATGGGTTGCCAGAGGGGGCGATTGTTGGTTCGCTGGGCGATCGCCCCGAACTTCAAAGCCAATTGGCCGATCGCCTCGCCCAGACCAGCGGCAATCACGAAGTGTTTACAGCCCTAAACACCGTGGGCTTTGCCGATGTCGTGGTGGTTTGGCTGCCTCGCAACCAGGTGGTTGAAACCCCGATTCAAATTATTTACCTGTCCCAGACCCAAGGCGATGCTCTGCTCGTTCAGCCCCGTTGTTTAGTGGTGGCTGAGTCGGGTAGCGTCCTTACCTTAGTGGAAGACTACTGGGGCAATTCAACGGCAACCCACTTCACCAATGCCGTCACCGAGTTGTGGCTCGACGCCAACGCCCAAATTACCCATAGCCGCATCGAGCGAGAAGGGGCGGGCACCTTCCACATCGGCAAGACTGTGGTAACCCAGGCCCGCGATAGCCAGTACATCGGCACCGCTGCCGGGTTTGGGGCCAAACTGGCCCGCCACAACTGGGAGGTCTACCAAACCGGCGAGCAAACCACCACCAGGATCTACGGATTGGGGGCGATTACTGGCACCCAGCACACCGATACCCACAGTTTGGTGGCCCTAAGCCACCCTCATGGGACCGTGGAACAAGAGCACAAGGCCATTGTGGATGGCAAAGCCCACAGCGTTTTTAACGGACGCATGGCTGTAGCTCAAAAAGCCCAGCTCACCAATGCTAGCCAGCTCAACCGCAACCTGCTGCTGTCTGATACCGCTCGCGTAGATACTAAACCCCAGCTCGAAATCGTGGCCGACAACGTCAAGTGCGCCCACGGAGCGACGGTGAGCCAGCTTCAGTCGGACGAGATTTTTTACCTGCAAAGTCGCGGCATTAATGCTCCCCAAGCCCAGCGATTGCTGATCTATGCTTTTGCTATGGAGATTTTAGACAGGATACCGGTTGAAACGCTGCGATCGCGCTTAGCTGCCACCATCACTCAGTGGTCCTGACCCTCTACCCATCCACCCCCTCACTCCTATGACCGTCGCCCAGGAACTCACCCTCGCCGCTAAGGTTCGTGCCGACTTCCCGATTCTGCATCAGGAGGTGAATGGTCAGCCGCTGGTGTACCTCGACAACGCCGCTACCTCGCAAAAGCCCAAGGCGGTGCTAGACGCGCTACAGCACTACTACCAAAACGACAATGCCAACGTGCATCGGGGGGTGCACAACCTCAGCGCTCGGGCCACCGAGTCCTACGAGGGCGCGAGGGATAAAGTTGCGGCCTTTGTCAAGGCCACCAGCCGCGACGAGATTGTGTTTACCCGCAACGCCAGCGAAGCCATCAACCTAGTGGCTTACGCCTGGGGCATGAGCACACTGCAAGCAGGGGATGAAATCATTCTCTCGGTGATGGAGCACCACAGCAACCTGGTGCCCTGGCAGTTTGTGGCCCAGCGTACCGGAGCGGTGCTCAAGTTTGTGGGGCTAACCGCTGATCAATCCTTTGACCTAGACCAATACCGTGAGATGGTCAATGACAAGACTCGTCTGGTGACGGTCAACCATGTTTCCAACACCTTGGGCTGCATTAACCCAGTAGAAGAGATTATCGACCTTGCCCACCACCACGGGGCTAAGGTGCTAATCGACGGCTGCCAAAGCGCGCCCCACCTGCCGCTTAACTTGCCTGCCCTAGGCTGCGACTGGTTCGTTGCCTCGGGCCACAAGATGTGTGCCCCTACCGGCATCGGGTTCCTCTACGGCAAGCTGGAGGTACTGGAGGCCATGCCCCCCTTTATGGGTGGTGGCGAAATGATCGCCGACGTGTTTTTGGACCACTCCACCTACGCAGCGCTGCCCCATAAGTTTGAGGCAGGCACACCGGCGATCGCAGAGGCGATCGCCTTAGGGGCAGCCGTAGACTATCTCTCGACCCTGGGCATGGACAACATCGCTGCCTACGAGCACGAGCTGACGGCCTACCTGTATCAGCAAATACAGACCATTCCTGAAGTCACCCTCTATGGCCCGCTTCCCCAGGCTGACGGCAGCGGACGGGCTGCCCTGGCTACCTTCACTGTTGAGGGCGTCCACGCGCAAGACTTATCTACCCTACTGGATCAGTCGGGCATTGCCATTCGCTCAGGCCACCACTGCACCCAGCCGCTGCACCGTGTTTTAGACGTAGACTCCACTGCTCGGGCGAGTCTCTATTTCTACAACACCAAAGCCGAAATCGACAGCTTTATCGCTGCGCTCAAAGACACCATCGACTTTTTCAAGGGCGTGTTTGAAGACGACGATTAAGAATGGCCTATTTCTATCGGCTTAAAATAGGCCCAAACCTCTGACCATGCGGTACTTTGAGGGTAGGCGGGTGTTTTATGCTGTGCCCACTGGGGCGTGAATAGAGACGTTGGGGAAAAACTGCCGTGGCCAGCAAAATTGTTAACCAAGCGCTTCAGGTTTACCGGGCCGATTTGGATCATCTGCTGGAACGTGTGCAGGCCCTGGCTACCACCATTAACAACCCTGACTTGCAGCGCACCACCCACAGCCTGCGCCGCAACATCAACGAGCCATTTTTATTTGTGGTGGTAGGCGAGGTCAAGGCGGGCAAGAGCAGTTTTGTCAACGCCCTGCTCGACGCTGAGGTGTGTGCCACCGATATTGAGCCGTGCACCGACTCGATTCAGCAGATTATTTACGCTGAGCAAGAATTCGTCGAACAGGTCGAGCCTAACCTGCGCAAGATCGGGCGACCGATCCCCATTCTGCAAGACATTTCGATTGTGGATACGCCGGGCACCAACACGGTGGTGGCCGAGCATCAGATCATCACCGAGCGCTACATTCCCAATAGCGACCTGACGTTTTTCGTGCTGTTTGCCAAAAACCCCTACCAAAAAAGCGCCTGGGATTTTCTCGATTTTGTCAGCGCTGAATGGCGCAAAAAGGTGGTGTTCATTCTTCAGCAGGCCGATCTGCTGCGCCCCGCCGATCTGCAAACCAACATCGATCGGGTGAAAGAATACGCCTACCAGAAGCAGATCAAAGCGCCGATCATCTTTCCCACCTCGGCGGCGCTAGAGCAGGAGGGCGACACAGCCAACAGCGGTTTTGAGCCGGTGCGCCAATACATTCAAGCGATGGTGTCGTCGGGGGAGAGCTACAAGATTAAGCTGCGATCGGTGAGCCAGACCACCCAGCAGATTATTGACCTGCTGAATAGTGATGTGGAGGCGCTGAGTCGGCAGCTAGTTGCCGATCGCGCCACATCCCAGAGCATTCGCTCTAAGATCGATGCGGGTCGGGGGCGATCGCGCTACGAAATCAACACTCTGGCCGACCGCTTGGCAGCCCGCTACGAAATTATTTCGGCTCGCATTAAGCGCGACTTTCGCGAGAGTCTGTCGGTGCTGATGGTGATGCGGCGCTCCTTCGTCGGCATCTTCAACCATAATGAGTCGATGCAGGCCTGGATAGACGAGTTTCAGGAGCGCTGCGCCCGCGACCTACGCGAGTCGTTAGAAGAAGCCTCAAATGAGGGCGCGCAGCACTTTGTCGACGGCATTCGCCAGCTGTTTGATGGGCTCAACCAAGACCTGGAGAGCGTTAAAACCCAGCGCATTGAAAGCAGCCACATTTCGCTCAAGGTGCTAGAGCGTCGCCAAGAGGTGATCGAAAGCGTGATGGCGAAGGTTAAGAATCTGATGGCCGACCAGGGCTTTGGCGATGTGCTGTCTACCCAGGCAGGCGACATGGCCAACGAAATTGTCGGCGGCGCAATTATGGCGGTGGCGGGCACTATTCTGCACATCCTTGAGTTTACGATTGCCGAGGCCATTCTTAGCGCCATTGGCATTGCCTTTGCCGGGGTGGGGGTGGTGGTGCTGGCGATCGGCATTCTCTGGCAGCGCAACCGAATTATTGCCAAGTTTGAGCAGGCGCTAGACAGTGAAAAAGATCGCTTTCAGCAGGAGGTGGCCAGCCGCCTAAACGAAAAGCTGGGGCTGATCTACGAAGAAGTGGAGCGCATCTTTACCCAGTTCTATGACTACGTGGAGCGCGAAGAAGAGGCGGTACAGCCGGTGGTTGACCAATACACTGCGATTAAGCAGGAGGCAACGGCGTTGTTTAGCTCTAAGGTGTTGGGTGAAGCCGGGGCAGAGAAGCGGTCATGACGCCTGAGCCCTCGAACTCTTTTGACACCGCTACTTATGTAGATCTGATGGCGGCAACGCTAGGGCTGAGCCTTCCCGACGAGATTAAGGCGGGGGTAGTGGCGAATGTGGAGCATATTTTTGCGATCGCCCAACCTGTCCTCACGTTTCCCCTACCCGACACCGTAGAAAGCGCCGCCACCTTTGAGCCATGACCCAACCGCCCGATGCTTTGGCCTTGGTCGCTGCTATTAAAGCCGGAAGCCTATCTGCTGTGACTGTGTTGGAGGCAACGCTGGCGGATATTGCCGTGCGCAATCCAACCTTGAATTGTTTTACGGCGGTGACGGCGGCCAGGGCGCGATCGCAGGCCCAGGACATTGACGATGCGATCGCCGCAGGCGAAGACCTTGGCCCCCTGGCCGGGGTTCCCTTTGCGGTCAAAAATCTGTTCGACATTGAGGGCATCACCACCGTCGCAGGGGCCAAGCTTAATCAGGGGAATCCCCCAGCGATGCAGGATGCCACCGTTGTGGCGCGGTTAGAGCAGGCCGGAGCAGTGCTGGTTGGCGCGCTGAATATGGATGAGTATGCCTACGGCTTTGTCACCATCAACGCCCACTTTGGCACTACCCCCAACCCCCACGATCCCACCCGCATGGCGGGCGGGTCTTCTGGTGGATCGGCGGCGGCAGTGGCAGCAGGCCTAGTCCCCTTCACCCTGGGGTCTGACACCAATGGCTCGATTCGGGTGCCCGCCTCGCTGTGCGGAGTGTATGGGCTGAAGCCTACTTACGGGCGGCTGTCGCGGGCCGGAGCATTTTTGTTTTCGAACAGTTTGGATCATGTGGGGCCGTTGGCGCGATCGCTCCCCGACCTCGCCACCCTCTACGACGTGATGCAGGGGCCAGACCCTGCTGACCCCGTCTGTACCCAACGGCCCCCAGAACTCGTCACCCCATCCCTCACCCAAGGCATTGAGGGCCTGCGAATCGCTCAATTGGGAGGACACTTTGCTCGCGGGATGGAACCTCTTGTACGGGACGTGCTGGCTGAGGTGATCCAGTCATTGGGGATTTCTGAGGTGGTGGAATTTCCCGAAACCCACCGAGCCAGGGCTGCTGCTTATATCATCACCGCCTGCGAGGGCAGCCAACTCCACCTCGATCGCCTGCGGCAGAGTCCGATGGAGTTTGACCCGGCGACGCGCGATCGCTTCCTCGCCGGGGCCATGCTCCCTGCCGCCTGGTATTTGCAGGCTCAAAGGCTGCGGCGGTGGTACCGCGATCGCGTCCGCGAGGTCTTCCAGAATTACGATGTCCTAATCACCCCCACCACCCCCTGCGTGGCCCCGCCCCTCGACCAAACTACCCTAGACATTGACGGCGAAACCTACCCCTTGCGTCCTCACCTAGGCTTTTACACCCAGCCCCTTTCCTTTATTAGGCTGCCTGTATTGTCAGTACCCATTCACCGTCCGGGGCAACTTCCCGTCGGCATTCAACTGATTGCCGCCCCCTATCAGGAAGCGAAGTTATTTCGGGTAGCTGCGTGGTTGGTGGGCAAGGGAATGGTGAGAGGATGAATTTCTCCTCCCCCACCTTCCCCATCTCCCCACCCTTCCCATCCCCTCATCCTGCTACTCCTCACTCTCCAACATCACTCTCGCCTCATGCAGCCGCTCCATGTGGTTGTCCTCTAGCACAGGAAAGGCCAGGTTGAGGGACTTCAGCTTTTGACACACCAGGCTGGCCACCGCCAGTCGGGTAAACCACTTGTTGTCGGCCGGGATAATGTGCCAGGGAGCCCAGTCGGTGCTGGTGTGGGTAAACGTGCCTTCGTAGGCGGCCATGTAGTCCTTCCAATGGCCCCGTTCTTGCACATCAGCGATGGAAAATTTCCAGTTTTTCTCGGGGCGATCGATGCGTTCTAGAAACCGTTTCTTCTGTTCTTCCTTAGAGACGTTGAGGAAGAACTTCATCACCACGATGCCGTTGTTAACCAGATACTTTTCAAAGTTGTTGATCTCCTCAAAGCGCTGCTGCCAAATATCTTTGCCCAAAGTGCTCTGGGGTAGCTGCTGCTGGTCTAGCAACGCAGGGTGCACCCGCACTATCAGCACCTCTTCGTAGTAGGAACGGTTGAAAATGCCGATGTTGCCGCGCTCGGGCAGGGCTTTAAACGATCGCCATAGGTAGTCGTGATCTAGCTCTTCGCTAGAGGGCTGCTTAAAGCTAAATACCTGACAGCCCTGGGGGTTGACCCCCGACATCACATGTTTGATGGTGCTGTCTTTACCCGCCGCATCCATAGCCTGAAATATCAGCAGCAGTGCATAGGTGTTTTGGGCATAGAGCACATTTTGGTAGCTGGACAGTTCTTCAACGCTCTGCTGCAAAAGCTCTTTGGCCGTTTTTTTGTTAAAGCCGCCAGTAAAGCTGGAGTCAAAGTCTTTGAGCTTGACTCGGCGGCTAGGCTTAACCACCATCGAGTCTGGGTTGAGGGCAGCGAGAAACGAGTTAGAGTCCATGGACATGCTTAGTGGTGATCTTCCCCAGAGATGTGGTCTAAAGCATAGCTAACCTGGGCTGAGCCCGCCCTCTATGTGTCTCAACCCTTAACCTATCGACTCGTGCCCCACCCCTGGCATCCCCTATCGCTCCCCAGAGATAGCTGTGTTAGGTCAGAATTGGGAGACAACCGATAATCGGGGGCGGCAGCAATGGCGGGGGCTTATTTTACGGGGTGCGCGGTTTGGGCGTTTAAAGACTGGGTGGGTAGCTTTTATCCCAAGGGCAGCAAGTCAGGGGATTTTTTGCGGCTGTACGGCGATCGCATGACCGCCGTCGAGGGCAACACCACCTTTTACTCGATGCCCGACGCCAAAACTATCGATCGCTGGGCCGCCACCATGCCCCCCAGCTTCCGGTTTTGCCCCAAACTGCCCCGCGCCTTCTCTCACCAGGGCAAGCTGGTGCCCTTTGTAGAAGAGTCTCACCGCTTTCTGCAAACCCTCATGCCTCTAGGAAACCGGCTGGGGCCGCTGTTCATTCAGCTGCCGCCGACCTACAGCCCCGAGCAGCTGGTCGATCTGCGAGAATTTCTCACCCGCTGGCCTCGGCAAACTCATCCAATTGCCGTAGAAGTGCGCCACCGCGACTGGTTCTCCGAACCCCACAGCACTCGCCTAAACCAAATGCTGAGCAGCCTGGGCGTAGGTCGGGTGCTGCTGGATACCCGTCCCGTCTACGACTGCATCGACACCCCCGACGACGACCCTCAAATTGGCTCCGAGCGCAAGAAACCCAGAGTGCCGCTCCAGCCCGAGGTGACGGCTCCGTTCACAATCGTTCGTTACATCAGTCATCCCGACTTGGCCTACAACCAAACCTATTTCGATGAATGGGTGCCCCGGCTGTGTCAGTGGCTGAAGGTTGGTACCGACGTATATTTCTTTGCCCACTGTCCTCAAGAGGCCAGATCGCCAATGGTGGCCCGCGAGGTCTACCACCAGCTTCAGCAGGCTGGGGTTGCTCTGCCCCCTCTGCTATGGGATGTAGCCGAACAACAAAAAGCCGAGGAAGACAACTCCTCGGCCCAGCTCAGTTTGTTTGGATGAATAAATAACTCTAATTAGGCGACAGCTCAGCTATAGCTAGTCATTTTCCCAATCTTCGCGGCCCATGAGATCGCCAACGCGATCGCGCAGCAAAAACCCTGAAGACTCGAGCTCGGTTTCCACCAGCGCCCATTCACGAGCGGGGATGTGGCGGCAAAGCGTATAAATCGGTTGCTGACGGCTAACCACACCCTTTTGAACCAGCTGTCGAGCCTCGTCACGGATGAGATCGATGGAGTAGTGGAGGGACTGAAGCATAGCTAAACCCAGTAACGACGGAGGAGCTGCAAAGGTAAAAGTCAAGTAAGCCAGACAAGAATCTTTAGATTCCGTATCCTAGTTTACTGATAGTTTTAAGGATTTGGCTAGCAGCTCTTGCTTATTCTCGCCTTAATCCTTCAGCGGTGCCATTAACAAATGCTGTAATTTTCCCATTAGCACACTCTACAAGTGTGACAATGCTGTTACATGCAGTTTTTGTCAAAGTCTATGCGAATACCGCATAGCAAGGCGCTAGACTATCTCCTTAAGCCTTCCCTTAGCCCTGGCTTGGATCACAGCACCAGCGGCGCGACATTGCGACCCTTTAATTTTTTCGGAATCGTCCGGCTCGGTTAGGTAGTCTAGATCTAGTGCCGACACTGGCATTGCCTAGGTTAGCGGCTGGCCCGCTCCCTTGGCCTCCACCCAAGTCGCCGCCGGTGCCAACCTGCGCCATCCACCCTCTACCGGGAGAATCGGTCGTGAGCGTAACCGACGAACTCTTTCACCGGGCCAACGATTTATGCCGCCGCCGCGCCTACGAGCAGTGGCATCGGCGGCAGAGCAAGCAGCAAATTTTGCGATCGCAGGTCGGCTTTCAATCTCTACCGCCGGCTCGTCCCCAACCCTGCCAGGGCTGCACCAACTACCACGGCATCGCCTACGGAACTAGCCAAGCCAAGCGCTGTACGCTGGTGTGCGCAATCCATCCCCAGGGGTGGCAGGGGGGTGGGGGGTGTCCCGATTGGCGGAGTGAGTGAGGGTGGGGGGTAGGGAGTGGGGAGTAAATGGGTGACAGAGAATTGATTAGCGCCATCACCCTACCCCCTACCCCTCACTCTCCACCCTCTCACTCCCTTAAAATCCCCCGCAGCCGCTGACTCACTGCATCTACCCCAAAAGTCAGCACTACAAAAACGCCTAGCGTTATCATCACGCCGCTGTAGTCGAAGCTGCTGATCTGCTCGGTGAGCAAACGGCCTAGACCGCCGGCTCCAACCAGGCCGACGATCACAGTTTCGCGCAGGCAGACTTCCCAGCGGTAGAGAATGTAGGCCAGAAAGCGGCCTAGGTTTTGGGGCAAGATGCCGTAGGCCACGATCGCGCTGGGGTTGGCCCCTAGGGTGCTGAGGGCGCGCACGGGGCGATCGTCCAAATTTTCGTTCACCTCCGCCATTAGCCGACCCAGGATGCCGAAGTTGTGCAGGGCGAGGGCCAGCGCCCCCGGCAGCACGCCGGGGAACAGCATGTAGAGCAGCACCAGCGCCCAGATAGGGGCAGGAATGGCGCGGCTGATCAATAGCACGAGCCGACTTAGGCCCAGCAGCGTATAGGATACCCAAGCAGATCTTCCCCGCTGGCCAACGGGACGCAGCAGCCCCCCCGGCAGTAGAAAGTTTTGGGCGGCGGGCAGCGAGAAGAGTATGCCAAAAAGACCTGCTAGGGCGATCGCAACCATCGACATCGCCACCGTCAGCCAGGAGAGCCGGGCTAAATTCACCACCTCGGCCCAGGTCGGCAGGGGTGGCCAGCCGGTGCTCAACAATTCACCTAAGAGGCGCTGGGTGCGGGTCGACCACAGCACTCCTATATCCAGCCGCAGCCACCACCAGCTCAGGGGCACGGCCAGGATAGCCCCCATCCACGACAGCCGCAGAAACCAGTCTTGGCTAAGCGCTTTGAGGGCGGGTCGAGACGAGGTATTGCCTGGTTTGCGGTTAATGTCGAGGCGGCTAGTGAAGCCCATGCGGCGACGCACTACGGCACTCCAGGCATCCACCGCGCCGTTAAGCACAATCAACGCGTAGAACCCCGTCCACAGCTGCTCATAGCGCAGCGATTGCAGGCTTAAGAAAATCTCGTAACCCAGCCCCCCAGCACCGATTATCCCTAAAACGGCGGAGGCTCTGAGGGAGCATTCAAAGCGGTAAAAGGTATAGGAGAGCAGGTTGGGCAGCGCCTGGGGCAGCAGTCCGTAGACAAAGGCAGTGAGCGGCGGTGCGCCAGCATTGAGCAGGGCGTGGAGCGGTTCAGGAGGCGTCTCGTCTAGAATTTCTGAGAAGACTTTGGCGACGATCGCCCCAAAGGGAATTGCGATCGCTAACACCCCTACCAATGGGTTCAGCCCCAGCACTTGCAGCAGCACCAGCCCCCAGATCAGCTCGTGGATCGCGCGGGGAAAGGCCAGCAGCCCTCGCACTCCTAGCCATATACCTCGGCGTAAACCTCCAGCCTCGCCAGGGAATACCGTCTGCCACCACACGGCTGACGAAAGCAGCCCGCCCACTATCCCTAGTCCCACGCTGAGGGCTGTGCCCAGCACCGCATAGGCCAGGGTGACTAAAGCGGCGCGGCCCATTAGAGCAACAAACTCAGGGCTTAGATCAGGGCGCAGGCTGGCGGCCAAAAACTCTCGCAGTTGGGGCCACCCGCCTAGATTTATCAGGTCTATCCCTGGTCGCCCTAGTCCTGCCTGGTAGGCAGCCAAAGCCAGGGCCGCCAAAACCCCGAAAGCGCTGGCGGTTTTTGGGTTCCAGAGGCTCGGTCGCAGCGGTATGGTGATAGTCTGTTGGGTGTTAACCATGCTCAGGTCGTCACCCCGCTATGGATGTCATGCTCCAGACCCACGGTTTTCTTTCGCAAGATGCTTCTCTGCCCTCTATTGACCAGCTGCTGCGCCCCATTACCCTAGGCGATGGCGACAGTTTCAGCGGCTATTTTACCGGAGTTGAGCTACCTGCCGTGGCCGGAGTGGCCGGATTTACGGTAGATACAGAGGCGCTATCCCCAGTGCTGGCCCAGCAGTTTGACCAAGACATTTTGGGGGATATAGTCGAAATTTGGAGCAATTTTGTTGAGTCAGGACAGTTGTGGGCGCTGCTCTTCGGTATTGTGCTGGGATATTTCATTCGCAACCTGACCGCTTTCTAAACCAGACCGCACAATAATGCAAACGCCCTCTCCCCAAACCTGGAGCCAGCGCTTTGAAACAGCGCTGCATCCTGCGATCGCGCTCTTTAACGCCAGCATTGGCTTCGACATTCAGCTGATTGAGTACGACCTCACCGGCTCGGAGGCCCACGCCAAAATGCTGGTCAAAACAGAGATTATTAGCCCCGAGGAGGGCGATCAGATCGTCACCGGCCTAGAGACTATTCGCCAAGAGTACCGTCGAGGCGAGTTTAATCCCGGTGTCGAGGCAGAGGACGTACACTTTGCCGTGGAGCGGCGGCTGACGGAGATGATTGGCGATGTGGGCAAAAAGCTGCACACGGCGCGCAGCCGCAACGACCAGGTGGGCACCGATCTGCGCCTCTACCTGCGCGCCCAGATCGATGCCATCCAAGGCCAACTACGGCAGTACCAGCAAACCCTGCTGAGCCTCGCCGAAGAACATGTGGAAACCTTAGTTCCAGGCTATACCCACCTTCAACGCGCCCAGCCCCTGAGCTTAGCCCACCACCTGCTGGCCTACTTCGACATGGCCCAGCGTGATTGGGAGCGGCTCCACGACCTGCAAAAGCGGGTGAATATTTCGCCCCTGGGCTGCGGTGCCTTGGCGGGGACGACCTTTCCCATCGATCGCCAGTATTCGGCTGAGCTATTGGGGTTTGAGAAGGTCTACGGCAACAGTCTGGATGGGGTGAGCGATCGCGACTTTGCGATCGAGTTTGCCTGCGCCGCCAGCCTGATCATGGTGCACCTGTCGCGCCTGTCTGAAGAGATGATTCTTTGGGCGTCGGAGGAGTTTAGCTTTGTCACCCTCAACGACAGCTGCTCCACCGGCTCCAGCATTATGCCCCAGAAGAAAAACCCCGATGTGCCCGAGCTGGTGCGGGGCAAAACCGGGCGCGTCTTTGGCCATCTGCAAGGCTTGCTCGTGATGATGAAAGGCCTGCCTCTGGCTTACAACAAAGACCTGCAAGAGGACAAAGAGGCGATCTTCGACACGGTCAACACCGTACGCGGCTGCGTGGAAGCCATGACCATTCTGCTGGCTGAAGGAGTCAATTTCCAAGTGCTGCGCCTGCGCCAGGCGGTGAACGAAGACTATTCCAACGCCACCGATGTCGCTGACTACCTAGCCACCAAGGGTGTGCCCTTCCGCGAGGCCTACAACCTGGTGGGCAAGGTGGTGAAGACTTCCCTGGCGGCAGACAAGCTGCTGCGGGAGCTAACCCTAGAAGAATGGCAGGCCATTCACCCCGCCTTTGAAGACGATATCTACGCAGCGATCGCGCCCCAGCAAGTGGTCTCGGCTCGCAACAGCTACGGCGGCACTGGCTTTGACCAAGTGCACCAAGCGATCGCGCGGGCAAACCAGGCCCTAGGAGAAGGCTGATGATTAGCCTCTGCATGATTGTGAAGGACGAGGCCACTACCCTGGCCCGCACGCTTGAGTCTGTGCAGGGAGTGGTGGGCGAAATTGTGGTTGTCGATACGGGGTCGGTGGATGACACTGTGGCGATCGCTCAATCTCACGGAGCCAAAGTCCACAGCTTTGACTGGGGAAACGATTTCGCTGCCGCCCGCAATGAATCACTGCGCCACGCCACAGGAGACTGGGTGCTGGTGCTCGACGCCGACGAGGTGCTGCTGAGCGAAACTGCCCAAGTGCTGAAACAACTCGACCAGGGACAACCCTTGGGGGATATTGCCGCCGAAGACGTGCTGGCCGTGAACCTGCTGCGCCTAGAGCTGGGTGCTCCCCAGGCTCCCTACACCCTGATCACCCGCTGCTTTCGCCGCTTGCCCGAGATCACCTTTAACCGCCCCTACCACGAAACCGTAGATGACAGCGTGGCGGCGCTGCAAGCGCAGGATGCCCGTTGGCAGGTGGTTACCCTGGGTGAGGTGGCGCTGCACCACACCGGCTATGACCCGGCTGTCGTTGTGCAGCGGGGTAAGTTCGATCGCGCCCGCACAGCGATGGAAGGCTACCTGGCAGAGCATCCTAACGACGGCTATCTACTGAATAAACTGGCGGCCCTTTACGTCGAGTCTGACCAGGCTGAGATGGCCCTACCACTGCTCGATCGCGCCCTGGCCCAAGCCGGCACCTTAGATGAGCTGACCCGCTACGAGCTGCACTACCACCGCGGCCTGGCCCAGGCCGACCGACCGACCCAGGCCGCTAGCGACTACGAAGCTGCCCTAGCCGAAGCTGTGCCCCCTATGCTCAAGCTGGGCGCGTGGATTAACTACGGCAGCCTAAAAAAAGCCCAAGGTGATCTGGAAGGGGCCATTGAATTGTTTCAGCAGGCGATTGAGGTTGACCCAAATCTGGCGATCGCCCACTACAACTTGGGCACCGCCCACCGCGCTAGAGGGTATTTGGATGAGGCGATCGCCGCCTACCGCCAGGCAATCGCCCTCAACCCCAGCTATGCCGAGGCGCATCAAAATCTGGGGGTAGCTCTGTTCAAGCTAGGGCAACTGCCCGAGGCGTTGCAGTCCTTTAAGCGATCGATCGCCCTTTACGAGGTCACCGACCCTGCTACCGCTGCCGGTCTGCGCAAAGGAGTCAGTGCTTTGGGCATCTCACCTCTAATGCTGGCTCAGGCAGGCTTTATGTAGATGCGTAGCATCGCAAAAAGCTCTGCGTTGGGGTATGAGATGAAGAAACTTCTAGGAAAGAACTCCCCCTATTCAGAGGGTAGGTTCTGACCCAGAAATCATCTTGAACGTCTAAGCTGCGATCGCCTGTTCTAAGTCTCTCTATTTAGAGTAGCGATTGTCATGCCAGTCGAAATTAGAGCCTGACGGGGCTGAGCCAGAATTGTGGGTTTTCTTCCACGAAACCTCAGAGCCATAGGTGCCGGGTCGCCAGTGGTGACCGTGGTCAGGATCAGTGCCGGGGGCGGTTGCCTCAGGGGCATCGTTGCGGTAGCGGGTGCGGTGCGAAGGCTCTTGAGCCGGGGCGGCCGTAGGCGGTTGATCGCCACGACGGCCAAGCATGGATCGCAGGCGATTGATTACTCCGTCCCAATTGAGGTCAGGCTGCTTAAGCAGATCTCGTAGGGTAGTGAGGGCAATGCTGGCCGCGTCGTCTTGCTCGTTGCGCAGCGGCTCAGACGCCCGAATTGGGTCGACCTGCACAGCGGCAAAGGCCTGGCGAACCGCGCTTTTAATTTGGTTATGGAGTTCTCGCTTGGCTTTTTCATACTGAAGCTGCCGACCCTTCTCGCTAGAAGCGTAGAGCGACGGCAGGCGGTTGAGGGCGTAGGTCTCAACTTCTACCCGCTTAAGATACTTCAGCATGCGAGGTTGCATGGTTTTGACCTGCTTTTCTACCTCTTCAGAAACGAGCAGTTCCATTACATTCACGTAGGCATGTCTTGGAGCGTCGTGATCAATTTTCATAGGGAACCCCACTTGCATTGAATGAATCGGCGCAATGCCAGAAAACTCTGGTTTGCATAAGATGCTCCTGTTTGGTCACTCGCTGCCGAAATCACAAATCGAAATTAGGTGTGACGGATGATAGCTGCACTGAATGGCATACTGCTATAGCAACAGTGTGCCCAAATAGATTCCGGGAACCTACTGAAGAATATCTGAGCCTCTATACTAGCGCTGTCGGTGAAAATGCCCATGCAGCTATACTGCCAAAACTAGATGAAACCGCGCAACCGTAGCCCTTCAAAACGCTGCGGCTTGTTTCAAAGATTTACAGCATAGGGAAAGGGAAGGGCCGCTTTCCCTATGCGTCAGGCAGTTAAACCTTTAGCAGGTCGGCGTTAAGTCGTCTAAAGGCAAGCCGCTCATTTTCGACATCCACATGAATGGTGTCGCCTTCACCAAACTCGCCGCGCAGAATTGACTTGGCGATTTGAGTTTCCAGCTCGCGCTGGATGGCCCGCTTCAGCGGACGCGCCCCATAGACGGGGTCGTAGCCAACTTCAGCCAAAAAGTCGAGGGCTGATTCGCTAAGTTTGACTGCCATCTTGCGGTCTTCGAGCCGGTCTTCGAGCCGGGCAACTTGCAGTTTGACAATTTCCCGCAGCTGCGACTTGAGCAACCCGTGGAAGATGATCATTTCATCCACCCGGTTGAGAAACTCGGGCCGGAAGTTACCCCGCAGGGCATCCATCACCCGCGACTTCATTTCGTCGTACTGGGCGTCGTCGCCGGCCACGTCGAGAATGAATTGGGAGCCGATGTTGCTGGTCATGATGATGATGGAGTTTTTGAAATCCACCGTGCGGCCTTGGGCATCGGTGACACGGCCGTCGTCAAGAATTTGCAGCATGACGTTAAACACGTCGGGGTGGGCCTTTTCAATCTCGTCAAACAGAATCACCGCGAAGGGGCGGCGGCGAATGGCCTCAGTGAGCTGACCGCCTTCGTCATAACCGACGTAGCCCGGAGGTGCACCGATCAGGCGCGAGACGGCGTGCTTCTCCATGTATTCCGACATGTCGATGCGCACCAGGGCCTCTTCGGTGTCAAACAGATAGGCCGCTAGGGCTTTAGCTAGCTCAGTTTTGCCCACGCCAGTGGGGCCAAGGAAGATGAAGCTGGCGATCGGTCGGTTGGGGTCGGCGAGGCCAGCCCGCGATCGCTGAATCGCATCGGCCACCGCCGTCACTGCTTCCTCCTGACCGATCACCCGCTGGTGCAGTTCGTCTTCGAGCAGCAAGAGCTTCTGCATCTCCGACTGCACTAGCTTGCTGACCGGAATGCCCGTCCACTTGGAGATGATTTCGGCAATGTCTGCTTCAGTTACCTCTTCGCGCAGCAGAGTTTTGCCTGTGGTCTGGGTGTCTTTGAGTTTGGTGTCAGCTCCTTCCAGCTCACGATGAAGCTCCATGAGCTTACCGTTCTGTAACTTAGCGAGGCGTTCGAGATCATACTCACGCTCTGCCTGTTGCATCTCAATATTTACCTGGTCAATGCTTTCCTTAATAGCCTGAATGTGGTCAATTACATCTTTCTCAGACTGCCATTGAGCATTTAGGGCGCTCTGCTGTTCTTTAAGGTCGGCCAGTTCTTTCTCAATGCGCTCTAAGCGCTCCAGAGAGGCTGGATCAATTTCTTTCCTCAGCGACAGCCGTTCCATTTCAAGCTGAAGAATTTTGCGATCGAGTTCATCCAGTTCCTCGGGCTTTGAGGTAATCTCCATCTTGAGTTTGGCGGCAGCTTCATCCATCAGATCAATCGCCTTGTCAGGCAGGAAGCGATCGCTGATATACCGCGTTGAAAGTGTTGCAGCAGCTACTAACGCATTGTCAGAAATAGTTACCCCGTGGTGCAGCTCGTAGCGTTCTTTAAGGCCGCGCAAAATTGAGATAGTATCTTCTACCGTAGGCTGGTCAACGTACACCTGCTGAAAGCGGCGTTCTAGGGCGGCGTCTTTTTCGATGTATTTGCGGTACTCATCCAGCGTCGTTGCGCCGATGCAGCGCAACTCACCCCGAGCCAGCATGGGCTTTAGCAGGTTGCCCGCGTCCATGGCCCCCTGGGTGGCCCCGGCCCCCACTACGGTGTGAATTTCGTCGATAAAGAGAACGATCTGCCCTTCGGAATCGGTGACTTCTTTGAGCACGGCTTTGAGGCGCTCTTCAAACTCGCCGCGATACTTGGCCCCGGCAATTAACGCGCCCATATCGAGGGCGATCAGCTGGCGATCTTTAAGGGATTGGGGCACGTCGCCGCTGACGATGCGCTGGGCTAGACCTTCGGCGATCGCAGTTTTACCCACCCCCGGCTCACCGATCAGCACCGGGTTATTTTTGGTGCGGCGAGAGAGAATCTGGATGGTGCGGCGAATCTCATCGTCGCGGCCAATTACGGGGTCGAGCTTGCCTCGACGGGCGGCATCGGTGAGGTCGCGCCCATATTTTTCGAGGGATTGATACTTGCCTTCGGGGTTTTGGTCGGTCACTTTTTGGGTGCCTCGAATATCTTGAATGACCTGCTTGAGCTTGGCTTCGCTCAAGCCTAAATCTTGAAACAGTGCTTTACCAAAGCGGATGTCGCCAGGGTAAGCCAAAATTAGGTGCTCGATAGAAATATATTCGTCACCGTAGTCTTTTTTGTACCTGTCGGCCCGGTCAAGCAGGGCATCGAGCGATTTGCCCAGGTATACCGACGAGCCAGTGCCCGAAACCTTGGGCTGGCCGTTGATAAAGGCTTCAGTGCGATCGCGCAGCACCTGTCCGTTCACTCCCAGCTTGGCAAAAATGCTGCTGGCTAGACCGTCTTGATCAAGCAGCGCCAGCATCAGGTGGTCACTCTCGATCTGCTGCTGCTGGGACTGCTTGGCAATATCCTGCGATCGCACAATGGCATCCCAGGCTTTTTCAGTAAATTGGCTTTGGGTGGGTTGCATAGGCTTCGCTCTCTCGAACTACTCCATAAAATCTTCGTATGGTTGCATTGTAGGGAGAGTGGCCCGTCCAGCAGGATCGGTGTTCACGATTGTTCTCAGGCGGGTTGCCGCCAGCTGACACAAAAGAGTGCGTAGCCAGGCCATGCACTCTTTTGTGGTTGCATTTAAGCTAAAACAGCATCAATCTACCAAGGCCGCCAGTTGCCCCAGTCTTCGTTGAAGATTGAGGTGTTGGGGAACTTCGTTGGGTTGCCGCTGGCGTCTAGCTCGGTACGCAGCTGGTCAAGCAGCGGCTCTTGGCTGGGCAGGTCGTCCACTAGCTCGTAGGGCAGCACCCCGTTGCGCAGCGAGAAGTCGATGGTGTGGGCGGCGGCGGCCCCCACTGACCATTCAAAGGAATGCACCCGATAGGCGGCGGCAGCGATGGTGCTGGCGGCAATGCTCTTGCTGGCCACCAGCATGTTGTCGACCCGCTGGGGAATCATCGCCCGTAGCGGAATTTGAGCGGGGTAGGCCTGGCCATGGGCCTGGCGCACGCCGGGGCGCTCGATATTGCCGGGGGCCTCCGCCGGGTAGTCGCGCATGCAGGGGTGAAAGTCGATCGCATACTGGGCAATACCCACGGTGTCGGGGTAGAGGCGCGATCGCGTTCGAATCGGGAACTGGTTGGGGTCGGCATCGGGGTCAAAGGTGCTAACCGTGTCTAGCCCCGCCAGGTAGCGCCGCAGCGAAGTGTAGGTTTCCTCATCCAGGTTTTGCTGGTAGTACTCCGAGGTGAAATCGTTCCACGAAAAGTCGATTTCGCTGATCATGAACCCATTTTCGTAGCCATAGGAGGGCCGACCAATAATCCGCCGTGCCTCGCGAATGTAGGGATACTTTGACAGGCCGTGGGCCGTATTCATCGGCGAATCTAGCCCCTGCAAATAGACGTTATAGGGCTCAGGCTCTTTCCAAGAGTCGTCGATTTGCGAGTCGGTGGTGCCGGTGGTCAGCCAGTAGAAAAAGCCGATCGCATTCTCTTCGCCCTTGCGCAGGGTGTCGGCGCGCAGGCCGCCCAGCCAGCCGCCTGGCTCTAGCTGACCGCTGGCCGCCAGCTGCTCTTCGGTCAAAATCAGGTTATCCATCTCGGTGCCGGGGCGGTAGTCGTTGCCCCAGGTCCAGTTCTGCATCGAGATGTCGCCAACGCTAGGGCGAGACACGCCCGCAATGTTGCCCTCAGCCTGGGGCGAGGCATTCCACAGACGGCGGTAGGTAAAGACAAAATCGAAGTGGTCTTGGGCATTTTTCAGTGAGTCGCGCTCTTTTTCCCAGCTATAGTAGGGCTCGTAGGTAGCGTAGAAGTCAGGCACATCATAGGTTTGCGGCTCGGCGGTTCGCTCCATGGCAAAGGTGTAGGTGAAACCCTGGGTGCAGTAGGGGTCGCGCTCTTGCACGGGCGACGAAGGGTTGAGCGGCGACCTTGGGTCTAACCCCAGCTCGTAGGGCACATTGGCCAGGGCAATTAGCTCGCCGGTCTCGGTAGCCTCAACCACAAACCAGTCCACCTTGCTATCGGGTGCATTTCCCACCCGCTCTAGCTCGATGCCTGCGGGCACAAACTGAATAATCTCCTTCGACAGGCGGGCCGAGTCATCGTAGGTATAGGCGTCTTCGATAATCTCGGAGAGAAAGTCGCTGTTGAGGGGTGCTGTGCCCGGTGCGGGGCTGTGGCGAATCGCAACTACCTCGTCAATCTGGCTACCATCTGCGTTTAGGCTCAGGTCTTTGACTACCGTATTGGGAAACCACTTGAGTTCGCCGCCGCCCTCGCGCTCCGCTTCGGCCAGCATCTCCATCAAGATGGCGTTGGCATCGGCGGGCAAAAAGCAGGAGGCGCTCACCCAGCAACCGCCGGGGTTAAGCTTGCCGTATTTGCGCTCGACGCGATCGCGCAACTCCTTGTACCCCCGTGAATAAAACAGCTGCCGCCGCTGCTCCCGCGACTCATCCAGCGCCGTGGTGCCTTGGGATGAGATCTGGCCCCCTACCCAGTCGGTCAGCTCGGTCATGCAGACCGTGTGGCCCATCATCAAGCTTTCGTAAGCGGTTGCGGTACCGGCTAGACCGCCGCCCACAATCAGCAGCTCGCACTCGACAACCTGATCTGGGGTCTGGGGTAGCTGGGCGACGCGGGGCGACACCGACTCTTGGGCCTGGGCGTTGCCAATGGGGAGAGGTATGGAACCGGCGACCAGAGTGGAAGCTAAGAGGGGAGCGGTGAGGGCGCGAAAAAAGCGTTTCATAGCAGACCAAAGGGGCGTATCGATTGCATCCTCTAGCTTATCGGCTGTTTGGCAGGTTCGGCTATAGGTGGCGCAAGCTTGGGCATTGCTAAATCTAAATAAAAATATAAATCTGCACCTAGCCATAGATAGATTTCATTTTGTAGAGATATTACGTGTTGCAAAACACTTTTAGTTTTGGAGCACAAGAGCAGGGTGGTTAATTAAGCTTGCAGTATGCAAACTCGTAGTGAGTATGACTTAATACTCGCTTGAGTTTGTGAACCCGATTAGCACTCAGTAAAACTCCAGCCATGCTGAGCCAACTCGATAAATTTGACCGTTTTTGCCAATGCTGTGCGTAAGTTTGTGGCTAACGAGTCAGTCACTCTACTCATCAATCTCTTAGTTAAGAAGGGCCTAACTGATATTGAATGCGAGTAAGGAGCTGGGCACATGTTTTTCAACTATGAGGGCCAGCATGTTCCTCAAGTCAACTTTCGGATGTTTGCGGAGGTGGGTGGGTACGAGCTTTCAACAGCGGATCTGTTTGATCACAAAACCGTGGTGGCATTCGCTGTGCCAGGAGCGTTTACCTGTCCGCACTCTCCTATTCAACTGTTGGCTTACAACGAATATGCCAAGGTATTTCGAACCAACGGAGTCGATGACATTTTTTGTATTTCGGTGAATGATCCGTTCTCTCTGGCGGCTTGGGCCCAAGCAGAAGGAGCCGACCAGGTGCGCTTTATCCCCGATGTGACGGGTGAGTTTACCTGCCAGATGGGGATGCTAGTCAACCTTTCTACCAAAGGGATGGGATACCGCTCTTGGCGCTATTCCATGCTGGTAAAAGACGGAGTGATTGAAAAAATGTTTGTAGAACCAGACGGTTTTGAGGCGATGCCCGTTGTTTCTAATGCCGCCACTATGTTGAACTACATCAATCCAAAAGCTAGGCAGCCAGAGCAGACGGCTGTGCTGATGCAGATGTGGCGAACGATGCTTTCCGCTTAAGGAAAAACAGTCACGCAGAGAAGAAAAAACTCACCTAAACCACAATCAGGAAAGGAATTATGACGAGTAGCCCAATGAAATGTCCGTTCCCCATGAGTGGCAAGCTAATGGAAATCTGGCGAGCCATATCATCCGTTTTGGCATCATCAAGTAATGCGGATCGCGCGGAAAAGATTGAAACTGGTACGCCCCAGTCTGCGACACCCAATGCCGTCAGTAGCGTCAGCAAATGCCCGGTTCTGAGCGGACCTCAGCCTCGGCTTGGCACTTCAAACCGCGACTGGTGGCCGAATGCTTTGAATTTGAGCGTTCTCCATCAGCACTCAGCCAAAGCCAATCCGATGGGGGAGGCGTTTAACTACGCTGAGGAGTTCAAAAGTCTTGATTTAGCTGCCGTAAGGGTAGATATCTATGAGCTGATGACCACGTCGCAAGACTGGTGGCCCGCCGACTATGGTCACTACGGGCCGCTCTTCATTCGCATGGCGTGGCACAGCGCCGGTACCTACCGCATTGGCGACGGTCGTGGCGGCGCGGGTTCGGGTAGCCAGCGGTTTGAGCCGCTTAACAGCTGGCCCGACAATGCCAACCTCGATAAGGCGCGCATGCTGCTGTGGCCCATTAAACAGAAATACGGCAACAAAATTTCCTGGGCCGACCTGATGATCTTCACCGGCAACTGTGCCCTAGAATCGATGGGCTTTAAGACATTGGGCTTTGCTGGCGGGCGCGTGGACGTTTGGGAGCCAGAGCTAGATATCTATTGGGGCTCTGAGAAAGCCTGGCTCGGCAATGAGCGCTACGAAGACGATCGCGTGCTGCTAAATCCGCTTGCTGCCGTTCAGATGGGTCTGATCTACGTGAACCCAGAAGGGCCAGATGGAGAGCCTGATCCGCTGGGCTCAGGGCGCGACATTCGCGAGACCTTTAAGCGGATGGCGATGAACGATGAAGAGACCGTCGCCCTCACTGCGGGCGGGCATACCTTTGGTAAGTGCCATGGTGCGGGCGAAGCAACCCACGTCGGGCCTGAGCCGGGGGGTGCCACCATCATCGATCAGGGCTTGGGCTGGAAGAATGCCTTTAACACGGGGGTCGGCGTCGATGCAACCACTAGTGGTATTGAAGGTGCATGGACTCCCACACCGACCCAGTGGGACAACAGCTATCTCGAAACTCTGTTTAAGTATGATTGGGAGCTGACCAAGAGCCCCGCTGGCGCGTGGCAATGGAAGCCCAAGGGCGACGCTGGTGCGGGCACCGTGCCCGACGCCCACGATCCGTCGAAACGGCACGCTCCCATGATGACCACCGCAGACATGTCCATGAAGATGGACCCCGTTTATAACCAAATTGCCCAGCGCTACCGCGACAACCCGGATGAGTTTGCCGAGCAGTTTGCCAAGGCCTGGTTTAAGCTGACCCACCGCGATATGGGGCCGCGATCGCGCTACCTCGGCCCTGAGGTTCCCCAGGAAGAGTTTTTGTGGCAAGATCCTGTCCCCGCCGTTGATCATGACCTGATCGATGAGCAGGACATCGCCGCTCTCAAAGCCAAGATCCTTGAATCGGGTCTATCGGTCTCTCAACTGGTTTCGACCGCCTGGGCGTCAGCGTCCACGTTCCGCTGCTCTGACATGCGCGGAGGCGCGAACGGGGCCCGCATTCGGCTCGCGCCGCAGAAGGATTGGGAAGTCAACCAACCAGAGCAACTGGCCACGGTGCTGCAAACCCTGGAGGGTATTCAGCAGGAGTTTAACAACTCTCAGTCAGGCGGCAAGCGAGTTTCGATCGCTGACCTGATCGTTTTGGGCGGCTGCGCGGGCATTGAACAGGCGGCGAAAAATGCCGGTCATGACGTAACTGTTCCCTTCAAACCGGGACGCACCGATGCAACCCAAGAGAAAACCGATGTGGAATCTTTTGCGCCCCTGGAGCCGGTCGCGGATGGCTTCCGTAACTACACCACCGGCAAGCACAGCGAATCGCTCGAAGAGCTGCTGCTGGATCGGGCTCAGCTGCTGTCTCTGTCAGCCCCTCAGATGACGGCGCTGCTGGGTGGCCTGCGCGTTTTGGGTGCGAACTTTGGCGGGTATAAGCACGGCGTCTTCACCGATCGCCCCGAAACCCTGACCAACGACTTCTTCGTCAACCTGCTCGACCTGGGCATGACCTGGAAGGCGACCTCTGAGAATGAGTATGAGTTTGAGGGCAGCGATCGCAAAACCGGCGCACAGAAGTGGATCGCTACGCGCGTTGACCTCATCTTCGGCTCAAACTCTCAGCTCCGCGCTCTGGCGGAAGTCTATGGCGCTGCGGACTCGCAGCAGAAGTTTGTAAACGACTTTGTGGCGGCATGGGATAAGGTGATGAACCTCGATCGCTATGACCTGCGATCGGTCTTAGCGGAAACCTCTGCGAGGAGTTTCTAAGCGTAGCTTCAACTATGCTATTTAGAGACTAAAGGCACAAATGAAAGCGGCGTTTTAACTTACCTTGAAACGCCGCTCTCTGCTTTAAGTCTTGACACCAAAGCTGCTTAGAGGCCTAACCAATGTCCGAAAGAATTTACGAGACTATCAACCTCCAACAAGTTGAGCTGCATTCAAAGTAGATCTGGCATCTTGATGAATATTAGTGCTTGCCTTAAAGCCTAATGGTGCGGCTGAGCGGCGATAGAGAACCTTTGTGTCTCTACTAAGAACGCTCATTAGTCCGCTCCAGCCAAATTGTTAGACAACATGGCGCATTGCTCAATCAATCAAAATGATAGTGGCTAGTTATTTCTGAGTTGTATTTGAGGCAGCTCAAAATGTTTTGCATATTCATTCCACATAAAAAATAAGATTCCCCCTGCTGAGTAGGCTACGAATTCAGCATCAACCATCGGAGTATTGCACGGCTCAAATTTCAAAGTTGTTGAGTTTCCCTCCTCCATAACTATTTTAAGATCACGCATAGGCGATAAGACGACGTGAGCTTCCCAAGACATGACTTTATAGAGGGATGTGTCATTTCCTGCCACCTCTCTTTCCATATGAGAGCGGCTCATACCTGACCAGTGGAAACGTCTTCGTCTTCGCTGTTCTCGAATAGCGTCCATGATTTCTGGATGACTAGCTTCATAAGATGAAATAGTTTTTTGAATTCCAGCAATAGCGTCATTACTAAAATCAGATTTTCGCTGTTCAATAAAGTCCTCCAACTCCAAAATTGTATTGATGGAAAACCTTGCTGCATTTTGTTCAGGGTTGCCAGAACGCAATAGAAAGCTTAACTCTACCCAGAGTTCATAAAGGGAGCGATGTAGCGGTGGAGTTGCCTCGGCTTGTTCCTCCTGAAGTAACGTAACTATAGCCTTCGCATAAGATAGTCCAAGCCTAATGAAAGAAGTCACAACTACAAAAGATTCCAGTTCATCAACGGACTTTTGAGAACCCTTCAAGCTAGAACTAATTTCTGTAATGTGCTGCACTAGCCAAGCAAATCTATGTTGTTCTGACTCAAAATCTTCGATATCCATCCCAGGTAATTTGTAAAAATCTCGTCTCTAAAATGCCGTCTAACTATGTATTAAGTATCAGAACTGCTAGATAAGCGCCTGTTTTGGGGTGTTATTCATTAATCTTGACGGATAACCCCTGGGGCGAGGGGTCTTATCCGGCATAGTTGCCGGATAAGACCTTTTATCGGCTACTTATCTGTGCGTTGACGCGGAATCGAATGAGCGATTCCCGCCAAGAAGCTAAGGCAGGTGTAGGGTGCGATCGCAGCTTAGCCAACTTAGATCAACGAACTATCTCATTGTCGTAGACGATGGGTCTGGGTAATTTGTACGGTACAAAACTGGGTAGGGTGGCGATGACCCACCCTACAGGTAATGGAGCTAGCCCAAAGGTGCCGCTTGCAGCGATGGCTCTACCGCGCTGGCCAACTGGCGCAGCATAGCGGCCGTGGTGTCAAAATCCACACAAGCATCGGTAATGCTCTGACCATAGGTCAGATCCCGCAGGTTGTCGGGAATTGACTGATTGCCCGCCTTGATGTGGCTCTCAATCATCACTCCGAGAATGTGGCGCGAGCCACCACGCACCTGGACAGCGATGTCATCCAGCACGTTGGTTTGGCGATTGTGGTCTTTGTTGGCATTGGCGTGGCTGCAATCGACCATCATGCGGTGGTTGAGCTTGAGCTTGGCCATTTCTTCGGCGGCTTTGACCACGTGGTCGGCGCTAAAGTTGGGGCCATCTTTGCCGCCCCGCAGCACCAAATGCCCGTCGGGGTTGCCGGTCGTGGTGACAATGCTGGCCAAACCGCTCTGGTTAATGCCCAAAAAGTGGTGGGGGCGGCTGGCGGCAACCATAGCATTCATTGCGGCTTGCAGGCTGCCGTCGGTGCTGTTCTTGAAGCCAATGGGCATTGAAAGGCCCGAAGCCATTTCGCGGTGGGTCTGGCTTTCCGTAGTGCGAGCGCCGATCGCAGTCCAAGCAATCAGGTCAGCAATGTACTGTGGTGTCACCGGGTCGAGCAGCTCGGTGGCGGCGGGCAGCCCCATGTGGGCTAGGTCGAGTAGCAGCTTGCGGGCTAGACGCAGGCCAGTGTTGATGTCGTAGCTGCCGTCGAGGTGGGGATCGTTGATCAGACCTTTCCAACCGACGTTGGTGCGCGGTTTCTCAAAGTAGACCCGCATGATGATTTCGAGCTGACCCGACAGCTCATGGCGTAGGTTGACCAGCTTTTGGCCATACTCATAGGCGGCGTCGATGTCGTGCACCGAGCAAGGGCCGACGATGACGAGCAGACGGCGGTCTTCGTTGTAGAGAATGTGGCGAATGCGATCGCGCGCCTCAGCCACTAGCGTTGCCGCCTCTGCCGACATCGGAAACTCGTGGTGCAGCAGCGCTGGGCTGACTAGAGGGCGAGTCTCAACAACGTGAAGATCCTGGGTTTGGTGCATTGAATTTTGGCCTAATAGATATCGGCTCCACCCCGGAGCCGCCAATAAAATGGTAGCTTACCTTACCTCCCGGAGGAGTTATGGCCCGGAGATGAGTTCTTAACCAACCGTGATTTCGGCAGGCGCTTCTGTGGGAGAGCCAAGAGGAGGCAGCATCTCAATTTCGGCACTGTTATGGAGCACCATCGTGGTGGAAGCGTTTTCTTCAAAACCAATGCGCTTGTAGAACCCCTGCTGGTGAGTGGTCATCAAATACACCCGCTCCACTCGGCTCATGTGGGGGTGGGCCACCAGGGTTTCAACCAGCCTGCGGCCTAGCCCGCCGCCCTGGTAGTCGGGCGAAATCACCACATCCCAAATGGTGGCGCGAAATACGCCGTCGGAAGTGGCACGGGCAAAGCCAATCAGCGTAGCGCCATCCCATGCGGTGACAACGGGGTAGCTGTGGGCGATCGCCGTTTCCATATCCTCCCGCGTGCGATCTTTAGCCCAAAACGCCGCCGTCTGAAACAGCCTCACCAGCTGGTCTAAATCAGCGGTAGAAAACTGCTCAGCGTACTTAAACTGAATAGCGCTGCAATCCATCAACAACCTGCTCACATCCCAATTAGGGCTAAGGTTCAGTGGGGTTAGCTTAATCGCAAAAATTACGTTAGTTCTGTCGCTTAGCTAGCGAAGAACCACTCCGTCAGGGTAGACAATTCACAGCAGAATCAAGATCTACCGACTTACATATTTGCGGCAGCAAAGTCGAGGGTGCACCCAGCGCTATGCTCTTCAGACAGAATAAACAGAATTTTTGGATAACGGTATACCAAAACTCGAATTCTGTTGACATTGCCAGGAAGCTCTGACAACTGTATGCAGAAGGGGAATAGGGTGCAGGGTTTAGGGTATAAGGTTAAAGGTCTAGGGGTGCTCCTTAAACCCTATACCCGAGACCCTAAACCCCAAATCATGCCGTCGTGCTCTGCTGACGCAGTTTCCACATGACGCTAGAGACCAAATTTGTCACCGTATGGGCCACGATCGGCACCAGCAGGTTGCCGGTCAGCACCGCCCCGATCGCCAGCACCAGGCCAATCGCCGTGGCCCATGCCACGTAGGTCCACTGCTGCAAACTGCTCAGGTGCAGCACCCCAAAGCTGGCCGCCGACACGACAATGCCCAGGGTGTTCATGCCGATGGCGGGCAGCATGACGCCGCGAAACAGCAGTTCTTCGCTCAGCCCCGGCAGTAGCCCCAGCCAGATTAAGTCAGGCCACTGCAAAGGCTGAAGCACCAGGGTCAGATAGGTGTCTGCACTTTGGCGGTAAGCGGGCCACAGTCGATAGACCACGCCGCTGGCCAGGGTGATCGCCAATCCCAATCCTACTCCCAGCAGACCATCAATCCAAGACAGCCGCACCGGCAGCAGTTCCACCGAGTCAAAGTACAGCCAGGCTTTAGAAAGCAGCAGCAGCACCACCGCTGTGACGCCCATGGCCACCAGCACCTGCACTCGGGTCAGGGGTTCAAGCTGGGGATCGAGCTGCGGGTCTGGTCTGGGGGGCGGCTGGGTCACAGATAACTCAAGGCTGAGGGCATTGTTATCTTAACGAAGCGATCGGCGAAATCCGTTTTAATTCGTCAGCAGCGAGACAGGCAGCTCATCCAGCTAAAAGTAACAGGTTAGTGAGGGTCAAGGTTCCAGGTCTCGGGTTTATGGCCTACCTTGAACCTGACACCTCAAACTTTGAACCCTATACGGTTAGAGCCTGTCACAATCAACCTAGTCAAGCACTAGACGCTCCACAACTACGAGTTAGAGCCGATGAGGTCTTCATTCGCCTGGACGGGCGGAGTTTTGATGAAGGGCCAGGTGAAATAGAATGTTGTGCCTTCACCTACGGCAGAGGTCAGCCACACGCGGCCGTTTTCGGCTTCGACAATTTTTTTGACCACCGCTAGGCCAACGCCGGTGCTTTCAAAGTCGTCGCGGGCCTTGAGGGTTTGAAAGATGGTAAAAATTTTGTCGTGATACTGGGGGGCAATGCCGGGACCGTCGTCAGCAACGGCAAATTCGAGCCATTGGCCATTGTCTTGCCAAGTGATGCGCACGGTGCCACGATTGCCCTCTGGGCAGGCTCCGTCAGCGCAATGGTGGTGCTTGATGGCATTGTTGATCAAGTTGGCAAACACCTGCCCCAGAGCTGTTTTGTGGCTGTAGAGGGTGGGCAGATCGTTCGGCACCTCCACCCGAAACTGCTCCGGCGGGTCGAGGGAATCGATTACGTTGTCTAGCAGCAGGTTGAGGTCTACGGCCACTATGCTGCGCTGGCGACGGCCCACCCGCGAATATTCCAGTAGGCCGTTGATCAGGGCCTCCATCCGCTGGACGCGACTGCGCAATAGGTCGAGCTGACGGCGGTTTTCGGCCGGGATTTGCCCCTCCAAATCTTCGCCAATCCAGTCGGCTAGGTTAGAAATTGCCCGCAGTGGTGCCTTCAGATCGTGGGAAGCCACGTAGGCAAACTGATCCAGCTCAGCGTTGCGCTGTTCTAGCATGGCGGTGGTGTGGGCCAGCATCAGGTTAGTGTTGGCCATCTCGTCAGCCCGGCGCAGCAGCTCTTCTTGGGATGCTTTGCGATCTTCGATATCTTCGATAATGGCGATGAACGCCGAGGGGCAGTCGGCCTCGTCGCTTTCGACTGATGCGGTAACCAGCGTCCAGACGGGGGTACCGTCCTTGCGGAGGTAGCGTTTCTCAAACTGGCAGGGAGTTTGCTCGGTGAGCAGCTGGTGGTAGTAATACTCATCTTGCAGGCGATCGCCCTCGTAGGTAACCGATTGAAAAGAGCGACTAATTAACTCCTCGGGCCGATAGCCCAAAATATCGCAGAACTTTTGGTTCACCTGAATCCAGTGCCCTTGCCAGTCGAGGCGGGCCATGCCCACTGCCGCCTGCTCAAAAACGGCTCGAAACCGCCGTTCACTGGCCTGCAAATCTAGCTCGGCTTGCTTGGCGACAGTGATATCTTGCACTATGCCTACCAGGCATTGGGCGCGACCATCTTTAACCGCTACCACGCGACCATAGACACTGATCCAGTGCCAGGTGTCGTCGGGCCACTGCATGCGGTACTGCCCAACAAACTCGGTTTGATTGGCGATCGCATCATTTACCAACGCCTGAATTCCCGGCAAATCCTGCGGGTGTACCCGCTCAGCCCAAACCTCAGCGGTGTGGGAAACTGTGCCGGGCTCAAAGCCCATAATTCGCTCAGTCTGCGGCGACCAAACCTGAGTGTTGGTGTCGAGCTGCCAGTCCCAGGAGCCCATCTGAGCGGCGCTCAGGGCTAGATTGAGGCGCTCCGCCGTCTCTTCCAGGTCGGTAGTGGTGACTTGCAGCGTGAGGCGGGCCTGGCGCTCTTGCTCCAGCAGCGTTTCGATCTGCTGCTTTGCCTCTTCGAGCTGGGCGGTGCGACGCTGCACCCGCTCTTCTAGGGTTTGGTTGAGCTGGCGCACCTCCTGTTCGGCGGTGCGCAGGCTGGCTTCGGCCTGCTTGCGATCGCCAATCTCATCCTGTAGTGCCTGATTCATATCCATCAGCTGGGTGGCGTTGGGCATGGCCAGCGCCAGCGGCAGCCGAGGCACCAGCTCCAGCGCCGTGGCTAGCGACACCAACGCCGTCAGCGCTTTCATCGCCCCCGACACCCAATAGGTGGGAAACCACAGCGTCCACACCGAGAGCAAATGGGTAGCACCGCAGGCCGCAATAAAGGCCGCAAACAGCCAAAACAAAGGCCTAAAGGGCACGTCGGGCCGCTTTTGCACAAAGTAAATTAAGGCCCCAGCAATCATCCAGTACGACAGCGCAATCAGCGTGTCGGATAGCAGGTGCAGCCACACCAGGCCAGGCTGCCACAAATAGCAGTGTCCGTGGGGAATATATGGCCCTAATCGCAAAGACTGCCAGTATTCAACCATGGCCCTATCCCTATCGTGAGAGGTATTAATTTCGCAGACAGTTTTGACGCCATAACCATTTGGTAGAGCAAAGTCTATCGAGGGATATAGACCCTGTCTGGCCTAGGTCTGCCTAGCGGTACGTGCTGATGTTCTATAGTTAGTTCATAATCAGGTCACTCTGGGCGATGACGAGCCGCCTACAACCTTTTTAATGCCTCGTTAGGAGGCCATCTAATGACAGACATTCGCATTGTACTCATTGAAGACCACGACCTGACTCGACTAGGCCTCAAGGCAGCCCTGCAGCGAGTACCCGGCATGACGGTTGTGGGCGAAGCCGCTAACGGTGCTCGAGGACTGAGTCTGCTTGAAAGCGAGCGACCTGACATCGCCATCGTTGATATTGGCCTGCCCGACATTGATGGCATTGAGCTAGTTGAGCGCCTGCGTCAGAGCCAGAGCGGGCTCGAGGGCGACCCTACCCGTGTGCTAATGCTGACTATGCACGACAGCGAAGCCGCCGTTATGGCCGCTTTCGCCGCTGGTGCTGACTCCTACTGCATGAAGCAGACTGAGCTAGACGATCTCATTGTGGCGGTGCGAGAGACCAACGAAGGCAACTCCTGGATTGACCCGGCTGTGGCGAGCGTGGTGCTGCGCCAGGTGCGCAAGACCCCCGCAGGGGCGATGGCCATTGGCAATCGCACGGTCTCCATTGAGGCGATCGAGCCTGAGTTTGAGCAAATCTTAGAAACTTATCCGCTGACCGAGCGTGAACTAGAGATTCTAGAACTGATTGTGGGTGGGTGCAGCAATGCTGAGATTGCTGAGCGCTCCTACATCACGGTTGGCACGGTTAAGACCCACGTGCGCAGCATTCTCAATAAGTTAGGGGTAGACGATCGCACCAAGGCTGCCGTCCGCGCCCTGCGATCGGGGCTAGTGACCTAGGTGCCCAAGGGCACGGGCGTGCCCTTGGCAATGTGACACCTAATTAATCGTTTCACAGCTGGCTATACCCTTGAAGCAAGGCCTATAGTCGGCTGTCAATTACAGCACCCGATGGACACTACCCCCTCTACTTTGCTGCCAACGGCCGGTCAGATTCAGCGGCACTTAACTCAGCAGTTTCAGCGGTTATATCGCGAACAGCTCAACCACGCTACCGGCAAAATCACCTGCCAACTTATCGATGAAAAGCTGCTGCTGGTGATCGAAGATTCGGTCACTAAGCCTGAACAGCTACTTGTTGAAATCGGAGACACCGCCCTTGCCGAACAGGTGCGGGCTGATCTAGCAACTGTCCTGCGTCCCCAAATTATTCAAATTGCTGAGGAGGCCCTCGACCGCGAAGTGGTCGATATCCTAGCCGATGTAACCCTAGAGACAGGCCGCACCGGCATGGTCATTATTCTGTCTGAGCCGCCTGATTTGAGACCTGCTGCCAAGGCTTCCTAGCTTAGCCGACTGTCTGCCCCAGGCCGATAAAACGACCGATCAGCTGTTCGACCGACTGCACCAAAAAGGGTTTGCTGATGTAGTCATCGAACCCAGCCGCTAAAATCTTGTGTCGGTTGTCGCTACCCGCTAGGGCAGTCACAGCCACCACCGGAATGTTTTGGGTGTTGCCGTCGGCCCGCAGCTGCTTTAACAAGCTGTAGCCATCTACCTCAGGCAGATGAATGTCAGACAAAATCAAGGTTGGCTGCTGCTGCTGAGCGGCCACCAGAGCGGCGAAACCATCAGCAACAAAACAGGCTTGGCAAGACAGCTGCTCTAGAATGTAGGCCATCAGCGTGAGGCTATCGTCGTCATCGTCGACAACTAGCACCAGTGGTACTTGAGACGGCACAGAGTTCGACACGGGAGCTGTTGTTTGCGCAACCACAGGACTATCTCCTTGTTGGGGCCTAGGGGGGCAGACTAGTCGGCACTAGAAGCTGCTAGAGAGGCAGTCCACCCGTGGTCAAAAGAGCACGTAGAGGGATTGGCTTAGTAAAGATTTGGAGGTCTGCTCAAACCTTTAGCCGAGCAAAGCTAAAGCATAGCAGAGCTGCGAAGAACAAAAAAGCTTTTGTTTTTCTTAATCTTTGAGCTATCTTAGCACAGCCATTTTATGGATGCAGCTTTCGACAATAATTAATCCCTTAGCAAATAGAGGTTAGCAGTTGGCTAACCTGGTGCTGGCCGACCTGCCCTTGCCCGGCCTGTCTGTGGGCGGGTTCTACCCGGCTCCAATGCAGCAGGTTTGTTAGACTGTGGAAGTTCCAACGGGACGATCCCTCACCCCACCAAGGATTCTACTGGCATGACGGTTGCACCCTTCCCAACCCCGCTGCTTAAGACCAACGACCTGCTCCAGCGGGACTATGCTGCCCCTCGCGATCGCTTCGACAGCGCCTGGGAGGCCACCCTATCGACCCTGCTGGGTCTAGGCCGCGCCGCCGGGGCCGACTTTGTTGAATTTTTTCTAGAGCGCAACAACTACATTAGCTGCCAGGCCGAAGACGACGCGATCACCAGCCTGTCGCCCCGTTTGGTGACTGGGGCCGGAGTCCGCGTATTTCGAGACAAGGCCGACTGCTACGTCAGCACCAACGACCTCACCTTTAATGGCCTCAAGGCTGCCCTCGACAAAGCCCTCGCCATTATGGGGCTCACCCTGCCCGGCCCCCACACCAACCTGGCCGAAATCAACCTAGAGCTGCTGCGCGACTACGCCACCGCCAAAGGCAAAGACAGCTGGCTGAGCCAGTGCAGCTCGATGCAGGAAATGGGCGACGTGCTGCTGGCCGCCAACGGTGCCCTGGGCCAAAAGGCCAGCCACGTGCAGTCGCGCCGCGCCATCTATTTCCGCGACTGGCAAGAGGTGCTGGTGGCCGCCAGCGATGGCACCTTTGCCCGCGACATTCGCCTCACCCAGTCAGTGGGCTACAACCTGCTGTGTGCTGACGGCGAGCACCGCTCCTCCATTGGCCAGCGGGCGGGCGACACCAGCGACCCCGCCTTTTTACGCCAGTGGGATTATGCCACCGCCGCCGCCGACGTGGCTGAGTCGGCAGGCAAGATGCTCTATGCCGACTACGTCGAGTCGGGCAGCTACCCAGTGATTATGGCTAACAAGTTTGGCGGCGTGATTTTCCACGAAGCTTGTGGACACCTGCTGGAGACCACCCAGATCGAGCGGGGCACCACTCCCTTTATCGATAAAAAGGGCCAGAAGATTGCCCACGAAAACCTCACCGCCTGGGATGAGGGAATTTCTCCCGATGCCTTTGGCACCATTGATATGGATGACGAGGGTATGCCCGCCCAGCGCACCCTGCTGATCGAAAACGGCGTTCTTAAGAACTTTTTGAGCGATCGCGCTGGCTCCATGCGCACCGGCCACCCCCGCACCGGCAGTGGTCGTCGTCAAGGCTTTACCTACGCCGCCGCCAGCCGCATGCGCAACACCTACATCGCCCCCGGCGACTATTCGGTAGAGGAGCTGTTTGCCTCAGTCGAAAAGGGCATCTACTGCAAGCAGATGGGCGGTGGCAGCGTTGGCCCCACCGGCCAGTTTAACTTTGCAGTGTCGGAAGCCTACCTGATCGAAAACGGCAAAGTCACCAAACCCCTCAAGGGCGCGACCTTGATCGGCGAAGCCACCGAAATCATGGACAAGATCTCCATGTGCTCCAATGATTTGGACCTGGCGGCGGGCTTCTGCGGCTCCATCAGCGGCAGCATCTACGTCACCGTGGGACAGCCGCACCTCAAGGTTGACTCGATTACCGTCGGCGGACGGTAGAAGATGATGAGGATGGTGAGGGGATGAGGAAGGTGGGGAAGTTGGCATTCCGCTGGTGAACTGACCCCCTGGCCTTTTGAGAAAGACTGTCCCGGCTAGGAAACCTGCGGCGATCGCAGCTATCTCCCCCATCCTCCCCACCGCCCTCATCCTCCCTACCTCCCCCACCCCATCACCCCCCACCCCATTACACCCCCATTCCCTATGCCCACCATCCAAGACATCGCCGCCTACGCCGAGTCGAGCGCGAAGAAGCTCGGCATTGTTAAATATGACGTGTATGGGTCTTCTGTAGACGAGACCAGCGTACAGGTCGACAAGGGCGACCCTAAGCAGGTCAAAGCCTCAAATCGCTCCAGCGTGATTGTGCGGGTGTGGAACCCGGACGGCAAGGTAGGGGTGACCTCCACTAGCGACGTTGACCCGCTGGGGATGGATTTGGCGCTGCAAACGGCCCAGGAGGCGAGCGCTTTTGGGGTCGATGACCACATTCCCGACTTTAGCCCTGAAGCTGTGGTCCCCACTGCCGATGTGCAGGTGGAAACGATGCCGCCTGCCCCTGTGGGAGACTTAATTTCGACTCTGGTAGATGCCGAGAAGCAGCTGTTGGCGGCTCACCCGGCGATCGCCAGTGTGCCCTACAACGGCTTGGCCCAGCGGGCGATCGATCGCTTCTACCTCAACAGCGCTGGGGCACTGCGCCAGGAGGCTCGCTCCTACACCTCGCTGTATCTCTACAGCAAAACCGAGCAGGAGGGACGCAAACCTCGCTCAGCTGGGGCCATGCGGGTCAACCGGGGCCTGCCTCTGCTAGATATTGAAGGCTGCCTGAAGGAAGCTACGGAAAAAACCATCAGCCACCTCGACTACGACAAAGTGGCCTCGGGCAAGTACCGGGTGGTGTTTTCTGGGGAGGCATTTTTGAGCCTGCTGGGGGCGTTCTCAAACATGTACAACGCCCAGAGCGTGCTGGATAACCGCAGCCTATCTACGGCGGATTCGTTGGGGACGGTGGTGGCCTCGCCACTGCTGTCGGTGTATGACGACGCTCTGCACCCCGAGAATGTCAGCGCTGAAACCTTTGACGGCGAGGGCACCCCCACCCGGCGGGTACCGATTATTGAGCAGGGCGTGCTGACCCAGTTTCTGCACAGCGCGGGCACGGCAAAGCGCATGGGGGCCAGCCCCACGGGCCACGCTAGTATTGGCGCGAAGGTTTCTGTCGGCCCCAGCTATTACCAGGTGCTGCCGGGGGCTGAGGCCTCGACTGAGTTCAGCCTAGAGAATGCTGAGAACGTGATTTTTATTGATGACTTGCAGGCGCTCCATGCCGGGGTGAATGCACTTCAGGGATCATTCTCGCTGCCCTTTGATGGGTGGTTGGTGAATGGCGGCGATCGCACCAGCATTGAGTCGGCCACCGTCGCGGGAGACTTCCGCGAGCTGCTCAAGGCGATTGTCCACATTGAGCCTGAGGCAGAAATCACCCCTGGCGGTCTGTGCCCGCGCATCTGGGTCGATGCTCTATCGATCACTGGGGAAGGCTAGGAGGCCACCCAGTTCTGTACGCCCGCCTGCACCAGGCCAATGCCCACCTGCACCAGGGTAAAACCCGTGCCTGCTAGCAAGGCTGCTTTGATCAGGCCGATGTTGAGCCCGGCGCGGACGGCTGCGATCGCCCCCAGTAGCGTCCACCCCGCTAGGGCCAGGGTAATCGGTCGCCCCAGCAGTGGAATCACCGTCAGCAGGTTGAGCAACTGGGGAGTGTAGGCAAACCCTACCGGGATCAACAATTCTCGGTAGGGGGGCGTAGACGTCGCCATCAAGGTGTTGAGCTTCCAGAGGGCGTAGGTCCAAAGGTAGTACCCAGCTAGCACAGCCAAGCTGTTGACCAGCACCCCAGCCAGCAGCTGCGGCAAAGAAGGCCGGTAAAGCAGTAAAATGAGGCCGCTGCCCAGCCCGTGGGAGAAGGCGGCGAGCCCCACAATGCCTCGGGCAAACCGGGCCACTTTGGGGTAGCGGTGGCTGTGCTCATAAAAATCTTGGTTTAGCGTTAGGGCATCGGCTAGCACCTGCCTTAAGCCCCTGCTCGAATACCGCTGACCCATAGAATGTGTCCGTTATCGCTTGGCCCAGTCTACCCCTGGGGCTGCTGCCAATGAAATCTCTGCTGCAAAATCTAATCGCGCGATCGCTGGGTGACACCAGCAAGCTGTTGACCGCCCTAGGAATCTTCTTTTTGGCCTGGGGTACGGTCTCTCCAATTAGCACCCTGTCGTGGTGGCTGCGGGATGGCAACGGCCTGACTGAGCAGCGCCCAAACCTGCCTGACGGGGCCACGACGACCGAGGGGGGAGCACGGTGCTATTTAGTATTTTTGGCCGGAGTGGGCAATGTCTCCGACGTTGACCTCGACCCAGGAGAAGAAGCCTTTTTGAACCAGATGGCGGCCGCGGTGCCCAACTGCGCTGTGGTGCGGGGTGTGTTTCCCTACTCGGCAGTGAGCGACAATGTCGGCAGTCAGCCCCTCTTTCGCTGGCTGTGGCAGCTCAGCGATCGCCCCGGCCAGGAAGACAACCTGGCCCGCCTGATGCTCAAAATTCGCAACCTGTGGCGGCTAGCGCTTTCCGCCGACGATCGCTATGGTCAGGCCTACAACCGAGGGGCGGCGGCCACTATTCTAGAGCGCATGGCCGCGACTGAACCCATTGCTACCGACGAATCGCCAGTTCAACTAGTGCTAGCGGGCACCAGCGGCGGTACCCAGGTGGCGTTGGGAGCTGCCACCTACCTGCGCGAGTGGCTGCCGGTGGAGATCACGGTGCTATCGTTTGGGGGCGTATTCGACGGTCAGGAAGGGTTTGAGGCGGTGGAGCAGGTCTACCATTTCCACGGCGACAACGACTGGATTGATAATCTAGGGCTAATTCTGTTTCCCTCGCGCTGGGGCTGGACCGTGGGGTCGCCCTACAACCAGGCGTTGCGGGCCGGTAAGTATGAGGCGATCGCCAGCGGCCCTCACGACCACGACGGCGATCGCGGCTATTTCGGCCAAGATCCCGTGGCGGGGAGCCCCACCCAAGGCACTACTTACCTCGATCTCACCTTAGAGCAGGTTCAGGCTTTACCCCTCTGGCCCAACTCGACGACCGACGGTGCTCCATGAGTTCTGCTACGTCCTCCCCCCGCTCTGGCCATACGCTGCCAGTGTTTGCCTGTGCCGGGGCGATCGCGGCCCTAAAGTATTTGCTCAATGCGAGCGATCGCCCCCAGATCATCACCCTCGATCTGCTCAATCCGCCTCAGCCCGCCGACATCCCCATTGCACAGCTGGCCCCCCTGCCCAATGGCTCGGTGCTGGCCATCACTCACAGCGATCCCGGCGACAATTTAGATCTTACCCGCTATACCCCGCTCTGGTCAGTGGTGGCCTGGGGGGATGACGATCAGACTGATCTAATCCAGCTGGAGGGGGGTGAGGGCATTGGCAAGCAGCTTGAGCAGGATGGAGCACCAGCCATCTATCGCTACGCCAAAGCATTGATCACCCACAACCTGACGCCACTGATTCCTTCAGGAAAGACCCTCCGCGTCACCATTATTTTGCCCGAAGGCCGCGCCCTGGCAGAGCGCACCTCCAACGCTGCCTTTGGTGTAGTCGAAGGACTGTCGCTGCTGGGCACCGCCGGTATTTCTGAACCTCTCAGCGCACCGGGGCAACTCGATCAGTCGCGAGAAATCTTGCGGGACAAAGCTGCCCACCATGCTCACCTGGTCTTTTGCCTAGGCGAAAACGGGCTGGATCTTGCCCTGAAACTGGGCATCAACCCCGACTGCCGGGTTAAAACCGCCAACTGGCTGGGGCCCATGCTGGTGGAAGCGGGCCATCTGGGGGTGGCCGGCGTGCTGCTGCTGGGGTACCACGGCAAGCTGATCAAGCTGGCCGGGGGCATCTTTCACACTCACCACCACGTCGCCGACGGTCGCCAGGAAATTCTCGCTGCCTGCTGCGTTGGGCAAGACGTGCCGCTGTCGATCATTCAACGGGTACTTCAGGCCGAAACTGTAGAGGCCGGACTAGGGATTTTGCGGGAGTTTGATGGAGCGATGATGCGACGGGTGTACCAGCACATCGTTGAACGCATTGACGAGCGGGCCGCCGCCTACGTTCATGCTCACACGGGCCGTGCTCTAACAGTGGGGTCGATGGTGTTTGATCGCCAGCGACAGATCGTGGCCAGGAGCGATCGCGGCCAGACTCTGATCAATCAAGTTTTGATAGACTAGAAGGACTATTTTTTTACAAAAACCCATAGCAGTCTTTTATTTATTGATTCCTCCTGCCGTGCTAGGGCAAGGCGCGGCTGCCATTCCTAACCGTTTCTTACCCAAAAAGCATTCAGAGTTGTTCGCTTTAGTTGTTTAAGAGCCAAGCCAGCCTTGGCTTAGTAAGCTGACTCACCCCGCAGCATTTGTAGAATGCGTATCCTATGGCATCCTTAGGTACCCTCAACTTTTTAGGCCAGTAAACACCTACACCCTGATCGCACCGCACTCGAATTCACTATTATCCGCAGGATTAAGCCATCGTGACCCTTCAAACCGAACCCACTGCCAACCTTGGGGAAGCCTCGCTCCCAGACCTCAACCGCCAAATGCTGGTGATTCTAGACTTTGGCTCCCAATACTCTGAGTTAATCGCTCGCCGCATTCGCGAAACTGAGGTGTACTCGGAGGTGCTTTCCTACCGCACAACTGCCGAGCAGCTTAAACAGCTTAACCCCAAGGGCATTATCTTTTCCGGCGGGCCTAACTCGGTATACGACAACGGCGCACCCCACTGCGACCCCGCCATTTGGGACCTGGGCATTCCGGTGCTGGGCGTGTGCTACGGCATGCAGCTGATGGTGCAGCAGCTCGGCGGCCAGGTCGAGCGCGCTGACCGGGGCGAATACGGCAAGGCTGATCTCTTTATCGACGACCCCACCGACCTGCTGACTAACGTCGAAGACGCCACCACCATGTGGATGAGCCATGGCGACTCGGTGACCCGCCTCCCCGATGGTTTTGAGGTGCTGGCTCACACCCACAACACCCCCTGTGCCGCCGTTGCCGACCACACCCGCAAGCTCTATGGGGTGCAGTTTCACCCCGAGGTAGTGCACTCGAAAGGGGGGATCGCCCTGATTCGCAACTTTGTGTACCACATTTGCGAGTGTCAGCCCACCTGGACCACTGAAGCCTTTGTGGAAGACGCCATTCGCGAGGTGCGAGCGCGGGTGGGCGACAAGCGGGTGCTGCTGGCTCTCTCGGGCGGGGTAGACTCGTCCACCCTGGCCTTTTTGCTGCACCAGGCGATCGGCGACCAGCTCACCTGCATGTTCATCGACCAGGGCTTTATGCGCAAAGATGAGCCCGAGCGACTGGTGAAGCTGTTTGCCGAGCAGTTCCACATTCCGGTGATTCACGTTAAAGCGCGCGATCGCTTCCTGGCCCAAGTCGAGGGCGTCACCGACCCTGAAGTCAAACGCAAGCGCATCGGCCACGAGTTCATCCGCGTATTTGAAGAAGAGTCGAGACGCCTCGGCCCCTTCGACTATCTGGCCCAGGGCACACTGTATCCGGACGTGATTGAGTCTGCCGATACCAACGTAGACCCCAAAACTGGCGAGCGAGTGGCGGTGAAAATCAAGAGCCACCACAACGTCGGCGGTCTGCCTAAAGATCTGCAATTCAAACTAATAGAACCGCTGCGCAAGCTGTTTAAAGACGAAGTGCGCAAGGTGGGTCGCTCCATCGGCCTGCCCGAGGAGATCGTGCGGCGGCAGCCCTTCCCTGGGCCGGGCTTGGCCATTCGCATCATCGGCGAAATCACTAAAGAGCGGCTAAAAATTCTCCGCAACGCCGACTTTGTGGTGCGCGATGAGATTGCCAAGCAAGGCATGTACCACGACTTTTGGCAGGCTTTTGCGGTGCTGCTGCCGGTGCGCAGCGTGGGGGTGATGGGTGACCAGCGCACCTACGCCTACCCAATTGTGCTGCGCCTGGTCAGCAGTGAAGATGGCATGACCGCCGACTGGTCGCGGGTGCCCTACGATTTGCTAGAGACGATCTCAAACCGCATTGTCAACGAGGTGGAAGGGGTCAACCGAGTCGTCTACGACATCACCTCGAAGCCGCCTGGCACCATCGAGTGGGAGTAGGCTCTAAATTTGCTGTGAGTCGAGCAATCCATTGACTCGGCTCACAGCAAATGTTGCTTATAGGAGAGCAGCCATTTCTCGGCTGCTTTGGGCGATCGCAGATGCACAGGAGATAAGTGAGCGTACTCTGACTGCCGAAACAGGGCCGGATACTGCTTACGCTTTTTCCAGTAGGTGCGCAACAGCCAGACCAGAATTGAGTCGCGGCTGAAAAACGATTGGCGAAACGTCTCTCGATTGCCGTTCCAAAGCTCTTCTCGGTGGAGCGATCGTCGCCAGGTGCGCCGCAAAAGCCGCCCCATCACCAGCCCAAACGGGTAATCCAGAAATACGACCGTGTCGTCTCTGCCCCAAACAATGTCGCGCACGGCGCTGTAGTTGCCGTCTACAACCCAGCGATCGCCGCTCAACGCCGCCGTTACCCGATCGCGAAAGACTTGAGGCTCCGCAGGGGTCCAATTTGGCTCCCACTGCAAGGCATCTAGCTCAACGTGGGAGAGCAGGCAGCGCTGAGCAACCTGTCGCGCTAGAGTTGTTTTACCTGATCCCGTTGGGCCAACGATGGAGATTCGTGCCATGCAGTTGTCCATTCCCGAATCCATTATTCAATTCATTCGTTTGCTCGAGAGCCGCATCGAGGAAGAGCTTTTGAAAGAACTTGCCCTGGCCCTTTATGCCCAAGAGCTGCTGTCCTTTGGCAAGGCCCGTGAACTTGCCAGCCTTGACCATCGCCAATTCAGTCAGCTTCTAAGCGATCGCCATATCGTCCGACATTATTCAGAATCTGAACTTGAAGAAAATCTGGACTATGCCCGTCGTCAGTAACACCTCGCCCCTCTAAACAGTTGCTGGTGGTAGAAGTGGTCAGCCTTGGGGGCGACCACCGACTCTATATTATGGGTTGCCTCATTGAATATAGCCTGTCAAAGGCTGCTTAAATTTACACTGGAATTCTAGAGTAGGCTAGTTTCACTAGACGTTAAATCAGCCGTCCTTCCTTCCTTCTGATCTGACAGAGATAAAGATTGATCGATTTGAACTGCCCGCTTAGTTTCTAAAGTTGTTAAATCTCCTTTTTTCTAATTTCTCCACTTTTTCTCGCCCATTTTCGCAAGCGTTCATCAGGATTCGCGATCGCAAAGTGTGATCTAAAGCATGTTGTAACATTAGTTAAAGAATGTAGGTTCGATCTCCCACCATTTTTGACTGTAGGGTTGTCGGCTGGTGTTAGTGCCGCAGTGAATTTCTCCACCATCGCGAAAATACGTATCCCAATCATCGATAAAGTGACAGACTAAACCCAACGGTTCTAACAACCCCATAACATGCTTTTCAAACTGGCATTGGACCTCGACCTGGGGGCCAAAGGGTTTAGGAATCGCCAGCTGCTGCTGGAGTACCAGCATGTTGACCATGTTTGGGAAAAAAGATATTGCTCGGCCATCGTCCTCCTCTTCAAACAAGGCAGGCAAATCAACAATATCGTCTTCACCCAAACCTAATTCCTGCTTCAAAACCTCTCGGTTCCAGGTAATGTGCTCCTGAAAGCGCTGGTTTTGACGGGCCAGATCTGGATCATCAAGCACATCTGCCACGCTGGTATCGGCAGGCTTGTCGTCAATTTGCTTGCCCTGTCGCAGTAGGGCCTGCCCGTGGCCTTTTTGGCGCAACCCTTTAAGCAGGTCATAACACTTCTCAGGGCTGGCAAGAACCAGCTTAAAACCTTTCGGATTAGGAGCAGGAACAAAATTCATGAATTCGTCAACATGCCCGACGCTCAGCCAATCTGAAAAGATCTCGAAGGGGGCCTGAATTTTCTGAGCAAAGAAAAAGTCTCGCAAAACTTTTAACTTTCGACGCGGCTCCGGAATGATCTCTGGACGCGTTCCTCCAAATATCAAACGTCCAAACGGGTAAGTTACTCCTCTTGCCGTAACGGGCGGAGAAACCTCTAAATTTCCAAAAGAGTCTAGTTTAGTGGCTGAATGGCGACTTTTGCGAACTATATAGCCAAAGTCACTGCCTATAATCTGACGGTTAGTGAGGTGATCAAGTCCGCCATCGCGAGGTGAATCTAGCACAACATGGATGAATTTCCCAGGTGCTTGAGTATACCCGATTTCAATTTCATCTCTCATCCAGGGATCGTCTTTGTGATACTCATAGGGAACTGGATCGAGCTGTGCCTCGGCTTTAGCCACAACTTTCCTCAGATCCTCAATAAAATCTTCGTTCTCCCCCTCCGATAGGCGAGACACAAAGACCATCAGTGGAGATAACGTGTTTGGAGTTATCATCCAGGGAGCGACTCGGAACATGACGCGATCGCTGTAAAGATTTTCTCCATCTTTTGCCAGGCTTAACGTAATCTCAATCAACCCATCAAAATCAACATCTGGATAACTGAGCCCTTTTATGGCCAGCAGAATATCCCGATCGGTATTTCTGATTTTTGCCGCTGGTTTCTCTGGCCCAATCAGCTCATAGCCCATTTTATCCAGCTCGCCATAAATGCAAATTCGTTGGGCCGTATCTTGGCTGACGGACAGGTAAAGCTCGCATCCAGGGGGTAGATCACTTAAGCCAGCCCTGCGAATAACCATAAAGCTGGTATCTTTCAAATTCAGTAGTCTTTTGATCTCGCCATTATGCTGACTATCAGAATGAATATGGTCGCGATCGGTGTTGACTATTAAGATTGCCCCATTACCATTACGCCCCCACTGCCAAGTTCCCTTGTGAGGGTTATTGTCGTCAATAATTCCATCTCGATTTGCATCTACATCTAAACAGACCCGAAGACAGGTTAGCTGAAGCTGAATTTGGCTCAGCTGACTACCTGTATCGTCTAGAAACGTGATTTCTAAGGAACGATCGTTAAGGCGATCGCTAAAGGTTTTGGCTAGCAAGGAAAGGGTTGGAACTTGCTCAAGCAAAACCGATGTTGATACATCAATCTGCTGATTTGCCGCAGAATAAACTTTGATTTCTCCCTGGGGTCTGAGGCTGACAACGGAACACTCTGAAGGGGCCAACGTGGTCAGGGAAACTTGCAGTGGCTGCCCAGCAATTAAAATATCTTCATAGCTTCTGCTTTTTGCCTGAGAGTTTGGGGAGAACTCATTCGATATTTCAGGCTTAAATAGACGTTCCATGACTTTCAATCACAACCACACTGCAACGCCCTTAGCGTCTCATGGCTCATTTGAAGCTGCATCCCTCGGAATAGGGAAAGGTTTGGGCATGAATTGTATGGACTCTGGAGCTAATCCGCTCGCCCCATGTCCTGCCCGTGAATGTTTTCATCGTCTCGATGCTATAGCGTCGAGACGTATCGCCGACGCTCCAGCGTCATCTAGTCCAGGGCGCAGAAGCGCCAAGGGCGACGGTCACGCGCGGACAATGCTGTGCAGTCGCAACATTACACCCGGTTTCTCAGGAGGTAGCGATTTTGACTTGATTTGGGGGTTCCAATGGGGTATTTTACTGAGCTATGGCTGTGTGCGTGCAGTCTGCGCTTCCCAAAAATTTGGTCTAACGCCACTGGAAGGTGCTACCAACACCAACCAGCGGCTAACCTCGTCGACAGGAGTCGCTGTCTCGGAGGCTAAGGTGATTTTACCTGGCCGTCCTGAACTGCACATGTCTGGGGCGGCCAAGTTTTTGGGTTTCTTACCCGTTGTTACATTCGGAAGGAACCCGATTATGTTGTGTTTGCCATATTTGGTGTCGTCTGCCCAGAACCGGGAGGCGACCAATCCGCTGCTGCTGGCAAATCCGGATGCCCAGCCAGGGCGCGAGCGATTGCGCCATCTGGTAATTGGCTCACCCGAGGGGGTGCAAGGGGCGATTAATCACCTGCATCTGCTGAACTACGCCGAGCGCCTAGAGTGGAGCCGCCTGTTTACCATTCCCGACTCGGGGATTTTGATTACGCCAGAGCAGGGGGAAGTGTTTAGTTACCTGCTGCGGCATCGACAGTTGAGTTAGCGCTAAACCAGGCTTCTGGGCTCTCTCAGAGAATCTAGAAGCCTGACTTACCACTGCTTGATTGGAGAAACCGATCATTCCCATGACCGTTCCTCACTCTACCGCAGGGACTTCGGCTTCAATCTCTGTTAGTGCCTCGGTGGAGTAGGGGATTGGTGTGGAGCAAAAGCTCTATGAGGCAGAGTCGATCGCACCCCTGGCGTTTCCCGATTGCGAGATTGCTGTGCGGAAATTTTGCGATCGGGCGGACAGCGATAAAAAAGTATTGGTAAAACAGGACAAAGCCAGTCTTGTATTTCTAGTTATGAGCGTGTATTAACTTGAGAATATTTTCAGAGCTTGGAGGATAAATGATCAGCACTGCCTACCTACATTCCTCATATTTTGTGTAATGATATTATGTGCTTCGAATAATGCAACCTGCGAAATGTTATGTCTGCTTTGAGTAATACTGATATTGAAAGAGAACTAATTAAGGGAAATATATTGATATACCCTTTTAATAGAGAAAACATAAAAGGTGCGAGCTATAACTTTACTGTTGGCCAGTTTGCATACAAAATACCCGACACTCCAGGAGGGGAGCACGAGAAATGTTATGATTCTATAGCAAAAGAAATTACTATTCCTTCAAAATCAACTGTTATTGTTGCAACAGATGAGTCTATATGGGTTTCGCCTCAAATAGCTGGAACTTATCACTCTAAGGTTAGCTTAGTATCTAAAGGCCTAGGACATATTGGAACTACACTTGATCCCACATTTTTAGGTACATCTTTCATTGCATTGCACAATCTTTCTAGTCAACCGATAAAGCTAAAGCGAGCACATACTTTCGTTTCGGTTACCTTCTACTATTTAAGATCGAAAGCGACCAGCAGGTATCAAGAAGTTCATGACAATACTCCAGCGCGTCGTGGAATGTTTGAGAACATGGCTCGGAATGATGAAGGAGATCTTGAATGGCTTCGAGAAGACTTTAGAAAAGAAAAAGAACCTTTGGAGAGAAAATTAAAAGAAAGTGAAACCTATATAAAACTAAGAAGCTCCTATTCGAGATGGTCGCAAAATCTACGCTTACTTTTGCCATATTTAATCATTATTTTTCTAATAGGTGTTGGAAGTTATCTGAGTACTTCTTCTTTGAGCCAACGTTTTACATTCTTCACCGATAAAGCTGTTCCGGCTCTTCTAGGAGCTCTATTCGCTATTGTAGTAGCTGATATCAGACGAAAAAGCTAAGAATTCTCCATCCTGATAGAAATATTTGAAGTTGAAGTTTGACTATGAAAATCAAGATCAAAAAGCTTTCCGAAGACGCTATTATTCCTTCTTACGCCCATAAAAATGACGCGGGGATGGATTTATGTTCGATTGACGAGGTTGAAATCGCACCTGGTGAAACTCAGCTCATTCATACTGGCATTTCGATAGAACTGCCATCAGCAACAGAAGCTCAAATCCGACCTCGAAGTGGCTTAGCATTAAAGCACTCAATTACTATCCTAAACACCCCGGGCACTATAGATGAGGGCTATCGAGGTGAAATTGGCGTCATTCTAATAAACCATGGTAAAACAAGCTTTCATATTAGGAAAGGTATGAGAATTGCTCAAATGGTAATCAAACCAGTGATTTTCGTTGATGTTGAGGAGGTGGATGAGTTAGCCCAAACATTAAGAAATGAGGGAGGATTTGGCTCTACTGGCCTGTCATGAACTCATGATGAGCATGGTGAATATCACCTGTTAAAGTGATCGCTTTGTATGTGAACAGCGTAAGCCTCACCAATTAGTCAGTTGAATGTAGATATTATTATGGCAGTCTCAAACAATTAAGAGTTGATTAATGAGTCGCTCTATTCCAGGCCTGAATAACGGACAGGAGTAAAGCCATGCTAGGCTTCGATCGCATTACCTTCGACCCCAAAATCATGGCAGGGCAAGCCTGCATTCGCGGCATGCGGGTTCCTGTCTTATTAGTTTTGAACCTAGTGGCCAATGCCAGAAGCCTTTATTGAAGATTATCCTTACCTAAAACTTGAAGATATTCAACAATCGCTACAGTATGCCGCGTGGCTAGCAGTGGGCTAGAGCGATCGCCTAACACCGCTCACCCCACAATTACTGTCCAGCCTACCGTGGCATAACATTATCCAGCCGTAGCGTTAGCTGAGGCAACAATGGCGAATCAATCGTTTCACCCAGTCGATACTGCTGTTGTTGATAGTCTTCGCCAACCAACCGACACACCGTAAACGTCGGCTGCTTAGGGCTGCCAATAAACACCCGCCCTCCCAAACCCCGATAGTCCACAATCCAATATTCTGGAATGCCAAACAGGGCATACTCTTCTACCTTGCGAGCATAGTCTGTTTCCCAATTCGTGCTCACCACCTCCACAACCAGCTTTACCGAAGTGCCCAGGGTAATCACAGGCTCTCGTTCCCACAGAGGCTCATGTACCAGGGCTGGTTCATCGAGCACCACAACATCCGGGCGGCGAGCCGTAGCAATATCGGCAAAAGGACGCAGCAAACAAGTACGAGGAATCACCCACTGATGACCCTGGCGATCAATTTCAATGCTGAGCTGGCTGGCAACTTTTCCGGCAGTAGTTTCGTGGAAGCCGGTAGGTTCCATGTCAATCAGTTCTCCATCTGCCAGTTCATAGCGGGGGTTATTGCTATAGCGGGTGAGAAATTCGTCAACGCCAAGTATCAGCGACGATGAGGTCTGAGTCATAGAGAAGACTCCCAGAGCTGAGCGGTCATAGAACAATAGTAGGGAATTGAGAGAGGCTTTACATCAGCAGCCCGATCGCGCAAAACACAACACAGGTCAGGCAAATATAAACTGCGTTTAAGCTGAGGCGCTTTCTATTGTGCTTTAAGCAGTGATTGTCCGCCTGAGGCACCCACCGTCACAAAGATACTGTCTCCACATTTGGGGTCAAGCGCAATACAAGATGCTCCTCATCAAAATAGTTGCCCTCAACGCACAAAGCATCCCGCTCTACACCAAACGACTCAAACCCTCGTGAGATGTAGAGGGAACGCGCCGCCACATTGCTCGCCGTAGTGCTGAGAACAATTTGCCGCAGGCCCTCAAGCTCTCGGGCATAGGCAATGGCGCAATCGAGCAGGCTTGAGCCCACCTTTTGCCCGCGAAACTCAGGCAAAACATACATGCTCCAGAGAGACCCAACGTGCGATCGCTTCGGCCGGTGTTCGCGCGAAAACCCGAGCATCCCTATGAGCTGGTTGCGATCGCTAAAAGCACCAAAAACGCCACCAGCAGCATCGTGACTGGGGCGCAGGCGATCGGCAAAATCGGCTAGCGAGAGCTGCGCTTCCTGCTCATAGCTAGACGCAAAGGCTGTTGGCGCTTCCTTCAAGGCGTAGAGACGCAGATCGCGGTAGGCAACCACATCCTGAGCGTTGAAAAATCGTATTTCCATATTGAGGGGTTAGAAGATTTTTAATCTACTTTCCTGTGCCCAGACCTCCTCCTCGACCCATAAACTGCCCATGAATGCTGACCGCGTAGGGCACTAGATAAGTTAGCCCAGCCGAGATCCATCGCGCCTGGGTCATGGTGCGCGATCGCACCGCCGCACCATGGTTAATAGCAAAAAGTAATGTGCCAATGACAAAGGCCACTCGTACAGCCCGACTGGCCAGATATGGCGTTACCAGTGCTCTTAAGTAGCCGTTTACTGCTTCCATACCCACGTTCCCAAACCTTGTCTGTAGTAAAGGAATCTATAGCACCGGCTCGTCAAGCTTCTGTAACATGGCACCCAATATGCTGACTAAATAGGTTTTGGGAGCTACATCAAAAACCCCTCTCCTGGTGGGAGAGGGGCTGAAGTGAAGGTCAAGACCAGCGAGCTAAGACACCAGTTCTTTGGCCAGATTCGCTTCCCACTTACGCGGGGGGCTGGCGCGGCGAATGGTGCGCCAGATCTGGGTGGCGGCCAGGGTGCCGTCAGCCACGGCCACCGTCACTTGGTTGATGCCCTGCTTCAGGTCACCGATGGCAAAGATGCGATCGTGGGTCGTTTGACACATGGTGTTGGTCACCAGGTTTTCCCCATCCCACTCTAGGTTTGGAATGCCCTTGAGGTATTGGTTGTGGTAAATCGAGCCCATGTTGATCAGGCCGGTGGTAGCTTCGACCACGGTGCCGTCGGTCAGCTCTACGCCGCTCATCTTGTGATGCTCACCGAGAAACTTAGCGATCGGCGCTTCGTAGAGGGGGTAGCCGTAGTCGGCTAGCTTAGCCCGCATTTCATCGCCGACGGTGCAAAGACCGTGGGTGAGCACCGAGATGTAGGGGGTAAACCAGTCCAGCACAAAGGCCGCGTTGATCTGCGACTCTTTGCCAGCAATCAGCACCGCTTTTTGATCCCACATGTCGAAACCGTCGCAGATCATGCAGACGTGCAGGGTGTAGCCCGCGTAGTCGTAGACATTCTGCATGTCGTCAAGCTGGGGCAGCACGTCCATCACGCCGGAGGCCGCAATTAAATATTTGGCGCGAAACACGGGGTAAATGCTGTCAGTTTTGCCCACTTTGACCTGCACCGCCAGATGATCGCCCTCATCGACTACATCTTCGACGTAGCCACGCAGGTAGTCGGCCCCCCACTCTACCGCCTGCTTGGCCCCGTGGACGAGCATGTCGCGACCAGGAGTATCGGGGTTTACGCCGACAACGTTGCGAACTTCCTGCATCCACAGCGATCGCCCTTTACCCTTTTCGATCACCAGGCACTTGAGACCGTAGCGGGCCAGATAAATAGCTGCCGACAACCCTCCCATACCACCGCCAACCACGATGGCATCATAAACCTGGTCTATCCGTTCATGGAGATTTTGACGGGAGAGTTTCATAGCGGTGACTGATGGAGAGGACTGCGCTCGGCCTAAGCTGTAAGAACAGATCAGGCCATGTTTCTAGGCTAAAAGATTTGAAAAAATCGAAATGAGAATTGTTGAAGACCTACACAGGTGACTCGGACACAGCTCGTAGCTCGTGCCCGCTTAGCCCCCGATCTAAAAAGGCAAAGGGGATTGAATCAACCCCCTTTGCCTAAATACTCACCCAGAGTGAGCTAGAGGGCAATTAGCCGACGAAGGCTAAACGAGGCTCAGAGACCCCACTCGACTCGGTGCCTTTGATGTAGGCCATCATGGTGTCAGCATCAGACACTTCAAAGGGGTCAATGGGGCAGTTGTCGCCAAAGTCAGACTCAACGAAGATCTTTTCAATGTTGCCGTCGTTGACGAGCATGGAGTAGCGCCAAGAGCGCATGCCAAAGCCCAGGTTAGACTTGTCAACTAGCATGCCCATCTTGCGAGTGAACTCACCGTTGCCGTCGGGCAGCAGGAAGACGTTTTTAGCGCCAACCTTTTGGCCCCACTGGAACATCACAAAAGCGTCGTTTACCGAAACACAGATGATGCTGTCAACGCCGTGGGCCTTAAACTCTTCGTACAGCTCTTCGTAACGGGGCAGGTGGTTGGAGGAGCAGGTGGGGGTGAAAGCCCCAGGCAGGGAGAACACCACTACTTTCTTGCCAGCAAACAGATCGCTGGTAGTCGTGTCTTGCCAGCGGTAGGGGTTAGGCCCGCCCACAGACTCATCGCGCACGCGGGTCTTAAAGACGACGTCAGGTACGCGTCCAGTAGCAAGCATAGCAACCATAATTACCTCTTTCGTAGTTCTACAACAGTCAACTGCGTTTCCAGCCTTCGCTGCTTAACTCAGAATAATTCCAAGTTAAGAAACCTTTGATAAGCATATTAGCTCAAAAAACAGATCTTTTGTAAAGTTAGACTTATTCTTAGATGAGAATGCTAATCTGTTAAGGGTAGGTTATCGTAGTATGCTCAACCTCCGTCTGTGTTGGGCGGTGCTGTCGTAGCGCTGAAGTTCCGGAGCCAGGGAAAATGTTGTCCCAAGCTGATCAAATCGTCACTATGCTGAAGTCTCGGGGGCTGCGCGTCACCCCTCAGCGCTTTGCTGTGTATGCCAACCTGCTGGGCCGCTGTGACCACCCCACCGCCGACGATATTCTTCACGACCTCAACCAAGATGCCCCAACGTCGTCTCAGGCGACGGTCTACAGTTCGCTGCAAGCGCTGCGCGGTGCCAACCTTGTCCGCGAAGTGCTGCTTGAAGAGGGTGTGTGCCGCTACGACGCCAACATTGGGCCTCACCACCACTTTCGCTGTCAGAGCTGTGGGGCGATCGCCGACATTCCTTGGGAAACCCTAGCTAGCGTCAACCTGCAAACCCTCAGCCCCCGCTGGCAAGTCGAGGGCTATGAGGTGACGGTGCGGGGTGTGTGCGATCGCTGCCAACCCGCACCCTCTCATGACTGATCCGGTGGCTGAACCCACGCCCGTCACCAGCCCCTGGCAGTTGAAACCCTGGTGGTGTCAGCCTTGGTCAATTATGCTAACGGGGGTTGCGATCGTGGGCGGCAGCTGGCTGCTGCTCCACCGTCTCTGGCTAACAGCCCTGGTTGCGGCTCCCATCGGTGTGTGGATGGGCTTTTTCTTGGTACTCTGGCCGCGCCTCATGCGAGAAGCTGGGCTGCTAGACACTGCGCCGGTTGACCAGCAACCCCACTAATCTTTCTAACAGATTCTCCCGATCGGCAGGCACCTGATGTCGCTGCTGCCGATGCAGCCGCTCTAACCGCCACGCACAAAAGAAGGGCTTAAAAGGGCAGCTTTTTCTTGCTGGCTTTTTCGCTGTCGTAATCGAGTTCCTTCAGCTTTTTCATGATGCGGCTGAAGTACTCTTGCATGTAGTCTTCGAGGGTAGTGATTTCTTCCTTGGGAATGCCAAACGCTTGGTAAACCTCATCCATAGGGGCATCGAGGGGCTGACTGCCCGCAACGACCTCTACAAAGGCGAGGCGATCGGCAAAGTTCCAGCCCCACTGAAAGAACTGCGCCACCTTACGAATCGCCCGCAGCAGCTCAAGGGAAATGCGCGAGACTCTGGCCTCTTGACCACACTTGCGCTCGCAGAGACGCATGATTTCGTAGGCTCCCCAGGCGCGGGTGCCCGCTAAGGGAAAGCTGCGGTTCTCCGTTTCGGGCACCGACAGGGCTTTCACCGCAAACCGGGCGATGTCTTGGGTATCCATGTAGGCGATAGGAGCGGCTTCGCCCATGACCCAGATCGGCTGCTTTTCGAGAACGGGAATGGCGTACTGACCAATTAGCCCCTGGAGAAAGCCGCAGGGCTGCAAAATGGTGTAGCTGAGCCCTGACTCGGCCAAAAATTTTTCGGTGCAGCGCTTGACGTTCATCAGCGGCACGTGGGGAAATTTTTCGGAGTTAAGAATTGAGAGAAAGATAAATCGCTTGATGCCCGCGTTGCTGCTGGCTTTAATCAAATTGACTTTGCCCTGCCAGTCAACCTGCATGACCGACTCGGAGGGCCGGGCCGTAGAGGCATCGATGACTGCATCAACACCCTCAAGGGCGGGGGGCAAGGTCTCAGGTTTGGAGAGGTTACCCCGCACCAGCTCTACCCCCCACTCTCGCAAAAAGGCGGCTCGCTGGGCGCTCCTCACCAGGCAACGAACTTCGTGCCCCTCATCTAGGGCACGGCGGGCGATTTGCCTGCCAAGGGTGCCAGTAGCGCCAACGACCAATACTTTCATGAGGGAATTGATACAAAAGTTTAACTTCCTCTAAGAATATCAGATGGCTCCACTGGTTACACCCCTGAAGCCAAATCTACTCTTCGCCGCCCTGCACCCGCAGCAGCAAAAACCCAATCCCTAGACCCAATAGGGTCAGGGTAAAGATAATGATCGCCGTATTAAAAATTTCGCCGCCCATACGCTCTCCTTCCACAGCACTATAGTAATTGAGCCAGTTGCCCAGCCCGCCGGGGCTTATCCCCTGGCCGCCCTCATTTTAGACCAGTTTGGTATCACCCCCTGCGCCTATGACCACCCCTGCGCCTTCGGTTTCTAGTCTGTCTTTGCCGCGCCCTCGGTTGGCAATTCCCCTGGGCGACCCGGCGGGCATTGGGCCTGAAGTGATTCTCAAGGCGCTGGGGGCGAGGGATTGGGCTGCGATCGCAGACATCACCCTCCTGGGCACGCGATCGCTCCTGCACCAAACTCTGGTAGCTCTTCAACAATCTCCCTATGTCGGGCCGCTGCCAACTTTGAACTCCTTAGAATTAGTGGATATTTCGCCGCCGCTGCCTTTAGAAACGGTGACCTTTGGCCAATCCGGTGCCGCGACCGGGGCCGCCAGTTTTGCCTACCTGCAAACCGCCATTGAGGGTGCTGTGGCGGGGCAGTACGATGCGATCGTCACCGGGCCGATCGCTAAATCAGCTTGGAAAGCTGCCGGGCACCACTACCCCGGTCAGACGGAACTGTTGGCCGAGGGGGCCAAGGTAGAGCGGTTTGGCATGGCGTTTGTAGCCCAGTCTCCCCACACGGGCTGGTGGCTGCGCGCCCTCTTGGCTACCACCCACATTCCCCTGGGCCAGGTGCCTGAGGTGCTGACGCCAGAGCTACTCACCCAAAAGCTTGATCTGCTGATTCACAGCCTGAAGCAAGACTTTGGCCTAACGCAGCCCCGCATTGCCGTGGCGGGCCTCAACCCCCACAGCGGCGAAGGCGGGCAACTGGGGCGCGAAGAAGTAGACTGGCTGATTTCCTGGCTAGAGGCTCAGCGCCAGCGCTATCCCCAGGTGCAGCTCGATGGCCCGATTCCCCCCGATACCCTGTGGGTGCGCCCTGGACAGGCCTGGTTTGGCACCGAGAACAGGGCGCTAGAAACAGCCCACGACGCCTATCTGGCTCTCTATCACGATCAAGGGCTAATTCCGGTGAAGCTGATGGCCTTTGATCGAGCGGTGAATACGACTGTGGGGCTACCCTTTTTGCGCACCTCTCCAGACCACGGCACGGCGTTCGATATCGCTGGCCAGGGGATCGCTGATGCCAGCAGCATGGTAGCGGCGATGGCGGTGGCGGTGGCAATGGTGGGGCGGAGACGGGGAGAGTTTTGAGTGACTAATTTTGAATGTTGAGTTTTTGAATGAGGTAGGAACTCAGAATTCAAAACTGGGTTGTCTAGCCTATCTTCTATGGGGCGTGCGGTAATGTACTGGGGGATGGCATCTGCGGTGGGTTATGACAACTTCCAACGACCTCCACAACCAACTCCATCGCCTTGATGGCCAGAGCTACGGGGCATATAAGGCGCTTAGAGGGGAGTACGACTTTGGGAATTTTGCTTTGCACATTGACCATGTGCAGGGGGATCCTTTCGCGGCTCCGAGTCGGGTACGAGTAGTTGTGCCGCAGGTGGTGGCGGGGTTCCCCAAGAGCTTATGGGAATTGCCCTGTCGGGCGATCGCCCTAGCCGATTACCTAACCCGCGAGTTTGATCAGGCTACTCAGTCAGTGCAGCGTACATCGGGCTCAGGCAAAAGCGGACTAATTGGCATTGTGCACCCGAGTCAGACCATGCTCAATCGCAGTGCGGCTAGGGTGACCGGGGAGGTCGTGGAGCTGCGGTTTACTGTGGGTTTACCTGCCTTTGGGCGGCGGATTGCGGGGCGGCAGGCGGCGGAGCTATTGTGCCGATCAGTGCCAGAGCTGGTGAAGCATACTCTGATCTATGGGTCGCTAGATGGAGGGAAGATTCAACACCATGCCGATACGGCGGAGGATGCGGAGGCGCTGCGATCGCAGCTCCCTGCCCACAACCTCGTCGCCTTCGTCGCCGATGGTGCCATCCTCCCCCGGCGCAGCGGCGTGGATGATCGCCCGCTGGCGGATCAGGCAATTCCCTTTGAATCCCCGAAGTCGCTGCGGGTGACGCTGCGCTGTCCCCATGGGGGAGAGATTATTGGCATGGGCATTCCCCAGGGTATCACCTTGATTGTGGGGGGCGGCTACCACGGCAAATCGACCTTGCTGCGGGCGATCGAGATGGGCGTATACAACCATGTGCCGGGCGATGGACGACAGCAGGTGGTGACAGTGTCGGCAGCGGTGAAGGTGCGGGCGGAAGATGGTCGCAGCATTGCGGGGGTCGATATTTCGCCATTTATTGGCAGTTTGCCCCAGGGCAAATCGACGCAGAATTTCTCAACGCCCAATGCCAGCGGCAGCACTTCCCAGGCGGCTAACATCATTGAGGCGATCGAGGCGGGGGCGACGGCGCTGCTGGTGGATGAAGACACCTCGGCGACGAACTTCATGATTCGCGATCGCAGAATGCAGGCGCTAATCGCCAAAGATCGCGAGCCCATTACTCCTTTCATCGATAAGGTGCGGCAGCTCTTCACCGACTACGGCATTTCCACGGTGCTGGTGATGGGGGGCAGCGGTGACTACTTTGATGTGGCCGACACCGTAATCGCCATGGATGAGTTTTGCCCCCAGGATGTGACCGAGCGAGCTAAAGCCATTGCGGCGGAGTTTAAGACAGAGCGCGATCGCGAAGGTGGTCAGGCTTTCGGCAGCCTCACGCCTCGCATCATTCAGCCCGACAGCATTGATCCCAGCCAAGGCAACCGTAGCGTCAAACTCAGGGCAAGGGATGTTGACCAGCTCCAGATTGGGGCTGAGGCCATCGACCTATCGGCGGTAGATCAGCTGGTAGAGTCAGGGCAGGTTCGGGCGATCGCGGCCGCGATCGTCTACGCCCAGCGCTACCACATGACGACCAAGAGTCCTCTAGCTGAGGCGATCGCCGCCGTTATCGCCGACATCGATCAGTACGGGCTAGACTGTCTGTCCGAAGGGCCCATGGGCGATCTGGCTTGCTTTCGCAGTCTAGAGTTAGCTGCAACCATCAACCGGCTACGCACCCTCAAAACCACTACATTAACCAGTCAGACGGCAGCGCCACAACCTGCCAATCCTAAGCCAGCTTAGGATTGGCAGGTTCAGGGTTATCGACAGGCACCCCAGCCGCAACCCGGCGTAGCAGCTGAGTCAACTGATCTACGTGCCCTTCGCTAGTATGGTTAGCTAAAAAATATTGGTACGCCCGTTTGGCTTTGGCCTCTGCCTCTTCAGGATGGGCCAACACATACTCAATACAAGTTCGCAAACCCTGCACATCGCCCGGTTGAACACCCCAGACAAGATCCATTTCCGCCAGTTCCGTGGCTAGACCGACAGTTTTAGTAATAATAACGGGTCGGCAACAGGCCATCGCCTCCATCAGCACGGTTAGCCCTGCCGCAAACACGTTTTCAACCAAGCAAACAACTGTAATATCGGCACTGCGATACAAATCGCGCAGTTCGACCCAGTCAAAGTGCCGCATTTCCATGTTTTGTGGCACAGGTTTTGGAATGCGGCGCTGCTGTTTAGGCGAGGCGTTTGGCGAGACAGCACAAACTTTGACATCAAGATTAAGGTCTTGGGTCGCCGCCGCTAAAGTAATGTAGTCTCGATGCTCTAGGCCAGCACTACCAATCAATGGGCGCGGCTTGGCCATTGTGCCGTCTTCAGGAAAGAAAAATTGTTTATCAGTCTGCTCTTGCAAAACGACAACCTGGTCATTGGCCAGATTGAACATCTTCTTTAAGGTTCGCGCCTTCAATCCGGTGTTGACCGTGAAGGTGTGAATCATGCGGTACAGCTTAAGAGTATGAAAAACTAGCTTCAACGAGCGTCGCTCCGGAAACATAACGTTGGTGACTAGACGAGGTCGGTTTGCCCTAAATAGTAAGAGGACAGCGAGCGGCATCGCCATATCCTCACCACAGCAGTAGATTGTGTCTTGAGGTTTAACATGATCCAAAATTTCTTTGGCTAAAAACAAAGACGGCAGCTTACGACTTATTCTGCGAAGCAGCTGTTCTGAATATAGTTTTTTAGGAATCTTTGCTTGGATAGATTTAACTATGCCAAGTTCATCAAAGTCAGGTTGATGAATCCTGGCATCCAAAGCATCTTTGAGTTGCAGAACAGAATGTCGTGGCCCTTTGCCTTGAGCCGCCCGTTGAATAAACTGATCAAAATCAAACTTGGTACTGGTTACAATATGGAATGTGGCTGAAGAATCTGCTACTGGGTAAGCCATAACATCCAGTTAATTAAGGTACTATTGCAAACAATCTGGCTCAAATGCTTTCAGGAACTTAGAGGGCGTTTGAAAAGTCTTGCCTTGTTTAGTAAAAGGTTGAGATCCCTTTACCCAAGGGGATCTTTGAATTTGGTTACTCCCTCTTTGAAGGAAGCAGGGGGGCTCAGCAGGCAACTAAAAATCACCACGGCTCCCCTTTCAAACACCCTCTCAAACACGCTTGTGCAAAAGCCAGAAAATAGCGACTAGCCACTCTGGTTTTCGATGGTTGGCTTCATGTCGAGGCCAATTTTAGATTAGAAATTTCAGCTCTATAGACCTAATCAGGTTTACTTAGCCCACTGGAGTTTTGGGTTGCTGGGAGCCTTTCTAGCTCCAGCAACCTGATTGAGAATGCGCTCTAAATGTCGCCCTGCACAGGGGTCAGAAAAGTACTCTAGAGCATAGGCACGAGCATTCTCACCTAGTTTCTGGCGCAGGGCATCATCGTTCCAAAGGAGATCGATGGCTTTTGTCATGCTCTCTAAAGAGTTGGGTTCAACTAGCCATCCGGTTTCGCCGTGAATGATGTAGTCTTCGGCACCGTAGAAGTTAGTCACAATTAGCGGACGACCCATAATCATGGCTTCTACAATGGTCACCTGCCCGGCCGCTGTAATACTCTCTTTAGGCTGTAGCGGCACAATATTTAGTCGGGCCTGCTGGGCCAGTCGCAAACATTCGGCCTTGCTAATGCCAAAGGGCAATTCGACCTGCTCAGGGATGGTCATGCCCTCAACAGCACCCTTGCCCGTTGCGACCACGGTTTTAATATTGAGCTTTTTAACCGCTTCAAACAGGGTTGGAAAGTCGCGGTGGGCAGACCCGAGGGACGTGATAAAAGGCGTTTGCTGATCTTCTTCGTACTCGATGGGAATGTCTGGCACCTGATAGGGCAGAAACTCAAATCGGTCGGCGGGCAGTCCCAGCCATTCGCTATAAATTTCGATTTCGCGGCGGGTGTGCACCACAAAATAGTCAATATGACTAAGACTCAGCCGGGCCAGCTTGCGTCGTAGGCCAGTGCTGCAGGTGCCAACGTTAAACAACCAGGCTACGACCGGCTTCTTGGAGAACCTAAACATCTGCTGGAGACCAACTGCCGATGCCACCTGAGGAAACACGGTAATAACGCCTTCGGCATCCGAGCTGAGAGCGTCAGATGCCTGCTTCATATAGACAAACCAGTCGTCTACAGGAGTAAATTTAGATTTGCGGTCGTGCCACTTTGGTAGTGGCTTCTGCCGTGGAATGAGCTGAAACTCATGGTTGTTGCCTGGCACAAAAGGCTCTAGCCAACTAGCCGTTTTTATATTCTCAAGGTCGAAAAAAGGTGCAGCGATGGCCCATTTCATAAATACAATTCCACTAGCTGGCAGTAGGTAGTTTAACTATGTACAACATATATACATCAAGTCTACAATTCAAGCTTATTAGCGATGATACCTAGTGTATTTTTCATTTAACTAGGTTTAATCTTAAGGGTTTGGTAAACTTCCAACTGAGATTTAAGGAAGGCTAGGGCTGGAAGTGCCTTGAATCCAGGCTTCTAGACGCGATCGCGCAATTGTTTCGATTTCTAACAAAGCTGTCAAAATTTCCTCATCCGTAGAATTGCGTAATCGCTGGTCAAAATTTTCTAAGATAGACACTTTTGTGTGGCCTGTTACCGCAAGGATAAACGGGAAACCAAACTTATTTTTATAGTCTAGGTTGAGGCGCTGAAAAAGTTCGTACTCCTCGGCGTTAAGAGTATTGAGACCGGCTTGGCTTTGTTCTACCACAGAGGCCTCAGCCATAGCCACCCGTGTGCCCAAGTCAGGGTGAGCCTTAATCAAGGCTAATTTGTCTTCCGCCGATAGAGCTTGGGCGATCGCGACCATGCGCTGGTGTAAGTCTGCTACAGAGGTGAAGGGGCGCTGAGCCCAGACCTGAGCGGCAATCGCAGGGGTTTCTTCAAAGGCGGGGCCAACGGCGGTTACAAAGTCGACCTCGGCCATGGCATTGAGCTGGTCTAGGGTGTAGGGCATGGGTAGATGGGGCGCTGTCTTAGGTTCGTCAGATAGGTCAGTGGGCTGGTGGGCTACGCCCCGTACCAAACAGCCTCGATCGCAGCGGCAGCGTCTTTGGGGTTTACACCAGTAGCCAGCGACAACGTTATATGCCCCAGCTTGCGTCCGGGACGAATGGCTTTGTTGTACCAGTAGAGGGTAGCTTCAGGCCATTGTTTTAAAGTCTCAAGTTTGCTGTGGTGGCTGGCTTCGGGTTCGTCTAGCCCCAGCAGATTGACCATGACGGCCTGGGGGCAGTTGAGCGCGGTAGGGCCGAGGGGGCGATCGCCCACGGCCCGCAGCTGCTGCTCAAACTGGGAGGTCTCGCAGGCATCGAGACTGTAGTGGCCCGAGTTGTGGGTACGGGGGGCAATTTCATTGATTAGCACCCGGTCGTCTGGGGTAAGAAAGCACTCAATGCCGACGATGCCCACCAGCTGAAGCTGCTCCACCAGCGTGCGGGCAATGGTGGTCATTCTTGCTGCGACCTCAGGGTTGATCTGGGCAGGGGCAAAGACGCGGCGACAGATTTGCTCGACCTGCTGAGTTTCTACGGTGGGGTAAACGGCGATCTCCCCAGAGGTCGAGCGGGCGACCATAACCGCCAGCTCCTGTTTGAAGGACACAAACTCCTCTAGCAGCACTGGGGCGCGGTTAAACTTGTCCCAGATGGCGCTGAGCTGAGCCGCGTCTTTGACTACTGAGGTGCCGTAGCCGTCGTAGCCCAGGCGGCGAGTTTTCATCACTAGCGGAAAACCGATGGCCTCGGCCTTGGCGGTGAGTTCGGCGTCACTTTCGCCGCCCTCTAAAAAGTCGTAGCGGGGATTGGGTAGGCCGATACGGGCAAAAAACTCGCGCTGGTAGCGCTTGTCGAGCACCAGCGCCAACACGTCTAGGCCAGGGCGAAAGACTATGCCCTGCTGAGCCAGAACCTGAAGCCCCTCGCAGTCGATAAACTCGTTCTCAAAGGTAATCACGTCGCACTGGGCAGCGAGGGATGCGGTGGCGGTGGCATCGGCGACAGGCGCCAAAATGGTAGAGTGGGCGATCGCCACTGCCGGGTCAGTGCTCTGGGGAGTTTGTACCACCAGCTCTAGACCCAGCTTCTGCGCCGCTGGCCCCATCATCCAGGCGAGCTGTCCGCCGCCAATGACACCGACTCGCTGAATGAGGTTGGGGGTTGCCTGCTCCATGGTGCGCCTACCGTCGTGCAAACCCACATTATCCTACGGCACTTCAACAGAGTATTTTGTTGGTCAATAATCTCGTAGTCTGTCAGGGCAGCGGTGGAGGTTTAAGGTCCAAGTGTAGGGTTTAAGGCCGGCCTAAACCCTAAACCCTACACCCCAAACCCTAGGCAGTTAGAGCCTGTCACAATCAGCTTGGTCAAGTACTAAGCGACCTGACTCATTCGGCGAATTTTGAGCACGTCGGTCATTTTGCGAATTTGCCCAAAGGTTTGTTCGAGGTGGGCGTGATCTTTAACATCAAGCCCCAAATCAATCTCGGCGGTTTGGCCAGGAAAGGTTTTGACCTGGGCTTTGTGGACGTTGATTTGCAGATCTGACAGGTGGGAGAGAATGTCTTTGAGCACGCCCACGCGGTCGATCACCTCAATGCGCACCTCCACCGGGTAGGTGTGGCGAGAGCCGCTGTGGTCAACCGGGTTCCAGCTGACGGGGATGATGCGATCGCCCGGTATCTCCGCCAAATTCGGACAGCCCTGGCGGTGGATGGCAATGCCCCGGCTGCCCAACGATACGCTGCCCATAATCGGCTCTCCGGGCAGCGGGTTACAGCAGCCCGCAATGTGGTGCACCAGCCCCTCAATGCCTAAAATCGGATCTTTAGAGGGGGCGGGGCGGGGGCGGTGGGGGTTGGCGACAGCCCCCGCCAGAAACCGATCAGAATCTTGCAGCGACGACTCGGGCGACAGTGTCTCTAGGGGCTGCTTGGCCTTGATGGCCTCCCGCAGGCGATTGACAAACGAGTTGAGCGTCACCTCACCGTAGCCCAGCCCGGCCAGAAAGTCATCGACGCTTTGGTAGTTGCAGCGCTCGGCGGCCAGCTGAGCGGGTTCAGACTTGAGCAGGGCGTCAAAGCCGCTGCGGCCCAGCTCTTTTTCGAGCATGTCGCGGCCGCGAGCAATGTTTTCGTCACGGTGCGATCGCTTATACCACTGGCGAATGCGGTTGCGGGCGCTAGGAGTAACGACAAAATTGAGCCAGTCGAGGCTGGGATGGCCGTTCTTGTGGGTGAGAATTTCGATGATATCGCCATTCTCTAGCCGTGTGCCGAGGGTGACGATGCGGCCATTTACCCTGGCTCCAGTGCAGTGGTTGCCCACTTCGGTGTGAATGCGGTACGCAAAGTCTACGGAAGTTGCCCCCCGGCTCAACGGCACCACATCACCATCGGGGGTGAAGACATAGACATCTTCGTCAAACAGGTTGCCCTTGACGTTTTCGAGAAATTCTTTGGCGTCCTTGAGGTCGTTTTGCCACTCCAGCAGCTGCCGCAGCCAGGTGAACTTCTCGTCGTCGGCGTTGATCCGGGTGTTGGTCGATGCGCCGGTTTCTTTGTACTTCCAGTGGGCGGCGATGCCGTACTCGGCAATGTGGTGCATCTCAAGGGTGCGAATCTGCACCTCAATCGGCTTACCCTTGGGGCCAATTACCACCGTGTGTAGCGACTGGTAGCGGTTGGGCTTGGGCAGACCAATATAGTCTTTAAACCGGCCGGGAATGGGGCGAAAGGCGTCGTGGACAATGGCCAGGGCGCGGTAGCAGTCTTCGTTGCTGCCAACAATCAGGCGAATGGCGGCAATGTCGTAGATTTCGCTGAAGTCTTTTTGCTGCCGCTCCATTTTGCGGTAGATGCTGTAGAGATGCTTGGGGCGACTGTTGACATCAACCACCTGAATCTCGGCCTGGTGCATGCGCTGCCGCAGGGTTTCGGCCACTTGCACCAGCCGCGCCTCGCGATCGGCCCGCTTTTCGGTGACGTGGCGCTGCATTTGACGGTAGGCGTCAGGCTCTAAATATTTAAACGAGAGATCTTCCAGTTCCCACTTGAAGCGGCCGATCCCCAGGCGGTTGGCCAGAGGTGCAAAGATCTCCATGGTTTCGCGAGCAATGCGGCGGCGTTTTTCGTCGCTAAGGTGCTCTAAGGTGCGCATGTTGTGGAGGCGATCGGCCAGCTTCACCACAATCACCCGAATGTCTTGGGCCATGGCCAAGAACATGCGGCGAAAATTTTCGGCCTGGCGCTCGGTTTTGCTTTCGAAATTGAACTTCGACAGCTTGGTTACCCCTTCTACCAGCTGTCGTACCTCATCGCCGAAGTGGCCCTCCAGTTCCTCGGGGGTAATGTCGGTGTCTTCGACAATATCGTGGAGAAATCCTGAGGCAATCATGGCGCTGTCACCGCCCAGGTCGCGCAGCAGTCCGGCTACGGCAATGGGGTGACAAATGTAGGGCTCGCCCGAGGCGCGATACTGGCCTTTGTGTAGGGTGTAGGCAAACTCAAAGGCCTGGCAGACCAGCAGGTTATTAGACTTATCTTCTGGGTCTCGAACTGGGTCATCTTGACTGTCATCGTGGTGGGTTAGCACGCAGGTTTCGAGCCAACCGGGCAGGGTGCAGTCATCGGGTAGGGGAGGATGAACTGTTGCAGTCATAAGGGTGCCAGTGACCTTCAGGGATTGCGGATGGACTAGAAACGTGCCAAAAACAGAAATTTGTATTTGAACACTGTATTTAAGTCTGGGCAAGACTCAAAGAGTGGAGTTATTAATAAAATAAAATCGCCTGAGGAAAGATAGGAACGTCTACCGATCTATTTAAGTTTGGAGTAAAAAACCCAAACAGAAATCGTACAAACGTTCTGTCAACATTCCCAGGTAAGGGGCTACAACAAAGTAGCTCGCCGAGATAGAGATAACCTACACCATAACTTTGAGGAAAATCGCATCGACAGCCCAGGCCGCAATAAATACTTAAGGCTGACTGGGGGTTGATGGATAGTTATGTATTAACCTTAACATTTGTCCCCGATAAGGGGAATCAGCAATTTATCTCTAGCTATCGTAAAACTATTGTCAAGCCGCCACCGCTACGGCCCTAAAGGGGTGATCTATCCATGAAGAATGCCCTAGAAACCCTGCGATCGCACCTCCAAACCCTGGTTAGCCTAGTGCAGTCTGCCAACCCTGATGGGCACGCGCTACAGGCGCAGTTTTTGCTGGCTCAGCAACAGTTTCAGCACCAGATGCTGCCCCAAGGAGAAGAGCTGCCCAGCGCCCAGCCCGTGCTGACCGAAATTAACCGCACCCTGCGGCTGCTGGCGATGGATGTGGCGTTTTTGCAAACGGCTCGTCAGTCCACCACGGCCCAGCAGCGGCAACAGCAGATGCTCGAAAAACTGGGTCAATTGCTGACCTTCTGCCAGGCTTTAGAGCAGGCGATCGCCAACCCGACCTAATGCCCGTCCCAAGTGGTTTAATATTAGGGGTTCGTTGGGTTGATGGTTGGGAGTAGGTGCTTTGTATCAGTGCCCAAAGGAAGGAGAAATCGAACTGCAAGACAGTCAGCTAGCGCCGGAGCTAGCGGTCAAGGCTTGCCCTAGCTGTGGCGGCGCGTGGATTCCACCGGAGAACTACGCAGACTGGCAACGGCAACAAAATGACCCCGATGAGCCGGTTCAAGTGGCGGTGTTGCCCCTGTCGCTGAGCACCTCGTTTCAGCCCGCCGCGCTTGATAACCGGGCTGCCCTGTGCCCCGACTGCCGCAGCTACCTGGTGCGGGGGCGCATTACCCTCCAACAGGGGTCGTTTTATGTGGAGCGCTGCCCCAACTGCAACGGTATCTGGTGCGACACGGGCGAGTGGGAGATGCTGCACCAGCTCCAGTTGCAGAGTCACATTAACTACATTTTTTCCGCTGACTGGCAGGCCCAAGTGCGCGAGCTAGAGCACACAGAACGCGAACGCCAGGCCACCGTTGACAAGCTGGGCGCAGACATTGCCCAGCGCGTGTTTGAGCTAGCCGATCTGCTAGAGCAGCACCCCAACGGGGATTTTGGGGTAGCGTATTTGATGCGGCGGGTGGATCAGTAAGGAAGTTTTGAGTTTTGAGTGCTTAGTTTTGAGTTCTGAATTCGAGACATGAACTTAAAACTCAAAATTCAAAATTCAAAACTTGTACCCTAACCCACCACCCATTCTTTCCATGCCAGATTCCCTCCTTGCCCTCGAAAGCTTCTCGGTCACCTACCCAGCCCAGGAGGAGCGCGCGGTGGATCGGGTGTCTTTATGCCTGTCGCCGGGGGAAAAGCTGGGCCTCGTAGGTGAGTCGGGTTGCGGCAAGAGCACCCTGGGGCGGGCGGCGCTGCGGCTGTTGCCCAAGGCCACGGAGCTGCGGGGGCGGGTGTGGTTTAACGGGGAGTCGGTGCTCGACTTTAGCCCTCAGCGGCTGCGGCAGTTTCGGGGTGAGGCAGTTGCCTTAGTCTTTCAAGACCCGATGACGCGGCTCAACCCGCTGATGACCATTGGCGACCACTGCATAGAAACCCTGCAAGCCCATCGCCCTGGTGTATCCCACAGCGAGGCCAAGGCGCGGGCGATCGCAGTGCTAGAAAAAGTCAACATTCTCCCCAGCCGCTTTGGCCAGTACCCCCACGAGTTTAGCGGTGGCATGCGCCAGCGGGTGGCGATCGCCCTGGCAATGATTCTAGAGCCCAAGCTAATCATCGCCGACGAGCCCACCACCAGCCTAGATGTGACGGTGTCGGCCCAAATTCTCGACGAGCTGACGCGGCTGTGCGATGAACTGGGCACGGCCCTGGTGCTGATCTCCCACGACCTGTCGCTGGTGGCAGAATACTGCGATCGCGTCGCCGTCATGTACGAAGGCCGGGTGGTAGAGGAGGGCAGCGCTGCCACGGTGCTGCAAAGTCCTAAGCATAACTACACGCGATCGCTGGTGGAGTCGGCCCTGCAGATGCAGCAGGCCGAGGGGCTGTTCTACACCGCCGCCGCTGTAGAACCTATTTTGCGGCTGACGGATGTAAAACAGCACTACACCCTAGAGGCCAACCCGATCGCCCGGCTGTTGGGCGGTCAGGAGTCTAAGGTGATCAAAGCTGTGGACGGGGTAACGCTAGAGATTTACCCCGGCGAGGTGGTGGGGCTGGTGGGCGAGTCGGGCTGCGGCAAGAGCACCCTGTCGCGCACCATTCTGCAACTGGCGAAGCCCACCGCTGGGCAGGTGGTGTTTTGCGGCACCGACCTCACCACCCTCTCCCGCGAGGCCATGCGGCAGCAGCGGCGACAGCTGCAAATGGTGTTTCAAGACCCCCACGCCTGCCTCAACCCGATGATGACCGTGGGCAAAAGCATCGCCGACCCGCTGCTAATCCACGGGCTCGCCACGGTGATTGAGGCCGAAAAGCAGGCCCACGACATGCTCGCCCGCGTCAGCCTCAACCCCACCGCCGACTACTTTCAACGCTTTCCCGGCGATCTGTCGGGGGGCCAGCAGCAGCGGGTGGCGATCGCCCGCGCTCTAATCACCCATCCCAAGCTGGTAATCTGCGATGAGCCGGTGAGCATGCTCGACGCCACGGTGCAAACCCAGGTGCTCGATCTGATGATTGCCCTCAAGCACGAGTTTGATCTCACCTACCTGTTTATCACCCACGACCTGTGGGTAGCGCGGTTTATGTGCGATCGCATCGCCGTCATGCAGCAGGGCAAAATCGTAGAAATTGCCCCCACTAAAACGCTGTTCGAATCGCCCCAGCATCCCTACACCCAAACCCTCCTGCAATCGGCTCCGGTGCTGGCTAGGGAAGCCTAAGTAATCAGGTTGCTGAGCAAGATCTAGGCAAAAAACCTCGGCAAAAAACCATAGCGTTAGATACGAGTAGGATGCCTCAATAGGGGATTGGGGAGTAAAATTTACCAAACTGGGGTTTGGCCCTGGCCCCAGAAACCGTCGTATTTGGTGACGGCGATATCGCCGAGCACTCGGGTTTGGCAGGCGAGGCGCAGGTCGCGCGCGGGGTCGTGGGGAGGGAGTGACCGGCGGGCCTTGTCTTTCCAGTTGGTCGCTGACACCTCACCCTCGATCGCCACCGCACAAGTGCCACAGGTGCCAAGACTGCGGCAGTTGATCACCTTTGCCTGACTGTTGTACAAGTCCACACCGTTGGCCAGCAAAACCTGACGCAGGTTGGCCCCAGCCTTGCACTGCATGGTCTTTCCCTGGGCGGTGACGGTGGGCATAGCATTTCCTGGCGGACGAAGAATATCTACGTTTTATAACGCGATCGCCCTGCTGCCCTCAAGCATCCCCGGGCCAGGGCTTACTCTAGAGAACTGAATAGTTTAGGTCACCAGTGGCTATGGCTGAGCGCGATTGCACCCCCCTTCACATCTACGACACCACCCTGCGCGATGGGGCGCAGCGGGAGGGGCTAGCCCTGTCGATTGAAGACAAGCTGCGGATTGCGCGACGGCTCGATGCCCTGGGTGTGCCCTTTATCGAGGGCGGCTGGCCGGGGGCCAACCCCAAAGATGTGCAGTTCTTCTGGCAACTCAAAGAGACACCTCTCACCCAGGCCAGCATCACCGCCTTTTGCTCGACCCGCCGCCCCGGCAAAGTCGCCGCCGAGGAGCCCATGCTACAGCCGGTGCTGGCCGCCGGCACCGAGTGGATTACGCTGTTTGGCAAATCCTGGGATTTACATGTCACCACCGGCCTGCAAACCACCCTGGCCGAAAATCTAGCCATGATCGACGACACCATTCGCTACTTTCGCACCCAGGGTCGCCGGATCATCTACGACGCCGAGCACTGGTTTGACGGCTATAAGGCTAACCCCGACTACGCCCTAGAAACCCTCGCAGCGGCGGTAAAAGCTGGGGCTGAATGGCTAGCGCTGTGCGACACCAACGGCGGCACCCTGCCCCACGAAGTCGGCGCGATTGTGACTGCCGTGAACACCTGGCTCCAGCAGTTTTCAGAACCCCGGCCCCAGCTAGGCATTCACACTCATAACGACAGCGGCACGGCAGTGGCCAACGCCATGGCAGCAGTAGAGGCGGGGGCCACTATGGTGCAGGGCACTATCAATGGCTACGGCGAGCGCTGCGGCAACGCCAACCTCTGCACCTTGATTCCCAACCTGCAAATCAAGCTGGGCTACCCCTGCATTGCCCCAGCCCGACTCGAAACCCTGGCCGAGACCAGCCGCTTTATCAGCGAGGTGGTGAACCTGGCTCCCGACGACCACGCGCCCTATGTGGGGCGATCGGCCTTCGCCCACAAGGGCGGCATTCACGTCAGCGCCGTCGAGCGCGAGCCCAAAACCTACGAGCACATCAACCCGGCCACCGTGGGCAACAGCCGCCGCATTGTGGTGTCAGATCAGGCGGGGCTGAGCAATGTGCTGGTCAAGGCCCGCAGCTTTGGCCTAGAACTCGATCGCCACAACCCGGCCTCTCGCCAGCTGCTCAACCGGCTCAAAGCCCTAGAGCACGAAGGCTACCAGTTTGAGGCTGCCGAGGCCAGCTTTGAGTTGTTAATGCGCGAAGCCCTGGGCGATCGCCCCCGTTTTTTCGACCTCAAAGGCTTCTACATTAACTGTCAGCACCAGGGCAGTGGCGACGACCACAGCAGCCAATCGCTGGCCACGATCAAAGTCATGGTGGGCGAGGAAGAAATTCTTGCGGCGGCTGAGGGCAACGGGCCAGTGGCGGCACTGGATACAGCCCTGCGTAAGGCACTGCTGACGTTTTATCCGGCGATCGCGAACTTTCACCTTTCTGACTACAAAGTGCGCATCATCGACAGCGGTGCGGGCACAGCGGCCAAAACGCGGGTGCTGGTGGAGTCGGGCAACGGTGCCCAGCGCTGGACAACCCTGGGGGTTTCGACCAACATTATCGAAGCCTCCTATCAGGCCGTCACCGAAGGACTGGAGTATGGCCTGATGATGGAAACTGCGCGTCCCCACTGTGCGATCGGCGGCGAAATCGATCGGTTTGACGCCGATGCGGCCCTGCAAAAGACCCGTGAAACGGCTTTGGCTAAGCTCAAGCAAGAGCTGGGCTTTGAGTAAGTCCAGCTCTTGCTGAATAGAGATTCTGCCCTATGGAAACAAAGATTCGCATTGATGGAGGAAGCATCTGCGGGTTTGGAAGAATGATCTGCGGCGGTGGAAGAGCTTTCGCAGCACCGAATGAAAGGTTTAGGTAGTTGGAAAAACCTTTTGGGTTAGCGGAGAACAGGTTTTGATCGGCTGAAGAAGCTTCCGAGCGATCGCAAGCAGGAAAATGGGCCACTATGGCTTTCTAGTTATGGCGCTTTCCGGCCTGCATCAATCGTGCCGTTCAGTATAGTGAAAAAGAAGCTGGTTTTCGCCAGCGGGCAATTAGACAGCAAAACGATGCCAACCCCCCAAGAATCGACAGATTACTACGCAGTTTTAAAGGTAGATCGACAGGCGAGCTTGCTAACCATCAAACAGTCTTATCGAAAACTAGCCCGCCAGCTTCACCCCGACCTTAACCCCAACGATGTGGCAGCGACAGAGCAATTTAAAGCTCTAAATGAAGCCTACGAAGTGCTCTCAGATTCGGCAAAACGCCGCCAGTACGATCGCTATGGTGCCCACTGGAAAAAAGCCGAGAAAGGGTATGCGTCCACCAGCCACCCCAGCAGCAGGCCCAATGATGACTTTGACGAAATGGAATTTGGCCGCTTTGGCCGCTTCGAAGACTTGCTCGGGGATCTCCTAAACCGCTATAGCTAGAGTTTTGTCTACTTTCTAGCAGCCAGTTAGAGACTAGAAACCAGGTTTCTTCGCCATTCTCCAAGGTTTTCTGCAAGCCACTTAAATCTCGGTGGTCCATAAGCCATTTTCCGAAATACCCGATCGCAAAAACAAAACGCAGACCAGATTTGTCTGGTCTGCGTTTGAGCTGAGGCGCTACCTACCGTGCTCTAAGCAGCGATTAGGCCGCCTGGGGTGATTGCAGCAAATTCTGAATTGAGGTCTTCTCTAGCAGACCCGCCAGAGAGCCATCATTACCAATCACCGCTAGCGCCTGAATCTTCCGGGTTTCCAGGGTCTTGATGACCTCCATCAGCGGCTGCTCGGCACCCACCGTCACAATGTCACCAGCCGATTCCATAATGGCGGCGACGGTAGTCTCGGCCCACTGCTCGCGGGGCACCTGCTTCAGGGCATCGACCAGCACCGTACCTACCAGCAAACCTGTTTCGTCGGCCACCAAAAACTTGCGCCAGGCCGAAGGGGCAGCCAGCAGAGCATCGTCGGCAAACTCACGCAGAGACATAGTGGCCTCTACAACCGGGCTATCTTGCGCCAGGGCATCTTTAGCCGTCAGGCCAGCGAGGCGGCCTTGCACCGTACCAAACTGCGCGGTGCGGTTGGCATTTTGCAGCAGAAATAGGCCAATCAATAGCGTCCAAACGCTGCCCACCGGGCTGATGCCTAGAACAGAGCCAATACCCAGGGCGATCGCAGTCCAGCCCAGCACCTGACCTGCGCGGCTAGCAAACACCAGACCCTTGTGGGGCTGACCCGTAATCTTCCACACAATCGACTTCAGCACGTTACCGCCATCCAACGGCAGGCCGGGGATGAGGTTAAAGGCACCCAAGGCCAGGTTAATGTAAGCCAACAGCGACACAATGCCTGCGACCGGACCAGAGAGAGGAAAGACTAGCCCAGCTACAGAGAACAGACCAAATAGGGCAAAGCTGACAAGCGGGCCTGCGATCGCCACCTGAAACGCTCCCTCTGGTGTCTCAGACTCTTTCTCTAAAGTCGCCAAACCGCCAAACAAAAATAGCGTAATCGAGTTAACCCCAATGCCCTGACGCAGCGCCGCAAAGCTGTGCCCCAACTCATGGGCCAGCACCGAGGCAAACAGCGTTAGCGCTGCCCCCAGACCCAGCACCCACGGCAACGACCCACCCAGGGTCGGAAACGCCGCCGCCAAACCACTGCCGTACTGCCAGGTCACCAGGGCCAGCACCAAAAACCAAGACACATTCACATAAAAGGGAATACCAAACAGATTCCCCACCCGTAAGTTGCCGTTCATAGGGCACCTCTTAGTTAAAGCTCGAGGATAGAGAAGTGAATCTTGAGACGCATTTCCTATCCAATAGGCTTATTGTAACGAACTGTTAAAGAGTCTCTAATCCGTCAAAGGTGGTGACAACCGAAGGGATTGGGGCGGGTTAGTGCAGGAAAGTGGGAGAAGATGAGGGAGATGAGGAGGGTGAGGGAGCAGGCTAAGACAAAAGGCAAGAATCTAAGAACTTCCCCATCTCCCTCACCTCACCTATCTTCCCCATCTCCCTCGTCCCCACTTCCCGCCCCCATCTCCTCAACGTTCCATCTCCAGCGCGTAGGTCAAGATTTCCTTACCAACGGCCATATAGTCCTGCCAACCCACCTCGGCCTTGGGGTCTTTGACGTCGTAGACCGCCGTACCGGCCAGGGCAGCTTTTTGGAAGGCGCTATAGCGACGAATGCCCCCCACAAACAGCGGTAGGCCGGTGGTCATTAGCATGGTCCGTACCTCGGCTCCGGCCCGGCTTGGGTAAGGGGGAATCATAGTCAGCAAAATGCGGTAGGGGGCCACGGGTAGCTTTACCAGATGTTCCACCATTATGGCCAGGGCATCGAGGGCCAAAATATCGGGGGTGCTGGGCAGCACCAGCAGGTCGCAAGAGGCCGCCAGCAGGGCCAGGTCGGCAGCAATGGGGCGGGCCTGAGTATCGATCACCACGTGGCCGTGGGGAGCGGGAAGTTCTCTCGCCTGCCACTGATCAACCACTAAAAAGGGCAGCTCACCTCGGCTGGCCCAGGCTAAAGCCGACTGGTTGGGGTCGGCGTCGATCAGCAGGGTTTCGGCATAGCCCTGCAAAAAGGCAGCCAGATGAATGGCAGTGGTAGTTTTGCCCACGCCTCCTTTAAAACTGGCGACAGTCACAATCATGGCAGGGATGCAGGCATTGCAGGAGTCGAACCTAGCGGCTAAGGCCAGGGTTGATCGTATTGTCGGTGCTAGCCTGTCCGCCATCAAAGGTCGCCGCCGGGGGGCTGAATTCCCACCCTGAGCCTATGCTGATGGCTCTTTCTTAACCCAGCCCAGCTATGGGGAGACAACTAGAACCACACCACCCATAATCAACCCTAGCCCCACCAGCCGACCCAGGGAGAGATCTTCTTTAAACACCACTACCCCAATCAGCACCGAGGCTAAATAAATCATCGACGAAGCTGGGGCGGCCACGCTGAGACTGACTCGGGTGAGAACCAAAATATAGAGAACAGCTCCCACACCGTAGGCCATCAGCCCGGCCATCAGCGCTGGGGTGGTGGCAATGCTCAAAATGTGGTTGAAGGCGTTGGCACCCGTGACCTCGCCCAGTTGCAATGCTCCAACCTTAAGAAACAGCTGCCCTAGGGCACTGGCCAGTACCGCCACCAACAGCAGAGCAAATTCTTGAATGATCATGGGGGCTTCCTTAGGGCAAATCGGGGTGACAATCGCGCCCTAGGGGCGTATCTTAACGGACTTTAGGCCCGGCGAAAACCAGCAGTTCTCATTTTGGCGGAGGCATTCTCACCGTCTTGTTTGTCGTACCCATCTTGCGGTTAGACAAATTCAGAGACTAACGGAATTACCTCAGTCTGCCCCGGGCAGACGATGACGGGCGTGACCACGCCATGAAAGTACTGGATGTTCCTGTTGAGATGCTTTGCTTTGGCCTTGGCCACTCTCCGGTTCGTGATGGTGTCAGGGAGGCCGATAAACAGAAATTCGGTCCAAATTCTAACCAAAATGGCTAAAAGTGGCATAACCGCTCCTGGCGATATGAGTGTGCGAAAAACGACATCAATCTGCGAAGCGCGACATTTAATGTACGTCCGCACGCTAAATGTCGCGATTCGCAGATTGGTGTCGCAGGTTGTGACTACCTCCAACCCCTTTCGTTAAGGGCACTCTAGCAAATTCAACCTGCAATATAGGCATTTCGAAGCTTCGCAAAATAAGTGTCGCAAAATTGGTTTTCGCACAATAGATGTCGCGAATACCTGCCCCAGTCATTCGCAAATTAGGTGTCGCAAATGCTAGATATTTGAAGAGAGGAGTGGTACATTCGCCTCATAGACAAAAAAGGCTGCTTCCTCCCATGAGCGAGAGACAAGCTGAAGATTCGTCAACGTATCAAGACCCTGACAAAATTTTCCTTGACGAAACTGACTTTGATGCAGATCCATTCCAGATCGTAATAGAGTCTTCAGATCCGGTCAAACTGCGCTATCGACTAACTGAATGGTTAGCGGCGTCGCCTAATAGTAAAGTAAAGTCTCAAAGGAAAACCAAGGTTGAAGAGACTCTTAATCTATCGAGCCGCCAAGTAGAGCGGTTGCTGAAGCAGTACTTTAACAATGAACTGCAAGAAGATGCTGGAGTTGTGCGTTCAGATAAAGGAACTCACCGAATTGATGAATACTGGCGAGATTACATTCCAGAAGTCTACAAGAAAAGCTTAAAAGATAAGCATCCTCTCAAACCTGCTGAAGTTGTGCGTGAGGTTCAACGGCATGCCGTAGTTGATTTGGGACGTGAAGAAGGCGACCACCCGCATCCAGCAACTATTTACCGCGTCTTAAAACCTCATATAGAGGACTATAAGAAGAAGAAAAAAATTCGAAATCCTGGTTCTGGCTCTTGGCGTGTAGTAGAAACGCGAGATGGTGAATCTTTCAAGGCTAGTTTCAGCAACCAAATTATCCAATGTGATCATACCAAACTAGATATTCGGATCGTTGGGGCTGATGGCAAAGTTCTCCAATGGAGGCCATGGCTAACAACGGTTGTAGATACTTTTTCCGGATGTCTGATTGGTTACCGTCTTTGGCACAAACAACCAGGGGCTTATGAAGTCGGACTTGCCCTTAGGCATGCTATTTTGCCTAAAAATTATCCTGCAGAATACAAGCTAAATAAGGATTGGAATGTTTACGGCCCTCCTTTGCAGTATTTCTTTACAGATGGAGGTAAAGACTTAAGTGCATCAAAGCATATCAAGGCCATTGGTAAAAAACTGAATTTTCAATGTAAATTACGAGCCCGCCCCAATCAAGGAGGAGTAATTGAAAGACTCTTTAAAACAATTAATACCCAGGTTTTAGAACCATTGCCAGGATATCAGCCTAATAGATCAAATAAAGAACAGATAAAGAAAGCAGAAAAGGAAGCCTGTTTGACTATAGATCACTTGGATATGTTTTTGGCCGGTTATTTTTGCGATGATTATAACCATCAAGATTATCCGTACGATAAACGCTATACTCGCTACGAGATTTGGTTTCAAGGTATGGGGAAAAAGCTTCCAGAGCCTTTAGATGAGCGGGAACTTGACCTTTTACTAATGATACGGAAACAGGCAACTGTCCAGGCTCATGGAACTGTAGTTTTTAAAAACATAAACTATCGTTGTGATGAGCTGAAGTTGAAAAAAGGGGAGTATGTTAATCTCAGATATGATCCTGATCATGTACTAACTATGCTTGCATATAGTCAAGGTGAAGAATTTATCGGCTTTGCTCATGCCATCAATATGGATATGCAAGAGCTTACTTTATACGAGCTAGAGCAACTTAATAAAGAGTCGAATGCAAAGAGTAGGAGCCATTCAAATTATCATGCTCTATTAGCTTTAGACAATCGCAAGAATGTCGTTGAAGAGCGCAAGCTTGATAAAAAACAGCACCAACAAGCCGAGCAAAAAAAACTTCGGTCAAAAGACAAGGGCAAGTCAAATGTGGTCGAGAGCAGGGAAGCACGAAAAATTCAGTCTTCAAAAGCATCTGATTTGATAGAATTACTGCCTGAGCGTATTGACCATTCTCGACTTAAGCCTGTTGAGTCTACTATACCTGACCAAACAGAACCAAAGCCGATTAGCTCTGAACATGATAACGAAAAGAATACAGGCGAGAGTGAGCGCCATCGCCTCATCGTTTCCAGAAACAAACAGCTGAAGAGGATTTGGTGATATGACAAGTGTGCAACTCGCAACACATGCTCCAGTAGAGGTGCTACATCCAGCCCTCAATAGAACCGATTTTACTGCTAAGACTGCGGAGATTGAAGAGCTATTCAGGACAGCATTTATTCCCACAGATCGAGCATCTCAATATTTCAAATGGCTCGATGAACTTCGCTTGGTCAAGCAGTGTGGGCGGGTAATCGGCCCTCGGGACACAGGGAAAAGCCGATCATCGCTGTATTACCGAGAGGAAGATTACAAGCGAGTCTCTTGCGTTAAAGCATGGTCAAACTCAAGCTCCAAGAGACTATTTTCCCAGATATTGAAAGATATCAATCATGCAGCTCCTGAAGGTAAGCAACAAGATTTGCGACCTCGTTTGGCAGGCTGCATTGAACCTTTCGGGATTGAATTAATTATTATTGATAATGCAGATAATTTGCAAAAAGAAGCTTTTTTAGATTTGAAGCAACTTCATGAAGAGTCAGGTGTCCCTGTTGCTTTAGTAGGTGGTTGTGAACTTGACTCTATTCTAAATTTGTATGATCTCCTATCTACTTTTCCATCTCTCTTTGAGTTTGATCGTCTTGAAGAAGATGACTTTAAGAAGACATTGCGCACAATAGAATTTGAGATTCTCGCGTTACCTAAAGAATCTAATCTGGAAGGTGACTTATTTGAGATTCTGGCTTCTAACACCGGAGCTAGAATGGGCTCTCTTATTAAAATTTTAACTAAAGCTGTTCTCCACTCTCTAAAAAATGGGCATGGAAAAGTTGATCCAGGAATTTTTCTGAACATAGCTGAGAGATACGGGAAAAAGCATTTGCCCCGACAAGAGAAGGTGGTAAGTTGACGAGATGCAGAGATTTTGGTTCTTTACCAAGGCTAGTTGCTGTACAGCCCTACGAGAATGAAAGCATAAGTCATTTTCTTGGACGTCTTCGTCATCTTAAAGCTAATAGTCTGCCATCAGGATATGCTCTCGGACAACTGATCGGTGTAGGTGCGGCTGTTACCCGTTGGGAGCAGCTTTACTTTAATCCTTTTCCTGAAAATGAATCGCTGGAGATGCTGGCGGCTTTGTGCAGAATGGATTTTAGCCTACTGGAAGCAATGCTGCCTTCAAGGGATAGATCTATGCAGCCCAGGCCTATTATGCTCTGCGGAGCTTGCTATTCTGAGGTTCCTTGCCACCGCACGGAGTGGCAGTACAAAGCTGAGATGCCTATCTGCAATCACCACCATCTACAGCTTTTGAACAGGTGTCCTTGCTGCAAGAAACCCTTTCAAATCCCATCCCTTTGGGAGAAAGGTGAATGTCATCACTGTGGAATGCCCTTTAGGTCTATGGGTAAGAAGCAGAGGCATGTCAAAAGGCTAGGTTAGACAACTCAGGAATGCCGAGATAAGCATCAAGTGGCTTTCTCTTTGATCATAAGTATCTCGTTAACCAGGCTTTAGCAGTGCATTTCAAGCTGCAATGCTGTCTGCCAATGGATTGCCTTCAATGGCTAATCCGCATCAGTAAGGACTGCGGACACCGATCCCTATATTCGTATTCTCTAGTAACGTGCATTGAATTTCGAGTGCATGATTATTTTTGGCTCAATTTGGATCCATTCGCCACGTTATTGGGTGGCGATCCTTATTTTGCCTCACTTTACTGATGCAGAGTGCTGTCTATACTCTGCATCAGCAAAACCCTATAGAACTAAACGCTATGTAACCACACATATTTGCTAACGTTTTTAGCAGATCAATAATTAGCTTTGAGTTAACGCAGCAAGCGCCGCTTGAGCGACTGTTTCTGCCCGCTGCGATGTTACCTTTTGATAGCGCAAGGTTGTCTGAATGTTCTGGTGCCCCATTAACGCTCTTAATTCCTCGATCCCCATCAGGCCTACTCTCTCAGTGGCAAAGGTATGGCGCAGGTCATGCATCCGAATGCCCTCTAGCTCTGGACTTTGAGCGATTAAATCCGTCCAATCCTGGTAAGCCGTGCGATAGCTCATCCGGCTTACTTCTAGTGTGAAGGGCTGCTGGGCCGTAAACAGGGCTGAACAACCCGAGTGTCGCTCGTATTTTAGATAGCGCTCCAGAACCCGAGCCGCATCTTCGCTATAGAAGCACCACCGCCGTTTGTTGCCTTTGCCGACCACCTGAAACTTTCGCTGGTCGAGGTTCATGATTTCTAGATCAAGGGCCAGCACCTCAGCGATCCTTGCCCCTGTTCGATGTAGCAGATGTACCAGCGCATTCATCCGCAAATTTGGCACTACCACCTGATACAAGACCTTAAGCTGCTCTGGTGTCAGGTAGCGGATCACGTCATCCGTACCATGCTCACCTTTATCCCGGTCAGGCTTCCGCCGCTTCAATCGAGCGATTGGATTGGCTTTGAGATAGCCTTGCTCGACCGCGAAGTTAAACAACGCCTGGATAGTGGCTTGGTGTCGTTGGTGGGTGGTGTAAGCCAGGTTAGGCAACTCGCTGAGATAGTCCTGCAACGTTTGCCGGGTGATGATTTCAATCGGCATCTGCCCATACTCCTGTAAGAGGGGCAGCAATGCGGATTCGTAGGAGCGCCGGGTACTCTTTTCTAGTCCTGGACGTTGTAAGAATTCTACCGAAACACCAGCTAAGGTAATGACCGTTTTCATTTCAATTAGTCACCTTTATTTTGAGGTTAAGATAGCGTTTATACAAACTCTTTTGTCTATACTTTAATGCACCTTTTATCTCAAAACCTGGCTCCAACCCCTGGAGAAACCCTCGCAGCCTATGTGCAGCGGGGGCGGATGAGCCTGGGCCTGAGCCAAAAAGAGTTGGCGGAGAAGGCCGGGATCCATCCTCAAAGTGTAGGCAAGATTGAGCGTGGTCAAACCACACGGCTAAAGCAGAAGCCTAAAAGCGGTTTGGCCCATGCTCTGGGTATTTCAGTGGATTATCTGGATGCGGTCTGTCAGGGCAGGACTGTGGAGGAAATCGCAGCCCTCAAGTTTTGCCCCCAGTGTTGGGTGCCCGGCACATCACCCGATCCGATGTGGACGACTCCACGCTCAAAGCACTGCTTCGCCTGTGGGAGCAAGCTGCAAGACCGCTGTTCAGGCTGCCGGGAACCTATCGCCTCTCTCAAGTTCCGGTTTTGTCCCTACTGTGGGAAGTCGTATAAGGGCGGCGGCAGTGAGTGAGCTTCGACCTACTCACTGTGCTCTAAACAGATTGTTAGACACTGCGGATTTACTCCCCTGCTCTGTTTAGTCGCTAGTTGGCTGAAACCAACTCATTCCAGCGAAAGGCTTTCGAGCATCTATCCTCTATTAGCAGACCAGTACCCACAAGAGTCCCATCCAATTCCATGATGTGGGGCATGCAGGCTTTAGTTTGATATTTGCTTTGTATCAAGGCCTGAGCTCGACTTTATCCATTTGATCCAAAAAGGAAAGCAGCAAGCAGAATTCAGATGAGGGGCTGAGGAGCTTGCTGCGATGGAATTCATGGCGATGATGATAGCGTTTGCGCCGC
>NZ_JACJOX010000079.1 GCF_014695775.1 Leptolyngbya sp. FACHB-60 | reverse complement strand
TCTTGATAGTCTCCATACATCACCAGCACGACCTTTGCACTCAGCACACCTTGCATCCAATCTTGGGTTGAAGGGGGTACAAGTAAGGGACCGTGACTACGATCGTCGTTCATCTTTCTACATTCGTATCAGACAGGAAACCTTGTAATTAACTTACTCGGTCACTTGACTGCATCTCTATTTGCATAAATTCAATATAGAAGATCGCCTTCGAGTCGTCGTCTATAGCGAGTTAAAAGTTTTACAGTACAGACTGATAGAGTTGCTATGCGATCGCAGAGTAGAAGGCTGGTTATAACTTAAGTTAGAATCGGACACACTGATTTGTTTGAGAGTACATCAGTTTGTAGTGACTATCAGAGTAGGTAGTATCATCAGTCAAACGTTTCTCTCCCAATGGGGCGGATTCCCAAATCGTTGAATCAGGAAATCAATAAACACCTGAACACGTCGCGAATGCTTACGACTCGGTAAACACAATGCATAAAAGCAGTTCGTCCAGATTAAATTTAATCTGGACGAACTGCTCAATTTATAGTTGAACTTTAGTCGCTAGCAGTGTGACCAAATCAGCATGAGCTAACACCACATCGGGGTTGCGTTGAAACGCCGCATCATACTTCACAGCAAAGTCATTTTCAGCTTCATCAGGTGTGAGTAGAATCCGAACATCAGCAATGAGAGCAGCAATTACCTCAGAGGTGATCGGCTCATCCGAGTGGATTAACTCATCAATTTTCACAATCAATTCTGAGAGGTGATGCAGCCAGGCAAATTGATCGTGATTGATCACTAGTTGCAGCAATTCACCTTTAGAAACCCGTCCGCGCACCTGTTCGTAACGAATACGCTCTGTATCCAACAACAGTTTATGCAAATGCAATAACTTGATGCGGATATCGGTCAGCAGTTGATGTTGGGTAATGCGGTGTTGAAGCGTGTTAAGCATGAATGTGTCCCATCCTTCCATTTCGGTAATCGTCGATCGCTTGCAGGATTTCGGCTTCAGTGTTCATCACAAAAGGACCATAGCGCACCACAGGTTCATTCAGCGGCACTCCAGCAATCAGCAATAGATCAAGGGGCTGGGTGGCATCCGCAGGATTGGCGATCGCCACTTCCTCACCATCAGGTGCAAAAATTACCATTTGCCCATCCTCACCCCGTTCCTGCTCAGTGCCAAACAAACCAGACCCATCGAGGACATAGGTAAAGGCGTTGTACTCTTTCGGTACCGGTTGAACCATGCTTGCTCCCGGTTGTAGCGTGAAGTGCAGGTAGATAATCGGGGTACGGGTTTCAATCACCGCTTTCGCCCCCAACGCTTCTCCCGCAATCACGCGCACCGTCACAGACCCATCTTTGGTCTGAGCCACCGGAATCTGCGCTGATGGAATTTCCTGATAATGAGGAGCAATCATCTTGTCCTGCTGCGGCAAGTTGACCCACAGTTGAATGCCGTGCAGTCGCCCACCCGTGCGGGTAAACTCAGCTTCTGGCATTTCGGAATGCACTACGCCTGCCCCAGCGGTCATCCACTGCACATCACCGGGATTGAGCAGTCCGGCATGACCGACCGAGTCCTTGTGTTCCAGCCGTCCATCCAGGACGTAGCTGACGGTTTCAAAGCCACGATGGGGATGATCCGGTGCGCCCTTTGCTTGACCGGACTTCAGATTCACGGGACCCAATTCATCGAGGAGGAGAAAGGGGTCAAACTCGGAAAAGCTACTCTTGGGAAAGGGACGACGCACCAGGAAGCCTGCTCCTTCAAGCGTTTCTACACTATTAATGATTCCAGCAACGGTTCGGAGTGTTTGAGTTTGAGTTGTCATACAGTTGCCTCCAGGCAGACAGTTTATAAAACTTGTCCTATATATGATTAATCATATATTAACATAGAAGGATATAAATTCTATGGGTAGGGCTTGTCCTCCCTGTTCGTTCGGTAAACCGCCTATGTCTCTTGCCCATGTGATTCTGGGTCTGCTCCAACAACAGGAGCGAACCGGCTACGACCTCAAAACCGAGTGCTTTGACGATTGCATTTCCCATCTGTGGCCAGCAGATCAGGCACAGATTTATCGGACTTTAGACAAACTGGAGTCACAGGGGTGGATTACCTGTACTGTTGAGATTCAGCACGATCGCCCCAATCGCAAGGTTTACCGGATTACCGAAGCAGGCGAAGCAGAGTTAACCCACTGGCTTCAGACACATCATCCGTTGCCCGTGTTGCGAGAGCCGTTGCTGGTACAACTCTATTTGGCGGCTCAGTTGCCTAACGAGGCGATCGTGGATTTGCTAGAGCAGGAACTGGAAGCACGGCAAGAAAAGCTAGCCCAGTGTGAGGCGATCGAGGCTCTATCTTTGAGTAATCCGACTGCATCGCGTGAACAAAAACTGCATCGACTGGTTTTGGACTTAGTGAAGCAACGGGAACAGACTTATTTAGATTGGTTGGAAAAGGCGATACGTGCTATGCACACGCTGCGCGATCGCAACAATCTGTAGCCAATCAACGTAAATTCCTTTGAATATATTGCGATGGAAAGTCAACAGAAATTCAAGCATTGACTACGACGTATGGAGGCGGAGAGGTATGTCATCTGCGCCAGTGCTTTGCGCCTCGCCATAGCGCCCACGCAGTGCCCGCGCAGGCCCTTCCTGCGGCACGTCGGACGGAGCCAGGTAGATGCTTTGCGCAGGCGTGTTTTCTTCCGCAGCGGGCAAGGCGATCCAGAGCTGGAAGCCTTTAACCTGCGTGTCGCCAACGGGGGTGCCGAGTGCCACACGCCGTTTCCTGCCTTTATCCATTCAACACCGCCAGCCGCCAAAACGCCTTGCTGACCAATCGTGTCCACATAGCGAAAGTTACCCTGAGTCATGAACGTCAGCGTCGCGATGCCGGAGTGCGGGTGTATGGGGAACCCTTGGTTCCCCACAGTGGCATCAAAACTGGCTAGGTCAAGGAACACGAACGGTTTTAGCAACTCGCCAAGGTCACCAGAACTTTGCGCCGCTCATGGCTGCCATGAACACCATCGGGTCCCAGTACTCGCGGTAGGTGACGATTAGCCCGTTCTTGAACGTGACAAACGTGGCGTAGCTCATTTCATAGGGGTTGCCGTTGCTGATCACCCGGCCTGAGACGCTCCATTCGGCAATAGCCATGTTGGGGTCGTTGGTGGCGTTGATCTTTAGCGTGGGAGTACTTTGAATATCGATGACGCTGGGATAGTTCTTCAAATACTCGTAGAAAGCCGCTCGGCCCACCAGCTTTCTGGACGCCACGTCGGGCGCGAAGGGGAATTCGGCGACGACGTTTTCGTCCCAGAGTTCAGCCCAGCCCTTAATATCTTTGGCTAGGAAAGTGTCCAGACTGAGCTTCAGCAATTGCGCTGCGGTCAGACCCTTGCCAGCCTCTTGCGTGTGTGCGGGTGCAGCGGTGGCGAGCGTGACGTCGCTTGTGAGATGATCTTGTGTCATGTGATTGTGTCCAGGTTGGGGTTGATGATGTTGACTTGCCCCTGCAGCAAATCTCAGAGCTATCGCTCTTTCGGGCGGGGTTGCTTTCACTGATTAGGTCAAGGAACACGAACGGTTTTAGCAACTCGCCAAGGTCACCAGAACTTTGCGCCGCTCATGGCTGCCATAAACGCCATACGGCACATGCCGCGCATTGGGGTGGCAGTGGCGCGGAGGACTGGGAGTTCAATGTCACGCACAAGTTGGAAGAGTCCGCTTTAATGATCAATCAGCAGCAGCACGCTGTCATTGGGATCGATCATTGTGTCGATGGTGTTGTTCATGGGTTTGTCTCCTTTTTCATTCAAATTCAATCAATGTCATTTTTCCTAGCTATCTGAAGTGTGGCCAGTTCTAGTAATCAGCTTCTTTCAGAGTGAGTTCAATATAGGAGATTGCCTTCAAGCCGTCGTCTACAGTGAGTTAAAACTTTTACAGTACAAATTGATAGAGCAACCATGCGATCGCAAAGTAGAAGGCTGACTCTAACTTAAGTTAGAATCCGAATTTGATCGAAAGTACATCCTACAAACTTACAATGCCGCGTTTAACG
>NZ_JACJOX010000078.1 GCF_014695775.1 Leptolyngbya sp. FACHB-60 | reverse complement strand
AAGGATTATGAACTGCACACCGAAAATGCCGAAGCTATGGTTTATGGAGCGTTCATCCGTCTCATGCTGCGTCGCCTGGTGGCTTAAGATTTACTTTGCAAATTAGCTCTGATAGGCATTCCAGACTTTGCGCGGATCGAGAAGGATAATTTCACCTTACGAAAGACCCTTAAACCCAATATTGGAGCGAGTTCCTCCTTGTTCGGAGGTGATTTGGTAGCCGCTACAGCAGTACATCCGCACCCCTATTGCTGGGAGCGCACCTACGCCATAATTGAAGTTACAAGCACATCAACTACGACTTAATCTCTTCGGAGAAGCCTAGGCCTCTCGTCCGACAGCATCAGGGCGAGTAGCTACCAGGGCCAGAAAGCACGGCTGTCATCCGACAGCCAAACTAACCCTTATTTCACACGACTCAGAGGCCAAAGCATGAGTCGCGGCGCTATTGAGATATTCAGTTTTCCAGGTTCAAAGCTTTGGGCCTATTGTAGTGCAGACTTTAGTACTAAAATACTACTGTCTGGAATCATAGGCTGCGATCGCAACTGCCTTTGCCATCTCCCCAACATTTTGCTGCCAGGGCTGTTTAACAGCCTCTATAGCCATTCCGTTCTGTGCAGCTTTGCTCGCAATTTGATCTAGCAGCCTGCCGTAGCTCCATTTGTGGATGCTACTTTTGTACTGCTTGGCATAGCGTTTCTGGCCTTCTACCGAGCCTGGGGCCTTTTACTCGGCTTTCGCCTCAATTTCGGCTTGTAAGATCTCACGAATATTGTCTAACTTTGGAACGGCAACGCTGCCAGCTCCGTACTGCTGAGCTATGACCACCACTGCCTTCGCTAGCAGTCGATCTACATGCTCTCCCAGGTTAGAGGTGCCAAACTGGTTGTTCTTGCCCTGGCGTTGGGCTTTGTGGCGGGCATGGGATTGTTTACCTTGTTCTCGCCGTTGCCGAAGAAATAGGGCATAGTCTTTGCCAAGAAGTTGTTTGAGACTGCGGTAAGCCAGTACCTCTTGGGTCTGAGCGTTCCAAACAGCTAGAGTCAGGGGATTATCCCAGCCCAGGCTCAGGCCAACGATGATGTGGGGGTTGCCTTGGTAGCGAGGTTGGCTGGGTCGGTCAAAGGGGCTGTTGAGCTTCTCTAGGGTAGAGGTGAGCCGTTTGGCATAATCTCGCTGGGTATCAGACAAGCTGCTCTTCTTGCTAAGTTGGGTGAGCACCTCAGCGGTCTCTGCGGCTTTCTCCTGGCGCACGTCCTCGGTCTCTTTTTCGCTCCAGAGGCGTGTATCGATAGTACAGGAGAGGGTGAGGTAATAGGTATCCCAAGGACGACATTTGTGATCACTCTCTTTCCAAGAGATACAGGCGGAGCGCAGGGTGAAGAGAGCGCTAGAGTGCTGTCTTTTGCTGGCCCGTTTAGTTGTTTGATCCTCTAAAAATCTCTGAAACCAAGGAAGTTGCCGCTGGTCGCAGTAAATCTGAAAGGTGTGCTCACTAAGACCCTTGAAGTGCACACAGAGACGACCAGCCTGGTTACAAGACCAGACCAAGTCTTCGTTGGTTTCAAACAGGATAGGAAAGGGGATGGTGCGAGGCTGGGCTAGCGGCTTGTCTTGCCACTGCTTGTGCTCACGGTTGTCCCTGGGCACGGTGGTAGTGGCGGTTAGCAGGGTCGAGAGCCAGGCTTGCCCAGTTAGGTCGCGGCCTTTGGGAATGCGGGCTTCGAGTTGATCTTGAAGGCGCTGCACCTGGATTTCGGATTTGCGACAGCGATGGGCAAATTTTTCAAGCTCTTCAGGTTTATCAGGAAGTTGGCCACCGTTTTTGAGTAAGTAAGCAGTGGCACAGCAGATTAGGGCTTGTTTGGCACCATCGTGCTTTTTGAAGAGTTGCGCCCGGATTAAGTCTTTTGCTGATTTGACGGGGCTGCCTTTCTTATCTATCTCAACATTTTTTTCAATCTGAGCCAGAATTTGAGCGGCTTTTTTCTGAATGGCTTCTAAATCCTGGCCGCACATCTCAATTAGCTCCTCATCACTTTTGAGGATGGTGAGCCACATTCGCTTGCCAGATATTTGGCGCTTTAGACGACTTTGAATCGTAAACTAGGACTTAAATATGTAATTGACGGCTTTCTCAACAGAAGCATAGAACCGAGAGGGCTGGTCGGAGAAAGGGGCTTCGTTTTTCAGGCTTTTGCAAAGCTTGGTGACCACATCAGCGGGATGCCTACCCTTGAGTCGCCAAGCCTCAAAATCCTCATGATTAACAACGGCTTGAATGAGGGCGTTGATTAAGGGCGTATTTTTCTCTGCGGCCAGCATCCAGAGGTATTGCCGGGTTGTGGGTGAAGCGACAAGGCGGCACTGGATTGTTTTTTGAGCCATGAGCTTTCGCCGCTACAAAATAGTGCAAATGTATCATTTGCTGCCCGCTAACTCAAGCCCTATTTAGTCATTGAAGTAACCGCTATGCCTACTTGATAGTTAGGAAGAATCGGAAGGGGCTAGGGCTCATCTGGCTCGTAGATGATGAAGTCTCCTGATTGCCAGCCGTAGGCCCGGCAAATTTTTTCGAGCACATCACCTGTAGGAATGTAGCCAGAGTCATCACACAACCGATCAGCGGTTGCTCGACTAATCCCAGTGTCTTGCCAAAAACGATACCGAATAATGTTTTGCTGGTCAATTAGGCTCTTGATGAGGGTTTTGTGCCCATCCCATCATATTTCACGTGCCCTTGCCGCTGCCCCAATCTGAGGTCATACCACCGGTCTCCGTAGGAGCATAGCCGTAGGTGTCGTGCTTATCTATTCCCTACTCAGAGTTTAGGAATGAATTCGGGCACACCCCACCTTTGTATGACCGAATAAAAGTCTTTTCTTGACAAAGTTTAATCTGAAAACTGATTCTCTCGTTGAGCATTGAAGCAATTGTCTGCCTAACTTAGAAATCTTCTCGACGAAAGCTTATTGAGAGCTAAAGTATTCTGGAATACACATTACTCTGATTCTGTAATAGAATTGTTCCTTGTTATGGATTGAATTATTTCAATTTTTTGGAATTCCATTGAAACCGATATAATTGGTGGCATAGCTTGTGACATAGTATCCTTTGAGAGGGCGTTCTATGATTGCTTTATCTGGAATTGCCATCCACAAGAAAATTTACGAAAGCCCAAATTCCTTGGTGTACCGAGGGATTAGGATGCAAGATGAGCGGGCGATCATCGTCAAAATGCTCAAGCAGGATTATCCCTCTCCTCAAGAATTAACGCGTTACCGACAGGAATATGAAATTACCCGCTCTCTCAATCTGGAGGGAGTGGTCAAGGCATATAGCCAGCAGGACTATCACCGTACGCTTGCTATTCTTTTAGAAGACTTTGGTGGTGAGTCCCTAGAGCAATGGATGAGGCAGCAATCAAGTTTCTGCCCTATGCACTTATCTACATTTCTGCATCTTGCTATCGATATCACAAATATTTTAGGGAAAATTCACGCGGCTGGGATTGTTCATAAAGACATCAATCCTAACAACATCGTCCTCAATCTGGATGCTGGCGTTATCAAAATCATTGACTTTGGTATTGCTACCCGATTTAATCGCACGAATCCGATGTTCAAAAGTCTCCATGCGTTGGAGGGCACTCTTGCTTACCTTTCTCCCGAGCAAACTGGGCGTATGAACCGTTTGCTGGACTACCGAACCGATTTTTACTCGCTCGGTGTGACGTTCTACGAGCTTTTAACTGGACAGTTGCCGTTTACAACAACAGACATTCTAGAAATAGTCCATTGTCACATTGCCAAACAACCTGTTTCCCCATGTGAGTTAAACGTAGCAATTCCTAAAGCTATTTCAGACATCATTACAAAACTGATGGCGAAGAATGCCGAAGATCGCTATCAGAATGCTTGGGGTATCAAAGCAGATTTAGAAATCTGCCTTCGCCAGCTTACAGAAACAGGACAAATTGACGACATTCAACTGGGGCTGCAAGATGTGTCGGAACAGCTTGGCATCCCCCAAAAATTGTATGGACGAGAAACAGAAATTGCAGCGCTATTGGCAACATTTGAGAAAATAGCAAGGAATGAAGAAGAACTCCCTAATCCCTCATTTGGCACGATGATGTTGGTTTCTGGCTACTCAGGTGTTGGCAAATCAGCACTCGTGCAAGAGCTTTACAAATCGATTACTGCCAGACACGGTTATTTTGTCTCTGGTAAGTTTGACCAGTTTCAGCGAAATATTCCCTACAGTGCGATCGCCCATGCCTTACAACAATTGGTGCAACAATTGCTGGGTGAACCGACTGAGCAACTGCAGCAGTGGCGATCGCGCCTTCTTACTGCTTTAGGAAGCAGTGGACAACTTATCGTTGATGTGATTCCTGAAGTAGAACTGATTATTGGCAAGCAGTCACCCGTAGCAGACGTTGGAGTAACAGAAGCTCAAAACCGCTTCAATCGAGTTTTTCAGCAGTTCATTCGAGTGTTTTGTTCTAAAGAACATCCGCTAGTTGTCTTCTTAGATGATTTGCAGTGGGTTGACTCAGCCACGCTGAAGCTAATCGAACTAATGCTGCTCGACGAGCAAACCCAATTCCTATTCTTGATAGGAGCATATCGAAACAACGAAGTGGTTTCAACTCATCCACTTGTGTTGACCCTAGAGAAGTTGCGACAACAAGGGGCAGTGCTTCAAGAAATTGTTCTAGCACCTCTAACCCTTGAGCCGTTAGCTCAGCTGGTCGCTGAGACACTACATCAGGATGCCGATAGCGTTCGCCCCTTGGCTAAATTAGTGTTGCGTAAAACTGAGGGCAACCCCTTTTTTATTGGTGAATTCTTGAGACTGCTGCACAGTGAAAATCTTTTGAGCTTTGATGCAGAGTGCCTAAGCTGGCAGTGGAACATTAATCAAATTCAAGCTCTAAACATCACCGATAATGTGGCGGAGTTAATACTAAGCAAGTTGCGGAAACTGCCGGAAGCGACACAGCAGATACTTCAACTGGCCGCCTGCATTGGGGCTGAATTTGATCTAGAAATATTAGCGATCGTGTGTGAACAATCGCCTCAAATAGTTTTCCGTAACTTATTAACAGCGATACACGCTGGACTCATTCAACCACTCTCTGCATTAGATGAGAACTTATTAGTTCAAGAGTATAAATTCTTGCACGATCGCGTTCAGCAAGCTGCCTACACCTTAATTGATGAGTCTCAAAAACAAGCAATTCATCTCCAAATTGGTCGCAATCTGCTTGAGAAAACGTTATCCGAAGAACTATCAGAGCGCCTATTTGAGATTGTGGATCATCTCAATCATGGACTTGAGCTGGTTACTGATCAATCTGAACGAGATGAGATTGCCAGATTAAATTTAACCGCAGGGCAGAAAGCAAAAGGGGCGATCGCCTATAGCGTGGCGAAAAACTATTTAAACACAAGTATGGTATGGCTAACAGCTTCTAGCTGGAAAACGAACTATGATATGACCCTGGCGGTATACACAGAAACCACAGAAGTTGCATTTTTGTGTGGTGAGTTTGAGCAGATGGAATGTTGGGCAGGAATTGTTCTGCAACAAGCTAAAACAATTCTTGACACTATAAACATCTACGAAGTCAAAATTCAAACCGATATGGTGCAGAACCAACCCCTGAAAGCAATAAATACTGCATTTCAAGTTTTGCAGCAATTGGGAATCAGTTTTTCTGAGAAGACAAGTCAATCGGAAATTCAACTTGAACTAGATAGGATCACATCTCTCTTTAACGGTGAACCCATCGGAGACTTAATCCATTTGCCGCGAATGACTGAGCCAGACAAATTGGCAGCAATGCGAATTCTATCTAGTATAACGATCGCTGCATATCTTGCTGCTCCCGATCTGTTGTCCCTACTGGCATCTAAACAGGTCAACTTGTCCATTAATTATGGCAATGCTTCTGTGTCCCCCTTTGCCTATGCCAATTTAGGATTTGTTTTTTGTGGAATGGTTGGAAACATCGAGATTGGTTATCAGTTTGGACAGCTTGCTCTCAGGCTTTTGTCACAACTGGATACCCATTCACTTAAAGCTAGAATATTGCTGACTGTAAATGACTTCATCATCCACTGGAAAGAACATCTTAGAGAAATAGCGAAGCCATTGCGAGAAGGCTATCAAAGTGGGTTAGAAACCGGAGATTTAGAGTATGCCTCCTATTGCGCTCACACTTATTGCTTCCAAGCCTTTATTGTTGGCAGGCAACTCGTGGAGATTGAACGCGAGATGAGGACATACAGTGAAGCAATCCGGCAAATTAAACAGAAAATGTCACTAATCTGGCTTCGATTACTTCAGCAGTCTGTCTTGAATTTGATCGGATGCTCACAGAGTCCAACCCGTTTGGTTGGTGAAGCCTATAATGAGGAAAATGAACTGCCACAGCAGGAAAAACTTGAAGGCGTAATCCTGGTAATAAATTTCCTTAAACTTTTCCTATGCTATTTATTTTCTGAATACACTCAGGCAGTTGAAAGCTCAACTAGAGCAGAAAGTCAACTAGGCGCATTGAAAGGCGCACCCCTTGAGCCTTTCTACTACCTCTATGATTCTCTGGCAAGACTTGTAACCTATCCCCGAAGCAGCGATCAAACTCAGGCAGAAATCCTCAACAAAGTTGCGGTTAATCAGGAAAAAATGGAACATTGGGCAGATCACGCGCCCATGAATTTCCTGCATAAATATCATCTGGTTGAGGCAGAAAAAGCGCGAGTGTTGGGGCAGTGGCTGGAGGCAGAAAAATTTTACGAACAAGCGATTCAAGGAGCCAGGGAAAACGAATATGTTCAGGAAGAGGCGTTAGCCTACGAATTAGCTGCTAAACATTATCTAGCGCGAGGTCTGGAAAAGTTTGCCCAGCTCTACATGAAAGAAGCTCACTACTGTTATAAACGTTGGGGAGCAACGGCAAAGATCAAAGACTTAGAAACTCGTTATCCACAGTTCTTTTCTCAGTTGTCAGACACGGCTTATACACCAACCCGTGCTACTTCTGAAACTACCTATAACACCTCACATACTGCTCTCGATTTAGCGACGGTGATGAAAGCAGCTCAAGCAATTTCGAGTGAAATTGAACTGGATCAGTTGCTTCATTCCTTAATGCAGATTTTGATTGAAAATGCTGGTGCACAGACCGGGTGTCTGCTTTTGGAAAACTCAGGCGCATGGACGATCGAAGCAGCGTGTGAACTCAACGATGGTGAACAGGTCTACGCTACACGAGTGCTGCAATCGATTCCAATTACAAATCGCTTACCAGAATCCATTATTCATTATGTGATCCGAACTAATGAATCTGTGATTCTGAATCATGCAACTCGTGAAGGTAATTTCATCAATGATCCCTACATTCAGCAGAACCAAATTCAATCACTGCTCTGTTTGCCGCTGCTGAATCAAAGTAAGCTGGTTGGCGTGTTGTATCTGGGAAATCAATTAGCGGCTGGAGCTTTTACACCGGAGCGATTGCAAGTTCTGAATTTACTCTCCACTCAGGCCGCGATCGCGATCGAAAACGCCAAACTCTACTCAAAGCTACGCACTAGCGAAAGTCAGATGGCTCAATTTCTAGAAGCAGTTCCAGTAGGAATTAGCGTCGTGGATGCGGAGGGTCGTCCTTACTACTTCAACCAGCAGGCAACTCAGCTCTTGGGCAAAGGTGCTGTTCCTTCTGCAACACTTGATCAGCTTGTAGAAATTTATCAAGGTTATTTAGCGGGAACAAGTCAAAAATATCCTACTGAGAAACTAGCGCTGTTCCGCGCACTGGGAGGTGAACGCACAAGAACAGATGATTTGGAGATTCATCGAGACAACACTGTTATACCCGTTGAGGTATGGGGAACGCCAGTCTTTGACGAACAGGGCAATGTAGTTTATGCGATCGCCGCCTTTCAAGACATTACAGAGCGCAAACAAACCGAGCAACTACTAACCGATTACAACCGCACCTTAGAGCAACAGGTTGCAGAACGAACAGCAGCGTTGCAGGAAAGTGAAGCTGCACTGCGCCACCGGGAACAGGAATTACGACTGATCACTGATGCTCTCCCCGTTTGTATCAGCTACGTGGATGCTAATCAACGCTATTGCTTTGTTAACCACACCTACGAGGACTGGTTTAGCTGTAATCGAGATCAGATTCTGGGTAAGCATGTACGTGAAATCTTGGGTGACAGAGCTTATCAAGTAGTTGAACCGTATATCAATCAGGTGTTTGAAGGGCAAACTGCAACTCTGGAAGTAGAAATGCCTTTGCAATCTGGAAAAAGATATATTAGCGCGACCTTGATTCCCCATATTGATGGTAATGCTCAAGTCAAAGGATTCTATGCTCTAAACACAGACATTAGCCATCACAAAAAAGCAGAAGAAGTGTTGCGCCAGTCCGAAGCTCAGTTTCGGGAACAGTCCATCCTCTCCGCTTTTCGCGCTGATGTGGACAATGCCCTTGCTCAAAGTGATAGTTTGCCCCTGATGCTGCAACGCTGTACTGAAGCCGTTGTTCAGCACTTTACTGCTGCATTCGCTCGTATTTGGACGCTAGATAAAGACAAGAATTTTTTGGAGTTACAAGCCAGTGCAGGGATGTATACCCGTCTTGACGGTACCCACAGTCGAGTTTCCATAGGTAACTTCAAAGTTGGACGAATTGCTCAGGACCGCTGTCCTTTATTGACCAACAATGTGTTTTATGAACCCTCCATTGATCAAGAATGGGCAGAACGAGAAGGCATGGTGGCATTTGCGGGCTATCCCATCTTGCTGGATGAGCAGCTTGTTGGCGTGATTGCAATGTTTACTCGACACTCCATTCCGTTGTCCAACTTTGAGGCGTTGGAGTTTGCGGCTCGCGAGATTGCATTAGGGATTAGACGCAAACAGGCAGAAGTAGCGTTGCAAGCCTCTGAAGCAGAACTTCGTGCGCTCTTTTCAGCCATGCCCGATCCTCTCTTGGAGGTAGATGCAGAAGGGCGTGTTTTGAGAGCGAACCTCATCGAGTCAGAAAAATCATATAAACCGATTGACGAACAGGTAGGCCGAACATTACATGAAATTTTTGAGCAATCGCAAGCCGATACATTTCTTGGCTATATTCGGCAAGCATTGACCACTCAGCAACCTCTAACGGTTGAGTATAGCTTGATGATGGGAGAGTGGAAAACTTGGTTTGCAACTCGCATTTCACCCATCTCAGAACATTCTGTCATTTGGCTAGCAAGAGATATCACGGATCGCAAACGTGCCGAAGAAGCCTCAATTTTAGAAGAACGTAACCGGATGGCGCGAGAAATTCATGATACGCTGGCGCAAGCCTTTACGGGGATTCTGGTTCATATGGGAACCGTTTCTCGATTGGTGATCACTAACCCTGACGCAATTCAAACCCATATTAATACGGTACGAGATTTGGCTCGCAGCGGGCTGACAGAAGCTCGACGGTCGGTTGCGGCACTCCGTCCCCAATCGCTAGAAGATGGCAATCTCTGGACAGCGCTAGAACGATTTGTAGCCGCTCTGCAATCTTCAACCGAAACCAGCTTAATTTGTGAGGTTATCGGCACACCTTATGTACTGCCTGCTGAAACTGAAAACAATCTTTTAAGAATTGCACAGGAAGCTTTTACAAACGCTGTCAGGTATGCAAACGCAACCGAAATTCGGATTGAGTTAATTTATGAGTTGACGCAATGCTTCTTGCAAATTAGAGACAACGGACAAGGATTTGAAGTCAATCATACGCTCCTAAATCATGGATTTGGCTTAGTGGGGATGACCGAGCGAGCGGAACGCATTGGGGCACAACTCTCGATCGAGAGCCGACTGGGGCAGGGAACCGAAGTGATTGTATCTGTAAATCGAGAGGCATCAGTATGAGCCAGCCTACAGCGATCCGTGTTTTGATCGTTGATGATCACACCATTGTCCGGCAAGGACTAGCCGCGATGATTGAAAACGAGCCGGATATGACGGTGGTTGGTCAAGCAGGCAATGGACAGGAAGCGATCGCCCTATATCGACAACTCCAACCTGATGTCACCTTGATGGACTTGCAAATGCCCCAGATGAGTGGTGCTGATGCGACTTTAGCAATCTGTGCTGAATTTGCCCATGCTCACATTGTCATACTGACCACGTACGACGGCGACGAGGATATTTATCGAGCGTTACGTGCTGGAGCCAAGGGCTATTTGCTCAAGGATGCTGAACCGGATGCTCTGCTTAGCGCTATCCAGATCGTTCATAGTGGGCAACAATATATCCCTTCTGAAGTTGCTGCCAAGTTGGTGCAACGGATGAACATTCCAGAATTGAGCGATCGCGAACGAGAGGTTGTTTGTCAGATGGCGCTTGGCCTGAGTAACCACAGTATTGGTGTGGCTTTGAATATTACCGAAAGTACGGTTAAGTTCCACATCAACCGAATTTTGAGCAAATTAGGTGTGAGCGATCGCACACAAGCGGTGATTACAGCATTGAAACGAGGACTCGCCAAGTTGTGATCGCGATGAGAACCGAACTTAAGTTCGGTTGAGGGCTCGTTGCAGAGATAGTGAGCACCTGTTGTTTTATGCCTTCGCTCACTCAACTTTGAGTTGGCGACAAATCTGCATTAGTCTCATAGGCTAAAGACATACAAATAACGGAGGCGGCGAGAGCTAAAGATAGAGATCATGGCAATCCTTCGATATCTTGAAAACTCCTTTTGCCAGTATGTCTAATGATCTAACGAGTGAAAATAGTCATTTTGATCAGCTCTTAATTTTACCCTCACAACGTGATCACTACCAAGGGTTACTCAACGCCTCAATCATACTCGTAGAGTATGGACACTACCAATGCCCTCAGTGTAGAAAACTCCATCAGCTAATTCAGGAAATTCAGCAACATTTTAGTTCTAGATTTCCTGGGGAGAACTGGATCGGTGTCGTGTTTCGTCACTTTATTGACGAGTATTCAGCCTATCCTCAAGCTCAAAAAGCAGCGGAGACAGTAGAAGCAGCAGCAGCACAGGGCCGATTCTGGCAGATGCACGATATGCTGTTCACTCAGCAGGAGGCCTTGGGCAATGGCTATCTGGTTGAATATGCCAATCGCCTAGAACTTGACGTTTGCCAGCTTCTGCAAGATCTCTCTCAACAAGTACATGTCGCTCGCATCAATCAAGATATTGAAGGTGGATTAGAAAGTGGAGTAACCACTGCTCCAGCTTTGTTTATCAATGGAATTCGGTATCGCGATCGCTGGAATGTTGAGCAGTTGATAGCAGCTATCACTACCGCAAGTCATTAAGCTTTCTGTTTCTCAACTTTTCAACGAAATTACAGATGAAACCTTGAATTCATTCGGAGCCTAGCTTATGGCTGTATGAGCGAAGTAGTAAGCTTTCCTACAAACACACTTTAAGCAAAGATGATGCAAACTATTTTTCGACCCCGTGCTAGCGATCGCGCTAATAGAGAGGTATCGAACGCAGTAACCTACAACATCCTGTTAGTAGAAAATGACGATCAACTTGCTCAACTAATCATTCAAGAACTTGACTGTGAAGGATATCAAATCACCTTAACTAAGGATGGTATCAGCGGTTTGCTCGCTGCTCGTCAAGCAAACCCACATTTAATTATTGTTAGCTGGGCTCTTATCGGTGTCTCCTGCATAGAGTTTTGTCATCGGTTGCGCTCAACTTATAACAATGTGCCCATTATTGTATTAACTCATGAAGGACAAGTTTCTGAAAGAGTCATGGGTTTAAATGCAGGAGCTAGTGATTGTCTTAGCAAGCCTTTTGCTATAGAAGAACTAATCGCTAGGATTCGAGCACACTTAAGAGAAGGGGCGAAAGAGACTTACCTTCTAAAATTTGAGCGTCTTGTTCTCAGCAAGAAGGCACGACAGGTTTACTACGAAAATCGAGAAATTGAACTGACTGCCAAAGAGTTCGATTTATTAGAATATTTGATGCGGCATCCCAACCAAGTATTGACCCGTTTACAAATTTTAGATGATGTTTGGGGGTGCGAAAACTTTACGAATTCAAATGTTATCGAAGTCTATATTCGATATTTGCGAATTAAGTTGAAAGCTCAAGGAGCAAAACAACTAATTCACACAGTGCGTGGCATTGGTTACGTGCTAAGAATCACACACCATCAGAATTAAATTTTCTAGCTTAAACTAATGCTGACGCGCTGAAACAGATTAATTTCTCAGCAGCATTTTAGTAATAATTTTTAAGCCAACTTATTCGCATTCCTTTTTAGCTACGTTCCTTATTGCCAACAATAGAAAAAGAGGATTTTATGACTCACTATGACTATATTGTAGTTGGCGCAGGCTCGGCAGGTTGTGTGGTCGCTAACCGTCTAACACAAGACAGTGACGTAACCGTGTTACTTCTCGAAGCGGGCAGCCCCGACACGAAACCAGAAATTCACATCCCAGCAGAATGTCTCAGTCTACAGGGCTCTGAAGTGGACTGGGCATATTTCTCTGAGCCCGAGCCCTACCTGAATGGCCGCACAATCTTTTGTCCCCGTGGCAAAGTTTTGGGCGGCAGCAGTTCGATTAACGTCATGATTTATATGCGGGGCCATCCTCGTGATTATGACCACTGGCAGGAATTAGGCAACCCCGGTTGGAGCTACCAAGATGTTTTGCCCTACTTTAAGAAATCAGAGCACTTCTCACGAGGTGCGTCCGAATTTCACGGAGTTAATGGAGAGCTGAGTGTCACCGATCACATTGCGCCTGCTGTAATATCTCAACGATTTGTAGACGCAGCAGTGTCACTAGGATATGACCACAATCCAGATCCGAACGGCCTGCAGCAGGAAGGAGCAGGGCTCTATCAGTTGACGATCAAGGATGGTAAACGGCACAGTACTGCTGCTGCCTTTCTTGTGCCCATTCTCCAGCGTCCTAATTTAACTGTAACAACAGGAGCGTTGGTAACTCGCCTGTTGTTTGAGGGTACTCGCACCGTTGGGGTGGAGTACCTCCATGAGGGCACACTGCACCAGGCCAGCGTTAACCAGGAAGTGATTTTAAGTGCTGGCGCGTTCGATTCGCCCAAGCTGCTGATGCTTTCTGGTATTGGAGATGCAGAACACCTGCAAGCGATGGGAATTCCGGTAGTGGCTGATTTGCCGGGTGTTGGTCAAAATCTCCAAGACCACCCTGTTGTCTCTGTAGCATATGAGGCAACTCAGGATTTACATGCGGCAAGCACCAGTAGTATCGCTGAAGCTGGCTTGCTCTTGCATACCGAGGGAATTTTGGATGCTGCGCCAGATTTACAGTTTCTCTTCGGTCCGGTTTTGTTGGCACCGCCTGGTTATGCCCATTCTGGTTTGGGTTTCGTAAGTTTTGTTTGTTTAACCCATCCCCAAAACATTGGCAGTGTCAGTTTACGTTCCCCCGACCCCAAGGACACGCCGATAATCCAAATGAACTTTCTCCAATGTGAAACTGACGTGCAAAAGCTTGTTGTCGGGATTAAGTTACTCCGTAACTTGTTTCATGCCAGTGCTTTGGATGAGTTTCGCGGTAGGGAAGTTGCTCCGGGTGCTGACAAGCAGAGTGATGCAGCACTCGTTGCTTACGTTCGGGAAACTTGCAGTACAGTGTGGCATCCGGTTGGTACTTGCAAAATGGGCACTGACCCAATGGCAGTGGTAGACCCTGAACTACGAGTACGTGGGCTTGAGGGGTTGCGCGTTGTAGATGCTTCTATCATGCCAACGATCACCACAGGCAATACGAATGCACCGACGATCATGATTGGCGAAAAAGCCGCCGATTTAATTAAAGCTTCGGATCACGTTTTACAGCAAATACCTTCAGCAATTGCAAACTAACTTTTCATCACACAAATCGTTTATTAACGGAGCAATCTCGTGACACAAGCTCTTTGGCTCTTTGGCTCTCACCTCAATATTATTGCCGATCACGCTACAACTGGAGGACAGTACGATCTCATCGAAGGCTACTTTCCACCGGGCATACAAACCCCTCCCCATCGCCACACACGCTATTCCGAGCAACTCTATGTATTGGAAGGTGAGTTCACGGTCTGGGCAGGTGAGAACAAGGTTGTACTGAATGCGGGTGAAAGCTTCCTGATTGCTCCATATACCCCTCACGTTGTCGCGGCGCTCGGCGATCGCCCTGCTCGCGGATTGGTCGTTGCTGCGCCTAGTTCCTTTGCTCGATTGATTGCAGCAGTGGGGACGCTGGATGAGGCAGAACCATCAGACATGGCACTGTTTGAGCGTATTTCTGCTGAGATTGGTGATGAAATTCTGGGTGCGCCCGGAGATTTACCTTCCAGTTGAGGTTATGACCTGCCACCTTTCCGCATAAGAAATAAACCGATTCACAGAGAATGCCGCTTAAAGGTTTGGAGCTGGAGATGAAACTTATCTCTGTTAATGTCGGGCTACCGCGTAAAGTCACCTGGAAAGCAAAAACTGTTACCACCGGGATTTTTAAAGAGCCAGTCAGCGATCGCGTGATGGTGCGATCGCTCAATTTAGACGGCGATCGGCAAGCAGATTTAACGGTTCATGGCGGAGCAGACAAAGCAGTCTATGTTTATCCATTCGAGCATTATGACTACTGGCGTGGTGAATTACCTGACACAGAGCTAACAATAGGCAACTTTGGTGAAAATTTCACAACCACTGGACTGAGAGAAGACGACGTGAACATTGGCGATCACTTTCAGATTGGCACCGTCAAACTCATGGTGACTCAGCCTCGGATGCCTTGCTACAAACTGGGAATTCGGTTTGGACGATCAGATATGGTGAAGCGATTTCTCGCTAGTCGTCGCACAGGGTTTTACTTTCGTGTATTGCAAGAGGGTGAAGTCGGAACTGGAGACACTCTAGAGTTGGTAAGCCGGGATGAAAACAATATCACAGTTGCCGATATTACTCAACTTTATGTTGATGCGGATGATAATCCAGAGCTACTTCACCGCGCCGCCCAACTTGAAGCTTTACCCAAGAGCTGGCGTGACTACTTTCAGCGGTAGCGTGTGTTGATTGCACACCACAATTGCATCACTTATACAATTACAAGGAGTAGCGGAATGACTACTTTTCGCACAGTTTCGATCGATGGTCTAGATATCTTTTATCGAGAAGCAGGCTCTCGTAAGAATCCAACAATTTTGCTATTACATGGCTTCCCAACTTCCTCTCATATGTTTCGAGATTTAATTTCTGCGCTGGCTGATCAATTTCATCTGGTTGCCCCTGATTACCCTGGTTACGGCAACAGTTCGATGCCAACCGTGAATGAGTTTGATTACACCTTTGATCACTTAGCTGAGATCATGGAGAAATTTATTACCGCGATCGATCTCAAAAAATACAGCCTCTATGTGATGGATTATGGTGCTCCGATCGGCTATCGCATTGCTGCTAAGTATCCAGAGCGAGTACAAGCTTTAATTGTTCAAAACGGAAATGCTTACGAGGAAGGTCTACGCGAATTTTGGGAGCCGATTAAAGCGTATTGGCAAGACCGCTCACCTGAGAATGCAGACAAGCTCAAATACCTTGTCACTTTGGAAACAACGAAGTGGCAATACACCAACGGTGTTCGCAACCCTGAAGCAATCAGTCCGGATACCTGGAATATGGATCAACGCTTCCTCGATCGCCCCGGAAATGATGAGATTCAATTGGCGCTGCTTTATAGCTATGGTACGAACCCACCGTTATATCCACAGTGGCAAGAGTATTTCCGCAAATATCAGCCACCAACCTTAATTGCTTGGGGCAAGAACGACTATATCTTCCCTGCCGAAGGCGCTTATCCCTACAAGCGTGACCTAGAAGACGTTGAGTTCCATTTACTTGATACCGGACATTTTGCTTTAGAAGAGGAAGGAGAGGCGATCGCAAACTATATCACTCAATTTCTCGCATCCCGACTGCAACCTGTTCCTGCCTGACCAGTGGAAGGATGAGCCATCCTAAACATCCAATGGCTCATCCTCATCATGACCACAGTCATGCTTAAACAGTGTTGTGCATTAGCAGCCATCCCAAACAACTACAGGATTCATCATGCAAAAATTAGATGGAAAAGTCGCGCTTGTCACCGGCGGTACTAGCGGCCTCGGTCTTGCCACTGCTAAGCACTTTGCCGCTGAAGGTGCCTATGTCTTCATCACGGGTCGTCGTCAGCCTGAACTGGACGCTGCCGTAAAAGAGATTGGTAAAAACGTCACGGGTGTTCAGAGTGATGCTTCCAAGATGGAAGACCTCGATCGCCTGTTCGCCACAATCAAGCAAGAGCAAGGACATCTTGATGTGATCTTCGCCAATGCAGGCGGCGGAGAAATCGCCCCACTTGGATCAATCACTGAGGAACATTTTGATAAAACGTTCAACACGAACGTTAAAGGTTTACTGTTCACCGTGCAGAAGGCACTGCCTCTGTTGCCGGAGGGCGCTTCCATCATTCTGAATGCTTCGATTACTTCGATCAAAGGCACTCCGGCCTTTAGTGTTTACAGTGCAACTAAAGCCGCCGTGCGATCGTTTGCCCGAAATTGGATACTCGACCTTAAGGATCGCAAGATCCGAGTCAACGCTATTAGCCCCGGCGTAGTTCCGACTCCTGGCTACAACCTCATGGGACTGAGTGATGAGCAGGTGCAGGAATTCGTAGCCAGCCAAGCTGCCAATATCCCATTAGGGCGAGTCGGCACGCCCGATGAGATTGCCAAAGCTGTTGTCTTTCTTGCTTCGGACGACAGCAGCTTTGTGAGCGGCATCGAGCTGTTTGTCGATGGCGGCATGGCACAGATTTAAGGCAGCTCCAGACGCGGTTGGCAACGCTCCAGTCGGGCTGTTGCTAAATAGGGTGATCCATCGTCACAAGCAAGGCAAGTCATCAAGCCAACGTTCGACTAATTCAGTTTAGGAGCCAGATGAGCACAATTACGACTAAAGATGGTACGCAAATCTATTACAAAGACTGGGGTACAGGACAACCCATTGTCTTTAGTCACGGTTGGCCCCTCAGCGCCGATGCTTGGGAATCGCAGATGTTTTTTCTTGCCTCGCACGGCTACCGTTGCATCGCGCACGATCGCCGCGGTCATGGACGCTCAAGCCAACCGTGGAATGGCAATGACATGGACACCTACGCCGACGATCTGGCAGAACTTCTTGAGGCACTGGATCTGAAAGATGCAGTGATGATTGGCCACTCTACGGGTGGCGGCGAAGTGGCGCGCTTCATCGGACGGCATGGAACGGCGCGTGTCGCCAAAGCAGTGCTGATGGGTGCAGTGCCCCCAATCATGCTTAAAACGGAGGCAAATCCGGGTGGGCTACCCATTGAGGTCTTTGACGGCTTTCGGGAGGCGTTTTTGGCAGACCGATCGCAGTTCTTTCTGGATGTGGCGAGTGGTCCGTTCTTCGGCTTCAATCGACCGGGGGCCAAAGTCTCTCAAGGGCTGATCAACGCCTGGTGGATGCAGGGCATGATGTCTGGTCACAAGAACGGATATGACTGCATCAAAGCGTTTTCGGAAACAGACTTTACCGAGGACTTGAAGAAGTTTGACGTGCCGACGCTAATCCTTCATGGCGATGATGATCAGATCGTGCCGATTGGAGCTTCTGCTCCCCTGTCTGCAAAGCTTGTCAAAGATTCAATTTTGAAAATTTATCCTGGTGGGTCGCATAGCCTGGGCGACACCAGTAGGGATGAACTCAATGCCGATCTGCTGGCATTTCTTAAGTCCTAGTGCTGAATTGTTGAGATGAGACGTTGCTGTTAACGATCGAATGATCATTTTCGTCTAATCGCATTTGTTACAGCTGGCTGCTTTGAACCTAACCGCCATAGGATTCGCAACCGTGAATAAACTAGACGGAAAATCGCAATTGTGACACGTGCTTCTAAGGGAATCGGTGCTTTTGATTTCGCCTGTATTACTGGTGAAAAGTTGTGCATCACTATGGTCCTCTTTGGCTTGGATCAGATCAATTTTGAAATAATTCGGTCGGTTATGAGAAATGTTCTCACTAGGAGAAATGCATGAGCAAATACATCACCGTGGATACCCATGACGGAACTTTTCAGTCTTATGTAGCGCATCCGGATGTCCTACCAGCACCAGCGATCGTTGTCATTCAGGAACTTTTTGGTGTCAATGCTGATATCCGAGACACCTGTGACGAACTCGCTTTGCAGGGATATATCGCTGTGAGTCCAGACTTGTTCTGGCGGATGGAGCCAGGTGTTGATATGTCGGATCAATCCGAGGCTGAATGGGAAAAGGGCTTTGCCCTCTACACAGCCTTCAACTATGACACTGGCGTTGCAGATATTGCTTCGACAATGGAGACGGCGCGATCGCTGCCTGGCACCAACGGAAAAGTTGGATTAATGGGCTACTGTCTTGGCGGTCTGATGAGCTTTATCACGACGGCGCGCAGGAGTGCTGATGCCTCTGTCGTTTACTACGGTGGCAGCATGGAAAAGCACCTGGACGAAGTAAACAATATCAAGAATCCGCTGTTGGTTCATCTGGGCGAGGAGGATGAGTACATCTCCAAGGATGCGCAAAAGTCCATCATCGAAACGCTAAAAGACGCTGCAACTGCTCAGGTGTTTACCTACCCAGGTTGCAAACACGCTTTTGCCCGACACCGTGGCATTCACTACGACAGGGATGCAGCCACCTTGGCCAATAGTCGAACCACTGACTTCTTCAAGTTGCACCTCAAGTAGGAAAGGTTTCCTCCTTTGATCGGGAGAGTTAAAGCAGCATTGCCCCTGATAACTCAACGGAACGACTGCTCGGCGAAGGGCATTGTATCCAATTGAATTGATGTGGAAACTGTCTTTTCGACATCCAACGAGACAAACAAACACAAAGGAGATCACAACATGAACATGCTCACCCTCAGGAAGGGTATCCGCCTGCTTCTGGTCGTCGCACTCTTTTTAGGAACCACTGTAATTACTTTTCTAGGAGTCACCATGAACACTGCAAGTGCACAAGACAAGCCCACCATCGTCCTCATCCACGGCGCGTTCGCCGAGTCTTCCAGCTGGAACGGGGTATTGAGCGAGCTAATCACGAAAGGTTATCCAACGATCGCTGTAGCTAATCCCCTACGAGGAGTCCAAAGCGACGCAGACTATGTCGCCAGCGTCCTCAGTGGCATCGAGGGTCTCATCGTGCTAGTTGGACATTCCTACGGAGGTGCGGTGATTACCAATGCGGTTAATGACGACGGGAACGTGAAGGCGCTTGTCTACGTTGCCGGTTTCGCTCCTGACACGGGCGAAACTGCCGCCGAACTCTCAGGACGTTATCCCGGCAGCACGCTTGGTCCGACACTTGCGCCGCCGGTCGAACTGCCCGATGGCGGCAAAGACCTATACATTCAGCAGGACAAATTCCATGCGCAGTTTGCCGCAGATCTGCCCACCTCAGACACGCAGTTGATGGCTAGCACCCAGCGTCCGATCACGGAAGCTGCGCTTAACGAAGGCTCCGGCGAGCCCGCATGGAAGTCTATCCCGTCCTGGTTTATCTATGGCGAGCGCGACTTAAACATTCCCGCAGCAGCGCAGGCTTTCATGGCGGAGCGCGCTAACTCAAAGGAAACGGTCGTGGTGCGTGGTGCATCACATGTGGTGATGGTTTCCCATCCAGATGCCGTTGTCGAGCTTATCGAACACGCTGCGGCTGATAACTAGAGAAGCATAAACACGTTGCGGATGTATGGAACTCGTCTTTTCGCAACTGCTTTGAATCCCATTGGAGAGCGGCTATCCAGTTTGCGTTCTCCGACTCAAACTGGATTACCGGGGAAGTGCCGCTCAGATGGTGGTTTTTAACAATCCGAAGCGTGAAAATTAACAGATAAGAAAAAACAATGAACATTAACAAGACTGACACCGCAGTGGTCGTTATCGATCCACAAAACGATGTTTTGAGCGAAACAGGTGTTTCCTGGGATTTGGTGAGTGACAGTGTTAAGGAGAACAAGACTGTCGAAAACATTGAGCGAGTCTTCAAGGTTGCCAAGCAAGCTGACTTTGAAGTCTTTATCTCCCCCCACTATTACTACCCTACCGACTATGGCTGGAATTTTGCTGGAACGGTAGAGCGGATAATGTTGGAGTCTAAAGAGTTCGATCGCAGTGGTGCATTGAGCCTTGACGGCTTCTTAGGGTCTGGTGCTGACTGGCTCGATCGCTACAAGCCCTTCATTGAGGATGGCAAAACGATCGTGGTCAGTCCCCATAAAGCCTATGGACCACAGAGCAACGACCTCGTTTTGCAACTGCGTAAGCGAAATATCTGCAAAGTCATTTTGCTTGGAATGCTAGCCAACATCTGTGTTGAAGCTCACTTGCGCGACTTAATCGAGCAAGGATTTGAGGTGCTCGTCGTCAAAGATGCAACGGCTGCCCCTCGGCATCCAGACCTGGGCGACGGCTACAAAGCGGCACTGATCAATTTTGGATATATCGCCAATGCAGTTATGTCTACAGATGAAATTGTAAAGGCCATGTAGTAGCCCCAAAGCCAAAATCGTAGGTCGGGTAGAGAAACAAAATCTAACCTCTAAACCCTTAATGGCAACCATCGTTGCTAAAGAGAAGCATTTGAAACAAATATGGCAAAAACCATTCTGATCACGGGAACCTCCTCTGGATTGGGCAAAGCCACTGCACGCCTTTTTGCTCACGAAGGCTGGAATGTTGTGGCTACAATGCGGCATCCGGAGAAAGAACAAGAACTTGTCCAGATCCCCAACGTACTGGTTACACGCTTAGACGTTCAAGATCGCGTGAGCATCACCGCAGCAATTGAGACTGCGATCGCTCGCTTTGGGCAGATCGACGCTTTGGTCAACAATGCTGGCTTTGGGCTCTTCGGGCTGTTTGAGGCAACGCCACCCGAAAAAGTAGTGGAGCAATTCAACGTCAACGTCTTTGGGGTTATGAATGTTACACGTGCAATTCTGCCACATTTCCGGCAAAACAAAGCTGGCTTGATTCTCAATATAAGCTCAGGAGCGGGCGTAGTTACGCTGCCGATGCTTTCGCTATATTGCGCTAGCAAATTCGCCCTCGAAGGCTTTAGCGAAGCCCTTTCCTACGAGCTGGCTTCGCAAAATATTGCCGTAAAGATCATTGAACCTGGTGGCATCGCAAACACGAAGTTTGAGCAACGTATCGGCATTGAGACTGTGGAGAATAGTGCAATTCCTGACTATGAGCGCTTCGTCACTCACACCAACGCCGTCTTTGAGAGCCTCCGCGACGCGCGCCAAGCCACAGAGGAGGATGTTGCAAAGGTAATTTACCAGGCAGCAACCGATGGCACAAATCGTTTGCGCTACGTAGCAACGGACGACATTCAATCGATGATCAAGGCGAGACGGGAAACCTCTGAGGATGAATATATTGCCTTCATGCGAACTCACTTTGGCACTAAATGACCGCTCACGTTAGGTAATGTAAGTATGAATTCTGAGTACTACGACGACATTATTATTGGCGGCGGTAAAGCAGGTAAAACACTTGCACCAGCGCTAGTTGCTGACGGACGGAAAACAGCATTGGTTGAATGCAGCTTAACCATGATTGGTGGCGGGTGCATCAACGTTGCCTGCATTCCCACAAAAACAATGGTAGCGAGTGCTCACGTTGCAAATGCAGTGCGAAATAGTGCTACGTATGGAGTTAAAACCGATGCACTCACCGTTACTTTAGTCGCCGTGATTCAACGCAAACGAACGGTTGTCCAATCCATGCGTGACATGAATTTGCACAACCTAGAAACTGCTTTAGGTCACAACCTGATTATTGGAACAGGACAATTCATTGCGCCCAAAACAATCGAAGTGACAACCGCCGAAGGTAAAACCCGGCACCTCACCGCAGAACGCTTCTTTATCAATACAGGTACAAGACCGTCAATTCCATCGGTGCCTGGACTCAAAGAAGTTGGTTTCTTGACTAGCGAATCGATCATGGAGCTAGAACATCTGCCAGAACATTTGATCGTTCTCGGTAGCGGCTACATTGGTTTGGAATTTGCCCAGATGTTTCGGCGTTTTGGATCTCGCATTACTGTAATTGGGCAAGGTGAGCAAATTCTGTCACAGCAAGACCCTGATATTGCGATCGCCGTTCAAGCACTTTTAGAACGAGACGGTATTGAATTCCTGCTAAAGGCAAAGGTGTTAAGAGTCGTTCGCGAAGCGTCTCCTTTGGAGAATCGCGCTGGTAATGCAACTGAGCTACAAATTCAAGTCGCTGACCAGAAAATAACTCTTCAGGGTTCACATCTGCTTGTCGCTGTTGGGCGTGTGCCTACCACTGAAACTCTAAATTTAGCCGCTGCTGGTGTAGCAATCGATGCCTATGGATTTATCCCAGTCAACGATCGCCTGGAGACCAACATACCGGGAATTTGGGCATTAGGCGATATTAATGGAGGACCACAATATACCCATGTATCGCTCGATGATTACCGCATCGTCAAAGCAAATCTAATTGATGGCGGTAACCGCAGTACGCGCGATCGCTTGATTCCGTCGTGTCTTTTTATCGATCCAGAACTGGCTCATGTGGGTCTAACCGAAACCGAAGCATGGCAACAAGGTTATGCTTATCGCGTGGCAAAACTGGATGCTTCAGCAATTCCCAGAGCGCGAACATTAGGGCAAACTGATGGCTTGCTGAAGGCGATCGTGGACACCGAGACAGGTAAAATTCTTGGTTGCTCACTGTTGTGTCATGAAGCGGGTGAAGTGATTTCGACGGTGCAGATGATAATGCAAGCGAAGATGCCTTATACCGTTCTGCGAGATGGTGTGTTAACTCATCCCACAATGACCGAGGGGTTAAATCTGCTGTTCTCGAAGCTGTAAAAAGGTTTATCTTCTCTGAAGCCTTGATTCATCACTTGAAGTTAATTCCAGGCACACATTCTCCATCTTGATGCAAGTCTGGGTGGTGCACGATTGCCTGCTCTCGCCTTTTGAAGAAAATTGCTACAGATGCTCACAAATTCAAAGGACATCTAGGCGTCAATATGATCCGGCACTGGGATCATGCTCACCCTGAGTACGTGGTAGTTGTCAAGTTTGATCAGTACAGCAACCTTAAAGTTTGGATGGAATCTGATATCCGACAGGAATGGATTGCGAGATTGTAGCCATTAATTGAAAAACCTGAGAATGTTCAAACCCTGACTGGGCTAGAAACTTGGTTCACGCTTTCAAATAAACTGATAGTTTCACCTCCTCGCTACAAGATGGTGTTAGTGACATGGTTAGGTGTATTTCTCATGCTTCCTATCCCAGATCGTTTGCTAGCATCACTACTGTCCGAATTTCCTGCATTGCTCAAGCAACTGATCAGTACGGGATTCAGTGTTGTCCTGCTCACTTATTTCATCATGCCGCACCTAACTCAACTATTTCGTAAATGGCTGTATCCTGTGTCATGAGCTGATATCTGTTGCAGCGCTAAATCAATGCTGTCAAGAGTACAAATCTTCAGTCTTCTATAGCGATTCTCGAATGGGTGAAGTACATGGGCTGACTGCCTGATATAAGTGCGTGAAAGGCTTGAAACCTCGTCAAGCGAGAGGGAAAACATTATGCAGCAGAAAGGGATACGTTCGTTGCCCCGTCTTTGAAGCTGATTAAGGAACATCAGCAATACATCCTGATGACAAATAAAGTGTCATCAGGATGTATTGCTGTCGTAAAACAGCAGTGACAGAATACTGGCGATTACTGCCCCCCGTTCTGATAAAGCGATCGCGATTTTCCAGTGGCTACAATTGGATGGGCTAAGGGCTGCGTCATCTAGGGCTCAATTTGGGTTTTGGGCAGAAGGCGAGATCGAGATGCTGTGCGCTCACTCCACACCACGCTCCTAAGTTGAGCTGACTACGCTGCGATCGACAGTACTTTGAGACAGTGGATTCAGGATTTGTGCGACGCAGCCTAACGTTTCTGCCTGACACATTTTTGAAAACCCTTGACGCCGGGCAATACCGATGACCGCAAGCCGGTTCCCGAGATGACCAAAAACCTAGTCGGCAGGCTGTTTAGAGACCAAGGGTATATTTCGCAGACATTCTTTGAGTCGCTCTTTGAGCGTGGCTTAGAACTGATTACCAAACGGCGCAAGGACATGAAAAACGCCCTGATGCCGCTGCTCGACGAGATCTTGCTGCGCAAGCGTCTGATTATCGAGACGGCCAATGACCCACTCAAAAACCTCTGCCAAATCGAGCATTCGCGTCACCGTAGTCCCTTGCGTAACGAGAACCGCGACAAAGCCGCTTTCGCAAAACTAGGATCTGGAACCCTCAACAAGGTCGATTTTAAGAAACTCTGGATTGCAAATCTCTATAAGGCTGACTTACATCAGCTGCGCAATGAGAACCGCAGCAAAGCTGACTTTGGCCAGTCTTAAAGGGTTGAACGAAACATTCGCAAAATCAGCTGGTTCCTTGCGGAATGGTAGCCCTTGATGTTGTAATTCTCTTTGGCAAAGTTAAAGTTGAGTCACCCTGCCCCCTCGGTATAAACATACCAAGGGGGCAGCTGTCTTTTGACGAATAATCCCTAGGGCAGCTGCCCAGAGGACGACCGCGTCAGCTCTTCCTGAAGTAGGTTTTCGTAAATGCGCGGCAGTCGAGCAGTCATGCTGTTTGACTCGATGCCATAACCCAAACTGGTCCAGGTGCCCGAGAGGCGGCGCAACACTTCATCTAGGCGATCGTCCCGTAGGGCGTTAGGAATATCCAAATTCCAGGCAGAGGTGTCTCTGAGCCAGTAGTAGACCACCAGATCTTGCGATTCGGGGTCAAAGCTGTAGTCGCCCCAGGCGCTAAACCAGCTAGAAGCCTTGGGATGATACTGGCGGGCTTTTTCTTGCCAGGTGCCGGTTAAAAACTGGTAGCGCCCGGCAGCAGTGGTGCAGTGCCCCTGATTTGGCCCCGCTACAATCTCAACGCAGATGTTGGGATGGCGGTTGAGCTGCGGCACGAGGTTGCCGCCGTAAAGCACATTGTAGGGCTGATTGGTGTTTGACTCGGCGGCAGAAATCGTGCGCATCAGGGCGCGAATGTAGGGGTCGCCCCCCGACATGGCCAGTGGCTCAGGATGGCTGACCCATACGGTCTCTTGAATCTGCCGCAACGAGGGATAGGGCAGCGATCGCACGCCCACAAACCCCACCCCTAGCAGCAGCAGGGCAATAAACAGCGCTCGCCGCTGCTTTGCCTTCTGAATCCGGCGCTGCCGGGCGAGGGTAGGAGAGGGGCTGGAGGGCAGTGAGGTCACAGGCAGCGGCATGATTCAGGAACAGGGGGCTAGATGCACCCAGCGCAGAGGTAGGACAAGCGCCCTCCACTGCCCTTTAGACAGGGCAAGTCTAAGCCATTGCAATGGTAGCTCATCGGCCCAGAAACCTGAGCCGGGGTGCGGCCCCTAGCGATCTACCGACCCCATAATGATGTCGATACTGCCTAGAATGGCCATAATATCGGCCACCTTCACCCCCTTCAGTAGGTGGGGCAAGATTTGCAGATTGACAAAGTCCGGGGCGCGGATCTTCCAGCGCGAGGGGAAGATACTGTCATTGCCGATGAGAAAGATGCCCATCTCGCCTTTGCCGGTTTCCACTCGGACGTAGTGCTCGCCCGCAGGGATTTTGAAGGTAGGGGCAATTTTTTTGCCAATGAACTGGTAGTCAAAATTGTTCCACTCTGATTTCGGGCCTTCGGCCATGCGCTTGGCCTCAAGGTTCTCAAAGGGGCCGCCCGGAATTTGGGCACAGGCCTGCCGCAAAATTTTGACAGATTCCCGCATTTCGCGAATGCGCACCTGGTAGCGAGCCATGCAGTCGCCAGCGGTTTCGTAATGCACGTCCCAATCGAAGTCGTCGTAGCACTCGTAGTGATCGACCTTGCGGAGATCCCACTTGACGCCAGAGCCACGCAGCATTGGGCCTGACAGCCCCCAGGAGATCGCTTCGTCGCGGGTAATGGTGCCAATGCCCTCAATTCGGCGGCGAAAGATGGGGTTGTTGGTAATTAACTTTTCGTACTCGTCGACCTTGGGCAAAAAGTAGTCGCAAAAGTCGAGGCACTTGTCGAGCCAGCCATAGGGCAGGTCAGCGGCCACGCCGCCAATGCGGAAGTAGTTGTTGTTGACCATGCGGTAACCGGTAGCGGCTTCCCACAGGTCATAGATCATCTCGCGCTCGCGGAAGATGTAGAAGAAAGGGGTCTGAGCGCCGACGTCAGCTAGAAAGGGGCCAAGCCACAGTAGGTGGTTGGCAATGCGGTTGAGCTCCAGCATGATGACGCGAATGTAGCTGGCCCGCTTGGGTACTTCGATGTTGGCCAGCTTTTCAGGGGCGTTGACGGTAATCGCTTCATTAAACATACCCTCCGCGTAGTCCCACCGGCTCACGTAGGGCACAAACATAAGGTTGGTACGGTTTTCGGCGATTTTCTCCATGCCTCGGTGCAGGTAGCCAATCACCGGCTCGCAGTCGAGCACGTCTTCGCCGTCGAGGGTGACAATTAACCGCAGCACCCCGTGCATGGAGGGATGGTGGGGCCCCATGTTGAGCACCATGGGTTCGGTCTTAGTTTCAATAATCGACATAGGGGCTACCCAATCGTCAAAATCTAGTTCTGCTGTATCTTTGAGTATCTTAATGGGTATCGCCTCAGTTGGCATACAGAAGCAGGGATTGAGATTACTGATGGCAGAGCCAGAGTTTCATCATGTGCCGGTGCTGCCTGAGGCGGTGATCGAAGGGCTTAACATTCAGCCTGGTGGGCGGTATTTAGACGCGACTGCCGGTGGCGGTGGCCACAGTCGGCTGATGCTTGAAGCTGACCCAACCGTGAAGGTGGTGGCGGTGGATCAGGATGCGGCGGCGATCGCGGCGACTCAGGCCAATCTGGCCGAGTTTGGTGACAGAGTTTCTTTGTGGCACGGCAATTTTGCCGACTACAACCCCGCCGGAAATCTATTCGACGGTGTTTTGGCCGACCTGGGGGTGAGCTCGGTGCAGCTCGATGTGGGCGATCGCGGCTTTAGCTTTCGTCAAACCGCTCCCCTCGACATGCGCATGGATCCGCGCCAAGACCTCACCGCCGCCGACATCGTCAACCATTGGGATGAAACTGAGCTGGCCAACTTGATCTACAACTACGGTGAAGAGCGCCTTTCTCGTCGCATTGCCCGCAAAATTGTTGACCAGCGCCCCTGGCAGACCACCACCGATCTGGCCGAGGCCATCTCTTACTGCGTGCCGCGCAGCTATCGCTACGGTCGGATTCATCCGGCTACTCGCACCTTTCAGGCACTGCGAATTGCAGTCAACCAGGAGTTAAAGGTATTAGAAACCCTGCTGAAGGTTGCCCCCACCTGGTTAACTCCCGGTGGACGGCTGGTGATTATCAGTTTCCATAGTTTGGAAGATCGCCTGGTTAAGCACACCCTAAAAGACTCTCCCGATCTAAAAGTAATCACCAAAAAACCCGTAATTGCCACCGAAACCGAAGTGAGTCTGAACCCCCGGGCCCGCTCGGCCAAGCTGCGGGTGGCTGAGCGCGTTATTGCGCTGTAGCCTAGGGCGTGTCATCAATTAAGCCAAATCACGACAGCCGCCATGTAGATTGCACTAAGAAAGGTTTCTGCGAGCTTATCGTAGCGGGTAGCAATCGCTCGATACTGCTTAAGCTTGGCAAAGAAGTTCTCAATTAGATGCCGTGCTTTGTATAACTCCTGGTCATAGTC
>NZ_JACJOX010000077.1 GCF_014695775.1 Leptolyngbya sp. FACHB-60 | reverse complement strand
TGCCCCAAGCCCTGGAGGCGGCCCAAGCGATGGGGGATGAGCAGTCTCGAGCCCGGGTCCTCTCGGCCTTAGCGGATAAGTTTCCAGAGTTGATGCCCCAAGCCCTGGAGGCGGCCCAAGCGATTGGGGGTAATTGGTCTCGAGCCTATGCCCTCTCGGCTTTAGCGGATAAGTTGCCAGGGGTGATGCCCCAAGCCCTGGAGGCGGCCCAAGCGATTGGGGATGATTGGTCTCGAGCCGAGGCCCTCTTGGCCTTAGCCGATAAGTTGCCAGATTCCCTGTTGCCCCAAGCCCTCGAGGCGGCCCAAGCGATTGGGGATGAGCAGGATCGAGCCAAGGTACTCTCGGCCTTAGCCGATAAGTTGCCAGATTTCCTGTTGCCCCAAGCCCTGGAGGCGGCCCAAGCGATTGGGGATGAGCACGATCGAGCCGAGGCCCTCTTGGCCTTAGCCGATAAGTTGCCAGATTTCCTGTTGCCCCAAGCCCTGGAGGCGGCTCAAGCGATTGGGTATGAGCGGTCTCGAGCCGAGGTACTCTCGGCCTTAGCCGATAAGTTGCCAGATTCCCTGTTGCCCCAAGCCCTGGAGGCGGCCCAAGCGATTGGGGATGAGCAGTCTCGAGCCAAGGTACTCTCGGCCTTAGCCCCTCAGTGCTTAAATTTTCCAATCCAATATATTCGATGCCTTTCAGGGATAACTCGTCCCTATGCCTTGCCGTGTTTAACTAGCTTAATATCTGTGATTTTCAGGGATACAGAACAAGAAGCTCTTGCGGCTGTTACTGAGGCTGTCCAAGATGTTTGTCACTGGTGGAGATAGTTTTTCGCTACTTTGTACTTTGGGGCCGTCAATGCGATCTAGGAAGCACAAATCATACAGAGCTCACGTCCGAAAACCTTCCGTCCATGCCCCTGCGCATCTCAATACACCCTGATCAATCTCAGCAACTAATGCTCAGACGGCCGCCGCAGCACTTCATCTTGGCAGTAGATGATGACTGACTGAAGCGGAAAATCCGTGAACGGGATCTCCTGAGTAACGGCCACATTGTCTGAATCGCGCTCGCAGATGAGCAGTGCCGAGCGATCTGGGTTTACCGATAGCTTCCACAACTGAATCTGCTGGAGCATCCAATCATCTCGAATACGCGGGTCGAGCTGTCATGATGCGATCGCATCCAGCAACCAGAAGGCACCTCCTCTCTCAGCTAAGTAAAACACTCCATCCGTATACAAAAGCCCCAGTGGATGGGGGTACCACTGAGATGTTCTAGTGAACTGGTAGAGATCGCTTTCAGTCAGTCGATGCTCACTTTTACCTTGGGTCACAGGAAAACTTCCTCCCTAGATGGCAACGTCCACAGAGGGCATAGAGAACCTTTGGTTAGAACCATTGGCACTTTGCCCTGCATGGTTTCTGCCCCATGCATAAGCACCGTCTACCCATGACTATTCATTTTGTAAAAAAGCATACGAACCCACGAGAACAATGCTCAAGAGGTTTTTTTGTTGACGGCGCACTTCGTTGCTCTACCCTCAAGGCCCAGAACGCTCAATAACCAGGACGAGCGCTATGAGCAGCGGTGCCGAACCAGGAGTCTTTGCTGACCTACTGATGGTCGCGATCACGTTCATTGCCACAGTCGCCAATATCTTGCTGTGGTTTACAACTCGGGCCACTCTGAAAGTTTTGGTGGAGCAAGTACGACACCAGTTTCAAAATAGCTACAGCGTTGCCCAAGGAGACGTCATCAGTGCCCATCGGGAGCTTTTCTTTGGCATCCTCAACAACCCATCGCTCTTGGAGAGCTTCACGAGAGCGAATGGCCTCGATATGAAAGCATGGGAAATTGAAAAGATCTCAGAGTTCCTCATCAACCAAGTGCTTATCGGCTATGTCAATTTTAAGAACGCGATTATCAGCGAGATCTACTTTGAGGGATTCAAGCAAGACGCGCGATCGCTCTTCCTCTACCAAACGGTATGCCAGCACTGGGCGCGGGTGAGTCACGTTCATTCAGACGACTTCCGCCATTTTGTAGAAGCAGAGTTACTTCCGCATAAGAGCGCAGCCCAAGAAAAAGCGGCTCCTCCGTACTCGGGGGAGCCACTCAACAATCAGGGGGCTTCCAATCGTTAGCCACGAATAAACGCGATGAGCTCTGGAGTGAGTTCAACTACATCCTCGTGGTCAGCAAGAGCAATGCCGTTTCGGGCCGCACCAGTTAGGCGACTCCCTTGGACGAACATCCGGCCTTGCTCATCGCTGTAGAGCGTTGGGCACATGCCACTGTTGCACGGAGTAAAAAGCGTTGAGAGTTGCTGAGAACCAGACATAGGAATTCCTCCTGGAGAGACGTGTGAATGACAAGCGAACACAGGATTTGGAACTGGCCTATTTCTCCTCACCCAGGGCCAGAGGTTAAGGCAGGTCGCCTTGTAGGTCATAATAGCATGACGGCTTCTAGTGGATGCCAAGTGAATCTATGGGCATCAATTGCTTTCCTGTCGTAGCCCAGGGATACCATAGGGTGTGAGCCGTACTAGGGTTGATGCTTTGTGAGTCAGCGCGATCGCATCTCTGTTGATGTCAGCGATATTCGAGAACGAGTCGAGACTTGTCGCGATGACGTGGCCTGGACAGAACTTCCCCTCGCAGCAAAACTTCGCGTTCTCATTCGAGAACGGTTAGAGCAGATTGAAGCAGAGAGAGGAGCAGACGGATCAGGTGACGATTGAGCCCCATCACAGATCCCAATGCCCTCACCTGCCCCGCTGCTCTCGCAGGCTGTACGTTCAGCCCCCACCCCTTAGGAGCACTTGGTCTTCATACTCTGGATATATACGAAGCCAGTTAAGTGCCTCACTCATAAACACCGGGTCACCAGAGGCTAGATAGCCCTTCATTCGTTCGATCACCGCTTGCCTGGCCTTCTTTTGCTTGGCTTTTTGTCGATTGGATTGTTCCTCAGCCAAACGCTTTCGACGCTCTTCTTGGTCTGAAGCGATTTGAAAGAGCGACAGCTGAGCAGCATGCGTGCTGTTACACACCGAGGAGTGAGTTTGCCCTTGATTTAAGGGGCTCAAAGCCTTGTTAGATAGGTTGTTACACTCTTTCTCTTCCAATAAGTTTGGGCGACTCTCGGGCTCGTGCGCCCTAAAGCGCTCGGGTCCCGAGGGAGACTCTTTTATGCCTGGGGGGTCTGGGGGGATTTCCACAGGTACTTTGTCATGAATGTGCTCGGGGTGCCAAAGGTCTTTGTTTTTGTAAAGGGTTGGGCCTCCAACGGAAAATCTTGTTGTAAGGACGTTAAACCGCTCTCGAACGGTGATGGGGAGCTGCCCCTCATTGAGAAGCGCTGCAATGGCTAGTCGTATTCTCTCTCTCGCTTCCTGTGCTTTGGTTTCGTTGTGTGAGGGCGTATCTTCATCGTTGGCTGCTGCCATTCGAGCTTTGCCTACTCCGTAGTGGTAGTAGTGGCTTTGTTCGATTGCCCTCGCCCACGCAGTCGCTTTCTCTGTGAGTTCATGCACGTGGTTACTCCACTTGTGGAACTCGGGTAGCTCACGCGCAATCTTGATGATGTCTTCTACCAGTGCGTCTCCCTCCAATGGGGTTGGCGCGTACAGGACGTGGCCAAAGATATAGCTTCGCATTGTGATTTTGCCGAGAATTCGATTTGTCATTCCCGGGCCAGTCCATCCGGGCTCAATTTCGGCATTGAGGTCATTGATGAACTTTTGGGCCTTGGTGGTAACTCGGTATTCGCGTCGGCGCGCCTTCTTTAAAGTCTGCTTCAGCAGCACTGCATCGATCGCGTTGTGGCTACTTGCCTGGTGCCACATCTCGGCGAACCGCTCACGCGAACTGTAGATAGGTTCAAGGTCACCGTTTTTTAGAATGTATGAGCCTGCCTCCTGGAGCGGAAGGCGGTGGGCGCTGTAGAGCGGCATCTCGCTATTATTTTCCAGGGGAACGTAGGCTCTTGGGTTTGGAAATACTTCAAGCTGGCCAGGTGAGCACTTCATCCCTGCATTCTGGAGCACAGTTGTTACGCACAGAGCTATCTCCCAGCTTTTCTGCGCCTCCTCGAAGGGAAAGTAGAGGTGGAGGCCACCACTGTAGCTTGATGTGATGGTGATGCATGAGGGAAGCCCCAAGGGTTCGAGCGCATCTTGTATGCGTCGTAGGGCCAGGGGGTCAGATGCTGGGTGATACCGACTTCCTCTGTCAATGTCGAGAAGGATGTACTTGGTAGTTGCGCTAAAGCGCACGCCGTAGAGACAACCGCCTTGCAGGATAAGCCTGTCGCTCAGAGGGTGCCGCGATTCAGTTTGCCAGGAGGGCTTTTCATTCGGTTCTGTGTGCTCGGCCGAAATGTAGTCGAACCGGTGGGGCCAGAGTTTTAGATATGGGTCTTCTGTCTCCTCTACCGAGAAGGAGAACAGCGCCCGAGGTGCTTCTTGTTTCACTGGTGTTTCGTCCCAAGTTGGTGTGCAGGGGACGAGGAGCAGCGGTAGATGGTGGTGGTGGGGTGCGCGTAGAGCTTAAATCGGTTTCATGCAAAACACGCCCATGCTCGTGCTCCTCGCCTGTTAAAAGGCACTTGGGATCACGAGCGTGCTAATACTACAAACCTTTATGGATCCGCCGAAAAAGTGTGCAATTCGGGGAGCCTGGGGTAATATATAGACACAGTAACTCTGTGATGAGTTCACATTGCCGGCCAAAGCATCGGTGAACGCATCTGTAATCCCAAGTTAGATTGGTTTATTTTTAAAGGCCTAGCTGTTAGCGCAGCTGGGTCTTTAGTTTTTTTGAGTTGGGGCTGTTTGTCAGCTAGGGCTCTCCTTTTTTCACGCGTTATACAGCAACTGCATCATCGTTTCGTTCGTTTACCTGCACAGATAGCATCTGTGGAGTTACAGCGATGGGTATTAGTCCCCGGCCAATGCGCTCAACGAACTCGCTTCGCGAAAGGTTAAATGTCCTTGCGAGAATATCGAGCCCATCAATACTTACCTCAGTAAGAGACAAGTTCACCCGAGACTTTTTAGCCTCATAGCTGGGACGACGACCGTCTGGATTCCGTGGCACGCTATAGCTCATGACAGTTGGGAACAAAACGTTCAGCAGTTGCAATCAATCATACACATCTATATTAAAAACGGATCAACTGCACTAATCCAAGTTGTCTACACCAACACTCCGGTCAGGTTTTGACAGCCAGCGGTGGAATGCGGGTTTCAGACTTTTCCAGTAGCTTGGCCAACTAGAAACCAGGGGTTTCAGCGCTTGCCTAGAAAGATGCCCGGGCTATTGCTACACACTGATAAATGGATAAATGCGTCCGGTGAAAGTTCAATTTTGAGCGTCATCGTTTCTTTTAAGAGTGAGGCTTAGAGGTCTTGGGTGTAGTCTCATCATTTGTCTCGATTCTCCTGTCTTAGTTTTTGAAGATGGTTCATGGCATCGAGCCCTTGGTTCACACGGCGTGTTTGGTCTGCTGCGATGTTGAGGTTGGGACTTCCTCCAGTACCAATTTCCCTCCGGCTTTCAGTGAGTGCTGCTGTACGGGCATTTATGATCTCCTCAGGAGTTGGGTCAGCGCTCGGCAGGTATTTAAACAGCCGATTCGCTGCATCTGGGGACTGATTTTTTAGGTCAAGTGTCATCAGAAGTGCAGCCTCTGAGAGCTCGCTGCCTAAGACCTCCTTTGCTTGTGCCTGAATGAGTGGGGTTACTCCTTTGAGCTTGGCGAGCTCAGCGCTATCTGCGGCTTCAGGACTGGGATAGCCGTTTGTTGAGCTGAAGAAACCGTGGTTATGTCGGTTTGAGTCCCTGTGTCCCCAGTAAGCGTTGGTCTTCTCACAATCCTTGGTTGCAGCACCCTCGATGTACCCGATGACACAAGTAATCATCCTGTCTTCAAGCGAGGGGCGGCCAGCGTAGTTGTGATACTCCGGCATTAGAGTGGGGTTTAAGACTGCTTGGAGCATGCCGCGCTTGGGGTGGACCTTGGTGCCATGCACCTGCTGCTGCCAGTGGAGATGGGCACTACCGATACCTGAATCACCGGTATGAGCAAGGACCTCGCCTTTGGCTTTTGTACCGGGGTAACACTCAGCAAGGTGGAGTGCTTGGTAGAGTTCAGGCCCTATCCAGACATCAGCGACTTGCCCTCCCCCACCGCTGCTATCCCACCAGCACTGCACTTTTACCCCATCAATCGGGGCGTAGAGCGGCGTGTTGAGTGATGTCGCAAGGTCAACTCCCTTATGGTCTTTACTCGCCCCAGGGATGCCGATATCACCCCTCCAGCCGTACCCAGATGAGACCTCAATAACGGTGCCATCTAAGAGGGTGAACGTTTCACCCTTCTTTACGGGGGCCTGATCCAGACCGGAATAGACATGAGACTTACCTCCGCGAGGGCCAATAAATCGAAAGAGTGTATAGCTCGGGATAATGTCGCGGCCGAGTACCCGGAGGCCTGGCGTTGAGAAGTAGAGCCCTTCCTGAACGAGCTTGTGGGCAAAGGCATTAACACCCGAGTGAAAGAGCACAATTGCTGGTGGCGCGCAGAGAATTGCTGCAAGTGACCAAAGAAACAGTTCACTCGATGCGGTGCTGAGCGTGTTGATAAAAGAGCCCACCTTCATTCACTCTCACCTCCTCCTCCTGCTTCGCTTCCAGCAAAGGTGATTTGTAAAAAGCGGTTGCCATCATGCACGAGAAAAAATCGGTGCTCTCCGGGATGAAGGAGTTCAAGCACAAGGGCAATCCAGAACCCTGCAACAATGAGTCCGCGAGCAGAGGTGTGCATAGTGCTACTACCTATTCCCCATCAAGTTGGGTGATCGGGCGCTGCTCGCCGTCTTTTCCGGTAAGCAGTGTCGTTGCATCTTCGACAGTATTTCGAGTAGCAGTGCCGACCGCCGCCCCGAAATCAGACGGGTCAAGGAGCGTGCTTAAGGATGGTGTGACTTCACCGCCTTCTGCAAATAATGCAGCTTTTGCGGCGATAAAAAGTGAACTCATAGCCACTAAGGATGCGAAGAATCCAAGCAGAAGCAAGACTGATCGCTTTGGCCTCGATACAACTTCCCATGGCCATAAAAATCCCATGCCGATAATTCCAGCAGACCAGCTCTTTGTAAGCTCAGCCTTTTTGCGTTTCATGTCGGCTGAATCAGCTGCTTTTTTCGCAGCATCTTCATGTTTTTGGGTGTTATCAGAATCAGACATAGTGAGCACCTCGTCTTGTTTTTCTAGAAACGACTATCAGCGTGTTGGGTAGCCTGTTGGGTGTTTGGGGGATGTGAGGTGTTAAGACGCTTCCTCTGTACTGCCTGGCTAGGGTACATCCTTTACAGAGTGGCTCTTCCAACAACCCAACACAGAGTCTGGCCAACACACTATCCAACAGGTGGCGCGAATTTTAAGGCGAATCGTTTTCCCTCTTCGAGCCAGACGGCAAGGTGATGAGTAACTAGTTGATTGACTATTTCACGAATTTCGCTTGAGGAAAGGCGATCATAATCTTTCCCCCAGTTCTGCTGCACTTTGCGAATTTCTATTGGGGTGTGAAGTCCATATTTCTTGAGGCAATAGGTGAAGAGATTGCTTGTTACCGGGTGGTCGTGAAGTACTTCATAATTGGGCGTCAATTCTATCGCCTCATCGTCGGGAATCTCTTCTTCAATTGGCGCTACCCAGGCACGGTTAAGAGTGTCTATCCAATCATCTCGATTGAAAGTTCCTTCAATTTCTTTTTTGAGTCTGTCAATGTGATCGCCCTGGTCGAGGCGAATTGTGTCATTGCCCTCATTGAGGGTGTAGCCCAAGGCGCGCATTAGTTCTTCAAGTTGGTCGCGTAGTGCACCAGGCCGTACGGTATCGGGCAGTGCAACAGGCTGAAAATTAGCCTCGGTGTACTCAGTACCTGCTTGTTTGAATGTGGCTTTTTCTCCCCAGGTAAGCTCACCATCGTCATCGGTCGTGCCTTCTAAGCGAATCACCGCTGCTGTGGTTTTGAGCGCTGAGAAGACCCCTGTATTGAGTGATTTCCCACCGGCGTTTCCTGCGGCTTCACCGTGGAGGATGAGAATAGGAGCCCAGCCTTGCTTGCGTGCCGTTTGGTTAGCCCAGCCGATAAGCGAGTTTGAAAGTCCGTTTAACTCGGGATAGTTGGCGGTCTCCCACTTCCCCACCTCGTCAACAATGACGGTGCGGCGGCGCTTGCCTGCTTTTGTCCTGAATGGTTCATAGATGCGCCCCATCGTGTCGAGCACTTTCTCTCGAACGGCATTCATCCCCTCCCCTTTGGATGTAGAGCCGTAGAGGTCACCAAAGATCCAGGTGCCTTGGATCATATTGGCGTCGGTATCAGGGTCGATGATGATGGGAGCTTCCTCCCGTTTGTAGATGGCTCGTAGTAAGGCGATCGCCATGGCGATAGTGCTTTTCCCTGAGCCTGAAGGCCCGATAACAAGCACGACGAATGCTCCCATCATTTTTTTTAGCCACGGGGCAGCTGCTAGGAGCTGGGCTACGTTATCGGCGAGTTCACTTAAGGTGTTCTCGCTCAAATCCTCGATCGCAATTGGGTGGGTATTTTTTCCGCCTGAGACAGGAAGGCTCGATGGAGCAAGGGCTGTGGGGTGACGCTCAGCAAGTGCCATCCCACCTACTATCCCACCACAGCCAAGCACTGAAACTATGAGACCAAAAGCGTGTGCGGCCTTACTGTGGGCTGTAACCACCGCTCCATCGTTCTCGACTCCGAGCCCATAAATCTGCCTCACCGTGGCAGCATCCACCGTTTTAGGACTTTGGATCATAAGCGTCATTCCGAGGATGGCTGCCAAGGAGCCGCCGCCAAACAGGCTGCTGCTTAAGATCTTTTGCGTGTTTGAACTGATGATCTTCATTACTTCATCACCTCCTGAATGACCTCTGCGGGGGTGGTCTCGGGGATGGCCGTTGTAGGGACTCGCACTGGTGATTGTGCGCCAGGGAGGTAGTACTCGACGCTTAAGACACCCTCCCGGAGATTCGCGAGTGCCTGGAGCACCTCTGTAGCGTCCTCATGCTGAGCTGAAAGAGGAAACATGGCGCGAACAGCAGCGTAGTAGCGCGTAAGTCCCATCTGAATTTGGTAGATGGCAGGGAGGGGACGCCAATTGCCGTAGACGCCGTTACCAAGGCCTTCTGCGATGGTCACGTCCTTTCCCCCCGCAAACCCGATCGCGGCCCACTGGAGGCCTTCTGCTGCGTAGCGGAGGAGCACACACTGGTGGGGCTCTAAAACATCGCGGCAGTACTCAAGGTCAATCTGAGCAAGAGGATCAACGTTGACTAGGCGTCCCTCCTGCACCTCCGCTTTTGCGGCTGCAAGCAGTCTGAGCGACTCTTGGTTTAACGGGTATTCAAGGACTGAGGCAGTTTCCTTGGCGATCCACGCATCGTAGTGGCCGAGCACTTCACTTAAGGCTACGGCGTAGTCTTCTTCTGAATACTCCCCATCAGTACGCATCGATGCGAGCCTTTCGGCAACAGCGAGCGGATCATCAGCGGCAAAGTCGTAGGCTTCAAACGCTGGTGGGGTAACGAGCCTCTTTTCAGCGCGGTAGCCTGTAACAGCGGTCACTGCGACTACCGCAAGAAGAAGTACCGCTGAAATGGGAGCGAGACGGGCAAATGGGCTTAAGTTTCTGTACCACCGCAGCAGGTTAAAGTTCCCCTGCCGATGATGTTGTGGCTGTGTGAGGAGGGAGGGAGGAGGAGGAGGCATGGTGGCAAAAGCATCCTGCGATGCATGACTTTCTTTAAGGGGCGCAGGGACAATTAACTAGCAGCAGTAGTAGTTTTTAAGGTGTGCGTGCGTGTTTGTCACACTCCAGCGATGGCTTTTGCGGTTGAAAAGCCTGTGATGAGAGCGGTGCAGTCGATGACATCATCAAGGTTGATGCCAAACCCGGGTGAGTTCATATCAAATGCTCCAGGAGGGGCAGGCTCTTTTGCTTTCCGCTCTTTCCGGCGTTTGAGTTCAGCTCCGATAAGGGCTAGGTCAAGTTGCCCTACTTCGGCCTTCTCCAGAAAATCGCAGAACCTAACTACTTGGTGTTTGCGGTTCTCCACCACCGCTCCTGCGAAGGCATTTAACCGATCGTCACTTGAGCGCATCAGGGCCTGGGCAATGTGCTCAAAATCTTTGTGAGCAGAAAGGGCGGTCATAAGGGAATCGCTTTCTGAGTCATCTGTTACAGCAGCGTTAGGGGTACTAAACCCCTTCCCTCCTTTGGATTGAGTGGTCTTATTGTGCTGGGCGTTTAATAGTTCTTTTTCTTGTGTAGTTAGAGGCATGGGTAATTCTCCAGAAAGTCTATGAGGCGTTCTTGGGCGAGGGTAGCGTTACGTTCTTGTTCGATCGCACGAGCGATGAACCAAATTTTTAGGACGTCGCGTTCTGAGTACTTCCGGGGTTTTCCGGTGGGGTTCGGTGGAATAAGCGCGAGCGCCATCCACCGACTGAGCGTACTTTTGGTGATGCGGCGGCGAAGCCGCTTTGAAAGGGTGCGGATAAGCTCCTTGTACGAATAGGTAGGGGCTGTGGTGAGGGAGGAGGCTGTCGTTGTCGCCTTCGTCATCTCCTTCTCCTTGAGGCAGAAGAGACTCTGTCGATTGAAAAGAGCGTGCGCGTCTTATGGGAAGGCCGGTTCTGTGGTTCCGCGACGGTTCTATGGAACCGGCTGATACGTTCCACAATAGCACAAGTTGTTCTGAATGGATTTAACTGAATAATAAATTCAGTATGTTGATTTTTTGTGTAGGGAAAGAACCAGTGGTGCTTCTATGGCACAATTTGTACCGATATTCCCGCTCGTACACCGAAAATCTGTCTGTTTCTCCTTCATTGATTCATGCATGGCTCGCCAAGTTCGGCTTAACTACATCTACGCAAGCTCTACAACCTGGGAGCGGTTTGACCTTGCCTGCGATCAGTTAGGGTGGGCAAGGAAGTCACTCGTACAGCAGTGTCTCCATGCGTTCTTTCACAAGCACCACGGCTTTTATCAAGAGGCGGCCATCGCCGATGCTGCGGCGCGGGAGATGGATGAAGCCGATTACTACCGCATTCTGCGGGATGGCTCTGAGGAGGATCTTCAGCGGTATACCTTAGGACGGCCTGGGTTTGGGGTGACGCCGCTAGATCCGGTGCCGTTTAATCCATCCGGCACCGCTATTCAGCGAACCTACAACGTCATCACTATCAGTAACTACAACGCTGTGCTCTTGAAGGTGGCACGTATTGTAGACACCGGCCCCATGGTGCAGCTAGTAAGCCGAATTATTGAGCAGCATTTTGAGGCGTACTGGGAGAAAAACTACCTCCCCCAAATTGAGCGAGATACGAACTGTTCTTTTCGTTGAATGTCTATTTCGTTGTTGTTAGAGGCTATCCCACATGCAATCATCTACAGCCCCATCTCCCGCTACCTTAACTTCCGAGCGTGTACAGCTTGCCGTTGATGCTATTCTCTCGACACTCGGTGAGCCAAAGACTGCTCTCCATCGTGAAGCCTTAGAGGCCTTCCAGCGTGAGGACTATCAAACCAATAAGCGATTGGCCGCGACCAATCTCGGTGACTTTTACTGTAAGTCGCTTGGCTACTTGGGTTCAGCGTTTAAGCTCACCCCAAACACAGACACCATTCTTGCTGAGTCAGCCAGGGCTGCGGCTGACTTTGCGCGGGAGCGCATACTTGCTGAGCTAGGCGGGGCTATCGCTGAGGCATTGGGGTAAACGCATGTAAACGGATCTATAAGCATAAGGAAAAAGTCGTATTTGCGTCGCTTCTGCGAAGCTAGCGTTTGTTCCATATCAGTAACGATTCAGCTGTTTTGAGATGTGACAGACTTCAAAAATCTATTCAGCGATTTTCTGGTGGCTAAATGCTGAAAGGTGTTTAGCCGCCTCTATCTAAGGATAGATTTCTTCTAAGACTGATTAGGCTGACAACAGTAAAGGACTTTATAAAGTGTGGGTGTTGTAGCTTTTCATTGGAACTGCTTAGGGATCAAACAGCCCGCCATTGGTCAACTGATTCGAGAGCTTCGGCAAACCTTAACACTGACCCAGGAGAAGTTTGCAGCTCAGCTTGGAGTCTCCTTTCCCACCATTAATCGTTGGGAAAACGGACACGTCACCCCTTCTCCCCTAGCACTCAGACAAATTGAAACCTTGCTGAACCAGTTGGCGGAGTCACCTGATGGCGCTTTACGGAAACGCAGTCAGGCCATCCAAGGAAAATACCTGCACTCAAGGAAGCTAAAAGCATGAGGGTAGAGCAACACCAGGAGATGCCCGACAAGCCCTTTGGAGGTGATGGTGAGATAGAAACACTCCTGCGCTCGCACGACTGGTCTCAAACTCCCCTAGGGGCAGTCGAAACTTGGCCAGAGGGTTTGAAAACAGCAGCACAAAGCTGGTTGGCTGAACTGAATCGATCTCAAAGACCCGAACCGATGCAGCCAGCATCGGTACCAACGCAAAATTGCACCCAAACAGCCACCTCACGCCAAGCGGCCCAAGCCGATGCGTTCCGGGTCACCCTTGCCGATGCGCTGCGTCTGCTGACCGATGCCAATGAGATCCAAGCTACCGCTGCCCGGATGCTGGGCGAACATTTAGGAGCCAGCCGCGTCATCTACGCTGAAGTATTGCCGGGCGGAAAGGACGTGATCGCCCATACGAACTATACAAACGGTGTTGCTGAGTTGAGCGGGCAATATCGTCTAGAAGACTTTGGCCGCAACTTGACCGATGACCATCGAGCGGGGCAAACGGCGATCGTTCCTGATGTAGCGAACAGCCTCAAATATACAGACCGCGAAAAGGCCATGTATCGGGCGATCAATATTGCGGCCCATCTCACTGTCCCCCTGATCAAAAATTATCAATTTGTGGCGCTGCTGGCGGTTCATCAGGCAACCCCACGTGAATGGACAGAGCTCGAGGTGAGATGGGTCGAAGAGACAGCAGAACAGACCTGGGCCACGGTCGAGCGTGCCCGCGCTGAAGCCGCGCTGCGCGAATCCGAAGCGAAATATCGTCTGTTGTTCGAGTCGATTGATGAAGGCTTTTGCACGATTGAAGTGCTCTTCGATGCCGATGGCCAGCCGTTTGATCACCGCATTTTGCAAGCCAATCGAGTATTCAAGCGACAGTCCGGTATTGCCAACCCAGAAGGCAAAAGGGCAAGTGAACTCGTACCGGGAGTGGAACAGTATTGGAATGACCTTTACGCCCAAGTCATTCACACCGGTGAGTCTATCCGCACTGAAGAGCGCTCGGACGCGCTCGATCGCTGGTTTGACGTTTTGGTGTCGCGGGTCGGTGATGCCGCAATGCGTCAGGTAGCGCTCGTGGTTACCGACATCAGCGAACGCAAACAAGCGGAAAACGCGCTGCAACAAACCTCTGCCGAACTCGAACGTCAAGTGCGAAAGTTCAATGCAACGCTTTCGACCCTCACTGAATTGATATTTAGCTTTGACCGAGATGGGAGGTTTATTTACGTCAATCAAGTGGTGCTCGACTTGTGGGGCATCACCGCAGCAGAAGCGATTGGCAAGACGATGGCTGACCTCAATTATCCCGCAGCCGTTGAGCAGCAAGTGCTAGGCGATATGCGACGGGTCTTTGAGACCGGAGAGAGCGTTAGAAACGAAACTGCCTACACCAATCCAGCCGGAATCGAGGGCTACTTTGAATATGTTCTTAGCCCAGTGTTTGCCGTCGATGGCACCGTGGAATCCGTTGTCGGTTCATCTCGCGACACCAGCGAACGCAAACGGATGGAGATTGCTCTGCGGGAAAACGAGGAGCGTTTCCGCACCCTGGCAGATAATATGTCTCAACTCGCATGGATGGCAGACGAGGCTGGTTGGATCTTCTGGTACAACCAGCGCTGGTTTGACTACACGGGAACGACCTTAGAGGAGATGCAGGGTTGGGGCTGGCAACAGGTGCATCATCTGGATCATGTCGATCGTGTGGTTGAGCATTTCCGCTACTGTCTTGAAACGGGTGAGCAATGGGAAGACACCTTTCCGCTCCGAAGCCGAGACGGAACCTATCGTTGGTTTTTGTCTCGTGCCATTCCGATCCGAGATGAGCAAGGACAAATTTTACGCTGGTTTGGCACGAACACTGATATTACCGATCGTAAACAGGCAGAAGCCAACCTACAAGAGAGTGAAGAACTGAAGCGACGCATTTTAGAGAGCAGTCAAGACTGCATCAAAGTTTTAACGTTAGAGGGACGACTCCTTTACCTGAATGCAGGCGGCTTGAATCTCTTAGAAATCGACGATCCGGCCTCTGTTTTGAACGCCCAATGGCTCGATTTCTGGCAAGACGAAGACCGCCAAAATGCTTTGGCAGCGCTTGCAGCCGCCCAAGCGGGCAATGCCGGTCAACTTCAAGGCTACTGCCCCACGGCAAAGGGCAACTTGAAGTGGTGGGATGTCATCGTCACCCCCATCCGAGATGCATCCGGCAGGGTTACACAACTGTTATCAATCTCACGCGACGTTACCAAGCAAAAGCAATCTGAATTGGAACGAGAGCAACTGCTAAAGCGAGAGCAAGCGGCGCGAGAAGAAGCAGAACGCGCCAACCGGATCAAAGACGAGTTTTTGGCAGTGCTGTCTCATGAGTTGCGGTCGCCCCTGAACCCGATTTTAGGGTGGACCCAGTTGCTGCAAACCGGCAGATTCAACCAAGCCCGCCAAGCGGAAGCACTCGCGACGATTGAGCGTAATGCCAAATTGCAGTCCCAACTGATCGAAGACTTGCTCGACATCTCCCGCATCATGCAGGGCAAGCTGACCTTAAATCCGACTTCCACCAGTTTGACGTTTGTGATTTCTGCGGCGCTCGAGACCGTGCGACTGGCAGCAGAAGCCAAGAATATTGAGATTGCACTTGACCTCGATTCGCAAATTGCTCCCGTCTTTGGCGATGCTGGTAGGCTCCAGCAAGTGGTCTGGAACCTGCTGACCAATGCCGTCAAATTCACGCCCAAGGGCGGACAAGTGACGGTCGAACTGAGACAAGTGGATCAACTGGCGCAGATTCGGGTGATAGATTCGGGCATTGGCATCGATGCTCAATTCATCCCTTACGTATTTGAGTATTTTCGGCAAAAAGATGGTTCCACCACCCGTCGATTTGGCGGTTTGGGTTTAGGTCTAGCCATCGTGCGGCAAATTGTGGAACTTCACGGCGGGACAGTGGCGGCAGAGAGCGGCGGTGAGCAGCAAGGTGCCACCTTTATCGTGCAGCTACCGGTCCTGAAGCAGTCCATCCCCGTTCTCTCTGAGTCAACCCAGCCCCAACTCAACTCAGAGATGCTCCTAGACAACGTTCAAATCTTGCTCGTCGATGACGATACGGATACCCGCGAGTTTCAGGCTTTTCTGCTAAAGCAATACGGGGCAACGGTGACCGCGGTGGCTTCTGGCTTAGAAGCGCTGCAAGCCTTGGAGCAGCTGATTCCAGATGTCATTGTCAGTGATGTTGGCATGCCAGAGATGGATGGCTACAGTCTGATGCAGCAGATTCGCTCCCGCCCACCCGCTCAGGGAGGGATGGTTCCTGCGATCGCACTCACGGCCTATGCCGCAGAAATTGACCAAAAAAGAGCCCTCAAAGTTGGCTTTCAAACCCATTTGACGAAACCATTGGAGCCAGAACGATTTGTCGGCGAGATTGTAACTCTGCTCAAGCCAAATTGAGTCTAAACATTGCGCCTCACCACAGGCGGTGCCACTTCGGCTCGCGCTAGTAGCTCAATTTCCTCCACTAACGCCACTACTAACCCCAAGTGATCCAGCTTCTCGATTTTAACCTGCGCGCTGAGCGTCATACATGGCCTTTAGCACCAACGCAAGGTAATATCCCTCTTTAATCACTTTGGAAGGGGAATAAAGATTATGTTGTTTACTCTCAGTTTTCATCAATTTACCCGAGCCATGCTGAACAAATTTCCGCCATTTCAGCTATTCTCCGGCGGGAGTAACAAAAGAGGGAATATAGCCATCGCCAGATTGGTTAGGACATTTTGCATAACCCTTTGAAGCGATGGCTATCCGCCAGTGCGCTGCCCCAGTTTTTGCTAGTGGTCGTGATTCGAGTCCTAAGCGCAGTGGCCACCGCTATAGCTTCGAAGCAGGCGGAAAGACTGACTATGACAGTGACCTCTGTGGTAGAAGTTCTACGCGCTCAGTCAGCGACGCACGTTCAATTAGTGCAAATACAACGGTGGTGTTGAATTTACTAGTAACGGTAAACAGATGGTAAAAGTAGTACCTAACCCTTCCCCTGGGCTTGCTACTGCAATGTTGCCATCGTGTAACTCAACCAGTTGTTGCACAATGGTCAGGCCCAAGCCCAAACCTCCAAACGAACGAGTAATTGAACTATCGGCCTGACGGAAATAGTCAAACACGTAAGGAATAACATCAGCTTTAATTCCTGAACCCGTGTCGCTGACGGTGATTTTTGCTCCCTTTAATTGTTGCTCTAGGCGGATCTCTACCTGTCCGCCGTCTGGCGTGAATTTGAGCGCATTCGAAAGAAGATTTTCGATGATTTGTTGTAGGCGATCGTGATCGCCCAACACTTCACCTGCTGCTTCATCTAGATGAGCATTGAGCTGAATAGACTTAGCTTGGGCATCGGGTTGCGCCACTTGAATTGCTGCCTCAATAACTGGCTTCAAGTCCACAGCCTGCCGCTTAAGCAGTAGCTTGCCCCGCAGCAGCCGGGAAACATCTAAAAGGTTATTGATTAGCTGAGTTTGCAAACGGGCATTGCTCTCAATGGTCTGTAGGGCAAGAGCTTTGGTGGTGGCGTCAAACTCGCGCGTTTGCAGCGCCTGTGCCCAGCCCAAAATGGCATTTAATGGAGTGCGGAGCTCGTGGGAGACGATTGCTAAAAACTCGTCCTTTAAGCGATTGGCCTGCTCTAGTTCCTCTGCCTGATGTCGAAGGGCGTTGAGGGCCACTTGCAGCTCCCGCCGGCGCAGGCTGACCTCGTCTACTAGGGCTTCTAGATCGTGACTTTGGCTGACCAATTCCTGCTGTAGTCGGTCACGTACCCGCTTTACGGCAGTCAAATTACCGACCCGTGCTTTGAGCTCCTCCACCGAAAAGGGTTTCGTTAGATAATCCTGGGCACCTTGGCGCAGCAGCTGCACGCGTAGCTCATCGTCGGTTTTGGCCGTCAGCATGACTACGGGCGTAGCATTGAGCTCCGGGTAAGTCCGCAACTGCTGTAGCAGCTGGTCGCCGCCAAGAGATGGCATCATCACATCGCTGAGAATTAGATCGGGCCGTAGGGCAATTGCCTGCTCCAGCCCGTCTTGCCCGTTGACAGCGGTAGCCATGCGATACTCTGAGGCCAGCGTAGTCGTGATGAACCGATTCATTTCTGGGTTGTCTTCTACCACGAGCACCAGAGGCTCACTCAAGGGATGCTCTGGCCCAAAAGCGTCGGGCTGGGGTATCGAGCGGAGCTCTTCGGCCATGAGAGCGGCAAGCTCTGCGTCTTGCCCCCAATCAAGTACAGCCGCCCTCACCACGCTAGGGTGAGGAGCCAGCAGCGGTAGCTGAACGGTAAATTGGGCACCGCCGCTGGGGGCATCGCCTACTGCAATCGTGCCACCTTGGAGTTCGGCAAATTCTTTGGCGATCGCTAAACCCAAGCCCGTGCCACCAAAGCGCCTAGTAGTGCCACTCTCCCCTTGGCTAAACCGTTCAAAAATAGTGTCCCGTAGCGCTGCTGGAACGCCTGCACCGCTATCCTGAACTGAGAGAATAATGCGATCACCTTGGGTGAATCCCTCATCTAAGCTCCCGTCGCTGGCCATGACTTGAGCGTGATCAGTCGTTAACTGGCAATGCACCGTGCCGCCGTTGGGAGTAAATTTAAACGCGTTAGAAATTAAATTGAGCAGAATACGCTGTACTTTGACCCCATCGACCTGTGCTTGCAAAGTCTCAGGGGCATCAGTGGTAAAAGTAATCTGCTTTTCCTCAGCCAAGCCGTCAAAGTTGGCTGCCGTTAAGCGCACTAGTTGCGCTACATCGATCTGCTCGTAAGTCGGTACCATACGACCAGCCTCTAGTTTGGAGACATCCAGAAGATCATTAACCTGCTTAAGCAACAGCCGGGCATTGCGGTTAACGAGTTCAAGATCGAGACGGTGCTCCTGGTTCAAATTGGCCTGGTGCAACAGTTTCTCCACTGGCCCCAAGATTAAAGCGAGGGGGGTGCGCAGTTCGTGGCTGACATTGGCAAAAAACTGAGTTTTGAGTTGATCGACTTCCTTGAGCTGTTCATTGAGAGACTCCAACTGATTATTAGCTACTTCGAGGTGCGATCGCCGCTCCTCAGAAAGTTTGGCTGACTCGATCAAGGCCAGCGCCTGGGGCACTAGAAACGGCAGAATTATGGCGGTGGTTACGGAGGCTATTGCCGTTACTACCTTCAGGGCTCCAGAAAGCCAGTAAGTCGGGTGCCACAGCGTCCAGACATCCATAAAGTGCGTGCTGCCACAGGCCACAATAAAGGACCCAAATGCTAGAAACATCCAGTGAAATGGGATTTCTCGGCGGGTCTTATAAACCAGATAAGCAAGAGTGCCTGAGATAGCCACATAGGCTAAGCCAATCGATAAGTCTGAGAGTAAATGTAGCCAAACTAACCCTGGCTTCCACAGGTAGCAATGCCCATGAGGGATAAACCCATTTGCTGCAAATAGCGGACTCCACCAGTCTGAAAAAACGATCAGAAAGGTGAGAGTGAACATGAGTGCGGCTGCACCATAGCTCAAATTATTTCGGTTAAGGCTCAGCATCAGCTTGTGAATTCAGGACTCAGGTTGTTACGCATATCGTAATCTTGCCGTAACTATTTTAACCTGTTGACCCCCTAGCCCAGTACAGAGAGAAGAAGCAGAGGTCTTTCTGTAAAGAGGTGAGTGTTGCTGTGGCTTCAAAGATTCAGGCAGAGTCTGAATATGCTTTTAAGCAATAAACCATTAACGAGAGATATGTTTTTTAAAGTATCAAGTAGGGCATTTTTATAATGGGATCACCCAAATTTTATCATAAGCAACGAGTTTATTTTGTCGAGGATGGAGATGGGATCAAAAGCTATTAATTAGGAGGGGGAACGTAGACCTATCACGTTGAGGTAAATATTGGAAAAGAGCTCGAATTTGGGCTTATAGGGCACAAGACAACGGTTGTCTTAGTTGAGACCGAACTTGAGTAAATTAAAAATTAGGCTTAGCAGATTGTTTCTAGCTTAGCTCCTATATTCTTCAACAACCTTAAATATTAAGAAGATGTGGCTTGTTGTCTAAACTGTAAAAATTCCGCAACTCTAGATAAAAGAAGATCGATTTCTATTGGCTTACGAATAAAATCGTTTGCGCCCATCGCCAGCCCCTGAATATCATTAGCATCTTCATAGGCAGTTACCATCAAAATAGGAATAAATGGCACATTCTGATTTTGGCGAATCTCTTTAGTTATTTCATATCCATTCATGTCAGGCATCATCACGTCCATTAAAATCAAATCAGGTGGCGAGGCTTCTACTTTTACAAGGGCTGCCCTACCATTATCTGCTGTATCGACTTGATAACCTTCTGCTTCTAAGAGAGTTTGTAGCAGAAATAAGTTATCAATGATGTCATCCACAATAAGTATGCGGAAGGTTTGAGAGCCACACATTTGAGAGACTTACCTAAAGACAACAGGAAAAGAAAATTAACACAATTACATTGATAACTTTGACTTAGTTAATAAATTTTAACGTCACGCTTTAGATGGATATTTTCTCTTATTTGCTAAAGTACACAGGCAAAATTTGTGAGTGTGCCTTCCTAGAAGCGGGGGACGAGAACGTTAAATTTTTATCCGTTTTTAACAAATCTTGAGCATACTAAAGTTGCTCCTAAAAGAATATAAGCTTCTCTAGCGATGCGATGTTATATAATCAGAGGGTCTTGCAAAGAGCGTTTATGCAATTAATTTATTAGGATAAATTTCCGCAAAAGCTCTGATATATTTAAGGTTTTAGGCAGAATCTCCAGCGTACCTAAAAATTCTCGCTTTGGATCTTTTGCCAATCGGTTGATGACCTTAATCTCCTACCCTTTTGCTTGTTGCAGGTAAGGAAAGTTTAGATAGCAGGAAAGTATATTCCCGTACGGAATTGTTGTTCTAACAAAGTAGCTGCCCCTTGTCCTAGAGCAGCATCACAATCTTTCTCGTGAAACGCTCCAAAAACTGTCCACCACTGTGCTGGGAAATTGCCACTCAACTAATTCAGGGCTTGTTGTGGGTACAGGTGTGGAGTAAGCCAGATGAGTTAATTGCGCGCAGGCAACTCTGCGCCCTGATCCAGGGCTACTCCTAGGCGCTGGAGCCTCAACCTTCCTTGGAAAATGAACACTCCACCGTAATCTTGAGGTTCACATCAGCCGTGCCCTTGGTGACGTAGGGCACCCCAGGTTCCCCAGCTACTTTTAACTCCACATTCGAGCGTTACCTTGTCGCCCAACGTTAAGGCCTTTAACCTCCTTCTTTCCATCAACGGTTCAAACAGGGCCGCCTCATGGCGCTCGCCAACCATGAACAGAAAGGTAACAGGCAATCTATTTCCCTCGCAGCGCAGATGGATTTTGGTTTTAAAGCCACCTTGGGAACGTTCTGACGCCTCTAGCTCTAGGTCCCTAAAACACGCCCTAGCATTCTTGCGATTGAGGCTTCACTAACGTAGCGATCGTGCTCACCAGTAGGTCTGGCTCAATGGGTTTGGCCAAATGCAGCTGAAAGCCAGCGGCCAGAGCATGCTGCTGATTGACCTCGCCTGCGTAGGCCGTCAGGGCGATCGCAGGAATATTGCCACCCTGGTCGTGACGCCGTTGGCGAATCTGCTGAATCAGTTCATAGCCATTCATCTCTGGCATGCCGATATCGCACAGCAACAGGTCGGGCATAGACTGATTCAGCCGATTGAGGGCCTGCAGGGCTGAGCCGGCAACCGCTACCTCAGCCCCCGCCTGGCTGAGAACAAAAGACGCTAGCTCTCGCATGTCGGCCTCGTCGTCAACCACTAAGATCTGTAGCCCGGTTAAGTCGGTTGCTTTCTTTAACGGTTCAGCGGGCGACGGCTGATCCTGCCCTTCCAGGTTGAGGGGGAGCCGCACCGTAAAGGTTGCGCCGAGGTCTTGTCCTGGGCTGTCTGCCGCCACCATCCCGCCGTGCAGTTCGGTGAGCTGACGCACGATCGCCAGGCCCAGGCCGAGGCCGCCAAACTGACGGGTGGTGGTGCCATCTTCTTGACGGAAATAGTCAAATACGTGGGGCAAAAAGGCTGGATGAATACCCTTGCCGGTGTCTCGCACCTGAATTTGAGCATAGGCGTCAACCTGCTCTAGGGTGAGGGCGACTTGCCCACCCGCCGGGGTGAACTTGACCGCATTGGAGAGCAGGTTCCAGATCACCTGCTGGAGTCGGTTGGTGTCGCCCAAAACCTGGCCCGCGATCGCATTCAGCGTGGTTTGAATGTGAATCCGTTTGGCTTCAGCCGCCAGGCGCACGGTTTCAGCTGCCGCTTCAATGGTGGTGACTAGGTTTACTGGGGTAACGTTCAAGGTCATCTTGCCCTGCAAAATGCGGGAAACATCGAGCAGGTCTTCGATCAGCTGAGCCTGGAGTTTGGCGTTGCGCTCAATGGTTTCTAAGGCTTGGTCTGTTTTGGCCGCAGACAGCTGTCTGCTGCGCAATAGTCTGGCCCAGCCCAAAATCGGGTTCAGGGGCGATCGCAACTCATGGGACAAGACGGCCAAGAACTCGTCTTTGATACGGTTGGCGGTTTCGGCTTTGGTGCGATCACGCTGAGCGGCCCGATAGAGCTGAGCATTTTCGATCGCTAGGGAAGCCCGATGCGCCAACTCTTCGGCGAGCTGCAAATCTGCGGTGGTGTAGCGGCGGCCCGACTCAGCCGAGATAAACGAGATCACGCCGACCACCTGGTCTTGAGTGCGCAGCGGCACCGTCATCACTGAGCTAAAGCCCACCTGCCGCAAAATCTCTAAATGCTCAGGGTCTTTAGCAGCGTGAACCAACAGCTCATCGGGAATTTCAGGCACCAGGTCTGGCTGTCCGGTGCGCAGGGTCAGGGCGGCACCGCGCTCTGCATCGGTATCTAAGGGATACTTGTCTCGAATCTGGTAAGCCCATTCCAGCTTGGCTGGGTCAACGTGTGCCACGGCAATTTGGTCGACCGCGCCGTCCTCTTCCACAATGTGAACCGTACACCAGTCGGCCAGTTTCGGTACGGTGAGCTGGGCCACCTGCTCTAAGGTGGTTTGGTAGTCTAGAGACGAGGCCAGCACGGCGCTCGATTCAGCCAGAAACTGCTGGGCGCGCTCTAACTTGACGCGCTCGGTGACATCGACAACATAGGCTAAAAGTCTTTCTATCTGGTGATTTAAGTCAAACGTTGGCAGATAGTGAACGTTGTAGTAGCCAGGGCGGCGATCGTCACGCCCAGGTATATTGACGGGTAGGCTGGGCGAGATAAACGGCTCACCTGTGGCATAAATCTGGCCAATAACGTCAACGATGGCGGGATCAGAGGCACCAAATAGCTCCGCAACGGACTTACCCAAGTGATGGTCACGGGATGACCCATTGATTTCAGCCAGGGCTTCGTTGATGGCGATAAAGCGCTGCTCACTGTCCAATAGCGCCAGCCCAACCGGGGAGACGTCAACGAGGGTGGCCAGCTGCTGTTGGGCGGCTTCGGCCTGGGCTCGAGCCACGCGTTCTCGCTCGAGCAGCTGTTCGCGCTCCTGCTCGGCTTGCTTGCGATCGGTGACATCCAGCACTAGAGACAAGACTGAGGTCATCTGTCCTGATTCATCTTTGAGACTGGAGTTGTACCACTCACAGTGGACAACGGCGCGATCTTTGGTGTAGTTGCGGTTGTAGGAAAGAATATGGGGTTCTTCGCCATAGACCAATCGGCGGCAGACGTCAGCAACGGGTTCTAAATCCTCCTCATAGACAAACGGGATCTCGGTTAACGTTTTGCCCAGCATTTCTTCCGCTTGCCAACCCAAGATGCGCTCTGCGCCTGCCGACCACCGAGTCACGCGAAAGTCGCGATTCCACTCGACGACGGCCATAGGCGTATTTTCAACGTGAAAGTTGAGCTTTTGCAGTGCTTGGTGCAGGGCCTCTTCGGCCTGCTTGCGATCGGTAATGTCGATGACAGCGCCGATGGATTGCTTGGGGTGGCCCTGAACATCGTAGGAAAACTGCCCCCTGGCCTCGACCCAGCGAATGGTCCCATCGGGCCAGCGCAGGCGATATTCGTGATAGTACTCGGTGCGCTCCTGAATCGCCTGCTGGAGCTTTGCCGCAGCGGTTGGCAGGTCATCGGGATGGGTGCGGCTGGCCCACATCTCGTAGCTCGGTTCGCATTCGTCGGGTTGATAACCCAGGATAGTGAAATGCCCCGCCGACCAACGCATTGTATTGGCCTGCATGTCCCATTCCCAGGTGCCCATGCGGCCAATGTTGAGGGCGAGCTGTAGCCGTGCTTCGCTCTCACGCAGTTCGGCTTCGGCCCGCGATCGCTCTACGGCCAGCCAGGTTTTTTCAGCAATGCGCTCTATCATGGCCACGTTGTCGGCCGTCCAGCGGCGTGGCGTGACGTGATGCAACACCAGTATGGCAACAAACCGCCCGCGCTTTACCAGGGGCACACAGAGCAGCGACCGGGTCTCAATGGCGGCAAAGGCCGCCGCACTGGTCCTGGTGCGAGGGTCGCGATCGACATCATCGACCACAATGGTTTTGCCCTGCTTGAGCTCGGCGATGATGTCAGCCCCAAACGAATCCATCTGGTGGATTCCCACCACGCTGGTGACGCCATTGCAGTAGTCGCGCTCAACGATTACGTGCTCTTGGGCGGCATCAATTTCACCGTAGGCGCAGCGCGTGACGTTGAAGTGCTGACCGGTGGCGTTAACGACCTGCCAGACAATTTCCTCTGAGTCTTGCAGGGTGCGAGCGGCATCGTTTAGCTCAATCAAAAATTGCTGCTGCTGTTCTTTGCGCTGGAGTTCTGCCAGTAGGGCCTCGCGATTGGCTTCGATGTGCTTGCGCTCGGTGATGTTGATTGAAACCCCGGCCACGCGTACCGCTTGCCCAGCTTCGTTGAGGTAAACCTGCCCCTGAGCCTTAAGCCAGCGCACTTCACCGTCGGCAGCGACCACTCGATACTCTTGGGCAAAGGACTGATCGCCCACAATGGCCTGCTCGGTCGCCTGCATCAGCAGGAGTCGATCGTCTGGGTGAATCGGAGCCCGAAACTCGTCTGCGGTGCCCACCTCCATGCCCCAAATTTCTTGGGCATTGGGAGAACAGACGACCTGATCTGTTTCTACATCCCAATCCCAAGCGACCATTTGGGCTGATGAGAGGGCAAGCTGTAGGCGCTCTTCGGTCTGGCGTAGGTTCGCCTCAATTTGTTTGAGGCGGGTCACATCTTGAAACATGCCAATGCCGATCGCCCCATGCCCATACATGGCGGGCATGGTTTCTCCCCAGCAGAGGGTGGCCCGAACGCCGTCGGGGGTATGCCAGTTCATCTCATAGTTTTGTAAGCGCTCCCCCCGGGCAACTAGTACAGCTGGCATTTGCTCGGGGGCAATGCGATCGCCCTGGGCATTGGTGCAGTAATAGGCGTCGGTATATTCCTCTAAGGATTTATTTTTGGGTAAATCTCCCCCGGCTAACTCATTCGCAATTCGGTTGGCAAAAATGACTTTTGCGGTGTCTGGTTCAACAAAAACCGTTGGCGTTGGCATTAGATCGAGAACGGCTTCTAACCATTTTTGCTGGTTTTCAAGATCTTCAGCCTGCTGCCTGAGTAGCCTTTCGGTTTGCTGACGTTCGGTAATGTCTTGAAACACGACGGCAGCCGCTAAAATTTGCCCTTGCCGATCCAAAATTGGGGCTGAACTGACGCTAATTACAGTCCGCTGACCGTCTTCTTGGCGGAGCTCTATCTCCTCGTTGATGATGACTTCACCGGCTCTCAGCGATCGCGGCAGGGGATAGTCATGGGGCGCATACTTCTGCCCATCGGGGCGAAACGCTTCATAGGGAGTGATGGGTACATAGGCTTCTAGTTCGTAGGACTGCTCATAGCTACAGCCCAGCGTTCGTTTCGCCTGCTCATTGGCCAGCACTAATTTGTTAGACCCGGCCTCGGCAATCAGCACGCCCGCCGGCATCTGGCGTAGCACTGCTTCAAACTGGGCATGTTCTGTTTCTAACTCGCGGAGCAATCGCTCTCGTTCTACCTCGGCCTGTTTGCGTTCGGTCACATCTCGAAAATAAACTGTGAGACCCTCCGATGAAGGGTAGGCTTTTGCCTCCAGGCAGGGATGAAGAGGCTCGCCGAACTCTTCCCAGGCTACCGGAATTTGCTCAGCGATCGCCCGATGCATGGCCTGGTAGGCCACCCCGCCCACCAACTCAGGAAAAACGTCGTTCCAAACCTGTTTGCCAATCAGCTCTTCAGGGGTTTTGTGCAAAATTTGGGCGGCGGCCTGGTTGACGTAGGTGTAGTGCCAATCGCGGTCAAAGGCCACAAACGCATCGGTGATGCTTTCTAAAATAGTGACGACTTTAAGCTCTGTTGCCCGATCAACTTGACCTGGGGTATGGGCTAACCGCGCCGCTAACGCCTGGCTCTGCTGTGGCTCAAGCAGTTGGTTTTGCAGCCTCACAACTTGAGGACTTTCTCCATTGGAGCTGCCGTTGGAGTTGATGCTATCCTTCACCTCCAAACTGCGGGCAAACCGTTCAATCACTTCGGAGCGAGACGTACCTCGCTGTTGCGCCGCTTGATCGAGCGATCGCCAAGCTGTGTGGGTTAGGGATAAGCTGACTCGATGCTTGGTCTCTTGATCCCAATTGTTCACAAACTTTCCGCTCGCGTCGCGTTTCATTGAGGGTGGAGCCGTATACATAAACGGTAAATCCATTCAACTCGACTCTGACGGAAATATAAATCATCCCCAAGATAGACGTTTTAATTTAAGCAAGACTTGTTTAGTGCGTGCTTTAGGCCACATCTAAGCCATCCGGCTTGCCCCTGCGCGACCCTCGACCAATTGGGGCAACCTAGGTTCAGCATATTTGCGATACATCCTGAGAATTTCCCACCAGCTGCACTGGCTGGTGGGATTTATTTTGGTCGGTGCTGACCCACTGGCTAAGATTGCGAGCCCTTACAAGCGCTCACTTAAGTTGACCACAACTGCAATAAATTCAGCGGGCTCTACTGGCTTGGGGACATGGGATTGAAAGCCAGCCGCCAATGCTTTGATGCGATCTTCCGTACGTGCATAAGCGGTAAGGGCAATGGCTGGCATTCTGCCTCCCTGCTCTGGCGTTAGGGCACGCACTTGCCGCATCAGCGTATATCCATCTACCTCGGGCATGCCAATGTCACTCACCAAGATGTCAGGTCTTTGCTCTAACGAGCTTTGGGTGATGGTAGCCAACGCTTCCTGCGCCGATGCCACAATGGTGACCACGGCCCCACTTCGCCTCAACAGTGTAGCTAGAAGCTCTCGGGCATCAGCTTCGTCATCGACAATCAAAACCTTGATCCCAGCCAGGCTGGGTGTGTCTATGAAAGGAGCCGTATCGCAGACCGTCGGATGCACACGTTCACTAGTAGCTGGTTCGGGTCGAAAGATCGTAATGGGTAAATTAACTATGAAAGTTGTTCCCTTACCTTCCCCCGCACTCGCCACATGAACCTGTCCGCCATGAAGTTCAACCAAATGCCGTACAATCGCTAAGCCTAACCCCAACCCACCATGAGTTCTAGTGGTGGTACTGTCCGCTTGCTGTAAGCGGTCAAACACATAGGGCAGAAACTCGGGGCTGATACCCTGTCCGGTGTCGCTGACTGTGATCTCAACGTGTGAATTAATGCGCTCTAAGCGAAGCTGAATGCGACCGCATTTCGGGGTGAACTTCACGGCATTCGACAACAAATTCCAAAATACTTGCTGAAGCCGGTCTGGGTCGCCAGAAATGGGTCCCGCAGCCGGGTCTAGAAGACTTTGCAGGCGAATGCCCTTGGCTTCTGCGGCCGGCCGGATCGAATCGATCGCCGCCTCCAGCACCGAAACCAGCGCAACAGGACGCACATCTAGGCGAAGTTTGCCAGTAATGATCCGAGAGACATCTAACAAGTCATTAATCAGTTGGTTTTGCGCTCTAGCATTACGCTCGATCGTCTCGATCGCGCGCTGTTGAGTGGCGTCATCCAGCTGTTTCTCACGTAGCATGGTTGCCCAACCCAACATCGCATTTAGGGGTGTCCGCAATTCATGGGAAACGGTCGCAAGAAACTCATCTTTCAGTCGATTGGCCTGGGCTAAAGCCTCCGCTTGTTGGCGCAGTAAGACCTCAACTTGCTTACTTTCTGTAAGATCCAAAACAAAACAAACCCAAGCCAGTTCGTCGCTTTCGAGCTGTGCGGCACCGAGTAGAATAGGCACATGGCTGCCGTCCTTGCGGATGTATACTTTTTCAAACGGGGCACAACTGCCAGTGCTCGCCAGTTCCTGTAATACTTGCTCGTCTTGTTGACGGTATTCTAATGGGGTCATCTCACCCCAATGCATCAAGCCATTTTTCAGGTCTTCACGGGTGTAACCCACTATTTTGAGGAAGGCATCATTCGCCTCCAGAATGGTGCCGTTAGGTGCGGCCAAAAGGACGCCAATAATATTGGCTTCTACTAAGCGACTGAAGCGGGCTTCACTTTTCTTCAGCGCAATCTGTTGTGTTCTTAAATCTTCTGCTAGCGCTTCGGCTTGCCGCCGGGCCACAACTTGAGTGGTGACCTCAAAGCTAAAGGTAACGATCCCTTCTACCGCACCGTTAACGTCGAAAAGCGGCTGATAGACAAAGTTAAAAAACCCTTCCTCGAGCGTGCCATTGCCTTGTCGGTCAAACTGAGCAGCAATTTCGTTGCCCACAAACGGTTGGCCGGTTTCAAACACTTGATCCAGCAGTTCAAAAAAACCTTGTCCTTCCAATTCAGGGAAGGCTTCTCGCGCCGTGAGTCCAATTAATTCACGATGCCCTACCAATTGAGAGTAAAGCGGATTGGCAAACTCGAAGACATGCTCAGGACCGCGATCGATACAGATAAGCGCTGGGGCTTGCACCAAGAGCGAATGCAGCCGATTTCGCTGCATTTCCGCTTCGGCTCGGGCCGCTTGCTCTCGCAGCAGCGATTGTTTACGTTCGGCTTCTGCTTGCTTGCGGTCGGTAATATCGCGAGAAATGACCACTACAGCGTGTGTTGATGAGGCTGTACTCAGCGGCGTAAGAATATATTCGTAGGACCGTACCCCATTCCCTGTGACAAAATCAGTTTCACTTTTGAGCGACCGCCCGGTAGATATCACCTGCTTTCGCTGGGCATCCACTGGCTCCATGAGCGCAGCGGGTAAACCAATGTCTCGCCAGGTTTTGCCCAGCAAGGCATCGGGTGAAAGACCAAGTACCTGAGCAGCACCATCGCTGACATAGCCATAGCGCCCCTCTTGATCAAAAACGTAGATATGGTCGACGGACGCGGAGAAAATTGCTCTTAACGTCTTCGCCTGTTCCTGCGACTGCGTGGCAAGTCGCAGGTATTCCCCTTCACTGCTCCGTAGCTTTGACAACGTGCGCTCAAGCCGGTGCTTAGCCGCCCGCAGTTTGCCAGCGAGGACACTAACGAGCACACCCTCCAGTAAAAATAAACCCAGCCGCGAGCCGCTGGACCAGTTGAAAGAGAGGGAATAAAGGGGCGGGATAAAGTAGTAGGTGCTAATCAACCCAGATAAAGCCGTGGCAACCAGGCCCGGACCGAGGCCGCCAGACCAAGCGCTGACCGTAACAGCGCCAAAGAATAACAGAAAAGGACTCTGAGTCATGGCCAGCATAGGGTTTAGCAGCAACATCAGCAGGGTTGCTAGTAAAACGCTGAGACCAGCGATGCCATAGCGCGATAGTTGAGAGCGGGTCAGATTTGGCATCCTCTTGGTTGAAATCACGTTGCGGAGCAATGTAGCGGGAGTAGGTCGGACGGCTAATACCTAGAGAATCACAACTAGATAATACCGATCGCTGAGGGCTCAATAGGTAATGTTTATGCCTGCAAGCGCGTCAGCTCCACCGACTAAGCCACCTGGCCGATTGCATCCTGCCCCGGCTACCGCGCCCCAGCGACCGGGGCACCCTAACCACAGCAGCGAGTTCCTGAGAACGTCCTGTAGATGCACCCTAACCTCCACCGGCACCACTAGCCCGTGGGGGTTTTTGTTTGGGCATCATAGTCTGGCCAGATCGCGCAACTCCTAGGGCCTAACAGTATCAGCATGACAGCGCAGCCTGAGCCACATGTACCACCCCAGCGATCGTCTCCCTCGACTTGAGCACTATAGACCGACAGCGGCGACTGCCATATCAAGGTAGATGCACTTTAAGCGCGAACCTCCAGCAAGCCAGCGGTGCCGGTGGGTTTTTTGTTTTGGAACGCTCCTGTGTTGTCGAGCGGTGTTCGGTAGAGGATGCCCTTTGGTTTTTCTGTGATGGATGAGAAGCAAGTGCGGGCTATGGATTTTGCCTATTGTGATGAGCGTTGCCCTAGAATGCCCATTAACCAAAATTGCAAGAGCGCGCGCGTTTATGAAAAATATTGGACCGGTTTCTCGCGAGTGGCTCGCTGAGATTGAGGTATACACGGCGGAAGACCTCAATCGTGTTGGCGGTGCAGCTTCGGCCTGGATGCAAGTAAGAGATCGTCATCCAGGCAAAGTGACAACGAACCTTTTGTGGGCGCTTCTTGGAGCAGAGGCGGGTATGGACTGGCGAGAGCTACCACCTGATGTGAAAGAGAAAGCGCTCGCTGAGGTCAATGGCCTCTTAGTGTAGGCAAAGCTACAGGCTAGAGCTAAAAGAATCTGCCTAAAGCACCGAGCCACGCGCTGTCGGTGGCGCCAGGAGACGTAGATATTCATGCCGAACACAGAATTTCCTGGCGCTAGCTAGGGCTCCATGCTAGCTATTTCAAGGCAGTTCATAGAGCAGTGAACGAGTAGTTAGTTGAGGCGATATAACCCCTACTAGCTGAAGGGCTTAGCTCTACTGCGAGTGAATGGGCTCGTCTTTTGATAAATCACTGTGGTGCACCAGTCTTCCATTTCTCCCGCTCCCGACGACGATGATGCCGAGCAGCTCTGTCTCTTTGATGCGGAGGGACCGGCAACTATTGATGAAGGGGATGGTGTTGATAATGCCCGGGTGGAAGCGTTTGTGACCAAGGTGCTCAGCGAGGTGCCGAAAGAAGACCAGCGATATTTCCTGTTACGGTTTCGGTTTAAGGCCTTGCTCCAGGAGCTTGAGCGATTTTCACAGCGGGAGCGAGAGCAGTTTACTGTTTGGCTTGTTGAGGCTGTGCTTAAGACGCCGCCAGAAGAGCAAAACGAAACGCGGGGCATGAATAAATGACTGGGCAAACTCCAGACTTCGTTGCGTTCGATCCCCCTTCTCCCCTTCCCTTAGAGTTTGAGCATTTCTCACGCTGGAGTACTCCTAATACGACGAGCGACGAAGCTCACCACTACGCGGCAGCAGATTTGTCGAGGCCAGAGTACACGCTCCGCGTGAAAGACATGGCCTTAGGAGAACGCCCTCGCGAGCGGCTCATTCACCTTGGTCCCAAAGCACTTTCCACCGCAGAGCTTCTATCTATCCTCATTGGCCCCGGTCAGGGTTTTCCAGGCCCTTCAAGCATTGAGATAGCCCACGCGATTATCGGTGCCTTCCATGAAGGTGGTGGTGATGCTGCTGCTGATAGTGGTATTGACCGGCTTCAGAGGATTACCTTTGAGGAGCTGCTCCACATCCCTGGTGTAGGGCCAGCGAAGGCAGCTGGTATCGTAGCCGCAATTGAACTTGGGAAACGGGTGTTTTACCGAGCACCTTTTCCTAAAACTGTGGTGGACGATCCGGCAATTGCAGTAGCAGCGCTTACCCCGTATCTCATGTGGGAGCCCAGAGAGCATTTTGCTGTGGTGTGCCTCAACGTTAGGCATCAGATCCTAGCAACGAAAGTGCTCACGATAGGAACTGATACAGAGACCCTTGCGCAGCCGAGGGATATTTTTCAGGCTGCGCTTAAGGTTGGGGCAGCACGGATAATCGTTGCGCATAATCACCCTTCCGAGAGCCTTGAACCGAGCCCAGAAGACATGGCTCTTACAAGACAGATCCTTGAAGGGGCTAAGATTATTGGGGTGTCGGCGCTCGATCACCTTATTTTGGGTGGGGGCACGTACCGGAGCTTGAGGGAGACAACGAGATTGTGGCTTGAGGAAGCGTAAGAGGGATTGGGAAAAGCCACATTCCATAATCTATTTTCTAGAAAATAGATTATGGAAAATAAATTCTATTTTCCTCTGCAATTTTCCTTAAGTTCACTGAGCTTAGCTCGCAGTTCGTCTAGGTCGCCAATGTCCGTCCAATCGACTGGCATCGAGCGAAGTAGCTCGATACCAGCTTGGATGATGACCTGTTTTTTAAGTTTCTTGCCGTGTTTGCGTCGGCCTTCTTTGACTACCTCATCGAGCCAGTCATTGACATCGCGTGTTACTTGAAGACCAATGGACTCCTTATCACTTCCTTCGACCCCCACCAAAAACTCTGGCGTTGTTTCCTGCGAGGCAGGGGGCTGTAGTGGTTTTTGGAGCTCACTTGGTTTAGCAATGGAGACGACCTTCTCCACTGGCTGCTCTGATTCCGGTTCTGGTTCGGGCTCAACCTGGACAGGTACCCTTTCCTCTGGATCAGTCGTTGGTGAGAACAGGCTAAGAGGGCTATCTCCTAACCCGGACCTTTTCTTGGCTGATTGTTTATCTGACACGCTTCATAACCTCCTCTGTTAGCTGCTGGTAGGCCATGGCTCCAGAGGAACCTGGAGCGTGGTCAAAGATGGAGGCCTGAAAGCTAGGAGCCTCTCGAATCTTGACCGTTTCAGGGATCACCGTTTCGAATAGGCGATCACCGAAATGTTTTTCGAGGGAGTCGAGCACGTCTTTGGCAATATTGAGGCGGCTATCATAGCGAGTCGCTAACACTCCCAAAATCTCAATTGGATGTTCGAGGCGGTTTTGGATCAAGCCCAGAATTCTCTCAATGACAGGGATCCCTAAGAGGCCTAGGTAGCTCATATCGACTGGAACGAGCACCTGTTTAGCGGCCATAAGAGCGTTAACCGACAGAATGCCTACGTTTGGAGGGCAATCGGTCAGAATTACGTCATATTCATTGATGATTGAGGAAACAGCCCTTCTTAGGAGCACCTCGCGGCCATGAAGACCAGAGATGGGAATCTCCGCTTCAGCCAGGAGAATATTTGAGGGGACTACGTCAACCCCTGCTTCGGTCTTAACGATTGTGTCTTTGATAGAGGCTTTCTCTTGCAGCACCTCGTCAATACGGTGCTGTAGATCGGCAATGTTAACGCCGAGCGCGACACCAGCGTGACCTTGCGGATCAATATCAACTAGTAGTACGCGCAGGTCGTGGAACCGGTGGAGGCCAACGGCGAGGTTATACGAAGTAGAAGTTTTCCCTACCCCACCTTTGGCGTTAAAAACGGCAATGGTATGTGCTGGCACGGCCCTGCTCCTTAAAGAAGTGCGGTAGATAGAAGGCCAAACATAGGAATTATAAACTATAAAATAAACTCTACAACACAGAATATATTTTCTAGAAAATAGAAGTTGCATAGACAGGGCATGGGCCGTACCTCATAGTGAGTGGCTGCAACAGGTGTCTCCACCTAAAGGTTCGCCAACGGGATCGCACTATGGCTCATAGAAGTCTCCTTCCTGATCGGCACCGCCAGCTTGATTTTTTTGTGTGCGACATCATCGATACTGCGCCAAAAGACGATCTGGGCAGTATGGAGCATCCGCTTTTTACGCTGGCGAAAAACCCTGATACGCGCATTCGGCTGTACGAGCACAACGGAAATACGGTTAAGATTGTGCCGAGCGTGCTTGGGCTTGCGACAATCTTTGACAAAGACATTCTGATCTATTGTGTGAGCCAGCTTACGGAGGCTATCAACCGTAAGCGTGACGTGAGTAGAACGGTACGCCTCACGGCCTATGATTTTTTGGTCGCTACTAACCGCGATACTGGGGGACGAAGCTACCAACTCCTGGAACAGGCCTTCCAGCGGCTTACGGGGACGAAGATTTTCACCAATATTGTGGTGGGTGGCCGCCGGTTCCGTGAGGGGTTTGGGTTAATCGAAAGTTATCGGATTATTGAGAAGAGTCCCAATCATGCCCGTATGGTGGCAGTTGAGGTGACTCTTTCAGAGTGGCTTTTTCAAGCAGTGTGCTCGCAAGAGGTGCTTACCCTGCACCGCGATTACTTCCGCCTGGGGAAAGGCTTAGAGCGGCGGTTGTATGAGCTTGCCCGCAAGCACTGCGGCAGCCAGCCACAGTGGAAGGTAGGACTCGCTCTTCTACACAAGAAATCCGGTTCTAGCTCCTCTCTCAAAGAGTTTCGGCGCATGGCGAGGAATATCTGTGAGGCCGACCATCTACCCGGCTATCTTCTTAGCTTTGATGAGCCATCAGATTCGGTACTGTTTCAATGTAGAAGTGAGCGAGCGCAGGCAAGAGCTGCTATCAGACAGTTCCTCGATCTATAAGCTCAAAGGCGGTAAGGAGGGCAGCAAGACATAGCTTCTATTTTCTAGAAAATATATTGCAGAAACTTAAGACCTGGTCAAAAGCCTCTGTTGCTGTGGCTTCTAGCTTACTGTGAGGTGCGGAAACCTTCGCACAACAATGAATCTACAAACTATTTTCTAGAAAATAGTTTGTAGATTCTAGGTGTAAGGTTGCTTTAGGCTTTATGTAGATGCGTTGCTTCCTTCGTTTTGGTGCAAGGAGCTGGCCCATCGGCAGGAGCCTTCGGGCTGTGGATATGTTGTTGGTATCATGTGAACAACCTGTGAATTGTATCGGTATTTCACCCACCAACAAGCGCTTAAACTTCGGTACTTCACCCACCAGGGGCGGAGGTGACTTCGGTACTTCACCCACCAGAGGTGATTTTTATCGAAGTGATTACAGGTAGTTAGAGATGATTTTGGATCCCTTAACTTCGCGCGCGCGTTTCTTTAACTTATAAAACCTTTTAACTTCTTAGCTGGCTCCTCCTTGAGGCAAGGAATACTCTCTGGCCACGAAGGTGTGTCTGAATAGCAGAAAGGCAGGCTTTTAAGGTACTTAGTCTGTAGGGCTCTGCCAGGTGTGCAAAATAATATATTTTCTAGAAAATAGCTTTTGAGAGAGACACGCATGGGAGTGACAGGGGCAAAAGCAACGCTTTGGATTTCAGAAGAGCCCAACCGTACTCGATTGGGCCCAACTGTACCCAATTGGATCAGTTCTGGTTTCCCAAGGGCGGGAGTTCCTCGGATTGGTAGAGCTAACAAAATTCTGAGGCTCTAGGCGGCCTTGTAGTCGCCGATTTCTCTTGGGCCTAGGGGTAGGATAGGGGCAAAGGCTAGAAGTGATTCTAGTGGCATTTACGGGTTCAGCACCCACTGGACCTTTTTGGACGTAAATAGGGGTTTTAATTGGTAGGGAGGAAACGGTCATCTATAATTAACTATTTTATAGAAAATAGTTTCTATGAATTAAAAAGAGTCTGAAGGCCTTAGATTGATAGCTGCTGGTATCAAGCCTCACAACAGAAATTAAATATTTTCTAGAAAATAGGAAGTATTGAAAATTATATTTTACTAAAGTAGTCGGTGCATCACCCGCAGCGAGACTTCCTCAAGTACGGTCTATTCCCCGCAGGAGGTGGCGGGAAGACTTGACTTGCTTCTATCGCTAGCAGGGGAAGGCCTGCTGCCTTCCGTTTCAGATTAATGGCGCGAAGAAGTTCTAGTTTCTGGCGCACAACACCGGGGAACCGATAGAAGGGGAGGGACGCGAGTGCCTTTTCAAGAGGCTCTTTGCCAATAAGCGACATGTTCTGGAGCTTCGTTCTAGCTTCCTGCCAGACTCTGCGCTCGACTTCTACAACGACTGTGCCCCGGGCGAGACCAACTGAATACCCGCCGAAGTGAAGCGGAGATTCCCTGATATCCCGCATTGTTATGCGGCCAAGTGCGTCCTGATGCCCCTCGGTTGCGAGGAGCACGAACGCGTGGCCAAAGCGTAGGTACTGGACAGAGGCGATGCCCTTTTTTCGGCAGCGCATCCGGGTCATGCGGCATGAGGTGACCCCGTAGATAGCTTTCATCTTGGCATCGATCGTCAGCATGTCTTTCCCCTGGGGAATGGTCCTAACGGCGTATCGGAACCAGCCGTGACGGACGTAGTCGATAGCGATGCGGCGGAGAAAATCGCCGAGGGTACGTGCTTCCATACAGTAGAGAGAGATAGCCCTGTAAAATTAGGCATCACCAAAAGAGGGTTGGTTGATAGGCTCAACCAACCAAAAGCCGTTATAGAACCCGTGGATGCCCACCCTTCAACGAACGAACTAACGAACTAACGATAGCCACACGCAGACCAGACAGGGCCTGCGGGCACGCGTCCGTCCATACGTACGTGCGTATGTCGGGTGGGCAGAGACTCGAACCTTTGCGTCGAGCCGTCCGGATCCACTTTCCTATAAGCAGTAACAAACCGCGTCTTTTCAATCAGTTAGAAAAACTAAAAGACAAGGTTTGTTTCCGTTTTGCTTTGAAAAACAACAGTTGTTTGAACTGTCTTGGTTGCTAGCTAGTGAGCTGTCTTTTCGAGTTTCCGTTTCGCCATATGCCTTCCTTTGCAATAAGCAGACAGTAGTCGTCATTGTTAATGGCCGTGCTGGTTTACCAGGCACCCGTGTTTCAGAGTGCCTGGTAAGCCCAGAAGCGGCGAGATGAACTACCGATCGTGTGAGACCCCTCAGCGCTTTCGTAGTCTGTTAAAAAGATGCGGCTACCACCCCGCATCCAGAATGTCGTTGGGAGCAGCCTACTCCCCCGCTGACACGCCCCACTCGATATCGAGTGGGGCCACCTACTTGCGCCACGCTCCCAGACTTTGAGGTTTGACCGTTAGTCGGGCATGACTAACCTTTGCGGGAACCACCCGCCAGCCTCGAAGTCCTTCCCCAGTTCGTGTCAATCGTTCCACGTGAGATCCTGTCGCTAGCGGATTACTATCCGCAGTGGTAATCGTGCTGGTGGCTTACCCACTCACCTTGCAGTTTTCGGGGGCAGAAAGCGGAAAGCTCCCCCTTACAAGCACGCACCGTTTTTGCAGTTCGGCATCAGCTTCTCACGCAGTTACCAGGAAGGGCATGGTTCATTTGTGTGAACTTGGTGCCCCTTTCACCGTTGAGCTTTTTAGCGGCTCTGATTTCCAGAGTCCCCGAAGTTACCATTCTCCTCCGGTGGGCCACATTACTGTGCCCAGCCTCCCGGCCCTGGGATACGTTACGCGCCATTACAGCTCGTCCCGTACCACGGATTAGTCGGGGTGTAACCCGACGCACATCGGCGGCCCGATGTGGATTTCACCGCTTCGACTGCTATTCCCTACGACTCTTATCCCCCTTTAGAGGAGTGGAGCCTTCAGGTTGCCACGACCTTACGCACAAGCGACGACTACGACGTCGCTCTGACGCAAGGCATTCCCTGGTCGCCAACCTTCAAAGAAAACAACCGAAGGGATGGCCCCTTCCGCCAAAAAATCACCGAGTCGAATGGAAGGGTTACTCCTTACTCCGGAAGACGCTGCTTCACTCTAGTAAGGGATTAGTCTCCCAAGCCCTCGTTACGCACAGGCAAGCCCCTCTCGAGGCACCTGGCGCGAAGGTGCAGTGGGTTGTGGGTGGTTAATCCCACGCCCTTAGCCTTGGCTTGGTAATATTGCCAAGGTTTACCGGGCTCCACCGTCACACGATCTGGCAGCTGCCTCGTTGCTCTGTTTAAGCGAACTGGTAGACACAGCCCCTGGGTATGGAGGCTACCCGATAGGGTGAGGAATTTACAGGAAAAAGTGACGAGATAACAGATAGTTGCAGACCGGGGGAGTTTGGGCTCAGAGGGCCTGTGTCGCCCAAAAGTAGTAGCGACGAGAGGGAGAAAGAAAGGCGGGGACACACCCGCGAAGAAAAAAAGACAGCTCACGGGTATGTCCCCATGAACCGTAAAAAAGCCAACCGAGAGAGACGGTAGCACGGGTAGCCTGCGATTGGGAAGAGAAAGGTGAGTGCTATTAGTGGGATAGGGGTTTGTAGAGCCGGTGGAAGGGGGTGCTCCTGGTCGAGCCCGTGGATAAGTGGCGGGAGCTTGGATCTTCGTGTGTTTCTAGGAGTGTTCCACGCTCTTTTTATAGGCATGGCGGCGCTAAATCCGAGGGGTTGTCTTAGGCACGCTAAGAGGCGGAAATTACGACCTTAATGCATCTATCTAGCGCTCCTTTGAGAGGGCTTTGGGGGTGACAGAAGCGTGGAACACCCGTAGACTTTGCCGCAAAATTACTTGGCTGCTCGATAGTTGGTGAAGGTATGAATCATGGCTGCTGCTGCTGCGGCTTACGCGAGAAGGCGCAGGCGCTTCATGCCGCTTTAGTAACAACCCCGGAAATCTGCCAGCGTCTGGGGCTTAGTCTTGATAAGGTGATGGCGCTGCTCCTCCCCCCGGCACCGACGGAGAGACGAAAGGACGTGCCTCGGGTTAAGCGCCCCGTCGGCCGGCCTCCCTGGAGTATAGGGAAAGAGGATGGGGCGCGGCTGCTTGGCCGGCTCGTGGGCCATGGTAATAACAAGGCTCCCATCTGGACGATCCCCCAGCTAGTTGGCGAACTGCGGGAGGTGCTTCCTTCTTCCCATCCCCCTTCACCAGATACGGTGCGGCGAGTGCTCTTCGACGGGTTAGGTCTTACTTCTTTTGCAGCACACGCCGAGCGGCTCCGCGTCACTTCTTCTACTGACCGATTGTTTCCTCCTTGGCGAGGCAAGGGTGGGGAAGTGTCGTCATTGTCGTTGTCCCGGCGATCGCTTCTTTACCTGGTGACCCACCGGACTACCCGGCAACTGGGGCTTGTCTCGCCGCTGTTTCCCCCAGCGACGATAGTAGTGGGCCTGACGCCTGGGAATCGAGTGGCGATCGCAGTGCGGATGCAGAGTCGGATCACCCCAAAGTTTCTCCAGGAGTTTTTAGATGGCCTCTCCACCTTTCATCCCAACAGGCGGGTAGTGGCGCTCCCTGCAAATAGGCTAGACAGCTCACTTTTTCCTTGAACCACCACCGCCCATTTCGTTATTTTCACTGCGCACCATATCGACACGGGTAGAAGTCGGCTTGTAGCTTCTTGGGCCAGGAGACCATGCAGGGTAGATAGCCCCACGGTTTTTCCTATCGAGGGTTTTTTATCTTCCGCATGGGCCTGCGGTATTAGCAGGAATGTCCTTTGCGTGTAGAGAGGGTCTTAGCCGATGGCGAATCCATCATATTCGCTGACTGAAGACGAGCTTTCGCAGTTTACCGGTACATCACAGTACTACCAGCACCCGTTAGGCGTGCTGTATACCGATGGTGTACAGTACATGGCGGAGCGAGGCGGGGGGTACTGGATTATCGATGTGATTGCTGCGTGGCAGTTGCATCCGCAAGTGGCTCTCGATCCTATGCTCCAGCAGATCCAATTCTGGAAGCTCATCGTTCACGATGATGGTTCAGCTACCATGCTCTGTGAGCGGGATACTGACGATGTCGCAGTCTCCCAACGGATTCCACTTACGGATTTTCCGCTCAAACAACTTCGGCTCTACTTCCAGAATGGGGTCGTGCTACTCCCTTCAGAGTATTGAGCTAGTTAGTTAGAGAGAGTCGTCTTTGTCATGCAGATGATAGGAGTGTGAAGGTTTTTTGCGCTGCTACCCTGCATGATCTCCTGGTCTAAGGCCTCTTCCTACGTGATTACGAGTTGGTCTCGGTAAGCGGGTACCACTATGACCAGTAACACCGCTGTATTGGGAGGCGAGCGAAGGTGCTTAAGTTCCTTCCTGATGGTTGTTTGAGGTAGACTCTTGAAAATGCTCCAAGGGAGATTGAAGAGAGCATGCCTCAGCAAAGAATTTGTTATTTTTGAGTGCCAAGCGTGGGTTAAAGGCTATCTTTGGCTCAAGCCTTTATTCCTCTGAGCAGTGGTTAACCCAGACCCAAGTAACCAAGTTTCTTTATCAAACGTTGAGCGGCTAAAGTTAATCCAAATGCTCAATGGCTTGCCTGTGACGCAGTTTGAGGAACTGATTTTTGGATTAAACTCACCCTCTGGTGTTATGCCACCTGGCTTTGCCTCTCAGGGAAATCGCACACCAATTTTGCTCCAGTGGGCAGAAGGTCCAACCGGGCCAGGGCTATTGGCCGTCCAAGATATCTTGGGACTAGTGATGGGACTTACTAAAGAAAAAGATTCTGGGAGGGAGCATAGTACTGTCCAGTCTGGAGCAAAACCTACATCTATGGATGATGCAGAATTGCAGGTGGTTGATTATCAACTTCCCTCATTGACACAATTAACCGGAGAGCAATTTGAGCAGCTAGAGCAGGCTCTGTTATGGGCCTTTCCGCACAAAGAGAATCTCACTCGATTGGTTCGGATCGCTTTCAACACACGGTTGCAAGCGGTAGCTGAAGGAGCTACTCATACTGATCGGGTTGATCAACTCATTGAGTGGGCTGAAGCTGAGGGACGACTATCTGATTTGGTTGCTGCAGCGCAGAAGCAAAATCCTGGAAATCCAAAATTACAGGCCTTCATTATCTCTCTAACTGCTGATACGCCACCGCCACCTGTGTCTGGGGTGATCGCGCCTAAGCAAGGGCCGTCCTTTGATTGGCGTGGGCCAACGGATGAGCGCGAACTAGAAGGGCTACTGCGGCCCCAGCGAGATGTCACATCCTATGACATGGCTTTTATTCAACAAGCCAGCCAGCCTGCGGCGGCAGTGTGTCGTATAGAGCTACCGAATCAAGAAGCTATTGGTACGGGCTTTCTGATCGCGCAGAACCTAGTCTTAACTAATTACCACGTGATTGCTCCCTACGAAGATTCAGATCCCTATGCTCTGTTGGAGAAGATTACGTTACGGTTTGGTTACTTAACCATGGAGTCAGGGCAGGGCGCTGCGGGACAAACGTTCAGGTTGGCTCCCAATCCTCTACTCCGCTTCAAAACGGTTGAGCAAGGATTAGACTACGCTTTGCTACAGGTTGAGGATGGCATCCTATCTGCCCATGCCTTACAACCTATTATCCGGCAGCCAAGTCGATTGCCTGACCGAGATATGAACATTCATATCTTGCAACATCCGGACGGGCAAACACTGCGAATTACCTTTAGTAATAACGGGATTACTGGCGTCTATGAGCGAGATGGCCTGCTCCAGTATGTCAGTGATACGTCGGTGGGTTCTAGTGGGTCGCCCTGCTTTAACGATAAGTGGGAGCTTGTGGCTGTACACCATGCTCAAGTGCCTGCCACCTTTGGCGTTAAGTGTGAGGGCATTCTGTTTCAGGCGATATATCAAGATATTGCCGATATTTTGGACAAATCTTTGGGACACTGAATCAGGTACTGGGGTTAGAGGTAACAGATATGAGCCGTCGCATTGTTACTCGTCGTCTGGAGGGTCTACAGGGAGGAGCCCAGGTTGACACTTACTTTGATAAGGTCATCAAGTATATTCCTGCCGATGTTGTAGCGGCTTGGACGGTGGTTATCAGCCTAATTGCCAGTGCTGGAGATGAGGTTCCTAAAGCGACTGTCCTATGGGTAGCCTATGCATTCGGTATTGTCATGACTGGCTTCTGGACGTTGGAACGAACTAAAGAGAAGGGGAAGCCTCCAGCTAAAACTCAAATTGCTGTTGCTACGATCGCCTTTGCAATTTGGGTCGCCGCTTTGGGTGGCCCCTTCGAGTTTTGGCCTGGTTACCAACCCCTCTACGGGTCATTGTTGCTGATTGGCTATACGCTAGCTGTTGGGCTCATTACTCCACCGGAAAACTAACCATTGAGCTTGAAGTAGATTGAGAGACCTATTGCTGACCGTTGCGCATCATCTGACATGGAGCTAACTGGACCCCAATTTGAGCAGTTAGAGACTGCTCTGATGAAGGCATATCCTGATGAAGGGAAACTTAAGCGGATGGTGCGAATTGTCTTTGGTAAAGCCCTGCAGGCGGTTGCTGAAGGCTCAGATCATACTGAACGAGTGGATAAGTTAATCGAATGGGCTGAAGCAGAAGGAAAAGTTGTGGATTTAGTGAGGGGGGCTCATCGCCACAATCACCTAAACGAGCAGCTCAGAAACTTCTGTAGCACCTATAGTCAGGAGCTACTTAAAGAGAGCTGTGCTGACATGCCTAACGTCTTGCAGCAAGACACAGTTTTTGCGTTTGTAGGTCTGCCGCTAACCGCTGCTATACCCATTGCTCAAGTCGTGAGTACTGGGCTCGCAGTGCTTCCATCAGGAGCTAGCGACAATCCAGACGATATAGATTTTAAGGATTTTAGCAATGATGAGCTGCTCCCTGTAATGCGGCTCTATGGTTTTTTAAGGCTAGCGCTGGCTAAGTTTCCTCAGCCAAAAGACCAACCACCGACCTTGCTGCTATTTGCCCGAGAATTACACCAGGCTGTAGAAGAACCAGCTAAAACCCCTTTAGTTGAATGGATTCGGCGAGTAGAGGCAGAGTATAAAATTTCCGCTGAACCCGCTTCCTCCCAGCCAGGTGCCTCAACGAAACAAGGCATGCTCGAAGTGTCTTTAATGGTTACGGTGCGGCGATACTCCAAGCAGCTCCCGAATCAGCCCTTGCAATATCAGGTAGACGGCTGTCTCTACTTTGACCAGGTTGTTGGTCGTCCTTCTCTGGGTGAGCCTCCTAAACCACCGGTTGCACTCTCTCTCCCTGAAGCTCCCGATGAGCTTGGTGTTGTTTGTCCCTGGGAACAGGTTGCAGAACGTACTGATCAGTTTCTTTCGGCTGCGATACGCCAGCTTAACCATCCCGTGAAGCAGGAGCTTGGCTATAAGTACTACAGGCTTTCGATTGAATTGTTTTTGCCCCTCGACTACATGGGTGCAGAGGTTGATCGATGGCCTCGTGTATCTCGGCAGGAGCCTTTAGGAAAGGCCTATGGAGTGATTGTTCGTTTCTGTGACCGTATCAATGATGACGAGCGGTTGAACGAACTCTTCTTGGTATGGGACAAACTTCAGAGTCTACTTAAATCTCCTAACGGTAACATTGATCTACATAGGCAATTCGAATCACCTACTAATTTGGGCGAATACGCTTCCTGGCAGAATTTAGAGGCCAACCTCAAACAGAAAATAGGAATTAAGCTCTGCTGTGGATTGCCTGAATCAAGCCCCGACCAAAAAGGGCTGTTTGAAGCTATTCTTTACAGTGATGTTCCAATAGCGGTTTGGACTCGTAGCACTGACTTGGTAGAGCCTGACCCCGAATCCGGTGAGCTTCGGGCAGTTGAGATCTCAAAAGCGCTGGATTCTTTTTTGACAGTAGAGCGTTTTCGTCAGCCAGTTACCCTCTCCGATGAACTGAAACGAGTACGTCAGGCAGCCTTATCTGTCAGTGCAGAAGGGATCAAAGGCCGGTGCTTAGGTGATCACATTTCGCTTTTGCTAGATAACCCAGACCGATTACCGCTTTTCCCGCAGCTAGGATCCTAACCATGACCGACTGGAAAATCTTTCAAGGTAGTCAGGACTCTGCCGACGAGAAGCTCAAACAGTTGCTATCGGTTGAGGCCCCTAGCTGGCGTCAATTTATCGATGCCGAAAAAGCTGCTGTATGGGATGATAAGACTGACGAAGAGTATTTGCATAACTTGCAAGAGATCGCGGCTAAAAAGACACGCGATATTCAACGCGGCGAAAGGTTTCGACTTCGCATCGCTGCATCACCACCACCAACTAGTGACCCCGTGGATGCTGAAATGCCGGAGTCGCTTAACCTCAACAATGAATATGATGAAGTGATCGAAGCGGTAAATGCAGGCCTCTACCTTCGCCGCCCACTGATGATTGCCGGTCGGCCTGGCTCTGGTAAAACGTCACTGGCTTACGCGATTGCTCATGAGCTTAATCTTGGCCCCGTTCTCCTCTGGCCTATTACTGCCCGCTCGGTGCTAAAAGATGGACTCTACCAATATGACGCGATTGCTCGCCTTCAAGATGCCCAACTCAGCGAGCAAATGATGAAAGTTGGGCAGAGTAGCGATGTGGGGAAAGTAGCGGCAGATTTCAAAAAAATTGGACAATACATTCGTCTTGGGCCAGTTGGAACAGCCTTTCTTCCATCCAAATATCCCCGAGTATTGCTAATTGATGAGATCGATAAAAGTGATATCAATCTCCCCAATGAACTGCTCAATCTTTTTGAAGAAGGAGAGTTCGAAATCCCTGAATTAAAGCGTTTATCTAAGGCAGAGACATCTCCTCAGGAAGTTGAAACTGATGATGGGTTACTCCGCGAGATTCCGAAGGGAAAAGTACGATGTAGAGAGTTCCCAATTATTATTATGACCAGCAACGCTGAGCGAGATTTTCCCCCAGCCTTTTATCGGCGCTGTCTGAGGGTTGCCATGCCGAATCCCTCTAAAGTCGCCCTTAAAGAAATTGTCAAAGCCCATCTTGGTCCAGGTAATGTTGAAAGGTTTAACCATGTCATCCAGGCATTTGTGGATGAACAAAATAGCGATGAATTTTCTAGCTTGCCTACGGATCAACTCCTAAATTTAATTTATTTATTCGCCAAACAGCCTCAAGCTGCCTCTCAAAATCTGGAAAAATCTACTCTCAAAAAGCTTCTTTTTAATCCCACAGACAATATGAGTGGAGGAGCTAGAATAAGTCGAGGAGGGTCTCCCCAATAACGCGAATGAAATTAACGTTTGAACGATGGCTAGAGGTATTTGGCGGCGATGAGTTTAATCTCACCGCCACTGAAATCGCTGATATTTATTGGCTGGCTCTAATACAACACCGATTTGGGGTTGAGCCGTCGCAGCAGTCTCCTGCCTCAACGGGGGCGTCTACATCGGTGCCTCAAGGAACGTTAGCCCCCCCAGTAAGTGACCGGGAAAAACCTCCAGAATTACCTGTACCGTCCTCTCCTTATCGACCTCCCCCATCGGCTGGTGGATTGTTTACCCGAGAAAACTCGCCGGTCCCCCAAACAGATTCAAAATTACTACGAGTACCTACTGCTCCGGCTTTCCGTGATCCGCTCTCCTTAGCTCGGGCGTTACAGCCTCTCATGCAGCAGCGACTTTTGGCTGGAGGTCTGCAACTGGATGAACCCGCTACCGTCTATAAGATTGCTGAAGAAAGGGTGTGGTGGCCAGTCACTAAGCCAGTCACAGAAACCTGGTTAGAGTTGGCGTTGGTGGTTGATGAAAGTCCCTCGATGCTAATTTGGCGGCGCACTATAAAAGAACTCAACCAGTTCTTTAAGCATTATGGCTTTTTTCGCGATGTTCACCTATGGGGACTTATCGAGAAAACAGCTTTGAATAAGAGGTCGTCTTCTGCGTCGACCACGAGGCCAGCAGCTAAAGAAGGTAACCTCGATGCGGAAGCACCCGAGGGTCAAACTGAGATCTGTTTGCGAGCTAATCCCTTTTCCCGATTTCATACCCAAGATCTGCAACGGCCCGAAAGTTTAATCGATCCGAATGGGCGGCGGCTTATTCTCATTGTTACTGACTGCGTCGATCCTCTTTGGCAGACATCGCAACTACTTTCAACCCTTAAGCTATGGAGTGATAAAGGCCCCACAACTATTTTGCAGATGATGCCAGAGTGGCTATGGTCTCGTACCAATCTGCGGCAAGCTACACCGGTTAACTTTCAAAGTCCAACAGCTGGCAGTGCTAACCAGGCTCTTGATGTGGTATTGGCGAGCACTACTTACTACCGAAGATCCAAAGCTGAAAAAAAGGCTGATATTAAGATTCCTATTATCACACTGGAGTCTGACCGAGTTTATTTGTGGACTCGCATGCTTACAGCCCAGGGGGCGCATCATGCCCCTGGCGCAATTTTTAACCCTCGTGCCCAGAGAATGACGGTGGCTGTTCAGCAGCGGCAGCAACAAAAAACACCGTCATCTTCTACAGGAGCGTTTAAGGCTCAAACCTTTAGAGGTGGCGCATCTCCTGTCGCTCGACGACTAGCGAGCCTTCTAGCGGCTTCCCCTACGATTACCCTGCCAATTGTTCGCATGGTGCAAGAGACGTTGCTGCCTCAATCCAAGGAGATTCATGTGGCAGAAGTATTACTTGGAGGTATCTTACACCCGAAGCAGCTCCCGTCCCTTGAGACTCATCCTGATGACGTACAGTACCAGTTTGTTGATTCAGAGATTCGAGCAACACTCTTAGCTGAAGCTCCTGTTTCAGACACCACAGCAGTGTTCTCCCGGTACATTGAAGAGCGTTTCAATAAGTCCCTCTACGATTTCATTGTTGAGCTGCGACAACTTATTCGCTCCGAAAGGGGGAGTGAAGACGAGCTGAAACCCATTGCTACTATTGCGGCTGAGGTTTTGCAGTATCGGGGGTCTGAGTATGCTGATTTTGTACGGGAGGTAAACGAGCGCTTTGGCAAGTCAAGTGGCCCAGAGGGAGGGCAGCAGCAGCTTCATGACTTACCCGAACTTGAACCGTTTGATTTCATAGATGCTCAGCTGGTTAACAAACTTTCCAGAAATTCTCTGCCAAAGATTCCCTCAGCCACCTTACTGATCACGATAGATGAGCTTACTGGACAATCAGATCGGTATTATGCTGATGGTTGGTTGGTTCCCAATCCACAGACCTACAACCCCAGTACAGGAGTAGGCTCAGTGGCATTGTCCATCCTAGGCATCGGCCGCTATATCGATATATCTAATGATCTACAGTTGTCTCGGGGTATTACGGTTCAAGATATTCCTAGTGCCATTGCGACATTTCTGGATCAGGCTAGCGGTTCTTCCCCAAAAAGAACATTTTCTATTCATATTTTTCTGCCCCTGAGCCTGCTGAATATACCGATTGAGCAAATAGGCATACCGCCTCAATCTCGCAGAAGAACGAGGCTAGCGATTGGCCCGCGCTGTCACCATGTGGTGATTCGCTCCATGAGCCGATTGCAGTTTACCCGAGGTGCAGCAAGATGGCGCTCAAAGTGGAACCAGCTTCAAGCAAGTTATCAGAATGCAGCTAAAGAGGTATTCGTCAGTGGAACTGGCGATGCAGCCCAAACGTATAGAGTATTAGAACAAGCTTTGGGGCTGAAGCTGATGAATAATACTTTTGCCCGTTCTACCCCCACTGAAGAACTTGAAGTCTTTTTAGCAACTGGCGCACCCATTGCTATTTGGAGCCGAGGTACCGAACAAGCCGAGGATTGGGACCGATTCATTGATGATCACATTTTAAATGGAACTATTGAGGAAATCCCTGCCAGAGTCTTAGCCTTGCGCCGAGCGGTGGTGCCGGGAAGAGATCAATCCCTAGAGCTAAGAAGTCAGATGGCTTTCCTGTGGGATGATCCAATGCTGGTTCCACCTAGGCCAGGGCTAAACCCTCCACCCCTGCAAGATGAGTCTGCCTTCCCACCACCTTTGGAAACTGAAGAATTCACCATCATCACCTTCGATGATGGTGATAGTGAATCAGAATCTTTTGAGTTCACCATTGCCACCATGCACCATGACGGCAACCGGTGGGAGATTATTCGCCAGCAGCAACGGGTCTATCGCTTGATTGAGCCCCTGCCCGGCGATCTCCCCCTCGAAATGGTGGCTATTCCCGACGGCACCTTCCTTATGGGCTCTCCAGAGGATGAGCTAGAGCGCGATAGAAGCAGCGAAAGCCCTCAGCACGAAGTCTCCATCAAATGGTTCTTGATGGGGCGCTACCCGGTTACCCAAGCCCAGTGGCGAGCCGTGGCCAGCTTGCCTCAGATAGGACGGCAGCTACAGCGAAATCCTTCCCGATTCAAAGGCGATAACCGCCCTGTAGAGCAAGTGACCTGGGATGACGCTGTTGAGTTCTGTGCCCGTCTCTCGGTTCATTCAGGCCGCCAATACCGGCTGCCCACAGAGGCTGAGTGGGAATATGCCTGTCGAGCTGGTACCACTACCCCCTTCCACTTTGGAGAAACGATTACCTCAGAGTTGGCCAACTATAAAGGTAGCACTACCTATGATGACGGACCCCAAGGCGAGTTTCGGAGAGAAACGACTCCTGTAGATCACTTTGGCATTGCTAATGCTTTTGCCCTTACCGACATGCATGGCAATGTGTGGGAGTGGTGCCAAGATCATTGGCATGACAACTATAACGGTGCTCCCATTGATGGCAGTGCCTGGATAGAAGGCGGAAATTTATCCCGGCGAGTCCTTCGCGGCGGCTCTTGGGACAACGAGCCGTGGTACTGCCGCTCCGCGTACCGCGACGGCGACGGGCCCGACTTCGACGATGACCCCCTCGGTTTTAGGGTTGTGTGTTCGGCCCTCAGGACTTAATTGCCCTTTACCCTCCTGCCCTTTTGCTCTCTATAGAGAAAAACATGGAGCCTCCCTCAGCCCAACTCACGATCAAGAAACGTCAAGGGCGGAACCAATACTCCGACCAGATTATCGCCGAAGATATCTTACCCCTGCGGATGATGCTCATTCCCGCAGGCACCTTCTTGATGGGCTCGCCTGAGAGTGAGCTAGAACGACAGGATGATGAAGGCCCCCAGCATGAGGTAAAAGTGCCTCAGTTCTTTATGGCCAAGTATCCGGTGACCCAGGCTCAGTGGCGCGAGGTGGCCAATATGCCGAAGGTTAAGCAGGTGCTAAAGCCCGATCCATCCTTCTTCAAAGGCAAACTGCGCCCGGTTGAGAAGGTTTCTTGGTATGACGCTGTGGAGTTTTGCGACAGGCTTACTTTGCACACTAACCGCCAATACCGCCTGCCCTCAGAGGCCGAGTGGGAATACGCCTGCCGGGCTGGCACTACGACTCCCTTTCACTTTGGTAAGACCCTCTCTACCGATTACGCCAACTATAAGAGTGTTGATAAGAGATTTAGAGCCTATAGTCCTGTTACCCAAGGCAGATACCGCAAAGAAACAACCCCTGTAAACCACTTTGAAGGGGCCAACGCTTTTGGTTTATTCGACATGCACGGTAACGTCTGGGAGTGGTGTGAAGACCGCTGGCACGATGGCTATGATGAGGCTCCTGATGATGCCAGTGCCTGGATAGAGGGGGGAAATTCGTCGAGCCGAATCCTACGCGGCGGTAACTGGAGTGCCTACCCAGAGATTTGCCGGTCGGCGGTCTGCATCTACGACGAGCCTGACATGGTCAGCAATACTATCGGTTTCCGGGTTGTATGTTCGGCCCCCAAAACTTAATAGCCATTTACTCTTCTTGCCCTTTGCTTCCCCCCGGTTCCGCCTCTAAACCAGGTAAAATCAAACTGGGCAAGCTATTCGGGTAGGGCAACGGAAGATCTAGCTGGCCCATTCAAAATTTAGAAAGCAAAGAAAAGCCTCGGAAAGCTGCTATGGAGTTATCCACAAAAGAGTCTTATAAACTACTACATGAGGCTTTGATAAGCGCTTTTCCATCGCAAAGACACTTAGCTCAATTTATTGAGGATAGTTTAGATGTTAATTTAGAGCAGATAACAGGAATTAATCCTGATAATCAACTCGTTTTGGAGCTTATAAATTTCCTTGATGCACGAGGCAGGCTCAATGAACTAGTTGAGGCCGTCTCTTGGTCTAATTTTAAGAGTCCGGAAGTAGATGCGTTTCTGGGTAAGTTTTTAGATTCTAGACCGACCATCCGTCGAACTCCCCGCACCGGCCAGGGTTTTATTGAGCCCCTGCTAGTTGTTGCCGATGCCCTGCCGCTCCACATGGTGCTGATACCAGGTGGCACTTTTAGGATGGGTTCTCCTGACGATGCGCCTGAGCGAACGGACGCCGAAGGCCCTCAGCATGAGGTTACCGTGCCGACATTCTTGATGGGCCGCTATCCCGTTACCCAAGCCCAGTACGAGAAGGTGATGGCGACAAACCCAACTACTGAATATGATACCGATCGCTTTGTCGCCCCTAATAAGCCTGTTGTTGGAGTGACTTGGTATGACGCCGTGGAGTTTTGCGACAGGCTCACTTTGCACACTAACCGCCAATACCGGCTGCCCTCTGAAGCCGAATGGGAGTATGCCTGTCGAGCCGGTACCAAAACACCTTTCTATTTCGGTAAGAGCATCACGACTAAACTGGCTAATTACGATGGCCCCAATGGTGACTACCGCGAAGGGACAACTTCTGTAGATCTCTATGGCATCGCCAATGCCTTTGGCTTGAGTGACATGCACGGCAATGTTTTCGAGTGGTGTCAAGACTACTGGCACGAAAACTACGAGGATGCTCCTGCTGATGGCAGTGCTTGGATAAAAGGCGGAGATTCATCCCTGCGAGTCATACGCGGCGGCGCTTGGAACGACAATCTGATGCTTTGCCGTTCCGCTTTCCGTCTCAATCTTGGGCCCGGCTTTGGCCCCGACGCCGTCAGTTTTCGGGTTTGTTGCTCGGCTCCCAAAGCTTTTTGATAGCCCTCTACACTTCTTGCCTTTTTGCCATTTAAGGTGCGGAGCGTCCGGAAGTTTTTTTACAGTGATTGGGCAGTTAGATTCGTGAGTGTCGCTTCTTTAATCACCATGTCTTGATAGCTGCTGGAGATGGCTCTCCTGAGAAGCCAGCCCACCCCTCCTGGCATCTGTGATACCAGACCCACAGCCTTGGCCAGTAGCTACAGAGGTGCTGTAAGGAGTAGATGGGCTAGGATAGCGATAATTTGTACACCTTTAGTGCTGAAAGTGACAGGAACAGAGCAACTAACCGGCCACAACAAGCTATTGGCCCTGGCTGGCAAAAAGATGACCACTATTGGCCAATGGCTGACAGAAAGCTTTGGTGTACACCAGAAAGCCTTGGTATCAGACTTGGTTGTTGAAGCTTCGGAACCAAAGCGTGTTGCTCTAGCGCAAAAAACAGACTTACCGACAGAAGAGAGGCTTCGGCTCCCCCGCTTGCTCAATGGCCTGCCCCCCAGCCAGTTTGAAGAACTGGTATTCGCATTGAATCCATCTGCAGGTATCGTATCAGCCAACACTGCACCACAGGGTAATCGCGCAATCGAGTTCCTGGCGTGGATTGAAGGCCCGACTGGACCAGGGTTTGGGAAGCTGTACGAAGTCCTTGAATATTTTGGTATCAATGATCTGGCACCGCCTCAAGCGGGTACGGTGAAGCGCCTCTCCTTCGCATTTGCCGGAAACATAGACAAGGTAAATTATGCAAAATTAAAAGCAGTCGTTGCGCTCTTGCAAGACATGGCAGAAGACACATCCATCTCTATCTTGGACATTGAAGAAGGTAGCATTAAGCTTACTTTGGGTGGCTCTTCGGAAGGATTAGCTAAGCTGAAAGCACTGTTTGACGAGAAGGAATTAACTGAAATCGCAGACGTGGAAGTATTAGATGTAAGCTTCTTGCCAACCCAATTGGATAGAGATTGGAGAAGCAGTTCTCCTTCAGAATCACTAACAGAGATGGAAATGGATGGACAGCAAGGTGCTTCCCCAAATAACTCTAAACACCAGATTGGCACATCTTTATTGCCGACGCAGACAATTAAGGAAGATGGTAGAACGGGCGATCTGGGGGCTGATGGAGTACGTTTGTCCAGCAGTCACACCTCAGACCATCCTAGTCATCCTTCCATCTATAATCCATGGAAGCGTTCGCTTGATGTCATTGGCTCGGTGATTGGCCTTTCGTTTCTTATCGTTATCTTCATACCTATTGCAATTGTCATCAAAATAGATAGTCCAGGCCCCATTTTTCATCGCCAAACTCGGTGCGGTCTACATGGCCGTCCGTTCCATCTTTGGAAGCTTCGCACAATGGTTGCTAACGCTGATGCGTTAAAGCATTCAGTGTCAATAGAAGGCCAAGGTCTTATTTTCAAGAATGAAAATGATCCACGAGTTACTAGGGTCGGCCGCTTTTTGCGTCACAAATTCTTAAATGAATTTCCATCTTTGTGGAATGTTTTAAAGGGGGATATGAGCTTGGTCGGTCCCCGGCCTCCAACATTGGAGGAGGTAGCACATTACACTCCCCGTCAATGGAAAAGGTTAGATGTCAAGCCTGGCATCACTGGTCAATGGCAACTTGAAGGGCGTGCATCAATTAAAAACTTCGAAGAAGTTGTCCTTTTAGACTTGAAGTATCAGGAACAGTGGACTTTACTGCTTGATCTGAAGCTTATTTGGAAAACTCTAGTTCTTTTATTTGACAGCATTCCAGAAGACACGCCTGTTGTGTAAAACGTGCTGCGTTATTGGTGACGTAAAAAATGCTGTTTGAGGGCGATGCGCTTTCCCTAATTTCATAAAGTTGGCAATAAGCAGTATCAATCCGCGTTGTCTGCATCAGCGTATCGGTAGCCTTTGAGGTCGGCCTTGTGTGCCTCGGCGGTGGGGTCATTCTTAATGAATCGCTTAAGCGTCGTTGAATTTTTCCACTCCTCATGAAGGCCGCCGAAATATTTCTCGAGCATTCCTTTAGAAGTCTTCCTGCACTCAAGCGCGGGGAGATGCCGGGTAACGAGCCGGTTCATCGAAGGGATAAAGAATCCCAACGCGGAATCTAACTTTGGATCCGATATGTAGCAACGCATGCGAGGAAAATTGTCGGTTAAACGAACCCGAATAAGAGAATGTTGGGTATCGTCTTTAGCAATTTTTTTCCATTCCTGCATAATCTTGACGATAGAGGCGAGGGTACTTTCACATTCTTGCTCTACATCGCGAACGTTTATACCTAGCTCTTCAGCAAGTGTTTGACGGCGCTTTGAACTTGGATTGAAAAAAAGGATGCGTAGCGTGACTCCTCTCTCAAGGGTACCGATAAAAAGATCTGGGTTAGCCTTAAGAGATGTCTCAAGCGATGTGCCAAAAAACCACGACTCGTTCGTAGCACTATTGAGAATTTTTTTCACTAACTCGATAGGGTTTGGCTCATTATGAACTTTTATAAGTCCGGCAGATGAGCTGTTTGGCGTGTTAGTTTGCTTTGTTGCAGATGCAGGGATGGGTTTCTCGTCTTCTTTAAGGTTTGATATCCATACATCAAAAGATGTTTCCATAATGAGGAGACAAAGAATTTCTAGGGTCTTTTTAGAAAATGTGAGAGATTTTGAGCTGAGGAAGTTTTTAAAGTTTTGCTTCTCTGGAAGCTCAACTTCTTGTCGAAGCGGAGCAGGGACATTCTCCCATGTCGATTCTACTTTGTCTTTGTATTGTAGGTTACCGTCTTCGTAGAATTTGGCTTCAAAAATATCTCTTAAAGAAATGTACGTTTTTTCCGGAAGACGGTATCGGTTAGTCATGGATAGGGTTTTTAAGAATAAGTAATTTTGAAGGGTTAAATAGGGGTAAAACAGGGGGCAATTAGCCCAACGTAACATTGGAAAAAATTTGCTATTGCTAAGGTTTAAGCGCCTTTACCGAAAATTTACCTATGGGTATTGCGAGGCAGGGGTAATTTTTCCTTGAGCAACAGCGGTTAGTTCCTCCGTACTAAGTGTGTCTGGTAGGCTAAATCCCAACGCGAGATGGTATGAGGCGTATCGCCAATCTCGACGTGTTGAATCAGGGTCATAGATAGACAAGCACACCAACGTTCGGAGAGCTGTTTATGCTTCAATTCCTAGACCACTTTGAATTAATGGTGGTAGTTGTACCAATTGGATTAGTTACGCTGCGCCAGGAACTGCGGATTTCAAAGCTGTTAAAACGTATAGCTGCCCTTCCTAGGCCTGTGTCTCCACAAAATGAGATGACGCAGCAGCTAGAACCTGAGGACCGAGTTGCGGTTTTTATTGATGGCCCAAACATGCTTGGGGCAAGTTATGAGTTTGATGTTTGCATCCACTATGGTGCACTTCTCGGGCTTATAAATTGTCGGTCTGAATATGTCGTAAGGTCAGCCTTCTATACCCCGTCAATAGTTGGAAATGCTGGGCACGATACCTTTGTCCGCAGCCTTATAACAAAAGGATTCGAGGTTGGTCAGCCTTTGGCTGGACCCTCAAAGCATGGCAAGAAGCACCCCGACGTGGATTGTCAGCTTTTGTCTGACATCCTTATCCACGCTGACATGTTTGATACTTGCATTCTTTTGAGTGGCGACATCGATTACCTCCCTGCGTTACGCCATTTGCGATCTAAAGGTAAGCGCATTGAAGTGTGGGGATTTCACGAGCGTACTGCCTGTGAAATGAGACAGGTCGCACATACATTTATCGATCTACAGACCCTTGAGGATGTTTGTAGGCCAAGGCAGCAACATCACTAGAGCAAAGAGTAGTTATCTAGAGATTTCGAATTGTCATCAGGTAGTGGTGGTCCTGCTGTTCACAGGGCTTTTGAGAGGGGGGATCGATCGTTTGTAGAAACTTTAGGCCCCCTTTTTCTCACCTGGTGTAGTCAGAAGCTTGTTGTAAACGTCCGAGTTCGATTGTGTAGCCAAAAGGTGAGCATCTATGGCGAAGAAGAAGGATTCGAATAGTGGCAATAATGGCAGGGTGAGTAAGCCTGCAACAGAAAGCTTTTGGATTGAGAGTGAGCCCAGAGCGGATCGTCACGAACAAACTGGTGGAGCGCACGCCCGACAACGTGGCACCGCCCACGTTGATAAGCCTGAGACTGCACCGTGGTGGAAGGTATGCCTCATTCTTGACGGAGCCGATCTCCACGGACCTGCTGCAAGTAGCATGACCAAGCGTATGGCATCACTGACAGCATTCGCTGGGATGTTTGCTCAGATTATTAACCTCGTCACTGGCTGGCCTTTTGCGGTGGCGATCGCAGACGGCGCTATCCGGGGCGCGGTGCTGTCGCTCCTAATTTACGGCGTGTCGAACATCTTTCAGAAGCAGGCGGCAATGAAGCCGTTTGAAAGAAACGCTTGGGCAAACATAGCAGTAGTCTCCTATGCCGTAGTGAGTCTTGGCTGGAGTATTCCAGGCCCTATTGGGGTAGGCCTTATGCAGTACCCCGAGGATATTCAGAATCAGTACGCCGAGCGAATCACGTTTGAGCAAGCGCTGTCTGGTTACCAGGTGGAGCTTGATGAGGCAGCGCTTAAGGGGTCGTATGCCGAAGAGGTTCAGGCTCAATGTGATGAGAAGGTGAAAAGCTTCGAAGAAAAAAAGCGGACTGGGGATCCGTCATACCACAATGCGCACCTTGAGGCATATGGACCGTACGACACCGTCATCACCCCAGGGTACTGGGATCGCCTTCCAGTGGAGGCATTACCCTTGTGCCCGAAAGCAAGCCGGCTTCGGAGCGAGGCTCAAGCAATGAAGGAAGGTGCCGAGGCCGCTCTTGGAGAGGCGAAGGTAGCGATTCAGACGAAGTATGGGGAGAGCTTTGTCGCATACCTCAAGGCTGAGCAGCCAACCCTGTATGAAGCGTACTTTTATCCAAAAAGTGGGCGCATGCGGTTTCGGCGGGAGGAACTAAACGAGCTTGCCGCGTTGATAGAGAATGGCGAACCCGGGGTGCAGGCGATGCTGTGGAGCGCCGGGATGTTGAGTGGTGTGACAAGCCTTGCTTCAGTGTTAATGACCTGTGCACTTGCTGTGCTCCCTGCGGTTAAGGTGAGCTGGCGCTCGAAAACAGCCCTCAAGTACCAAGAGCGTTTAGCTGAACAACAACAACTTCGCCGTCGTGATGAACAGCAGCATGGAGGAGGTGGCTTCCATGACTAATAATGGATTCGCGCAGAGGCATGATAACGACGAAGACAACGCTCCAGAATGGCTTCGTGAAGACGCGCTCCTTGAGGAGATGGTCGATGGTGAGATTGAGGCTAATGCTCGCGCCAGTAGTGACTTTGATAGCGCTCAGTGGATGGGTGAATCGTCGCACCCAGCGCTTGATGCCTTGGTTGAGCAGTCAGCCCACGAGGGACCTCTGGTGTATCTGGAGGCGATTCGGAGCGGCATTGCCTATCAGATTGCTACGGCCCGTGAGGTGCTCCTTGCGCTTCGGGTAACGGAGGGCAAGGGAGATCAGTTAGATGCCTATGCCCAGTTTGCATATGCGCGTGATTCTCTCTTGTGGGTGTTCCATAGCCATTTCCCAAAACCGCCGTTTATGGCTCTCCGGCGGATTGTTCCCATTCGTCGCAGCCTTTTACGGGTTGTGTGGATTCGGACCGGGTTTACGTGGAGTTTTGTCGAACAGGCTGTGTACGTGCTTATCGACGACACTACCTCGGTGAAAAAATATCTGGTTGAAATCGAGCTCCTGCCACCGCTTCACAGGCGGCAATACCTGGCTCGGTTCTATAGATGGCTCATTGTTGATCGGTGTCGGCGGGTAAAGCGGGCTCGCTATCTTCGGGCGCTTAACCGCCTTCGTATTGCAACTGATGATGTGGGTGCGTTTCTCACGAGCTATCTCGATCACCACCTTTTGAATATGGCTGTCCGAAGAGACTGCGATGAGCCGCCTACCTTCGATTGATTTTCACGCTTTGTGAACGCTGGTTTTTGCTTTTTATCTCTTAAGGAATGTGTGTCATGCCACGGAAAAAGACTCAAAAAATCACCGTTTTTGTTGAAGAGAATCGGAGTGAAGAGGTACGCCTCTCATCAAGACGGCAGTTTGCAATTACGGTTTCTGTCGATGATTCTCTCCTTAACGTCCCCGATCGGATGGCGGAACTTGGCGCAGTTGAGGCTCTCGTCGATCTGCTGCGGGAGGGGGTGATAGACATTGTTGAGGCCTATGTACAGAGTGCTGAAGATCTTGTGCGACAGGCAGCGCGGTTACGGACTGAGGGAGTCAGTGAACATCGCTTCGATGAGTACGACGGTAGTGCCGAAAGAGGGCATGAGGAGGAAGAAGGGGTACTCGACGACCACTATCAGCCTGAGCAGCAGCAGCCACAGCAGAAGGATTTGTTCTATTAAACGAACACGACAGTTTCTATTGACTTTCGCCACAGACGCCTTAAACAGAGTCTGTGGCGATTTTTTTGACTATCTCCTGCAAGCTTCAACTTGATTTGGCCCAGCACCAGAAGGTCGAGAATACCCTTGCTGCGTTTAGCATTGCCTGCACCTATATCAACGAGCAGGTAGATCCAGCAGTACGTAATAAACTCAAGCTCCAGTCGCTTATCTATCATGATGTGCGTAAACACGTCCCTGAGCTTCCCGCTGATTTGGTGGTTGCGGTTATGGGGCGGGTGGCAGAGAGCAGGAAATCGGCCCATGAGCGGAAGTGCCGGGTGCGGCGGTTTCGACCAACAAGTGCGTCGATTAATACCAAAGCGTTTCGGATTCGGGAAGCTGATTGGACGGTAAGTATCAACCTGGTCGGGGGCAGGGAGAAGACGATTCCGCTTGTCCTTGGGGAGTACCAGCGAGAGCAGCTTCGGGGACGAAAGCCGGTAAGTGCTGTGCTCGTTTGTCGCTCCGATGGAGGCGTGTATCTCCAGGTGCAGGTAGAGTATCCAGTACCTGAAGTTGTCCCACGTGGGCAGGTGCTTGGTGTTGCTCTTGGGATGGATACCATTGTAGTGATGAGCACCGGTGAGGAGATAGTACGGGAGGAAGTAGGGAGTGTTCGAAGTCGCTATCAGCGGGTGCGATCGTCTCTCCAAAAGAAAGCCTCGAAAGGCACGCGGACCACACGACGGAACTGCCGTCGGGTCTTGAAACGGTTGTCGGGGCGGGAGCGACGGTTTGCCACTTGGGTAAACCATACGGTCAGTAAGCAGGTTGTTACGAAGGCAAAAGACATTGGTGCAGCGATTGCACTCGAAGACTTAACCGGGGTACGCGAGCGGAAGAATAAGCGGGTTAAAGTGCAGACGGAACGTGCTCATATAAACACCTGGGCGTTCCATCAGCTGCGCTCGTTTATTGAGTACAAGGCAGCTGTGTGTGGCGTTGGCGTGGTGGTGGTGCCAAGCGATAAAAAGACAGAAGGGACTGCTGATAGTAGAAAGGCAGTGAAGATTAAATTTCGTGGGGCGGCCTGTAAACCCGCCTAAACGTTCGCTCACAGGAGGTACGTTGTATCTGTTGGTGGCAGGACGAAAGTTCGTGTTTGGAAACAAATACGGTCTGTTTACACCTGACGCATTATTCAATAGCTTGCTTAGCAAGCTGACATAAAAAGCTCAAGCCGTTTTTGCAATTCGTTGCCGTTTTTCTCCTTCAAACTCTTGATAGCCGTATTTTGCTGCGATGGTGCCAAAGTTGGCACCACTGCGGCCCCTTCGGTACTCGCCAGCGTGCCAGAACCACTTCTCTCGGGTTGAGTGCCAGCGAAGCCCCACGGCCTTTAGCTGGTCCTTCACGGGTCTTGTTTCACCATCTACCCATACCCAGGTACCCACAAGCATGATGCGCACACTGGGCAGCCCAAGCGCGATAAGCTCGCCGAGTTTATCGATCACCGCTTGTTCTAAATTGTGGTCGTAGCGGTAGGTATGATCCTCGCCATCGCTTCCCCTTGACGTAGCACCGTGGCAACCTTTGAGCGCTTGGTGGTACTGCTGATTTAGTTCCTGCATCGCCTCTGTGGTTCCACCCCGATCAGGGTGGAGACTAAAGGCGAGCCTTCGATATCGCTGCTTGATTTCTTCGACCTGTGAAATTCCTAAAAAGTAGTTCATGGTGTAGCCTCCCCATCTGCCGATTAATACTCGGACGGAAGCATGACCACGCCGCGCTGGAGGTACAGCGTTACTTTCTTTAAGGTGAACCCCGCGCAGCTTACCCGGTGGGAAAGAATAGGCTCGTTTGCGTCACGCAAGCATTCCACTAACCCACTTGAATCGTCGTCGAGAGAAACCCGCCAGAACTGCATGTGCTGGAGGTCGGGATTCCCCGCGATAAGCGGGTGAAGTTGACACGCGACAATGTGAGCGATAAGCCATAAGCCGCCCCCTTCTTTCACTAGAAAGGCCACCCCATCAGTGAGGAAGTAGTGTGGTGAAAAGGGGAGTGGATGGTACTGCTCCGTACCGGTAAATCCCCGCAGGTCTGATTCCTTGATGGTTGTTGTTGCTGTTCCGTTTTCCATGTGTGTACTCTCTTTCAATCGTTTGTTGTCATTGCTTGGGAAACGGGTTTTCCACACCGATGGATAACCCGCCTTGGCCCGTTGAGGGGGCCGCGGGTTATCCACAGCGATGGAAAACCCTTCATGCAGGGTGCGAGCCTTTCCTAGTGCGCAACGCCTCCGCCGCCGTTTACCTGCTGCCTTTGTTGTGGGCGCGCGCGGGTTGGTGGCGAGGCTTCAACGTGCGGCGCAGTTTCTGCCCAGTCAGTACGTCGTGATGCCTTGCCAAGCTCGCGCACTTCGCCCGCAAGTCGATTTACTGCATCAGTAAGCGCAAGCGTCTCCCGCTTGCTGCCCCAGCACCGCCCAGCAAAGCTCCGTACAGCCTGAATCAACGGCGACCCCACAACGACAATCCCTAGCCCTGCAACTGCCCCTAGCCATCCGCCGAAGCGCATTCCATCGATGTAATCCATACCCCTCCAAATTTCGGAGGCGGGCTCTCGAAGAGAGCCCACCACACCTGACGCACCCAGTAGGTGCCTTTGGGAGAAGGCTAAAACCCTTGCAAAATAAGGAATTGAAGGCTGTCTACACTGTGTTTACAGCGTAGTGTCTACAAATCTGGAGACCTCCGGAGCGTGCGGGTTTACGCATGTAAACAGGTACAAATGCTCTTTTTGAAGGTGCTACATTCAATGGCAAGTGAGGATAAAACCCCCGCTATTAGCTTTCGCGTCTCCCGCGAACAGTATGAGCGCCTCAGAGAACTCGCCGAAGCGCGGGCGCGAGGCCGAAGAAACTACAGCGTTAACCTTTATGCAAAAGACCTGGTACTAGACACGCTTGAGAGTGTTTCATCGGGCGCAAGCAACACTCCTGAATTAACAGCCCTGCGCGAAGAAGTGCACGAGCTTGAAAGTCTTCTCCTTCAGATCGGCCGAAATCTTAACCGAGCAACTGAAGGGGTGCTTGCGTCAGTAGCAGGTATACCGAAACGGATCGACAGTGAGACTGACCCTGAGGTGACCACACGCCTTAAGCGGGAATATGTCGAATTGGCACGGGAGTGGGTCGCGCGAAATATGCCTATTACCTAGCGGCTTTAAGGGTTTCTCCTCACTGATTGTGCATCTCAGCAGTCGGTGAATTTTATGCTTACAGTCAGTTCCATGACGGCAGGTCAGGAGAACTACTATTGCCTACTGGCCCAGGAAGACTACTACCTTGCAGGGGGAGAGCCACCGGGTATCTGGCATGGCCGAGGTCTGGCTCACTTTGGCATATCGGGGGTTGTTGATAAGGAGCAGTTTAGGAATCTGTTTCGAGGATTCTCTCCTGATGGAGAGAGAAAACTTGTCAGTAACGCAGGAAAGAAGAACCACCGGTCAGGTGTTGATCTCGTCTTTAGCCTCCCAAAGAGTGCCAGCATTCTGTGGGGTCTTGGATCCCAATGGCACCGGCAAGAGATTCGCGATGGAGGACTATGCGCAACGAAGCGGGCGCTTGAATACCTAGAGGACTCTGCCTTTATTCGTCGTGGTAAGGGCGGTGTTATCAAAGAGAAGGCAAGCATTGTTGCTGCCATCTGGGAACATGGGACAAGCCGTGCCCAAGACCCTAATCTTCACTTCCACGCCACGGTGCTCAATGTTGGAGTGCGTGACGATGGGAAGACCTGGGCGCTTGAAACAAAGCCATTCTTTGAACGAAAGATGGCAGGAGGCGCACTGTTTCGTGCTGAGCTTGCGCACCAATTACGTACGCGATTAGGACTCAAACTCATTCGGAAGCGGAGCTGGTTTGAGGTGGATGGGGTTCCATCAGATCTAATTGAGCGGTTCTCGACACGCCGTAAGGAGATACTTCATGCACTCGGTATCAGCGACTTTTCACGGGAACACGGGACGGTCGTTGATGCCAAGCTTGCAGCGGTAGAGGCGGTACGAACGAGGAAGAAGAAAACCCTTGTTGCACGTGATGCTCTTCACAGAGCTTGGCACGAGGTGTGCCGCGAACTTGGATATGACCCGGCCCAATTAGCACCTCACTACGAGCGATATCAACGAACAGTTGAGGAGGATAAGCAAACGCTTTCCACTGTCATTGGGGACCTGACCCGTTGGGATAATAGTGAAGGTGAGCGGAAAAGTCTGCTTGCCCATGAAAGTTATTTTTCTGAACCACAGCTTGTGCGGCGAGTTGCAGAAGAAGTGCAGGTGCTGGGCATTGGTGCAGATGCAATCCTTACGGCAGTGGGAGAGTTTCTTCGATCAACAGGAGTAGTCGCACTCACTCGGGGGAGTCAAGAACTCTACACGACTGAGGATGTACTTAAAGTTGAACGAGAGCTGCTCGATAAAGCAGAAGCGTTACAAGCAAATCACACTCACAGTGCGAATCCGCGAGTAGTCGATCGTGTGGTTGCGTCTATTGCTCAAGAAGTTAGTGGCCGCAATCGGGCAAGTACAGAGCCTCGGGGCCTCAGTGATGAGCAGGAGCGAGCGCTGCGCCACATTACCGAGACTCCCCAGGGACTAGCGCTTGTTGTTGGCGCTGCTGGGGCGGGAAAGACGTTTATGCTCAACGCTGCGCGAATGGTGTGGGAGAAAGAAGGGTACCGCGTTATCGGAGCAGCAGTTGCAGCAAAGGCTGCGGGAGGGCTTAAGGAAGGTGCTCGTATTGAGCGCTCCATGTCGATTGCAAAACTTTTGAAAGAGATACAGCGAGGGAACCAGACTGTCTCTCCTAATTCAAAGGGAGAAAAGGGAATTTCGCTTGATAGTCGCACTATCCTCCTCATCGATGAGGCAGGAATGGTGGGCACTCGGCAAATGGCACAGCTTGTTTCCCACGTGCATCGTGCAGGGGCAAAGCTTGTGCTTGTTGGTGACCCTAAGCAGCTCCAACCTATCGACGCAGGGGGGCCATTTCCAGCGTTTCAGGATCGTTTCGGTGCAGCAGAATTACGGGAAAACCGTCGGCAAGTAGAGGAGTGGACCCGTGAGTCCGTTGACCTTTTCCGCACGGGGCATGCCGAGGCAGCGCTTGAGCAGTACGAGGCAAGGGGCATGGTTGTTGTTCGGCAAAACCGGATGAAAGCAATTGAGTCTCTAATCGCTGACTGGGCAATGGAGGCACGGCGAAACCCGCGCGATCACCTCATGATTGCAGCGACCAATGAGCAAGTGACCACGCTAAATCGTAGGGCACAACAGGAACGATTTCGGAACTTTGAGCTCGGATTGGGATTTCTTCGTGTAGGAAAAGAGCGGTTCCATGTTGGTGAACGAGTGCTCTTTACTGAGAACTCGTACCGGGACGGGGTGTTTAACGGCGACCTGGGAACGGTGAAAAAGATTAACCCTCTCGATCGAAAATTCACCATCAAGCTTGATAGTGGCAAGACCGTTGAAGTGAATGCAAATCGGTACAAGGGCTTAAAGCTTGGGTATGCCATTACGACCCACAAGGCCCAAGGGATGACGATTAAGCGCAATGCTTATGTGCTTGTAGAGAGCCTGATGCAGGAGCTTCAGCTGGTCTATGTGCAGGCGACACGGGCAAAGGAAAAGACCAAGTTTTACGTTGATAAATCGACCTACCAGCATTTCCGTACAGCAGCAAGTCAGGGGCGGGAGAAGCAGCTTGCGACCTCTGTTCTTAATGAAAGAAAAACACAGCGAAGGCACGAACAATCTTTAGAACTCTAGGCGGTAACTATCATGCGGCATGGTGTTATTTGGCTTCTGAAAATGATTGCCCTTGTGGGCCTCATTCCAATTGCAGTGGGAGGATATCGAATAGCAGATTACTACCTCTCCGATTCACTCCCTACTTCCATTGTTTGGTTTCTGAGTGTGTTTGCGAGTGTGCTCGCCTTACAGCTCTACAACCACTACCTCGGGGGTATGTTCTTTCAACTCGACATTGATAAGTCCATCCGCCACATCTGGATTGTGGTGTGTGTGGTGAAGTGGACCATCCTGTTTGGGCTTGGCGTTATATCCATTCCACTCTGTGTCTACTTTTCGTACAGCATCTTTCTTCATCAGGTAGGAACGTCTTCATTCTTAAGCTGGGCACTCGGAGGCTTTTTTGGATTTGGGATTTCGCTCGTGCTTCAGGAATCGCTCGTGGTGATGTACCGGAATGCAATCGCCGAGAAAGTAGGAACCGAGTACCCCCATCGGAGAAAGTGATGAACAAGATTATTTGGTCGTGCGTTTCGTTTGCTCTCTATGGATTGGTTGGTCGTGTTCTTTGGCAGGGAATTCATCCGGCAGCATTGCTTGTAACTAAGGGACTCACATTCCTTGGGTTTGAGTGGATGACTGAAGGGGGGATTATTCCGTTCTTTATTTACGGAGGGTATGCCCTGTGGGTGCTTTCGGTCGTGGGGTACAGCCTCACCTTGGTGCGGATTCGAGGGGAAGGTAAAGGGCTCGGATCTTGGCTCTTACTTTGCATTGGGGCAGGTGCTTTGGCGATGCTCTTCTGGGTACTTCCCATTGTGGGCGGTGTTCTTGTGTATCGGCTCGCGTTGTCTCAGTTGTCTGATGCGCCGCGATTAGCGGTGTTAGTCGGTATCATTTTTGGCGCAGGGGGAGTGTTTGGTTTTTTGGGGCCAATGGTAGTGCGGGTGCCTGAGCAGCCATCAAGGGAGTTTCATCTTCGGGGAAGTCACAAGATTGGTTTCTCCAAAGTGCGGCGGCTCCTTCAGAAGAGGGAGCGGTTTAGCCCCTTTTTGGGTGGCGTATATCTCGCAGTAGCAAGAGCTACCCAACACTTTCTCTTCATCGGGCGTACGGGGGCAGGGAAGTCGTTCAGTATTGATGTGCTTCTGTGGAACGTGCTTCCTGCTGTTGGGAGAGAGCCTGATCACCGAGCGCTAGTGTACGACCATAAAGGGGTGGCCACTTCCTTCGTGACTCGAATGGATGTGCCGTGGAAGCTTTTTAACCCCTTTGATATGCGGTCAGTGGCTTGGGACATCCAGGCTGATTGTGAAGATGAAGCCGGGGCTCGCGAGATGGCGGAGATACTTCTACCGCTTCGCAAAGATGCACAGCCTTTTTTCCCTATGGCAGCACAAGAGCTTTTTGTTGGGATTGCCATGACCTTCCTTACCAACGAGGAGACATGGGATCTGTTCGATGTGGTGAGCACGATGCGCGATCAGGAGAAGCTTAAAGGACTGTTAGCGCGGACGCCTGCAGGGCGTAATCTCATGGGGCTCTATTTTGAGATGCGTGAAGGTATTGAATCAAAGAGCGGCCACGATGTAAGAGCGACGGCGTTTACCTACTTAGGAAGGCTTGCCACGGTTGCTGCGGCATGGCGGAAACTTGGGGAGAAAAACGGCGCTATAAGCCTCCGGGCATGGGCGAACAACCGAGGCCGCGACAACTATGTGCTTATCCTCGGGCGCGCGAACCGAAACGATGTCGTGATGCAGGCAATGTATCAGCTCATTTTTGCGCGTGTGGTTCAGGAGATTGAAGGCCAGCGGGATTCAGTGAAGCGTAGAACTTGGGTAGTTTTTGATGAAGCATTTATGGTGGGGCGTTTGCCGAAGCTTGAAAACCTCCTTGTGTTTGGGCGCTCCAAGGGAGCGGTTGTTGTGTGGGGCTTTCAATCATGGCTTGGAATTGAAGAGTTGTATGGGCGAGAGCTAGCAAGCCAGATTATTGGCCAGTTCGGGCATTGTGGATTCTTCAGGATGGATGCTGATTCTGCGAAGAAGGTCTCCGACGCGATTGGGCAGCAGCAACTTGAGCGGTATCGGCAAAGCCGATCGGTGAATGGGAGTGATCGGAGTATATCGATCTCTCACCAGTGGGACGAAAAGACCGAGCCCTTGACGCTCCCCAGTGATCTGTCTGGGAAGCAGATGCAGAAGCCAGGTGTCGGGCTCCCCGGTTCTTATATGTCGGTTGACCTCGATACGGAGGTCGGGATGCTCTGGGAGCATACACTGTCGTCTTTGTGGGTCGGGTGGATGCGGCACCAGCTCTACGGTGAGCGGTTTCTCATCTTTCCTGCACAGCAGTCAAAAGAAGTGCCTGTAGAGCGTATTCCTTCTAACTGGGCAACGTCGGGGGACTGGGCGTTTGACGGAGAAGGAGGGGGTGCGGAGGATGGTGCGACGAGTATGAGTAGTGGTGAGGAGGGGCCTCCGGCAGCGTATCCACTTATTTGGGTGGAAGATGATGACGATGTCTCTGAAAGTGTGGAACTTGGTGAGGCCGATAGCGATGAGCCTGGGTATGACTTTCCGCCGATGTGAGTAGTTTTCGGCGGAATAAAGGTAACCATAGGGCGGCGTTGTCTTTATTTCTGAAGAGGGTCCGCTCACGTTGAACGGAAATGTTAAGCGGTATGTCGCCTGTGAACACTTGGAAAAAGTTAGTCATCAGGTTTACACAGGTTCCTACTAAGTAAGACCTACGCTAAATGGAGCATACGATAGCCGTTTAGCTGTGACAGCATAAGTTTTTAAGAAATATACTGGATTTGTTGGTATAGCTCTGCCTCATTTGAAATTGAGAGAGCTATAAATCCAGGTAATATGAATGAAAGATGGCATAGTTGATCAAAGAAAAAGACGTATTTTATCGGTAGATGGTGGAGGAATACTAGGAACATTCCCTGCTGCTTTTCTTGCTGGAATTGAAAGCCAGCTCGATAGACCCATTGGCGAATACTTTGACTTGATTACGGGTACCTCTACTGGAGGTATTATTGCTCTTGGCCTTGGGATGGGGCTACGAGCAGCTGATATCCTAGACCTTTATGAAAGGCGAGGCCCAGAAATTTTTGGACAACATCAGACCCCACTCCAAAATCTTCTCAACAATAAGCTGCGTGCTATACGCTGGCTCTATCAGCGAAAGTATAGCTCAGATAGCCTCCGCGCAATCCTCATTGAACTTTTTGGGGAGAAGCGTTTAGGTGAGGCTAAGCATCGGTTAGTCATCCCTGCGTGGAATCCGATTGCGCAGAGTGTCTATATCTACAAGACACCCCATCACCCACGGTTTAAGACAGATTATAAATCTCTCGTTGTGGATGCAGCTCTTGCTACCTCAGCAGCTCCTACTTACTTTCAGCAACACATCACACAAGAGAGTGTTGGTCTTATTGACGGAGGAATTTGGGCTAACAATCCTATTGCTGTTGGGGTTACTGAAGCTGTTGGAGTTCTCAACTGGCCTGGAGACCAAATCTCTGTATTGAGCTTAGGGTGTTTGGATGAGGTCTACACATTACCAAAAGCAGCGGGTATCGGCTCTCTTGGAACAAAACTCGTTTCCTTATTTATGAGTGGCCAGTCTCATGGGGCTATGGGAATCGCTAAGCTTCTCACCGGACATGAACATGAGCGAGAAGCTATATTTAGAGTCAATCAGGCAGTCCCATCAGGAATCTACTCCATGGATGGAGTGTCTGCAATTAAAGATCTGAAGGGCCTTGGCTTTTCTCATGCACGAGAGAGGTTCCCAAGTTTGGAGAAAGTTTTCTTTACTGAACTTGCTGAGTCCTTTGAACCCCTGTACACACTTCCTGAGAATTAGTCATGAAACTAACTGAGCAATTTGAGACTTTCCTAGAGGATGTCGTAAACCTCAATCAGACCCGGATAGGTAGACTGGAAGACCACGTCAAGGCCATTCAGGAATTCCTTGAGCCCAGTAGCTATGAGGCAACAATTATCAGATTTTCGCCTCAAGGGTCATGGGCACATCAGACAATTATCAAGCCGCAGCCTGACAAAGAGTTTGATGCCGATCTGGTGATGTTTGTGGAACGTCATCCTGACTGGCAGCCACAGGACTATGTGAACAATCTGTATACTCTGTTTAAATCCTCTGGAGTCTACGCAGATAAGGCAGCTCGTGGAAACCGCTGCGTTGTGCTCGACTATGCAGGCGACTTTCACCTGGATGTCGTTCCATGTGTTACTACGGATTACTACAGTCAGACGTTTGAGGTTTGCAATCGCAACGACAATGAATTCGAGGATGCAGCACCTGAAGCATACTCTGCATGGTTTGCGCAGAGAAATGAGTGGACGGGAAACAACATGCTCATTCACTCAGTGCGGCTACTGAAATACCTTCGAGATATCAAAGGTAGGTTTGGCGTTAAGTCAATTCTGTTGACTACCCTTGTAGGAAATATGGTTAAGGGTCTCGATTCCTATAATCGGGCTTTCTATTACCCAGATTTGCCTACGTCTCTAAAGACATTGGTAGATCGGCTGGATAACTTTCTTCAAGAGAACGAAGAAATGTCTCTAGTCGAGAACCCAGTGTTGTCCACCGAAACCTTTAACCGTCACTGGGATCAGGCGAAATACGATAACTTTAGAGACTGTATTCACCGGTACCGGGAGTGGGTAGATGATGCCTACGATGAAGAGGATGAGAACGAAAGTATTCGGAAATGGAGACGAGTATTTGGTGATGACTTTGCTAAAGGTGAAGTGATTGCAAGTGCTACCTTTTCAAGGGCCTTACTACTACAGACATTTCAAAGTCGTGATGTAGTAGCCGCAGTAATTTATCATGGGAGTGGCATCTTAGATGGGCTAATTTCGCCGAGGTTGCCTTATGTAGAGCGACTTCCTTGGCGGGTTGAGAATCAACTTAATGTGGCGTTGCGAGTTACAGAGGTTTCTGGAAGACGGCGCAACGATGACCTGAGGCTTCTTCGCTCTGGGGATGTGCTGGAAAAAGATCGATGGATTCGGTTTGAAGCATTTCAGGAAAATGGACTTTCCCTGTCAGTCAACAGCTTTGATGTACATTGGCAGGTTGTAAACACCGATCAGGAAGCGGCAATAGCAGATACTCTGCGAGGGGAGATCTATTCCTCTCATGATCCTGGCGTGCGGTGGGAATCAACCGAGTACCACGGAGCACACTGGGTAGAGGCTTTCGCGGTGTCTAAACGGACTCGGACATGTTGGGGAAGGAGCGGTCGGTTTTTCGTGGTGATCCAGTAACTATCGAGGGTGCTGCCAGGGCTACTTCTGCCAAGGCTCTGCCCAGGCGTCTCTCGATGGCTTCGATATGTTCCAGTTGACTCATGCGCGTGCTCGTTTGTTACCTATTCTGTCGAGGGAGTGCTGTATCGGGCCACTATTCATCAGATCGTTGCAGCACCTCTGGCACGTAGACTCTCTTTAGCGGCAGGAGTCCCTTATACCGCGAATCGAATTGCTCGTAGTGTTGGAGCACAAGTTCCACTAACTCGTTGCCATCGATGAGGCGGAGGTTACTCTTGCCGAGGGCAAAGGACACCGCCTGCTTAGTAAAGGTGCCCAATGTGACGATGAGGCCAAACTCGCCGGGGCCGACGTTGCCGTACAGAGCAGAGGCAATGGGGTTCCCGATGCTTCCCTCATTGCTCTTGACCTGCACTTTGATGATGGGTGGCTCGAAGCCTAGTTCATCTTTATGGGCTATGATATCGACGCCGCCATCGGGGCCGGGTGGGCTTACACGAGTGCGGTACCCCATGGTGCCAAGTAAGTGGGCAACGAAGTCGGCAAAGTCATGGCCCTTTAATTCTTGGGCTAGCTGCTTCAAAATGAAGTCGCGGGTAGTTTGCTCGATTTCATCAGCAACGATCGGAACGGTTTCATCGTCAGTGCCTGCTTGTGGTGCTGGAGCACCTTGAATGGCTGAGATAAACTCCTCTGCGTAGGACTTTACCTGGAATAAGCTCATTGCTGAGCCTATTTCGTAGAGAGCTCCTTGGGAGAAGCGGGTGCGAGGAACGCTTTTTAACCACTTCACCTCGTGAAGGTGAGGGTATCCAGGCTCGATAGTCGGGTCGTATTGATACGGGCCTGTAACTTCGCCGATGTGAATTTCGCGATCGCGCTTTGAAGGGTAAATGATGAGGTCACCCAGCTTTATCTCATGGACGAAGCGGAGGAGCTGGCCTGCATTATTGGGAATCGCACCAGGCTTTTTCTCGGGGTAGGTTTCCGCAACGCGGGCCTTAAACGCTTCTCGGTCTGGAGGAAGAGAAGTGAGATCACCTACTTTTGACCAGCCAACGGCCACGAACTTTTTCTTGAGAAACAGGGTGTCTGCATCACCAGTTTTCCCCGCATGTATGCCCCAGATAGTTACGTCGCCCATAAATGAATGGCTCTGCTACAGATAGAGATTATCGAAAGTGAATTGCCCTACGGTTGGGATCTGTGGTCTGAGAATACGCCTCCAACCCCCACTGTTGTAACAGTCATGATGAAAAATGGGCCAGGAGGTATTGTCGATTGGTGAGCAGCAAGTAGAGGGTACGCGCGTAATACTCGCACCACTGGTACGAGTGCCGGATGGGTGAGAATAAGCGTTAATTGGCCAACAGCCTGTTGGCCAATTAGAAAAATGGGCTAATCGTCGGGAGATTGCTCGTCCTCTATCTCTTCGATAGCAGTGCTCAGTTCTATCTCAAACTGTTCCACCGTAGGCAGGCTGCTCTGAATATCTGGGGGAAGTTGGCCCTGGGTTTGAAAGGTTGAAACTCCTATCGGCTGTTGGGTTCCCTGGAGCGCATATTCCACAATGGTTTTGTCTTTGCTTCGACAGAGAATAATGCCGATCGTAGAGGCATCACGTTCGGTGCGCATGAGGTTATCGACCGCAGCAACGTAAAAGCTCATTTGGCCTGAGTGCTGCGGTTCGAACTCGCCCATCTTAAGATCCAGCACCACATAGCAGTGGAGCTTTACATGGTAGAAGAGGAGATCGAGGCGATACTCTTTATCACTCACCACAAGGGGATACTGACTGCCTAGGAAGGCAAAGCCCATACCGAGTTCGAGAAGAAAATCGCGGATGTGATCAACGAGTCCACGCTCAAGTTCTCGCTCTTGTGCATCTTTGCTGAGGGTGAGGAAATCAAAGTTGTACGGGTCTTTGAGGAGCTGCTGTGCGAGGTCAGATTGAGGGGCAGGGAGCGCTCGCTCGAAGTTGGTGACAGCACTACCTGTTCGTTCAAAGAGGCCGCTTTCGATCTGCATCTCAAGGATGTTTCTGCTCCAACCGTTTTCAACAGTTTGCTGGACGTACCAGAGCCGTGCCTCCGGATTTTTTACCTTCTCTATAATGCGGATGTTGTGGCTCCACGGAATTTGGCCAACAGCCTGTTGGCCAATTTGCTCCTCGGTGTAGGCCTCGGCAAACACCCGCATTGATTTGAGATTTGAGCGAGAGAAGCCCTTGATATCTGGGAATTCGCGCTTTAAGTCCCGAGCTAAATGGTCAATGACCTTACTGCCCCAGCTTGCCTGCTTCTGCTTGGCTATGATCTCTTGCCCAATATGCCAGTAGAGAAGGATGAGTTCTTGGTTAACAGCGAGGGCTGCTTTGACTTGCGCTGTGCGAATGCGCCGCTTTAATCCATCAAGAAAAGCAGTGTAGTTGCTATCTAACGAGAGGGGGGACTCTTTCGGCATGAAGAAGACTATAGCAGGAGACTAGGCTTCATACTGCCTATGCAAAACGGATCCAATAATCTCAAATAATTATTTTGGATCCAACCCTCCTATCCATAGCTTTTCTATTACATAATTCCTTTTTATGTCATAGAATAAGCGCTGACTAATACACGTGATCTCAATGCGTTAGAGGATCCATTTTGAGTAACCTCATTCGACCCCCGAGTAGTTCGCCTGTACTTTTGGGCAGTGAATTTCTCTTGCCAGCGATCTTGGGCCGGGCCGGTGAGCGAACTACTTACCGTTACCTTGAATTTTTCACGGCTGGGATCCGAAACCCGAACACCCGGCTGGCGTACTACCGAGCCCTTACCCGTTTCTTTGATTGGCTTGAGGAGTGTTATCCCGGACTCGAACTCTACCAGGTGAATTCGATCATCGTTGCGCAGTACGTGGAGATTCATCCAGGGTCTGCGCAAACGAGGAATCAGCATCTCTCTGCCATTCGCTCGCTCTTCCGGTGGCTGGTTACTGGTAGTGTCGTGCCTGAGAACCCAGCTGGAGAAGTGCGTGGGGTGAAGCATCGAGTGAAGCGTGGTAAGACGCCGGTGCTCAGCGATGACGAGATGAAGGAACTCCTCTCAAGTATTGACACCGACCACATTGTGGGCCTGCGCGATCGGGCACTGATTGCGGCGATGTTTTTTAGCTTTGCTCGCATCGGTGCGGTGCTTGGGATGAATGTTGGTGACTACTTCTCAAAGGGCAAACGGTACTGGTTCCGGCTCCACGAAAAAGGTGGCAAGTATCATGAAGTGCCGGTGCACCATACCGCTGAAGAGTACCTCGACCTCTATATGGATGAGGCACATCTCCGGGACGAGAAGACTACTCCCCTCTTCCAGACCGCACCTCGCCGCTCTCGAACGCTTACTGGTGTTCGGTTACAGCGCCAGGAAGCCTGGGCGATGGTTAAGCGCAGGGCGCTTGCTGCTGGTGTCAGTACCGATGCGTGTAATCACACGTTTCGTGCGAGTGGTATAACGAACTTCTTACGCAATGGCGGTAGTCGCGATAATGCCCAGAAGATCGCAGCGCATGAAGATATCCGGACGACAGCGCTGTATGACCGGCGAGAGGATACAATTTCGCTCGATGAGATTGAACGAATTCGTCTCTAGGTCCATCTGGTACAAAATGTTAAACCCTATTCCTAATTGGGTTCTATAAAACATATGTGGGGAGATAGAACTTTGGCTTACGTAGGAATGCTTCCCTTCTCTTTGTCAGAAGACATCTGAACAGGCGATGAGATAGATGAAACACTGTACAAGCGCTTGCCAAATTCTAGAGTTGTCTGCACCGCAGGGAGACTCAGGTGACTGACGACTTGCAAAATACGGTGGATTTCTCTGCTACCGACGCCGCGCTTGGATATTTTTACCAAGCTCGCTTAGCTCTATTGTCATCTCTTCAACGCCTTTCAAAGGATGCGGTGTTTGCCGTTTATCTTGAGACTCTTGACGACGTTGTGTTTGATAATGATGGTTCTCCCCTAGAGTTGTTGCAACTGAAGCACCATCGTGAGCATTTAGGAAACTTGACTAATGCAAGCCCCGATCTTTGGAAGAGCTTACGCATTTGGATGGCGGGTCGAGCAAATGGTGATATACCCTTAGATTCACATTTGTACTTGATTACTACGAGTAGTGTTAGCAGTGGCTCTACGGCCAGCTATTTAATGTTGAATGAGCGCAATGAAGCTGAGGCGGTTAAGCGGTTACAAGAAACAGCGGCTACATCTACTAATCAGACAAATGAACCTGCATATAATCTTTTTAGAAACCTCTCACCTAAGGAACATGCAGCACTTGCTAGCTCAATAGTCATATTTCCTAATACTCCCGATATTGCTGATGTTCATGAATCACTCCGTGTTGAGGCCCGCCATGCAGTTCGTCGCAATCATCTTGATTCCTTCCTCTCAAGGCTTGAGGGATGGTGGTACAAGAGAGTTGTTGAACAACTAATTTCTCCAAATACTTCTCCGATCCTCAGTGCTGAAATAGAAAGTAAAATCGACAGCCTTCGAGATCAGTTTAAGGAGGATTCTCTTCCAGTGGATCGGGATATTCTCGATGCCGAGGTTGACGCCGAGATCTATGAGAGCGCTGTTTTTGTGCAGCAGGTAAAGCTTACTGGCATTGGAACCAAGCGCATCTTCGCTGCTATAAGGGATTACTATCGTGCCTTTGAGCAACGGTCTCGATGGGTACGTGAGGATCTGCTCCTTATTGGAGAGCTGGACGATTACGAACAACTCTTGCGTGAAGAATGGGAGCTACAATTTGACCGACTTTCTGATGAGCTAGGTGAAGCTGCTGCTGAGGATGCTAAGCGCGAGGCAGCTAGGAAAATATATGCTTGGGTCGAAGATAGTTCTTTCCCCATTCGCCCCCAGGTGCAGCATCCAAGTATGACAAGAGGTTCATTTCATATCTTAGCTGACAGTCTTCGGGTTGGATGGCATCCCGAGTTCATGCACCGCCTGCAACGGGTTCTTGAACCACAAGGGGTCTTATGAGTACTTCTTTGTGGCCAGAGAGACCAATTGAACAAGCGCGACTTCTAAATCCAGCATTTCTTGCTTCACTTATTTGGGCATGTGCTGATGGGTATGGAAGTGTTAACGAACAAGGAATGCCATACCCATTGCTGTTTGTTGCTATGCCAGTAATCCTTCACAAGGTCACGCGAGAAAATTTACCACGATCAATCAGCACATCTCTAGCAGCTTGGATTGGAGAGAATCCACACGTTCATGTTCGCTTTACTGAACGGGCAATATCATTGGTACCACTTCTCAAAGAAGGGGTATTATTTGGTGCTAACGGTCAAATAATTGAGGTTTCCAATTCTTTCATTATCGCGGCCCCTCGACCTCGAACAATGACGCGCTTTTTAGCCCAATCTTCGGATGAAGTGAGAACCTGCATGTTGAAAGCTAAGTTCGTTGGTAAATGGTTTGCTTCCAACGGTGACTATGTGACTGTTATGGCTCTCTGGGGGGTTGCACCTTGAGTATTCAGATACTTGATATTGTCCTATATTCCAGACGCGGTGAGCGGCGTGTCTTATCGCTTCGCCCTGGGAGAATGAATATTATTACGGGTGATTCAGAAACTGGTAAAACGGCTCTTATTCATGTTGTAGACTATTGTCTCGGAAGTTCATCATGCAATGTTCCTGAAGGAATCATTCGGAACAGCGTGCTTTGGTATGCGTTGCGAATCACAGATGGTTCCGCAGAGCATTTCATTGCGCGACGCGCACCGGATACTGGCCGAGCTAGCAACTCGGGCGTCTACTATTTGGTAGGTTCAGCGATAACTATTCCTGCTATAAACGAAATCTCTGTTACGACTAATATTGATACTGTTGTTGCAAGAATTAAAAATGTCACTGGTCTTGCACTCAGCATTCATGAGCCTCCCGAGGGACAGACTCGGTCACCAATTACTGCAACGCTTCGACACGCGCTCGCGTTCTCATTTCAGCCTCAAAATGAGATTAGTCAGCCAGGCTTTTTGTTTCACAATCAGGGCGATAATTGGACGGCACAGGCGATCAAAGATACATTGCCCTACTTTTTAGGAGCTGTAGATGACGACTACGTTGCTAATAAGGCGCGACTAAGAGCGCTGCGCCAACAACAGAGAGATAAAGAGCGCACTTTATCTCGATTAGAAGCTGTGGCTGATGGCGGGCTCAGTGAAGCGGCAAACCTACTTACAGAGGGACGAGCCGCAGGGCTTTTGGAGCCAGATTTGGCACCAGATTCCTGGGCGTCAGCTGTTGAAACGCTACAAAGAGCGGCAACTGCTTCACCCGAGGAGCAACTCATCCGCTACGAGCAAAGTTCGGATCAAGAAGAGCTTACAAGACTAAACGATGAGCGAGCCAGTTTGCGCCAGCTACTAACTCGGTCTCAAGACGAACTCAGTGCTATGAAAGCACTGCTTTCTGAAGAGAATGGTTACACCCGAGAAATTACTGAGCAGGTCTCGAGGCTAAGAAGCCTAAATCTTTTCACGAATAATTCAGACACGCCGTGCTGTCCCCTGTGTGATCAGCCTACAACAGAGCTCCTTCCATCAACCGAAACGTTATCAGTAGAGCTGGATCGAGCATCGGAACAACTCGCCCGCGTTACAAGGCATACGCCAGGCTTAGCAGCATTAATAATTGAGCAAGAGCAGCGGATTAGCGACACAAAGGGACGTTGGCAGGAAAATCGAAATGCTCTCGAAGCCTTACAACGCAATGATGATAGGTTAATGCAACTACGCGATGGAGCTTCTCGCCGAGCTTATGTGCTTGGGCGGATAAGTTTGTTTCTTGAAACCCTTCCGCAGGTTGCTGATAACTCTGAGCTTCGAAACGAACTCGCCCAACTTCAGCAGGACATTGAGCTGTTGGAAAGAGATCTTAGTGATGAGATGATTCAAGAGAGACTAGATTCCATTCTGTCCTTTATTGCTCGATCTCTAACTGAATGGGCCGAGCGACTTGTGCTTGAGCATCGAGGAAACCCATTCCGCTTGGACCTTCGTCATTTACAGATAATTGCAGATGTAGCTACTGGACCTATACGGATGGACCGTATGGGGAGCGGTGCTAATTGGTTAGGCTGTCATCTCATAGCTCATCTTGCTTTGCACTCGTGGTTTGTCCGTAAGTCGAGGCCGGTTCCACGTTTTCTATTTTTAGATCAACCTTCGCAGGTGTATTATCCTGCCGAGGAAGAGGTTGAAAGCTCGCTGAGAAATATTGAGAGTGAAGACAGGTTAGCAGTTCTAAGAATGTTTGAACTTATACGTGATGTTGTGAACGAACTTCATCCCGATTTTCAAATCATTATCACAGAGCATGCTGATATTGCGGAGGATTGGTACCAGGAAGCTATAGTAGAGCGATGGCGCGATGGAAATGCTCTTATCCCTAGTAGCTGGATATCCAATGAACCTTAATCAAATAAGGGTGGAGACATTCTAAAAGATGTTGATCATAAGCGTTAATTATTTCTAAGTAGTGAACGTGTTTGAGGAAAGTAAATTGTTTCTTGTTTATATAAGGACAATGTTCTGATCCTGAATGCTCATTACCTTACTGCTTAAATCTCACTACTTGGTTCTCGGGCTGTACTTTCCAGCACTCAGCTCCCGTTCCTTTAACGATCGTCTGATCAGCACGAATAATCACGCACCGTGCTGATGCTGTTCCTTTAGTAGTAAGTTGAACGTAGAGCATGAAGCCGCTAACAAAAGCGGCTACAGGAGCAACGCACCAGGCGAGGCGCTTCCATCGAATACGTGGTTTATCTTTCATCATCATCGGGCCTCACAGCCAAGACCGTCGGCATCGCCATCAAAGCCATGTGGGTCATCGCCTGTAACAGTGAAGTTGCGGTGGGTGATGTCAGGGCAGTCGAGATCTGGTGGTGGTGAGGGAATGCAGACGTTGGGATATGATGGGTCGCAGTCAGTGCCCGTAGCCTTGATGAGCTGCTGGTTTACTGTTGTAAGAACAATGGGATTACCGGAACTAGGAGCAGCTCTTTCATAAGGCATAGGTGGATTTGCGCTTAGAGTGCCCGCTTCTTCTGCTTCTGCGGCACTTTCAATGGCGCTTCATGATTACGTAACGAATCTTGCCGGTAGATATGGCTTAGCCCAGGCGTTTTATCCTAATCGGTCGCTTCTTGCATGATGGTTAGCGATAGGCATAGGTGCCATAGGGGAGGCTCAAACGCTCGATGTGGAAGCATTACGCTTCCTATATCGCTCTATATACTGCGTGCTCACTACACCATCAAAAGGGATGTTTATCGCTATACCTTGCACTATGGCGTCGTTGCGCATGAGCTGCTCGATAGCCCCGCTCTCTCTCCACGAACTAAGACTCTCTACGGCGGAGCGCTAATTTCAAGTGGTTAGAAAAGGCATGTGGCTCTTCGGTGAGCGGGTAGAAAGTGCGCTAAAAGACCATATTTAAGCGCGATCGCCACAGTCCATCTCCTATGCTCTTTACCGATCGATTGGCGCGATCACGCCAAGTGCGCTCCCTCTCCTCCTTATGGGTGGCCAGAGAGAAAGCCCAGCTTGCCCTCCAGCGCCTAGCGAAATCATGGAGCAATAACGCTACCTAATGTCGCGTTGTTAGAGCCACGTGGAAGGTCCACAAGACTATGGCCAATAGTCTACGGAGTGAATGGACTGGGAATGCTAATCAACATCAAGTTTGAAAAGCACAAATGATTCTGGATTCCAAGCACGATCCCCTTTTTCCAGACGGGGTGCATCTCAGTTTTTTAAGTCTTGACTTGAGACAAACCCTAGAAGCGCTTATCTGGCAGGGCTTGACATCTGAGTGCTTATACTCATTTGCACCCAATGGAATGCACCCATGCCAAACTTTAAAAAGAGAGCGCTAGATCCGGAACTTGAATTCCTGTGTTGTTAAATAGAATAGCTCTTGTAAACGTCAAGCCCGATATCCGGGGTTGTTTACAAGGAATATGACACCTTGCTGTATATTTGGAGACAATTTCAGTGGATCCTGCAACTCTAACTGCTTTTTTGGTCCCTTTTCTGCCCTACCTGCTCAAGACAGGATCGGCTGTTGCAGATACGGCCAGTAAACACTTCAGTGAGACAATGGGAACGACTCTAGGCACTCAAGCCTATGAAAAGGCTAAAGCGTTATGGTCTAAGTTGCAGCCTAAAGTAATTTCAAAACCAATGGCTAAGGGTGCTGCTGAGCAGCTAGCCCAAACTCCGGATAATAGCGAGGCTCAAAAACTTCTTATTTCTCAACTTAAACAGCTCTTAGCCGAAGATAAGACTCTGGCAGCAGAGATCCAAGAAATGATGAGTGAAGATGAGGAAATGGTTTCACAGGTTATTACTAACACCATTACTCAACAAACCAAAGGCGACCATAACAAAGTCATTGGTGTTGTCCATGGTGATGCACATCTCTAAACCTCTCTCGATAAGGCATTTAAGCTAGTTAAGAGTTAATGACATCTTCCCCGCCTTCTCCTCTGCAATTATTACAAGCACATCTGGCAAAAGCGACTGCGATACCAGGATGTCAGGTAATCATAAAGCGAAAAGAAAAATCAGTATTAGAAATTTTTCTGGAGACACCGCTTTTGCCTAAGAGCAAAGTGGAAAAAGAGCAGTTAATAAGTAGACTGCTTAGGGTGCTTTTATCTCCACAATTATCGGTGCTGTGTAGAGTCGATATTGATGCACGACATCCAGAAGATGTGCAGCATCGCTGGAAGTATTCGGTCGATTTGGCGCGATATCGAGAGAAGCAAGGGCAAAAAAATCAAACTAAGACAGCCTCTTCACCACCTGAGATCATTACTACAAAAACAGAGATTCACCAAGAGAACACAGGTAACTACAATAAAACAATTGGCACTGTTGGGGGAGATGCCTATTTAGGGGATATTATTCATCATCACTACAATCGGCCTGAGTTAACCAAGCACTTTCAGGTGCCAGAGCTCCCTGATAAATATGTTGATAGACCAGAGGTGACCCGCCCTCTTAAAGCCCAATTACTTAATTCCATTCCTGAATATCAACGGACAATAGTAACAAGTGCCATCCAGGGGTTAGGGGGGATTGGTAAGACCACGCTAGCCCTGGCAATGGTTCATGAGAAAGATATTCAAGATTACTTTGCTGATGGTATTTTTTGGGTGTCATTAGGTCGAGAACCCAATCTGGGAGCACTCTTGAAATCTTGGCTGGAAGCTTTAGGAGACTATCAATACTCAACTCAGGATTTGAAAACAGCCTCACAGCGCCTAAATAGCTTGCTAGAGGAGAAGCAAGCCTTATTAGTGATTGATGATGTATGGCGCACGAGTGATGCCAACTTGTTTGCAGTAGGTGGGCCTAAGTGTAAGGCTTTAATCACCACTCGGGATGACGGAATTGCGCAAAAGCGCGGCGTGCCGTTTCATCTAAAGGTGATGGATCAGGCAAAATCGCTAGAGTTATTAGACATACTCTTGCCAGATTGTGATGTGCTTGGCGCTAATCGTGAGCTGGCAACAGCCTTAGCAGATCGTCTAGGAGGTTTACCCTTAGCCCTTGAATTAGCGGCTGGGTTAATTAGAGATCGTTGGCAAATCAGGGGTAAAGCTAGCTTCGAGAGGGTTATAGCTCAACTAGCCGATGAAAACAGTCGGCTGAAGGCGCTAAAAGAAATTGGTAGTGAACTGGATGATCCGAATGTAGAAGAGCTGAAACGGTCTAATTTGCTAGCCTCGCTCAACCTTAGTATTGATGCATTGAGGGAGGCTGACCCAACGGCCTATGAACGATTTATCTGGCTAGGGGTGTTGCCAGAAGATACCAGCATTACCCCGCAGATGGTAACAACGCTATGGAATGCTAAAGAATGGCAATCCGATGAGACGCTGATCTTGCTACGCAAGAAAGGGTTACTAACGCCGAGCCAGCACCAGACCTATCGTCTTCATGACTTATTGCATACGTTGGCTCGGCTTTTAGTGCAGGCTGCACCCAAAGAGAATGCTAACGCTCTGCTTCCGCCCGGACTGGGGTTAAAGTTCAAGGATGCTCATGCTCAATTGCTTAGCCGCTACGCTCAGCAGCAAGAAACGGTTGGGCAATGGCACACACTGCCGACCCAGCCTGCTGATGGCTATATCCATCGACATTTAGTGTGGCATCTAGAGCAGGCGGATCAGATCGATGAGATTCATGCCTTACTGGGTGAAACCAACGAGACTGGCAAAAATGGCTGGTATTCAGCCCGTGAGCGGCTGGGGCAGACTGCCGGGTTTATCAATGATGTTAGTAAAGCCTGGACGTTGGCAGATCAGGCCGCAGACAAAGACTTGAGCCCCGAGAGTATCGTTTGGCAATGCCGCTATGCCTTAGTCATTGCTTCGTTGAATAGCTTGTCTGATATTCCAGGATCCCTCTTAGTCGCCCTAGTGAGAGCAGAGTTCTGGACTCCAGAACAGGGGCTCACCTATGCACGACAGTTAACTGACCCTAAAAAAAAGGCAAATAACTTAAATGCTCTGGCTAACCTTTTGCCCTCGCAATTGTGTCAAGAAGCTTTGGGCGAAGCCCTAGACGCGGCCCAAGCGATTGGGGATGATTCGTTTCGAGCCGAGGCCCTCTCGGCCTTAGCGGGTAAGTTGCCAGATTCCCTGTTGCCCCAAGCCCTGGACGTGGCCCAATCGGTTGAAACTGATTGGGCTCGAGCCTATGCCCTCTCGGCTTTAGCGGATAAGTTTCCAGAGGTGATGCCCCAAGCTCTGGAGGCGGCCCAAGCGAATGGGGGTGATTGGGCTCGAGCCTATGCCCTCTCTGCCTTAGCGGATAAGTTTCCAGAGGTGATGCCCCAAGCCCTGGAGGCGGCCCAAGCGATTGGGGGTGATTGGTCTCGAGCTAAGGCCCTCTCTGCCTTAGCGGATAAGTTTCCAGAGGTGATGCCCCGAGCCCTGGAGGCGGCCCAAGCGATTGGAGATGAGAGGTCTCGAGCCCAGGCCCTCTCAGCCTTAGCGGATAAGTTGCCAGAGGTGATGCCCCAAGCCCTGGAGGCGGCCCAAGCGATTGGAGATGAGAGGTCTCGAGCCGAGGCCCTCTCGGCCTTAGCCGATAAGTTTCCAGAGGTGATGCCCCAAGCCCTGGAGGCGGCCCAAGCGATTGGGGATGAGCAGTCTCGAGCCAAGGTACTCTCTGCCTTAGCGGATAAGTTTCCAGAGTTGATGCCCCAAGCCCTGGAGGCGGCCCAAGCGATTGGGGATGAGCAGTCTCGAGCCAAGGTACTCTCGGCCTTAGCCGATAAGTTGCCAGATTTCCTGTTGCCCCAAGCCCTGGAGGCGGCCCAAGCGATGGGGGGTGATTGGTCTCGAGCCGAGGCCCTCTCGGCTTTAGCGGATAAGTTTCCAGAGTTGATGCCCCAAGCCCTGGAGGCGGCCCAAGCGATTGGGGATGAGCAGTCTCGAGCCGAGGCCCTCTCGGTCTTAGCCGATAAGTTGCCAGATTTCCTGTTGCCCCAAGCCCTGGAGGCGGCCCAAGCGATGGGGGGTGATTGGTCTCGAGCCGAGGTACTCTCGGCCTTAGCCGATAAGTTGCCAGATTTCCTGTTGCCCCAAGCCCTGGAGGCGGCCCAAGCGATTGGGGATGAGCAGTCTCGAGCCGAGGCCCTCTCGGCTTTAGCCGATAAGTTTCCAGAGTTGATGCCCCAAGCCCTGGAGGCGGCCCAAGCGATTGGGGGTGAGCCGTACCGAGCCGAGGCTCTCTCGGCTTTAGCCGATAAGTTTCCAGAGTTGATGCCCCAAGCCCTGGAGGCGGCCCAAGCGATTGGGGATGAGCAGTCTCGAGCCGAGGCCCTCTCGGCCTTAGCCGATAAGTTGCCAGATTTCCTGTTGCCCCGAGCCCTGGAGGCGGCCCAAGCGATGGGGGATGAGCAGTCTCGAGCCTATGCCCTCTCGGCCTTAGCCGATAAGTTGCCAGATTTCCTGTTGCCCCGAGCCCTGGAGGCGGCCCAAGCGATGGGGGATGAGCAGTATCGAGCCTATGCCCTCTCGGCCTTAGCCGATAAGTTGCCAGATTTCCTGTTGCCCCGAGCCCTGGAGGCGGCCCAAGCGATGGGGGATGAGCCGTATCGAGCCCAGGCCCTCTTGGCTTTAGCGGATAAGTTTCCAGAGTTGATGCCCCAAGCCCTGGAGGCGGCCCAAGCGATGGGGAATGAACAGTCTCGGGCCCAGGTACTCTCGGCCTTAGTGGATAAGTTTCCAGAGTTGATGCCCCAAGCCCTGGAGGCGGCCCAAGCGATTGGGGATGAGCAGTATCGAGCCAAGGTACTCTCGGCCTTAGCGGATAAGTTTCCAGAGTTGATGCCCCAAGCCCTGGAGGCGGCCCAAGCGATTGGAGATGAGAGGTCTCGAGCCCAGGCCCTCTCGGTCTTAGCCGATAAGTTGCCAGATTTCCTGTTGCCCCAAGCCCTCGAGGCGGCCCAAGCGATTGGGGATGAGCAGTATCGAGCCAAGGTACTCTCGGCCTTAGCCGATAAGTTGCCAGATTTCCTGTTGCCCCAAGCCCTGGAGGCGGCCCAAGCGATGGGGGATGAGCAGTCTCGAGCCCGGGTCCTCTCGGCCTTAGCGGATAAGTTTCCAGAGTTGATGCCCCAAGCCCTGGAGGCG
>NZ_JACJOX010000076.1 GCF_014695775.1 Leptolyngbya sp. FACHB-60 | reverse complement strand
CCAGTCACGATGGCTATCCAACGTCTTATGTTCTACCGCTAAAGCGCCGAAGGGGCACAACTCTATGTCGTATCGTGGGGGGACAACCTTACGTCGGGTGACACACTGCAATGTCCCTACGTCGAACCTGTCCTAACCAAATGGACGTTTGCAATATCTGATTAAGTCATTTGTTCGCGCGCTGCATCAAGGATGCCTCCCTCTAAAAGGCGTAGCGCACCGTGCAGTAGGGCATCTCCTGATGCAGTAGTTCCTGAAATTGCTCAACTAAACTGCCCTTCAACCCTCGCTTGTAGCGAACGTTTTTGCCGCCGGTCTGCGAAAACTTGGTCTCTTGCAGGTCGGGTTGCCACAGCAGGTCTTCGCCCTTGGGATGCCAGCCCATGTTGATATCGTGGAGGCGATCGTTGTGGGTTAAGAAGATCACCTCGCACTGGAGCTGCTGCTTGGCGCGATCGCTAAGGGTGTCGTCAATTTGGCGAAAAAGCTCGGTGTAGTCGTCGAGCCAGCCCTCGTAATAAACAACGGGCGCAAAGTTGAGGTGCACCTCGTAACCGGCTTCGACAAAATCGTTGATAGCATTGATGCGATCTGGAATTGGCGACGTTCGCACATCGATAATTTGAGCCTTAGCGGCAGGCATGAGGCTAAACCGAATCCGGGTCTTGCCCTGGGGGTCGTAGCTCAGCAACTGTCGATTGACGCATTTGGTAGCAAAGGTCGCCTTGCCGTTGGGAATGCGGCGAAACAGGGCAATGATATCCTTCACGTTGTCGCAAATAGCCGCATCGACCGAGCAGTCGCTGTTCTCGCCAATCTCGTAGACCCAAAACTGAGAGTCGACCTGGTTGGGTTCTAGCTTGTGGCCCTGGCGCTTGGCGTGACGCTCTAGGTAACCCAACACTCGCTCAATATTGACAAAGACGGTAATTGGGTTCGCGAAACCTTTGCGCCGGGCCACATAGCAGTATGAGCAGGCCATGGCGCAGCCGTTGGCGTGGGAGGGAGCAACAAAATCGGAAGAACGGCTGTTGGGCCGCGCCTGCATAGATTTCTTCACCCCCAGCACCAGTACGGTGCGCTTGATGCGAGTCCAGTCATCGATCGAGCCTTCGTTGCCGTGCAGGTCAGGAATGTTCCAGTGGGACGGCACCTCAATCAGCGATGCGTTGGGATGCTGGGCCAAAATCTCTTGACCGCGGGGGTACTGAAAAGCATCGGGCTCGTGATAAATCTCCTGAATGTTGAGAAGTCGCTCTAGGTGAATCTGAGGGGCCAGTCTCTGCTCGTCGCGCGTTGGTTGGGGGGCGATGGGAGTCGAGGTCAAAGTGCAGAAATCCTTAGCGGGTGATGAATACAGTGCTTGCGCATCTGCTTTCACCGTAGCGAGTAGACGCGGCAGAGAAAACCAGTTGATTGGGGTAACTGCCGCCCCTAGCAGGGCGGGTTTCTGCCGTCGAAAGATACCCCTCAGAGGGTGGGGAATCCATGCCCGCTAGAGGATTGCTCAGCTCAGTTTGCTTGCCATAGTAAAAGCTGCTCGCTCTTCTGCCCCCAACTGCAAGCGCACAGTCGCAGCGCACCTCGCCCATGACTTCCTATGCCCCCACTCAAGCCATCGTTGACACCCCAAACCTAGGGCTGGTCTGCATTACGACCTCGCCCGAGGTGCGCTTTAAGACGATGACTCGCAAGCGGCTGTTGCAGCTAGATGAAGAAGCACAGGCGCAGGCGGTGCGATCGCTCTACGGCGAGAACCTGAGGCGGCTCAACCTAGCGATCACGTTTTGCCAAGACAACCAAATTCAGCTCTACCGCCTGATATCAAACATTTTTCCGTTTTCGGATACACCTCTGGGCACGAAAATTTTGGAGGAGTTTGCCGAAGCTCTGAGGCAGCTAGGCGATCGCGCCCAGGCTGCCAACATCCGTCTGGTGCTGCACCCCGATCAGTTTGTGGTGCTCAACTCCGACAACCCGACGGTGATTGAGAACAGCATCACTATCCTGACGGCCCACGCCCGCTGGTTTGACCTGATGGGCCTACCCCAGTCTCCCTGGGCGTTGATGAATATCCACGGCGGCAAGGGCGATCGCGGCGATCGCCTCATCCAGGTAATCCGCGATCTGCCGACGCCGATTCGCTCTCGCCTCACTCTAGAGAACGACGAGCACACCTACAGCGCCGCCGCTATCCTAGACATCTGCCAAGCAACGCAGATTCCGATGGTGTTCGACGCCCACCACCACCTAATTCACGAACGCCTCGATAGCTACGACGATCCCAGCGTCGAGCAGATGCTGACAGCGGCTCGCACCACCTGGCCCGACCCAGCCTGGCAGCTAGTGCACATTTCCAACGGGTCTAGCGCCCTCCACGACCCTCGCCACAGCGACTTGATCACCGCCATGCCCAGTTCCTTCCGCCAGGCTCCCTGGATTGAGGTGGAGGCCAAGCACAAGGAGCTGGCGATCACGCATCTGCGCCAGACGTGGTTGTCGGCCTGAGGTGCCAAGGGTGACGGGTTAGTGGGGGTCTAAGGTTTAGGGTTTCAGGTATAGGGCCGGCCTTGAACCCTAGACCTTATACCCTAAACCCAAGCCTGTTAGAGCTTGTCACAATCAGCCCAGTCAAGCACTAGATTTCAGTATCCTTAAGGTAGGGCCAGATAAACCGACACCCTAAGGAAATTGCTAAATGAATCGTCGTGGGTTGATTGCCAAACTGCTGGCCGTGGGGATGATGGTTGCGATCGCCCTGCTCGGCTCCCCCATTGCCCAGGCGCAAGCGGCGACGGAGCTAACGGTATACCGTAGTCCCAGCTGTAACTGCTGTGGCCACTGGGTTGACCACATGCAAGCCGCTGGGTTTACCGTAGAAAGCGTGGTCACGGACGACATGGATGCGATCAAAGACCAGTACGGTGTGCCAGAGGCGCTGGCCTCGTGCCACACGGCCCTAATTGAGGGCTACGTCATTGAGGGCCATGTGCCCGCGTCGGATGTGCAGCGGTTGTTGAGCGAGCAACCTGATGTGCTCGGCATTGCCGCGCCGGGGATGCCAGTAGGCTCGCCGGGGATGGAAACGGGCGATCGCGTCGACCCCTACACCGTGGTCTCCTTTGCCGCGAACGGTGACACCGCCACCTTTGCCGAACATCTGTGAGCATCGCCACCTACCCCACTGTAGATCGTGCCGATCTCACGCTATGACTTACTACCGCAGTCAGCCCGAGGCCTTTTCTGCTGCCTACCTGCACAACCTGCGGGGGGCAATTCAGTCGTGTCGCTACTTTGCCACCAACAACCTCAACCGCGATTTTGTCGCCACAAAAGGGTTCTCTGTGGTGTTTAAGCAGGCGGGCCGGGCCGAGGTCGATCGCCAGTTTCCCTTTTTTAAGCCCTATCTCGACCAGGCGCTGCTGCCCAACTGCAACGCTTTCTATCTGAACCCGCTGATGTTGAAACAGGGGTCGCGGGTTGACCCTCACATCGATCGATCACTGCGGTCATATTGCAAAACCATTGAGCCCCCCGAACAAGTCAGTGTGCTCTACGTGCAGGTGCCCGCCGACCTGGCCAGCGGCGAACTGGTGTTGCAACGGGGGCGGCAGCGGGTGGCGCAGATTCGGCCCCAAACCGGCCTACTGCTACACTTCCAGGGCGATCTGACCCACTCTGTAAACGCTATGGCCAGCGCGGGCAGCCGCCTCAGCCTGGTGTGTGAACAGTACTGCCTCGATGCCGAGGCTCTGTGGGATATCCCTGAATTTTTGATCGAATCTAGAGCCGCTGCCCCCGCTAAAACCCGGCGATAGGCCAATTGAGGCACTAGTGGGTACAAATTTAGTATTCTTTAATCAGTCATAGAGGGCGTTTGAAGAGCGATTTGCTGTAGCTTTGAGCATCTGCTGATTCCCGTACCTTTCTTAACAGGGAGGTAAAAGTTCCTTTCTTGAGGGAAAGGGAAATTGACGTGGAATCTTCACTTTTGCTACCAGAAGCAGAGCTTTTTAAAAGGTCCTCTCGAACCGCTGTCGTAGAAAGTGAAGTGTCTTCTAGAGCAATCTACAACGCCACTACTTAGGTGCGTTAGGCACTTTCTTTTTTTCATTCTTTGCCCTTCATTCTTTAGCTGTATGAGTTTAATTCAAGAAATCTTTCTCGAAACCGATTGGGAAGAGGTGGAGCAAGCCCAGGCCGCCTGCGATCTGCGGGCCGCCCAGCTCAAAGCTGAGGGCCACAACTGCACCTGCACAACGCTCTACCGCATTACCGACGGGCGACGGGTGTTTTTGCTTGAGGCCCAGCACCCCGACTCCTTGGAACCGGAGAACAAGCCCTCACGGCGCAAGCTTCCTGCCCGGCGATCGGCCCCAAGAGGATGAGCTGAGGGGCGTGCGCCGTGCGCCCCTACGAGGGGTTACCCCTTGACCAAACTCAGGGCGACGGCCTCTGCCACCCGAATGCCGTCGATGCCGGCGGATAAAATGCCCCCGGCATAGCCGGCCCCTTCGCCAGCGGGGTATAGCCCAGCGGTGTTGAGGCTTTGAAACTGCTCATTGCGCTTGATGCGAATGGGTGATGAGGTGCGGGTCTCGATGCCGGTAAGCACGGCGTCATCCATGGCGAACCCGTGGATTTTGTGGTCGAAGGCCGGGATGGCCTCGCGGATGGCGGCGATCGCATAGTCGGGCAAACTGCCGCTCAAGTCACCCAGCTTGACCCCCGGTTTGTAGGAGGGTTGCACCTCACCAAAGGCCGTCGAGGGACGGTTGGCTAAAAAATCCCCCACTAGCTGCCCCGGAGCTTCGTAGGTGCCGCCACCCAGCTCAAAGGCAACTTCCTCCAGGCGACGCTGGAGTGCGATGCCCGCCAGCGGCCCCTCGGGATAGTCAACCTCAGGGGTGATGCCCACGACGATGGCGCTGTTGGCGTTCGATTCATCGCGCGCGTACTCGCTCATGCCGTTGGTCACCAGGCGGCCCGGCTCTGAGGCGGCCGCCACCACCTTGCCGCCGGGGCACATGCAAAAGCTGTAGACCGATCGTCCGTTTTCGCAATGGTGCACCAGCTTGTAGTCGGCGGAGCCAAGGCGGGGGTGCCCAGCCTGGTCGCCCAACCGGCAGCGATCGATCAACGCCTGGGGATGCTCGATGCGAAAGCCGATAGAAAAGGGCTTGGCCTCGATATAAACCCCCCGCTCGTGGAGCATGTGAAAGGTGTCGCGGGCGCTGTGGCCCACGGCCAACACCACGTGCTCGCTGGCCAGGTAGTCGCCGTTGTCGAGCCGCACGCCGCGCACCTGGCCCTGGTCGATGTCAATGTCGGTCACGCGAGTTTGAAAGCGAATTTCGCCGCCGAGAGACTCAATCATGGCCCGCATCTTTTGCACAATCTTGACTAGGCGGTAGGTGCCAATGTGGGGCTTGTTGATGTAAAGAATTTCAGGAGAAGCCCCAGCATTCACCAGCTCGGTGAGCACCTTGCGGCCGTAGTGATGGGGGTCACTCACCTGGCTGTAGAGCTTGCCATCGGAGAACGTGCCCGCGCCACCTTCGCCAAACTGCGCGTTTGACTCGGGGTTGAGGGTCTTTTTGAGCCAAAAGCCAAAGGTGTCAACGCTGCGATCGCGCACCGACTTGCCCCGTTCGAGCACAATCGGCCGAAACCCCATCTGCGCCAGCATCAGCCCCGCAAACATACCGCAGGGTCCCATGCCAATCACAATGGGTCGCGCCGGGAGCTGGGGTGGAGCTTGGGCTACCGAACGGTAGGTCAGATCGGGCGTCACGGTCACCGTGGCATCTTTCTTAAACCGCTTGAGCAGGGCCTTTTCCTTTGGCGTCTCCACATCGACAATGTAGACCAGCGCAATGTTGCCCTTTTTGCGGGCGTCATAGCTGCGTTTGAAAATGGTGAAGCTGCTCAAGTCTTCTGCTGTCAGATACAGCTTTTTGAGAATGGCCTCCTCAAGGGCGGCTTCAGGGTGGTCGAGGGGCAGTTTAATCTGGCTAAGGCGTAGCATACGAAATAGTGGGGCAAAGTCCCAGTGAGGCGCAGAGGATCATCATGCCACATCGGTCTGGGGTCTTACCATTTTGGGCGATCGCCTGTCAGGAATAGCCTGCCTAGCCGCTGTAGCTGGGGGTATCAGCTTCTAAATCGAGCCGATGTTGTGCTAATTGAGGAGAGACCGAGGATGAAATTAAATCTGGCCGTGGCGCTGTTGGGCAGCCTACCGCTGTGTTTGCTGAGCAGTGCGGCGGCCTTAGCCAACACAATTGAACTCAGCGTGGCACCCCTCCTAGACGGCCCAGCGTCGAACTGCCCCGAGAGCCTCACTGCCCACGAAACTATCCAGCCCTACTCCGAAGGCGGGTTTGCCACCAATGGCATGATCAGATTGCGGGATATTGCCACCAACATTAGCGTCTCCCAGTCCGATCGCTTCAGCACCACCTGGGTGGGCACACTCAAGCCCGAATATCGCAATTGCCAAGCTGCTGGAGGCATGCTCAGACTGGATGGAGAAACCTACGAGGGCCACTCCTATATTCGTGTTCAGCTGGTCAACGGTCAGGTAAAGGCCGTGCTCGATATGACCGGACTACGCGACCCCAACGGGTTTACCACTGTGATCACCTTCAAGGGTCTGCGGGATGACAATCCTCGCTGGACCTGGGGCGGTAGCGACTAGGCAGCTTCCCTCGGTAACGGCTATGGATATTGACCTGGGCGCAAGGTCTAGCACTTTGACAGCAGCCGACCTGGAGCCGAACCTAAAAGCATTGGAGCTATTCCGGCTCCAGACCATCGCGATCGTCTTCGTGGGTCGCTTTCAACATGGCGCGAATACGGTCAATATGAAGTTGAGAATCTTGCACCCGTTGCAAGACTGAAGAAGAAGAATTGCCCTGCTTCTGGCCCATGGTGGCAATCAAGTTCTGGCGCTCTTCAAACATTCGCAGAGCCACCCACAGCGTTTCTTCAATCTTGGCCGTTTGCTGGGCTAGCAGCACTGCCGAGGTAAATGCGTGGCCTGTATGACAGCGGTACCTGAGAAGATCGCCTTCCGACATTTGCCACAGCACCCCACCACAGTCAGGACAGTTGAACGGCACTTGCCTGCCCAGCGCCTCGACTGAGGGCAAATCGCTTAAAACGCGTTGGGCAATTTCTGCCTCGATCACAATATCTTTTGGGGGTTGCTTGCGAGCGGGTAGTTTTCTCTGCACCAGCTCCGACAGCAGCATTCCCATTTCGGCGATGGGCAAGCAGTAGTCAGCTCCCACATTAGCAATGACCGACTGGGGCATATCTGGGTAGGACGCATCCAGCGGATCTTGGACAATACAGAGGCCGCCGCATCGTTTGATGGCCATCATGCCGCTGGTGCCATCATCCAGGTATCCGGTCAGAATGATGCCGATGACGCGATTGCCGTAAGCCACCGCTGCGGAGCGGAACAAGGGGTCGATTGCCGGTCGGTAGCGGTTTTCGCGAGCCCCTTTGGTGACCAAAATTTTTCCTTCTACAAGCAAAATATGTTGATCGGCGGGTGCTAGATAGATGTGACCACTTTGGAAGGGTTGTTCGTTGTGGGCCTGTTCGCAGGTTAGACCCCCACTCTCATTTAAGGCTCTGACCAGCACGTCTCCAGTGGTCTCTGCACCCATGTGGTTGACCACAAAAATGGAGGCCGGAAAACCTTTTGGAAACTGGGCGACCAGCTGCTTCAAGGCCTGCATACCTCCCGCAGATGCGCCAACAACAATGATCACCGGATGTTTCTGATTCATCGTTACCTCTGTTGTGTATAGGTTTAGCGCATTCCTCTCTGCTGTCAATTCAAATAGGTCTAGCCTAAGGGGAAAATCTACCGGAGGTTGCACCAGCGCATTGAATTCAGCTCCTAGAGTAGAGGGGCTGTTGATTCTTTCGCCTTGATACCTGTGGATATTTACATTCTCGACCTGCTGGTGATTGGCTTATTGCTGCTGACAGTCACCTTGGGGTCGGGCTGGATTGGCCGATTGCCCCTGTCCTATGCGCTGATTTACCTGATTGTGGGGATTGCGCTAAGCCCCTACGGCTTTAACCTGGTGCAGGCGCGCCCCGACACCGCCTTTTTAGAGCGGCTGACCGAGTTTGTGGTATTGATTTCTCTGTTTAGCTGCGGCCTCAAAATGAATCGGCCGCTAAGGCGCTGGGCGTGGAATTCGACGATTCGGTTGATTGGCTTTTTGATGCCAATTTCGATCTTTGCGATCGCCGCCATTGGCCACTTTTTTCTCAAGTTGGAATGGGGCGTCGGCATGTTGCTCGGGGCAATTTTGGCCCCCACCGACCCGGTCTTGGCCTCTGAGGTGCAGCTCACCAACCCCCAAGACCAGGACGAGCTGCGCTTTGGACTCACGTCTGAGGGCGGCCTCAACGATGCGCTGGCCTTTCCCTTTGTCTATTTTGGGCTGCACTGGTTAGAAGACAATAACTGGCAGAGTTGGTTTGGGCGCTGGGTGGCCGTCGATCTGGTCTGGGCGATCGCTGCCGGACTGCTGGTTGGTATTGGGGTGGCTAAGGGGGTCTGCTGGCTGGAGCAGCATCTCGCTAAAAAAAGTGCTGTCGATGAGCTTATGGAAGATTTTATTGGCCTCAGCACCATCTTGATCAGCTATTCGGTGGCTGAACTAGCTCGCGGCTATGGCTTTTTGGCCGTTTTTGTCGCTGGAGTGGTGATGTACAACCAGTGCCTGAGCGATGAGCGATCGCTCTCTCGCCTCAGTTTTATGGAGCGGCTCGAAAAGCTGACTGAAATTGGCACAATTTTGCTGCTGGGGTCGCTGCTGCGCATTGAGCCCATGCTGAAGTTTGCGGTTCCGGGCCTGCTCATAGCGGGCTCATTGCTCTTTGTGATTCGCCCCCTAGGAGCCTGGGTGAGCACCATTGGCTCTCCAGTTCACCCGGCCACGCGCTGGCTGTTTGGCTGGTTTGGCATTCGCGGCGTGGGCTCGCTGTACTATCTCGCCTATTCTCTGGGTCATGGGTTGCAGGACGAAACTGGCGAGCTGATAGCTTGGGTGACAATCATTACGATCACCATTTCAGTAACGCTGCACGGCGTCACCTCGACTCCATTGATGCAGTGGTACGAGCACTACATTGGCGGCCGCAACGATATCGAGAAAGAGCTGTCCCCCTAGATCACAGTTCCCGATATTGCCCCACACACCAAAGCTTCTGTCTGGGAAAATCCTGTCATTTTTATCGCTGAGCCATTTTTATCGCTGAGCGGCGCTTGGGGCAGTGACTAAGGCAGTTTTTGCAGATCTTGCTGAAGCTGCTCCGCCCGTTGCTCCACAACTTCAGCCGCTTCGTTGGCTTTCTCAATGTTTTCTGTGGGGAGAGGGGTCTCGCTAGTCTCAGCGGGCTTGTTTTGCTGAAACATCAGCATCCCCACCACCCCAAGCCCCACCAATAACCCGACCAAATGAGAGTCCACGCATGGTTTTTACCTATCCCTAATGGGCCGTAGCCCTACGCCAGAGTCACTGTCCCACGTTCTGCCAGGGGCAGTGACTTTGGGTTTAAGCGCAGTGGCCATGACTATACTGTCGGCAGTTCAATACTCTTAAGGTACCCACGGGGCGACACGATGGAGGCACAGCTTACTATCGCTGGCCCTGAGTGGCGGCTTGATATCCCTGGCATAGCGGTGCTGGGCTGCGATCGCGCCGCCATGCCTGTAGAATTTTGCCATGACGACCTTTGTAGCCCTCGATTTTGAAACCGCCGATCGCTACCGCGACAGCGCCTGCGCCATTGGCCTGGTGCGAGTCGAGCAGGGGCAGGTGGTAGATAAGGTTCACTACCTCATTCGGCCCCCTCGGCGGCTGTTTGAGTTCACCCACATCCACGGCATCACCTGGCGGCAGGTGGCGAATGAACCCGATTTTGCCGAGCTATGGCCTGCGATCGCAGCGATGCTGACCGGAGCTGACTTTCTCGTGGCCCACAATGCCTCCTTCGATCGCAGCGTTCTCTATGCCTGCTGCAAGACCTACGGCATTTTGCCACCGGTGCCCAACTTCATTTGTACTGTGAAGCTGGCCCGTCAGGCTTGGAATATTCACCCGACCAAGCTGCCCAATGTGTGCGACTACCTGGGCATTTCCCTCAACCATCACGATGCCCTGTCGGATGCGGAGGCCTGCGCAAAAATTGCAATGCTGATTCCGACACAGCTGGCAGCCTCCGCGTTTGGGGCTAGCGCTGGCTAACCCTTCACCCCCAACCAATCGGCTGAGGGTGACTGCTCTATGGGAGCGATCGCAAAAAGGACAGACTGCTGTACTCAAGCATCCGTCCCTTTTACGACCGGCCACAGTCAAAACCGCTTATTGCCCCCCAGGGAATTTCTCCACATAGGCCTGCATCTGTAGCGCAATTTTCCCTGGCTGTACGTCTAGGCTTTGCAGCTGGAGCGTCATGCCGCTGAGGGTAAAATTATGCAGGTTGAGCAGGTCTTTGGCCGCCACCAGCAAACTCTGGGTCAGGGGTTCTGAGGTGTTTTCTGGCTCGATTTGAACGTCGTTCAGCACCACCTCATGCCCCTGGGGCCCCATAGCTGGGGTGGTGCGAAAGGCCACCTGCTGCCGTTCGCCGGTTTCTTCTAGCAGTACGCTAGCGGCGATCGCCACCTGACCATTCCCCGGCAGAGAAAAGTCAATTTGCTCAGCACTGACCTGCACTGGACGGCCGTCTAGGGTGACGTCCAGAGACTTCAGTTTTTGCTGAATATAGTCAGAATTGCAGGCCCGCTCAATATCGACCTCGGTCAGCTCAACCGCGGCGCTGGCGTTGGTGGGGCGAGTTAGCTCAATATTGCCGAAAGCTGCCTTGAGGGGGTCAATGGCGATGCCATCGGTTTTGACCGAAAGCTGCTCAGTACGCAGGTCATTTTTGATCACCAGACCCCGCCCTTGAATTTCAGCCGATTCTAGCTCCCCCTGCATCAGCGCGATCGGGTTGGTACGAATATCGGCATCTAGGTCGTCTGCGGCATCGAGCTGGGTAGATAGCCCTACCTCAAATGCTTTGCTTAGGGCCTGCTCTCCCAAATCTGAATTGCCTTTAGCCATCGTAAGTGTCCTTTCATAGGGTTGAAGGCATAGTCTAGACGGCATCCCAAGGGTTTACGCTCTGTCGAGATACGGGTCTTAGGGCCAGCAATAGTCTGCCTAGGGAGGATAAATAATTGGCCTAAATCACCCCTTTAGAACTGGGAATCAGATGCGCTCGGCGGAAGTCCGCCCCGGTAGCCATGCGCATGGCCCGCGCAAAGGCCTTGGATGCATTCTTGGTGGGCATGTCAGCCTCCTCAACTTTTCTGAGACTGTATGGGGCAGTGATTAGCTCTGCTACCTCCTCAGCCTGCTAAACCACTTAGTGGCTGCGAGCTAGGTAGACGGCTAATGGCCTCTAAAAAAATTGGTTTCTAAGTGCACCTTTGACAAATGCTTTAAAAACTCCCCATCGTAGGGCCTCGTTTTTTTGATTAAGAAGAAAATTGAGAAAGCAAAGCTAGGCAATGCACGGGCTAGAGGACGAGCTAAATGCTTGGGAAACGGGTAAAACTGCGACCCATAGAAACCTGCCAGATGAGTCAAATCTCCCGCTACTTCTCGGTAAAAGAGGAGCGTATCGTGTTTAGAAAAGGGCCTCACATGGGCCGAAAGCATCTTGCTACAGGTGGGGTGTACCCCAAACAGACCCAAGAGTCTATTGTGAAGGGACAAAACGTTAGGCACCCCCAGATAGAAGTAGCCTCCCACCTTTAAGACCCTAAAAATTTCGTGATTGATCCAGTAGATTTCTTTGGTGTGCTCTAGCACCTGATTAGCAATGACCAAATCTACTGATTCCGAGGCTATGGGCAGCGGTTCAGTTTCAACATTGACTGAAATTGGTTTAATGTCGATGGCGGCTAGCGCGGCGGCATGCCAATCGCCATAGTCAACCCCAACGCACTGAGCTTGAGGATGCTGAGCTAAAACCACTTGCAAATCTTGGCCTCCCCCGCAGCCAATGTCGAGGCAGGTGTCAATCGCCAGAGTTGGCACCACCTGCGCCAAGACATGGCGGCCATAGGTTTCGCCGTGGTCAACGGTGGTAAGGCGACTGGTGGTGCCCGGTGTGACTTGTCTAAACATGACTACACTCGTTTACATTGGCAGACAGAGGTTCAGCGTCTAAATCACACCCTTAGAGCTGGGAATGAGGTGCGCTCGGCGGGGGTCTACCTCGGTGGCCATGCGCATGGCGCGGGCAAAGGCCTTGAATGTGGCCTCAATAATGTGGTGCGAGTTAATGCCGTCGAGCTGGCGAATGTGCAAGGTCATTTGGCTGTGGTTGACCACCGCCACAAAAAACTCGCGCACCAGCTGCGTGTCGTAGGTACCTACCCGCTGGGTGGGAATCTCTAGCCCATAGCTGAGGTGAGGCCGACCTGAGAAATCTAACGCCACCTGCACTAGCGATTCGTCGAGCGGCGCGACAAAGTGGCCGAAGCGGGTAATGCCTTTGCGATCGCCCAAAGCCTGGTGCAGCGCCATTCCTAGGGTAATGCCCACATCTTCGTTGGTGTGGTGGTCGTCAATTTCGATGTCGCCTGTGGCCCGTACGTCCAGATCAATCAACCCGTGGGATGAAATCTGGTGCAGCATGTGGTCAAGAAACGGGATGCCCGTCTTCGCCTCACACTGCCCAGTGCCGTCCAAATTGAGGCTCACCTGCACGTCAGTTTCCCCAGTGGTGCGGCTCACGCTGGCGCTGCGGCTGGGGTAAACCAAACCAGGAGCAGGAACAGAAATCGGACGGTCTTGGGTTTGCATGGCGGGTTGCTGACGGGTAATGTCTCATTTTACCGAAGTCTGTATCCACCAACCGACCATAGCCGTTAAGGGCAAGAGACAGGGTTTTCCTCAGCACTACTAGTACTTGACCAAGCTAATTGTGACAAGCTCTAACCGCTTGGGGTCCGGGGTTTAAGGTATTCGGTTTAAAGTAGTTCGGTAATCTAAGACCTTGGACCTTGAACCCCAACTCACCGGTCACTTTTGGCTTGGCAGACTACTAGTGTTCTAGGGCCGCCAAAATTTGCTCCCGGGTAATGTCGCCCGTCACCTTAGCCGCGCCCAACCCATCAGGCATGACAAAGCGAACCTGGCCATCCTCCACTTTTTTGTCGCCCTGCAGCAGCGAAAGAATATCCTCAGCGGCCAGCTGGGCCGGAATTTGGGTGGGTAGCCCCGCTTTCTCAATTAGTTTCAGCTGGCGCGTTTCCTCATCGGCTGTCCAGTAGTTGAGGGCAGTGGCAATCTTGCCGACCGCCACCATACCGATCGCCACCGCTTCCCCGTGGTTGACCCCGCGATAGTTCATTAAACTTTCGACCGCGTGGCCAATGGTGTGTCCGTAATTGAGAATTGCCCGCAGCCCCGCTTCTTTTTCGTCTTGGGAAACCACGTCAGCCTTGGCCTGGCACGATCGCGTCAGAATGGTGTGCAGTAGCTCATCCCCTAGATAGCGATACTGATCGAGGCGGGGCGCGGCTTCCAGGGTTTCAAACAGGTCTTGATCCCAAATCACGCCGTACTTGATCACCTCTGCCATCCCCGCCCGGAATTCCCGCACGGGTAGAGTTTTCAGCACCGTAGGGTCGATCAACACTAGGCGCGGCTGATGAAACGCCCCAATCAGGTTCTTGCCCCGGGGATGGTTGACGCCAGTTTTCCCGCCAATGGAAGCATCTACCATGGCCAGCAGCGAGGTGGGCACCTGCACCACGTTTACCCCCCGCAGCCAGGTGGCGGCGGCAAAGCCGGTCATATCGCCAACCACACCGCCCCCCAGGGCCACCATCGCCGACTTGCGCTCTAAATGAAAGTCCAGGGCCGCATCGTAGATTTTTTGCAGTGAGCTGAGGGTTTTGTAGCGTTCCCCAGCGGGCAGTAGACAGGTTTCGACGGCGTAGCCCGCTTGGGTGAGAGAGGCTAGGGCGCGATCGCCGTACCGCTTAAAAATCGCCGGATTTGACACCAGCAGCAGCTTTTGCCCCGGCTTCACCAGCGGCGACTCACCACCCCCTAGCCAGGTGCCTAAATGATCTATGCCTCCGGTGGCCACCACCACATCGTAGGGTTGATTCGGCAGTGGGACAGGAATGACGGATTTCATTGGGATAGTTTGGGGGGAGGGAGTGCTTTAAAACTTTAACGTGTGGGGACGGGGAAGATGAGGGAGGTGAGGGAATGGGGGAGCTAGGGAGGATTTGCGTTCTAGGTGTGGCAAGGAATTTAGCTGGCTATCCCCATCGCAAATTCTGATGCACAAAAGCCTCAGCTCAGAAGGAATCCTGGTACAAGCATTAGCGCAACCATGCCCGAAGCTACATGCTATTGGCCCTCACAGACCAGATGTAATCAAACAAAACCCTCACCTCCCCTACTCCCTCACACTCCCCCGCTGTGGTTCAATATAGAGTCGTAACCGTTGTGGAGAGAGAAATTATGGGTGGTGTAGTCGCCTACGTGCTGTTTTTGTCGGTCATGGTGGGTACGGCTGTTGGGCTGTACTTTGGTCTCCGGCTTGTGAAGCTGATTTAGCGGTCAACCTTAGGTACGCCATGGCCTGAATGCAGCCCAATAGCAGCCATCCTAAGATATTGATGCGGCCATCGTAAAAGGCCAGATCAAAGATGGCAAAGGCTGCGGTGCCGCCAAAGCCAGTGAGGTAGCCTGCCAAAAGGGCCATGGCATTTGGGGGTAACGGAACTGAAACCAGGGCAAAGGTGCCGCGCCCCAAGATCCACCCTACTATGCCCGTAAACCCCAGAGCAACCGGGATACCGGCTTCGGCAGCTAGCATCAGCCACAGGTTGTGAGCGTGGGGCAAGAAGTCACCCGCCACCGGAAAGTCGGCTGGGTCGTAGAGCTGCTTAAAGGTACCCAGGCCCGTGCCAAACCAGGGGTGCTGCGGAATCATTTCGAGGGCTAAGCGCCAAATAGTAAAGCGTAGAGAAACGGTGGCAAAGGCCTCGGGCAGGGTGCGGCCCCCTACGCCCCAGACCAAAGCGCTGATGGTGAGCAGCGCGATCGCCCCTAGCCCCGCCCAAAAAATATAGCGGTAGGGCCGCAGCAGGCCGCCAAACAGCAGCAGTTGAATGCCCGCGATCAGCAGCCCATTGCGCGAACCTGAGCAGTAAATGCCCACCAGTGCCAGGGCTGTGGCAGCGCAAATCCAAATGCTTTTAGCCCTTAGGTTAGGGCGGTTGAGGTAGTAGGCGCAGAGCCCTAGCCCCAGCCCAAACACAATCACCATGTAGTTGGCCAGGGCGTTGGGATGCCCAAACATTGCACTGGCACGCTGGCCGTAGTTGGTTTGCTCGTAGAGCCAGGCTAGCCCAGGATGGTTGCCCCAGCGCGCTAGGCCGCCGGGCGATCGCAGGTAAAACTCCGCGATCGCCGTCAGGTTGACGGGTACAGTTGCCACCAGTAGCGCCACGGCCCAGTTGTGCAGTGTCGCCCAGGGCTGGCGAAACTGCGGCACAGCAATGGCGATCGCCCCGTAGAGCACAAAAAATGGTACAAAATTAAGCGCTTGCAGAGCCGACTCCCCCGGTGCCAGAGAAAGCGCTACGCTGACCCCGAGCCCCAGGGCCAGCCATAGCCAGCCCTGGGCGTAGAGCAATCGCCCAATCGCCTGCCAGCCGTGGTACAGGTTCACCAACAAAAACCAGACCAACCCCGCGATCGCCCCATAGACGATGTAGGGCAACGCCACCAAGCTGGCCAAAACCAGCCGTTCTTGGGCTACGCTACCGGCCCCAAATCCTTTTACCCTAGTAGGCTCCATCGCCAATTACAACCACCCACACTGTTCTTAGCAGAATATAAATGTCTAGCCAGACTGACCAGTTTCTCACGTAGTAGGCATCCAGGTTGACCCGCTCCTCATAAGACACATTGTTGCGCCCCGACACCTGCCATAGCCCCGTCAGGCCCGGTAGCACCTTCGTGTAAAGGCTGTACTTGTCGGCATAACGAGCAATTTCCTCCGTCACGATCGGGCGCGGGCCAACTAAGCTCATCTCGCCCCACAGCACATTCCACAGCTGGGGCAGCTCATCGAGACTGGTGCGGCGCAGAAAACGGCCCACACGGGTAATGCGCGGGTCGTAGCGCAGCTTGTGATCCCGCTCCCACTGCTCTCGCAGGTCAGGGTTCTCGTCCAGGTAGCGATCTAACACCTGCGCAGCATTGGGCACCATCGAGCGAAACTTCCAGGCGGTAAAGGGCACGCTATTTTGCCCCAGGCGAGGTTGCCCATAAAATATCGGCCCCCGCGAGTCGAGCTTGACCAAGACCGCAATCACCGCCAGTACCGGCAGCAAACACAATCCAATGACTAGGGTCAAGACCAAGTCCAGCAGAGTTTTAATCAGGCGCGGCCCTGGTAGCAGCAGCTGTTGACGAATTTCTAGGCCCAGAATGCCGCCCAGGTCTTTTGAGCTGACCCACAGGCTAGCCACCCCAAATAGGTCAGGAATCATCAACAAATGGGGAAAGGTGCGACCATACAGCTCCAGCACCCGCAGCAGCTTTTCTCGCTGCACCCCAGGCATAGCAACAATGGCATAGTGAATGTCGTGACGAAGGGCCAGGTGCGGTGCGGCCGACAATGGCCCAACAATGGGCACGCCGCACAGTCCCCCCTCATGCACCCGGCTGTCATCCAGCACGGCCACGGGTTTTAGACCAAACTCAGGCTGATTTTTTAGGGTTTGAATCACCAGCTCGCCAGTCCGCCCACCCCCCAAAATCAGGACCTGGTAACCCCACCAGGGGTAGCGAGAAAAACACTGTCTCACCATTAGCCGCCCGGTCAGCACCGTCACCAACGACAGCAACCAGGCCAGCAAAAATACCCCACGCGAATAGGTTTCGCCTTCGCGGGTTAAAAAGAGCCCTGCCCCCAGCACCAAATAGGTAAAGGTGGTGGATAGACAGATGCGCCGCAGTTCGTCGACGGGGCTCAGGCCCACCGCTGGGTAAAGCCCAGCCACAGCATAGGCCAGCAAAAACACACCTAAGATCGGCCACAGCTGGCCGTAGAGACCGGGTAGATACTCACCCCCAAAGGCTAACCGTAAATAGACCCCCGCACTACCGGCCAGGGCTAAGGCTAGCAAATCAGACGTACTGAGGAGGGCAACCATCGGCAAGGTGCGGGTTGACATCCTCAAGGACAACATTACTGGATGAACCGCGCGCTCAAGAGGAAACATAAATTTCCCCAACACTCCTGAAACACCGACACTACTCTAATTCATTGCCCTGCTGAAATTTCAGCCATTTATCTGCCAAATAAGTGGTTAATTCCTGGCGAAATCTTGCTTCAGAAAAGGTTTCAGCATGGTGGCGAATGGCTTCGGCCTCAAACTCGACACCGTGCTGGGCAAAATGCTGCACCGCCTGCACCAGATGATCGACACTTTGTTGGCTAAACAGTATCCCAGTTTTCCCCGGTTGCACGGTTTCGGCACAGCCCCCCTGACCGTAGGCAATCACCGGTGCCCCTGCCGCTTGAGCTTCGACTACCGTGATGCCAAAGTCTTCTTCCGCCGGGAAAATAAACCCTCGGCAACGTTCCATATGATCTGACACCACCGCGTCCGCAGGGTTCCGCAAAAAGCTGATATTGGGTTTGGCCGATCGCTGTAGCTCGGCCAGAGCTGGCCCATCGCCAATCACCACTAGGGGCAGCCCGAGGCGGTTAAAAGCCTCCACAGTCAGATCGACCCGCTTGTAGGGCACACAGCGCGATACCGTGAGATAGAAGTCGTCGCGGGGCTGCTGCCAGCGAAAGCGATCGACTGCCACTGGGGGATAGATCACCGTGGCGGGACGGCGGTAGGTTTTCCAAATGCGGCGGGCTACGTAGCGAGAGTTGGCCACAAAACAGTCGACCCGGTGGGCGGCCGCCAGATCCCACAGGCGCAGGTAGTGCAAAATCAGTCGGGTCAGGGCGCTTTTGGCTCCTCGGGTAAGCCCCGCCTGCTGGAGGTACTGGTGCTGCAAATCCCAGGCGTAGCGAATGGGAGTGTGCACGTAGCTGATGTGGAGCTGATGTGGTCGGGTGAGCACCCCCTTGGCCACAGCGTGGTTGCTGGAGAGCACCAGATCGTAATCTGAGAGGTCGAACTGCTCCACCGCCAGGGGCATCAACGGCAAATATTGACGAAAGTGCTGCCGCGCCCCAGGCAATTTTTGCAGAAATGAGGTCTGCACCCGCGTCCCTAGCGGGATCAGCGAGACGGCCTCGGGTTCTAAGAACTGCACTAGGCTAAAGACATCTGCCCCAGGACACAGCGCCAGCATTTGCTCGACGACTTTTTCTGACCCCGCCCGACTGACGAGCCACTCGTGCACGATCGCCACAGCGGCGGGTAAAGCTTCAGAAGTCATTCAACGTGGGGGTAAGGGCAACAGTCGGGAGATTAATTGGGGGCGATCGCCGCGATCTATCGCGCTGATCGATCAGCACCAGCGCCGCAGTGCCCCAAGGGAATGAACGCTGGAGACAGACGGCACCTACGGCTGTAAAATTCGTCAGGACTCGATCACATTCCGGAAGAATTTTCGAGTTTTAGCTCTCCAGCGGCGACCTTGTCGTTGACGACCCGCCGCACCAGCTCCAATTCCTCAAAGGTGACTTTACCATCGGCCCGCATCGTAGCAGTAATGGCATCGCGCTCGGCCTGGGTGAGCACCCCGTCGGCGATCGCCTGCTCGATGATCTGCCTCAAAGTATCTAGCTCCTGTTGTTCTTCAGCACTGAGTTCTTCTGAGGCCATGGGAGGGCTCCTTAGGTGGCAGCTTAACGCTCCAATCTTATCAGCGCATCTCGCCCTGAAATGAGTGGCCTAATCAAACACGCCTAATCACAGGTCGCACTCCCCTCGATCCCCGTATAGTCCAAGCTCACCTGCGACCCACTGCGGGGGTTGCCCCCCGAGAGATCGGTGAGCGCCACCGGGTAGTTGCCGCCGGCAGGTGGGCTGGCGCTGCCCTGATACAGGGGCTGTCCGTCGTTGCTGCTGCCCTGGCGGCTGAGAGTGGCGTCGAAGGTGTTTTTAGTTTCTAAATTGACGAAGCGCACCAGGTGAAAACCATTGGCGTCGTAGAAGGCGGTGACGGCCATGCCTTCCATCACGCCCTCACAGGTGTTGCTGTCGTCGGCCCGCTGCGATAGAGAAGTGGCCCGCCCTTCGGTATTGATAAAGTCGCCGCGAATCCAGCCTTCGGCCCCAGACTGATCAAATTTGACAAAGTACCAGGTGCCGTCGCTGGCCTTGGTCGATCGCAGCAGCATCACCGGGTCACCCACTAGGCCGTAGCCTTTGGAGTCGGAGGATGAGGTGGGCTGCGATCGCAAATTAATCTGAGACCCAGGCTGACTGGCAATGAGCTGCGCCGCCTGGGGTGGGTTGACCGCTTGCCCCGTGCCCCCGACCCCAGGTTCTGGCGGGCTTGGAGTTGGAGTTGTTCCTGTGCCTGGGCTTGTCCCTGGGGCTGGCTGAGTGGGGGCTACCACCACTGGCTGTTCCTCGGTCTGTTCCGCTGGGATAGAGGGCACCCCTACGGTGGTGTTGTCGTTGCGCTGTCCGCAGGTGACCGCCGTCAGCGCGACGACAACACTACAGAGCGCCACTGCCATCCATACCTTGGACTTCGTCATAGCTATGCCCTTCAGGAGACCCAGAGATCTAGCATAGCGTTTGGCCCATAGGGCTTTGAGTTGTGAGGGTGAGATTTTGGATTGTCACATTAGAGACTTTTGCCGAACCCCACCACGGCCCCTTCCGCCGCTACGTAGGCCGTCTCTCCCGCCGCCAGTGCAATGTCATAGCCACCGGTAAACTCCCCAAAGGAGGGCAGGGTGAGCCGGTTTTGCCGGGGCTGCCAGTGAAAGCAGGGCAGACGCAGGCGATCGCACCCCATGCTCAGGCGAAAACAGGGGTGAATGTGGCCGCAGATATTCAGCCGGGTGGGGTCGACATCGGGCTCATGGCTAAAAAGGACGTCGCCGACCTCTACCGCCTCCACAAAGCATTCAACGGAGAGCTGGGTCAGCGTGTCTTGCAGGCGGCGATCGTGATTCCCCAAAATTAGGTGAGCGCTCACCTGAGTCCGGTGCAAGAACCTCAGCCAGGCGTCGATTACCTCATCCGCCAGGCCCTCGCGCCCATGGAACAAGTCGCCCAAAATCCACAGCGCCTCCGGCTGATATTGGGTGCACAATTCCTCCAGCCGTCGGAGCGTGCCCTGGTTGACCTGGCTAGACACCGGCAACCCATGGTGCTGAAAGATCTCGGCCTTACCCAGATGGACATCCGACACCAGCAGCAGCTTTAGCGACTCCACAAAAACCGCTCGCTGGGGCAGCAGCCGCAGCTGAATCAAGCCTACAGTCAGCATTTCTGTAGCGACAAGGGGCAGCGACATCAACAACCCAATCCCAACACAATGGATGTCACTGTAAAGGATTTAGCCCCCCTTGTCGCGATCGTCTGGGCCGCAAGCCTTCAACTCTGCCAGCCTCTATCTAGCTAGCAGGGTCATGATCTTCGCCACCATAGCCAGGCTCTCTTCATACAGCACATCCTCGCCCCAGCGCTGGAGCTGCTGACCCAGCATAAAGTCGGCCTTCTGGTCAGAGAGAGCCGTGACCTGCTCTACCTGACAGGCCTGGGCACCGCCCCCGGCTTCCATGCGCATGCAGCCAGTGGTCTCAGAACACAGAATGGTGCAGCAGTTGGCGTTTTTGTCAGTAGAGGCCAGCCGTAGCCCGGTCAAGTCGCCCACCACTTCCCCCGAGTCCGCTACCGGAATGCTCGCCAGCTCGGCCTCAATGTCTAGACCGTTAGTGCCTTTGAAATAGATCTTTTTGATGTTGTAGATGCCGCCTTCCTCGATGTAATCGATTGGCTGCCAGCCCAGGCGGCTGGCAAACCAGCCCAAGTACAGCAGCGCCTGAGCCGCGTTGCCCTGCTCATAGTCAATGCTGATACGGTCTACATCCACCAGCGACTCGCGCCGCTCCGGGGGGTCAAAGGCGGCGGCGGTCAGCTCCTGCCAGGGGGCCAAGCGGTGCCAGTTGAGGTCAGCGATGTAGGTACCCGCTTCGATCAGCTCCTGCATCTTTTGCAGCTCGGCCTCGGCATCGCTGAAGTAGCTTGAGTCAACAATGATGCAGTTGCTCGACTTGGCCAGGTTTTGAAAGATCAGCTGTTCGGGGCTGGGGGTAGCCTTCCACCACACAAACTTGGGCAGTTCCGGCAAAATCAACGAGGCAATCAGGTCGCTGACTCGCCCCAGGGCGGCTTTGGTACCCCGCAGGTTGATGTACTCGCAGCACACTAGGTTGCCTGAGCCTTTCTTCTGCACCGGGCAGTAGACCGAAACCTGGGCAGTTACTCCTGTATCTTCCCCAAAGGTGGGGCAAAGGCTGATGATGCGGCAGGGGTTGTGGGCCGAAATCGACTCGCTCAGGCTAAACCCCCGCTGGTCGAGGTTGGGGTACTGTTTTTGAACATCAGAAAGCTGGGCGTACTCCTGACGCAATCGCGCCAGGGTGGGGGGATCAACCCGGCCCGTCACCCGCAGATCGTAGGCCATCTGGGCCTGGCGAATGGCCTCGCGGGTCTGGCTGCCATGGCTGCTGTCAATGAAGCCGGTGTAGTAGCCCAGGGCCGCCAAAATTTGCTGTACCTCCTCGGGCTCGTAGATCACCATGGTGAAGGTGGTGGCCCGAGTCGCCATGGGAGCGGTCATGCCTGAGTCTTGCTGGTACCAAATATTGTGTAGCTCTGACTCGATCTCATCCAGGGAAATATCCTTGGGCTTTTGGAGGGCAACGATGGGAGTCGTAGTCATAGGAATGTTGGGGGTAAAAGGGAATTTGGAAGTTTTGAGTTCTAAGTTTTGAGTTTTGAGTTTAGGAATTGGGGCTGCAAATTAAAACTAAGCATTTCTCCATCGGAGACGCTTCGCGAACAAAACTCAAAACTTTTTTAGAGGCGTCGCCAGCGGCGGCCGTCTTTGTTCAGCAAAAACTCTGCCTCCATCGGTCCCCAGGTGCCTGCTTCGTAAAGGGGAATAGCCTTGGGGTCAGCGGGGGCATCCCAGGCTTCGAGTAGAGGGGTTAGCAGCCGCCACGAGGCTTCAACCTCGTCACCGCGGGTAAACAGGGTCTGGTCGGCCAGCATGCAGTCGACGATCAGGCGGGCGTAGGCGTCAGTATTGGCCTGGCCAAAGGCGGCATCGTAGCGAAAGTCCATATCCACCGATCGCGTCCTCAGTGAGTTGCCAGGAGTTTTCACCTCAAACCGCATGGAAATGCCCTCGTCGGGCTGAATCCGCAGAGCCAGCACGTTGTGGTTCATCTGCTGGGCCGCCGACTGAAACATCAGGTGGGGCACATCTTTGAAGTGGATAGAAATCTCGCTCACCTTCTTGGGCATGCGCTTGCCGGTGCGCATGTAGAAGGGCACCCCTTTCCAGCGCCAGTTGTCGATCTCCAGCTTAATGGCGCTAAAAGTTTGCACCGTCGAGTTGGAGCTAGCCCCCTCCTCCTCACGGTAGCCCGGTACCGATTGCCCCTTCATCCAGCCACCGGAGTACTGCCCACGCACCGCCGACTGGCTAAGGTCGTCGATATCAGCTAGGCGGGTGGCTTGCAGCACCTTGGTCTTCTCGTTGCGAATGGCGTCGGCATCGAGGGAGTTGGGGGCTTCCATAGCGGTGAGGCTAAAGAGCTGCATCAGGTGGTTTTGCACCATGTCGCGCAGCGCTCCGGCAGTCTCGTAGTAGCCCGCCCGACCCTCTAGGCCCACAGTTTCGGCCACAGTAATTTGCACGTGATCGACAAACTGCCGGTTCCACAGGGGCTCAAAGATGGCGTTGGCAAAGCGAAACACCATCAGGTTTTGAACAGTTTCTTTGCCGAGGTAGTGGTCGATGCGGTAGATCTGGCGTTCGTCGCAGACATCTTGCACCACGCGGTTGAGCACCCGCGCTGAAGACAGATCTTTGCCAAAGGGTTTTTCAATGATCAGCCGCTGTTTGTCGGGGTTTTCGAGCATGCCTGCGGCCCCTAGCTGCTGGGTGGCCTCACCAAAAAAGCGTGGTGCTACCGACAAATAAAACACCCGGTTGCCCTTGGTGCCCCTGGTCACATCAATCTCGGCCAGTAGGGTTTTAAGTGCCTGATAGGAGGCCGGATTGTCAATGTCGCCGGGGCAGTAAAACAGCCCTCGTGCGAAGTCATTCCAAATGGCTTCATGGCCCAGGCCATTGCCAAATTCTTCTACCCCTTCGCGCAGGTGCTCGCGAAAGAACTCGTGGCTCCACTCGCGGCGGGCGACGCCGACGATCGTCAGCTCGGGGGGTAGCCGCCGCTCGCGCCGCATTTGGTAAATGGCGGGCACAATTTTGCGCTGGGTGAGGTCGCCGGAGGCCCCGAAGATTACCAAAATTTGCGGCTCAGGAATCCGGTCTTGTTGAAGACCAGCGCGCAGGGGATTTTCAAGCAAGGACACCATAAGCGTGGGGAGTAAACGTTAGTAACGACGCACTGACAAGGTTGATATTGGCTGATTTGGCGATCGCGGCAGCCACCTACAAATAACAGAAATCGAAATCTATATTGACAGCAGATTTTACAAAACTAGGCAGACTATAGACGGTCTTAATTAACCCCTTAGCAAAGGTATTAAATAAAGCTAATCTGTGGTTTAGGCCGTAGCACAGGCTACCGGTTTAGCTTTACCCAATCAGTTTAAGTGGGGTTTAAAGGAAAGGGGCGATCGCCTCAGATAAGCTAACAACCCGCCCCTTCCCTAGGGCTAGTTGGCCAGTAGGGTGCTCTGGCGGCGGCTGTGGTCTTGAATAAACGACTCCACCAAAGCCACATCGTCGCGGCTGCCCACCACGAAGGGCGTGCGCTGGTGAATTTGGCCCGGCACCACCCCCATGATGTCTTCTGTGCCGGTGCTGGCCCGACCACCGGCCTGCTCAATCAAAAAGGCCAGGGGAGCCGTCTCGTAGAGTAGCCGCAGCTTGCCCTCAGGCTTTTTGGTGGTGCCGGGATAGAGAAACACCCCGCCCTGGGTCAAAATGCGGTGGAAGTCGGCCACCAGCGCCCCGGTATAGCGAGCCGAGTAGCCGTCGTGGCGATGCACGTAGCGGGTAAAGTCGCGAATGGCGTCTTCCCACTGCCAAAAGTTGCCTTCGTTGACGCTGTAGGTGGGGCCATGGGCCGGCACCTGAATGTTTTCGGTGGCCAGAATAAACTCGCCTAGGCTGGGGTCGAGCACAAAGGCATGCACCCCACGCCCAATGGAGTACACCAGCACCGTGCTGGGGCCGTAGAGAATGTAGCCCGCTGCCAGCTGCTGGTGGCCGTCTTGCAGCAGATCGGCTCCGGTTTGGTCGAGGTCGTCGCCCTGCTGACGGCGAATGGAAAAAATAGAGCCGACGTTAAGGTTGATATCGACGTTGGATGACCCGTCGATCGGGTCGTAAAGCAGGGTATAGCGCCCAATCGGGCAGTTTTCGGGAATGTAGTAGGGCTTGTCCATCTCTTCGGAAGCCAGGCGGCAGACTAGGCCGCTCTGCTTGAAGACCGAGATAAACACGTCGTTAGCGTAGATATCCATCTTTTTGACGGCCTCGCCCTGAACGTTGGTATCGCCGGTAAAGCCCAGGGCCGACTCCATCAACCCAGCGCGGCTCAGGTGTCGGGCGATAATCTTCCCGGCTAGGGCAATGCGGTTCATCAGAGCGCTGAGGTCTTGGGCCTCGGGGCCAAAGCTATGGAGCTGCTCCAGCACGTGGCGAGAGAGGGTAGTGCAGTCGCGATCGAGGGCAAAGGCGGAGTCGGCGGGTTGGTAGTCGGCCATCGTAGGATTCCTTTCTGTGGGATAGGGCTGTGGTGTCTAGCGAGGGCGACAATCCCCTAGTGTTATGTCTACAGGCTGTCTCCATGGTAAGAAGGCAGACTGCGATCGATGGCCAACCTTTAGAGACACTTTAGAAATGAGACAACGCTGAGCACCAGAATTGGCCCCAGATTCAGGACTATTTCAAGATTAGTAACGGTGCGATCGCGCCAATCTGGGTTGGCCGGGGGGGAAATGTTTCTCGCCTACCTGGGCAGAGTACTTAGGGATTTTCTCTCTCAGCGGGCAATTCAGACTGGCTCAACCAGCCTAGCACCAGTGGATTGACCAGCTCGGGAGCTTCGTCTTGGGGGCAATGGCCCACGCCCGAGAGTTCTTCCATTGCCCGAACTGCCGGATAGTTCGCCAGGCTGCGACCCATGGCCACCGGCTCCCAGGGGTCGTCTTGGCCCCAGATAATCCACACAGGGCACTGGACCTGGGGCAGCAGATCTTCGGGCAACGGACCTTGGGAATAGCGCACAAAGGCCAGAAACACATCGGCAGCCCCCTCAGTGAGAGCGGGGCCCAGAATGGCCTCAACCAGCTCGTCGGTGATAGCTTCGGAGCGATGGTAGGCCTGACCCAGCAAATTGCGAATGACTTTGCGCTGGGCAATGCGGGAGAAAAAGAAGCGACCGACCTGGGAATAGCCCAGCAGCTGCTGCACCACGGGAGTGCTAAGGCGCTGGTGCCAGGGAATTTCGGCCCGCCGCCGCTCGTGCAGCAGGCGGATAGAGCAGTTGAGCATTACCACGCCCTTGACCCACTCAGACCCATCTACAGCGGCCTGGAGCGCCACGATGCAGCCGATGGAATTCGCTACCAGGTAAGCGGGTTGACCAATCACCTCGCGGCAAAAGTCTAGAATTTGCTGGCCCCAGGTCTCGAAGGTGTAGGCCAGCGGTTGATTGGGAGTAGGTTTGTCAGAGAAGCCAAAACCAATTAGATCGATCGCATAGGCCTGAAAACTCTCGCCATAGGCGGGCAGATTCTTCCGCCAGTGATCGCTCGATGCCCCAAATCCGTGGATGCACAACACTGGGACCCCCGCTTCACCAATGCGCTGGTAGCGAATGGAAAACCCCTGCCATTGCCAGGTTTTAACGTCGGGAATAGCCAGGGCAGTGGTCACAGCGGTATCTCTCGGTATCGGCCTGCTTAATACTCCTTTACAATAGCGAAAAGGGTAGGGTTCAGCTAGAACTAGGAGCGGGCCGACTCGTGGATAACCGCGATCGCCCACAGACAACCCAACAGCACGAGCGATCGCGCCAACACCTGTTCTAAAAAGAACACGATTGCCGCAGCTACTAGGGATAGGTCGAGCACTAGGGCGATGACGTAAGCAATGGTGCAGCCCGCTAGCCCAAACAAGAAGTATTTGATCAGGCTGAAGGTGAGGCTGAGCACGTGATGAGGGCGACGGGGGCGTTGCATGGTAAGGTCCTCTAGGCTAAAGGCATGGCGATCGCTAGCACAGTTACTAACTAATGGTTGTGATCATTAAGTGTGTTTTGGGGCCGGGATGTGACGGGAGAAAGAAGTGGATGGGCCAAAGCGGAATCGCATCATTGGCGTAGACACCGCTGCCCCAAGCGCAGTAGGTCATTCAGGCTTGCTGGGCCGATGTTTAAACTGGGTATGGGTTTGCTCAACCCTAGTGGCAGTTAGCCAGGTGGATAACTTTCTATGCCTCCATTGACCGACGATATTTTGTGGGCCATTCTCAACGACGAGCTAGATGACGACACCGTGACCCGTCTGGTGTGGTATGGCTTGGGCTACCGAGAAATTTCCGCTGGTTGGGATAGCTCGGCGGTGGAGCCAGTTTGGGCAGAAAAATACCCAGAGCCGCCAAACTTTATCGAGAGTCGCCCGGCGACGGTGCAACTGACCCGGTCGATTCCTCCGGAGGACAAGCAGCTGCTAAAGGAAGAATTGGGGTTTAAGGGCTACACGGTCGATCAGCTAATTCCTCGGTTGACGCGGCGGGCAACGATGGTGAGCTGGCTGCTGAGCCACCGCAAGCAGCAAACGGGTGGTGGCTGAGAGCGAAGTCGTTCGTTTTTTGGACGGGCCACACCAACGGGTGGCATCTCCAGGTAAGCTGCCAGCGGCTCAAAATTAGAAAAGGATGCGGCTAACCGCATCCTCGCTCTCAACCCACGGCGCTCTCTCCGTGGATCTTGGTTCTGCTAGGGTCGTTGGCGAAGGCAACCTGTGACGTGAGGGTTGCCGTTAGGCCAAGGAGTAGCAGAATAGCTCAATGGTTAAAACTCGCTCTCTGGCTTAGGCTCTTCAACTTTGGGGGAAGAATCCAGAAAGATGTCGGTGGCTTTGAGCTGGAGCCCGGCCCGCGCCTGGGAGTCAGTTTTGCTGACGTAGGGGGAGGCATCGATCGCCCCGCTAGCGATAATCAATGAGCCTTTTTTAACGTGGGTGAGCTTGCGCCAGGCGGGGGAGCCTTCCCACACGCTGATATCAACGGTAAAGCTGTCGTTGTCTTTGCGGCTGGGAATGCGCTCGACGTAGATAGTCATTTCGGCTACCTGGGCACAGCCGCCGGTTTTGCGCTCAACATTACGCACCTGAGGGTCGGCGGCAACATTGCCGGACAGAGTGAACAGATTTAATCCGCGACTGGACATAGTTGAAGTCTCCACAGGGTAGATGCACTAGACCCCGCCCGACGCGACAGATGCCTGTGGCTTTAATATGCACAAGCTAAATTCACAATTTACTATGGATTTTTACGTAATTTTTTAGACTAACGCCTACGTATATTTAGCAGCGTGGAGAAAGGGAGGATTGTAAAGTTGGCTTCGGCCAGGGTCCGGCTTAGCGATATGCTAGGCCTGAAGGAATTACAGTGCTATGACCACCCAATCGGTAAACCAAGCTGACCGCAAACTTTGGCTAGCGGCTATAAAGCCCCCTATGTATAGCGTTGCCATCATGCCGATGGTGGTGGGCAGTGCGATCGCCTACGCTGAAACTGGCCAGTTTGACGGCGGTATTTTTGCGCTATTTCTGTTGGCGGCGGTGCTTATTTTGGCCTGGGAAAACCTCAGTAATGATGTGTTTGACTCGGAGACAGGCATTGATGTCAATAAGGCGCATTCTGTTGTTAACCTCACGCGCAGTCGGCGATTGGTTTTTGCTTTAGCAAACCTGTGTTTGGGCTTAGGCATCGCCGGCATTGTGGCGATCGCGGCCTACCAGCAAGACCCCACCGTGCTGGCGATCGTCCTGCTGTGCTGCGGACTGGGCTACATGTACCAGGGGCCACCCTTTCGCCTGGGCTACCAGGGGCTGGGAGAAGTGCTGTGCTTTTTTAGCTTTGGCCCCCTGGCCATGGGGGCGGCCTACTATAGCCAGACCCAGAGCTGGTCTTGGAGTAGCCAAATGGCAGGGGTGATGGTGGGGCTGACCACGACTCTGGTGCTGTTTTGCTCCCACTTTCACCAGGTGGAGGATGATATTGCGGCGGGCAAGCGATCGCCCATTGTGCGTCTGGGCACAAAGCGAGGGGCGGCGCTCATTCCATGGGTATGTGGGATTGTGTTTGCGATCGCTGCCTTGGGCCTGGTGCTTGGCCTATTCCCTATCTGGACAGCACTAGTATTTGGCAGCCTGCCGTCGGCCTGGCGGTTGAGTCGCCACGTTACCCGCTACCACGACCAACCCCAGCGGGTCTTCAACGCCAAATTCTTTGCCATTGGCTTTCACTTTTGGAGCGGGGTGCTGTTGAGCCTGGGGTTTTGGCTAAGCGCCTATGGGCGTTGAGCTAGTGGTTCGCTCTTACCGTAGGCGATTTGCTCAGCCATTGCACACCGCCCACGGCCCGTGGGTATGGCGAGAGGGCCTGCTAATTCGTCTGACAGATGGCCTGGGGCGAGTGGGCTACGGCGAAGTGGCCCCGATTCCTTGGTTTGGCAGCGAATCGGTGACAGAAGCCCTAGCGTTTTGCCAGGCTCAGGGGGAAGAATGGCGATCGCAGCCCATTCCCAATGGGCTGCCGGCCACCCAGTTTGGGCTAGAGTCGGCAGCGGCGGACTTAGATACGGAAAACTCTGCTGGTGGGCAAGAACCGGCGATTCCTGCGGATAGCTTTGCTAACGCAGCCATCTGCGGCCTTCTGCCCGCTGGCGAAACGGCGGTAGAAATCGCTTCCCAGCGCATAGCTCAAGGCCATCGCACTTTAAAGTGGAAAATTGGCGTGCATCCCATCGCTGACGAAATTTACTGGTTAAATCAGTTGGTGCAAGCCCTGCCCCCCGATGCTCGACTGCGGCTGGATGCCAATGGCGGGCTGAATCTGGCCCAGGCCGAGCAATGGCTGGCAGCCTGCGATCGCATCAATGCCAGTCCGCAGTTGGCCACGGTTGAACACCTGGAGCAGCCGTTGCCGCCCAGTCAGCTAACAGCGATGACAGCATTGGGGGAGCGATATCAAACCGCGATCGCCCTAGATGAGTCGGTCGCTACAGTGGCTCAGCTAGAGAATTGTTGGCAACGGGGCTGGCGAGGGGTGTTTGTGGTCAAACCTGCGATCGCCGGTTCACCCCAGAAGTTAGAAGCATTCTGTCAACAGTATCAGCCCCGCCTCGTCTTTTCCTCTGCCTTTGAAACTGTGATCGGACGACAGGCCGCATTGGCAGTTGCCGCCCGCTGTTCTCCTTCCCCGGCGCCAGCCCTGGGCTTTGGTACCCAGGGCTGGTTTGCCGACGATTGGGATACCCTCACCCCCGCCGAACTATGGGACAGACTCTAAAGGCGCTGCTTCAAACTCGCTGGGGGGACGATTGGCTAATTGGCCCTAGCAGTCAGGAGTTTTGGCAGCGTTTAAGCGAACTTACCCCTGTTTTTGCGACCTACAGAGAATCCTGCGGTTCACACACCCCCGGAGTCTTGATTGCCGAACCTGACCCGCTTCAGTTTTTGGCGACCTGCATGGCCGCTTGGTCAGAAGGCTGCACCGTGGTATTGGTCAATCCTCGCTGGAGCGATCGCGAGCGCCAGCAGGTGCAAGCCCTAGTCAACCCTAAGTGGGATGCTCCAGTTGGGCTGAAAATTAAGAGCTACCCCTGCCAGGTAGCGGCAAGTCAGCCAGGGCAAATTCTCATTCCCACAGGCGGCTCGTCCGGACAGATCAAATTTGCGGTGCATAGCTGGGATACCTTGAACGTCTCCATTGAAGGATTTCGATCTCACTTTGGGGTTGGGGCCGTGCAATCCTACTGTGTGCTGCCGCTGTTTCACGTCAGCGGGCTAATGCAGGCGCTACGGGTGCTGGCTTCGGGAGGCTGTCTGGCACTGCAATCCTACAGTGACCTCAAAGGCGGAAAAAGAGCTGCTTTGCCCAGCGGTGGGTTTCTCTCACTAGTACCGACTCAGCTGCAAGAATTGCTGGCTTTGGGCGGTGAGTTTATCCCCTGGCTGCGGAGTTTTCGGGCGGTGTTGCTGGGGGGCGCTCCAGCCTGGCGATCGCTCCTCGACCAAGCCCAGGCAGATCAAATTCCTGTTGCCCTCACCTACGGCATGACCGAAACCGCCGCCCAGGTCGCCACCCTACTACCAGAGGAATTTTTGGCGGGGCACCGCAGCAGCGGCAGACCCCTGCCCCACGTCAATCTCACTATTCTCAACGACCAGGGCCAGCCCCAGCGATCAGGACAGCCCGGTAAAATTGTCATTCGCTCCAATTCCCTAGCCCAGGGATATCTACCATCTGCTGGGGCGGCGATCGCGGCAAATTCTCTCACCACCGATGACATTGGCTATCTCAATGACGGGGGCTATCTATATATTGTTGGGCGCAGCAGTACCAAAATTATTACCGGCGGCGAGAACGTATTCCCTGAAGAAATTGAGGCGGTGCTGCTGGCGACGGGCTGGGTGAGCGATGCCTGTGTGGTGGGGTTGCCGTGCGATCACTGGGGTCAGCGGCTCTGCGCCCTGGTGGTGATCAATTCCCCAAACTTACTGCACGATCTACCCGATCGCCTGCGATCGCGGCTGGCCCCCTACAAACTACCCAAGCAGTGGATTCTCATCAGTGCCCTGCCTAGAACCGCCCAGGGCAAACTCAGCCGTCCCCAGTCCTTGGCTCTGGCCCAAAAGATTTTAGGTATGGACGGTTAAAGTTCCTGACTCATTTCACGGGTTTGATCCAGTTCTGCTGCCGTGCTAGCTCTAGGCTGGCGGCAGAACTGGCAAAGATGAGCAGGCTTTCGGCGATCGCCGCTGCAAAGGGCCAGCCGTGCAGGCTCACCGCCGCCGCCACATTCACCAGGGCCAACCCCCGCACCAGGCTAAAGGCCAGTACCACTCCGGCTTTAAGCTGAGAGTTTTCGTCTTGGCGCACAGCGTATCGATAGGTAATGCCAAACAGCCCGCCGGAGAGGCCCGCGATCGCGGCGCTGACCCAAAAAGTGCTGCCGCTGAGACCCGATGCGATCGAGGCTAACGCCCCGTCCCAACCGAGGGATGGCACACGGTGGGCCAGCAGGAGCCCAGCCGCCACCATACCAGCAGCGATACCTGCCAATACGGCTGCCTTCAGCGACTCAATTCGGTCTTCATCGGTAAACGGACGTTCTATGGGCAGAGGCATAGATTGTTCATCTCTGTGATCAGTAAGGTTAGCCAATTCAGACGAAACGATTGGCGAGCTTAACAGTCCGAAGGTTCGCAAAATTCAAGCGGCTGAATCAGCTATGGCATCGTCTTTGGGGCAGAAACATCACTTTTGAGCGTAAAACCCTAAATGGTTAGCCACCGGACGCTCCCGCATTAGAATTTTGGTATGAATGGGAGCATTTAGAACCGTTGGCCTTGACCCGGTTTTAACGACTAAGGTGGATGAACCCCCACCGTCTAAACAGAGCGCCGTGTCAACCTCAAGCTGACTGAAGACTTCGGTTAGCTCTGCCAGGGTAATGCCCTCACTGTAGAAAGGCTGCTTGCCATCAACGATAGCCAACCATAGAGTTTCCCCCGTCTTGTCTACAGCAACTGCCGTACGAGAGTAGGGCTGATCCGACTCGGGCTCACCTTTAAGGGCAACCGGATTGTTGTTAAGGATTAACAGATCCCGGCCTGCAACGGCATGGGCGGTACCGACAGGACATTCGCCTGTCCCCGAGATTTGGGCACGATTAGCTGGAGAAATACAGAGGGCTGGCCAATCTGCCTCAGCAGAAGCATAGGCATTGCCATTGGAAATAGCTTGGCCCACCAGATTGACGCGATCGCCCGTGTGGGGATAAAAGTCCCAAGGTGCCTTTTCACGAAACGGATAAAAGTAATTGGCATTGATGGCCAGCTGCAGGTCAAATTCCTGCAAGAAGTCTGACGCCGTCCGTGCAGTGGTCTCGCCCCGATCGTCTGCAGGTCTGCCAGGAGTAGTAAATGCTCGGATGCCAGGGGTTGTCAAATCAAGGGTAATGAGATGAAGAATGTAGGGGCGAGGCGAAGAATATACGCTTCGCTGATAGCTAATTCCTGGAAAAAGGGTTTGCTGAGTCAGCGTGTGAGGGGGGCGCTGAAAACAGAGCTGTGCATATAAAATCAAAGGCAGCAACAGCACTGTTGCGACTATTAACTGCCATTGTCGTCCTACTCTTTTCAGCACGGATAGCGTATGGGTGATTTGGATTCCCTCGATTTTAGCAATCGGGATTTACGCAACCGCTCCTTTAGGGGCAGAAACCTGAGTGGTGCTGATTTTGAAGGTTCTGATATTCGAGGCTGTAACTTTGGCCATGCCCAACTGGTGGGGGCTAATTTTGAGCGCGCTAGAACAGGACAGACCCGTCGCCAAGTGTTTCTACCGCTTGTGGTTGCTGGAGCGTTTGCTTTAGCGCTTGCCTATGGACTGAGCCACATGGTTTTTGGCGCTTTGGGGCAGACGCCAGAGCAATCGGCCTGGATGTCTGTCGTAATGCTACACATCTTTTCAGGAGTGGCGGGGGTTGGTTCGGCTAGCCGCGCTTTATTCGGGTGGGGTGGCAGGGTTGGTCGAGCAGGGATGCACCTATCTGGCGTGTGTTCGGCGGCGTTGGTAGGTTTTTTCTACCTTGGCAACTACTTTGACCAGAGCCTTAAGGCTGCGATCGCAGGTGCAGTTGCCGGGGCCGGCCTCGCGGTCGTCTTCGGTTTGATGGCTAAGAAGCCCATGGGAGTGATCATTCCCGCCTTGGGCGCAATTGCGGCCTATGGGTTCTCCTTTTTAGTATGGACTGCGGCGATCGCCCATTTGAGCGCTAGGCAATACATCTGGGGGGTTTGCTTGGGCGCTTTGTCGCTGGCCTATGTAGGGTTTGCCATCTGCTCGCTGCAGGCATTGGGTCACGGGGTCAGCCAGCTGATTGGCACCTCTTTTCGAGGAGCCAATCTAACCAATGCTCAATTTGACCAGGGGAACTTAAAAAATACTGATTTTTCGAAAGCAATCGGTCGGTAAAGACAGCCGACGGCAAAGTTGTGCGGCGGCAGATAACCTTGAACAAGGTTTTAGTTGGATGCGGGGAAAGAGCCCTTGGTTGACGCCTCAACTCGCTCTAGCCAGCCGCGCATTTTGCCGGGGTTGAGCAGCCCGTAGGGGTCAACCTCGGCTTTGAAATCTACCTGAACCGCGTCCACCTTTTTCATGCCGCCGTCTTCGAGCAGATAGGTGTGGGGGTTAGCAATCAGCGCGCCGTTGTCTTCGTGGTAGCGAATAATTTCCGCCAGCCGTTCAGGGGTCGAGTAGCGCACAATTTGCAGCGCCGCCGGAATCGTGTTGCCCCCCATGCGCAGATACTCCAGATGCATGATCACCTCGTCGCCAAAGTGTTCATGGAAGTGGCGCACCCGCTCCAGCTTCGGATCGTAGGGAAACAGAGTTTGCAAGTAAGTGAGCGAGGGGTCAACGCTGCGGGCGTGGAGAGTGGTGTGGTTCCAGGTGAACTCGGCCAGGGGAGCGCCTTTGCTGGCCTCCTGGGCCGATTTGCTGGAGGTGATAGTGCCGCCAAATCCCTTCACCAATTCGCCAAACAGAGCTAGGGAAGGCTCGGCCACCATCAGCAGTGCCACCGCTTTGCCCTCAGGCAAGTAGGGCTTCAGCGGCGCAAAATAGCTGGGGATCGGCCAGGCGTGGATGCTGATCAGCTTTTTGATCAGGCCATCGGCATCGCCCAGGGCTTGGCCAAAGTGGGCGGCGGTCATAAAGTCATCGAAGGCCACAATTACTTCCGCCCAGGGGTAGGCTGGACCCAGGGGAATTTCTAGCCCGGTAATAATGCCGTTGGTGCCGTAGGCATGGTTGACCTTTTGCACCTCGTCGCCGCGTAGCTCGATCACCCGAGGATGGTCTTCGAAGGTGACTACGCGTACGGCGTTGAGGTTGCCGCGATCGCGCAATTGCCCATAGCTAATCGACCCAATGCCGCCGCTGCCGCCGCCAATAAAGCCGCCAATGGTCGCCGTGCGGTAGGTCGAGGGGTACATCCGCAATTCCCAGCCGGTTTCACGGGTCACTTTGTCGATCGCCGCCAGCTTGGCCCCCGGCTCCACCCAGGCCACCCCTGGCTCTACCCGCTTTACCGCATTCATTTTGCTCAGATCTAGCACCACTCCGCCCTCGAGGGGAATGCACTGGCCATAGTTGCCGGTGCCCGCCCCTCGCACGGTGACGGGCACCCGCGCCTCGACGCAGACCTTGGCTGCTGCCAGCACTTCGGCCTCGCTAGTAGGGCGCACAATCAAATCGGCCACGAGGTCGGCTAGCTGCCCTTGCAGCACCGGGCTGAAATAGTAATAGTCCTTGGAGAGTTTCTCGCGCTGGTTGGGGTCGCGAATAGTTTCGATCGTGCCAAAGGCTTGAGCTAGAGCATCCCAGTCAGTAGCGGGGCGAGCCAGGGTCATAGACGAGTCAACCAGTAGAAGATTGCTGTTGCTAGTGTAAGGTGCCGGTTGGGTGGCTGATCTGTATAGAAGAGTGCGATCGCCGCCACAATTTATAGCCCTAAAAGCAAAGGGCCAAGGCAGCTTCCTACCCTGGCCCCGTTGTGCGTGCGATCGCTGTTAGCGCCTAATGCTAAATAACAGGAACCGAGCCATCGTGGTAGCGACGCAGGTTTGCGCCCAGGGACCGGAGCTTGCCCTCCAAATCGTCGTAGCCGCGATCGAGGTGGTGTAGACCCTGGATGGTGGTGGTGCCTTTGGCCGCTAGACCGGCCAGCACTAGAGCAGCCGAGGCTCGCAGGTCGGTGGCCAGTACCGGGGCCCCCGAGAGCTGGTGAACGCCCTTGATAATGGCGCAGTTGCCATTGAGGCGAATGTCGGCCCCCATACGATTAAGCTCGGCTACGTGGCGCAGGCGATTTTCAAACACCGTTTCGGTGATCAGGCTGCTGCCCTCACAGACCGCCATCAGCGCCATAAACTGGGCCTGCATATCGGTGGGAAAGCCCGGAAATGGCCCGGTTTGAATATCGGTGGGGGTAATGGTGTGAGAGGGCACGTAGCGCACGCGGCTGGGGCCATCGACCACCACCTGCCCGCCAATTTCTTGAAGCTTGGCAATCACGGCGGTGAGGTGCTCAGGAATCACCGGATGTAGGCTGATTTCAGAGCGGGTGATCGCCCCCGCCACTAGCAGAGTGCCGGCCTCAATGCGATCGGGAATGATGCCGTAGTCGGTGCTGTGCAGGCTAGGCACCCCGACGATGGTAATGGTGTTGGTGCCCGCGCCGCGAATCCGCGCCCCCATGGCCCGGCAAAAATTGGCCAAGTCGGTGACTTCAGGCTCTTGGGCGGCGTTTTCGATGATGGTTTCGCCGTCGGCCAGCGTGGCGGCCATCATCAGGGTTTCGGTAGCCCCCACGCTGGGGTAGTCGAGGTAAATTCTAGCCCCTTGCAGGCGTCCGCCGCTGCCGGGTACATAGGCGTGTACGGTGCCGTGCTCAATGTGCACATCGGCCCCCATGGCCTGAAGCCCGCGCACGTGCAGCTCTACCGGGCGAGCCCCGATCGCGCAGCCGCCGGGTAGAGGAATGCGAGCTACCCCCATGCGGGCCAGTAGGGGGCCGATGACAAAAAAGCTAGCTCGTAGACGGCTCACTACGTCGTAGGGGGCTTTGGTGTGGGCAATGGTGGTGGCATCTACCACCAGGGCATCGTCTTCGCGCTTAAGACCTACCCCGAGGGCGGTAAGCACCTCCCCCATGCGCTCAATATCCATCAGGTGAGGAATATTGCGAATGCGGCAGGGTTGCGAGCAGAGCAGGGTACCAGCCATGACCACCAAGGCGGAGTTTTTGGCTCCACTGATGGTCGCTTGACCCCTCAGGGGAGTACCGCCAATAATTTCAAGGACAGCACCATCCGCTTCGGCAGCGGCTACAGGGTTGGGTAAACCAATGGACGTAACGATAGCGGTGTCCTCCACGACTGATAACTCCACCTTTTCCCAAATTTCGTCTAGATTCTACTCGAAATCATCAATTTCGCCACAGTAATCAAGACTTATTTGCCGGGCTTGGCCACATCAGGATAGCCGATTCACTTAAAATCACGAAATCTTTTTTTACACACTTGACTCTGGTGCAAACTCAGTGCATGATTACAAATCGCGGCGGTAATACGCCCAGCCAGCGGAACTGGCGGAATTGGTAGACGCGCTAGGTTCAGGTCCTAGTGTTAGCAATAACTTCCGGGTTCAAGTCCCGGGTTCCGCATCTCATAGTCGTTAGCGACAGTCAAACGGTTAACCAGGGGATTACGTCATGCTTACGAGCCTGCAAAATCCCCTGGTTAAACTTTTTAGAAAGCTGCACCAGGCTAAGGCGCGGCGATCGCAGAGCCAATTTTTGCTCGAAGGCACCCACCTCATTCAGGAAGCCCTCGCCACCCACTACCCAATTGAAATTGCCTGCTATACCCCCGATTGGCAGCAGGCCCATCCCAATTTAGCCCTGGAGCTAGAAGAGCGGGCCGAGCGGGTCGAACTGGTGTCAGATGCGCTGTTGGAAGGCATGGCCACGACCCAGCATCCCGATGGAGTCGTGGCGATCGCTCCCCAGTTCCTCCGCCCCCCCAACCTTGACGTTCAGGGCATAGGGCTAGCGGTAGAAACCCTGCAAGATCCCGGCAACCTGGGCACAATTATTCGAACGGCGGTAGCCGCCGGGGTGGATGGCCTGTGGCTGAGCGCCGACAGCGTCGCCCCCGACCACCCCAAGGTGCTGCGGGCCTCAGCGGGCCAGTGGTTTCGGCTGCCCCTGACGGTAGTGGGTGAGTTGAATGATCTTCTGGCGAACTGGGATCAGGCCGGGGTGCAGCTGGTGACCACCAGTTCCCACGCCACGGTGGACTATTGGTCGGTGGATTTCACCAAACCCACGGTGATTGTGCTGGGCAATGAGGGAGCAGGCTTATCGGCAGACCTTCAGTGCCAGGCTACAGTGCAGGTGCGCATTCCCATGGCAGGGGCGGTGGAGTCGCTAAATGTGGGGATTTCGGCGGCCCTGCTGCTCTACGAGGCGCGGCGGCAGCGGTGGGCCAAAGCCCAAGATTAGGCCAAGCTTAGGAGTTGTCTGATTGCTCTCGGTGGTCAAGAATGAAAGGAAACTCTGTTGGTCGCAGTATCCATACCCTGCGACCCTGGTCTACGGCCCAGGTTTGCGGCTAGGCTGAGGGCACATTCCCCAACCACCTAGCTGGCCACTTAAGCTGAAGTTAATCCCGTTTGGACTACCTGTTCAGGAGCCTGCTGTGAGCGACGCATTTGATTACGACCTGCTGATTATTGGTGCTGGGGTAGGGGGCCACGGTGCCGCCCTGCATGCGGTAAAGCGGGGGCTGAAGACCGCCATTGTTGAAGCTGATGTGATGGGGGGCACCTGCGTAAACCGGGGCTGCATTCCTTCTAAGGCACTGCTGGCGGCGTCGGGCCGAGTGCGGGAGCTGCGCAACGAGCACCACCTCAAGTCCCTGGGCATTTCGGTGGGGAACGTCACCTACGATCGCGAAGCCATTGCCGACCACGCCAAAAATCTGGTCAGCAAGATCCAGGGCGATATGACCAACAGCCTCACCCGGCTGGGGGTCGATATCATTAAGGGCTGGGCGCGGCTGGCGGGGGAGCAGAAGGCGGCGATCGCCACCCCCGACGGCGAAAAAATTGTTACGGCTAAAGATATTATTCTGTCGCCTGGCTCGGTGCCCTTTGTGCCCCCCGGCATTGAGACCGACGGCAAAACCGTCTTTACCAGCGATGAAGCCCTGAAGCTTGACTGGCTGCCCGACTGGATCGCCATTATCGGCAGCGGCTACATTGGCCTAGAGTTTTCCGATGTCTATACCGCCCTGGGCTGCGAAGTCACCATCATCGAAGCGCTGGATCAACTGATGCCCACCTTCGACCCCGACATCGCCAAGATCGCCCAGCGGGTGCTGATTGCCCCCCGCGACATCGAAACCCGCGCTGGGGTGATTGCCCAAAAAGTCACCCCTGGAACCCCAGTGGTGATCGAGTTAGCCAATCGCGAAACCCGCGAGGTCGTGGAAACCCTGGAGGTGGACGCCTGCCTGGTGGCCACCGGGCGCATCCCAGCGACAAAAGATTTGGGTCTAGAAAAAGTCGGTGTCGATGCCGATCGCCGAGGCTTTATTCCGGTGGACGACCACCTGCAGGTGCTGCGGGATGGCCAGCCAGTACCTCACCTATGGGCGATCGGTGACGCCACTGGCAAAATGATGCTGGCCCACGCCGCCTCGGCCCAGGGCATTCTCACGGTAGAAACCATCTGTGGCGAGCCGCGCCAGCTCAACTACCTCAGCATTCCGGCGGCAGCCTTTACCCACCCCGAGGTCAGCTTTGTGGGGTTGACAGAACCCGCCGCCAAGACCCTGGGCGAGGCCGAGGGGTATGCCATTGACACCGTAAAGACCTACTTTAAGGGCAACTCCAAGGCTCTGGCTGAGGGCGAGGGCGATGGGCTCGCCAAGGTAATCTACCGCAAAGACACTGGCGAAATCCTCGGCGCTCACATTATTGGTATGCACGCGGCGGATCTGATTCAGGAAGCAGCCAATGCGATCGCCAACGGCCAGACCGTCACCGAATTGTCGTTCTGCGTCCACACCCACCCCACCCTCTCGGAGGTGCTCGACGAGGCCTTTAAGCGGGCCGTCGTGGTCTCCACCTGATCCCCGCAGGGTGGGCAATGCCCACTCCCCTATGAGTCAAATCCGGGGAATATCGCCCCTGATAATGGCCGGAGTTCCATAGCCTTGAGTAGCTGGTAATTAGCTCAGACAGTGGTGGGCATTGCCCACCCTACAGTCCAAAATCGCCCTAAAATCGTCAATTTAAACGTCAAAGATGAAGATTCGTCGTCGCCCTCCCAATCCCGCTGTTGCAGTCAAACACTTGCAATACCAAATCAAAGTGGATGATGCCGAACCCCGAAATATCTTAGAAAAAATCGTTTGGCACAAAGAAACTGAGGTCGCTCAGCTACGGGAGCGCTTGCCCCTGGCCGATCTGCAACGGCAGGTGCTCGATGCGCCCCCGCCCCGCAACTTTGTTGCCGCTCTGCGCGATGGCCGCACCACGCCAGCGCTGATTGCTGAGGTCAAAAAGGCTTCTCCCAGCCAGGGAGTAATGCGGCCTGACTTTGACCCGGTGGCGATCGCCCAAACCTACGCCGCCCACGGAGCCACCTGCCTCTCGGTGCTCACCGACAAAACCTTCTTCCATGGTGATTTCGAGTACCTAACCCAGATTCGGGAAGCGGTTGACCTGCCGCTCTTGTGCAAAGAGTTCATCATCTACCCCTACCAGATGTATCTGGCTCGGTCGAAGGGGGCCGACGCGGTGCTGCTGATTGCCGCCATTCTCTCTGACCAAGATCTGGTCTACTTTGCACAGATTGCCAAAGCCCTAGGGATGGCAGTACTGGTCGAAGTTCACACCTTAGAGGAGTTAGATCGGGTGCTGGCGGTGCCGAATCTGGCGCTGATTGGCATCAACAATCGCGATCTAGAAACCTTTACCACCCGCTTAGAGACCACCGCTGAGCTAATCGCGGCGCGGCGCGAGGCCCTTGCTGCCAGCAATGCTCTGGTGGTCAGCGAGTCGGGCATTCATATCCCAGCAGACCTGCGGGCGGTAACGGCGGCCGGAGTGGGGGCCGTGCTGGTGGGCGAGTCGCTGATTCGGCAACCCGACCCAGGGCTGGCCATTGACCAGCTTTATGAAAAAAATACGGACTAGATACTGAAGTCTTTAACGACTTCCTGGTTTAATCAACAGATCTCACCCTGGGGCACCGCAATGGCAAATCTAGGCAAACCGCTCCCGCTACCCTCCCACATTCATTACGAGCTGCTGCTGCGATTGCTAGAGCAGCAGACGATGTCGGTGGCCTACCAAAATCCTCAGATTCGGGTGCAGGTGCAGGACTTGATCGTTGCCCTGCGTAAGGCTCTGTCGCAGCAGCGTCAGCTTGAAGAAACCTGTAGACAGGTCAAAATCGACGTTGAATATCAGTGGTCGACGAATCAGCTGGGCGATCGCTTTTTACCTGAAGATGTCGCTCCCTAGGGGCAAGACTTGGCAAAACGGTGATTCTCGCTACTTCCAGTGGCTTTTTTCCTCTGCAAGCTATATTAAGTTCACTTTGAGGCCGATGGATATCCATCGTCGGGTGCTGGTTAGAAACCGCGCCCTTGCCCTAAAGTGTTGCTGCTAACCGGGCAACCCCAGCCCTATCGCCCCAAATAGTTTGTGAGGAAAGACCATGAAACGACGCCGGTTTTTGGCATCCACCGCCGCTGTTGCTCTGACTATTGTGGGTCTAACTACAGCCTGCGGGGGCGGTCAATCTGCCGGAGGCGATGGGGCGGCCGGGGGTGACGGGGCGGCCGGAAACGGTGAGTCGGGAGGCGGTGTTTTGACCATGGCCACCTCCGCTGACTACCCCCCCTACGAGTTTGTCGAAACCGCTGGCGGTGCCGAGGAAATCGTAGGATTTGACGTCGATATTGCCCGCCACATTGCCGAAGAGCTGGGTTACGAGCTAGAGATTACCAACATTGACTTTAACGGCTTGATCCCAGCGTTACAGGCGGGGCGGGCCGACTTTGTAATGGCGGGCATGACCCCCACCGAAGAGCGCAAGCAAAACGTCGATTTCTCTGAAATTTACTACGAGGCTAGGCAGACCATTGTGTTTCCGTCAGGGGGTGGCATTGCTTCTCCAGCTGACCTAGAGGGCAAAACCGTGGGAGTACAGTTGGGCTCTATTCAAGAAGAGCTTGCCAACAAGCTGGTTGAAGAAACCCCTAGTATCGAGCTGTCGCCCCTCAACCGCATCAACGAGATCGTGCAGGAACTTAAGTCGGGCCGCGTTGATGCTGCCATTATCGAAGACACTGTGGCGAAGGGATTTTTGGAGAACAACCCCGACCTAGAGTCGGTCGAAATTCCTGCAGAAGGCCCGGTGGGCTCGGCGATCGCATTTCCCAAAGACTCTGAGCTAGTGAGCGACTTTAACGAGGTGCTGGCCGAGATGGAGTCGAGCGGCCTGATGGAAGAGCTGATTGTTAAGTGGTTTGGCGACGGGGCTGAGTAGTCACGCATCAAGAACCTAGCCCTATGAACTTAGACTTAGACTTCGGCCAAATTATTCCATCGCTGCCCTTCATCCTGAATGGCATTCTAGTTACCCTCCGCTTCACAGTGCTATCAGCGCTGTTTGGCTTTACCCTAGGCACCCTGCTGTCGCTGCTCAAGATCTCTAACATCAAGCCACTAAAGTGGTTTGCGGAGTTCTACACGTCAATTTTTCGGGGTACGCCGCTGATTTTGCAGCTGGCGCTGGTGTACTTTGCCACCCCCCAGCTGATCGGCTACAAGATTTCGCCGATTGAGGCAGGGGTGTTTACCTTTTCACTCAACTCGGCGGCCTACAGTTCTGAAACTATTCGGGCCGGCATTATGGCGGTGGATAAAGGGCAGCGGGAGGCTTCCATGTCGCTGGGGGTGCCCTACCGGCCGATGATGCTCGACATTATTTTGCCCCAAGCCTTTAAAAATATTCTGCCCGCCCTGGTGAATGAGACCATTGCGCTACTAAAAGATTCGGCCCTGGTGTCTACCATTGGAGTGTTAGATCTGATGCGGCGGGCCCAGGTGGTGGCGGGGCAGACTTTTCTCTACTTCGAGCCGCTGCTAGTGGTAGGGGTAATTTACTACGTCATGGTGATGGGGCTGACTCAGGCTGCTAACGTTCTTGAGCGGAGGATGCGCCGCAGTGATTAAAATCGAGCATTTAGTCAAATCTTTTGGGCCGCTGGAGGTGCTGAAGGATATTTCTACCGAAGTAGACAGTGGGGAAGTGGTGGCCATTATCGGCCCCTCAGGGTCGGGTAAGTCGACCCTGCTGCGCTGCATTAATCTGCTAGAGGTGCCTACAGCCGGACACATCTTTGTCGGTGGCATCGACATTACATCGTCCAAGTGCGACATTCTCAAGGTGCGCCAAAATGTGGGCATGGTGTTTCAGCATTTCAACCTGTTTCCCCACAAAACAGTGATGGGCAACCTCACCTACGCGCCGATGAAGGTGAGGGGGCTCTCGAAGGCCGACGCCAGCAAAATTGCCATAGATCTGCTTAACAAGGTCGGTCTAGCGGAAAAGGCTGACCAGTACCCGTCGCGACTGTCGGGGGGGCAGAAGCAGCGGGTAGCGATCGCTCGCGCCCTAGCCATGGAGCCCGATGTAATGCTATTTGACGAGCCCACCAGCGCCCTTGACCCCGAGATGGTCAAAGAAGTGCTGGATGTGATGAAGGCACTGGTCAGAACGGGCATCACCATGGCAATTGTCACCCACGAGATGGGCTTTGCCCGCGAGGTGGCCAACCGCGTGCTGTTTCTCGATGGTGGCTACTTGGTAGAAGACGCGCCGCCGGATGTGTTTTTTAGTGCGCCGAAGAGCGATCGCGCCCAGCAGTTTTTAGAAAAGGTGTTGTAGGAGGTTCAAGGTGCACGGTATAGAGCGTATGACAAAACCGTGAACTGCAAGCCGTATACCTTGAACCCTATACCCCCTAACCCAAAACCCCAACTCTCAACCTCCTAATTCGTCTAAGCTAGGCAGAGGTTCTAGCTGAGTAAATTATCATGTCTGTGCTTACGGTGCCGTCTGCTTGGAAAATTCGCGATTGCACCTTGACCTGGGGCAGCCGCACCTACCTGATGGGGGTGCTCAACGTCACTCCCGACAGCTTTAGCGACGGTGGCCAATTTAACACCGTTGAGCGAGCCGTGGCCCAGGCGCGCCATCTGGTGCACCACGGCACCGATATTCTTGACATTGGCGGCCAGTCTACCCGACCGGGGGCCGAGTCGATTTCCCGTATCGAAGAGCTGGAACGGGTGATTCCGGTGATTGAGGCGATTCGTCGAGATGACGACGACACCCTGGCCCAGGCGATTATCTCAGTAGATACTACCCGGTCGTCGGTGGCGCGGGCAGCAGTAAAGGCTGGGGCCGACATTGTCAACGACATCTCAGCGGGCACCTACGACAATGCCATGCTCTCGACGGTGGCTGACCTGGGCGTTCCGATCATGATTATGCACCTGCGGGGCACCCCGATTACCATGCAGCAGCGCACCGACTACCACGATATGGTGGGCGAAATTTACGAATTTTTGCAGCACCAGATTGAAGCGGCGATCGCCGTTGGCGTCAAACCCAGCAAAATTGCCGTTGACCCCGGTCTGGGTTTTGCCAAAACCTCTGCCCAGAGCCTAGAACTGCTGCGGCAGCTCAGTCGGTTTCGCGATCTGGGGCGGCCGCTGCTGGTAGGACCCTCTCGCAAGAGTTTCATCGGCTGGATTTTAGACCAGCCCGACCCCCAGCAGCGGGTGTGGGGTACGGCGGCAACCTGCTGCGCGGCGATCGCTGGCGGGGCTGACATCATCCGCGTCCACGACGGGGCGGAGATGCACGACGTATGTCGAGTGGCCGACGCGGTGTGGCGCGGGAAGGCGTGATGGGGTAATGGGGTGGATGGGTTAGTCATGGGGCTTGTTGGTGCCGAGTAGGCCAATGAGGGTAGTGGTGCCGGTGGTCCAGAGGGCGATCGCGGTATTTAACACATGGGTTTGGGCCTCAGTAAGGGTGGGTTGGCTGGCTATGTGCAGAGCTGCGCCGCCTGAGCCAAGGGTGAGCGATAGAACAGTGGAAAAAACCAGGTTGAAGGCGGGTGGTGTTTTGGTGGGTTGCATAATGAACTCCGTGCTGTATTGGATGAGTTCATCATCGTTGGGAAGCTGCGAAAGTTCAGTCCCTACAAGGGTTTCGGACGGTATGACTTCGGTGTGAGTTGAGGATGACTTGCGCTACCCTTGGGTAAAACCGTGGTCAAGCGAGAAAAAACGGCATGGCAGAGCGATCTCTATCAGCAACACCCTACGGTCTGACCATTGCCAATAATGCCTTGACGGGATTGGGTATCAGCAAAGAAGATTTTGCGGCCAAGGTCGAGATTCAGGGCAAGACAACGACCCAAGGCATCGGCATTGCGACGGTTAAAAAATTTTTCGCGGGCAAAAGTGTAGACCGCAAGTATTTTGTTGGTATAGCGATCCGTATAAGGGTTCGGTCAGGCAAAATGACAGGATATCGAGAGGAGTATTGTGATGCCAGCTCCCTACAGCCTTGACCTGCGCCAGAAAGCGATTGCCGCGAT
>NZ_JACJOX010000075.1 GCF_014695775.1 Leptolyngbya sp. FACHB-60 | reverse complement strand
ACGCCCTTGAGCAGAATCAGCGCCGTCACGTGGATGGTGAAGGCGTGGATGTGGTGCACCATGAAGTCGGCAGTGCCGAGGGCCATGGGCATCATCGCCACCTTGCCAGCTACCGCTACTCCAGCGCCACCGAACACGGGGCTAACACTGGCCAGGGCATTGGGCGCTGTGGCCCCTGCCGCTGCCGAGTGGAACCCTTGCACCCATTGGGCAAAGACCGGCTGTAGGTTGATGGCCGTATCCGAGAACATGTCTTGGGGACGGCCCAAAGCCCGCATGGTGTCGTTGTGGACGTATAGACCAAAGCTGTGAAAGCCCAGGAAAATACACACCCAGTTGAGGTGGGAGATGATGGCATCGCGCGATCGCAGCATGCGGTCCAGCGCATTATCCCTATTTACCGCCGGGTCGTAGTCACGCACCATAAAGATGGAGGCGTGAGCACCGGCCCCCACAATCAAGAAGCCGCCGATCCACATGTGGTGGGTAAATATCGACAGCTGAGTGGGGTAATCCGTCGCTAAGTACGGATAGGGAGGCATGGCGTACATGTGGTGCGCCACGATGATCGTGATCGACCCCAGCATGGCCAGGTTGACCGCCAACTGGGCGTGCCAGGAGGTGGTCAGATCTTCAAACAGACCCTGGTGGCCCCGGCCGCCAAACAGCAGCGGGTCACCCTGGTGATTGTCCAAAATCTCCTTCATGCTGTGGCCGATGCCCCAGTTGGTGCGGTACATGTGGCCCGCAACAATGAAGAGCACGGCTAGTGCCAGGTGGTGGTGAGCCGTATCCGACAGCCAAAGGCCACCGGTCACGGGGTTCAGGCCACCCTTAAAGGTGAGGAAGTCAGAGTACACACCCCAGTTGAGGGTGAAGAAGGGCCGGATACCCTCAGCAAAGCTGGGGTACAGGTCAGCCATCAGGGCCTTATTCAGGATGAACTGGTGAGGCAGGGGAATATCCTGCACGGCCACACCGGCATCCAGCATTTTGTTGATGGGCAGCGCCACGTGGATTTGGTGACCAGCCCAGCTGAGGCAGCCCAGACCGAGGAGACCCGCCAGGTGGTGGTTCATCATCGATTCCACGTTTTGGAACCACTCGAGCTTGGGCGCTCGCTTGTGGTAGTGGAACCAGCCGGCAAACAGCATCAGAGCTGCCATTACCAGCGCCCCAATGGCGGTTACGTAGAGTTGGAAGCCATTGGTGAAGCCAGCGGCCCGCCACAGTTGGAATAGGCCAGAGGTGATCTGAATACCGTGGAAACCACCGCCCACATCGCCATTCAGGATCTCTTGACCGAAGATCGGCCAAACGACCTGGGCACTGGGCTTGATGCCCGTGGGGTTGGTCATCCAGGCTTCGTAGTTTGAAAACTTAGCGCCATGGAAGTACATGCCGCTGAGCCAGATAAAGACGACGGCTAGGTGACCGAAGTGCGCACTAAAGATTTTGCGCGAAATGTCTTCTAGATCACTGGTATGACTATCGAAATCGTGAGCGTCGGCGTGAAGGTTCCAAATCCAAGTGGTGGTTTTGGGTCCCTTAGCTAAGATCCGATCAAAGTGACCCGGCTTACCCCACTTCTCGAAGGAAGTAGGCACTGGATCCTTATCTACGATGACCTTGGCTTTCGCCTCCCGCTCCCGCGGGGTAGTTGTCATGGAGACTCTCCTCTCTCTAGACAAAAGCAAATGGAGAATCAATCGCTTTAGGTCGAACTATACCCAAGTGAGCCATGGCCTATGGGCAAAATCGATACTTAGGCGGTGATTGCTCTTGAGCATTATAGTCTCGCGATTTGACGCTTTTTAACCGGTGTTTACAATAATTCAATCTGCGGAAGCCCTTGATTCATCAGGCTTCCAGAATTGCTCTGATCACAAAATTGATCTCTGAATAGGGTTCTTTTAACAAAAATCAATAAATGCCTGGGTTAACACCTCAAAATCAGCGATCGCACCCTCTTTTTATTAACTAATGTTAATTATTGATACCCGACCCTTGATCTTTAGCAAGTTGTAGCGGCTTTAGAGTTTCCGAAATCCTAAGTACTGGCGATGTAGCTGGTGGTATGACCAACCAGGAGGCATCCCCATGACCAACAGTATTTATTTCGATAACAATAATGTTAAGCACAGTGTTACGTTTGCTGCCTTAACCTGCTACGAAGGTCGCGGATCCGGTCGGTAGGGAATAAAGACGCTGGGGAATGGGGGTGAAAGCAACCTCTATGTATATAAGGAGTAATGAAAAGGTGAGTGATGCGCCGTGTAACTGCTAGGCCTGAGGTGGCGATCGCCATCCTGTACCAAGACGATCGCTTCCTGCTTCAGCTGCGCGACGACATCCCCACCATTGCCTGGCCCGGCCATTGGGCCTTCTTTGGCGGTCACCTCGAACCCGGTGAAGACCCTGACGCGGCGGTGTACCGAGAGCTAGAGGAAGAAATTGGCTACATCGCACCTCAGCTATCGCTGTTTGAGCGCGTGGAGGATGAAACCGTGGTGCGCCACGTCTATCACGGGCCGCTGGTGGTGCCGGTGGAGCAGCTGGTGCTGACCGAGGGGTTAGACCTGGGGCTGTGGAGTGTTGACGATATTCACCAGGGCCAGCGATTCTCAGCTCGCGCCCGTGGGGAGCGCCCGTTGGGGCCACCGCACCGGCAAATTTTGCTGTCTTTTCTAGAGCACCGTAGGATAGAACAGGCTATTTAAAGTAGTGTGTTCCTGCCGCCCATGGCTGACTCGTCTGAACAGCTAGAGCTTTTCTCGCCTGAGACGGCGGCGCTGCTCGACTACCGCATTCGGGAGAGCGATCGCGCCCGCCACGTCTCGATCAAAGTGCATCTCAACGGCCAGGTAGAAGTCGTGGTGCCCGTGGGGTTTGACCAGCGTCAGGTGCCTGAGCTACTGCATCGGCGGCGCGACTGGCTGTGGCGATCGCGCCAGCGCTTGGCGCACCAGACGGCGGGGTTAACTGACGACCATTTTGAGGAAAAACCGGGACAGATCGAGGTGCGATCGCGCCACCAAACCTGGCATGTTCAATACCAGCCCGCCACTACCCGCACCCTGGCCATGACCCAGAGCGGCCCCCAAACCCTCTTGCTGTGCGGCGCTGTGGACAACAACACCGCCTGCGCCGATCTGCTGCGCCAGTGGCTGGGCCGCAAGGCCCGCGCCGAGTTTGCCCCCTGGCTACGAGAGCTGAGTTTTGTGATCAACCTGCCTTTTAGCCGCATCTCTATACGCGGGCAAAAAACTCGCTGGGCCAGCTGCTCTAGCAACAAAAACATCAGCCTCAACTACAAGCTACTGTTTTTGCCCCCCGAGCTGGTGCATTACGTCTTCGTCCACGAGCTGTGCCACACCGTGCATATGAACCATTCTGCGGCCTTTTGGCAGCTGGTGGAGGAAAAGCAGCCAGAGCACCAGCGGTTTCGAGACGAGATCCGCGATGGTTGGCAGTACGTTCCTCGTTGGGTTGAAGACTGAGAGTCTTTCAGGGAAATAAACTGCTTTGAGCAGCAGAGTTTCTAGGCTGATGCAGGTAGGTGGAGGAAAGCCAGATCTGCCGCTGGGGCCATTTCGCTGCCCCCAGACCCCCTTCTCGAAGGGCGTTCCGCCGCCCTTCACCCTACGGAAAGGACTGGCCGATCATCGGTTTAAACTTATGTTTTTCAAATGTGCCTGTAGGCGGCACAACCTCTGAGGTTCCGAACTGTGTTCTAGGTTATGGCGCACACCCAAGCAAAAGTTCGATCACTTGACTCAAAATCCAACACTCAAAACTAAACCCTCCCCTATTCCCTACCCATCCACTCCCTCACACCCCATGTCCCTTCACCCCCTTCAAACTCCCCACAGTGGCTATCACTGGGATGGCAAAGACAAGCGATTCTTCGAAGGTTGGTATTTTCGGCTCACGCTGCTAGAGGCTCGCCAGACCTTCGCTTTTATGTACTCCATGGAAGGCCATGTCGGAGGACAGCCCCACAGCGGCGGCACGGCGCAAATCTTGGGTCCAGATGACAGCTACTTTTGCCGCACCTTTCCTGATGTCGGCCAGTTTTGGGCTTGGCCTGAAGGGCTAGGGCTAGGCCACTGGCGAGGGAAACCCCAAATCAAGCCTCGTCTGCTGTCATCGTCAGAATTTAAGGAGCAAGTGTCGGAGGGCTATCAGGTGACGGCGACCTGGCATCAGGGTTGTTTGAACGATCCTGTCTTGGGTACTGTGGCTTGGGAGTATCACACCGAGCCAGTCTATGGCTGGGGGAGCACCGGTCAGCCTCAGCAATCTACGGCTGGGCTGCTCTCTAGCCTGCCAATTTTCGAGCCGGGCTGGCAAATTCTCATGGCCCACGGCCACGCTACGGGGTGGATTGAGTGGCAAGGGCAGCGGCATGAGTTCGCCAATGCCCCGACCTACAGCGAGAAGAATTGGGGGCGATCGTTTCCGCAAAAGTGGTTTTGGCTCAACTGCAACGCCTTTGAGGGGGTGCCCGACCTCGCCCTCACCGCTGGGGGTGGTCGTCGCCAGGTGCTTACCTGGATGGAGTCGGTAGCGATGGTGGGGATTCACCACGGCGGCAAATTTTATGAATTTGTGCCCTGGAATGCCCGCGTCACTTGGCACATAACTCCTTGGGGCTACTGGCACATGCAGTGCGATCGCCCTGATTATGTGGTTGAAGTGACTGGCACTACCGATCTCCCCGGGATTCCGCTACGGGCACCAACCCACGACGGTATGGCCTTCTGCTGTCGCGACACGGCCCTGGGCGACCTCAGCCTCAAGCTGTGGCAGCGGCGGGGTGGCGAGCTGGATCTGGTGGTCGCCGCCACCAGTACTCAGGCTGGGCTAGAAGTTGGCGGTGGCCCTTGGGATGAGCCATGGGTTAAGGAGTGATGGCGCTGGAGTATAAAGTGTTGGCCACTGTGCTTAGGACATAAACCACTATCACCGGCAAAAACTGGGGCAGCGCACTGGCGTATAGCCATCGCTGCAAGGGATTATGCAGAGTGTCCTAACCGATCTGGCGATGGCTATAACGCTCTTCAATGGCTCTGGCGGGAGATAATTTAGGGTATAAGGGCTGAGAGCTAGGTAGAGAAGATGACAGTGCCCCGCATGGCCAAACCGACCGTAAGGTTTGTAGATGACT
>NZ_JACJOX010000074.1 GCF_014695775.1 Leptolyngbya sp. FACHB-60 | reverse complement strand
CTGGATTCGCTCCCATTGGTCATCGCGCAGGGCATAGCGTCGGCTTGTCATTCCGCTGAGTCTTGCTTTAAGGACTACCCTTCAACCCTAACCTAATTGATGACACGCCCTAGAGAAATCCGGATCCCTTTAAGAATCTTTACAGAATCTTTGTGGTATTCACGGATGACCTTGCTATGATTTGCCGAGTTTGACAGCGGAATGTAAGTCTTTCGACTGTTGACAGAGGCTGTTTGGCCATTCAGGGGTGATGAGAGACGTTTCTCTAGCTGGCTAGGGGAGCGTCAGTGGTGTGAAGAGTGGTCTCAGAGGGGTGGTGTGAGACGTAATCAGCGACGACTGTACCGGGGGCTGCTGTTTTGGCTAGCCCTGGTTTTAAGCTATTGCCTAAGCCATGCAGTGCCACCATCGACTGTGGCGCAGGCTCAGAGCCAAATTTTTGTCAACCAGGCTTCAGCTCAGTTTGTGGGTCCCAATGGGCCAGCTACCACTGTCTCTAACCAGACAGAGGTCAGCGCCCTGATGCTGCCAGGCCCGCCACCAGGACCGGAGCTACCGCTGCTGCAAATTACTAAAACCGCCGACCGTGCCGCTGCTGAGCCCGGCGACGTGGCGATCTATCGATTGCTGGTTACCAACCTCTCGACGACCCAGCCGGCCACGCCCCTCACCATTACTGACCAGTTGCCCCTAGGCCTGCTCTACGTGCCCGACTCGGTGCAGGCGACCCCGCAGCAGCCGACCCAGGTGGTGACCACCGACAGCAGCTTAACCCTGACCTTTGCCTCCTTAGGCCCTGGGGAGTCGGTGTCTGTAGCCTATGGAGTCTTGCTGACCCCTGATGCCGTGCGCGGCGGCGGACGCAATATTGCCCAGGCCTCGGCCCCTGGCTTTACGCCGGTAACTGCCGCCTACCAGATGACTATTCGTCCCGGCATTCTCGCCGACTGTGGCACCATTCTGGGCCGGGTGTTTGTCGACAAAAACTTTGATGGTCAGCAGCAGCCCGGTGAGGCTGGGGTGCCTAACGCCGTCATCTTCATGGACGATGGCAACCGCATTTTGACCGACCCTGATGGGTTGTTCTCACTGGCCAATGTGCTGCCAGGCTACCGGGTTGGCACGCTGGATCTCTATAGCCTACCGGGCTACACCCTAGCCCCCAACCTCTACCGCATTGAAGAAAACAGCGCCTCCCGCTTTGTGCGGCTGTCGCCGGGTGGGTTGGGCCGAATGAACTTTGCCGTTACACCAACCTTTGGGGAGGAGCAGTCATGAAACCTCTGTCTTCTCGTTCGCTGGGGTTGGGCCTGTTAACCACCCTGGCTGGATCGTTCGGTATCTTGCTGCCCAGCTATGCCGCCCCTGGGGAACTGGGTACGGCAGCCGATCTGGAACTCTCCGGTAGCCCAGGCGCAGCGGTGCAATCCGTTGTTGAACCTACGCCCACCGAATCCGCCGCCATCGAAACGCTAGAGCTACCTCTGCCAGAGTCGCCATCGACAAACGTCGAGGCCGTCGTGGCGACGACAGCTGCCCAGCCCTGGGCAGACTCAACGGCGGCGATCGCCGCCGCCACCGTCCTGCCCTCAGGCGACCTCCCTACGCCTGACACCAATGCTCTACCCGGCGACGCTGGGGTGCCCCTAGCCAACCGCAGCGAAAACTCTGATCTATTTGAGTTTCAGTTTGGCGGCGACCAGCTGCCGCTCAACCCGCCCCCCACCCAGCCGCTGCGGCCCGTGGCACCCCAGCCCGAGGTAGCCGCTTACAGCATTACCGTCCAGCCCGAGCGCGACATTCAGATACCCGCCAACGGGCGATCGGCGCTGACCCTAGTAGGGACCGTTACCGCCGCCGAGGGCGAGCCTCTAGATGACGATGTGGTGGTGACCCTGACCAGCAGCGCTGGCGAATTTATTGGAGCCGATTACGACAGCGATCGCAGTGGGTTTCAGGTGCTGGCTCGGCAGGGGCTATTTGAAGCGCGGCTGCGATCGACCCTCGATGCCCAGTCTGTTATCGTGCGGGCTATGGTCGACTCTCGCACCCTGCGCGAGCTTGACCCCACCCTGCGAGAGAGCTATCCCGCCCTAGAGGCCACCACGCAGGTGAGCTTCGTCACCGATCTGCGCCCCACCATCATTTCTGGGGTCGTCGACTTCCGCATCGGCCGGGGCGGCACCAATCTGCTGGGTAGCTTTAGAGACTTTCTCAGCACCGACTCCCTCAACCAAGATGTTGAGGTGAGCTTTACCACCGGGCTGTTTGCTACGGGCGCCCTCGGTGACTGGTCGTTTACCGGGGCTTACAACAACACCCGTGGCCTTAACGATCGCTGCGATGGCAACAGCCTCTACCGCGATGTGCAGGCCTGCAACCAAACCTACCCCGTCTACGGCGACAGCTCCACCACCGACTTTCTCACCGAGTCAATCGACAGCCTGTACCTGCGCTTTCAGCGCGATTCGCTCGCGCCCCATGCTGACCCTGACTACTTCATGTGGGGCGACTACGGCACCCAGGAGTTTGCCGGAGAGTCGCAACAGTTCACCGCTACCGTGCGCGAGCTGCATGGCTTTAAAGGCAACTACACCTTTGGCAATGGCCTCCAGTTAACCGCCATGTACGGCGACAACGTACGGCCTTTCCAGCGCGACACCATCGCCCCCGATGGCACCAGTGGCTACTACTTCCTGTCGCGGCGGCTGGTGCTGCGGGGCAGTGAGAACGTGTTCATTGAGGCCGAGGAATTTAATCGCCCCGGCACGGTGCTAGAGCGCACCCCGCTCTATCGCGGCGTCGACTACGACATCGACTACGATCGCGGCACCCTGCTCTTTCGCCAGCCGGTGCGAGCTGTCGACCTCAACCCCCTGGGTACCACTCTGGTGCGACGCATTGTGGTCACCTACCAGATTGACGATGCCTCGGTGCGGGGCAGTCTCTATGCAGGGCGCTTGCAGTACCGCCCTGAGGGCGACAACGGCGGCGTGGTGGGAGCCACCCTGCTGACCGAAAACCAGGGAGCCCAAGACTTTACCCTCTACGGATTTGACTTCCAATGGCCCCTGGGCGATCTGGCCCAGGTCACGGGCGAATATGCCCGCTCCTCCTTTAATACTGGGGCCACCAATAACCAGGGCAATGCCTATCGCGTTGAGCTGAGCGCCACCCCCTTTGAGGGCATTGCCGGCCAGGCCTACTACCGCTCTACCGACAGCGGGTTTAACAACACTGCTACCAGCAGCTTTAGCCCCGGCCAGACCCGCTGGGGGGCTCAGGTGCAGGCCCAGGTGGGAGTACAAACCCAGCTCCGGGCTCTGGTCGATCAGGAGCGTAACGTGGGCAACGCCGTAGCCGTGCAAACCACGGCTATAGGGCTGTTTCAGCCCGGCTTTAATCCGGTGAGGGGTGGGGTCGTCGACAACACCCTCACCGAAATTCGCGCCGGTGTTGTGCAGCAGATCGGCAGCGCCACCCTGGGAGTGGACTTTGTCAATCGCTCCCGCGACGATCGCCTGACCAACTTTTCTACTGACGCCAACCAGCTGGTGTCGCGGCTCAACCTACCGCTGACCGCCACACTGAGTGCCCTGGCCCAGAGTGAGATCAACCTGAGTGCCGGTGACCCCCTCTACCCGACCCGCAATACCGTTGGTCTGGAGTGGGCCGTGCAGCCCGGCGTCAGCCTGCGGCTGGCCCAGCAGTTTTTGTCAGGGGTGCAGGGGCCAAGTTCGATCACCAGCCTCGACACCATTGTTGACTACCAGCTCGACGACAACACTACCTTGACCAACCGCTACTCGCTGTTGGGGGGCTACAACGGCATTACCGGTCAGGGGGCGGTCGGATTGAACCACCGGCTGACGCTGGCCCCTGGCCTGCGAGCCACCTTTGGCTTTGAACGCATCTTTGGGGATGCCTTTAACCTGACTGGGCTCGGCCAGCAATTTGCTCAACCCTATGCGGTGGGCCAGGGGGCCTCGAGCCTCGGACTCCAAGCCTCCGCCGTTTACTCAGTGGGGCTGGAGTATACCGACAACCCCGACTGGCAGGCCAGTGGCCGCGTTGAGTATCGTGACTCGCCGGGTTCGAGCAACTTGGTACTGGGGGCTGCCGCCGCCGGGCGCATTACCGATGCGCTCACCGGTTTGGCCCGCTTTGAGATGGGCAACTTTGCTAACCAGACGATCACCGATCAACTGGGGGATTCCAGTACGCTGCGGCTAGGACTGGCCTACCGTAACCCGGTGAGCGACCAATTTAACGGCCTGCTGAGCTACGAGTTTCGCAACAATCCCAGCAGCACCCCCAACAGCATCTTGCAGGGGGTCAGCTCAGAGGCCCAAGACCACACCCTGTCGCTGGAGGGCATCTACGCCCCCAACTACCGGTGGGAGTTTTACGGCAAGTACGGCCTGCGCTACAGCACCGCCAACCTCGCCCAAGACATTGGCTTCTCGAACAGCATTCACTTAGCCCAGGCGCGGGCCACCTATCGCTTTGCCTACCGCTGGGATGTGGGGGCTGAGGTGCGCTGGTTAGGGCAACCGGTGGTCGGCTACAACGAAACCGGCTTCGCTCTGGAGGCGGGCTACTATTTGACCCCCGATGTGCGGCTGGGGCTGGGCTACAGCTTTGGTGGGGCCAGCGACGGTTCCTTTGTGGGCGGCGGTGGCTATCGGTCGGCCAGCGGCCCCTACTTTGGCATTACCGCCAAGGTGAACCAGCTGTTTAACCGCTTTGGGGCGCAGCCGGTATCGCCGCCCCAGCAACAAGAATCTTATGTGGATGAGGCGGCCCTGATCGACAGGCCCGAGGCCGACGCAACGGGCACTGCCCCAGGAGGTGAGGAATGAATCAGCGGTGGTGGATCGGATATGGTGCGATGGCCCTGGGCCTGCCAGTCGTGGGACTTGCGATCGCCCCGGCCTTGGGGCAGTCAGCCTTGGCGACCTACAGCCTACGGGTAACTAGTGCTGACGATGGACCGGTGCAGCCCGACCAAGGGCTAACCCTGCGGGAAGCAATCGAGCTAGCCAACGGCACCCTTACCCCTGAGCAGCTGAGTGAGGCAGAGCAAGCTCTGGTGCAGCCTCTACCGGCGGGGCAAGGATCGCGGATTGGCTTTGACCTACCGGCGGGGCAGGCCACGATCGCGCTAGTCGATCTATTGCCCGAGATTGTGGCTCCAGAACTGGTGATCGACGGCACCACCCAGGCGGGCTACGATGCTGAGGCCACCTATGACCCCAAGTTTCCGGCTGCGCCAGCGGTGAGCCTGACAGTTGCAGAGGGCAGCGAGGTGGCTCGCGGCCTCACCATCGCCGCCGATGGGGTGACGGTGCGAGGGCTGAGTTTGTATGGATTTCGCACCAGCGATCGCGCCACCCAGACCACGCCACCCTCCGATATTTTTATCAGCGCCCAGGCCCCCCCGGTAGACTCTAGCCCCCTCAGCCCGGCTCTGGAGTTGTTTCGTCTCGATCAGCCTGACAGGGCTCCGCGCGGAGTCGTCATCGAGCAAAACTGGCTGGGGTTGCCCCCCAGTGGCGAGTTTCCGGCAGTGCCTTCGGCCTTTGGGGTGACGGTGTTTAACGCCGTGGAGACCACGGTTCGCAACAACCGCATTCAAAACCACGACGGCAGCGCCATCATTACGGGCTTTCGGGCCGATGGCTTGCAAGTGAGCGAGAACGCCATCATCGGCAACGGTCTGGCCGGCATGCCCGACGCCATTCGCCTGGAGGGCACCATCGCCGCCAGCGCCATCACCGATAACCTGATCTGCGCCAACGACGGCAGCGGCATCTATCTATTTAAGACTGAGGGGGCCACCCAGATCTCGGGCAACGCCATTCAATACAACGGGCGGCGGTTTGAGCGAGCGGCGGTGTATCTGATGGGCAGCGACCACCAACTCAGCGATAACTTTATTGGCTATCAGCCAGGACCTGGGGTGGCAGTAACGGCCTACCCCCTCAGCCACCGCAACCAAATTCGCGGCAATCGCTACGCTGAGCTAGATGGCCTGGCCATTGACCTCAATACCCAGGGCAACACAGAGGTACAAGACTTTCAAAAGGGGGATGGGCCAAACCCGCCGCGCAACTCGCACCAGCGCCGCCGCGAGACCGGCAACGCCGCCATCAACGCCCCTCAGTTTGACGCCTATAGCTTTGCCAGTGGCGTAGCAGAAGTTACCCTCACCGGCACCGCCGACCCCGGTAGTGAAATTGACCTCTATCGAGTGGTGGAGCCAGGTTTTCCCTACAGTCCGTTGACTGAGCCCCTCGGAACTGTGACCGCCAGCTCTGAGGGCACCTTTAGCGCCAGCCTGTCGCTGCCGCCGGGGACGCGGGTGAGCGCGATCGCCACCGACCCCGAGTGGGGCACTTCTGAACCCGCCGCTGTGGCGGCCGTGCTCGCCGCCGATGGCACCCAGCCTGACTTACCTGCCACCCCAGTGGAGCCGCCGAGCTGCAATCCACCCACGCCACCGCCGGCGCCCGTTGAGCCGCCGCCGCCGCTAGAACCCCTGCGGCTTGAGATTCCGCGCAACGTTCACTTTGCCCTCGATCGCTCCAACATCAGCACCGAGAGTGCCGGGGTGCTCGACCAGATTGCCGCCGCCCTGCTGGAATATTCCTTCCTCACGGTAGAACTGCACGGCCACACCGACCCCCGCGCCAGCGCTGCCTACAACCTGGCCCTAAGCGAGCGGCGCGCCCTGTCCGCCCGCGACTACCTGATTCGCAAGGGTGTACCAATGGAGCGCATGCGGATTGTGCCCTTTGGTGAGACCCAGCGCCGCAGCGAGGGCAGCGGCCGCGTAGAATATGCCCGCGATCGCCGGGTTGAGTTTATCTTCACCGACGTGCGCGGTCTCGATATTATCTTCCTGAACCAAGAGGCCGACCTCCAGCTTGAGTAGAAACCGAGCCATGGATGACCCGCAATTGCCGTATTCGTCTTTAACCATGTTTTTCATGCCACAGTTTGCTATATCCCAGATGCAATCGAGGATCGCTGTGACGCTTTTGCCCTGGATTGTGCGCTCAGTTGGCTTGATGGCCTGGGTCGTGCTGGCCCTAGCGACTGTGTTTGGCGGGGCCGCCCCGGCCTTTGCTCAGCTTGCTCCCCCAGTCGGGGTTGATCAGCTGATCTTCACTGAACAGCCTGCTGTTAGGAGTCGCTTCCAAGGGACGCCCTACACCAGACCGTGTGATCCCAACTCCTTTAATAATTGCAACGCACAGGGGGCCGTTACTGACCTCACCTTTGGGGCTGAGAATAACGTTGTGCTGAACGCTGTAATTGCTGCTGGCACTCGATTTGAGCCTGCCACAGCTCTGCTCCCGCCAGTAGGGTTAGCCCAGCGGATCGTGTTTCGTCGCAATATTAGGGCTGGCCTACCCAACCGTCAGCTGCTCTTCTTTGAGCAAACGACCGCTACCCCCACTACGCTAACCCTAGCCCCTGGACGGGTTGGAGGCATTGAAGAGGCCATGCTGAGCAATATCATCAACCGAGGTATTGACAACGTTTTTAACAATGTGTCGGAGGTGGCAGCTGGGGGTAACGGACAGGAGACCGCCAACAACATCGAGAGAATCGACTACATCATCACGGCTCCCGGCATTTCGGTTCCCGTTGCCGATCAGGGAAATGTAGGGTTTTTGATTCTGGAGCGGGGCGGCAATGATGCCTTTAAAATTGCGGCGATCACAGCTCTAGATGGTAATGGGGATCCAGCCGCCTATGGCCCTTTAATTGATATTGGTACCGGCGCTTGGGGTGCCAGTAACGACGTTCAGGTAGCCTCGGCGGTGATGCGGTGGGATAATCTAGCCGATCCTACGCTACCGTTGTTTAGGCCGTCTCACCTAGTAGGGACTCAGGCGGTGGAGGGTATCTTTTTCCCCATCAATTCTTTGGTAACAGCCCCTGACAATGCCAACCCTATTTTTGGGTATTCGCTGTTTGCCGTTGATGTGAATGGGTTAGGCGCACAGCTGGTCAATTTCAACGACACGACCATTTTTCCTACTAACACTCCGGGAGGAAATATCGGTGGTCTCGACCTGATTGCCGGTGGCTTTGGTCTAATTCGGCGAACTGGAGGCTTCTCGCTAGTGAAGCGGGTTACCGACCTGCTAGGGCCGGCTACTCTGCCCGACTTTAGCCAAGTTTTGGGCACCGGCAGCGATATTGACCTACTGCGCAACAACAACCTGGGCCAAGGGCAAATTACCATTGCCGACCCGCCCGTGCAGACCGGCAACGGCATTGAGTACACTATTTACTTGGCTAACACCGATACTGTTAGCGTCGCCGACGTAGTGGTGTGCGACCAGATTCCGGCAGGAACGACCTTTAACCCCGATGGCTACGGGTCGGGGTTAGGCATTGAGGCGATCGCCTCTTCTAGCCCGGCGGGGCCAGCGGTTACCTACACCAGCGCCGACGACGGCGACCCTGGGACCTTCTTTCCGCCGGGAGCAGCCCTGCCTGCGGTCTGCGGTGCCAACCAAAACAACGGCGCTGTGGTAGTAACTGTGGGGCCGGTAAACGCCAACCAGGTGGGGCTAATTCGCTTTCAAACCACCGTGAACTAATCGCTCACCCACCCTATGCAGAACGGCTAACCGTATTGGTCAGCCGTTTTAGTATGAGGGCCAGGTCGTGGGCAAATACAGGACGCGTCGCCGGGGTTAGGGGTGGAATATGGACAAAGAGGGCTTGGGTCGGCCAGTGGTGCTGGGCGATCGCCCCCAGCAGCCGGTAATAAAGATGGTTGCAGACGTAGGTGCCCGCGTCGTCGCTAATGCCGCTGAGCTGGGTGTTGGCCAGCAGCTCCGCCAACGGCAGAGAACTTTCTAGCGCTATATCCTTTTCTTTGCCGTAGCGCTCTAAATGCAGGTAGCCACGGCCCTCGGCCATGCCGCAGCATACCACCACCGGAGATTGCAGTTCGACCAGCTTAGCCATGACTCGAATGGGGGCCAGCTCAAAACTGACGGGGATGTGACGCAGGACAGTGGTGCCCGAGGGAATTTGCTGCTGCTGTTGCAGGTGAGCGATCAGATCGTCGGCGGAGTTAGAAGGCTGGTGGGCGCGCCAGGGGGCGAAGGTGGTGAGGAGCATAGTGAGGCAGATGGGGGAGGTGAGGGAGAGGTAAGGAGATGTCAACGTTATCCAAAATCCAAGCTTAAAAATTCAAAATTCTCTCGGGTCCGCCAGGTAGGATAGAGTCTGAACAAACCCCAACGCCCCAGAACCACGAACAGAGCAGGAGAGCGCATGGCTAACATTGCCGTAATCGACTATGACATGGGCAATCTGCACTCGGCCTGCAAAGGACTGGCGCTGGCCGGAGCCACGCCGACCATTACCGATGTAGTAGCCGATCTGGAGGCTGCCGATGCCCTGGTGCTGCCCGGCGATGGAGCCTTTGACCCGGCTATGCGGCACCTGCGCGAGAAGGGACTGATCGAGCCAATTAAGCGAGAAATTGCGGCGGGTAAACCCTTTTTGGGCATTTGTCTGGGACTCCAGCTGTTGTTCGACGGCAGCGATGAAGGGATAGAGCCAGGGCTGGGGCTGATTGCGGGCCGCATTCGCAAGTTCAAAAAAGAGCCGACGATCGCGATTCCGCACATGGGGTGGAATCAGCTGACCCTGACCCAGCCCCAGTGCCCTCTGTGGCAGGGGGTGAGCGATGGCGATTGGGTGTACTTTGTGCACTCTTACTATGCTGAGCCTAGCGACCCGGCGGTGAATGCGGCGACAACAACCCACGGCAGCCAGACCGTGACGGCGGCGATCGCCCAGGACAACATCATGGCCATGCAGTACCACCCCGAGAAGTCGGCTCCCGCTGGCCTGGTCATGCTGGCCAACTTTGTTGCCCTGGTGAAAGCTCAAACCCCCGTGGCTGTGGCCTAACCCATGCTGCGCATCTATGGCAATCGCGCCCTCAGAACCCTACCTGGTCTAGACACTCGCCCCACTTCGGCGCGGGTGCGCGAGGCGCTGTTTAACATCTGGCAGGGTCGCATTGCCGACTGTCGCTGGCTCGACCTATGCACCGGCAGCGGCGCGATCGGGGCCGAGGCGCTGTGTCGCGGTGCGGCAGACGTAGTGGGTATCGAGAAGTCGCCCGACGCCTACGCCATTACCCGCGAAAACTGGCAAAAAGTAGCCCAGCCCGATCAAACCATCAGTCTGTTTCGCGGCGATGTGGTGAAGCAGCTGTCGCGGCTGCACGGACAACCCTTCGACTGCATTTACTTCGACCCGCCCTATGACAGCGAGCTTTACCTACCTGTTCTCGAACGGGTCGTGAGTCTTAGTTTGCTTCAGCCCACGGGCGAACTTGCTGTGGAGCATCGCCCCGACGCCTGGACTCCGATCGCCATCCCTGGGCTAGATCTAGTGCGCCAAAAGCACTACGGCACCAGTCATTTAGCCTTCTATACGCCAGCCTCGTCCGTTCCTCAGTCCTAAATCAGTCGTGATTTGGTGCTGCTGAGGGTGCTCTGGGGTTAAAAGACGTTGCCTTGTTACCAGGCGTAAAGCTTGATACGCTTTATGCGTCGCATTAAGTCAGGAAACCCTGACTAGTGATCGCTCCGATATCAGCTCTCCACGCTTTGTTCTATGGCCAAACACAATTCAGGCAATCCGGACTTTCCCCACTGGGAAGAGGCCGACCCATCGCTGCGGCTGCGGCAGCACAATCGCCTTTTTGCGCTGCTGGCGATCGCGGCGGGGCTGGTCTTCCTTCAGGGCTACATGATTGCCCCGCTGATTCCCCGTTTGGCCGAAATCTTTAATGTCTCTGCCCAAGAAATTGGGTTTATTGTGCCTGCCTACATGCTGGCCTATGCTCTGGCAGCGCTGTTCTTCGGCATTCTCTCCGATCGCTTTGGTCGCTGGCCGCTGATTCGCATTTCTCTGATCATTTTTATTATCTGCACCGCCCTCACCGCCACCGCCCAAACGGCAGGCCAGATGAGCTTTTGGCGGTTGCTTACCGGCCTTGGAGCGAGCGGGGTTATTCCTCTCACCTTTGCCTTAATTGGCGATCTGTTTCCCTACAACCAGCGGGGTGCCAAGCTAGGTTTGGTATTTGCGGCTATGGAGGGCGGCATGGCCGCCGGGTCTGCGGGGGGCGCCATTTTAGAACCCTTTGTGGGCTGGCGGGCCTTGTTTTTGGGCACGGCTACGGCGGCGGCCCTGGTGCTCTGGCGGCTGCGGCGCTACGGAGCGCTGTTTGATGAGCCTAAAATCGCCAAGCTGCCCTCCGTCGCTGCTGTCTTTGCCGGGTACCGAGCCGTATTAGCCAATTTTCGTGGCTCTCGCACCTACGCCTACGTACTGTTGAACGGGGTCTACCACTCGGGCGTTTACACCTGGCTGGGCTACTACATGACCCAGCGCTACGACATGGATGCCCTGAGCATTGGCCTGACCATTTTGGGCTACGGCATTCCGGGCCTGATTTTTAGCCCGCTGATTGGCAAGGCAGTCGATCGCTGGGGCCGCCGCTGGCTAATTCCCCCAGGGTTGGCGATGGCAGCCTTGGCTGGGCTGACGATGATTCCTTACATTCCCCCGCTAGGAACGACCGCCGCGATTCTAGTGCTCTCGTTGGGCTACGACCTGACCCAGCCACTGTTTGTGGGCATTGTCACCGACCTCGGCGACGGCAAAAGCCTGGGGCAGACCATGGGGCTCAAGGTGTTTGCGCTGTTTACGGGCTTCGGCTTGGGCAGCCTGCTGTTTGGCGAAGCCCTGCGCTGGGGGTTTACGACTGCACTGGCGCTGTTTGCGGGGTTGCAGCTGGTAGCGGCGATCGCTGCCATTCCCCTATTCTGGCCAGAAAAGCCTCAGCCAATATCTCAGCCAGCCTCAGACTGATGCTGTTCTAAACGGCGATCGCAGCTGCCTGCAGCGGTTCCCGGTGAGGCTAAAGCAATCTCAAAATCAACACTGGAAGCCTTTACTGATCAAGGGTTTCCAAAAGTCCAGCGTACAGTCTCTTGCCAATACGTCCAGTCTTTAGCAACTCAGCCAAACTGGCCTGGGCCACGGTTGAAGAAATGACTTGCTCTCGGTAAGCCTTGAGGATCTGCCCTGCCAAACCAGAAAATGTCAGACCAAGGGCTTTAGCAACCTGCCTGCCCTGCTCTTCCTCGATTAGCAGGGGTAATTGCTGCTTCCAAGCTAGTTGAATCGCTTGCCTTTCCCCGACATCCAGCAGATCGTATCCAGGGAATGTTTCCGTAGTGGTGACTTCAACGACCGAGATAAAATCGCCAAAATTGTAATGGCTCCGGTAAGCTTCCCAGTTCGAGAACATCCCCTGATACAGTTCCTGGGCAACAGCTCCTGGAATCAGAACTTGGCCATAGAGTTGCTGCATCCAACCATAACCATCCGATAGCTTTTCTAGGCTGATCATCGGCCCAGCATCACTAACGATGATATCCGACGCCATTAGGCACTTAGCTCGGTATCAAGATTGTCGTCACTGTCTACTAACGCTGAGAACCCGTAGTGGGGCAGTATCTCGTCGAAAGACCGACGCGTCATGTTCAAAATTTGGCAGGCCTGGTGGGCCGATACTTTGCCCGTCGAATACAGCACAGCCATCAAGGCTTCTTTGACATACCTTTGGTCTACATTTACCGAGTCCGGCAGTTCAAGTTGCATCTGCATAGAGAGATCCCTACCTAAGCCGTTCAACCATTATGACTGATCACCCTGCTCGACCAGGTATTAGACCCGTCCACCAGACGATGGAACGATACTTTTCGTTTTTGAAGGGCAGTCTACCTCGGCCATGTCTACCTAGCCAGCGGCAACTAACGCCTGAATCGGCTCCCCGGTCAGGCTAAAGGGGCGCACTTCGGTAATTTTGACCTGAACCAGTTCGCCTTTCAGGGCCGCAAAATCGCGCAAAGAAGGCCAGTCGGTTGCCGCGAGTGCGGCCCATCGGTGAGGCCATCAGAGCCAGTGTTTTGGGTAAGGGCGGCCCGGAATCCAACGGCTAAAGGCCACTGTGCAAAGCACTAGCAAAACCGCCCCTGTCAACACGGGAGTAAAGACAAAATCCCAAGAGGCATCGCTCATCACGCCCACTAAGGCAATAGCTCCTGCGGGGGGATGCAGGGTGTGAGTAAACTGCATCAGCTGAATCGAGGTGGCCACGGCCAGCGCCATCACCCAGGGCGCAGTGCCAAAAAGACTGACGCAGGCAACGCAAACTATCCCCCCAATCACGCATCCTCCAATCACGTTGCGGGGTTGGGCTAAAGGGCTTTCGGGCACGGCAAACACCAGCACCGCCGTAGCCCCAAAGGGGGCGACAATCAAGGGATAGCCGGTGTATGCCGTGAGGTAGGCCAGGACGGCAATACCCACAAAGCTGCACAGGTAGGAGGTGAAAATTTGCTCGTGGGTAAATCGCGGCTGATGGGGTGAAGGGCGAAATATCCTGAGGGTTCGAGGCGCAGGTCGATAGTTAAGCTGTCTCATAGTGGTGTCCGCTGTTGGCCCTTGGCCGCCTGACTGCCCGACGCAGTCGATAAGCAAAAATACTTTCAAAGTATTTTGTCACACTTTGCTGACATAGCTGCATAAATGTAGCTAAAGGCACAGAAGTTAAGGGCTTTTGGTTAGCTTGAGCTGGGCGATCGCATCCTCTACCCTTGCAATCCCAATTCGGCAAAATTGGGCTGAGGCAGCGATCGCACGACAACCCAGCGCAGCAGCCCCGCTCTGCGCTCAACAAATTATGGTGTCCTTAATTGCTCTCAGCCCAACGCTTAGCAGTGGTTAGCCTGCGATCGCGGGCACCCGCAGCGGTTCTCCGGTCAGGCTAAAGGGGCGCACTTCGGTAATTTTGACCTGAACTAGCTCGCCCTTCAGCACCGCAAAATCGCCAGCAAAGAAGGCCAGCCGGTTGCCTCGGGTGCGGCCCATCACCTGGGTGGGGTTCTTCGGGTTGGCGGCTTCGACTAGCACTTCTTCGATGCGGCCCGCGTAGCGCTGCGATCGCTCCGCCGCCTTCGTATTCACCAAATGATTGAGCCGCTGGAGGCGATCGGCCTTCACCTCTTCAGACAGCTGATTTTCCCATAGGGCGGCGGGGGTGCCGGGGCGGGGCGAATAGGCGGCTGTGTTGAGCTGGTCAAAGCCAATGTCGTTGACCAAATCCATCGTGCGCTGAAACTGTTCCTCGGTTTCGCCGGGGAAGCCGACGATCGCATCGGCACTGAGGGCGGCGTCGGGCAGGTAGCGCCGCACGGTGTCGATAATGCGGCGATATTTTTCGTGGGTGTAGCCCCGCGCCATGGCTTTCAGCACGTCGTTGTCGCCCGACTGAAAGGGAATGTGGAAGTGCTCGCACACCTTGGGCAGTTCGGCGCAGGCGCGAATCAGCCGCTCGGTAAAGTAGCGGGGGTGGCTGGTGGCAAAGCGAATGCGCTCAATGCCGGGCACATCGTGGACAAAATACAGCAGGTCGGTGAGGGTGTGTTGGTGCCGCCCCTCTAGAGTAGAGCCGGGCAGGTCGCGGCCATAGGCGTCGATGTTTTGGCCCAGCAGGGTGACTTCTTTGAAGCCCTGGCGGCCCAGTTCTTCCATCTCGGCGCGGATGGCCTCTGGGGTACGCGACTGCTCGACGCCGCGTACGCCGGGCACGACGCAGTAGGTGCAGCGCTCGTTGCAGCCATAGATCACGTTCACCCAGGCGGTAATGGTGCTGTCGCGTCGGGGCTTGGTAATGTCTTCCATAATGTCCACCTCTTCGGTGGCGACGACCTGGTTGCCGTCGAACACTTGCTCTAGCAGGTCTTGCAGGCGGTTGGCATGCTGTGGCCCCATCACCAGATCGAGTTCGGGCACCCGGCGCAGCAGGGCTTCGCCTTCTTGCTGAGCCACGCACCCGGCCACAATTAGCGTCAGGTCGGGGTTTTCGTGCTTGCGCCTGGCCTGGCGACCCAGGTAGGAGTAGACTTTTTGCTCGGCGTTGTCGCGAATGGTGCAGGTGTTGTAAAGCACCACGTCGGCTTCGTAGGGGTCGTCGGTCCAGGTGAGGCCCATGGTGTCGAGAATGCCCGCCATGCGCTCGGAGTCGGCCTTGTTCATCTGGCAGCCGAAGGTGGTGATGTGATATTGACGAGCAGAACCGGCCATAGGTCTAGGCTTTGGGTATAGCAACAACGCAGCTTCCCATTTTAGCGCTATGGCTCTGCATCTTTCGCCAGTAGGGGTGATTTGAAGAAATGAAGGCGCTTATGGTGCTTGAGCTGGATCGCCGTCAGGAGGATGCTAGCCCTTTAATTCATAGTCAGCAGGCTTTGCGGTGGAGCTTTTGTTGTGAAAGTCATCACTGCTCAGCGATAACTTTGGCGTTGAGGAGGGTGAATGGGCGATCGCCCCAATGCGACCTGCTGAACTTGCCTAGTTTCCAAAGAAAATTGAACTAACTAATACAGCTTATTTTTAATAATAAGCATTAACCACTTACCACTCGTATGGTGTTCAAACTGATGATGAGCACTGTTCACCCTATATTATTAAGCTGAACAGTTATCTGACGTTAGGGCATACCTTGCCAATAAGCATTGATAGCAGCCATTATAATTATGATGTTACTCTTCTAATCAAAGTGATCAACTTTTTAGACGCATTTTCTCAAGTGATACAAAGCGATCCACTTCTTGCTCTTTTCTTATCTGCTAGTATCGGAGGCATTCTTAGCCTCTTCATTAACGAGTGGTATCGGATTAACATTCAACCATATATTGATAATCTTTTGGGAAAAAGAAGAAAACAGAAAAGGGATAGACAGTCAGCTCAAGGAGTTAAAGTTTTTCTGGAGAACTTTGAAGTTGTTCATGCATACAAGATAGGAAAGAGAAATGCTTCACTAGACAATACCCTTCTCATTATGGATTTTATAGGAAATTGCGTTTTGGAGTGGTTTATTCTTCTTTTTCTAATGTTTTTGGTTACATTTTATCATAATTCTCTTGGGGTATACAAATGGTCAGTCTATATAGTATTAATGTTTATTCATTTCCATTCTTTATCCCGAGTTGTGGAATCTCGAAGAAAAATCGAGATCAGAAAATTTATTGATTTAAACTATGATGGTTACAAGAAAAAGTATGAAGATGATGGCTATATTTTCACTGATAACGGAATTAAAAGACTAAAGTGAAGCTATAAAAGAAACGATTTGTAGCCGCCACGATGAAACTTGCTGAGCTTGCCTAGCTTCCAAAAAAAATGGGATTAACTCAAAGCAATTGTATATGAGTAGCGATTCAACTAAAAGTTAGTGCACACAAGCTATTAGTAGACCGTGCCTCCAAGCATTTTTAGGAGGAGGTCTTTGGTATTTCAGCTACTAACTCATTCCAGATCCATTCGAAAGGATCCACGATAAAATTTCCGTGACATGTCATTCCATAATAAAGTCCTATGCCAAAAGCTTTAAAGCTAGAAGTCTCTAGAGTCGTTAGTCCACGGATAATGTCGCTATCCCGAGGCACTTGAGAGTCATTCATTACACAAATAGGATCCTCTGGAGGTATGTAACGCCATAAGCCAATACCCTTAGAACGAGCAAAATTTAAGGCACCATCATCAAATCCTTTAGGAGTGATGATGGTGCCTTTGGTACGATTTGCTCCAATTTGAGTAAGTTTAGAATGAAATTCTTCTACGTCATCAACAGGTACTTTGTGATTATAATTTTTGCACTCCCAAACCCATACAAAATAAGGATCGACAGCATCAATCATAAAAACTTCTACTGAAACATCAAAAATGATATTTTTCTCGCGATCACGTGAGTAATAGGACGGCTTATGGCTAACCTTGGCTTGGGATGGAACCAAGCCAAAACGACCACTATCTATCATTTGAGTGACCTCTTTTAGTACTTTATGCTCATAGACAAGGCCTTTGTTCATGCAATTTTTTTTTAAGAAAACGCGGTCTTCAGAACAATTTAGTTGAGAAAGATCCTAATCTCTTAAGTGATACAATCCAATATCTATTATTTCTTTAATGGCAAGGTTGACTATTTAGAGGAGTTCTGCCATCAAGGTGCTATTCTTTCTGCTCATCCTCCAAAATACATCCAAGATAGATTTTGATAAACTCTTCTGCCGCTTGAAAGTTAAGCCTCTTCAAAGCTTCTACAATTTCTACAACCGTTTCCGCTGTGGGATCGCGTTTGTCGTGGTACCAGCGGGAGACACTGCCTCGCTCTACGCCCATAGCTCCGGCAAGCTGGTTTTGGCTGATGCCGTAGGTGTCTAAAACCTGTCTCAATGCTTGGCTTGCTCTACCCATGCTCCAACTGTGTCAGAGACTCATAGGTTCGTAAACGTTGCTTAATGGATCACAAGCCTGAATTTGGTGCTATCTTGTGATCCATTAAGCAACAAGAAGGTTTCTTATGCCGCAAGCGTTTATTCCCTTAACTTTGTCCAATCCCGCTTTGCAAGTCACCATCGAACCCGCTGCCGAGCCGGGGCGCGAGGTCATCCGTATATTAGTTGTCGGCAGCACCTACGGCGTAGAGCGCATCATCCACGAACTCTATCGCCTCGGCTTTGCCGAAGTGCGCGAGTGGAGCAAGCCCCAGCCCACCGGACGCATCAACGAAATCATGCGCGTACTCACCCGCTACGTATTAGCGGAGTAGAGCGAGTGAGCTGTGGTCAGTGTTGCTCACGCCAACGCCCCTAGCTCATTTGCTCAAAGTAGCTGTCGAGAAACCCAAGGGCGTGGTTGCGCAGGTCGTAATACTCCCGCGACTCGCGCAGGGCCGTGCGATCGCGCGGGTGGTCAAAGGGCACCTTCAAAATTTCGCCGATGTTGGCATTGGGGCCATTGGTCATCATCACAATGCGATCGGCCATATAGATGGCTTCATCCACATCGTGGGTAATCATCATCACTGCCTGGGGGTTGCGCTCCCAAATGTCGAGCACCTGACGCTGAAGGTGGCCTCGGGTGAGGGCATCAAGGGCTCCAAAGGGTTCATCCATCAGCAGCATCTTGGGCCGAATCGCTAGGGCGCGGGCAATGCCGACCCGCTGCTTCATGCCGCCCGACAGCTCGTCAGGGTATTTCAAGGCTGCGTCGGTGAGGTTGACCATGGCTAGGTGCTCTTCCACCAGGTCAGTGCGATCATGGGGAGAAAGATGGTCGCACACCTCATTCACCGCCAGCCGCACATTTTCGCGCACCGTCAGCCAGGGCAGCAGCGAATAGTTTTGGAACACCATCATGCGATCGGCTCCCGGTTTTTTAATCGGTGAACCCTCCAAAAACACTCCGCCAGAGGTGGCCTGCTCTAACCCGCTGACAATTTTGAGCAGCGTCGATTTGCCGCAGCCCGAGTGGCCAATAATGGCGATAAACTCGTTGGCACCAACGGTGAGGTTGATGTTGTCAAGCACAACTGTAGGGTCACCCCCAGCGCTAGGGTAAGCCTTCACCAGATCTTGAACGACCAAAAAATCCGTTTCAAACTCAGCCTGCCGTTGCTCAGAGGGCTGAGGGTAATGACTTGATTTGACCATGGTTTTCTCCTGAATAGTGCGTCTAGAGCAAGGAAGACTGTTGGCGGGGAAATGGGCTTGGCTTAGGGTTAAAAGCTAGAAAGTTCGCTGGCCTAAAGGTGTTGACTTGCCAGTCTTTTAACCTGCTAACCCTCACCCCATATAGATTCGTTGAGGACGGTTAGCGCGAATCTCAAACCCGTTCAAATAGCCCACCGGGTCGCTGGGGTCATAGGCAACACCATCAATAAATAGCTCCCCAGGCTCTACTTTGTAATCATCCGCTGGGCATTCAATACCCATTTCTCCGGCAATTTCTCGATATAGATCGGTGCGCCAGGCCTGGTGGGCTTTGGCCTCCGCATCGGCTGGAACCTCGGCGATCTGTCCCCAACGAGCCGCTTGGGTCATCAGCCAGATCGACTGAGACGACCACAGAAAGGTGGAATGGTCTCCAGGGGGATGGGGCAGGTCCTCGGGCATTTCAAAAAAGATAGTGCTATCTGGCATTTGAACAGTGCGACTTTTGCCGTCGAAACCGCCGTAGTTGTAGTTGCCCACCAGGGCAGGCTCCGTAAATTTGGGCTTTGCCCCAGTAAACGCTCGATCCGAGATAATCTCTGCAACTTCGGTGCGATTGGCCGGGTCGTCGCAGTAGCGGCAGGCCTCGATCATCGCCTTAACGAGGGAGCGGTAGGTCTTGGGGTTTTCGTTGATAAAGTCTTCCATCACCGCCAGCACCCGGTCGGGGTGGCCTCGCCACACCTCTTTGCCATGGGCAAAGGTGAAGCCAACATCCTCGTTGCCGGAGATGGCACGGGTATTCCACGGCTCGGCCACCATGTACGCCTGCATTGCCCCAATCCTGATGTTGGAAACCATCTGCGGCGGGGGACTAATAATAATGCGAAACGCTTCTATTGGGTCGACCCCCGCTGCCGCCGAGAGGTAGCGAATGAAGTATTCGTAGATGGCTGAACTGAGCACCGTGGCCCAGACTTTTTGAGATGTGGGTATGCCATCGAAATAGCCCCGAAAATCGCGACCAAAGGCCTCCAGATCGCCCTCATATTCTCGCCAAGGGCGCAGACCAGACTCCCACATGGCGCGGTTCATGGTCATGGCGTTGCCGTGGCGGTGAATGGTCAGGGCCGCACACATGGGAGCCTGAGGAGCACCCTCAGCCCCAACGCGGGCGTTGGTCACAGCTCCAGAAACCACCGGGGACGCGTCGAGCCGCCCAAAGATGACGCCATCGCGAGAGGTGCCCCAACTGGCCTCGCGGTTGAGGGTGACCGTCAGCCCATATTTGTGGAAAAAACCTTTGGCCTGGGCGATCGCAAAGGGAGCGCAATCGTTGACGGGCACATAGCCCACTTTGATCTGAGACCGCTCCAAACTGGCCGGGTCAACAACCTGCTCGACGTTGGCGGCCTGAGCCGCTGCCCCGCCGGAAGGTGGACTGCCCGATCGCAGCGCCTGACTACAGGCCGAAGCGGCTAGCCCTGCCGTAAAACCAACCGCCCCCTGGAGGAGCGATCGCCGATTGATCCTCGTCATGGCTTTAATCCTTTTGTCTGTGAGGTGTTAGGACGTAATTGGACTGACCAGCAGCGTTTAGCAGCCTACTTAAAACCTGCCGTTTAAAGAATATTGCTCAGCAGTGAACTGGGAGGCTTTGCCAGTCAGATGGACGGTTACATAGCCTTGGCGGGGCGATGGGTTGCCCATCGCTCAATCAGGGTGATGGCGTAGTCTAAAACCAGACCGGTAAGGCCAATGACAATTACCGCCAAAAACACCGAGCTGAGGCTGAGCCGGTTCCATTCATCCCAGATAAAGAAGCCGATGCCAATACCGCCCGTGAGCATTTCGACGGCCACAATTACCAGCCAGGCAATCCCCAAACTCAGCCGTAGGCCGGTAAAAATATAGGGCAAACTTGCTGGCCAAATAATCTTGGTCATTTGCCGCCAGCGAGGCATTTCTAGCACCTGAGCCACGTCTAAATAATCTTTAGGAACGCTAGCTACGCCCAGGGCGGTATTGATCACCGTTGGCCATAATGAAGTGATGAAAATTACGAAAATAGCCGACGGGTTAGCTAAGTTAAAAATCGATAGAGCAATGGGCAACCAGGCCACAGGGGACACCGGGCGAAACAGCTGCACCAGCGGGTTGATCGCCATCATGGCGCGGGGCGAGAGGCCAATCCAAAAGCCGACGGGAATAGCAACTAAAGTTCCCAACAAAAACCCCACCAACACCCGCCGCAGACTAGCCAACAGCAGCCAGCCAATGCCCAAGTTGCCCGGCCCGCGTCGGAAAAAGGGGTTAAAAATATAGTCGAGGTTGGCGACGAATGCCTCCCACGGCGTAGGCATCAAGGTGGTGAAGAATTTGGCAACTACCCACCACACCAGCAGTACGACGAGAAACGCGATCGCCGGTAAAACAATCCGTTCCAACGGAAAGCGAAATGGCGGCTTGACAGGTTGAGACTGCCTCGAACGGGCAGCCGCACGGGTGCGCAACTTAGGCTGCATGAGACCCTCCTAGAGGCTTAATCATGGACAGCGAACAAGCCGTGTTAACACGACTTAGGACACTGAAACAGCCAAGCATTACTAAAATGCTGACGATTCAATTTCCCTCAATGCCGACGAGGTTAGCTGACGGGCTAGGACTGAGAGATGTCCTCTTCCGATTACCCTCAATTGGGTATTAAGAACTCGGAAATACGCCCCTTTACTGGTTCCCCCGCTCTGGCAGCACAGGCAATTAAAGGCATAAACCTATAAAGCACAGGGCTAGCAGACTAGGCTGACTTGTTCGATTCATTGAGTTTAAGCGTAAAAAACTGAGTCTGTCAACCAGAAACTTGGCATAATTCGACGTATCTATCTCAGGTAAAGACCTAGTTTCTTTCAATAGCTTGATTTCTCCTTATTTAGAAGTGCATGAAAATTAGCTCATAACTTATTTTGTTAACAATAGTGATTCACCAGCGCTAGGTATTTGCTATGAGTAATTACCTATTGCTTAAAGAGGCATAGACTTCAAGGGGTTTGACATGAGTAATTACCTACTAATTGGAAGGGCAAAGACTTCAGTAAACGTAGTAGTCTACCGATAACAGAAACCCGAAGCCACGATTTTGAGCAAGATTGGGCTATTCTAGCTACCGTGCAAACCGGTAAATAGTCGCTCAGGTCTTTGCCCTATGGCTCAGTCAAGCCTGCCTCCCAAAGCCATTGTGCTGCTTTCGGGTGGCCTCGATTCGGCTACGGCCGCTGCCCAGGCGATCGCCGATGGCTACGACCTAATTGCCCTTTCCTTTAACTATGGCCAGCGGCACCAGCGGGAGCTAGAGGCGGCAAAGGCGTTGGCAAAGCATTTTGCGATCGCCGACCACCACTTCATCGATGTCAATTTGGCCCAGTGGGGCGCGTCTTCCCTCACCGACCTGGCCCAGCCGCTGCCTCAAGCCGGCCCGGAAGCGGGCATTCCTTCCACCTACGTGCCGGGGCGCAATACGGTGTTTATTGCTCTCGCCCTTGCCCTGGCTGAAGCCAAGAGGGCCGCAGCGGTGTACCTCGGCATCAATGCAGTAGATTATTCCGGCTACCCCGACTGTCGGCCCGAGTATTTAGCGGCGTTTCAGCAATTGGCCCAGCTTTCGTCTAAGGCGGGGCTAGAGGGCCATGCCCCCCAACTGATTGCGCCTTTGGTGATGGATTCTAAGGCGGATATTGTGCGCCGGGCAGTGCAGTTAGGGGTGCCGATCGCGCAAACCTGGTCGTGCTACCAGGGCGGAGCTGAGCCCTGTGGGCGGTGCGATTCCTGCCGAATTCGCGATCGCGCCCTAGTAGAAGCAGGCTATCCCCAGCTCGCCACTTCTGCTGGCTAGGGACAGGTCCAGCCGCGCAGCCCAGCCAAGGGCGATCGCTGGGCGCGCCTTTGGCCTTCTCTTACCGCTAACCTTCTGACTTGGTTCCCTGGCGGGGACTCTAGGGGAATGTGGCACAGTGTAATAAGCTGCATGACAGTTGCTGCCTCAAAACTAGAGGCAACGCTCTGTTTAAACCCTTTGCACTTTCACCTATGCCCTGGCCTCGAATCATTAGTGGAATAGTTGCGATCGTGGTCGCCCTGGTCATGATTTTGCTAGGGGGTTGGTACTTCACCCTGGGCTTTGGGGTGTTGATTTTCTTGGGGCAGCTCGAAATTTTTGCTTTGGTAAAAGCTAAAGGCATCTTGCCAGCGGCCAAAACCACCCTAGTGGTGAGCCAGCTGCTGTTGATTACCGCCCATCTGTCGCCGCCCTTGGCCGACGCCCTGCTACCGCTAAGCGGCACGTTTATCTGCTTTTATCTGCTGTTTCAGCCCCAGGTGGCCACCATTGCCGATGTGGCCGCGTCTATCTTGGGCCTGTTCTACGGCGGCTATCTACCCAGCTTTTGGGTGCGCCTGCGCGACTTGGGCGACACCGGTACCACTTTGCCCCTGGGCGGGTTTTGGCCCGCCACCTGGCCCCCTGCCCTAGATACCCTACCCTACGGACTGGTCGTCACCCTGCTAGCTTTTGCCTGCATTTGGGCTTCGGATATTGGAGCCTATATCGCTGGAAAAATGATTGGTCGCACCCCGCTGTCTAACATCAGCCCGAAGAAGACGGTCGAAGGGGCGATCTTTGGCATGCTGGGCAGCATGGTGGTGGCATTAATCGGCACCCACTGGCTGCAATGGCCCCTCTGGCTTGCCACCGGAGCGGCTCTAGGCCTGATGGTGGGCACCTCCAGCCTGCTGGGCGACCTCACCGAATCGCTGATGAAAAGAGATGCCGGGGTCAAAGACTCTGGAGTCCTCATCCCCGGCCACGGCGGCATTTTAGACCGCACCGATAGCTATGTGTTCACAGGTGCGCTGGTGTACTTTTTCGTCACCCTGCTGCTGCCCCTGCTGTCGGCGAGTTAGCGGCCCCGCTGCTCCCAAAAGTTCAGCTCTTGGCGAATGCGATCGCGCTCTTCTACACTGGCAAATCGCAGCTGGTGGCGCAGCTCTCCGATCACTTGGCGGCGCTGGCTAGACGATTGCTTATCCATGACTTCCTTTCAAAAACTGTAGCTATAACTACAGTTTAAAGAATAGAATTCCAGATTCTATCTCCCATCACAAATCTTTGAATGGTCAGCCAGAGCCAATATTTGCTCACTAGCTGCCCACCACCACCGGCTCAGCAGGGGTTGAGTCGGGCAGCTGCGTCGTAATCAGCGCCGCCGCCAGCACAAACAAGCTCGATACCCACAGGCACCCCACTAGCCCAAACCACTGATAAACCAGCCCCGAGGCAATCGTCCCTAACAACCGCCCACCCGAGTTGGCCATGTAATAGAAGCCCACATTGAGGCTAACATCGCGATCTTCGGTGTAGGCCAGCACCAGATACGAGTGCACCGCCGAGTTAAACGCAAACACCACGCCAAAAACCACGAGTCCGCCGGTCACGGCAACGTCACCCCGCACCCCAGCCATCAGCGCCAGCGCAATCAGTGCTGGAATGGCCGTCAAAATGGATGTCCAAAACAGAATGGTCTTGGCCTTGGGCACCACCTTGCCGGTGCTGTCTTTGCGCAATAGCTGCGGTGCCAAAAACTGCACCATGCCGTAGCCAATTACCCAGAGAGCCATGTAGCTGCCCACCTGCATAAACCGCCAGCCCAGCACCTCATACAAAAACACCGGCAGCGCCACCACAAACCACACGTCCCGCGAGCCAAACAAAAAGAACCGCGCCGCCGACAGCACATTGATCTCTCTGCTCTTAGAAAACAGCTGCTTGAAGGGCACCTTTTTGCCGATTTTGCCCATACCCGCAGGCAGCAGCGCAAACGACAGCAAAATCACCCCCAGCGCCGCCGCCTGCATCAGCAGCGCCGAGCGAAAGCCTACCCATTCCAGCAGCGCCGCCCCGACGAAAAATCCCACCCCTTTAAGCGCGTTCTTTGACCCTGTTAGCACCGCCACCCACTTAAACAGGCGCGATGCCGCTTCCTTTGGCACCACCAGGCGAATGGCGCTCTTAGAACTCATCTTGGTGAGGTCTTTGGCAATGCCTGAGAATGCTTGGGCCGCCATCACATAGCCCACCTGCACAGGTACTCCCCAGTTGGGGTTCAAGCAGCTCAGCATTACTAGGGCAAAAATTTGCAGGGCGATGCCGCCATAAAGGGTTTGCCGAATGCCTACCTGAGAACCAATCCAGCCGCCGAAGAAGTTGGTCACCACGCCAAACATTTCGTAAAAGAGAAACAGCATGGCGATCGCAAAGGGACTGTAGCCCAGCTGGTGAAAGTGCAGTAGCACCATCATGCGCAGGGCACCGTCGGTGACGGTAAAACCCCAGTAGGCAGCGGTGATGATGGCGTAGTTGCGCAGGCTCTCAGGTTTGAAGGCGGAGGTGGTCATGGGGAGTGGAGGGGTGGGGAGTGGGAGAGTGGAGGAGCTGTAGGGTGGGCACTGCCCACCATCAAGATGCTGTCCAAAATTCACCCTAGGGCGAGAGGCTCAGAGACTTTGGGCCACCTTGCGGGCCAGTTCGGCCATGCGGCAGGAGTAGCCCCACTCGTTGTCGTACCAGGCGAGAATCTTCACCTGGGTGTCATCCACAACCATAGTGGAGAGGGCATCGATGATCGAGGAGCGAGGATCATCTTTGTAGTCAACTGAGACTAAAGGCCGGGTTTCGTAGCCCAATATCCCGTGCAGAGGGCCATCGGCGGCGGCTTTGAGGAGAGAATTGACTTCCTCAGCGGTGGTGGGGCGATCGACCTCAAACACGCAGTCGGTTAGGGAGGCATTCAGCAGCGGTACCCGTACTGCCAACCCGTTGAGCTTGCCCTTGAGTTCTGGATAGATGAGGGCGATCGCCGTTGCCGACCCCGTCGTTGTCGGAATTAGCGACATACCCGTGGCGCGGGCGCGGCGCAGATCGTTGTGGGGGGCATCCACAATGGTCTGCGTATTGGTGTGGTTGTGAATGGTGGTGATCACCCCATGGCGAATGCCCAGCCCTTCGTGGATGACTTTGACCACGGGGGCCAGGCAGTTGGTGGTGCAGGAGGCAGCGGTGAGCAGGTGGTGCTCTGCTGGGTTGTAGAGGTGATCGTTAATGCCATAGACCACGTTGAGCGCGCCCTCTTTGACCGGGGCGGCAACGATGACTTTTTTCACGCCGTTGGCGTAGTAGGGGGCGATCGCCTCCGCCGTGCGAAACTTGCCGGAGCACTCCAGTACCAGGTCTACACCGTAGTCAGCCCAGGGCACCTCGCCGGGAGAAGCACCACTGCTGAAGCTGAGGGGAATGCCGTCGATAGTGATTTTTTCAGAGCCAACGGCTTCGACCTCCGGTGCCCAGCGGCCATGTACTGAGTCGAATTTGAGCAGATGCGCTGCCGCCTCAGGGCCACCTTTGACATCGTTGATGTGCACAAACTCCAGCTCAGGAAAGGCCCAGCCCGCCCGCAACACCAGCCGCCCAATGCGACCAAATCCATTTACAGCGACCTTCACCATCTCTCAACCCTCTCTAACGCACGGCGGCATAGACGCAAGCAACTAGCTGTGGTCTTTGACCCAGCTTCATTTCAAAAAATATTGATGCTTTATTATTTCAAGAAAAGTTGATGTGTCAAGTTGTGCAGCGCACATCTCCAAAGGCCGGTGCCAGGTTCCTATGGCAAAGGCAGGGTACTGATTTCTGCGATCGGAACCTAATGCCTAGGATGGCTCATTGGGGTGGTGCGCCGTAGCCACCGCCGCCCGGTGTGGCGATCCGAATGCAGTCTCCCGCATTCAGGGCCACGGTGGCCTGCCCAGGTAAAACCCCAACTCGGCCATCGGCGCGAATTACCTGGTTTTCTCCCACCTCCCCTGGCTGCCCTCCGGCCAAACCAAAGGGTGGCACTAGCCGATGGTTTGAGAGAATGGCGACCGTCATCGGTTCGCGAAATTCCACTGTGCGCACAATGCCGTTGCCGCCAGCGTATTCTCCCGCTCCGCCGCTGCCCTGGCGGATGCAGAATTCTCTCAGCAGCACCGGAAAGCGCCATTCCAGCACCTCGGGGTCGGTCAGCCGCGAGTTGGTCATGTGGGTGTGCACCGCATCAGTGCCGGGGAAGTCTGGGCCAGCACCGGAGCCGCCGCAGATGGTTTCGTAGTATTGGTGGCGATCGCTGCCGAAAGTAAAGTTGTTCATGGTGCCCTGGGAGGCGGCGATCGCACCCAGCGCCCCATACAGCGCATCGGTCACCGCCTGAGACACTTCCACATTGCCCGCCACCACCGCCGCCGGGTACTGCGGGTTCAGCATTGACCCCTCGGGAATGACAATTTCTAGTGGTTTGAGACAGCCCGCATTGAGAGGGATGTCGTCATCCACCAGTGTTCTAAACACGTAGAGCACCGCCGCTTTGCACACCGCTGCCGGAGCGTTGAAGTTGCTGGGCCGTTGGGGAGATGTTCCAGAAAAATCAATTTTGGCGCGGCGTTCCTCACGGTTTATCGTGACCTGCACCGCAATCTGGCTGCCGTCATCCATGGGGTAGGTGAACTGTCCGTCGTGGATGCGATCGATCACCCGCCGCACGCATTCTTCAGCGTTGTCCTGCACATGCTGCATGTAGGTCTGCACTAGGGCTAAATCATAGTGATCCACCAGTTTTTGCAGCTCTTGCGTCCCCTTTTCGTTGGCCGCGATCTGGGCCTGCAAGTCAGCAATATTCTGTGTCGAGTTCCGCACGGGATAAGTGGCAGTCGTCAAAATTTTCAAAAGTTCAGCTTCCAAAAACCGCCCCTGATCCACCAGCTGCACGTTGTCAAGCAGCACTCCCTCTTCCTCAATTGAGGTGCTGTTCGACGGCATAGAGCCAGGGGTGATGCCGCCAATGTCGGCGTGGTGACCGCGAGAAGCGACGTAGAAAGCAGGAGAGGGATGTGAGTTTTGTTCGCGTAGCATCTCCGGAGGAGAAATTTTGAATTTTGAATTTTGAGTTTCGGTTTTCTCTCTTTCTTCTTCCGTTTTTCTTGCTTCCAAAAAAACCGGCGTTATCACCGTGATATCGGGCAGGTGGGTGCCGCCGTTGTAGGGGTTGTTTTGTAGGTAGACATCACCCGGTTTGAGGTCAGCGCCCTTGGCCTCGATCAAACTCCGCACGCTTTCGCCCATCGACCCCAGGTGCACAGGAATGTGGGGCGCATTGGCCACGAGCTGCCCCTGCTGGTCAAACAGCGCGCAGGAAAAATCTAGCCGCTCTTTAATGTTGACCGAGTAGCTGGTATTTTGCAGCGTGATCCCCATCTCTTCGGCTACGGCGCGGAAGAGGTTGTTGAAGATTTCAAGCAGCACGGGGTCAGGCGGGGATGGGGCGGAGCTGGTGTCCGTGGTAGAGAAACTTTGAATTTTGAATTGTGAATTTTGAGTTCCTGACTCCTGACTTTTAGCTTCCTTGTTCAATATCAAATGCCCCTTTGCTGTCAGCGTTGCCTTCCATCCGGGTTCTACAACATTGGTTCCAGTCGATTCGATGATGAGGGCGGGGCCGGCGATCGCATCCCCCGGACACAGATCGTCGCGGTGGTAGATAGGAGTGTCATACCAGGTGTTGGCAGTGTAGACAGAAATGCTGGTTTTAGGCGTAAGCGGCGTGGTGCGAGGCTTGTGAATGTCGGGTTCGTCAGGGCTATGGGTTTGGGCAATGACTTCGACGGCAGCAGTATCGACGATGAGAGTTTTATTTTCCTGGGCGAAACCGTAGCGCTGACGGTGCAGGGTGGTGAACTGCGATCGCATTGCCTCCACCCCAGCAAAATCTACCGCCAGTACAGAATCCGTCCCTTCGTACTTCAGCAACAGTCGAGGCAAAACCTGGGGCAATTTCGAGTTTTGTTCGCGTAGCGTCTCCAGAGGAGAAACTTTAAATTTTGAATCCTCTTGTCCCCCTCTAGGGGAGAGGGGCTCAAACCCCTGCTGCCGCAGTTCCTCCAATCCCTTGCCAGCTAAAGACTCCACCACCTGCTGAATCTGGGGTAGTGTCTTCTCATCCAGCGGCAGCTCGACGGATTGCTCATTCAGCGACCTGACATCGGCCAGGCCCATTCCGTAGGCCGACAGCACCCCCGCATAGGGATGCAGAAACACCTCGGTCATGCCCAGGGCATCGGCGATCAGGCAGGCGTGCTGGCCCCCGGCCCCACCAAAGCTGCACAGCACGTAGTCTGAGACATCGTATCCCCGCTGTACGGAAATCTTTTTAATAGCGTTGGCCATTTTTTCGACTGCAATGGCGAGGAATCCAGCGGCGACCTGTTCAGGGCTGCGAGCAACCCCAGTGGCAGCGTGGATTTCCTCCACCAGGGCCGCAAACTGCTCGCGCACCACCGCCGTATCCAGGGGCAGATCTCCCTTCGGCCCAAACACATGGGGGAAAAACTCGGGCTGGAGTTTGCCCACCATCACGTTGCAGTCAGTCACCGTCAGCGGCCCGCCGTGGCGATAGCCGGCCGGCCCCGGATAGGCCCCCGCCGACTCTGGCCCCACCCGGTAGCGGCTGCCGTCAAAGCTCACGATTGAGCCACCCCCTGCCGCCACGGTGTGAATTGCCATCATCGGTGCCCGCAGCCGCACCCCGGCCACCTCGGTCTCAAAAGTGCGCTCGTACTCGCCTCGATAGTGCGACACATCTGTTGAGGTACCGCCCATGTCAAAGCCGATGATGCGAGCGTACCCGGCTTGTCGGCTGGTCTGCACCGCCCCTACCACGCCCCCGGCGGGGCCAGAGAGAATGCTGTCTTTGCCCTGAAACAGCGCCGCATCCGTTAGGCCACCGTTGGATTGCATGAACATGAGGCGCGGAGGGGGTGGGGAGGATGGGGAAGGTAGGGAAAATAAGGAAGTGTTGGATTGATTGTTCTCCCCCATCTCCCCCATCTTCCCCTCTCTTAACTGCTCCGCCACCCGATCTACATACCGTCGCAGAATGGGCGACAGGTAGGCATCCACCACGGTTGTATCGCCTCGGCTGACAAGCTTGATTAACGGACTTACCTGATGAGAGAGGGAGATTTGGGTAAAGCCGACTTGGCGGGCAAGTTCCCCCAAGCGCAGCTCGTGGGCGGGATAACGATAGCTGTGCATGAGCACGATCGCACAGGCCCGAATTCCAGCATTGTAGGTTCGCTGAAGCTCCTGGATCAGCCGTGCTTCTTCCTCTGCACACAAAGGAACCAGCACCTCGCCTTGGGCGCTAAGGCGTTCGTTGACCTCGATCACCTGCTCATAGAGCATTTCGGGCAGTTCAATGTGGCGGGCAAAGATGTTGGGGCGGTTTTGATAGCCGATGCGCAGAGCATCCTTAAAGCCCTGGGTGGTGATGAGGAGGGTGCGATCGCCCTTGCGCTCCAGTAGCGCATTGGTCGCCACCGTCGTGCCCATCTTTACCGACTCGATCATCTCAGCAGGAATCATTTCCCCTGCCCTTAGCTCCAACAGATCGCGCATACCCTGGATGGGGGCGTCGGCGTAGCGATCGGGGTTTTCGGACAGCAGCTTATGGACGATAATTTGCCCATCGGGGCGGCGGGCCACAATGTCGGTAAAGGTGCCGCCGCGATCGATCCAAAATTGCCAGCGGTTGGGCAGGGACGGTAGGGTCATGGCGCAAAGGAGTGAGAAACTTGGGATGGGCCTCAGCCCCCATTGTGAACTACCGCTAAACTCGGCGAGCGGGCAGTTGTCGTTGGCAGACTCCCGATGTCAGACTCGTAGCAATGGGGATAGGCCATCTGCGTTTAGTTCTCGCGTAATTTTTATCTGAGCTCAATCCTATGGATACTCAATCTAAGATCTATGTAGCGGGTTCCCGTGGCCTGGTGGGCAGCGCCTTGGTGAGAACCCTTAAGGCTCAGGGCTATGAAAATTTAGTGCTACGCTCTAGCCAAGAGCTCGACCTGCGCAGCCAGGCAGCGGTAGATGAGTTCTTTGCCCAAGAAAAGCCCGACTATGTTTTTCTAGCGGCGGCCAAAGTGGGCGGCATTCACGCCAACAACACCTACCGAGCTGAGTTTCTCTACGACAATTTGATGATTGAGGCCAACATCATCCACAGCGCCTACCAGCACGGGGCGCAAAAACTGCTGTTCTTGGGATCATCCTGCATTTACCCCAAGCTCTGCCCTCAGCCAATGAAAGAAGACTACCTGCTGACGGGTTTTCTAGAGCCGACCAATGAGCCCTATGCGATCGCCAAAATTGCTGGCCTCAAGCTCTGCGAAAACTACTGCCGCCAGTATGGGGTGAGCTTTATCTCGGCCATGCCCACCAATCTCTACGGCCTCAACGACAACTTTGATCTGGCCAACTCCCACGTGCTGCCCGCGCTGATGCGCAAGTTCCACGAGGCCAAGGTCAACGGCGACCCGACCGTCACCGTGTGGGGCACCGGCACCCCCCTACGCGAGTTTTTGTATGTTGATGACCTGGCCGACGCCTTGGTGTTTTTGATGAACAACTACAACGACGTAGATTTCGTCAACGTTGGCACCGGGCAAGAGGTTTCGATCAAAGAACTGGCTCTCACCATGAAAGCCGTGGTCGGCTATGAAGGCGAGCTAGCATTTGATACCACAAAGCCTGACGGCACCCCGCGCAAACTGCTCGACGTCTCGCGCCTCAACGCAGCGGGCTGGCAGGCCAAAACTGACCTCAAAACCGGTATTGAGCAGACTTACGCCTGGTTTTTGCAGAGCTATGACTCGCTGCGGGGCCGAACTGCCGCCTAGGGTATGTAGTGTCTCTTTAGGCAGGCTCGCATTTGCCGCTGCGAATCAACCCCACCCGGCGGGTAATGGCTTCCTGCTGGGTGGCGTAGGGCCCCCACATGGGGCGATGCTCCTGAAGTCGCTCCCGGCTGATGCTCTCGGCAGACAGCACGTTGCAGGTGCCGTCTGCGGCCTGAATCACGTACCACCCCTCATTTCTTTCTGGCATTCACTCACTCCTAAGCATGTCATGACGCTAACCTATTAAACTCGGTTTTGCTCCAAGTGGGGGGAGAGGTTAATAACAGAAGCGTCCGTTGCCGTTTGCTTGGGTATGCCCCTCGCCTTTGCGCATGGCTCCAATCAGGGTAGAAACCACTACACAGCGGTGAGTCTGTTGGTTTCCTGACATGGCCACCGTAACGGTGCCAAGTTGGCCTTTCACATTGCCGTGCATATCAAACTTGGCATAGTGAATCGCACCTGTTTTGACCAGAGTGTTATCAATGTTGGCTAACCCCACGCCCTCCTCTAGTGGTTGCCAGACAACGACCTGGGCTGGCAGAGTTGACTCGGGATGGCTGGCCCACTCAATACGCCCGTTGTGCTCGCGAATGCTGAAGCGTCGATCGTGGCGGTGCTGCATGGCATCGGCCTGGGTAGCTCTTAGCGCGTGATAGACCATATCTCGGGTGGCGTTGATTTTGCGCTGCTGCACAAATCCAAACCATGAGGGGGCTGCGATCGCCGCCATCAGCCCCACAATCACCACCACAATCAATCCTTCAATCAGCGTAAACCCAGCAGAGTTAGCCTGTCTACAGAGCGGTCTGTGCGCCCGCCGCAAGAGTTGAGTCATATCGTAGATGCAGAAAGCATGATGCGCTCAAGATGCCCACGGCCTAAGGACCACAGCAACCGTCTAGCCTCACATCGGTCATTGTGCTGAGCTATGTCTAAGAAAGCTGACACATAGCCTAAGCGGCGCAAAGTCGGTAAGCTGACTAAGGTGTTGCAATGGCTCAGGTGAACCGGTCTCAGACCTTTGCCCAGTCAGCCAAATTGCAGATTCGTATGATATGCGTAGGTACCCAGCGACAGCCTGTAGAATTTTGCGCTTGGCACCCACGCCACCGTTTCAACTGCCCCAAAGGAGATCTCGCCCGTGGATGTTAGAGCCGCCGTTGCCCTTGGCCCTGGTCAACCCCTGACTATTGAAACCGTTCAGCTAGAGGGGCCTCGCGAGGGTGAAGTGCTAGTCGAAATCAAAGCCACTGGCATTTGCCACACCGATGCCTACACCCTCTCTGGCAAAGATCCTGAAGGGTTGTTTCCGGCTGTTCTAGGTCATGAGGGAGCTGGGGTGGTGGCCGAAGTCGGCCCTGGCGTCACCAGCCTCAAGCCCGGCGATCACGTGATTCCGCTCTATGTACCTGAGTGCCGTCAGTGCGAATACTGCCTCAGCTTTAAGACCAACCTCTGCCAGGCCATCCGCCTCACCCAGGGGCGGGGTCTCATGCCTGATGGCAGCAGCAGATTTTCCCTGGGTGGCGAGCCGCTGTTTCACTACATGGGCACCTCCACGTTCTCGAACTACACGGTGGTACCCGAGATCGCCCTGGCCAAAATTCGCTCCGATGCCCCGTTTGAGAAAGTCTGCTACATCGGCTGCGGTGTCACCACCGGTCTGGGCGCGGTGATCAACACCGCCAAGGTAGAGCCAGGGGCCAACGTGGTGGTGTTTGGTCTAGGCGGCATTGGCCTCAACGTCATTCAGGGCTGCCGTATGGTGGGGGCCAACAAAATCATCGGCGTTGACATCAACCCCAACCGTCAAGAATTGGCCACTAAGTTCGGCATGACCCACTTCGTCAACCCTAAGGAGGTTGAAGGCGACCTGGTGGCCCACCTGGTGGAACTCACGGGCGGTGGGGCCGACTATAGCTTTGAGTGCGTGGGCAATGTGAATTTGATGCGCCAGGCGTTAGAGTGCTGCCACAAGGGCTGGGGCGTCAGCGTCATTGTCGGTGTCGCCGCCGCGGGTGAAGAAATTAGTACCCGCCCCTTTCAGCTGGTGACCGGGCGGGAGTGGAAGGGCACTGCCTTTGGTGGAGCCAGGGGGCGCACTGATGTACCCAAAATTGTCGATTGGTATATGGACGGCAAGATCAACATCGACGACTTGATTACCCACGTCATACCGCTAGATGAGATCAATACCGCCTTCGACCTCATGCACCGGGGCGAGAGCATTCGCAGCGTGGTGACGTTTTAGGCCGTCTCGGAAGATCTTTTCCGTAGAAAAAGGGTCTCATACCATTGCGTATTCGGTGGTGGGCAGTGCCCACCCTACGAGTTCCTAGGTTAAACACCTCCTCGCTTGATGCGGGACAGACGCGTGGGTCGGCCTCACTCATCCACCCCCTACCCATCTACCCCCTACTTATCTCCCATGTCTTCTCTAACTCCCCATAATCAGCATTTCTGCTTTGGCGGCACGGTCGGCTACTACAGCCATCCATCGGCTGTGTGCAACTGCGAGATGCGATTCGCGGTGTTTGTGCCGCCCCAGGCGCAGACTGGTCCGGTGCCAGTGCTGTTTTACCTGTCGGGTTTAACCTGCACCGAAGACAATTTCACCTCTAAAGCTGGGGCGCAGCGCTACGCCGCTGAGCACGGGCTGATGCTGGTGGCCCCCGACACTAGCCCTCGCGGCGAAGGGATACCCGATGAGCCGGAGGCTTGGGACTTTGGTATTGGAGCTGGGTTCTACGTGGATGCCACGGCAGCGCCCTGGAGAAAAAACTACTCTATGTACAGCTATGTGGTGCAGGAACTGCCGGAACTGGTTGCCCAAGAATTTTCGGTGCGGCTCGATCGCATGGGCATTTTTGGCCACTCCATGGGGGGCCACGGGGCGCTGGTATGCGGTTTGCGCAACCCCGACCTATTCAAATCGATCTCGGCCTTTGCGCCGATCGCCGCTCCTTCCCAATGTCCCTGGGGTCAGAAGGCATTCTCAGGCTATCTGGGCTCAGACACCGATAGCTGGAAGGCTTACGATGCGACGGAGTTGGTGAAAGTTCACCCTCAGCGCGGTCGCACCATTTTGCTCGACCAGGGCACCGCCGATAATTTTTTGGCGCAAAACCAGCTGCTGCCCGACGTTTTTGCAGACGCCTGCAAAGAGGCTGGACAACCCCTAGTTTTACGCATGCAGCCGGGCTACGATCACAGCTACTTTTTTATGGCGTCCTTTATGGCTGACCATCTGCGCCATCATGCCGATGTGCTAACAAAGGGCTAGTCTAGGAAAGATTGTCCAAGCCGACTCGCGTTATCAGGAGACCCCGCTATGGTGAGATATTGTGTTGCTGCTCTACTAATAGTGCTGGCATGGCTGACCCCAGGGGCAGCTTGGGCCAGCCCATCATCCTCGCTGCTCGCCCAGGCCACTGTGGTAGAAGTGCCTGAGATTGACGCCAGTGCACCCCTTGGCGACGCCGACATTGCTACCTTTGCCAAGGTTTACCAGCAGGTGCAAACCCTACGCCTCCAGGCCGAGCGAGAGATGGCCAAAGCCGTAGAAGATGAAGGGCTGACCATTGAGCGGTTTAATGCGATCGCAGAGACTCAGCTTACCGGTGCTGCCGACGGCCCCGAAGACATGGCTAAAATTGCTGAAAAAGCCAAAATTTCTAAAAAAGACGACAAAAAGTTTAAAGCGGCTGTAGACCGCATCATCGTCATTCGTCAAAGCACCGAAGGCGATATGGAAAAAGCGATCGAGGCCGACGGGCTTTCGATTGATACTTTCAACAGCATTCTGGAGCGCTCCGCCGACGATACTGCCCTACAGCGGCAGATTAGCGATGCGATCGTAAAGCAGACCCTAGCCGCCGCTGAATCAGCCAACTAGTTTTGGTCAGAGTATTAATCAACACCCTTAAGAGTAGTTATCTCAGGTTTTATGAGGTTATGTGAACCCGGCCCCGGGCTTTGGGGGAATGGGGGCACAATGGGCCACAGAAGCCGATCTGTGCTTACTCTTGAGGGTTTTTGTAATGGTGCCTTTCTTCAAAACCGCCCCTGCGGAAACCGATACGGAGACCAAAATTCTAAAAGCGGCCCTAAAGCTGTTTGCTAAGCATGGCTACGGAGGCACAACCACCCGCGAACTGGCGCAGACCGCTGGGGTAGCCGAGGGCACTCTATTTCGTCATTTTGAGAATAAGAAGGCCATTCTTGTGGCTGTGGCCAGCCAGGGCTGGGTCGAAATTTTGACCGACTTGCTAACCGAGCTGAGCGAAATGGCTAGCTACAAGGCGATCGGTCAGGTAATGCAGCGGCGCATGCTCAACCTGCAAAAGAACTCAGCCCTGATGCGGGTGTGCTTCATGGAGGCGCAGTTCCACCCCGAGCTGCGGGAGCAAATTCAAACCGAAGTGATCGGCAAAATGATCGACGTCGCCGAAGCATTCTTTCAAACCGCGATGGATCGCGGCGTCTACCGACCGATGAACGCCCGCATGGTGGCCCGAGTATTTCTGGGCATGTTTACGGTAGCAGGCTTTAGCCAAGACACCCTCGGCGACGAAGCCGCCTCGCCCCAGGCGATGAAGGATCTGGCGGAATGTCTGACGGATATTTTCTTAAACGGCGTGCTGGCCTAGAAAGAGATGGGGAAGATGAGGGAGGTAAGGAAGATGAGGAGGTTTTTGGCTCTTCCCCATCTCCTCTATCTTTCTCTACCGTCTTCCCTGGCCAAACAGGATTGCCTTGGCCTCATCGCTCATGGTCGATTCGGCGCGCATTGACTCGGCGATCGCATAGGCCCGCTCCACCGCTGGCCGGGCTTTGATCGCCTCAAACCAGCGCTTCAGGTTGGGGAAATCCTCCAGGTTTTGCTGCTGGGTTTCGTAGGGCACAATCCAGGGGTAGCAGGCCATATCGGCGATGGAGTAATCGCCAGCGATGAAGTCTTTGCCCTCAAGCTGCCGATCTAGAACGCCGTAGAGACGCTCGGTTTCTTTGACGTAGCGGTTGATGGCGTAGGGAATTTTCTCAGGGGCGTAGCTGCCGAAGTGGTGATTTTGGCCCAGCATTGGCCCCAGCCCGCCCATTTGCCAAAAGAGCCACTGCATGACGTTGGCGCGATCGCGCAACCCCGACGGCAAAAACTGCCCGGTTTTTTCAGCTAGATACTGCAAAATTGCTCCCGACTCAAACAGGCTCAGGGGTGCGCCGCCGTCGGCTGGCTCATGGTCGACGATGGCGGGGATGCGGTTGTTGGGCGCGATCGCTAGAAAGTCGGGGTTAAACTGATCGCCCTGGCCGATGTTGATGGGCTTGATAGTGTAGTCCACATCAGCTTCTTCGAGAAAAATGGTGACCTTGTGGCCGTTGGGGGTCGTCCAGTAATAGAGGTCGATCATAGCGAGCATCCTTGGGGGCAAAGCACGGGAGCAGACCCAAATAGCCTAAACCAAGTCCTCCGCCATTGTGAAAAATTCAGTACAATTGAACTATGTAATAGCAACAGGCGCGGTGCCTAAAGCAGCAACTTAGAGCAAAGGCGCTGATGTTGGTTCAAAACCCTAACCTACAAGGCGTTGTAAGCCATGAGGCGTGCGGGACTCAACATTTCTTTCGATTTTGTTCCCATCTGAATCGCGATCTGGCCTTAGAATCAAGCGATATTTCGGACTCGCGCCCGAGCAGACCGGCCCTAAGGGCCAACCCACCGCCCCAGAGGATGACTGTTATGGCCATTATTGCCCTCAAAGCCTGGTATCTCGAAGCCTACGAGCCGGTGCGAGATTTAGAGCAGCGGCCCCATGACCTGCGACTGAGCAAAAACAGCCTGCTGAAGTCGGCACTGCGGGCCGATTTTTTAGACGACAGCGCCGATGTGAAACAGTCGGCCTGGTTTCAGCGCTATCTCGATGGCGAAACCGTGGAGTTTTACATTGAGGGCAGCGGCGGCTATGGAATCGCCAACATCGACCTGATCAGCCACGAGATCTACTTCACCAAGCTAGATGTCATGGCCCGCCTGGAGCCGATTGTCTACTTCTGCTATCAGCAGGAGTACAGCGAGTCAGCCGAGGCTCTGCACGAGGCCCTCACTGATGCGATCGCAAGCTTCAACAAAAAGTCTCGCATTGCCCTCACCCTAGAGGTATCCCAGCGGCTCAGCGACGGCCCGGCCCGGCTCAACAGCGCGCTCACCCGCAAAATTCGCAAGTCGCTGCTGTTTGTGGCCGATGGCACCCCGATCGCAGCTGTGGAGGGCAACACCACGCTGCTGGTGCCTAGCCCCCACGTGTGCGTGGAGATGGGCTATGCGCTTCAGGCCAAGCCCGCCGAGCAGATTTTGCTGGCCCAAATGGAGCGAGCCGATATTGTGGGGCAGTATCCCTTTGACCTGCCCGCCCAAAACCGGCTGACCTTTAAGACTAAGCCCGATATTGCCAAGCAGCTGCCCAAGGCCCTAGAGCAGCACTTATCTCGCTTTAATCTTTGGGCTTAGCGGCACCGCTAAGATAACACCTGTAAACGCGTGGGGGCGTAGCGATTGCCCAGGTACCAACGTCCGAGATTGTGCGGCGAATCACGGTATCGGTTGAGAGCTATGCCCTAACGTAGGAAAAAACTTAGCTCCCACGCCCTCTCTGCAGGAAGCCCCCATGCTAGATGCTCCCGATCTGCTCAGACTGCTGCACCCGTTTCTGGCCGTCACGGTAGTGATGCCGCTGATTGGCGTAGCCGTTTATTTTGCGGTGCAGACTCGCCAGCGGCGTTTAGCCGTGGCTGACAAAACCAAAATCACCATTTCCCCAGTGGTGGGCAAAGAGCATGTGCGGGTTGGGCAATGGCTGTCTGGGGCAGTGGTGAGTCTAGTGCTCTTGGGTTTAGCCCATCCGATTTTCAAGACCCTTCTACGGGAAAATGTCTGGACCGAAGACCCCTTTCGAGGGGTGTTTGTGGTGGCTATATACGCGTTCACTCTAGGGGCTTTGGTGCTGCTGTATCGCTCCAGCAGCCGTGTTTGGCGGGGTACCTTTGCAACCCTGACCGGCATGGGGCTCTGGCTATTAGGTATGCAGCCGGGGGTGTTTCGGCGCGCCTATGAATGGCAGGTGTCTCACTTTTATCTGGGCATGGCGGCGGCCATGCTGATGATCTTTGCCCTCGCCACCCTGCCCGAAATTTACAAGTCTAAGCGCTGGCGGCTGACCCACGCCGCCCTCAACACCGTAGCGGTGCTGCTGTTCATTAGCCAAGGCATTACCGGTGTGCGCGATCTGCTCGAAATTCCCCTGCAGTGGCAAGAGCCCTTTATCTACCAATGCGACTTCGAGAACAAGAGCTGTTCATAGCGCCGCAGGGCTGAGCCGCTACAATCTAGGCACTGCTGGGGTAGGTGTCGAGCTGTAGAGCCCATGATGACTAAAGCATTTGCCAAGAGTCTGCCCCGATGGGGGTGGCTGGGTCTAGGGCTGGGGCTACTAACCCTGCTCTTTTTTGATGCGATCGTCAATCTCCAGGCCGAGCGGCTGTGGTTTGAGGAGGTCAACTACCTAGAGGTGTTTTGGCTACGGCTCAGGTCGCAGCTGATCCTCGGCATTATTCCGATTTTGTGCACCCTGGGGTTTACCTGGGGCAATCTGACCCTGGCCGATCGCACCCAGCCGCTAGAGAAACCGAGCGATCGCCCCAATCAAGCTAACAGCTTAGGTCTGAGCGGGCTGTTGCTGGTTGGTATAACTCTGAGCTTTTTGATCGGCCTACAGCTACTTTACCAGGGGCAAATTGCCGGTGATTTTTGGCGGCAGACCACTACCCTTTACGACTCCACCACACCCCTGGCCCTGTGGCCAAAGCTCCAGCTCTTTAAGGTGGTTGGCCAAATTTTTATCACCCAGCCCTGGCTGCTGATTGCCCTGGGCATTAGCACTGTGGCCTTTTTGCTTTATCCCCGACAGCTGGGGCGACTGGCGGCCATGCTCATGAGCCTCGGCTATGGGCTGATTTTGGCCAAGCAGTGGCCTGCGGTGCTGCTAGCCCTCGACCCGGTGCCCTACGGTCAGACAGAGCCGATCTTTAACCGCGATATTGCCTTCTATATTTTTCGGCTACCGGTGCTGCGCCTGCTCGAATTTTGGGTGGTTGGCGGACTCTTCTTCACTCTGGTCAGCGTGTGTCTGGTTTATTTGCTTAGGGATAATACCCTCAGCCAAGGGCGCTTCTATGGCTTTTCCAGTACCCAGCGGCAGCACCTTTACAGCCTAGCCGGGCTGCTGTTTTTGGCCACCAGCATTAGTCACTGGCTAGGGCGCTACGACGTGCTTTACTCCGGCGAAGGCGTAGTGTATGGCGCTGATTACACCCACGTTAACGTGGTGCTGCCCGCCAACTGGCTGCTGTCGATCTTTACCCTGGGGTTGGGGCTGGTCTTTCTCAGTCGAGGGCTGCTGTGGGCACCGACCTATATCAACCCGATACGCAAATCTCCTCTCGCTGGCGTTGCCAAAGCTCCTCTGGGTTGGGGGGCAGGGCTGGGGCGCGCCAGCCTGCTGGTCAAAGGTATCTGCGGCTACCTGGTATTGACCCTGCTGGGCCTGGTGCTGGTGCCGACCATGGTGCAGCGGCTGGTGGTGCAACCCAACGAACTCCAGCGCGAGCGTCCCTACATTGCCAACTCCATTGCGCTCACCCGCGCCGCCTTTGATTTAGAGGCTATTGAGTCGGAACCCTTTGACCCCAGCGGTGACCTCAACGCTGAAGACTTGGAGCAAAACGATCTCACCCTCGAAAACATTCGGCTATGGGACCCAAGGCCATTGCTAGACAGCAATCGTCAGCTCCAGCAAATTCGCCTGTACTACGAGTTTAAGGATGCCGATTTCGATCGCTACAGCATCTTGAACCAGCAGCGCCGCTCTGAGCGCCGCCAGGTGATGATCTCAGCGCGGGAACTTAACTATGAGCGAGTGCCCGAGATTGCCAAAACTTGGGTCAACGAGCACCTGGTCTATACCCACGGTTACGGCTTTACCATGAGCCCGGTGAATACCGCTGGCCTTGACGGACTGCCCACCTACTTTGTCAGCGGCATTAACAATCTGCCCAGCAGTGAGGAGGTGCGCCAGAGCATCCCCATTGGGGAGCCGCGCCTGTACTTTGGCGAGCTGACCGACACCTACATCATGACCAATACCCAGGTGCCGGAACTTGACTACCCCAGCGGCAACGAGAATATCTACACTACCTACCTGGGCCGAGGCGGCATTAACCTGGAGAGCGGCTGGCGGCGGCTGTTGTTTGCCCGCTACCTGCTCGACTGGCGGATGCTGTTTACCGAAGACTTTACCGCCGATACGCGGCTGCTGTTTCGCCGCAATATTGCTGATCGCGTGCGTGCGATCGCGCCTTTTCTGCGCTTTGACACCGACCCTTACTTAGTAGCTGCTGACATCGGTAACGCCTCGCGGCAGTGGGGCACTGGTGCCGTCCACGGCAGTCGTCCGCCGAGCCGGGTCAACTTTGAAGAATTTCGCGCTCGCGACCCCAACCTCACCATCGAAAATTACGACTCTCAAGAAACCGAAAGCTACCTTTACTGGGTAATCGACGCCTACACCGTCAGTGGTCGCTACCCCTACTCTGACCCCGACGACAACGATTTTAACTACATTCGCAATTCGGTCAAGGTGGTGATCGACGCTTACAACGGGGCCATTAGTTTCTTTGTCGCTGACCCCAACGACCCCATCATTCAAACCTGGAGTCGGCTGCTGCCCGACATGTTCGAGTCATTGGAAACTATGCCCGAGAGCCTGCGCGCGCACATCCGCTACCCGCAGGATCTATTTTCGGTGCAGGCCGACTCGCTGATGACCTACCACATGACCGATCCTCAGGTGTTTTACAACCGGGAAGACCAGTGGCGCGCCCCCAGCGAAATCTACGCCAGCGAGTCGCAACAGGTCGACCCCTACTACCTGATTATGAAGCTGCCTCAGGAGGACACCGAAGAGTTTGTGCTGCTGCGGCTGTTTACTCCGGCCCAGCGCAACAACCTGATTGCCTGGCTGGCGGCAAGGTCGGACGGCGATCGCTACGGGCTGCGGCTGCTCTACCAATTTCCCAAGCAAGAGCTGGTCTTTGGCCCCGAGCAGATCGAGGCCCGCATCAACCAGGACCCCGAGATTTCCCAGCGCATCTCTCTCTGGGATACCCAGGGATCCCAAGCTCAGCAGGGCAATTTGCTGGTGATTCCTATTGAACAGTCGCTGATCTACGTAGAGCCCTTGTACCTGGTGGCTGAGCAGAATCAGCTGCCCACCCTGACCCGGGTGATTTTGGTTTACAAAAACCGCATTGCCATGGCTCCCACCCTGCAAGCGGTGCTGTCGGCGGTGTTTTTAGAGGAGCCGGAGCCAGCCGCCCCTATTTTGCGCGAGCTGGGGGCAGAGCCACCGGAAGCCGACCAGCCGCTGCAACCGCCGCCGGGCATTGACATCCCCACTGGGACTCCCGCCGAAGAAGGCCTGCTGGAAGGAGGGTAATATAGCCGCCAAGCCTGAATTTGTGGGTTGGGTGGCGCGATCGCAAAACCCAATAGCAGTGAGTCTAGATGGGTTCCACTCCGCTACGCCAACCGACCCAAAAAACCTAGTTTTTAAGTTGACGCAGCACTAGGGACGATCCAAAAACTGCGCCAGCAGCTCTTTGGCCGGTTCCACCATCGCCCAGGTGCCATCGGCCTGGCGGCGCAGGGTGGCAAAGGCCACGGTGTTGCCGCTGCCGATGGGCTCGCCCTGAGACAGATCGCCCAATTTCACCTGGCGCAGCCCGCAGAGGCGAAATAGGTAGGCCGGCACATCTGGGCTCGACAAAATAACGCACTGGTCAGCGTTGCCCTCTGCGGGCTGCACCTGACCATCAAAGGGCATGAACACTCGATTGCCCTGGATATCAACCGTGATGTCACCCAAGCCGCTCTGCACCGAGTAGCCTGCTAGGCGATCGCCGGGCTGCAGCGCCCACTTTTGGTGCAGGGTGATGTTGCGCGGGCTGGGGTCTGGGCCAGAGCGAGAGCAGGCTCCGGAGAGCAGGACGAGGGCCAGAGTCATCCCCTGCCAAGGCCTCCACCCCGAGTGATGGCCACTGTTTCTCCTCGTCCTTAGCTCTGTCTGAGCGCCCATTTACCGCCAGCCATAAATACATCTGAACTTTAGTTCATTTATACTGAATATGCCAGGATTTTTTGGGGATAGACGGAGGCATAGCCCAATCGCGTCTAGAGCAGGCCAAAGCGCTACGATATTAGGGCCATTTGGAGGCCCACCGTGTTCTTTAGCGTTGTTACCCCCACCTACAATCGCCAGCCCATTCTCGAAAAGTGCCTGCGTGCCCTTGAAAACCAGGTCTTTGACCCCGCCCTGATTACTGGCTACGAACTGGTAGTAGTCGATGATGGCTCTACCGATGGCACGATTGAGTGGCTGCAAGCCAATGCCGCCGCATTTCCCCACGTGCGGCTGGTGGAGCGCCACCACCAGGGGGCGGCGGCGGCCCGCAACTACGGGGTGCAGGTGGCCCAGGGGGATACCATTGTCTTTGTGGACAGCGATGTGATTATGCCGTCGGGCAGTCTCCAGGCCCACGCCCAGGCCCTGGCCGACTCCTGCCAGCGTTTGGGAGACGATCGCGTATTCACCGCTGGTCGCTTGGTGAACACCAGCAACTTTGAACAGCCCACCGCCGAACCCGCCAAGGTAACTGATTTCTCCAACGCGTTTTTTGATACGGCTAACCTGGCGATCGCCCGCCACTGGTTGCTGACCGCTGGCCTGTTCGACACCGAATTTAGCCAGTACGGGTGGGAAGATTTAGAGCTGGGGGTGCGGCTCAAAAATCTGGGCGTCACTATGGTCAAAGTGCCCGAAGCCGTGGGCTACCACTACCACCCCCCCTTCTCCCTCGATCAAATTCCCAAGATGATCGACCAAGAAATTCAGCGGGGCCGCATGGGGGCAATCTTCTATAAAAAGCATCCCACCCGCGAAGTGCGCATGATGATTCAGATGACGCCCCTCCACCAGGTGCTCTGGGGCGTGCTCACCGCAGGCGGACGGCTCAACGAAAAAACCATGGCCCCCCTGCTGCGCTGGCTGATTGCCCAAGGCAAGCCCCAGGTGGCTCTAGAACTGGCCCGGGTGTTTCTCAATTGGTATACGGTGCAGGGGGTGTATGCCGCCTATAGCGAACTTCAACAGGAGGGGTAGAGGGGAACCGGGATCAAGGCTTAAGATCTAACGGGTAGGCTAAACCCTAGACCCTAAACCTTGTACCCTCTACATCAACCACATTTCAGTAGCACTGGCGATCGCCATGGCCAGCATTCCAACCGCCAGGTATTGAAGTAGGGGCGGCCGAGTTTGTCGCTGTCGCTCAGTAGAGCGCAGAGCCCCATAGATGTGGGGCGCTCCGATCAGGAAAAAGAACAGTTGGAGGATGTCGACCTTCCGCCGCTCCAGCGTGAAATGGGATTGGGGGTTCATCGGAAATTCTCCTTTGAGAATGGCACTAAACGTTGGTCCGTCGTGACCAGCCAACAATGTAACACGATATTAAAAAATGTTGTGTTGTGTCGCAATGTGATATGTCAGGCTTTCACCCTATGGATAGATCTCTTGCTAAAAGAACGAAAAAAATGGAAAAAATGCCTGGTAGGCTTGAATTCTAAAGTTTTGGGCTATTATGACCCAAAATTCACCTAATATCTCATCAGTTTGCCGGTGGCTTTGAGCAGGCTCAAACACAGGGCGTCACTATGCGCAGGGTTGTCGTTTGCCGGAGCGTGCCAACGGAGCAGTCAGTCTGTAGGAATTTGGATCCAAACTGCCTGCCGCTGGGGCAGTGTTTCCTCACCACAGATCGCTTAGGGGTTCATGGGTCGGGGGCAGGGATGAACCGGGGGGGCAGCTCCAGAGTTCGAGCAGCAGCTTGGCCAGGGCTTGGCCTACCCAGTCGTTGCCCTCGGGGCTGAGGTGAATGTGATCGAAGTGGAGTCGTTCGTAGGTCGTCTGCTGAAACAGAGGCAGGCCGTCGAGATAGGGAATGCCCTCGCTCTGGGCAAAGGCGGTGAGGCGCTGGCGGGCCACCAGCTCATAGTCGCGGGGGCCGTCGGGGTCGAGTTCGCGGCGCAGGGGAGTCATGGCGATCGCCAGCCGTCCCCCTGCCGTCTGCACCACCTGGTTGAGCTGGCGCAGGGCCTCTAGGTTAACCCCCACGCGATCGCCAGCTTGGTCATGCAGCGCTTGCAGAGCCGGGCTGGGGGTATAGCCGAGCCGACGCTGGGCCACCTCCCACAGGGCCAGGGGCGGACGGCGAGTGGGGTAGGCAGGATTGCGACCCAGCTCGTAGCTGTTGGGGGCGATCGCAAACAGATCGTCAGTATTTAGCACAACCAGCACTAGCTGGGCCTCAAAAGTGCCAAACCGCAGCAGGTAGCCTAGCTCGTTGCGCGGCCCCCAGGAGTTGGCTGAGGCGTTGAGCACCTCCACCGTCTCTACCCCCGGTGGTTGTCGTTCAACGAGAGCTTGTTGCACCTTGACCGATAGCAACTCGCTCTGATCGGTCCACCAGCCGCCGTTGACAATCGAGTCGCCCACCATCAGCACCCGCAGGGCATTGGTCGGGCGCTGGGGAGCCACCGCTGGCCCCCGCATCGAATATTGGTTAATCTCAATGCGGTTGCCCCGCCGCCGCAGGCTTTGGTTAGGGGCGGGGCGGTAGCCGGTGCGGGTGTCGGCTACGTAGAGGGGCGGATTGCCCAGGCCATAGCGCACCCGCAGCAGCAGCTCGGCGATCGCGATCGCCACCACCCCAATTCCTAACGCCCAGAGCACTATTTCTACCAAGGTCGCCCCTATCGCAGCACCACATTTTAGTCACATTCCCCAGAGTTTGGTGGGGAGGGAGCGACATCGCCGAACTGGGGTGGGGATGGGGTTTAGGGGACAGGGTCTAGGGTGCCTTATGCCTTGTACCCTAGACCCTGCACCCTCACTGACTTAATGGCGCAGACCAAACCACGCCAAACCATCAACCATCAATGCTGCTCCTGCAATTCCCTGGAGCGCTGGATCAGGGGGGCCACCGGTTCAGCCTGGAGCTGGTGAGTAATGCGTTCTCGGGCCAGGGCGCGATATTCCCAGAAGTGCTCTCCGGCGGCGCACAGGCCCAGATACATGTTCAGCAGCTGGGGTTTGCGCCGCAAAATCGTCCAGAGCTGGCGCCAAAATTGACCCCGCAGCTCGGGTCGGCGCAGGCCCTGGTGCCAAACCACTTGGGCTACCAGCCGCAGCCCTCGTCCGAGAGGAAACTGCATGGTCTGCCCCCGCCCCTGCACAGTGCGAATCTTGAGGCATTGCTCCATGCAGCGTCTGAGGTAGTTGCTAGGCTCATAGAGAGTCCAGAACCCTTCGACGTATTCGCGGGCGATGTCGGTTACGGGGCGGGTGGGCACAAAGTTCATCAGCGTGTTTTGATCGCCGGTGGAGTTGTCAGTGCTATCCATCAGGCGTTCCTCTTTTTTCAGCCGCTCCCAGAGGGCGGTGTTGGGCAGCGCTTGCAGCAGCCCTAGCATGGGCTGAGGAATGCTGGTCTCTTCGATGAAAGCTTGGATGCGATCGCCCGCTCCGGCCCGCTCGCCATCGAACCCGAGAATAAACCCGGCGTAGATCAGCAGCCCAGCGTCATTGATTTTGGTGCAGGCTTCCACCAGCGGGTTGCGAGTATTTTGCACCTTGCGCGTGGTCGCTAGACTGTCCTGGTCGGGGGTTTCAATGCCTAAGAATACGGCGTAGAATCCTGCCTCGCTCATCAACTGGAGCATCTCGTCATCCTCAGCCAAGTTGACCGAGGCCTCGGTCATAAACGTAAACGGGTAGTTGTGCTCCTGCATCCAGGGGATCAGCTCCCGCAGAAATAGCTTGACGTTGCGCTGGTTGCCAATAAAGTTGTCGTCGACAATAAACAGCGAGCCGCGCCAGCCCAGGTCGTAGAGCGTTTGCAGTTCGGCCAGGGCCTGGTGGGGCGCTTTAGTGCGCGGTTTGCGGCCGTAGAGCGAAATAATGTCGCAAAACTCGCAGTTAAACGGGCACCCCCGGGAAAACTGCATCGCCATCATGAAATACTGATCCCGCTCGAGCAGGTCGTAGCGGGGCATGGGGCTGTGGGTGACGTCGGGCTTGTCAATCGAGCGAAAAACGCCTTCGGTTTCGCCGCGCTCCAGCGCCTCTAGAAACAGGGGCACAGTCATTTCCCCTTCGTCGAGCACGAGAAAATCGGCTCCAAAGGCCAGGGCATCCTGGGGCACCGAGGTGGGGTAAGGGCCGCCCACCGCCACGGGTTTCCCTAGGCGCTTGGCCGTTTGAATCAGCCCCTGAAAGTCGGGCTTTTGCACCAGCATGGCGGAGAGAATGACGATGTCACACCAGGCCCAGTCGGCCTCAGTTTCAGCAGTGACGTTGCGGTCGTAAAAGCGAATTTCCCAATCGGTAGGCAACAGCGCCGCCACGGTGATAATCCCTAGGGGGGGCAAGACGGCTTTGAGCCCAGCGATCGCCATAAAGCGATCGTAGGACCAAAACGATTGGGGAAACTTAGGGTAGAGAAGGAGTGCTTTCATAAATCCCGTCGGTAATTTAAGTTGACTCTGAATCCGTGGGAATATCTTTCCGGCCAGGATGGTGGCTAAAGCAACAAAACTAGCCATTGCCCACCGCAATGACTGGCTCAGATCCAAAGTATTCAAAGAATGCTCAGGAGTTCACCCCTCTAGGGACAGAACTAACTAGTTGTTGAGGCAAAATCAACGCCTGTAGCTGGACGATTAATTCAGACCCATGGGGATACAATGGGCTAACCAAAAATTAAAGTCATGGCTAAGTTGAGGTCTGAATCTGTAAGCGCACTAGACCTTACAGATCCTCGTAATTTGCACCTCGCGCCGCTTGCCCAAAGTACATAGTCCAGGAACTTTGAAAACTCTAGTTCGCTCCAAAGTTGGATCTGGGGAAAAATTTTTGTACCTGTATTAAGCAATAACCAAAGGAGACGCAAAACGAAAAGCCCATTACGACAATTTAGCTGGGCTGCTTTAAAGACTGGGACAATAGCATTTGAGAATCCTAAACAAGGCTGAGTAGTTTGCTTGATAAATAAAATAGTCAACAGTCGGCTGGATTCTGGGGTCAGTATAGGTCCACCTTTCGTCAATTGAAAGCGAAAAGTAAACTATTAGTTACATTTCTCATTTTTGGACAACCTTTAGCCATCGCTGAGCGATCGCCCGACAGCGGTGCTGAATGCGCCGAGATGCGCCTGCTTAGGGGGCAGTTCTGCGACCTATTCCACCAGCTCGCGGAACCAGTTGTCGCTCCAGAGTTCGTCGAAGGCGGGCTCAGTGCGGGCTTCTTCGCGGTAGTCGGGGTCGAGGCGCACTGCCTGCTGCAGCGCTTCCATGGCGTTGTCGAACTGGCGCTGGAGGGCGTAGCAAAGGGCCTTATGATAGTGGGCTTTGGGGTAGTCGGGGTCGAGGGCGATCGCCCGATCAAAGCTCTTGATCGCATCCTCATCGCGACCCAGCTTTACCAGCGCCAGCCCTCGGTTGTCCCAACCCTTGGGGGCATCGGGGTTAAAGCGGGTGGCTTTGTCGAAGCTAGCCAAGGCATCGTCGTAACGCTCTAGCTCAATCAGGGAAAGGCCCCGGTTGAGCCAGGCGATCGCATCGTTGGCCTGGTATTCCACTGCCTTGTCAAAGGAGTTGAACGCCTCCTCGTGCTGCTGCAAAATGCCGTAGGATACTCCCCGATTGACCCAGGCCTCGTGGTATTCGGGGTGAATCTCGAGGGCTTTGTCAAAGGCGGCGATCGCGTCTTCGCGGCGCTTGAGGCGGCTCAGCACCATGCCCTGGTTGAGCCAGGCCTTGGCGTCGTCGGGGGTGATTTCGGTGAGCTGGTCAAACACCCCCAGGGCGTCTTCGTGGCGGCGCAACTCTCGCAAAATCAGCCCCTTTTGTAGCAGCGCCCCGGTGTGCTTGGGCTCTAGCTCTAGGGCATGGTCGAGGGAATCGATCGCCCCCTCCAGCTGCTCTAGCGCCTGCTGGGCCGTGGCCCGGTTGAGCCATACCTGGGTATTGACCGGCTGAATGTCGAGGGCTTTGTCGTACTCGGCCACCGCCAAGGCGTAGTCGCTGTCTGCCAGGTAGCGATCGCCTCGACCAATATATTCATCGGCGGTGAGAAACAGCTGGGGCCGGTTGATCTCCAGCCGACCGATCTTATCGGTGATAGTCTCGAACTGCTGCCGCGCCTCGCTCATGAATGAGTCGGCTAGGTACTGGGGCGACACCTCGCCCAGGCGGCGCATAATGTCGTCTTTCTGGTGCTGGGCCTCGGCCTGGATGGCCTCTAGCCGCACCCGGTAGCTCTGCTGCAAATCGCCTAAACGACCCAGGGTGACCTCGCGCCCGGCCTCAATGTCGGCCTCCAGTCGGGCAAAGCGCTCCGCCATTTCGGCCATTATCCCGTCGAGCTGGGTGCGGGCCGCCGCCTCGCGCTCGGCGGTATTGCTGCCGAGGGTGGCTAAATCTTCGCTGAGGCGGGCATCGAAGGTATCGATTTTGTCGAGGACGCGATCGCGGCGGGTAAAGATGGTACCGCGCACCTGATTGAGCTGCTCGGTAAAGGCCGTTTCCATGGCCCGCAGACCGTCGAGCACCTGGAGCTGCTGCTCCCCCGCCGCTTCTTGCAGCACCCGCACCTGTTGGCGAAAGGTGTTGGCGGTGCCTTCCACATCGGCCAGCAGGGTCGATCGCTGAATTTCGGCCTCGGTAGCCATCTGGCTGAGCTGACCCTGCAATGTCTGGGCCGTGCGCTGAAAGTCGTCGAGGGTGTTTTGCTGGCGGGCATCCACCTCGGCGCGGGTGGCCGTAAAGCGTTCTAGGGCCTCGTCCGCCGCCCGGCGCAGGTCGCCTAGCAGCATGTCCTGCTGCTTCTCAATATCAATTTTTAGACCGCCAAACTGGGCCAAAAACTCGTCAGCCTGACGACGCAAGTCGGCCAAGATGCGGCTGCGCTGGCCATCGACCTCACCTCGCAGGTTGGCGAACCGTGAGGTAAATTCATCGATGGAGCGCTGAATGGTTTGCAGCGCCAGGTCGCGCTCGCCTAGGGCACTGACTTGCAAATCACTCAGCTGACGGCTGATCTCTTCGGTCTGGGTTTGCAGGCGGGTGAGGCTGCCCTGGCGCAGCGCCTCTAGGGCCTCGGCAATGGTGGCGGTCTGGCGCTCGACCTGGGCGCTGGCCTGGGCCGTGAGCTGCTGGCGCAGATCGGCTAGGGCCACCATGACGCGATCGCGCTCTTCCTGCATCGCCAGGGTCATCGTGCCCATCTGGTCGGTAAAGCTGGTTTCGGTGTTGCCGATCTTTTGCAGCACCGCATCCTGATGCACTTCTACATCGCTGCGTAATCGGTTCACATCGCGCAAAAAGCCGGTCTGGTTTTCTTCTAGCGTGCGAAACACCACGTCACGCTGAAGCTGGGTGTCTTTGCGCAGGGTGGTGATCTCGTCATCGGCGGTCGCCCGCAGCCCGGTGAGGTGGCCGACAAAGTTGGCCTCGGTCGACTCTAGCTTCACCTGCAAATCGCTCAGGGTCGACTGCCAGTCGTTGATCGTGCGGGCTTTAAACTCCGCTAGGTCATCCACCAGCCGGTTGAGCACCTGTTTTTTAGTCACCGCCTCTTCTTGGAAGCGATCGGTGCGGCTGTCTAACTCAGAAGCTCGCTCCTTGGCCTGGGCCAAAATGTAGTCGAGATCGCGGGTGGCGGTTTGAATCTTGGTCTCTAAATCGGTGATGTCGTTGATCTGGTTGCGCACCACGACCGACACTTCTTGAATCACCGATCGCCGCATCAGCCACAGCATGACTACGCCAACGCTGAGCAGCAGCAGCAGGGTGCCCAGCATGACAAAGAATAGAGTAGTGGCGCGACGAAAGGCCAGATCGGCCTCGGTGCTCAACCGCTCAAGCTCGGCGGTGGTCGCCGTCTGGGCCAGCAGCACCGGTTCTGAGGCTTGGGCAACGAGTTGAGACTCGGCCTGTTGAGAATCTTGCGCGATCGCAGGCCGCACCACCCCGCCGCCGCTCAACATCAGCGCCAGCAGCAATAGGGGTCGGGGAACATCGGCCAGGGAACGCATGGGCTGCCTCATCAGGACTTTCCTAATGGAATAGGACTAGGATACCTGATACTTCAAAGGGTTAGGGCAGGGGCCAGCAACATTTGGCTGGGGGTTTGCCGGCCTTTAGTGGCCCCTCTAACGGCCATAGTTGTAGCCGTTGGGCAAAATTGTCGTACCGTCGCAGTGGCTCTCGACCAGATCGGCCCCCGTCGCTCGAAACAGGTTGCACCGGCTGAGGTTAGCTCCCTTGAGGTCGGCCCCTTCTAACTTGGCAACGCTGAGGCTCGCCCCCTCTAGGTTGGCGGCGCTGAGGTTGGCCCTTCGCAAATCGGCCCCGCTGAGGTTGGCCCCTTCGAGGTTGGCTTTGTGCAAATTGGCCCCGCGCAAGTCGGCGCGGCTCAGGTCAGCCCTGGTCAGCAGGGCGGCTTGCAGATCGGCCCCGTAGAGGTTGACATCGCCCAAGTGAGCTTTGACGAGGCTTGCGCCCCCCAACTTTGCCCCGCTGAGGTTGCTATAGGGAATATAGCTCTCGTCTAGGCAACTGCCCTGCAAATCGATCTGGCGCAAATCTACCTCGAACAATTCAGCCCCGGTCAAATCGATCGCTGCAAAGCATCGCTGACCGTTTTGGTATGCCGCTAGCAGGGCATATTTTGTAAGTCGTTCCATCGCTGTTGCTGAAATCAGGCGGCAAGCCTGAGTATTTGTGCTCAACTAAACGCCATCCGCCAATGTAAATGTTTACGTTTCGCAACATGAGCGCGTTAAGCTTCTCTTCAGGTTTTTAGCACCCCAATTGAGCGGGCCAGTCTTGTCCTTAAATCTTTTCTCCCAAGCTGTCGTTGTTTGGCAGATCAGGACTCAGACTAGTAGTACAAACAGGCGGCAGCTGACACAGCTTTTTCCAGAAGCATGCTATGGATCACTTCGATGGTTTGCATGCTGACCAAGCACTTGACCCCTAGTCACGCAACTGGTGCTCGCAGGCAAGATGTTCGACCGGAAGAGTCAGCGGGGGAACGCTCCCCATGCTTTTCCTGTAGGCTACACTGATCACACCCGCCCGGCGCGGCCCGCGATGGCCCTTTGGGTCGGCCTTGCCCCATCGCGCTCTTTCCCCCGGCCATGCCCGACGCCCTGGTTTCTATCGCTCAGCACTACCACAGCCGTACTAAGTACGACCCCGATACTCTCAAATCGAAGGCGCGGCCCCTCGACTATAGCCGCCAGCCTACCCCCTTCAAAACCTACCGGGTGGGGACCGAGATTGACCTCAAGCCCTACATCGACGAGAGCAACCCGCCAGAGCCAGACAGTGAGCGGGTCGACTGGATGCGGCTGTCGCGGTTGCTGATCAATGCCTACGGGCTAACGGCTAAGTTTCCGACCGATGCGGGGCAGACCTTTTATCTGCGATCGGCTCCCTCGGCGGGGGGGCTGTATCCGGCGGAGATCTATATTATTTCGCGCGGTACTCGGCTGTTGCCAGCGGGGCTCTACAACTACCAGGCCCGCAGCCACAGCCTTTGGCGCTACTGGGATGACCACGGCTGGCAGAATCTACAGCGGGCCTGCTTTTGGCACCCGGCCCTAGAGTCCACCCATTTGGCCCTGGTGGTGACGGGGGTGTTTTATCGCTCTGCCTGGCGCTACCAAGACCGGGCCTACCGCCGCATTTGCCTCGATGTGGGCCACCTGCTGGGCAATCTGGAGCTGGCCAGCGCCCTGGTTGACTATCGCCCCCACCTGATCGCCAGTTTTGCCGACCAGGCTGTAGCTGAGCTGCTCTATATCGACGCTACCCAGGAGGGGGCGTTGGCGGTACTGCCCCTGGCTGATCTGCTGATGGTGGAGCAAAACCTGCCCTGTGCCCAGGTAGCCTTTGCCACGTCGCCCCAGACCCAGTTCCCACCGGTGCCCGACGGGGAACTGCTGAGTTACTTTCACCAGGCGACGGCCATCGCTTCTACGGCCGATGCACCCCCGTGGGCGATGCGCCCCGCGGGCGACACCCCCCAGCCCGTTGACACCCTCGAAGATAAGTACAACCTGCCCTTTGGGTTGCGGGTGCCCACAACCACCGCCCCGATCGCCTGGGGCCCCCATTTAGAAGACTTGGAGATCACGCTATTTAAGCGGCGATCGACCCGGCGCTATAACGGTGACTCGATTTCCCTAGAGGCGCTGAGGCTATTGCTCGACTTTACCTATCAGCCTCGCCACTACAGCAGTCAGGGGTTTGACCCCGACCCCGACTATGGCGATCGCAGCCTGGTGCACACCTTTGTCGTTGCCTGTGGGGTCGAGGGGCTCGATGACGGCTGCTACTACTACGCTCCCCGGAGCGAAGAGCTGCGCCAGGTACGCTTTAAAAACTTTCGCCGCGAGTTGCACTACCTCTGTCTGGGGCAAGAGCTGGGCCGCGATGCTGCTGCCGTGGTGTTTCACACCGCCGACTTGGCAGGGGCGGTGGCGGCCTACGGCGATCGCGTCTACCGCTACCTCCATCTAGATGCGGGGCACCTAGGCCAGCGGCTCAATCTGGCCGCCATTCGGCTGGGGCTGGGGGTGAGCGGCATCGGCGGCTTTTTCGACGACCAGGTCAACGAGGTGCTGGGCATTCCACCCGACGAAGCGGTGATTTATATTACGACTCTGGGACAGCCAGGATAGCCTGGGTAGTCTAACAGTAGGCTTTCATCCCTTAGATTGCTTGTTCCTCTGCTCAGTTGTGGCGTTGTGCTATGGCCCAGCTTCGGTCTCAAACCCCAATTACAGAAAGCCCTTTGCACCAAGAAGCGCCGCGTGACCAAGTGAGCCTGCTGCTGCTCGTTACGGACAGAGCTGAGCGTACCTGGTTTAACCCGCCTGGGGCGATCGCTCCGCTTGCCTTTACCCTGATCGAGGCCACTACACTGGCTCAAGCCCTAGACCTGTGGCGCACCGGCAGGGCAAGTTGGGCCGTCCTAGATCTGGCCTGGGCCGAAGGCAGCGGACTAGCATTTTTGAGCGCCCTGGGCAAATGCCAGCCGCGCCCGCTGCCCGTGGTCGTGCTGGTCGGGCCGGGGCAGGAGCGCGCTGCCCTAGAGGCGATGAAGCTGGGGGCCGCTGACTATCTCTTTACAGCAGACTTCACTCCTGAGGCTCTCTGGGCCAGGCTGGGTTTGAAAAACCAGGTTGAGCTAAAGGTGCAACAACCGATCGCCGATACCCCGAATAAAGCTTGCCAGCACTACCAAAATCTGGTCGAAAACTCCCCCGATATGATTGGGCGGTTTGATCGCAGTTTGCGTCATCTCTACGTCAGCCCAGCGCTACCCAAAATTTTGGGCATTGATGGGGCTGCCTTTTTGGGCAAAAGCTATCGCGACCTCGGTCTCGACGACGCCATGGTTAACGACTGGGAGGCCGCCGCCGCTGTGGTGCTGGCTACCGGAAAGAAACAGTCAATTGAATTCACCACCCCAACGGCTACCGGCGTGCGGCATTTTGAGATGGCGATCGCCCCCGAGTGGTCTGAGCTGGGGCAGATCGAGTCGCTGCTGTGCATTTCGCGCGATATCAGCGATCGCGTGGTGGCCCAGCAAACTCAGCAGCAGCTGCTCACCGCCGCCCAAGCGGCCCAGCGCGATGCCACGGCGGCGCGAGACGGGCTAGCCCGCGTGTTTGACCGCATCAACGACGGCATTATCGCCTTTGACCGCGATTCGCGCTGCGTGTACCTCAACCCCAGCGGCGAGCAAATCCTGAGGCGATCGGCGCTGCAGATCCTCGGCAACCATGTCTGGGACGAGTTTCCTGAGGCGGTGGACACCCCCATTTATGAGGTTTACCACCGCGCTATTGAGCAACAACAGCCCGAGTTCTTGGAATACTACTTTCCGCCCTTAGACAGCTGGTTTGAGATGCGGCTCTATCCCGATAGCAATGGCACCACGATTTACTTTACGGATATTAGCGATCGCAAAACCGCCGCCGCCAGCCGCCAAAAAACCGAGCAGCTGCGCCACGAGCTATCGCTGCTAGAGACCACCCTCGACTCTATTCTGGCGGGCTATTGGGATATAGACTTTGCCGCCAATACCGCTTACATGAGCCCTGGACTCAAGGCCATGTTTGGCTACGCTGACCACGAGTTGACCACCACCCCAGATACTTGGCAAACCCTAATCTTTCCAGAAGATTTGCCCCTTGCCATAGAAAGCCTGACCCACCACATTCAAAGCCACGCCGAGGTGCCCTTCTACAACGAAGTGCGCTACCGCCATAAAGATGGCTCTACGGTGTGGATCATCTGCGCTGGCCAGGTGATTGACTGGGATGCGGCAGGCCAGCCTCGGCGCATGGTAGGTTGCCATGTCGATATCACCCGACTCAAGCACACTGAAGCGCAGCTGAGAAAAAATGAAGCCCACCTGCAAGCCGCCCAGCGCATCGGCAACCTGGGCAGTTGGGAGTTTGAGTTGGCGACTCGGCACATCAACTGGTCTGACCAGGTCTATCGCATTTTTGGTCTCACCGTAGGCGAAAAAACACCCAGCTTTGAGGGGCTTCAAGGCTACTTTCACCCCGATGACCAGGCACAGCATCGGCAGATTATAGAGACCACGCTTGCCACCCATCAGCCCTACGACAGCGAGCTACGCATCGTGCGGGCTGACGGCAGTCCTGGACACATTCATGTCAAGGGCGAAGCGGTGATCAACGAGCTAGGCCAGCTCACCCACCTGACCGGTACCGTGCAGGACATCAGCGAACGTAAGCAGCACAACGCTGAGATGCAAAACCTGTCGCTGCGCCTCTCCCTGGCCCTCGAATCAGCCCGTATTGGCATTTGGGAAAGGGTCTTAAGCACCGATGAGGTGATTTGGGATCAGTGCCTGGTTGACCTGTACGGCTTTGCTCGGTTGGGGCGTCAGGCCACCTATCAAGACTGGCGGACCCAAGTCTACGCCGACGACATTGCGTGGGTTGAAGCCGCCACCCAGGCTCTCATTGACAACAACAGCCCCTACGACGTGGCCTTTCGAGTCTGGCGAGGCGATGGCAGTCTAGGCTGGATCCACTCTAGCGCTCTGGTACAGCGAGATGCCCATGGCCAGCCCGTGAGCATTGTCGGCATCAACTACGACATTACCGACCAAAGACAGGCCACCGTTGAGCTTGAGGACCTCTCAGCCCGGTTAACTCTAGCCTTAGAGTCGGGGAGCTTTGGCTGTTGGGACTGGAATGTCGTCACCAATGCCATCAACTGGGATCAGCGCCTGATCGAGCTATATGACTTTGATGAGGAACGGCCTACCACTTACCAAGACTGGCGCAATCGGGTTCACAGCGACGATGTGCAGTTGGCAGAAGCGGCCCTCCAGGCCGCCCTCGAAATCGGTACCCCCTATGACGGTGAGTTTCGCATCTGTCGCCGTGACGGCGAATTGCGTTGGATTAAAGCCAGCGCATTGGTCTATCGCACCCCCGAGGGGCAGCCCCTGAGCATGGTAGGCATCAACTACGACATTACTGAGAAGAAGCGGGCAGAGACCCAACTGCAAGAGTTGTCCCTACGGCTGTCTTTGGCCCTGGAGTCGAGCCAATTGGGCAGCTGGGAGCTGGATCTGATGACTGAACAGGTCAATTGGGATCAGCGCATGTATGCGATGTACAGCCTTACCCCTAGAGAGCCAGGGCTGACTCTTCAAGATTGGCGTTACCGCATTTATAGCGAAGATAGGAGTTGGATGGATGTCGAATTTGCCCGTATTCTTGAGGGCAATTCCCCGCCCACCTTGGAGTTTCGCATTGACCGAGGCAACGGCGAACTCCGCTGGATCAGAGCCACTGCCGTAGCCCAATACGACTCCAACGGCAGACCCGTGCGCATGATTGGGACCAACGCCGACATTACCGAGGCCAAGCAGGCTGAGCAGCATCTGCTGCGCACTACCGTCCAGCTCGAAGCCTCGAACCATGAGCTAGAGGCCTTTGCCTACTCGGTTTCCCACGATTTGCGCGCCCCGCTGCGGGCGATCGATGGGTTTAGCCGCGCCCTGGTCGAAGACTACGGCGAGCAGTTTGGGGAAGAGGGGCAAGATTATTTCAACCGCATTCGGCACAATGTCGGCCGCATGGGGCAGCTGATTGACGAGCTGCTGCGGCTGTCGCGGGTGTCGCGCCAGGCCATGACCTACGTGCCCGTTGACCTCAGCGCCCTGGTGCAGGAGCAAATCGATGAGCTGCAAAGGGTCGATGGCGCTCGCACGGCCATTGTTACCATCGCCCCCGCGCTCACCGTGACCGCCGACCCAACGCTGATGCGGGTGGCGATCGCCAACCTGGTGCAAAACGCCTGGAAATTTACGGCCCACCAGCCTAACGCCTGCATTGAGTTTGGGTTCGAAAGGCAGCGGGGTGAGCCGGTCTATTACCTGCGTGACAACGGCGCTGGGTTTGACATGGCCTACGCTGACAAGCTGTTTGGTGTGTTTCAGCGTCTGCACAACACCGACGAGTTTCCCGGCACCGGCATTGGTCTGGCGACGGTGCAGCGCTCGCTGCACCGCCAGGGGGGGCGGGTTTGGGCCGTAGCCGCCGTCGATCAGGGGGCCACTTTCTACTTCACCCTGCCTCAGGCCCCAGGGGTCGAGGTGCAGCCATGACGGCGCTGCGCCCCATTTTGCTGGTCGAAGACAACCCCGACGATGAGCGTCTGACTCTGCGCGCCCTGCGCCGGAGCAACCTGACCAACACTATCGTGGTCGCCCGCAACGGCGAAGAGGCCCTGCGGCAGGTGTTTAGCTCAACCCCACTACCCTGCGTGGTGCTGCTCGACCTCAAACTGCCCAAGGTCGATGGCCTAGAGGTGCTGCAACAGATTCGGGCCAGCGATCGCACCCGACTGCTGCCGGTCGTCATCCTCACCTCGTCTAGCGAAGACCGAGATATCATTGAAAGCTACAGCCTGGGTGCAAATAGCTATGTTCGCAAGCCTGTAAACATTGACGAGTTTACCGAAGCTGTGCGCCGGCTCGGCCTCTATTGGGCATTGATAAGTGAGCTGCCTCCCACCCTGCCATGACTGTTGCCGAACCCCTACGGGCGCTAATTGTAGAAGATTCTGACGACGATCTGCTGCTGCTGCTGCGCGAGCTGCGGCGGGCGGGGTTTGTCCCTACCTGGGTGCAGGTGCAAACGGCAGACGACTTTCGCGCGGCCCTCGCTGACGACTGGGATGTGGTGCTATCTGACTATCAGCTGCCCCAGTTCAACGCCCCCGCCGCCCTGGAGCTGCTTCAGCAAAACTCCTGTGACCTGCCGTTTATTGTCATCTCGGGCACCGTGGGGGAGGCCACTGCCGTCACCATGATGCGGGCCGGAGCTCACGACTACGTGATGAAAGATAATCTTTCTCGCCTGGCCGAGGCGGTGCGGCGCGAGGTGCGCGAGGCCCGCAGCCGCCGCGATCGCCGGGCAGCCATGACCGAGCTTGACCGCACCCGAGAGCTGCTGCACCTAGCCATCGAAGGCTCTGGCATCGGCATTTGGGATTGGCAGGTGCAAACCGGGGAAATCTGGGCCAGCGATCGCTGTGCTGCCCTCATGGGCTACAGTTCCGGCGACCTCGGCCCCGCCCGCCTTGACACCTGGCAGCGGTTTGTCCACCCCGACGACTGGAGCCGCAAAAAAAACGCCTTGCAGCGCCACTTTGAGGGTGATACCCCTACCTACGACTGCGAGTTTCGGCTGCGCCACCGCCAAGGCCACTGGGTGTGGGTGCTCGACCGGGGCAAAGTTGTCGAGTGGGATGACGCCCAGCGCCCCCTGCGCATGAGCGGCACCTATACCGACATTACCGAGCGGCGGCTGGCCGAGGCCGAGCACCGCCGCGTGGCCGATCAAATGCTGTTCAACAGCCTCCACGATGCCCTCACCCAGCTGCCCAACCGCAACTTTTTGATGCAGCGACTCGACTTAGCCATTCAGCGCTGTAAGCGCGGTAGCCAGCGCCAGTTTGCGGTCTTGTTTCTCGATTTAGACCACTTTAAGGTGATTAACGACAGCCTTGGCCACCTGATCGGGGATGAGGTGCTGGTGCTGGTGGCCCAGAAGCTGCGATCGCTGATCCGCACCAGCGACCTGGCCGCTCGCCTTGGGGGAGACGAGTTTGTGCTGCTGCTCGAAGACATTGACACCCTACATGAGCCTGTGCGCATTGCCGAACGGCTGTTGCAAGAGCTGCAAGTGCCCTTGCCGGTGGGTGGGCACAACGTATTTCTCAACGCCAGCATCGGTATTGTCATGGGGTTGGGCGACTACCACGTCCCCTCTGACCCCCTACGCGACGCCGACATTGCTATGTACCGAGCCAAGGCCCAGGGGCGCAGCCGCTATATGGTGTTCAACGAGTCGATGCACCTGCAAGCCCTACAGCGTCTCCAGCTTGAGCAGGAGCTGCGCGACGCCATCGATCGAGATCAGCTGGTGCTCTACTACCAACCCATTTTTCACCTCAAAACCAAGGAGATCTCAGGGTTTGAGGCGCTCGTGCGGTGGCAGCACCCCGATCGCGGCTTTGTTGCCCCCGACAGTTTTATCCCCATCGCTGAAGAGACCGGGCTGATCGTCCCCCTCGATCGTTGGGTTTTGGGCCAGGCCACCCAGCAGCTGGCGCTCTGGCACCAGCACTACCCCCACCACGCCAATCTAACGGTGAGCATCAACTTTTCGGTCAAAGACCTGCTGCGGACGGATCTACTCAGCGACCTCACCCGCATTTTGGAGCAGACCGGGCTCCAGGGCCACCACCTCAACCTCGAAATCACCGAAAGTACCCTGATCGAAGATATTCAGTCCATGGTGACGGTTTTGCAGCAGCTTAAACACCACGGCTTTACCGTCACCATTGACGACTTTGGCACCGGCTATTCATCCCTCAGCTACCTGCACCAGCTGCCCGTCGATGGCCTCAAGATCGATCGATCTTTTGTTATGGCCATGGAGGCCAACCGTCGCAACTCCGACATCGTGGAGACTATCATTACCCTGAGCAATCGTCTGGGGCTAGCCGCGATCGCCGAAGGGATCGAAACCCAGGCGCAGCTCCACCACCTGCAACACCTGGGCTGCGAACTGGGCCAGGGCTACTGGTTTGCCAGGCCCCTGCCCGCCGCCGAGGCGGAAACCCTGCTGCTGCCAACCCCCGCTAGCACTGTCCCCCCCCACTAGCTCTATTCTGGAAAGAAAAAGTCGGTGGGCTCTTCGTCCTCTTCGGCAGCGATATAGCTGCGGTAGTACTCCTCTAGCTCCGCCGCCCCAATCGAGCGTTCGGAGGGGTTCTCAAAAAATGTTTTTACCTTTAGGTAGCGCCTCAGCCCCTCAGCCCCGGCATCGTGCTGGGTCGCTGCTTTAAAGTCGTCGGGGAAGGTGTCGCTGATCTGTAGCCACGCCTCCTCTAAAACATCCTCGACGTCTTCGTTGGGGGCGCTCTCAATTAATGCCTCTAGCCCATCGAGAATGTCAATCAGCTTGAGAATCTCTGGAATTTTCTCCGAATCAGACATTGAGCCGTGCATGGATAGCGCTAAACAACCGCGAATGCTTAGGAAAATCTTAGTGGAGTATGGGCCCAATTGATCGACCCCAGGCGGGAGATCTACCTGCCAGCAGGTAGATCTCCCGCCTGGGGCACTGCCGTTGCCAGGGGATTGCCCCTTAAGGCATGGTCATGCCGCCTTGGGGTTCTAGGGCGGCGCGCCACTCACGCAGGCGCAGCTGGGCTTGGGCATAGGCTTCGGTTTGGGCAGGCACGGCCTCGGCCAGGGCGATCGCCCGACGGGGGTTGGTCACGGCTTCGGTTTCGGCCAGGCGCAAGATATCCCAGCTCCAGCGGGTGAGGGCCTGGGTCGCTTCGGCCCGTTGAAGACTATTCTCGGGCACCTGCTGGGCCAGGCGCACTGCATCCACCAGGGCACCCACCGTACCTAGCTGGGCCGCCTGGTAGGCCTGCTGCAACAGCTGCTGTCCCTGAAGTTGACCTCGCCAAGTTTGAATGTTGGCCTGGGCATCGCTGTGCAGAGCGCGGCCTGAGCCAATGCGCGAGGCCACGGCCACAGCTTCAGCTAATCGGCCCTGGGCGGCGAGCTGGCGGGCCTGGGCCAGCAGAGGACCGTCTTCGGCCCGTTGGAGATTGGTGCGCCACTGGTTGATCTCTGACTGAGCTTCGTCGTAGAGGGCGCGGCCAGAGCCGATCTGGCGGGCGGTGGCGATCGCCCCGGCCAGATCTCCCACCTGGGCCTGCTGCTGGGCCTGGCTGAGAATGGGGCGGTCTTCGGCGGTTTCGATCTGGCCCCGCCAGCGGCCAATTTGAGCCTCGGTGTCATCCCAGGCGGGGTTAGCGCGGGACACTTTTTGGGCCTCAATGATAGCGGCCTGAAGGTCGACGACGGTGCCGGGCAGCGCCACCTGTCGGGCCCACTCTAGCTGCGATCGCCCCTGCACTTCCTCCTGCCAGCGGCGCATGAGGCCTTGGGCCTTGCCGTAGAGGGGGCGATCGGCCCCAATGCTCTGGAGTCGCACAATCGCTCCCTCTAGCCCGCTAATGCCGCCCTGCCACGACAGCTGGGTAGCGTCGATGAAAGTGCGCATATCGGCAATCTCGGCCCCCATGTTCAGCGCCGCCGGAATCGCCTCTAGCATTTGCCCTGCCACCTCGGCATCGCGCCGCTCTAGGGCCGATTCAGCCATATCCAGCAGGTCGCGCCCAAACTGGCGAATTACCGTCTGCGCTTCAGCGTAGACCGGGCTCTTGCTATCGATGCCCTGGGCGATCTCTAGGGCCTCCTCCATGGCTTTGAGCGTGCGCTGCCGGGCCAACTCTTTGGCTTTGCCGAGCTTGTTGAGGTCTTCGCGGGCGGCAGTAATTTTGGTGGTCAGCTCGTCGTACTTAGTGGTTTTCCAGTAGGTGTTGTCCACATCCAGCAGCTGAATGGCCTTGGCAAAGGCATCCTGAAAGGCCAGCGCCTTGAGGTCAGCCTCGGCGGCCTGGTAAAGGGTTTCAGCGTCTTTCCAGATTTGGTTCCAGTCGCTGACCTGCTGGCTGACGAGCTGGGCAGCAGCGGTGTGGTTAGGAATGCGTTGGGCGATCGCGATCGCCTCAGTCAAATCGCCCGCCTGAAACGTGGTCTCGGCCAGCGCCAGAATCTCTTCAGACCAATCTTCAATGCGCAGGTCGATTTCGCCGCGCAGGGGGTGATCGGAAGGCAAAGACTCCAGTAGGGCGATCGCCTCTAAATAGCCCTCCACCGTAGCCTGCTCCGCGTAGGCTTCGGCACACTGCAATCGGGTGGTCGCTGCCGCCGTCGGCCAAAATATCGCCCGGCAGTTGGGCAGGTTAGGAATCCGAAACAGGCTGATGGCCGACATTGCCCCCACCCCAGACACCAGCACCAAGACACCCACCGACCAGACGGGCCAGGTTTTTGCTAGCCGCTGCACCAGGGTGCGACGCGGCGATCGCGGGGGGGGGACAGCAGCACCGTCATCGGCCCGCTGCCGCAGTTCGGCTAGAGGATCGTAGCGGGGCGGCCCTGGGTCACGAACAGGCAGCCCCGGAGGCAGCGGCACAGGCCGAGCAGACCCATTGGCCCGCCCTGGATAAATCGGTCGCTCAGAGGTGTCTTGGTCTGAAGCCATACCCGCTCCCCGAGATTGGCGTCGCTGCGGCTATTGTATCGGGTGGTTCAACCCGCCCAGCCGAAGGCACCGTGAAAGTCAGCCCTAGTATAGCCATGTCCTGCCCAAACGCAATGCCCTAGCCACCCACCTGGTCTTTGTACTCCTCGGCGGTAAGGGCGTCGTCGAGATCGTCGAGGTCGCTAGCCCTGATTTTAACCAACCAGCCGTCGCCGTAGGGGTCATCGCCAATCTGCTCAGGCGCTTCAATCAGCACTTCGTTGCGCTCTAGCACCTCACCAGAAACCGGCGATTTCAGCTCTTCTACCGCCTTGACCGACTCCACCGTGCCAAATTTTTCGCCCTTTTCGAGGCTGTCGCCAATCTCGGGCAATTCTAAGAAAACAATATCCCCCAGTTGGTCAATGGCAAAGGCGGTAATGCCCACGGTGACAATGCCTTCGTCGTCATCGGCGCGGGCATATTCGTGGCTGTCGAGATATTTCAGGGTTTCGGGATATTCAAATGCCATGGCGTAAACCTCACATTGCCCCAGGGAAAGTAGTTGGTCGCGCAGCTATCGTACAGAGTGGATAGAATCCAGTGCCAGTGTGCCATGAGACGGCGGTTTTGGCGCAGGGAAAGGATAGGGAAAGAGTTTTGAGTGCTTAGTTTTGTTCGCGAAGCGTCTCCCAAGGAGAAATTTTGAGTTTTTGTTGTACCCACAGCATTCAAAACTCAAAATTCAACATTCAAAACTTTATTTCGCCCGATAAAACGGCCGCTTCACCACCGTCGCCCCTTGGGGTTCACCGCGCACTTCGACCTCAAGGGCCTGCCCTACCTTGGCCAGGGGAGCGGCGACGTAGGCCAGGGCAATGGGGACATTTAGCGTGGGGGCCAGGGTGCCGCTGGTGACGGTGCCGACGCGATCGCCCTGATATAGCACCGGGTAGTCGTGGCGGGCGATGTGGCGACCATCCATAGCTAGGCCCACCAGGCGGCGGCTGACGCCCTCGGCCCGCTGTTGCTCAAGCACCGATCGCCCCATAAAATCCCCTTTCTCGTCTAGATGCACCAACCAGCCTAGACCCCCCTCTAGGGGGCTGGTGGTGTCGTCGATGTCTTGGCCGTAGAGGGCCATGGCGGCCTCCAATCGCAGGGTATCGCGCGCGCCAAGGCCGCAGGGGGCAGCACCGGCCTCAGTCAGCGTCTGCCACAGGGCCAGAGCGGTGTCGGGGTCGGTCATGATTTCAAAGCCGTCTTCGCCGGTATAGCCGGTGCGGGCGACCCAGGCGAGTTGCCCCAGCAGGGCTGTGTCTCGGTGGGCAAATCGGCCTAGAGCGCTCAAATCGAGAGTGGTGTGGAGCTGGAGCAGGGCGGCGGCGGCAGGCCCCTGGAGAGAGATTAGGGCGCGATCGCGCGATTCATCCACCAGCTCTATCCCCGTACCCGCGAGATGCTCCAGCAGCCAGGTTTTATCCTTGTCAGTGGTGGCAGCATTGACAATCAGCGCCACAGTCTCCCAACCCGTCCCTGAAGCGGGCGGCGACTTCAGGTAGACAATCAGATCGTCGACAATGCCGCCCTCGGAGTTGAGCAGCACGGTGTACTGGGCTTGGCCCTGGGTGAGCCGGTCTAGGTTAGAGGGCACCAGGGTTTGCAGGGCAGCCATCACCCCCGGCCCCCGCAGCTCAAATTTGCCCATGTGGGAGATGTCAAACAGCCCAGCGCGCTGTCGCACTGCCTGGTGCTCTTGCTTAATGCCGCCAAACTGCACGGGCATCGACCAGCCAGCAAACTCAGTCATGCGTGCCTTTTGATCGACGCAGGCAGAATAGAGAGGCGTTTGCAATAGTGTCATGGGGGGAATTCTAGGGCCATTCAGAGTGTACAGAGAAAACCTTTGTCTGAATTAAGGCTTTATACCCTTGCCGCCCTAGTTTCTTTTGGTAAAGGTTAAAGGTCTGTGGTTACACGATGTTGCCCTACCGTTGTGCGCAGTGGTGCCATGACATGAGCGGTAGGCCCAACTACCTATCGCAGGTGTAACGCCTGTTCCCTTAGTTGTGTTTCCCATGATTGCTCTTATGCCCCACGGATCCTGTTTCCTGTGGGATCCCCAGCTGACATCCCTGCATGTGGCCGGCGACCTAGCCGTCGCCGTCGCCTATCTTTCGATTCCGCTGCTGCTGCTGCTCAACCGACAGCATATCGACCTCCAGATTCGGCCGGTGCTGCTGCTCTTTGCGGCCTTTATTTTTAGCTGTGGCATTGGCCACGGCCTGCGCGTGTGGAATATCTGGCACACCAACTACTGGCTTGAAGGCGCTTGGACTTGGGTCACCGCCGTGGTCAGCCTCTACACCGCCTGGGACCTCAGGGGCTTGGTGCCGCAGCTACTCAACACTCACAAAGATCTAGTCACCATTCGGGCGCTGGTGGAGCAGGATTCCCTCACCGGCATTGCCAACCGTCGGGGGCTAGAGGCCGCCCTGACGGCCTTGGTATACCAACCTGGGGCAACGGAGCACACCCTTATGCTGCTCGACCTAGACGGGTTTAAAGACATTAACGACACCTATGGCCACAGCGCGGGCGACCAGCTGCTTCAGGCCGTTGGTCAGGTGCTTAGCCGCCAAATTCGCACCACCGACTTGGCGGCCCGCATCGGCGGTGACGAGTTTGCCCTGCTGATGGTGGGCTGTCTGCCCGAAGAGGCCCTGGACAAGGCCGAGGTCATTCGCCAAGAGATTTTGCAGATCACTATGCCCCAGCTCCAACCGCTCAGCCGTTGCCCACTGGTTTCGGTCAGCATTGGCCTCAGTGGTTTTACCTCCGACCAGGGCGTTGCCGAAAGCTACCAACAGGCCGACGCAGCCCTCTACGCCGCTAAGTACAACGGCAAAAACCAGATTAAATTGGCTTCCCCTGTAGCTATTTAGCTCTGCTCTAATTTTTAATAAACCCACCTAGGTCGGGCCGGTAGCGAGCCACAAACCCACCCTGGGCGTCATACACCGCCACCTGACGGTCAACCTGATGGCTGGTAGTAATAATTTGCTCGATCAGCTGCTGGGAGTTGGGGTTGAGCTGGTTGGTAAAGGCAAAGGTGCCGTCCGCGGCCGGGGGGGTAATGGCCTGGCGCAGAGGCTCGGCGTGCTGGCTAGAGAGCACCACGCGAATTTGGCTGGCGTCTTCGCGCACCGTGCAGGGGGTGGCCGAAGATTCGCAGAGCTGGGCTAGGTTAGTGGTTAGCGTTTGCAGAGCCACGGCGGTGCGAAGGCGATTTTGGGCATTGGCCAGGGCCGGCTGATAGGTCTCTAGCAGCACCCCGCTCTCCTCCGCCAAAATGGTGTCGCCAGGAATTTGCTGGGCGCTGGCCACCGCCTGACGCCATTGGGTCACCGCCAGAGTCCACTGGCCTTTGGCCTCAGCAGCGGCGGCACTGCGGGCGGCCTGCACCGCCTGGTGGTAGTTTTGGGCACCGGCCTCCTCTAGGGTAGAGCGGTTGCTGGCGCGGTTAAGCTGGGCTTGGTAGTCTCTGAGCTGAGCCCGGGCTTCGTCATAGACCATCGTGCCTTGAGGAATCAGCGACAGCCCGTTAATAGCGGCTTGCCACTCCTTGGCGGCCAGTTGCCAGCCCGCTAGGGAATTGGCGGTTTCCATGCGCTGACGAGCCAGATCGCCGGTTTGAATGGCGGTGTTAAAGTTGGCTTCGGCCTCCTCTTCGGCGACGATGCGGCGACCAATGGCGCTGTAGTTAGCCCGATATTCGCGCAGTTTTTGCTGGCTGTAGTCAAAGGCCGGGCTGTCGGCAGAAACGGTGCTGAGCTGGTCGATCGCCTGCTGCCAGAGCATATGTACCTTCACCCAACGCTCCACTGGATGAGGTGGGGATTGACTCAGGTTAGCCGCCTCGTTGGCCAGCGCCTGGGCGCGAACAATGGCGTTAAGGAAGACAATGTTGCCCTCGTAGCGCGCCAGGTCGCCCTGGGCTACGTCATAGTGAGCCGACCAGGTGGGAATGGGGGTCAGCATATCGATCGCCGTTTGGAGGTCGGCCTGGGCTGTGGCCAGGTCGTCGCCGGTTGGGTCGCCGACTAAAAGAGTGGCCTGGGCCAAATTGTAGTGCTCGGTGGCTTGCTCGAGGCGATCGCAGCTGCCGACCACGCAGGGGCGCGACAGGGCGTAGCCGCAGGCCCCGCTGCCCACCAAAATTAGCCCCGCTAGGCCATAGCTCCAGTAGTCCCGCAGCGATCGCAGCCCGTGGCGAGCCCAGCCCTGGCTGCGCTGCCCCCACCCTGGCCCTGCGGGCGGCTGCACCGCCGTATCAGGTAACGCCAGGGCCGCATCGCTAAACCCAAGCCCAGGGGAATTGGTTCTGGTGTTGGCCTTGGCAGCACTGAGGTCGGGATCAATAGCCGCAGCGTCAGCTAGATCGTCGGGTAGGCTGTTAGGGAGGTCAAAGGCGGCATCGACGCCAGTGTCAACGTCAGTATCGATCTCAGGGGGCGCAGCGATTACTGGAAAAATCACCTGCACTGCATCCTGGGGGTGCCAGGTAAAGGTGTGCATAGCGTAGGGCTGGGCAACCGACTTGAGCTTGAGGTAAACCCGCACCGCTAGAGCATCGACCGTTGCCCAGTCGGCCTCCGGCAGCCCCACTGTCGGCACCAGCTCTCGAAACGCCGACTCCAGCTCTTTCAGTAAGTCTCTGGGCGTACCCACCTCAGGGGCTCTGTGCTCCGCCAGCAGCAGCAACCGCCCCGCTCGCTCGGAGCAGTCGAGGGTCAGCCCAGGGTAGAGGCAGGTCTCTTTAAGGTAGGCGGCAAAGGCTCGCTGCAGCGGTTCAAAGCCGATGTGGGTAGAGGGTGATAGTGAGGTCATAGCGTACCGATGGATATTGCCCCAAGCCGTAATGCTCCAAAGCGTGAACGACCAAATCGAACAACCCAGGTGGAGAATTCTGGGCCGTTTAAAGTGCCCCAGGCCTAGGCTCAACCCTGAGTCATACCGGTGCGGCGGCTCCCAGCATCTGGTTTATGGTTGAGCCCAGGGACTAGCCCGAGTAGGGCAGGGACTTCCTTAGTGAGTATGCTAGTGCAAGGTTGATATTCTGCGACAAGATATCTGGGGTGATAGATTGCGGTGCTGATTCTAATTGTGGAAGACGAAGCCGAAATTGCTCGCCTGATTCGGCTTTACCTCGAAAAAGAGGGCTTTACCTGTGAGGTCTGCGACGACGGTGAAACCGCCCTGCGCTACCAGCAGACCCTCCAGCCCGATCTGATGATTCTCGACGTCATGCTGCCCAAGCTCGACGGCTTAGAGGTGTGCGCCAGGGTGCGCCAAGGGCCGGGGGCCAAAGATCCCTACATTCTCATGCTCACCGCCCGGGGCGAAGAAATCGATCGCATCATTGGTCTATCTACCGGGGCCGACGACTATCTGGTCAAGCCCTTTAGCCCCAGAGAACTGGTGGCCCGAGTGCGCGCCCTGCTGCGCCGCAGCCTGCGCCACAGCCAAGAGGCCCCTGCTCAGACCTACCGCACTGCCCACTTCAGTCTCGATCTTGACCAGCGCACTGCCCACCGTCAGGTTGACTCTGGCGACTTAGAACTGCTCGATCTCACCCCGCTGGAGTTTGACCTGCTGGCCACCTTCATGAGTTATCCCGGCCGGGTCTGGAGCCGCCACCACCTAATTGAAAAACTCTGGGGCGAAGATTTCTTTGGTGACGAACGGGTTGTTGATACCCACATTGCCCGCCTGCGCAAAAAGGTTGAACCCGACTCGTCGCAGCCTACTTTTGTCAAAACCGTGACCGGCGTGGGGTATCGGTTTGAGGATGAGGCAGGGTAGGACTGTAGGCCAGAGGGGTTGAGGTACAGGGTTTAAGGTTCAAGGCGACGCCGTAAACCCTGTACCTTGTACCTTGAACCCTACTCCACTCCCCATGTCCCTTTGGCAGCTAGACCAAATCCGCATTGTCCTGGTCGAGCCAGCGGGGCCTCTTAACGTGGGCGCAGCGGCGCGGGTAATGAAGAATATGGGTTTGCGCCATCTGGTGCTGGTCAATCCTCAATGTGACCCGGCTGAGGAGGAGGCCCAGCGCATGGCGGTGCACGGCGGCGATGTGCTGGAGGCGGCGACTACGGTGTCGAGCCTGCCCGAGGCGATCGCGGGGTGTGAGCGGGCGATCGCCACCACTGGTCGTCTGCACCGCCAAGACCAGCCCTTAGAGCTACCGGAGACCGCCCTACCCTGGCTGCTGCCCCCTACACCAGCAGAGAGTTTTGCCGCCGCCCTAATCTTTGGCCCCGAAGATCGGGGGCTGAGCAACGACGAGCTGATCTATGCCCAGCGCTGGGTGCGCATTCCGGCTAGCGATCGCTATCCGTCGCTGAACCTAGCCCAGGCGGTGGCGGTCTGTGCCTATTTGCTCCATCGAGCGGCGATCGCTGAGGCGCTAGGAGACTCGTTTCCGACGGTGGGGGTGGCCGCGACGGCGGGACATTTAGCACCTTTAGAGCAGATGGAGGGCTTTTATCAAGATTTGGAAATCGTTTTGCTGAAAATCGGTTATCTTTACCCCCATACCGCCGCAAGCCGCATGGCTAAACTGCGGCGATTGCTGCATCGAGCCGGTCCCGATCGCCAAGAATTGGCTATGCTTAGGGGCGTTTTGCGGCAGATCAACTGGGCGGCCGGTCAGGCTTCCAAAAACGACTAACCCTCGATCGCAGCGGCAAACGGGTGAACGGGCACACAGGGCGAAAGGTACAGGGCGAAAGACCATGGCACAGTACGACGATCCTCGCAATCCATTTTCGGCAGGCCGTCCTGAGGCGGGTTCGCCCTGGGGAGAGTCGAACCCAGGGCCTAGCTCAAGCCGCGATGGGCTTCAGCTGCCGGGCGAGGCCGAACCTGGCGGTTGGGGCCGTGACGGGCAGCCGCGCACGTCGCCTGTGGCTCGCCGTCGCAACCAGTGGCGACAGCACCAGCAGCTCGCCCCCGACTTTGGCCCGGCCTCTGTAGAGCCCGAGATCGAGCCGGTCATTCGCCCCGCCGCCCGCAATGCCTCGCTGCCGGCCTTCCGTCGGGGGCCAGCCCAACCGCCGCCTAGCAGACCCAGACCCACTGCCCCCAAGGGGCAGGTCTTTGAACCGCGCCCGGCTCCCCTAAATCAGGCGGCTCCGCCGATCGCACCTCGCCCCGGAGCCCCGCCGCTGCAAATGCATCCCCACAGCATTCACCCCAGCACCTTGAACCCCAACGGCGCTGTCGCTCCGTCTAGGGGGGCAACTGCGGCCAGGGCACTGCCCCCCAACGTCACCCCTCTACGCCCCCAGTCTCGGCGTACGGCGATCGCCCCTACCTCTTCCCCATCCCAGCGGTCTGGCCTATCGACCCCCGGTGCGCTGGAAGAGTCCTCAAACTCCAGCGGCACGAGCAATAATCCGCCGTCGCCTCGGCGATCGCGGGCGGCCAAGGCCCGACGACGGCTGGCTAACCCACCCCTGCCGCTGCTCTACCTGATTCGACTGATTATTTTGGGGGTGGGGGTAGCGGCGATCGCAGGCACTCTGCTCTCGGTGCTCAGCCCCAGCAACGTGGCTGCCCCCGGTGAAACCCCACCGGCCCAGGCCAACCCTGGCCGCACCGCCGGTTCGCTAGTGCAGGGCACCGCCGCCACCGTGACCGACCTGCGCCTGACCGGCGAAATTTCTCACCTCAAGGGCGAGCTTGAGCAGTTAGCCACCCTTACTCCCGGCCTCACCCCGGTCAGCTTTGCTGTTGACCTCGACTCTGGCCAGTATATTGATCTGGGCGGAGCCGAACCCGTCGCCTCGGCCAGCACCATTAAAGTGCCAATTTTGGTGGCCTTTTTGCAGCAGGTTGATGCGGGCAACCTGGCCCTCAATCAATCTATGGCCCTGCAAGAAGAGTACATGGCGAATGGCTCAGGCACCCTGCGCGGCGAAGCGGTGGGCACCGAATACACCGCCTTAGAGATCGCCACCCGCATGATTGTGGCCAGCGACAACACCGCCACCAACATGATGATTGCCTCCCTGGGAGGCATTGAGGCGCTCAACCAAACCTTTGCCGCCTGGGGGCTAGAGCACACCCTGCTGCGCAACCCCCTACCCGATCTAGACGGCACCAACACCACCAGCGCCAAAGACCTGACTCTGCTGATGGCTCTAATTGACCAGGGTGGCCTGCTGACGCCGCGATCGCGCGATCGCCTGTTCAGCATCATGCAGCGCACCGAAAATGGAAGCTTGATTCCCTCGGGCATTCGCGATGGCTCGCTGCTGGCCAACAAGACCGGCGATATCTCGGCCATGCTGGGCGATGTCGCCCTAGTCGATGTGCCCAACGGCAAGCGCTATGCCCTGGCGGTACTGGTGCAGCGCCCCGCCAACGATGGCCGTGCCAGCGAACTCATTCGCCGCATGACCGAAACCATCCACACTGAAATGGCCCAGCCCGTGGCCCCCGTTGGCGGCGGCAGCACCAACCCCGCCCCGCTCAGCCCCCCCGGAGAATTTGAGACTGAACCTCTACCAGATGAGTTTGAGACTCAAATCCCCCAAGAATATGAAGACCCCTATGCTCCAGCTCCGGTAGATTTAGCCCCACCCAATCGGGCACCGTCGCGGGATGAGATTCCGCCAGGCTAGCTTAAACCGTTTTGCCCACCTGTCATAGGCAAATCAAGGCTGTTGGGTTTGATGGCGACAGCCCAGGATCGCTTAGCCAGGGGAAGGTAGACCGACCTCCTCGATTAGGCTGCAAACTTTGACGGCGGATGGATTGTCTAAGGGGCGGGCCACCCAGCTGGTACGGTAGGCGTCTAGCCTGGTTTTCAAGGTTGCGGCCTGCTGAATTTCCTGCTCTAATGTGGCAATTTTTTGGTCAAGTAACGCTTTTACTAAGTTGCAGACTGGCTCTCCCTGGTTGCGAACATCTATCACCTGCTGAATTTCAGCCAGGGAGAACTGTAGTGACTGTGCCTGCTTAATAAACTGCAAGCGGCTGACCGTCGTTTCGTCGTAATAGCGATAGCCATTCTCTGCCTTACTCACCGGCTCAAGTAGATGTAGCGATTCGTAATAGCGAATAGTCGCTACAGTTACGTTGGCTTGTTTAGCCAGCTCGCCTATCTTGAGTAAATTCTTCATTGCCTAGGTAACCCGTCCGCTAGCGAGGCGGTGCATAACAGTTGTGCTTGACTAGGGTAAATGAGTGACCGCGATCGCTAGAGCTAGCTTAAGCCAAATTTTGAGGATTGACTCTCAAGCCGACCTCAGAGTTTAAGCTATTCACAGCTTCATTAAGAGGCTTTTCATTTTCAATTCCTATCAATGAGACACACCGTCATGAAGCCGTTTACTCAACTCAAAAAGCTTTCTTTGGTAGCCGTTTCTGCCCTGGTCCTGACTGCCGCTGTAGGCGGTGTTGCCGCCGCAGCGCCCTGTCTGGTACCTAACTTCGACTGCCCATTTTTCAACTGCGACTAAGCTAGCAATGGCCTAAGCGCTAAATCTAGATAGCCCAGGTTGCCTGAGACTGTAGAGGTCTCAGGCTGTCAGCAGTTAGTAAGCCCGCGCGATCGCAAAACCTGCCTCAATACAAAAAACGCTCGTGGCGAATCACGTCTTCGCCTTCGAGCTGATCGTAGCTACCGCCGTTCACTTGGTAAACCGCCAGGGCCTGATCGCTAATGTGGTACTGCTGGTTGCCGTCGATGGCGATGTAGGTGCCCTGGCTGTTGCGCACGTCGGTGGTGGTGAGGGTTTTGTTGTTGGTTTTGTTGGTGCCGATGTAGCTCAACCCCTGGGGGGTTTGGCACAGGTGAATGTTAAAAGATTTGGTCTCAAAAAACGCCTCCGGTCGGTTGTCGCCACAGGAACCAGTGGTGATTTCTTCTGATGTAGGAGACGGTGCGGCGGCCTGGGCACTGGTGTCGATAAAGTCGCCCCGTACCCAGCCCTCGGCCTCAGATTGAGCAAACTTGACGTAGTACCAGCTCAGACCTCCTTCGCCCTCGGCTAGGCGCAGCAGCGTCACTGCGTCACCGCCAAGGCCATAGCCCCGCGAGTCAGATTGGGTGGTGGGCTGCGATCGCAGATTGACCTGCGATCCCTCCCCCTGGGTCACTAGCTGAGCCGTGCGAATGGGGTCAATGGGCGTCGAACGATAGCCGCCATCCTCCACCGGCTCCATTGAGGCTTCGGCCCCAGCCGTGGGCGTGCTCTCGGCTGGGGTCGAGGCCACGTCGGACACCTCAGCACCTCGATTACAGCCGCCGAGTAGAGCTAGCAGCAGCAGTCCCAGCCCCAGTTTGGCGTTTCTTGAACCCAAGCCCATACGCGACCTCCCGACCAAATGTCGCCGCTAATGGTAGCGCAATCAGGGGAAGTGGGGAAAAGGGGAAGAGTTTTGAATTTCGAGTTTTGAATTTTGAATTCAAAACTCAAAACTGCCTCCTAAGCGTCCCACTTCACCTTAAAGAGGCGAAACAGCTCATAGTCTTTGGTAGAAACGACCCGTGCGCCCTCGGCTTTAACCAGGGCGGGCCAGCGATCGAGGGCTTCTAAATGCACCTCGGCCCCCAGGTAGGTTTCGAGAATGGCCCAGGGCTCGGCTAGCTCGGCTTCGGGGTTGATGGCGTCGAACAAAAACCAGCCGCCGGGCTTGATGACTTTTTTCACCTGTTGCAGCACCGTGGCCCAGTAGTCGGCGGGGTAGTAGCAGCTAACGCCCGTAGCGATCGCCATGTCAAAGGTGTGAGGCTCATACTCCAGCCGGTGGGCCGGACCTTGGGTGACGCCCTTAAACAGCTTCGAGTTGAGCTGGGGGCCACGAGCGGTCAGCGCAGCGCAGGCCACGGGGCTAATGTCGTGGCCCTGAAACAGGGCATCCCACTCGCGCCAGGGGTAGATTAAAAAGCTGATGCCGCAGCCGATGTCAAGACAGCGATCGCGCTTGCGGGGCTTCACCGACTCCCAAAAGGGCGTTGAGATGCGCGGCGTCAGCGTACCGGCAATCCAGTCTTGAAACACCGCCATTTCTTCGACCTCGGGGGGCAAGTCAAAAGCTTTACCGGCGAACTCCTGGTCGTAGCGCTGGGAAACAGCCTGTACCTGAGCCCCCCAGGGAGAGGGGTCGGCGGCGGGCAGGCGGCTCATCCTTTCAACGCCCGGCTAAAGTTTTGGCGGTACGACTTGTTGAGAGCCAAAAACAGCGGCCATAGCAGAGTGAACTTTACCTTGCCATCGGTAAAGTTGGTGCGGTTGAACCCCGTCCAAAACTTAAAGGCCCCACCGCCATAAATACCGGCCAACAAAAGCACGATCAATGTACCCATAGTCACTGCTCCTTCCTACCCGGTTCACCTATGCTTCTACAATACCAACGTTGCCCCCGGTTGCCCGCCATTGCCTTACTTTTCCAAACGTTTGCTCCCCGAGGTGCGGCGGCAGAGAACGGTCGTGGCAGAGCAAAGCAGATCTCATCCGTGACAGAGCATAAATCGTTTGCATTTACTCTAGTCTATCTTTGAGTGGCTCAATGCCAGAGTAATGTTATAGATATCCCTGTCGATGGTTGTGGTCAGTGTTTGGTTGAGAGCCCTAGCTAGTCTAGGGCAACCCCATCAGGAATGTTTACGCAGCAAGGAGACTCTATGCGCGCAGTGCTAATGGCCGGTGGTTCAGGAACCCGTTTACGGCCTCTAACCTGTGACTTGCCCAAGCCCATGGTGCCGATTCTCAACCGCCCCATTGCCGAACACATCGTCAACCTGCTCAAGCGCAACGGCATTGATGAGGTAATTGCCACCCTGTTTTACCTGCCCGATGTGATGCGCAACTACTTTAGCGACGGCCGCGATTTTGGCGTGCAGATGACCTACGCCGTCGAAGAAGACCAACCCCTGGGCACGGCGGGCTGCGTCAAGAATATTGCCGACCTGCTCACCGACACGTTTTTGGTGATTAGCGGCGACAGCGTCACCGACTTTGACCTCAAAGCGGCGATCGCATTTCACCGGCAAACGGGCGCTAAGGCCACCCTGGTGCTGACTCGGGTGCCTAACCCCGTCGACTTTGGTGTGGTGATTACCGACGAAGCGGGCCGCATCAAGCGGTTCTTAGAAAAGCCCTCCACCAGCGAAATTTTTTCTGACACGGTGAATACCGGCACCTACATTCTTGAACCCGAGGTGCTCGACTACCTGCCCGACAACGAAGAGTCTGACTTCTCCACGGATCTGTTTCCCCTGTTGCTGGAGAAGGGGGAACCCATTTATGGCTACGTGGCCGACGGCTACTGGTGCGATGTCGGCCACCTGGAGGCCTACCGCGAAGCCCAGTACGACGCCTTGCACCGCAAAGTGATGGTCAATTATGCATACCCTGAGACATCTCCTGGCGTGTGGATCGGTGACAATACCCAGATAGATTCAACGGTTCAGATTCAGCCGCCGGTGATGATTGGCAACAACTGCCGCATCGGTGCCCGCACGGTGCTCGAACCGGGCACTGTGATCGGTGATAACGTCACCATTGGTTGCGATGCCGACCTCAAGCGACCGATCGTCTGGAATGGCGCGATCGTGGGTGATGAAGTGCACCTGCGGGCCTGCACCATTGCCCGAGGGGCGCGGGTTGACCGCCGCTCCCACGTGCTGGAGGGGGCGGTGATTGGCCCTCTATCGACGGTGGGCGAAGAGGCGCAAATCAGCCCCGGCGTGCGAGTCTGGCCGAGCAAGCAAATCGAGTCAGGTGCAACGTTGAACATTAACCTTATCTGGGGCAACACGGCGCAGCGCAATCTATTTGGCCAGCGGGGGGTGGCCGGGCTGGCCAATATCGACATTACCCCCGAGTTTGCGGTCAAGCTGGGGGCAGCCTACGGGTCAACCCTCAAGCCCGGCTCCCACGTCACGGTCTCGCGCGACCAGCGCAGCATTTCGCGCATGGTGTCGCGATCGCTGATCGCAGGCCTGATGTCCGTCGGCATCAACATCCAAAACCTGGAGGCGACGGCGATTCCGGTGGCCCGCAGCATGTTGGCGGCGATGGGCGTTGCTGGGGGCATTCACGTGCGGCTGCACCCCGATCGCCCCGACTATGTGCTAATCGAATTCTTTGACGAGAAAGGCATCGATATCTCTAAGGGCAAAGAGAAGAAAATTGAGGGTGCCTACTTTAAAGAAGATCTGCGGCGAGCGCCCGTTCACGAAATCGGCACCGTCACCAACCCCACCGATGTAGTCTCCACCTACACCATCGCCTTTGAGAAGCACCTCAACATCGAGGCCGTCACCAATAGCCAGGCCAAAGTGGTGATCGACTACCTCTACGCCGTGTCCGGAGCGGTGCTGCCACAGATTCTCGGCAAGTTTGACTGCGACGCAGTGGTACTCAACGCCAGCCTGCGCCAGGTGGCCCTCTCTAACGACGAGCGCGAGGTAATGCTCAGCCAGCTCGGTCAAGTGGTGCAGGCGCTGCGGGCCACCTTTGGCGCCCAGGTGTCGGCCAACGGTGAACAGCTGATTCTCGTCGATGAGGTGGGCACCCGCATCCGCGGCGAAGTGCTGACCTCGCTGATGGCCCACATGATGCTGACCACCCACCCGCGCGGCACCATTGTGGTGCCGGTGCACACGTCGGGGGCGATCGAGCACATTGCCCGCCGCCACGACGGTCGAGTGATTCGCACCAAGGCCAACCCCACCGCTTTAATGGAAGCCTGCCAGAGCAACCCCAATGTGGTGCTGGGCGGCAGCGGCGAAATGGGCTTTATCTTCCCCGAGCTGCACCCCGGCTTCGACGCCATGTTCTGCATTGCTAAGCTGATTGAGATTTTGAGCCTGCAGCAGCGATCGCTCGGCCAGATCTGGTCAGACCTGCCTCGCATGGCCTACCGTATGCAAACCCTGCGCTGCCCTTGGACCGTCAAAGGTGCCCTGATGCGCTATTTGGTAGAAAATAATCCGCCCGAGCGTTTAGAGCTGATCGACGGCGTTAAAATCTTAGGTGACAACCCCGATGACTGGGTGCTGGTGCTGCCCGACGCGGGCGAGCCCCTAGTACATATCTATGGCAACAGCCAGAGCCGCGAGTGGCTCGACTGCACCCTAGCCAAATACCAGCAGCACGTCCAAACCTTTATTGAGAAAGAACAGGGGATCAAGGAGCCCATGCCGCTATGAACAATTGCCTGCTAATGGCCGAGATCGTGCAGGCGCCCCAGCTGCGCTACACCTCCGACAACCAAACTCCCGTAGCCGAGTTCGTGGTTCAGTTTCCAGGGCTAAAAGAGGGCGACCCCTCCTCACAGATGAAGGTGGTTGGCTGGGGCAACCTAGCCCAAGACATTCAGGCCCAGTACCAGGCGGGCCAGCGAGTGCTGCTGGAAGGCCGTCTGGCGATGAACGTGGTCGATAGCCCCCAGGGCTACAAAGAAAAGCAGGTCGAAATGACTGTGCAGCGCATCTACGCGGTGGGCGATCTCAACACCATGCCCATGGCTCCCCCAGCCGCCGTAGCGGTTCCTGCAGCCACGCCTAGTCCGGCGGCCTCCCGCCCGGCAGCCGCTCGCCCAGCGGCCCCGGCAACTCCAGTAACCCCGCCGCCCTCTACCCCTGCCCCCAGCTACGACGATATTCCTTTCTGAACTGCATAAAAGGAAAAGTGTAAAGTTGGTGAACGAAGGAAAAAGGCTAAAGCACTGATATACCTTCAATTGAGGCTTGAGAAAGACGTTTGCAGAGTGTAAAGCTGTAGACGTCTTTTTTCGGTAAGAATCTTGTGCAATACTTTTTTGTAAAGTTAGACGCCCAAAACTGCCACGAGAGAAGGTTTGACGAAGAAGTTCATCACAATTAGATTTTTGTCATGATTTAGGGTTGTTCCCTATGCGCGTTGAGACTATTACTCATCCATCCGGTGACCAACTCCAGTTTTGTTAGATGGAGATGAATTGCTAATTCCTAACCCAATGAATATGTCCTCTTGCTTGGCTAGAGGCGATAGTAGTCTTGAATCGCAGAATGTTTATATAGCGCAGGAAATTGGGGAACAGACTCGTGTTGCTCTCGAAAAATATCACCTCAGTTTGTTGAGGGCTATGAGGTTCAACCAATGAGCCAGCAAAGCGCCTTATTCTGAATAGAGTTTTTGCCAGAGGGCTGCAAACCATGTCTATTGCTACGGCTGAGAACGGCTGGGTCAATACTGCTGATGGTCAGACCCCAGAGGTCATTACCAGGGCGCGACAAATCCTTGAGAGCACTATCTACGGCGCCCTTTCTACCAGCTCCGCCGATGGCATGCCCTGGGTCTCTCCACTCTTTTTTACCTACGATTCTGACTGGAATTTGTACTGGTCTTCTGCAATGGTGGCCCAGCACTCCCAAAACCTCTATGCCAACCAGGGCCGGGCAGCGATCGCTATCTACAGTACAGATCGAGAAGAGGGCCAGGGCCAGGGGCTCTATCTCTCTGGCACTGCGGCTGAAGTAGAAACAGAGGATGTGGAGCAAGTCATTTCCCTGCTGCTAAAACGAGCGGCCAAGGGCCAACAGCGATCGCCTGCTGACTATCTTGCTCCTTCTCCTCGACGGCTCTATCGGTTTCAGCCCCAGGCTGTTTGGATCACTGGAGAGCGACTAGCTCTGAGTGAGACCATCTTAATTGACACAAAGATTCAGCTCGACCTGGCCAGCTTATTGGCTGTGACTTAGTCTTCACGCCGAATTATCCACCCACAGCGATTCTCAAGCGGATGCGTTCTAGAAATGCTCCAGCAATCTGATTGAAACGGTCACATTCCTCCGCAAACGTATCTCTTAATCTCCCATTCCCCTGGGTTCATGGGTTTTAGACAACCTTTCAGAGTTTGTTGCAGGAATCTATTATTGCCTGATCCTATTAAGTGGGCTGGCTATAGTGGGAAAGCTCGAATGACGGCTCACGGCTCTAGCAAGACTCTATGGCATATCCAAAACCCAATTCCCAGCCTCTGCAAATCCGCTCTATCTATCGACAGCAGCTCCACAGCAGTTTAGTTCTGACGGCGGTGTTTGCTTCTTTGCTGGCTGGGTGTGGCGGACCGTCTACCCAAACATCGAGCAGTAGCAGCACTACCACCGACCAAAACGCCGACGAGGAGATTCCGGCGGTGTTCTACGAAACCACGGAGCAATGCGAAGCCGACATTACCCAACAGCAGCAAGAATATCAAGTCTTACTTAAGGCCCACCAGCAGAATCAACTGGCCCAACCCCCCACTCCCCCAGTAATGCAGGTCGAAGACTGCGAACCACAGATGCAGGCGGCCCTGCAGGAACACGATCGCACCGCTCCGGTATATTCCAGCCTGGCAGACTGCCAGGCCGAGGGTGTGCAGTGCGAAACTACGCCCGCAAACGCTGAAGCCAATGGGTACCGGCCGGCCTATGGCGGCACCTATCTTTACCCCTACAGTTCCCCGAGCTTTGTCTATCTCAATTTTGGCGGCAGCAACCGCAGCGTCTATCAACCCCATACCGTCTTCCGCAGCAGTCAGCCAGGGCAGGTGGTCACCCCCTTCGGACGCACCGTTCCCCAAACCCGTCCAGGGCCGGTGTCGGTGCCGCGCCACACCAGCGTAGCCGCACCCCAACGACCCACGGGTACCGCAGCTAGGGGCACCATTACCGGCCGCAGCAGCCAGGGATTTGGCTCAACCTTCAAAAGTACGGGTAGGGGTGGAAAGTAGTCGCTTATGAGACCCTTCAAGGTAGTCCGACGTCGCAATTGGCAGGAGCACATCCAAGCCAACGCATACCAAACTGAGGTATTGAGCGATCCAAAGCAGCAGTATTGGGTAGAGGCCCTGCCCCAGCCCTTTGCCTTGCAGTTTGATACGCAGGAAGAAACTGCGATCGCAGCCGCCACCGAGCAACTGTGGCAGATGTGCGTAGAGTTTCTAGACTGGTTCTTTACCGACCACCAACCGGGGGATGTCGATCGGCGTTTAGCCACCTTGCAAATTCGCCCCGATTACTGGCCAGCAATTAAGGCCAGCTGGGATCGCACCGATCCGGTAGAGGACCTCTCCCTCTGCACCCGATTTGATCTGGTGGTCACCGAAGCGGGCCAGATCAAGCTGATCGAAATCAACGGTGAGACGCCGCTGCTAGGGGCAGAAACCATTTATCAGTGGAACTGGTTGGTTGACTACAAGCGCAACCAACAGACCAGTTCGTTTCCCCTGCCCAACGACGCCAGTCAGTTCAACGAATTTTGGGATATGGTGGCTGGTCAATGGCGGCGCATTGCTGAGGCCTATAACCTGCGCCAAACGGGTATCTCCTTCCTAGTCGATGAGAACCTAGAGGAAGATCTAGAAATGGCCATGCAGCTGATCCAGATCCTCCATGACGAAGTGGATAGCGACATCTACACCCAAATTGTCTACCTACGGGGCCTTCAAGATGAACAGGGCCAGGAGGTGCAGCGGGGGCTGGGGCTAGATGAGGAAGGCTACTTCGTCGACCACGTTAACGATCGCATTCCAGTGCTGTGGAAAATCTACGACTGGTCTGACATTCAGAACGACATGGCCAACACCCAAGCAACCCCTGCCCTGGCCCATCGCCTAGAGTCCGGAGACGTAAAGGTGCTCGAACCCCTTTGGAAGCAAGTGCTCTCTAATAAGGGGGCCATGGCCTTCATGTGGGACCAGTTCAAAGCCTCTGACTATCGCCCCTATTTGTTAGCAACCTACTTCGACAGCGACGTGTCGCCCGAGGCCACGAAGCTGATGTTGGAAATGCACGTTAAGAAGCCCATGCTGGGGCTAGAGGGGGTAGGCACCTCGATTGAAACAGGAGTCGGTGAACTGGAAAAACGGGATGCCCTGGGCTACGGTTCAGAAGGGTTTGTCATTCAGGACTATATCGAACTTCCCCAGGCCTTTGGCTACCACTACATGGTCGGTAGCTGGGTCATCAACGGCGAGGCAGCGGGCATCATCCTGCGGGGAGACACCTCGCGCATTACAGGACGCCACTGCCTGATCATTCCCCACATTGTCTCCGACGACGGGCTCTATATTGCCGGTATTTAGATCGAGGTTTAGACCGAGGCCAGGCTGTAGTCTTTTTACGGGTGAGGGCAATGATGGTGGTATGCAGGCCTAAATTGGGGCAAAACCATTGGGTTTTAGATCAGGTTCTTCCCCTCGATCACTCCATTCCAGAACAGTATTTTGCCCATGCCCCCGACGGGGTTTGGCAAAACTTTTGCAGCTTGCTCAGTCGAGATGTCTACTCGGAAGGAGACTCCCAAGCGTTGTACGACTATGTGATGTCGCGCCAGGCAGACATGTCAGCAGACTTTCTGGCCATGCTGAGGCTCTGGTTGACCGACGAACTAAAGCACTACGAAGCCCTACGACGCACCTATCACAGCCTATCAGGGGTAAGTTTTGCTGACATGGATTGTTGCTTTTCAGAACGGGTTCATGACTTTGAACCGCTGCAAATCACCCTGCAAGACGAATTTACGCTGCTGGTGACGTTGATGTTTGATGAGATTGGCTCCGTCTATTCCTACCGACGAGATTTAGCCGAATATTACCAACATTTCGGGCCCAATATTCAGAAGATCGGCCACCATCTGGTTAAAGACGAGGGCATGCATTTCAACAATGCCGCCGAACTGCTGTTAGCCCATCATCAGCATCGGTTAGGGGAGGTTAAAGCCTTTCTGGAGCAAATTTCCCAGCTGGAAGGTAGTTTAAAGACCTACTACAAAACTTTTTTTCTAGATCACGCTCAGGAGCAGTATCGATTTCCCAAGCACTTTAACCAGGTTATTATTCGCGTTATTTTGGCCCGCCTAGGGTTGGGCCAGCAACCCACGTCAAAAGAACTGAAAGAACTCTGGCAGTGGACACCAGAGGGGTATAGCTTGGTGCCAATTTTTGACGCCGCAACCCAGCGCCATGCCGCTGTTGTTAGCTAATTGTTTCACCTTGTGGGCCAGCTATTTGGGTTGCAGCGGCCTCCGCTTTGCATCTGAGGATAGCGATGCTGGGTTTTATGCTCATCACCGGGTGGGCCGTAACGCAAGATGTCCTTATGAATTCTTTCAAACCACTAACACCTGCCGTGCGGCTGTTTCCATAAGCGTCATTTAAGAACCCGGATGAGTTGCCGAACCCATTGAATAAGTTAGATGTTCCTAGCATTAGAGCGTTGGTTGAGAAGTTTCTTATGTTGAGTCGAATATCTCTTGCCCTATGTGTATCGCTGATAGTCATGCCAACCTGTGCTGTGCAAGCGATCGCCCAACCAGCCAAGGAAGAGAGCATCATCTTCAGAACGAAGGAAACCGTTGCCTCTCAACGTTTCTCTGTCGACTATCCAGACCACTGGAGCGTTACTCAAAATTACAATGACTATGTCATTATCTATAATCAGCGCCCCGCTGGTTCGGGCACTGGTCTGTTAGACGGTGATGGGTAAAATGGTTGCAGTGCAACTACTCCAGAGCCATGGATTGTCCTCACTGCCAGAGCCTCCAGGTTGTAAAGAATGGGCGGGAATTG
>NZ_JACJOX010000073.1 GCF_014695775.1 Leptolyngbya sp. FACHB-60 | reverse complement strand
GACTATGACCAGGAGTTATACAAAGCACGGCATCTAATTGAGAACTTCTTTGCCAAGCTTAAGCAGTATCGAGCGATTGCTACCCGCTACGATAAGCTCGCAGAAACCTTTCTTAGTGCAATCTACATGGCGGCTGTCGTGATTTGGCTTAATTGATGACACGCCCTAGAGACTCAGGGCGCTGTAGCCGCCCAAAAATACTAGCCACACCATCACCACCAGCCAGTGCATGGCCGCAACCACCCACCATGAACCTGATTTCCAGTAGACGATGGTGCAGATCAGGCCCAGCAGGGCGGCCGACAACAAAAACACCGGGTTGCTAAAGGTAGCAAAGGCCACGGGGTAGAGGGTCATGGCGTTGAGGGGGTGCATGACGACAAACAGCCCCAGCATGGGCAGACCCAGCCGCCAGCGTCGGCGCTCGCTCATGATCTCCGTCGGGTGAGGCAGCAGCAGCACCCGCCAAAACCCCTCTTCGAGCAGGGCGGGCACCAGCAACACCCGCGCCGCTAGCCGCAGCCCGTCGCCCCAGGTAATGTCGGCCAGGGTAGGGGCCAAAAAATGGCTGCTCAACCCCAGGGGAATAGTCACTAGCCCCAGCGCCACCGTTAACGCCGCCGCCAGCACCCAGTCTTGAGCTGGGGGCCAAGTAGTAGCGGCTTGGCGCAGCCGATGCAGGGTGAGCCGGAGGGCAATGTAAGCGCTAATGCGAAGGTGTGGCAACGGTACCAATGGGTAGCGGCAGCAAACAGTCCTCCCTGGGCAAGTCGGCAACTTGAGCAGGGTCGAGGCTCCGACGTGCTCTAGGATGACGATCCCCTAGAGCGTCTGTTTTTATAGTAAACAAATCGGTTGGGGGGTGGTGTGACGGAGGCTGCCATCTCCGACGGCGGCCCCCAGATCAGTGGCACTCGGTTTAGACTGCGGAAAGAAAAATTAGGAAACCAGTCTACTTTTAGAGAGATTTGAGGACAACTAGATTTAAGCATTCGTCAGGATTGGGGCATGCTAACAAAGACAATCACTCTGATTTGACGTGGGTTGTTCCGATGGGTGTTGCATGCTCACTCTGGCAAGGTCAGAAATTCCTAAGATGAAGTCACTGCCACATCATGCCTTTGCCCGCAGAGTCAGAGCCCACCGCAGAGTTGGAAGCATCCCCGTCAAATCTTGGCGGGGACAATGCTAGCGCAAACAGGGCAGGAGCTAGCCCACACCTAGACTCAGCCCTACCCTGGAAAAGCGTCTTTGAGACCGCCCTTGATGCCATGCTCATTGTCGATGACGCGGGATATTACCTGGCGGCAAACCCAGCGGCCTGTGCGCTGCTAGAGCTGCCCCAGGAGGTTTTGCTTGGGCGACGAGTGGCCGATTTTTTACCAACGGACACGGAGTTTGAGCCGGTTTGGCAGAATTTTTTGGCGACCGGGCAGATGCGGGGGGAACAGCAGCTGCGGCTCGACAATGGCACCGTCAAGACGGTGGAGTTTTCGGCGACAGCCCACGTTCAGCCCAATCATCACCTGTCGATTTTGCGGGACATTAGCGATCGCAAGCAGTTTGAAACCGAGCGCGATGCCCTATCGCGGCAGCTAGAGCAGTGGGTCATCAGCAGCTCTGAAAAGCTAGAGATTACCCAGGCTGAGCTGCAATTGCAGCAGCAGCGCATCGATAGCATTCTCAACTCGCTGGAGTGCGTTGTGTGGTCGGTCGACCCCAAAACCCTAGAGACCATTTACGTCAACGCCGCCGCTACTGCTCTCTACGGCCACCCTCCAGAGGCATTTTTAGCCGATGCTGACCTTTGGTTTAACTGCATTCACCCCGACGACTACCCGCTGCTTTTGGCCGACATTGAGGCCCTGAGCTATCAAGACAAAATTGACCAGGAGTACCGGATCTTTCGCGCCGATGGCTCCCTGCGCTGGGTGCGCGGGCAGGCCCGCTTAGTGCGCGATGGCGCGGGCGCTCCCCTTCGCATTGACGGCACTACGCTAGACGTGAGCGATCGCAAACGGGCCGAATTTGCCCTCAAAGACCATCAGGCTACCCAGCAGGCGCTTCTCGAAGCTATCCCCGATCTGATGATGCGCATCGACGAAAACGGGGATATTCTCAACTTAATTTCGGGGGGTGAGATTACCCTCTATGGCCCAATTCCTGGCGATCGCTGTCAGTCAATTTACACCAGCTTTCCCAAGGCACTGGCCGACCTGCGCCTGCAATGGGTGCAGCAGGCCCTAGCCACAGGCACCCGACAGCGCTACGAACACACCATCGAGATCAACAGCGAACTGCGCCACGAAGAGTCGCGGGTGGTGCCCATTAGCCAAAACGAAGTGCTGGTGATTGTGCGCGATATCACCGAGCGCAAGCGGGCTGAAGTTACCCAGGCCGACCTCAACCAAAAGCTCAAGCTAGTCAACGCCGAGCTTAACCGACTGGCCACCGTCGATGGCCTCACCGAGATTGCCAACCGTCGCAGTTTTGACCAGGCCCTCGATCTAGAGTGGCAGCGGGCCCGCCGTCAGCAAAAATATTTGTCGCTGATTCTCTGCGACATTGACTACTTCAAGCCCTACAACGACAACTATGGCCACCTAGCAGGCGACGACTGCCTACGCCAGGTGGCCCAGATACTCAGCACCGTGGTCAAACGGCCCGGCGATCTGGCGGCCCGCTACGGGGGCGAAGAATTTGTGTTGCTGCTGCCCGACACCACCCTCAATGGGGGCATTGAGATCATCGAGAAAATTCAGGTGGCGATCGCCCAGTGCCCGCTGCCCCACGACTACTCACAGGTAAGCTCAAACTTAACCCTGAGCTTTGGTCTGGTGTGCCACTGCCCCACTATCAAAGAGCACTCCCCCAGAGAGCTGATCCATCGCGCCGACCTGGCCCTCTACGAGGCCAAGGCCCAGGGCCGCAACTGCTATGTGGTGGGCGATAGCTTGGCCTAAATAACGGCATTGCTTAACGAAAATATGATTTGCTCCCTAGCCCCCAATTTTGGGGGGAGACAGAGTCTCAAAGTCCCCCAGAATTAGGGGAATTAGGGGATCATGCAAAGTCTAGCGCTGCTGGTTCATTCCTCGATTTAGCAACGCCTAAATAACTGACAAACGGTTTGTGGGGAACGAAGGCTACGCCAAACAGCCACCGAGACTCGACCAGCTCAACGAGCCGGTTGATGTTCACAGCCATCTGGCCCACACTGGAGTTTGGCTGAGAATGAGATCGCATGACTAACCCTGAGTTAACTATGGCTATGGCCCCAGCGGCCCTGAGCGTCGGCGGTTTGGTCGACTACATCAAGGCCGTTTTAGAGGACGACCCCACCCTGCGCCAGGTCTGGGTCGTGGGCGAAGTGTCTAGCGCCAACCCCCACGCCAAGGGACTGTTTTTTACCCTCACTGACCCCGATACCGGCGCTGCCATCAATGCTGTGGCCTGGCGCAGCCAGCAGGCGCGGCTTACCACCCTACCCGCCGTCGGTGAACAGGTGATCGCCCTGGGCACAGTGAAAGTCTACCCCCAGCGCAGTAGCTACCAGCTAACGGTGTGGCAGGTGCTGCCTAGCGGCGACGGCCTTAAGGCCCTGCGCTACCGCCAGCTGCGCCAGCGGCTCGCCGCCGAGGGTCTGTTTGACCCCGAGTTTAAGCGCCCACTGCCCGCTCTGCCCCAAACTATAGCTGTGGTGTCGTCGCCCCAAGCAGCTGCTTGGGGCGACATTCAGCGATCGCTGCGCCACCACCACCCCGGTCTGCACGTGCTTTTTTCGCCCGCCACAGTGCAGGGCGATAACGCCCCCGCCTCCATCGTTGCCGCGATCGATCGGGTGGCCAGCGATGGTCGCGCCGAGGTGCTGATTTTGGCTCGCGGCGGCGGGGCCAGCGAAGACCTGGAGTGTTTCGACGACGAGCGCGTAGTGCGGGCGATCGCCAACTGCCCCATTCCGGTAGTGACAGGCATTGGCCACCAGCGCGACGAATCGCTGGCCGATCTGGCCGCAGATCTATGTGCCCATACGCCGACTGCTGCCGCGATCGCCGCCGTCCCCGCCCTAGCCGACTTAATCGAAGCCCACCACCAGCGCGTGGCCCTGCTCAAAACCCTCACCGCTGAACACCTGCTCAACGCCCAAAGCGATGTGCACCGCCTCGGCCAGCGATTACTGCGCACCCGCCTCGACCAGCGCGTGCAGCAGCAAATCATTCACCTCAAGCAGCTCAAGCGCCGCTTGGTGCAAGGGGTGCAGGTGGAAATGCGCCAAGCGAGCGATCGCACCGCTGCCCTGCGCAGCCACCTCATGACCCTTGACCCCGACACCGTCGTTAAGCGAGGCTATGCCCTAGTCCGCGACGAAGCCAACCAACTCGTCACCCAAACCAGCAGCGTCACCCCCGGCCAATCCCTCCAGGTACAACTCGCCCAGGGCTACCTCACCGTCCAAGTCACTCAAATCCATCCCTCCGCCCCCTTAACTCTCCCATCTCCATCCACCCCCAACTCCCATGCCTAAAAAAGCCGCCGACCCCTGGAATTACGAAACTACCGTTGCCACCGTTGAAGGCATCATCGCTGACCTCGAATCGGGCAGCCTGCCCCTGGCGGCGGTGCTGAGCCAGTTTGAGCAGGCCGTGCAGGCGCTCCAGCAGTGCGAAACCTATCTGCACGAAAAGCAGCAGCAGGTAGACTTGCTGATTGAAACCCTGGCCGATCACTGAGCGCAACCCCAATGATTGGGCACACATCAACTAAAGTCTGGGTTATAACCGCCTAAAATGCCAGGATTAAAGCCTATCCGGCCTTATTTTCATGCTTCGTTCTTCTATTTTCGTTCTCTTGCTACAGCTAGCCTGCTTTAGCTCCATCGTTCATTCGATGCGGATAGTGTCGCGAAAGCCAAACCAGTTGTAGCGATAAGCCAGCCAGGGCAGACCCACCATAACCAGCAACAGCAGCAGTGAAATCGCCACGTGCGGCAAGGTGGTGGTAAAAGATTCCCCCGCATAGCTCAACAAAAAGGTGGAGGGAATCATGCCCAGCAGCGTGGCCACCGCATAAACCTTGACCGAGAGCTTGAGCATTCCGGCCCCGTAGCTCACCCCATCGAAGGGCAGCACCGGAAACAGGCGGCTAAAGAAAATCAGCCAGCCCAAATACCGTTCGCCACGGTGTGCGTTTACGGAGATAGACTTACCCGTCAGTGCTCGAATGGCAGCACTGCCTAGGGTGCGCCCCAGAAAGTAGGCGAGCAGACTCCCTAATAATCCGCCGATGACGCTGTAGATGCCGGCCATTGGCATGCCCCACACCATGCCAGCCGCAACCGCCAGGGGCGCACCCGGTACCGGACTCACCACCACTGATAGCGCCAGCACAGCGATGTAGATGACCGGCCCCCAAGCCCCCATCTGCTGGAGGGTTGGCTTTAGCGCAGTGGGGTTGAGCAGGTCAGGGCTAGTCTCAAGCAGCAGCCAACCAGCTACCAGAGCACAGGCCACAGCGATCGCCAGGGCCGCTCCATTGGGATGTAGCCAAAAATTCTTCAATGGCTGAGGTTGGGCAGTTGCGGTCAACATCTTTAGCTTGCCGTGGGTTGTGTTTCTGTAGTCACTCAAGGGTCGCAATCCTGATCACTGGGTGAATAGACTAGGGGCGGTCCAGCTGATCTCAGCCTAGGCGTCTGCCCAGCGAACCTGAGCGCTAGATTTGGAGTCTCTGAGAAGGCTGTCTCCCACGCGATCGCCACCGGCCCGAGTTGAAGCCCGAATCGAGGAGTGACTGAGACTTCTAGGTCAGCCCCAAGTCATTCTCAGAATTAAGGCTCATCCTAGAGAAGAACAAACTCTCTTCTAGCCCCATGAACCCAGAGCACCAGCGCCTAAAAGCGACCCACGAATCGCAAACGCCGTGGCAGAAGTGGGGGCCATATCTGAGCGATCGCCAGTGGGGCACCGTGCGCGAAGACTATAGCGCTACGGGTTCAGCGTGGGATTATTTTTCCCACCAACAATCCCACGCCCGTGCCTACCGCTGGGGCGAGGATGGCCTAGGCGGCATCTGTGACGACCAGCAGCAGCTCTGCTTTGCCCTGGCGCTGTGGAATGGGAACGATCCTGTGCTCAAGGAGCGCCTGTTTGGGTTGACCGGCAGCCAAGGCAACCACGGCGAAGACGTGAAGGAATACTACTTTTACCTCGACGGCACCCCCACCCACAGCTATCTGAAGTTTCTCTACAAATATCCTCAGGCCGAATACCCCTATGCCGACCTGGTGGCTGAGAACTAGCGGCGGGGGCGCGACCAGCCCGAGTACGAGCTGCTGGATACGGGTGTTTTTAACGAAAATCGCTACTTTGACGTATTTGTGGAATATGCCAAGGCCGACCCCGAAGACATTCTAATTGCCATTGAAGTGGTCAATCGCGGCCCTGAGCCAGCCACAATCCACCTGTTGCCGACTCTGTGGTTTCGCAACACTTGGACCTGGGGTGATGACGTAGAGAAGCCGAGGCTACACAGGGCCAAACGGCCGTCTGCCCCTACAGGGGATGTTGTGATTGAAGCCACGCACCCCACTTTGGGAAACTACTGGCTTTACTGCGAAGGAAGCTCGACTGATGAAAACCCGCCCCTGTATTTCACCGAAAACGAGACCAATTATGCAGCGGTGTTTGGCGGCGAAAATTTCTCGCCCTACGTCAAAGACGGCATTCACAATGCGGTAATTCATGGGCAAAAAGATGCAGTGAATCCTGACTTAGTAGGCACCAAAGTCTCGCCCCACTATCAACTTTCCCTAGGGTCAGGGGAGCGGCGGACAGTGCGCCTCCGGCTAACAAATCAGCCCATCCTGGAACACCCCTTTGGTGATGACTTTGCGACAATTTTCCAAACTCGGCGGCAGGAGGCAGATGACTTCTACACGGCCCTTACCCCCTTTGAGCTGAGTGACGATCAGCGGCAAATTCAGCGGCAGGCGATCGCAGGCCTCCTCTGGAGCAAGCAGGTCTATACCTACTCAGTAGAGCAGTGGCTCCGGGGCGATACCACCATGCCAGAGCCGCCGGAGGGTCGTAACCGCAACCGCCACTGGCGGCACATCGATACCGCCGATATCATCTCCATGCCCGACAAGTGGGAATACCCCTGGTTTGCCGCCTGGGATCTGGCCTTTCACTGCATTCCTCTGGCCATGGTTGATCCTGAGTTTGCCAAACGCCAACTCGATCTCCTGACGCGGGAGTGGTATATGCACCCCAACGGCCAGCTGCCCGCCTACGAGTGGGCCTTTGGCGATGTCAACCCGCCCGTCCACGCCTGGGCCACCTGGCGGGTTTACAAAATCGCTCAAAAGATGACCGGGCCAGATATCGACCATCGGCCCTTTCTAGAGCGCGTCTTTCAAAAGCTGCTGCTCAACTTTACTTGGTGGGTCAACCGCAAAGATGCCGAGGGCAAAAACGTGTTTGAAGGCGGCTTTTTGGGCCTCGACAACATTGGCGTGTTTGATCGCAGCGCCCCGCTGCCCACCGGCGGCACCCTGGAGCAGTCTGACGGCACCAGCTGGATGGCGATGTACTGCCTCAACATGCTAGAGATGGCGCTGGAGCTGGCCCTTGAGAACCCGGTCTACGAAGACATGGCCACCAAATTCTTCGAGCACTTTATCTACATTGCCGATGCGATGAACCACATTGGCGATGACCAAACCCGCCTGTGGAACGAGGAAGACGGGTTTTTCTATGACGTGCTGCACCTGCCAGAGGGCGATCGCCCAGGATCCGCCCGCGACCACCGCATTCAGATGAAAATTCGCTCGCTGGTCGGGCTAATTCCCCTCTGTGCAGTCATAACCCTGGAACCCAAAACCTTGGAAAAACTGCCCAACTTCGCCGAACGGCTGGAATGGTTCATTCAAAATCGCCCCAACCTGAAGCGAAATGTGGCCTGCATAGAAACCCAGGGCACCGGAGCGCGGCGCATGCTGGCTCTGTGCTACGCCACATTGGGCCATGTCGAACCGCGCGATCGCCTGCGTCGCCTGCTCGAAAAACTGCTGGATGAGTCCGAATTCCTCAGCCCCTACGGCATTCGCGCCCTGTCGAAATACCACGCCGAGCACCCCTACAGCTTTCACGTCGATGGCCAAGAGTACCGAGTTGACTACGAACCGGCGGAGTCGAGCAGCGGGCTATTTGGCGGCAATTCCAACTGGCGGGGGCCGATTTGGTTTCCGGTCAACTATCTGATCATTGAGTCGCTGCAAAAGTTTCACCACTACCTAGGCGACGACTACAAGGTCGAATGCCCTACCGGTTCTGGACGCTGGATGAATCTGTGGGAGGTCGCCAGTGAGCTATCTCAGCGGCTGATCGCCATTTTTGAACCAAGTTCAGAAATCTATCGGCCCGTTAACGGCAGCAGCGATCCTTTTCAATCTGATCCTCACTGGCGTGACTACGTGCTGTTTTACGAATATTTCCACGGCGACAATGGCTCTGGGCTGGGAGCTAGCCACCAAACCGGCTGGACGGGGCTGGTGGCCAAGCTAATTCACCAGCAGGCAGAGTATAGTCGCGATTCCTAGAGGGATGCTCGACGCGAGTTGGTCCCCAGGTTTGAGATGCCGCAGGCTTGACGCGGCGCGAATTGCCCTGGCCTAGGAACCGCAGCTCATCCCAATTGCCAGCCACTGTCATAGGAGATGTAGGTGGAGCAAAACGACCTGTAACTCAAAACTAGGAAGGTTTGTTGGGTGCTGCTAGCGCGTCACTCAATCTACAAAATAACTAAGGCTCTTTCCAGGCGCTGACCCCCTATCGAGCTGTCCTATTATTCTGCACGCTAAGGTAGAGATACTGGGGGTTCGATAGACTCAGAACAACCTGTGGGTAGGGTGAGAGCTTAAATCTTGGACTCTGGTTCTTAGCCTGAGATGTCCGACAAATGCTGAAACACTCTGCTCAATCCCTCAAGAAGAGGGATTGAGCAGAGTCGTAGGAGTGCTTTTTAGATCCTTCGGAGGATATTCCCAGATGTTGCCAGCTAAGCCAGAGGCTCAAAGCCGGGGAATACTGCTTTCTCGTGATTGATAACGAGACTATTGCGGAGCAGGTTGCGAAAACCCGGCAGATAAAGTACAAATGTACTTATTCGGTATCCCCTATGGTCGCCTTGATTTGATCCACAAATTCTTGATGGTCGATCACCGGCTTCGAGATATAGCCATCGGCACCGCTCTGGCTCAAAAAATTCTCGCGATCGCCCTCCATGGCGTGGGCCGTCACCAAAATCACCGGTAGGTTAGCCGTAGCGGGGTCGGCCTTGAGCAGCTGGGTAATTTTGATGCCATCCATAGGCTTGCCCTGGTACATGCTGTGGGCCAGCGACACATCCATCAAAACCACGTCAACTTCACCACTGCGGGCAATGGTCATCACCTCTTCAACATCTTCTGTGTGCTTAACCGCCAAGCCCCCACGCTTGGTCAATATCTTAGAAAATACTCGGGCATTCACCAGGTCGTCTTCAACGAGTAAGACGGTCTTCATTGTGTGTGTCCATCCCTGTCATCAGAGGAATATGGTCTTTGAACGGAAATGATTGGGTTGATGCGCCAGCTTCATCTAGGCAGCCGGGGTAGCAACAGCCCTGGCCCTCCTGGGTAAGCTTTTTTAGACAAGTGCCCCATGGCGGATAGACTAAAGTGCCCAAATGCTTGCCATACCCACAAGCTTGCCTATAAGTTACAGCATTGTTAACGCCGATTCATTAAGGCCGATTAAATTTAGACCGTGCGTTAGGCTTCGAAATGCCAATTCAGGCCTAGGCTATGGCTAAACCCAGCTACGGCTTGGTCTATCCCACCTACCCCGTTCCCCCTTTTTCATCCAGGATCCCCGCCCATGGCCGACCAACTCGACATCATTGCTGGGCAGATTGTGCCTACCTCGCTCCATACCGAGGTGCAGCGGTCGTACCTGGAATACGCCATGAGCGTGATTGTGGGCCGGGCTCTGCCCGACGTGCGCGATGGCCTCAAGCCGGTGCACCGCCGCATTCTCTACGCCATGCACGAACTGGGGCTGACCCCCGATCGCCCCTACCGCAAATGCGCCCGCGTAGTCGGCGACGTGCTGGGTAAATATCACCCCCACGGCGACCAGGCGGTGTACGAGGCCCTGGTGCGCATGGTGCAGACGTTCTCCAGCCGCTACCCATTGCTAGATGGCCACGGCAACTTTGGTTCGGTCGATAACGACCCTCCCGCGGCCATGCGCTACACCGAAACGCGCCTGTCACCGATCAGCAACGAGGCCATGCTGACCGATATCAGCGAGGCCCTGGTCGACTTTAGCGACAACTTTGACAGCTCTCAGCAGGAGCCGGTGGTGCTGCCCACCCAGTTACCTAACCTGCTGCTCAACGGATCTTCCGGCATTGCCGTGGGCATGGCCACCAACATTCCGCCCCACAACATGGGCGAAGTGATCGATGGCCTAGTGGCGATGATCGATCGCCCTACCCTCTCTGACGACGACCTGTTTCGCCTCATCCCTGGCCCCGACTTTCCCACCGGGGGCGAGATCATTGGCACCGAGGGCATTCTCGATGCCTACCGCACCGGGCGAGGCAGCATTCCCATTCGCGGTATTTGCCAGTTTGAAGAAGTGCACCCCGGCCGGGGGCGGCAGCGGCGCAACGCGATCATCGTTACCGAGCTGCCCTACCAGGTGAATAAGGCGGGGTGGATTGAGAAAATCGCCCAGCTAGTGAACGCGGGGCGGCTAGAGGGAATTGCGGATATCCGGGATGAGAGCGATCGCGACGGCATGCGAGTCGTGATCGAACTCAAACGCGACACCCCCGCCCAGCGGGTGCTGCAAGATCTCTACCGCACCACGCCGCTGCAAACCAACTTTGGCGTGATTATGCTGGCGTTGGATGACGGCCAGCCCCGCCAGATGCCTCTGCGCGATGTCATGCAGGCATTTCTCGATTTTCGCGAAACTACCCTCACCCGCCATTACCAGCACCAGCTCGAAAAAACCGAAGCCAAGCTGCACATCACTGAGGGCCTGCTCACGGCGCTAAATAACCTGGATGCCATCATCGACATTCTGCGCAACGCCGCCGACGGCACCACCGCCAAGCAGACCTTTCAGCAGCGGTTTGACCTCAGCGAGCGCCAGTCGGACGCGATTTTAGCCATGCCTCTGCGCAAGCTCACCGGCATGGAGCGCCAGGGCCTAGAGAACGATTTTGCCGAACTCAGCCAGCGTCGGGACGATCTCACCCGCCTGCTGAGCGATCGCAAAGAGCTGCTCAAGGCGATGAAAAAAGAGCTGAAGGCGCTCAAAAAGAAGTTTAATGACCCCCGCCGCACCCGCATTCAAACTGACGCCGAACGGGCGGAAGAATCACAACAGGTCGAAGACATCATTGCCGAAACCGTCGAAGAAGCGACGGTCGTGGAGTTTACTCAAAAAGGCTACGTGCGCCGGTTTTCGCAAAAATCGTACCAACGGCGGCAGGCCCGGCTAGAGGTTGACACTAACGCCAAACTCCACGAGATAGACGACGACCCGGTGGTGCAAGTTGAAGCGGCCCTCACAACCCACGAACTGCTCACCCTCACCCGCGATGGTCGAGCCTTCACCGTTGCCGTCGGCACGGTACCCACCAACCCGCGTCAGGGCAAGGGGGCACCTCTGGTACAGCTGCTACCGGGTTCGGTGCCATCTGCCGCCGATGCGATCGTGGCTCAGCTTGTCATTCGTGACGATTTGCTAGAGCACGACCTGATTCTCGTCACCCGCAAGGGCAAAATCAAGCGCGCCCCGCTGAAAGAATTCACCAACCTCACTGGGCGCGGCCTCACCGCCATCAAAGTCAAAGACGGCGACGAGCTGGCCTATGTGACCCTGGCCGAGCCCGGCGACGACCTGGTCCTGGGAACCACCGGCGGCCGACTGCTGCGCTTCCCGATTGATGATGACAACCTGCAAGTCATGGGCCGGGCGGCCCAAGGCCCCCAGGGGATTCGCATGGGCAAGCAAGAAACCCTGACCGGCTGTGTGGCCGTTCAGTCGAGCAAAGACTGCCTGCTGCTGGTGTCGGCGGCGGGTTATGCCAAGCGTTTGCCGGTAGAGGGTTTGCGGGTGGCCAAGCGCGGCGACATTGGCACTCAGTCATTTCAATTTAGTCTCAAGACTGACAGCTTGATGGCGCTACTGCCCGCAGTGCCCAAGGAAGCCGTGACGGTGTTTACCAGCGCTGAGCGCACCGCCGTCATCCCCATCGCGTCGGTGCCCCGGCAAGGCAGGGCTGGGGAGAGCGATCGCATTGTCAAACCCAACAAAGGCGAAACCATCACCCAAGTGATTCGCATCACCCCGCCCGATCAGAGCACCTTAGCCGAAGCAGAGTAAGATAAATTTTGGATTTTAGGTTGGCGATTTTGGCGTTACCGGCTTGCCGTAGGGTGCGTTGACCTTAGCCGTGAACCACTCGCTACGCTGCCCCCAAGGCCCCCCACCTGCCGCTGTCAACGCCGAATCCCTGTATCCCCTTAACCTCAAAGGGGGTATAGGGTAGCTTTACTCAGCATCACTTCAGAATTGTCTTCCTACCCCTTTACCCGCTCAGTTCCCCGTGGCCCAAGTCGCAATCGAAAACGTTTACAAAACCTTTCCTAAATCTCGCCAATCCCATGGGGCAGAGGCCACTGAGCCAGATGCAGAGCCAGACGCGGCGGCGGTGCTCAAGCGCATCAACCTCACCATTGAGGACGGCGAGTTTATGGTGCTGGTGGGTCCTTCAGGCTGCGGCAAAAGCACTCTGCTGCGGCTGATCTCGGGGCTGGAGGCGATTACGGGAGGTAGCATTTGGGTGGGCGATCGCAAAGTCAACGACCTGCCCCCCAAGCTGCGCGACACCGCCATGGTGTTCCAGAGCTATGCCCTCTACCCCCACCTAACGGTCTACGACAACCTCGCCTTCGGCCTGCGCCGCATGGGGGCCGACCTCGAACAATCCCTGCCCTCCCTAGAGTCGGGCAAGCAGCTTTCCCCCAGCGACTCTCCCGCCAACCAGGAGCTAGAGCGCCTGCTCACCGAAAGCCGCTGGTGGGAGAAGCCCTTGGTCTCAGTTACCCGCCGACTGCCCCCCAGCCTGCGCTACATCTCTGAGGCCGAACGGCTGATCGACGAACGGGTGCGGGCCGTGGCCAAGATGCTGCAAATTGACCTGCTGCTCAACCGCCAGCCTCGGCAGCTCTCAGGTGGGCAAAAGCAGCGGGTGGCCCTGGGTCGGGCCATGGCTCGCAACCCCCAGGTGTTTTTGATGGATGAACCTCTGTCAAACCTGGATGCCAAACTGCGGATGGAAACCCGCGCCCAGATCGTGAATTTGCAGCGGCAGCTGGGCATTACCACCATCTACGTTACCCACGACCAGGTAGAGGCCATGACCATGGGCCACCGCATCGCCGTGATGAATCTGGGTCAAATTCAGCAGGTGGCCACCCCCCTAGAGCTGTATAACCGCCCCGCCAATCGCTTTGTGGCTGGCTTTATTGGCTCGCCGCCGATGAATGTCATCCCCGTCCAGGTGCAGGCTCCATTTTTGCTGGTGCATCCTGAGTTTCGCCTGTCGCTGCCCAGCGATTGGGACGATCGCCTGCTGCCCTACGACAACCGCGGAGCACTGCTGGGCATTCGCCCCGAGCACCTCAGTTTGGCTCTGCCCGCACCCAAAAACATTCGCGGTCACATCACCCACTTGGAGGCCCTGGGCAGCGAAACCTACCTGACGGTGCAGACCGAGGGTCTAACGCTGCTGGCCAAGATTCCCCCCGACGAGGTGGTGCGCATTGGCGATGAGGTGTGGCTGGCGATCGCCTCCGAAAAAGCTCATCTATTTGACCCAGAAAGTGACGCCTCCCTTTGGAGCTGCTAACCTTTTGTAGCCGCAGAGATTCGCATCAACGAGCCACGCCGATGAGGGAAAGCACCTTGCGTAAACCCCGTTCTGGTAAAATCCAGCTGCTCTCAGGGCTGACTCTGCTCAGCGCGATGGTCGTGGCTTTTTTCATAGTGCAGGCTCCCTGGGCGCACCCGCTTCGAACCTTGGTGCTGTTGGCCCTCCCTGGTGCGCAGGGTGCTCTAACCGCCAAAAATACTCTTAGCCGAAGCCGTCTAAACCAGTTTAATGGAGTGCTTGCGATCGCGGAGCTGATCGGGGCGGGGCTGCTGGGGGTAGCCGCCGGCATCGCTCTGCTGGGTGCTAGGTCGCTGCCGGTGCTCTATAGCAGCTGGATTGTAGCCGCGATCGCCACCCTGATTCTGGTGATCGCAGCCGCCCTTGAGCTGCTGCGAGCGATGAGTCGCAGGCAAAATCAGCGCCCGGTGTTGCTCAAGCTGTTGCTGCAAAGCCTAGCGCTGATCTTCTACGGTCTGCTACTGCTGTGGATGGGGCTATTGTTTTTGCTGTCGCTGACGGGCGAGTCATACATGGGAAATTGAGCGGGGATAGCCAAAGGGGAGTGATCGCCCCAGAAGCCTGCCAATTTCCCCAGCTACCTCGGCCTAATCATTCATCTCGCCGCACCTTTAGACTGATTTGCTCAAAGATCGCACTGCGCAGCATCGGTCCTTCCACCGCTATCTCCTGACCATCCACCCAGGCCTGCTCCAGGGTTGGCCCGTGCAGGTGCAGGTGCACCTGCCCATAGGGAAATGGGTAGTCTCCCTGCGATCGCCAGGTGAGGGTTAAAGTCTGCCCCTGCTGGCTCAGGTGCCACTGGTCTAGTCGCGAGTCACCATAGCCTTCTCCGGCATCGCTAAAGAGCTGGCCCTGGCTTTCCCCTAAGCCGTCAGGGCCTAAAGCCTGCGGGTAGAGGTGCAGGGTCAAGTCTTCGCCCTCGGCTAGAGGCAAAATACTACCCTCCCTTACCAGCAGGGGAATCTGCTCTAACGGGGCCGGCAGCTCAACGGTTTGCCCGCCCCTCCACAGCGTGTCATCCCACAAGCTATACCAATTTCCGGCAGGCAGTGCCATAGAGCGGCAGCGCTCCCCCTCGGTCATCACCGGGCACACCAGCAGTGCATTGCCTAGGCAAAAGGCATCCTCTCGGTTCCACAGGCTTTCATCCGCCGGGTTCAGCCAAAACAGCGGACGCACAGGAGGGTATCCCTGTTCGGCGGTCTCCCACACTAGGGTATAGAGGTATGGCATCAGCTGCTGACGGAGCTGCAAAAAGCGGCGCGCAATGCTGAGGCAGGGTTCGCCGTAGGTCCAGGGGGCGCGGTGCCCCACGCTAACCGCGCTGTGGGTGCGGTAAAAGACCATAAAGGTGGCCATCTGAAACCAGCGCAGGTATAGCTCAGCCCCCGGATTGCCCAAAAAACCACCGATATCGGGGCCGCAAAAGGCCACCCCCGACAGCCCTAGGCCCAAAACGGTGGCCACGGTCTGACGCAGGGCCTCCCAGGTGGAGACAATATCGCCAGTCCAGGTCCAGGCGTAGCGCTGTAGCCCAGCCCAGCCCGATCGCGTCACCACAAAGGGGCGAATATTGGGCCGATGGCTCCGCAAGCTTTCAAAGGCGGCGCGAGTTTCGAGCATGCCATAGACGTTGTGGGCTTCGCGGTGGTCGCCGCCGCGCCCTTCCAAATTGTGCTGGGTTGCCAGGGGCAGGGTGGGGTCGCCCCAGGCCACAAACGCGGCCGGTTCATTCATGTCGTTCCAGAAACCAGCCACCCCGGCTTGGAGCAGGTAGGCAAATTGACGGCTCCACCAATCCCGCACGATGGGGTCGGTAAAGTCGGGGAAGACCGATCGCCCTGGCCAGACGGGGGCAACCACCAGATCGCCGTTGGCGTAGGTGCAAAAGGCGTCGAGAATTTGCCCTTCTAAGAACAGGTTGCTGTGGCGGTTGTGCTGAATGCCTGGATTGTTGATCGCGATCAGCCGTACCTCAGCCGCCGCCAGCTCCGCCGTAAACTGCCTAAATTTGGGGAACCGCTGGGGGTCAATGGTGAAGGCGCGGTGGTTGACCTGGCAGTCAATATCCACGTGCAGGGCGCTGAGGGGCAGGTCGTGCTGCTGAAAGCTCTGCACCTCCTGGCGCAGGGTGGCCTCGGTGCGATAGCCCCAGTGCGATTGGTGATATCCCAGGGCCCAGCGGGGCGGCAGGGGTGCCCGCCCAGTGAGCTGGGTATAGCGCTGCATCAGCTGGGGCGGCGCACCGATCGCCAGGTAGTAGCGCAAGGCCCCAGCCTCGAAGGTGATGGTAGCCTGCTGCCCCACCCGCAGCTCGCCCCGAAAGGTGTTTTCGTAAAACACGAGATAGCTACCCTGCCGGTGCAGACCAAGGTACACCGGAATGCAGATGTACATCGGGTCGGTGCCGGGTTCGTAGATGTTGCCGGGGTCGTAGTTCCAGAACTGATAGGTTTTGGTCTGGTTTGGGCCGCTCCGTTCTGAAACTACGGGCCGCCGCAGGTTAAACGTCGCCGCCCGTTCCCCCAGGCCGTAAAGGCACTCTTCGTCCCGCAGGGGAGTAGTCTGCTGCCACCCCTCCCCCAGGCGTTGGGGAGGGAGTTCTTGGCGGATCTGGCCGGTCTGATCGGCGATCGCCAGGCTGCCGTCCCATCCCACGCTGATCGAAAGTTCGGGGCTAGAGAGCACCCAACCCTGGGCTTGCTCCTCTAAATGGGTGGTGACGGTGGGCCAGGGGTAGTCAGCCAGGCCGTAGGGCAGAGGCAGCCGACCGGGCTGCCAGGTGACGCGGACAAAATCCGGCTTTAGAAAGGCGAGTTCGAGAGAAGCCTGCTCGAATTCAATCTCGGCGCCCCGCTCGGTAGGGGTAGCTTGAAGCCCTTTGCCCACGGACGTAGGGATAGTTGCTGGCGGGGTCTTGTAAGGGCGATCGCGCCGATCGCGCTGCCATGAGTACCAGATCGCGTAGGGCATGTACCTCAAAAACCACAGGGCTTGCAGCACAAATTTCAGCCTTAGCCAGAGTGGTTTTAACACAGCCATGGTTCTGTTTTTCCCAGCGATCGCTCTCTGTCAGGCTAGGGGCAAGCTGTGGTTACGGCTTCCCCTAAAGGCGCGAAGCATTTGTCTGCCCACAGAGGGAATTAGCTGTCTGCCTATGCCCCGGCCCTCATCTGCCCGTGGCTAGATGAGGATGACGCTCTGGCCGAGATTTAATGAGGCAAGATAGTTGGCCCCATTTTGAGAGCAGCCGTGCCCTTTTCTCCTTACCTGGCTATTAATCAACAACTGGCTGCCCGAGGAATGAAGCCCCAGTACGTAACCGGCATGGATTCTGCCACCCAGGGGCTACAGTCTGCGGCCAACTATCTCAAAGGAAAGGATTTGCCAGCTGGAGAGCCTGTGCCCCAGCTAGCCGTAGGGCTGGCCCAGGCCATCGGCAGTCTGCCCAACGCAATCAACGATGCCATCATCACCGGGTTAGGCTGGTTCGATGCCTCTAGCCCAGGGGCGCTAGAGCAGGTGCGGTCTGAAACTCTAGCTCAATGGGCGGTCAATCAGTATCCCCAGCGGCAGTACCCGGCGATGATGGTTGGCTCCTCTAACGGGGCGATCTCTCACCTGTGCGCGGCCCTGGGCATTCCCTGGCTGCCCCAAACCCTGCTCGTCTGCACCCGCCACTCGGGCGACAAAGATGACCCCAAGCAGGTCATGACCTGGGCCGAAGACCGGGTGCAGCAGTTGCTAGCGGCTAACCCTGACCTGGCAGCTTACCAAATGCACGACCCCAACCAGGACAGGTTGAAGGTGGGGCGGGTAGCCTACTTTCGCCTGAAGCGCAGGCGGCTGGGGGCCGCCTATCGGCAGTTTTTGCAGCAAAATTTAATGCCGGGGGGCACGCTGTTTCTGGTGGAATGCCACTACAGCTGGCCGGCTACTCAGGTTAGCGATCGCCATTTCTTTCAGGTGGGCGGAAAAGGCGGCATTCACCGCGAAGAGTACGTTGAGGGCAGCCCTCGGGTAGCTGAGTTTCTCAAGCAGCAGGGGTCTGAGCATAGCCACTGGCACAGCCCTCCCTCCGATGGCAACTGGCCCGAGGCGGAATGGGGCTTTGAGCCTGCTCTGCGCGAAGATGTGATGGACTTTGCCCAGGAGAACGGACTGAAGGTGCAGCGGATTGTGTTTGACGAGCCGCAATCGCTTAGCCCGCTGGTGGCCGACCTGCATCGCTGGTGGTATGACAAGCGGGGCATTCCTAGCGATCGCCTATTAGCTGAGTCGTTTGTCTATCTGCATCCCTGGCTGTGTTTGCGCCTGGGTCTAGTGCCCTACTGGACGGTGTTTAACGACAAAACCTCCCTGGGGTTGCTCAAGGACTACTTGCAAACCACCGAACCCTACAACGACATCTATCTCACCCTGTTTTCTAACGGCATCAACTCCTTGGGTATTGCTCCGATTGAGCAGTGGCGATCGGAAATTCTGTCTCAGGCACAGCGCCGGGGCGAGTTTTTAGGCGTCAAAGAGCAGCGTTTTCCGCGAGACAATGCCTCGATCATCCAGCACTACCTAGATCTGAAGCAGATGCCGGAGCAGTTCCCCATGCCTGAGCCGTTGACTCTGCACCAGCTCGGGGAGTTTTTGGAGCAACGGGGCGATCGCTACGCCGTAGACTGGCTGAGCTAACCCTTCGCCGCATCGCTGCGGAACGCGGTGGAAATCACTGTAGTTTCCTACCTAACCCGCCCTACCGGTCGTTGGTTGTTCTGGGTGCTTACGCCGGGTGGAAGAAAAACGAAGCTCCGAGAATGGCGAAGGTGGAGAGCAGCAGCACCCCCTCCAGCCAGTTCGACTTGCCATCCTGGCTGATCAGATTGACCACGGCGACGGCAATGACCACGGCGATCGCCTCAAAGGGGCCAAAGTTCAAATCCATCGGCTGGCCAATCACCTGACCCACAATCACCAAAATTGGGGCTACCAGCAGTGCCACCAGCAGGCTTGACCCCATAGCGATCGACACCGCCAGATCCATGTTGTTTTTCACTGCCATCCGTACAGCGGTGACGTACTCCGCCGCACCACCCACCAGGGGCAGCAAAATTACCCCGGTAAACAGGTCGGTCAGCCCCAGGCTATTGGCGGTTTCTTCCACCGCTCCCACAAAAATTTCAGACTCAATGGCGACGCCAACCGTGGCAGCCAGCAGCACGCCAATCCAGAGCACCAGGTTGGGCTTCTCGGCCTCGCCGTGCTCACCCTCGCCCTGACCACCCTCGTGGTCGCTCACGCCCACATCGTAGAGGTAGCTGTGGGTTTTTAGAGAAAACAGCAGCGTTAGCCCATAGACCACAATCATCACCGCCGCCACGGTTAGCGACAGGCGGTTAATGGCGGTCGGCTCCACAATGTTAGAGGTATTGATCACCATGGCTGGCAGCACAATTGCCGTCACTGCCAGAGCCATGGTGCTGCCGTTAATGCCCGCCATGTTGCGGTTAAACTCCTGCTCTTTATAGCGCAGCCCACCAAAGAACATCGAGAGCCCCAAAACCAGCAGCAGGTTGGCCAAAATCGACCCGGTAATGCTGGCCTTAACAATGTCGATCAGTCCCGCCTTGAGGGCAACCAGAGCAATAATCAGCTCGGTGGCGTTGCCAAAGACGGCATTGATCAACCCACCAATGGTCGGCCCTGTCACCACCGCCAGCTCCTCAGTGGCGGTGCTCAGCCAGATTGCCAGGGGCACAATGGCCAGCGCCGACAGCACAAATATGGTTAGGGCACCCCACTCCAGCCGTTCTGCTGCGATCGAGATCGGAATAAAGAGCAGCAGGCCCAGGGAGACAATGTTTTTTATCGACATAGATAACCAATTAAAGGAATAGGTAGGCTAAGGAGAAGCAAGACTTTCCCCGTGCAGCATTTTTCTGCCCATTGTCGGTTGAGGGGCTGTTCTGCGCAATCACCTTAGCAAATTCCAACGTTGCAAAGCACCTGTAACGCGTCCGCAGAAATGGCTTAAGCGCATACGCTCGTCGGGCCCAGCAGTCAATAGAACCGATGTGTGCCGCTCGCTACCCCGCCAGCAGCTGCATCATCTGTTCTTGGCTGAGTACACTGCCCACTACCCGCCGCACGGGGCCTGGAGAAATCTGAATCAGGGTTGGGGTCGCCTTGATATTAGCAGCCTCGGCCTCGTCGGGGTGAGTGGTGACATCAATCACCTGGAGGGTGTAGGCACCCGGCAGGGTTGACTCCAGCGTGGTGTATAAAAACCGGAGCATTTTTTCGGTAACAACGGTGTCGGTAGCGCTGACAAACAGCTTAAAGCAGTGCGCTTGGGGAAGATGGTCAACCGCTTGCGATATTTCCGGCACTGGGACAGTGGGCGTGGAGGCCGCGATCGCCTGCTCGACGCGCATCACCAACTCATGGCATTCCCACAGTTGGGGAAAGGTGGCCTGGTACGACTCAATCAGCGCTACCGAACATTCTTCGGCACTGCTGTAGTTGGGCTGCCACTGCAATTCTCCCAAACCAAACAACGCGTTGAGCAGGGGTTGAAACCGCAGGGCACGGGGATAAGCCTCGGCTACGGTCACTGGGGTTTGAGTAGCAGGCTTAACCCAGCGATCGACAGTGGCCGTAAAGCAGGGCAGCAAAAAATAGGGCGGCTCCGGCAGCTCTAGGTGGGTCTGTAAAGCTGCACAGAGGTCGATGTGCCAATGGGCCCGCTTTTGCTCGTCGATGCAGTAGACGCAGTCACCCCCTGGAGTAAAGAGGGCAATCCCCTTAAAGCTAGAGGCGACTGCGCCAACTGCAGCACCATTAGACACGGCCGCGCAGCATTTGGGCCATCTCGTTTTGCCTGGGCGACATTTCCAGCGCGATCTCTTCGGTGATGCGCCCCGACTCATAGAGGGCGTAGAGCGACTGGTTCATAGTACACATACCGTCGAAGGTACATTTAGGAATCAGCGCTTCGACCTCGTCGAGCTGCCCCCGCAGAATGTAGTCTTTGATGGCGTCGGTGTTGATCAAAATGTCGTGGAAAGCGGCCCGCTTGCCGTCAGTGGTGCGGCAAAGCCCCTGGGCAATCACCGCCACCAGCGACTCCGCTAGGGAGACCCGCACCGGAGCTTGCTGTTCAGGCTCGTAGAGGTTGAGAATCCGCTCTACGGTTTTAACGGCGCTGTTGGTGTGCAGGGTGCCCATCACAAGGTGACCGGTCTGAGCGGCTTTGAGGGCGGTGTTGACGGTTTCTTTGTCCCGCATTTCACCCACCAGAATGATGTCGGGGTCTTCCCGCAGGGAGGCTTTAAGGGCGTTGTCGAATTTTTGGGTGTGCATGCCGACTTCCCGCTGCTTGATCAGCGATCGCCTACTGGTGTGCACAAATTCCACCGGGTCTTCAATGGTGATGATGTTTTTAGGCATCTCGGTGTTGACGTAGTCAATCATCGCCGCCATGGTGGTCGATTTACCCGAACCTGTAGGCCCAGTTACCAGCACCAGCCCCTTGTGGTAATGGCACACATCGCGGAAAATCGGCGCGAACCCCAGCTGGTCAAGGGTGAGAATTTTCACCGGAATCAGACGTAGCACCAAGGCCGGGCCGCGCAGGGAGTCAAAGATGTTGATCCGGATGCGGGTGAAGTCGTACTGAGCCGCCCCGTCAAAGTCCATGGTTTGGCGAAACTCTTGAATTTCGTCGGGCTTGAGAATCTCTCCTAGCCAGGCGTAGAAGGTAGCTTCGTCGGTGACGGGGTACTCGGTGGTTGAGATGTCGCCGCGATCGCGGAATCGAGGAATTTCCCCGACGCCCAGGTGAACGTCTGAGAAGCCCTTATCGAAGGCCTCGCGCACAATTTTTTCTAGGGTCAGCCCGCTGCCCACCTTGAGGGTTTCGGCCGCCTTGGGCATCGGCGGCGGCGAAGGCGGACGGTGGCGAGCCTGTCCTGGGGCAGGCGCAGCCTGAGCCGCTGGGGCAGGGGGCTGATGTGCTGCTGGAGCCTGACCGACTGGAGCCTGACGTGCTGCCGGGGCTTGACCGACCGGAGCTTGACCAACCGGAGCTTGACCAACCGGAGCCTGATGCGCTGCCGGGACCTGACCAACCGGAGCTTGACCAACCGGAGCTTGGTGAGCCACTGGAGCGTGACCCACTGCCGCTGCTTGGGCCGCTGCCTGACCCGCTGCACGAGCGGCAGCCTGGGCCCGAGCTTGCGCTGAGGCTTGGGCCTGGGCCGCCGTCTGGGGAGGTCTGGGAGGTGGCGGTGGTGCAGGTTGGGCCCCGGGGGCGTTGGGTAACTCAGCCATAAAAGGGTTCTCCATGATGGACTCTACAGCGACAGGTACGACAGCTGGGCCGGGGCAGGGCAGCCCGTTTGCCCGTGGAATACAGTCAGGTTGCCCACATTGGGTGCAGAACTTAGCTAGTCCATTACCTCTGGCAATGCTACGACAGTCTAAAAACGATCGCAGGGTTTGTTGGGCTGGTTATCACCCCTGAGTATACAACCTGTGCCCGATTAGCTCATCTAGCTCATCAATGTGCGCCCCAGCAGGTGGCCGTGGCTAAATACCGATCGCATCAGCCCCCAGCGCACCGGGTTGGGCGCACGGCCAAACAGCCCCAGCATGGCCTGCACCACCTCGGGCAGCGAGAGATTGTCGGTCAAAAAACCAGACCAATCATCGGTGGGCAGGTTAAAGAAGGCATCAAAAAACTGATGCAGCTGCGGCGCGTCAAAGGCCATCAAATTTTCGAGACCGAAGAGATAGAGATAGTGCTTGCGCACGCGCTCGGCGGGCCAGAGGGCTTGCCAAGCCTGGTGGGCCGCTTGGTCGGGGGTAGTTTGGGCTGAGCCGAGGGCAGATGCGATCGCACTGGCCAACCCCGGTCCCCGCCGCAGCAGCGCCCCCACCATGTAGCCTGAGGCCGGGTGCACCATGCTCGCCGCTCCGCCAAAACCCACCACCCGCTGAGTCAAATCAGGCAGCGGCTGATTCATCGGAAACAGGCACCGCTCCACATGGTGCGTTTCTTTAATCTCAATACCCCGGTGGCCCAGGCGTTGGTGCAGTCGCTTAGTCAGCACCTCCAGAGAAATCGCCGGATGGTGGGCCAGCGAGGTTTCTTCCACAAAATGCACCCCATCGCCCAGATCCATCGCGTAGAGAAAGGTGGGCGGTTCCTGGCGCTGGGCTGGTGTGAGATAGTCGTCGCGAAAGTCCATCAGCACCATCTGATGGGGGTCGGTAGGGGGCTGAGAAAATCGCCCCACAATGCCGTAGGCCGCCTGAAACGCCAGGTCTGAGGCGGGCGATCGCTGCACCAGCGCCGCTTGATGCCCTGTAGCGTCGACCACCAGCCGAGCCGTAAGCATTTCACCCGATGCAGTAGTGACTTGGGTATGGGTGGGCCTGTGTTCGATATGAACAGCTTTATCCCGATGCCAGGTAACCTGATGCTGCTCAGCCTGGTTCAGCCAGTGAGCTTGCAGCCGATCATTGCTCAGTAACCCATACTCGCGGTGCAGGGGCACAGGACCACTGTTGACATGCACCACGCAGTCCTTCCAGCGATGCTCTAGAAACGGCACCAGACCCACATCTTCGAGTTCATCGACCCAGATGCCGTAAGTATTGGGCCACGGGTGCGCCGGATCGCCCAGGGTTAGCCCCTGTACTGCCAGCCCCGTCTCTGCCAGGGCTGCCACTAGCGACAGCCCCGCCGGCCCCGCGCCAATGACCAACACATCCTGCATGAACTGCCTGCAACCTCGTTTGCTGTGAACCCTTATCTTACAAAGATTGCGGTCGATGTATCATTCAGAGACGATTTAACCCAAATTTTCACCCCAAAAATTGTGGCCATGGCAAATCTTGCGAGCGATCCCAATGTACTGGCTACGGTGGTGGGCATTGTGGCTCTAGCCCTAGCCCCTTTGGCCTTTCTGCTGTGGTTCTTTTACACTCGCGACAAGCTCAATCCGGAGCCACGAGGTTTGGTGCTGAGAATTTTTGGCTTAGGAATTCTAGCTTTCATTCCAGTATTTTTGGTGCGGCAGTTTGTTCCTCTGCCGGCCTGGCTGATGGTGGTGGTGGTGGTACCGATTTTGGCGGAGCTGGCTAAGTTCTGGGTGGTGAAGGCAGGCGTATACAACCACCCCGAGTTTGACGAACCCGTAGACGGTATTATTTTTGCTGCCGCTGCCGGCCTGGGATTTGCCACCCTAGAGGTGATTGGCTCCATGCTCTACGCCTACTTTGCCGTAGCGCGGCTAGGAGTGCCGGGGAATGCCTTGGCCGCCGCTTGGCCCGCCGTGCTTAGCATGTTTGCCCTGCGAGGATTGCTGAGCGGTCCAGGCCATGCCCTGTGGTCGTCGCTGTGGGGCTATACCTTGGGGGTCGCAAAATTTGCTCCTAGTGGACAGGGTAGCGGGCTGGTTCGCAATGGCCTGGTGGCAGCCATGCTGTCCCACGCCGCCTTTAATGCCCTGGCGCTGGAGTCGAGCTGGTGGCTCAACCGGGTGGGCCTGGTGCTAGTAATTGCAGTGCTGTGGTTTGTCGTAATGCGCTGCCTGCGCTACGCTCTGGCGTTGTCGCCCAAACCCTAGGGCGGTTCTAGGGAAATGATGGAGCGAACTAAGGGAAGGGCAAACGCCGTTTGCCCCTACGGAAGAGCTGATCTACTGCTGCCTTGAGACAGTTCTCTACCGTGCCCCCTACCTAGAATCAATATTGCAATAGGACAGTGATTGGCACATCGGGGAGCTTAGTGCGGCCCTTTAGACCGACTAGCTCAATCACAAAGCCATACCCTGCAACGGTGCAACCAGTTTGCTCGATCAGCTTGGCAGTGGCCGCAGCCGTGCCCCCTGTGGCAATCAAATCGTCAATGATTAGCACTCGACTACCCGCTGGAAAAGCGTCTTGGTGCAGTTCGAGGGTGTCAGTGCCGTATTCCAGTGCGTAGCTGGCGGTGTGCACTGCAGCGGGCAGCTTGCCGGGCTTGCGCACTGGGGCAAACCCCACCCCCAGCTTGCAGGCTAGGGGCATGCCGAAGATGAACCCCCGCGACTCGATGCCCACGATGTAGTCAGGGCGATATTCGGCTACCTGCTCAGCAAACCTATCAATGCTGTACTGCATGGCGGTTGGGTTGCCCAGCAGCGGCGTGATGTCGCGGAAGAGAATGCCAGGCTTGGGAAAGTCGGGAATGTCGCGGATATGGGCTCTGAGATCCATTTGGGATGCGGAGTCAAGGGCGTTGATATGGTATCACCGTGGGGGATTGGGCGGTGAGGAAGATAGGGAGGGGGAGGGAGATGGTAAGGGTCTCATCCCCTTATCTCGCCACTCTTCTATCGTCTTGTCGTGGAGAAGTTGTCAAACCAACCGCGTTTCCAGAAAAAGTAGATTTGCAGCACGGCAATTACGGCCATCACGGAGAGACAGATGATGTAGCCCCAGTACCACTCCAGCTCGGGCATGTTAAAGGGTGATTTTTCGGTATTGAAGTTCATGCCGTAGACGCCAGCAATAAAGGTGAGGGGGATGAAGATGGAGGAGATCACCGTCAGCAGCTTCATAACTTCGTTCATGCGGTTGTTGATGGAGGAGAGGTAGACATCCATCAGGCTGGAGGCGATTTCGCGGTAGTTTTCGATGATGTCGACGACTTGCACAATGTGGTCATAGACGTCTTGCAGGTAGACGCGCACCTCCTGGCAGATCAGGTCGTCACTGTCGCGGATTAGACCGTTGATGACGCTGCGCTGGGGCCAGATGTAGCGACGCAGCTTCATCAGAGCCCGACGCATGCGGTGAATTTTTTTGATGGTGGCATTGGTGGGGTTGGCCACAACTTCTTCTTCGAGGGCTTCGAGGGTTTCGCCAATCACCTCTAGCACCGGGAAGAAGCTATCGACGATGGTATCCATCAGGGCGTAGGCCAGGTAGTCGGCTCCCTGGGTGCGGATGGTGCCGGTGCCACGCCGGATGCGATCGCGCACCGGGTTAAACGAGTCCCACTCGGGCTCTTCCTGAAATGTGACGAGAAAGCCCTTGCCCATGACAAAGCTCACCTGCTCGCTCCTCACCCCAGAGCCGGTTTTTTTGGGCTGCACCATCTGCATGATGATCAGAATCTTGTCGTCGTAGAAGTCGATTTTGGGACGGTGGGGCACATTGACAATGTCTTCGAGCATTAGGGGATGGAGCTCAAAGGTCTGGCTAATTTGCCGCAGTGTGTCTTCGCTGCCTAACCCTCGGGCATCAAGCCAGGTGACGCTTTCGGGCTTGCCAAGAGCCTGGCACTCACTTGGGTTGTCGATGGTAGCGGTACGCACGGCCTCTGGGCCATAGTCGATCAAATGCAACTCGGTGGGCAGGGCATCGCCAGGAATGTTTAGCGTGCCGGGAAGGGTGCCAGGGGTCGAGTAGTTGAAGTCGATCAACTTCTTTCTGCCCTCTTGGGGCGAGGCGTTTAGGGTGTTAGAAGCTGCCGTCCTCAACGCTTCTACGTCAACCGGCCTAGCCCGTGACTGACTGGCTTGGCCTGGCGAGGAGGATGGGTGGCCCCCTGGGTTTGGTGTGCGGCGCGACATGGCTTTAACTTCCAACGATTCCACATAAAGCATAGGGGCACAGCCGTAACTGTGCCCCTATGCTTTAATCATTTACTTAGAGTAGTGGAGCGCGGGCTACATCATACCCATGCCGCCCATGCCACCCATGCCACCCATGCCGCCCATACCACCCATGCCGCCCATGCCACCCATGCCGCCCATGCCGGGGTCGCCAGCGGGAGCAGGAGGCTCAGGGATATCGGCCACAAGGGCCTCGGTGGTGAGCAGCAGGCCTGCGATCGAAGCCGCGTCTTGCAGTCCCGATCGCACGACCTTAGCCGGATCGATGATACCCGCCTGGATCAGGTCTTCGTAGGCACCCGTAAGAGCGTTGTAGCCCGTGGGGAAGCTCATCGCCTTCACCTTTTCGACAATTACCGAGCCGGGTTGGCCTGCGTTGTCGGCGATCTGGCGCAGGGGCGCTTCCACAGCCCGCATGACAATGTCTACACCGATGGCCTCTTCAGCGCTGAGAGAAGCTTTGAGCGACTCCAATTTGGGGGCCAGGTGCAGCAAGGTGGCACCACCGCCGGGGACGATGCCTTCTTCTACCGCCGCTTTGGTGGCGCTGAGGGCGTCTTCGATGCGCAGCTTGCGATCTTTGAGCTCGGTTTCGGTGGCGGCCCCGACTTTGATCACGGCGACGCCGCCCGCTAGCTTAGCCAAGCGCTCGGCGAGCTTTTCTTTGTCGTAGTCAGAGTCGGTGACGGCCAGCTCTTTACGAATTTGGGCGATGCGCTTGTCGATGTCGGCTTTGTTGCCTGCATCCGACACCAGGGTGGTGGTGTCTTTGGTGATGGTGGCTTTAACGGCCAGGCCCAGCATAGACAGGTCAGCGGTATCGAGGCTGAGGCCCACCTCTTCAGAGATTACCTGACCGCCAGTTAGCACGGCGATGTCTTGCAGCATGGCCTTGCGGCGATCGCCAAAGCTCGGTGCTTTCACTGCTGCTACATTCAGCACGCCACGGGCCTTGTTGACCACCAGGGTTGCCAGGGCCTCGCCCTCAATGTCTTCGGCAATGATCAGCAGAGGAGCGCCCTCGCGAGCCACCTTCTCTAGCACCGACACCAGATCTTGAATGGAGCTGATTTTTTTGTCGACGATTAGCACGCGAGCGTTGTCAAGCTCGGTCACCATGCGCTCTTGGTCGGTGACGAAGTAGGGAGAAATGTAGCCGCGATCGAACTGCATTCCCTCAACCACATCCAGCTCGGTGTAGAGAGACTTCGACTCTTCCACGGTGATGACGCCGTCTTTGGTCACCTTATCCATGGCTTCGGCAATCATTTTGCCGATTTCTTCGTCGCTGCCAGCGGAGACGGTGGCGACCTGGGCAATGGTGGCGTTGCCTTCTACGGGCTTGGCCACGGCGGCGATTTCGTTCACAAGCAGGGCAACGGCTTTGTCGATGCCGCGACGCAGGCTGACGGGGTTGGTACCCGCGGCCACGTTCTTGAGACCTTCTTTAACCATGGCTTGGGCCAGCACAGTAGCGGTGGTGGTGCCATCACCCGCCAAGTCTTTGGTCTTAGAGGCCACCTCTTGCATGAGGCGAGCGCCCATATTTTCAAAGGGGTCTTCTAGCTCAATCTCTTTGGCAATGGTGATGCCGTCGTTGACAATCTGTGGTGCCCCGTACTTTTTCTCAAGTACGACGTTGCGACCCCTGGGGCCGAGGGTAATTTTAACGGCGTCGGCTAAGGCGTTGACGCCTTTTTCGAGGGCCTGCCGCGAAGCCTCATTAAAGGAAATTCTTTTTGCCATGTCGTCCTGTCTTTCAGCTCTCCAGAGACAAACTTAGCACTCGCTATGCCGGAGTGCTAACCTCGCTAGAGTACCGCTGTGGGGGACGGTCGGTAAGTCGCAATAACCGATCCTCTACGGCAGAGGGTACAAATTCTCTCAGCGCTACGTTTGAACTGCTGCCGTGCTTCTAGCAGGTTTATGACTGCGGGGAATGATTCTAGGTCAGGAATTGAGGAGTGAGCGATAGGGGAAATATTGGCTATCACCTACCACCATTTCCCCTATCGCGCGCAAGTTTCTATCCTTTCCTTGCAACAACGAATTTCATGTTAATGGTGTGGTTTAGAACACGCCATTAACATGAAATCACCCTTAACCCAGACGTACATAGCACACGTATTCATATTAGACTCACCGGGTGAAATCCCTGGTTTCCAGTATTATAGCTGTGGTCATTTGGGTTAGGACGCGGCTTGCTTGAGCACGACTTCGATAGCGGCTCGTAAGCCGTCAGCATGAGGGAGGTGTTTGCGAATCCGGCTCTTTAACCAACC
>NZ_JACJOX010000072.1 GCF_014695775.1 Leptolyngbya sp. FACHB-60 | reverse complement strand
TTTGCTTCTCTAAATCTGTCTTGATGCATGACACCGTGATTGGACTGTTCATCAACCGCTATGAATTTGGGCGACCTATATAACAACCCATACACAGGTCTAGAACACTACCCCTAGGGTCTAAGGCCGGAGTCTATGCCTTAACTCCTAAACCTTTACACCTTACACCTTTCACCCCCAATGCCCTGCCTCCCAGTTGCAGCAAAAATTCTAGGCCAGAGCAGCCTTGAGGCTTTGGCAAAAGTCGGCAATGGTTTGCAGGGCGACCTCGGGGGTGTCGGCGGCCAGTCGTTTGACAAAGGCACTGCCCACAATCACGCCATCGGCTCCCCAGGCTTTGAGTTGCTGGGCCTGGTCGGGGTCTGAGACACCGAAGCCCACGCCCACTGGCTTGTCGGTGGATTGTTTGAGGCTGTCAATTAGGTCTTTGACACGGCTTTGCAGCTCACTGCGGATGCCGGTGACTCCGGTAACACTGACCAGGTAGACAAACCCCTGGGCCTGGGCGGCGATCGCCTGAATGCGATCGGGTGGCGAGGTTGGGGCCACCAGCAGTGTGACATCAATATTGGCGGCAGCGGCCCCAGACAGCAGCGCATCGACCTCTTCGAGGGGTAGATCGGGCACCACCAAACCAGCGACCCCGGCCGCCGCCAGATCGGCCATAAACTGGTCAATGCCCCGGTTGAGGATGGGGTTGTAGTAGGTAAACAAAATTAGCGGTGCCTGCAACGGCGGCTGCAGCGCTTTCACCATGCCAAGGACGGCGTCGAGGGTAACCCCATGGCCCAGGGCGCGGGTGGCCGCCGCCTGAATCACCGGCCCGTCCGCTAGGGGGTCGGAGTAGGGCACCCCCAATTCAATGAAGTCAGCGCCATTTTGGTCGAGCACCCGCAGTGCCGCAGCAGTAGTGCCGAGGTCAGGATCGCCAGCGGTAATAAAGGGAATCAGGGCGCATTTGCCCTGCGCTCGCAGGTCACGGAAGCGATCGGAAACAAGAGCCATGGCAGGGTACCGAAGCCTTAGTCTAGAGAAATTGGCCAAAGGGCTGAGGCAAACAATTTGCCCAATACAGCACTCTAGGGCAAGAGGGGCACCACGTCTATGCTCTAGAGCTGAAGGCTTTAGGGCTCAAGGATTTTCCTGTAGCGATGGCAGACCTCGGACCCTCTACTTCGCCTGCTCCTGATCCAGCTTTTCTTGCAGGGCGGCCAGTTGCTCAGGGCTGAGTTCGTCAAGGCGTTGCTGTAATACCGCCGACTCGTAGTCTTCCATCTGCTGGTTGAGGGTCATGTTGTGGGTGACCACCCGCAGCAGGTAGCTGGCCAGCCAGGCCACCAGACCTCCCACCATTACCACCTGGCTCCAAATGCCGGCGTTGATGCCGTCTAGGCCAAACAGTCGGAAGCCCAGGAACAGCCCGCCCCCGGCCAAGAATATGCCAATGCCAATGGCGATTACGTCAATCCGTCGCATAACCCCCTAAGCCTTGAGGTTACGGGGCTGAGGACGAAAATTTAAGAAGGGGCTAAACAGCAGCATGCCGGGGAAAAAGACAAAGACCAGCCCATACAGCAGCGTGCGTTCGATCGACCCTGCGATATACCAGCGCTGCCGCGCGTAGAAAATTAGCGCCAGAGGAATTACCACCAGGTAGGCCCCAGCAACGCCGGCGTACGCTGCCGCCGCCAATAAAAAATCGTTTGATAGCGCTGGCATTGTCATGGCAATTTTCCCACTCACCTAACTGTGAAACCCAAGGGGTAGGCGCAGGGCTTGCATAGCACCCCGCCTACCCCAAATCATAGTGCTTCTTTGACGATTGTAAAGGGAAAGCTGGTTCGCGGCCTCAGGTTACTCGCCCTTTGCCTCTACTAGGGCGCGATCGCCTGGCTTCACCCATCCTCCCTGAAGCACGCGCGCGTACAGCCGACTGCTGCCAGGGTGGTGCTTCTGGCTGATGCGGCTAAAGCGGCGATCGCTAAACCATCTCATGATGGTGCGACAAGGGATGGCGTAGTCAGTAATTTGAAGCTGCACTTGGTCGCCTAGGTAGAGCTGAGCGCCTGGAGCCAGGCTGGCCCAGTCTAATCCGGCCAGGGTGAGGTTTTCGCCGACGCTGCCGGGTGCGATCGGATGCCCCTCCTGCTGGAGCAGCTCAATGACCTCCAAAGACCAGAGGCAGAGGGCACGATCGCAGCCGCCGTGGAACTTGAGATTGCGCTGGCGATCGCCCGTTAACCCAGCTATAGTCACCTCACCAACGGGCACCGGCAGCTTCGGCACCCCTCCGGACGAAACATTGATCTGCGCAACTCGACCGGTGGGCGTCATAGGCTTAGCACCCACCCTTAGGAACAAACTCTACAAATTTCATATAAAAAATTCATATAACCTCTGTAATACGTTCTAGCTCAAATTTACGGCAGAGCTTTTATTGCCTGCCTGAATTTTTAGCGCTGGGAATTGAGCATCGGCCTAGGGCGTGTCATCAATTAAGCCAAATCACGACAGCCGCCATGTAGATTGCACTAAGAAAGGTTTCTGCGAGCTTATCGTAGCGGGTAGCAATCGCTCGATACTGCTTAAGCTTGGCAAAGAAGTTCTCAATTAGATGCCGTGCTTTGTATAACTCCTGGTCATAGTC
>NZ_JACJOX010000071.1 GCF_014695775.1 Leptolyngbya sp. FACHB-60 | reverse complement strand
GGTTGGTTAAAAAGCCGCATTCGAAAACTCCTTCCCCATGACGATGGCTTGCGGGCTGCCATCGAGTCAATCCTCAAGCAAGCAGTGTCCTAACCTAAGTGGCTTTAGCTATACTGCTCAAACTCTCGCTGAGCAACGCTAGACCCCGCTGCCCAGGCTCGCTCAACATACTGGGGCAGCAGAGCTTTCACATCTACGGTGGGGAATGCGAGGCTGGTAGGGCGATCATCGTAGCTGGAGTCGGTGAAGATATGAATATTTAACTGCCCCTGGCGATAAATCCAGACCTCTGGCACTGCCAGCATTTGATACACCTCTAACTCAGTCGAAGAGGTGAGATCGACTTTAATCGCTAAGTCTGGTGAAGGGTCGGTCGATAGGTCAATGCGCTCTTTGCCTAAAACGGCCTGCCAGTTTTGAATGTAAAAGCAGGCGTCGGGTTCAGCACCAGCCTGCCGTAGGCATTTGAGGGTAACGGGGTTGAAGCCATGCCAATCTCGATTTTGATGCCGCAACAGTGCCGTTACCAGGTTAGCTAGGGTGCGGCTACGATCGCCATGGCCTGCCATGGAAGCCATAAGCGAGATCTGTTGGGTGTGGGCGTTGAAGCGAATTTTGATGGCGGCATCGTCGCGACGGCTGGCGAGCAGGGTCTCGTAGTCGTCGCAGGTTTGGTAGTGCAGGGTAACGGTGCTGCCGGGGGGCAGCTGAATGCGCTCTGGACTGACGGTGAGAACCATGGTGCCTCGGTGAGTTAGGCTTGGCGGGTTGTTGCGATCGTAGTGCAAGATTAAAACGCTGGGGGCCTTGGATGTGTAAGCACCTACAGCCCACTAGCTAATAATGTTGAGGCGATCGTGCCTAGCAACACCACGGTTGGGGTTTTGCTAAAGTTGAGATCCTTTAGGCCCGAGAGAAATAACTTGCCTTCTGGCAATTCGCTGAGATCTATCACAAGCTATCCTCTAGCCGGCCTAAGAAACGCTTAACGTCCTCGTTTCGCTTATCTACGCGCTGCTTCAACCCGCCGAACGATTAATCTCCCACCCGCGTGCGTAATAATCCATTCCCCGGCTGAGCTTTTCTCGTGCTGAAGGAAGCGCCCATATAACTTGCGGTGGAGAGGACATTCGCGTCGCCTTGCGATCAAGCCAACCTCTAAGCCGACTCCACCATCGTTTGGTCGCTGGTGGCGGAGTTGAGTAACGACCGCCGATCCACTGAAAATCTGACACTGCCAGAAAGTCGTTTTCCTGATCCCAAAACGAATTAAGAATCGGGAGCATTACTCTCTCTTCCTGAGAATATGGACGGTGGCGAGTCCATAAGCTCAAACGAATGACGGCCTGACTAGACCCGAAAAATGGCGTGGTGGGATCGGCACCACAACATTGCTCTGTCCACCCTTCCCACGGATTGGCTATTGCGTCTTTCCGGCCATCCTCGGTCAGCAACGGCAAAGGTCCGGCAGGTACGTGCCAAAGACAATGCTCTCCGTCAGCAAGCTTACTGACCTTATCGACGGCCTTCCATCTCTGCCGATAACCGTTATCCGGCAAATCAGAAAACGAAAAACTCGACCCTTCAGAAGCGTTCTCTCGGAGACTATTGACCGCCATCGTCAAGCGGTCGTGATACGCCTCTTGGACCGATCGTTGACCGTCAGCGACAATGATTGCGAGTTCGGAATCGGTGTTGAGCCGCTCTATCAGCAGAGCAACATCTGCGTCGTCAATGAAACACGAAAGAGCTGGCATCTGCGCTGCTTCCTCACTGAACAGTTTATTGAATCCTCTGATCTGCCTACTTCCCACTACAGGGTAGATAGGCAAATTATTTACCGCCCAATTCCTCCTACAGGGCAGATGGATTGCGAATAATCTGCATAATAGCGCCGTCTCAATCTGCGAAACCTCAGCCTCACCCCGAGCGGGTGCCTACACGTTCAGCACTGTGAGCTGGCTCAGTAGGGGGTCAACCAGAGTTTGGTGCTTGTCGGCTAGCAGCTGCTCCATATAACTAACCAGCCGCTGGCCTTGCTCCAGGTTGGGCACATAGACCTGGCCGTTGGGTCGGGTAAACAGTGGCGTAGTTGCCAGAGTCGCCAGCTCGTCGCTGGCGGGCACCAGTGCCGAGGTGCTGGGTAGCAGACCGGGAGGCAGGCGACCTTCCAGCAGCGCCATCAGGTGAGCCTGACAGGCATCAACGTTTAGACCCCGTTCTTTGAGCAGGTGCAGCATGCCGCTGAGGGGCATGGGTTGCTCGGGCAGGGTACGCAGTACCTCCATCAGCAAGAACATGTCACTGTACTGGTGGCGGGTGAGGTCGAGCACCTGGGGATAGCGCACCAGGTTGACCAACCCATAGGTGACCCGACTACAGCTGGGGGGGCGATCGCTGTGGTACGTATCCTGCACGATGGTGGCATTGGGGAACTTTTGTCGCAGCCAGCGGGCGATCTTGGGTAACGAGGCGCTGCCGCCGGTACAGATCACCTGGTTAATGACCTGGCTGCTAAGTCCGGCCTCGCTCAGCAGGCGGTTGACGTGGCCATTGATGCGCTGAATGTAGGGCAGGATAATCCGGTCTTCTAGGTCTTTGCTGCGCACCACCCAGCGCTGGTCGGCCAGCTCTAGCTCAAACTGGGGCTGGTGTTGAAGAATAATCTTCAGATGCCGCGCTGCTTCTAGCGCACTTTGGCCCAGCAGCGAGGTTTCTAACCGCTGGTAGAGGCGCTGGCGACGAGCTATATCGGGCTCGGCAGGGCGGGGCATCTCGCAGCCGTCGATGTCGAGATCGCTCCAATGAGTGCCGTCTAGCTCGGGCATGGCGGCCTGCCAGCCCCAGCCGGTGGATTGCGGCGATCGCCCAGTGCCCTCAGCGGGGCGACTTTGGCGACGTTCGGCGGGGTGCAGCAGGTGGCAAATAATGTCGAGGTCAATGGCGTCGCCCGCATAGCTCATCGAGTGCAGGGCAAAGTCGCTGTAGGAGAGTTCACCCAGGGCCCTGGGCAGAGCGACAATGCCCACCTCGGTCACACTGGCTCCAGCGGAGAGCACCACCGTGCCCCCAGTCCAGGGGCAAGCGTAGAGGGCCTGCTGCTGTATGGGCTGGCCGTTGCCCTCGGGCAGTGGGGTTGAGGGGTCGGGTAGGCCCGAGAGCACAGCGGCGATCGCATCTTCTACAAAATAGATATCGTCGGGGTTAGCAGTGAGCCCTGCCCCTATCACTGCCTCCCGCAGGTTAAAGGTGTAGGTATCGGGCCAGTTGGCCGGGTAGCTGACGACGACCCCGTTTAGGGCTTGCATTGCCTGAGCGATCGCCTCGGCATCGAGGCCGACGGCACCTACCGTAAAGGCAGCCTCTGGGGTTAGCCCCACGGGCAGGGTGGCCAACAGCCGAGTCAGGCTGTCTTGGAAGACGGGTAGGGGAATGCGATCGCGATCGGACCACTGCACCTGGGGTTCAGGACCGTCTGCCCTTGTAAACGGAATGCCTAGCTTGAGATAGGGCTTTAGCGCTTTGAGCAACACCGCACCCTGGTCAGCAGTATCGCCATCGCCCCAGTTCACGGTCAAGGCCGACGAGCCTACTGACTGCACCTGGTAGCCCTCGTCGTTGGCTTCCACCGAGGCCAACGATGGCAGCCGAAAGAACTTGTCGGCGGTTACCCCAGAGATGGCGTTGTCAACCCAGTAGAGAGGATAAACCTGGCCACCCCGACGCTCCAAAAGCACCGCCGATAGGCCTGTAGTTCCCACATCCAAACCCAAAAACCACAGCGGGGTGGGTGCAGCAGGCGCTGGTTCAGCATCCACTGGAGGCCCTGGGACAACGGCATCGGATTGCTCGATCTCCAGATTGGCAGGAATCTCGGGTTCAGCGGCGGCGGATTCAAGCGCCTCAGGTTCAACAGCGTCAGGTGCAGGGGTTTCGGGCTCGACAATCTCGGGTGCTAGGGGTGCCGGAGGCTCTACGATCGGCGCGACTAAATTGCTTGGATCGGTGGCCAGGATGGATTCAGGGCCAAAGTCCATGTCTGCCAGCAGTTGGTCAAGCTCTAGGAAGTCTGGCGGGGCTTCTGGTTCCGGGATCTCAAGTTCTGAGGCCGCTACGTCTGGGAAGTCTGGCTCTGACTCTGGGGCGATCGCGTCCAGTTCAACAGCATTTGCCTCAGGGGCAGCGGTCTCAAAATCGAAGCTGTCAAAGGTCAGGTCATCGACTGCCATCGGGGCAACGGCGATCTCTTCTACGTCCTCAATGGGTTCATCAAAGATGTAGTTTTCGGGTTCATCCAGAGCAGGTTCTTCGTCCTGAAGCCAGCCCGCCTCTATCGCTGAGGTAAGAGGTGGTTCTATAGAATTATCCAAACTGCTCAGGCTAGCCTCTGCTTCAGCGGCTTCATCCTGGGCAGGGGTAGGTTCTCCCAGCCAGTCTTCTGCAAAAAAATCTAGGTCGGCGCGGGGGGCAGCAGCGGGTTCTGAATCGAGGCTTAGGTCTAGGTTCAGATCTAAACTGGTGGGAGCGTCTGTTAGGGGGCGATCGCTCTCTAGGTCAAACTCAGCTAACAGCGAGTTATCGAGGGGAAAGCGAGGCTCTGGTTCTGCGATCGCCTCACCGCCATCCAACGGCTCTAAATCCAGTGCCCCGAGGTCTAGATTCCCGAAGTCCTGGGGTTCAAAGTCCTGGGGTGCAGAATCTAGGCTGTCAAGCTCAAGGTCTAACTCAAGGCTCGGCTCTGAGGAAAATGGGGTTAGAGGTTCCCCCAGTAGCGCATCGAGATTGATGAAGTCAATCATCGCCTCCATCGAATTGGCTGTCTCTGCTGCCGCCGCTTGAATGGGGTCGGCGGGTTCTGGCTGCTCTGCTAACGAGGCCGGGGTTTCTTCAAAATTGGCTCCAGCGGCATCCAGAATATTGTCGAGACTGATTTCCCGCTGCCAGTCAGTGGCCGTCTCTATCGGAGCGTCGGCCATAGTGTCGTCAGTCGCCAAATCGCCTAGGCTAGGCTCATCCGCACCAGGTTCGTCTAGGCTCAGATTCAAGTCATCGAGAGTCATCGAGAGATCAGACGCAGCAGACTCCGAAGGCGTAGCAGATAGTCCCCAGGTTTCTAAGGTGAGCCCTGGATCCGTTGGCTCAGCACCTAGCGGATCGCCCAGGCTGGGCTCATCCCCAACGGGCTCGTCTAGGCTCAGATTCAAGTCATCCAGATTGATTGAGAGATTCGGCGCGGAGTCCGACTCCGAAGGTGTAGCAGGTAGTTCCCAAGTCTCTAAGGTGACCCCTGGCTCTGTTGGCCCAGCATCTAGAAGATCGCCTGGGCTAGGCTCATCCCCAACGGGCTCGTCTAGGCTCAGATTCAAGTCATCCAGATTAATTGAGAGATCGGGCGCGGAGTCCAACTCCAAAGGCGTAGCCGGTAGTTCCCAGAGTTCTGAGGTAAGCGCTGACTCCGTCGGTCCAGCCTCTAGCGGAGCGAAGGCGTCAGGTAACTCACCTTCTAGATCGAGCTCCTCTAGGGTGAGGTTTTCTGAAGCCGGCTGTGCAGCGGGGACCGAGTCGGAGAACAATTCGGCCATGGTGTCGCCCGGTGAGTCGGGCTGGCGGGCCGAGTCGAGGGGGCTGCCCATCTCAAAATCAGCCGGCGTAAACTCAGCCGGGGGCGGCGTAGAAGGCGCTGGGCCAGGGGCTTCTCCAAACCCAGTGGCGGCTAGATCGTCTAGGGTAGTCTCTTCCAGTTTTGGGTCGGGAGCCAGCGGGGTCAGCGGGTCGAGGGTCAGCTCTCCTAGCAAATTCTCTAGGGTGGGGGAGGGGCCAGTGGCTCCTGTGGTGGGGCCACTGGAGGGGGGAGAAGGTTGAGCTGGCGCAGGGGGAGATAACTCGGTGAGATCGTCAAGGGTCATGCCCGACTCGCCCAGGGCAGGTTGCTGGGGTTCTAGGCTTAGATTTAGCTCCGCCAGAATAGAGGCCAAAGAATCGCTAGCCGCCGTCGTAGGGGCCTCATCCATGACACCAAACAGACCGCTGGACTCAGGCTGCTGGGGCGGGGTCACGTCGCCAAAAAGGTCGATCGCAGGTTCTGCTAAGGGGGCTTCTGGTGCAGGTGCTTCTGGTACAGCCGCATCCCCGAACAAATCGAGACCGGCTTCGTCTGGTTCAGGGCCATCTAGGGTAAGCGCTGAAATATCAAACAGATTCAAGCCGCCATCTCTGGGGGCAGCCGTCTCTGACTCTGACTCACTGAATAGATCAAGGCCTGAGGGCTCAGCAACGGGGGCAGGCGGGTCGAGGGGCTTAGCTTCTGCATTGGTTACAGGGCTGTCAAACAAGTCAACGCCGTCGGCCTCTACAGTAGGTTCATCTAAACCAGGCGACGGCTGCTTAAGCTGACCAAACAGATCAACTGCGTCCTCCCCGGGAGAGTCATCTGAGGCAGGGATTGCGAATAGATCAAGGTTCAGGTCATTTATGCCTGAGTCATTCACAGCTTCATCAACGCTAGAGGCCGACGGATCAGAGTCAAGGCTGACGTTCTCTAGGGCAGGCGAATCGGAGACGGGCGACGGCTGATCGCCCTGCTCTGTCTGTAGTTGATCTAAGGTAAGGTCTGTCTGGTTTGTCTCTAACTGGTCTAGGGAGAGGTCTGCCAACGCTGCGTCGCTGAACAGATCGATGCTGGGCACATCCTCAGGGAAGGTCGGTTCTGGCTCTAGCGACTCAAGCTCTAAGCGATCGAGATTAGACCAATCTGAGGTTGGCTCCGCCGCGGGTGGCTCCATCGCTGGGGATTGCTCGAACGAGTCGATCTCTAGATCGCTCAACTCCACCTGATCTAAGGCGGCGGTGGGAGAGGTGTAGGCTTCTGTACCAAACAGGTCGAGGTCTTGAGTCAGCTCTGTAGCAGTGGGCTCGTCGCTAAACAGATCGAAGCCAGGCTCCTCTGGCATGGCGGCCTCGGTGAGGCGATCGGGATCGGGGGGTAAGGTGTTGTCAAGGGCAGGCTCTTGATCGGCGAAAAGATCAACGCCAGCAACGGCGGAGGGTGGCACATCGCCAGAAGATTGGGGAGGCACCTCAGCAGGCGAGTTGAATAGCTCTAGAGAATCAGTCAGATCCAGCTCTGCGTTAGTTGGCGACAGACTCTCAGACGCGATCTCGGTTTCTAAATTTTCTAGATCTTCCTGGAGCTGGTCAACCATAGTGTCGGCCATCGCTAGGTCGTAGGTGCCGGTGGTGGGCAGGGCGTCTTGGGCCAACAGGTCTTCTTCGGGGGAAGCGGCCATAAACCCACCCAGCAGGTCTTCGCCATCGCTAGTGGCAGTCTCTGAGTTTCCTACCTCTCCGGGGCTGGCGGGCAGCAAATCATCGAAGGATTGAATGGTGTCAGGAAGATCGAACCCCTTGGCGGGTGCTAGGGAGCCGAGGCTGAGATCTGGGCGATCGCCCGAACTTTTTCCTAGCAAACTGCTCAGGTCAAGGCTGGTGAGGTCAGTAGCCGCGTCGGCCTCGGCTATCTCAGCTGCCTGGGTAAGCAGGGTTAGGTCGTCAGGACGGGGCAGATCGCCAGTTGGCTCTGATAAGGCGATCGCATCAGACTCATTTACGGCCACCGCCTCACTCAGACGGTCGATCTCCAAAAGATCATCTAGGGCATCCCCTGGGTCAGCGGCCGGCGAGGGCTCAGTGGCATCAGCAAAAAATCCGCTGCCAAACAAGCTTTGGTAGAGATCGTCTAAGCCTGAATCAGCCTCTACCCCAGCGGCCACCACCTCAGTCGCGGGGGCATCACCGCTGGGCAGCGACACCGCTGGAGAAGGGTCGGGGGCAGCGGCATCGAGGCTGTTGAGCAACTGCAAATCAAGGGGTGAAGATGCGTTGGCCTCGGCAGCGTCTAGATCGGCATCCAGGTTGTCGTCAAGCTGGAGTTCGGTAATTTCATCCTCAATTTGCAGCAGGGTGAGCTCGTCGTCACCTAAATCATCTAAATCGTCAAAGCCAATATCTAGGGTCTCTAGCTCCAACTCTGCCTCTAGGTTGGACGACCGATCACCCCCATCAGCAAAGGTATTCGTGCCCAGGGTTTCAGGGGTAGAGGTTTCAGTCTGGGGCTGGGGTAGTTCGCGCCGCTGACCCGGCTCTAGATAGGCCAGGGTTTCGGCGTTAACTTGCTGACCCAGATGGGTCACCAGGGCGCTAAACATCAGCTCGCCCTGCTGGCCCAGGGTGTGCATCTGGTTGAGCCCCTGGTTGAGCGAGTCTTGGTAGCTGTAGATGCTCTGTTGCAGCGTGTCAAACACCGATCGCATTGACTGATCGAGCCCCAGCATGAGCTGATCAGACTGGGCCTGTAGCTGCTTGAGAAACTCAAGCCGCTGCATTGGGGTCAGGCCAGTGGCGTCGCCATCGGCAAACCCCTGGGGAGACTCCATCAGCCCGTAGGCCGTGGCCGTGGCTGACTCCAACCGCTGCACCGACTGGTTCACCTGGGCGTTGAGGCGGGCCTCAAGCTGCTGAGTCATCTGCTGTAGGGCTGCCTCCCAGCTGGGGGGCAGCTGGTGAAGGTTGGCTCCCTGGTCGATCTGCACGCGCTGCTGCTGAAGCTGCTGCACCTCTTGCAGCAACAGTTCCCGCTGCTGCCTGAGGGTCGCCACCTCATTGCGCAGGGGGTCGAGAATCTGCATGGTCTGCCCGCGCAGGTACTGCATTTCTTGCAGTAGCGCCTTGAGCACCTGGCTGGCGGCGGCGGTAGTCGGGTCGTTGGGCAAGCCGCTAGTAGGCGCAGCCTGAGCTTCGGGGGTGGCTTGCACCTCGGCCAGGTAGGCCCGGGCACGGGCCAGCAGCTGGCGCTGATTGGCATCATTCGACATTACCCAGGGCAGCCGCGGCGCGGCCTCCCCCAAGATTGAGTCAATTTCGGCTACCAGAGCTTCCAGTTCGTCCTGCTGCACGGCTACCCCTTAGTGTTTACCTTGTACCCCAGCGATTGCCAAAGTGTATGTCAGGCGACTGCAAAAATCACGTCAGACCATACCTTAGCGCCGCTGATTTCAATGGATGCGCCTCTACCCTGCGAGGTCACTAGAAGGGGCCGTTAAGACAAGACACCTCTGATGGAGCTAGCCCTAAGGGTGATGGCCCTTCTGGGCCGGTCTTTGACCATCGCCCTGGTCGAGTAGTGGAGGAATGATATAGTGCTAAGACTTTGGATTCCGCCGCTAGGCCACCAGGGGAAGATTCTACCCCTACCCTGGGATAGGATGGGTTGAAGCGATTTAATATCACTAACTTAAACAAAAAAATTAATGTTGGGGTGATAAATGGATGCCCGCTACAACCCTCGAGATACGGACGCCGACCTCAAATTAATTCGTTCGGCGCTGCTATTTCAGGATCTGCCAGAGGAGGATGTAGCCGAAGCCACCAGCCATGTGGTCTCTCGTCGTCACCCGGCCAACCAGGTGATTTTGCTTGAAAATGACTGGGGCAGCTCGGTTTACTTCATTTTGGAAGGCTGGGTGAAAATCCGCACCTACAACCTCGACGGCAAAGAAGTCACCCTCAACATTTTGGGCAAGGGCGAGCTGTTTGGCGAAATGGCCCCCCTTGAAGAAGTGCCCCGCTCCACCGACGTGATTACCCTGGTGCCCACAGTAATTGGCAGCATGCCCGCCAGCGACTTTGTCAAACTGCTCAACACCCAGCCCCTGGCCGGCATTCGCCTGTCGCAGCTGATGGCTCGGCGGCTTAGGCAGGTCAACCGTCGCCTACGGCTGCGTGAGTCTGACAGCACCTCGCGGGTAGCCGATATCATTCTCTTTTTGGCAGACGGGCAGGGGCAGCGCAGCGCTAGCGGCATCGAGATTCCCAACCTGCCCCATCGGGAGTTGAGCAGCCTCAGCGGTCTGGCTCGGGAGACGGTGACCCGCGTACTGAGTAAGCTAGAAAAGAAAGGGCTAATTGTGCGGGATAAAGACCTCATGAGCATTCCCGACATCAACGCCCTAGAACGTCTGCTGGTTTAGCCATTCATGAGTCACCCCCCTGACCCCGCCCCTGGGGCTAAGTTTGTGCCCCCGGTTGATGACGCTGCGAGCGAGTTCGATGGGCTAGACACCTACCTGGAGTACCGCGTCTCCGAGGCCGAGGCCGATGGGCCTGATCTGTCGCATCGCCTCAAGTCTGGCCCCCTGGCCATGGTTGAAACGGCCTTTTTGGCCAGCACCGCCGCGCTGATCTGGCTGGTGAATACCTACTTTCCGCCGGGGCCGATCTTGCGGCTGCTGTTTCCGCTGCCGATGGCCCTGGTGTATTTGCGCTGGGGGCCGAGGGCTGCGTGGATGTCGGCTCTTGTGTCAGGGCTGCTGCTGTCGGTGCTGATGGGGCCACCCCGCAGCCTGCTGTTTCTGATTCCCTATGCGCTGCTGGGGGTGCAGTTGGGCTTCTTTTGGGTGCGGCGGACCAACTGGTATGTGTCGATCGCAGTAGGGTCGCTGCTGGGCACTATTGGCTTTTTCTTTCGGCTGTGGCTGTCGTCGGTGCTGGTGGGCGAAGACTTATGGGTGTATTTGACCACCCAGGTCACCCAAATGCTGAACTGGGGGCTGGAGCGCTTGGTGGGCCTAGGCGTGTTGGATGTGGGCGTGCTGGGCCAGGCCAATGTGGAAGCCGTGCAGATCTTAGCCCTGGTGTCGGTGCTGGCGAGCAATGTGGTGTATCTGTTTACGGTGCATCTAGCAGCCTGGCTGCTGCTGGGGCGGTTGGGGGCGAAGATTCCGGAGCCGCCGGGGTGGGTGCAGGATTTGTTGAAGGAATAGAAGGGCGCAAGGTGAAAGGTACAGGGTTCAAGGCTGAACTTAGACCTTAAACCCTACACCCGGCACCCTAAACCCTTTTCTAACGCGTAGGGTGGGCACTGCCCACCAACAAATGGAGTTGCCACAGTACTTAACACTGGCCCAACCCCGATCGCTCCGTATCAGCTCTGTGCGTTATATGTCTCCGATTAAAATCTACACCCAGCTTCAGCACGGCCAAGCTTGGATAGAACGAGTGCGGGGGTTGCGTCCGGGGCTGGTGCTGACGCTGGGGTTTACGGAGACGGGGTTGGTTGAGGGAATTTCGGCGGCGGGGGCGACTCCGCGCGATCGCCGCTACACTGCCCTAGCCGATGCTGAATTTATGGTCAATGGCCTCACGCCAGTTCCCAAGTTTCCGCTGCCACCGCTTCAGGCCGGGGCTTCTCCAGCACTGATTTCTAGGGCTGTCATTGCAGAGCAGGGCATTCCCCTCGTCGTTCTGAATGCTGGATTGCCCCAGCCGCCGGCTGTACCCCATGTGGATCTGGGGGGTAAGCCAGCGCAATGTCTGAGCACGGGGGCGGCTTTGCCGTTAGAGGTGGTGCATCACCTCTGGCGGCAGGGGTTAGCCCAGGGGGAATTTCTGGGTGACGAAAGCGACTACCTGCTGTTGGCGGAGTGCGTGGTGGGGGGCACGACTACGGCCCTGGGGCTTCTCACCGGGTTGAGGGTGGATGCGACGGAGCGAGTCAACAGCAGCCACCCCACCTGTAATCACGGTCAAAAGCAAGCCTTGGTTGCCGAGGGATTGTCGCGCGCTGGCTTGCTAGATCGGTCCCATCCTTTAGCGGTGGTGGCGGCGGTAGGCGACCCGATGCAGCCGATGGTGGCGGGATTGGCGATCGCGGCCAGCCGTGCCCGACCGGTGCTGCTGGCGGGGGGCACGCAAATGTTGGCGGTCTATGCCCTGATGGTGGCAATGGCGGCGGCGGAAGGCTGTGACTGGAATCCCCAGAACGTGGTGGTGGGCACCACTCGCTGGGTGGCGGAGGATGCCACTGGGGATACGGTGGGGCTGGCGGAGCTGACGGGGGCCTGTTTGATGGCGATGCAACTGAGCTTTGCGGAGTCGCGGTTTGAGGCGCTGCGGGCCTACGAGCAGGGGTTTGTGAAGGAGGGCGTGGGGGCTGGGGGGTGTGCGATCGCAGCTTCTCTCTACCAAAACTGGGGCCAGCCGCAGCTTTTGGCGGCGGTAGAAGCGCTGCTAGAGCAAAAGTCTCAACTAGAGCAACTTTAGGGCCTTACTAACCCGCTGTACCAGAGCGCCAAGATTTTCGAGTTCTGCATGGCCACTGTATTAGGCTGAGTTGACCAACCTTTGCCAAATTTGAGATTGGTGAGGTATTACCTACAATCACCACAAGTATTTTGTTGCTTATAGAGCTTCCAGGTTTTTCTGAAATCGGCGACATCATAATGAAGCAGATGTCTCGATCAGCCAGCAACTTTTGAAACTGCATTCGGTGCAAGCCTATTAATTCGCTAGCTTTTCCCAAGCTGGATTTTATCCTGCCGAAATAACATCAGCACAATTTCTAAAAATAGCTCCCGCTCTGATAAGCCGCTGGCTTTTACCAAATCATCTGAAGTTGTTAAGCTCATAGCTAGCACTCTAGATCTTAAATCTTGTCAATTACCCTTCAACCGGCGGTGTTGGCAAAACCACAAGTTCACCAATATCAACAGTAGGAGGTTGCGAGAGCGCAAAGAGAACCGTCCGAGCCACATCATCGGGACGCAGTGCATCGGGCTTTGGGTCATCAAAGAATGGTGTGTCCACCATCCCCGGTTCAATCAGAGTGACACGCACCCCAGTGCCTCGCATCTCCTCTCGCAAGTTGTAGCCGATCGCTGAGACAGCCCATTTCGAGGCTGAATACATAGACCCCCCCAGCACTTTGCGCCCTGCAATCGAGCCGGTAATAATGACGTGACCTTTGGCTTTCTTTAGTTCTTCTAAGCTGGCCCGCAGCGTGTAAGCAACGCCCAGAATATTGGTGTTAACAATGCGCTGCCAAGACTCAACCGGAGCCCCCGAAAACCCACCTGGTTCGCCGCCACAGCCAGCATTAGCAAACACCGCATCTAGACTGCCAAACGCCTCTACTGCATTGGCTACTAACTTTTCTTGAGCTGCATAATCGGTGACATCACACGCAAAAGTCCGAACCCTATCGGCACCTAGTTCTTGCGCCAATTTATCTAGCTTCTCAGTAGAGCGGGCGGCCAAGACAAGGTTAAAATTTTGTGCTGCCGCCTGCCGGGCGGTTGCGGCACCGATACCTGTAGATGCGCCGGTAATCAGTAGAGTTCTAGAACTCGACATGTTAAGTCTCCTACTCTGCCACGAATCTCCATGGTTATCTTGCCACAGATGCCGATTGGGCAAGGGCAGCTAGGGTTTGGGGCGCTAGACCGAATCACGTCGATGCGCCATTTCCGCCTCTCCCAGGGGCAAACACACGGCAAAGCAGGTGTGCCCCGGTGCAGACTCCACAGAAATTGTGCCGTGGTGGCGGTTCTCCACAATGCGAAGTACCGTTTCGAGGCCCAGCCCCGAGCCTTTGCCCACCCCCTTGGTGGTAAAAAACGGCTCATAAATACGCGACTTAACCTCCGGCGGAATGCCCGGCCCCGTGTCAGTAATTTCTACCCGAGCGTCGCCCTGAAAGTGACAGGTACGCAGGGTAAGAGTCCCCTTCTCACCCATCGCATCGATCGCATTGTCGATTAAATTCGTCCACACCTGGTTAAGTTCGCTACCGTGGGCCATCAGCTTAGGCAGCGTCGCATCGTAGTTGCGCTCGACCTTAATCCCCTGCTTCAGCTTGAAGGCAAACAGCCGCAAGGTGTCTTCCAGCCCCTGGTGTAGGTCAACCATCTGCTGCGCACCCTGATCCATATAGCTGTAAGACTTCATCGATTTGACCAGGGTGGCAATGCGCTCGGCCCCGTGCTGGCCACTCTGAATCATCGACATCATTTCAAAGGAGAGGGCCAGCCAGCGAATGCCCATATCGCGCAGCTGCGTGGGGTTATCGCGCCAAGGGGCCATCAGCTTTTCCAGCGTAGGAATGGTGATACCCGCCAGGGCCAGAGGTTCGGCCAGTTTCCAGGCTTCGGTGGCGCCGTAATCTTCGAGCCAGTCGAGCAGTTCCTCTTCGCGATCGCTGAGGGTCGCCGCATTAGCCCCACACTTGAGAATGGTCTCGTAGCCCGCATCGCGCACCCGCTGCCACTCTGCCGATTCTTCTTCGGTGGCGTTGGTCTGGCCGTAGAGCATATTCATTTTCTCTAGCTCGCGAATGGCGGGCACCATTTCGCTGAGCGATCGCACCAGCGCCGCCGCCGGGTTATTCAGCTCGTGGGCCAACCCAGCCGAAAGCGTACCTAGAGCCGCCATCTTTTCGCGCCCGCGCAAAAACGACTCCAGCCCCCGCACCCGTGTCTGCATCAGGCGAAACACCATGCGCTCAAACTCGCGGCACTCATGCAGCAGGGTGAGAAAGTCAGCCCCGGCGATCGCGTGGATCTCGCAGTTACTCATGGCTTGCAGGGTTACCGGGGCAGGTTCATCCGTCAGCACCGGAATTTCGCCGATATAGCCGGGGCCTTCGTGCTGGCCGATGGGCATGGCGATGCCCTCACTCTGACGAGTAATGCCCACGCGGCCCGAGACAAAGATATAGATCGTGGTAGTGAGATCGCCCTCTTTGACCAGATATTCGCCCTTGGAGAGCTGGAGGGAGGTGGCGCGATCGCATACCCACTCCAACCGTTCCTGGGGTAAGTGGTTAAAGGGCACAATCGCTTTCAAATGTTCTAGACAAAGTGCTGACGCGCTCATCGCACCGCCCCCAAATACTGGTGAACAAACTGCACGCAGATCGACCCTTCGCCCACGCCAGAGGCCACCCGCTTGATCGAGCCGCAGCGTACGTCGCCCACCGCAAACACACCGGGCAGACTAGTCTCCAGCAGAAAGGGGGGCCGCTCCTGCGACCACACCTGGTGGGGCGGCACGCCAGCACTGGCCAAATCTGGCCCGGTAAGCAGGTAGCCCCGGCCATCCCGCTGCACCAAATCCTCCAGCCAATCGGTGTGGGGAGTGGCCCCAATGAAGATGAATATGGACTGGGCCGGCACGGTTTCGGTGGCCCCAGTGATAGCGTTTTGCAGCACCAGCGCCTCTAGCTGCGTATCGCCCTTGGCTTCGATGACGCTGGTGTGGGTCTGCACCGTGATGTTGGGCGTCGCGGCGATTTGGTCGATCAAATACTGCGACATGCTTTTGGTCAGCGAGTCGCCCCGCACCAGCATCGTCACCGACTTGGCATACTTGGCAAAGTTCATCGCTGCCTGCCCAGCGGAGTTGGCCCCGCCGATGATGTAGACGTCTTCCCCTTCGCAGGCCAGGGCTTCGGTCTGGGCCGCGCCATAGTAGACCCCCGCCCCAGCAAACTGCTCCAGCCCCGTTGTGTCGAGCCGCCGCCACGAGACCCCCAGGGCCAAAATCACCGCTTGGGTGCTGATTTCGCTGCCGTCGCTGAGAGTCAGCAGCCGGTAGTCGTTGTCGGCTCGCAGTGACTGCACCGACTGCGGGGTGAGAATTTCGACCCCAAAGCGGCGGGCCTGGCTGACGGCGCGGCGGGCTAGATCGCTGCCGCTTAGCCCTACCGGAAAGCCCAAGTAGTTTTCAATGCGGGAGCTGGTGCCCGCCTGCCCACCGGGAGCCTCGCGCTCAATTAGCACTGTGTGCAGCCCTTCCGAAGCGCCGTAAACTGCTGCCGCCAGCCCAGCGGGGCCACCCCCAACAATTACTAGGTCGTAGAAGGGCTTGGCCGCCGTGGTTTGCAGACCAATGCGAGCTGCCAGCTCGGTGGTGCTGGGCTGGCGCAGGGGTTCCCCATCGGGGAACAGCACCAGGGGCAGTTTGGCATGGGTCACACAGCCCGCCAGGGTGCGGGCCTCCTCGCTGCGCTCCACATCTAGCCAGCGGTAGGGGATCTGGTTGCGAGCCAGAAAGTCTTTGATTTCGTGACTTTGCGGGTTCCAGCGATCGCCCACCACCCGAATGCCTTCGAAGGGGGGCCGAAAGTTGGCCTGCCAATCGGCCAGCAGATCGTCAATTACCGGGTACAGCTGCTCCTCCGGCGGATCCCAGGGCTTCATCAGGTAATAGTCGAGGCCGACCTCGTTGATGGCGCGAATAGCGGCATCGGTGTCGCTATAGGCGGTGAGCAAGGCCCGCTTGACGTCAGGCACCAGCTCTATGGCCTGCTCTAGAAACTCCACCCCGCTCATCTCGGGCATGCGCTGATCGACCAGCAGCAGCGCCACCGGGTCACCGCGTTGAAGGATTTGTTGAAGGGCTTCGAGGGCCGCCGCCCCAGAGCTGGCCCGCATAACGCGGTAGTGCTCACCGTAGTGCCGCCGCAGGTCGCGGGCGATCGCTTGCAGCACATCCAGGTCGTCATCGACAGTGAAAATAATCGGTTTGGCCACGGCAAACACCTAAAGGGGGGCCTGAAGGGGGCAATTGGTCTAGCCTTTGACGGTGAAGAGATAACAGCCAAAGGCGTTGCTGCCCAGTGTAGCCGACCGACCTTTCAAAAATCTGCGTGGAGCTATACCTCAGTCACTGCTCACAGGTGCCTATAGATCCACCGGGTGCTGTCCGTAGTAGGGCAGCACTGACGACCAATCGGGGCGATCGCCCCTCAGCCAGCGCCCATGGGCCAAGGCCAAAACCTGCACTACTGTTGCCGCTAGGTCATCCTCAGCGATCGCGCGATGTAGGGGCTGGGGACATTGGGCCAGCACCTGCTCCCAGGCCGCTGCCGTCAGCACCTGGTTGGGGTGGGATGGCTCTAGACCGTTGGCGGTCAATTTATAGATGGCAGTAAACAACTGCTCCCGCCGGGCCTGCATCTCCACAGCAATATCTGAAATAGACCCAGCCGGAGATTTGTCTAGGGCCCGCTGGGCCACCGCCGCCAAACTCGACACGCCAAACAGCGGTATCCCTAGCTGCTGAGCTAGGGTGCGCGCCGTCACTACCCCAATCCGGGTGCCGGTAAAGCCCCCCGGCCCCTGGGCCACCGCCAAGAACGAGAAATCTGTCCAGTTACAGGGCGCGATAAACTCCATCAAAATGCTGTGCAGCTGGGTTGACAGGTCGCGCCCCAGGGGCCAGGTCTGGTGGCGGGTTTCGCCGTCAAAATTACTCAGGGCCAGCCCCAGGTCGGGGCCGCAGGTGTGAATCGCTAGACCTAGCATGAACGTAGATTGGGTATCCAAAAGACCAGGAGTTTAAGAATACAGGAGCCAGGAGCAGGGTAGACCCACCGCTGCATCTTCGACCGTCCTAGCCGCCGAGTTCTTTTGCAGTTCTGGTACTAGTAGATCAAGAGTCAGGATGCGATGCTTGCGATCGCATCAACGAGGAGCATTGGCAGGTCAACCAACGTCAGTAACGAGGGCCGGGGTTTTGTCGAGTACCGAGTCAACTTTCGGTAACTTTTATAAAGCCTTTTTCGTTACACAGAAAAATTGTCAGATGCTCCCAATAATGAATGTATCCGGCCATCGGTCCTGATATCTGGTATTGCTACGGTTGCCCCATGAAAAATCGCTGTCTTCCCGCCTGCCTGATTCTCCGCAACTTGTGCGTCATCTTGACCCTGGTTGCCGGAGGCGTACTGATAGCGGCAGACACCCACTCCTCAGCCAACCAACAACAGCAGCAGACGACCGCCCTGAAGCAGCTGTTTGTCTATCAGATCTTGCTGAGTGCAGAGCAAAACCAGGAGTAGACATTATCTGGCAGTTCCATGGTTGACTCCAAAGCGGCGGCAAGCGCCTTTAAGACAGCCGTAGTCAGCCACCTCAATCAGGTAGCCCCGGTGACCGCCCGAGCCATGTTTGGCGGCTATGGGCTTTACTGCGAAGGCATTATGTTTGCCCTGATCGCCCAAGCAACGCTTTATTTCAAGGTCGATGCTGGCAACCAGGAGCGCACCGAGGTGGGTATGGGGCCGTTTGTGTACCACCGCGACGGCAAGGCTGTGACCATGTCGTACTACCAACTGCCCCCTGCTGTCTATGACGATTTGGGCCTGCTGCATAGCTGGGTTGAGGCTTCGGTGGCGGCCGCTCGGCGGGGCAAACGAAAGTAGGGGCACAGCATGCTGTGCCCCTACAAAATTCACGCTATTGAACTGAAGTTTTCGCGTACAGATTTGTTCTGCAAATGCTCGTTCCTTGAATGGAATTGAGGGGAACGACCATTTGCTCTAGGGCACTTCTCTAAACTCCGATCGCAGAGGGCACGGGGTCTTTCTTCGCTTTCCTAGGTCGATTGATTGGGTCCATATAGGCTTCCAGGCGCTTGAAGATAAAGGACGCCAGGGAGGTTAGTACCAGATAGACGATCGCCACCGCTAGATACACCTCAAAGGCGCGGTAGGTGGTTGCCACCGTCAGCTGGCCCTGGCGGAACAGTTCTTCAAAACCAATTATGGCGGCTAAGCTGGTGTCTTTGATCAGGGTGATGAACTCGTTGCCCAGGGGCGGCAAAATGCGCCGAAAGGCCTGGGGAAAGACGACGTAGCGCATGGTTTCGACCGGGTTCATAGCGAGGGATTCACCCGCCTCCCACTGACCGCGATCGATGGACTGAATGCCGCCGCGCAGAATTTCTGCCAGGTAGGCCGCCACGTTGAGGCTCAGGGCCAGCACAGCGGCAAAGATGCGGTTAAAGCTGAGTTCAAAGCCCAGGCTCTGGAACAGGGCAGGCAGTCCGAAGTAGATCATAAACAGCTGCACCAGCATGGGCGTGCCGCGAAAGAAGTCGACGTAGATGCGGCACAGCCAGCGCAGGGGCTTAATGGGTGAAATCATGGCAAAGGCCACCAGCGACCCGCCGATCAGCCCAAAGAAGAACGAGAATGCCGTCAGCAAAATCGTGATCCACGCGCCGCGCATCAGGTTTTGAAACAGCCGTCCCCAGGCCAACCCCCTAGCGGTACCAGCCTCCGCTAGGGAGGGAGCCACCGCCGGTAGCTCAGGCGGGTCAGCAGAAAACCAGCGCTGATAGATCTCGGCGTAGGTGCCGTCTTGCAGCAGGGTGTCGAGGGCGGTGTTGATCTCTGCTAGGGCCTCAGAATTTTTCGGCAGGGCAATACCGTAGTATTCCTCTGTAACCAGCTCGCCCACGATTTTGATGCCTTGGAGGCTGGCTTCGTTGATGGCGTAGAGGGTGACGGGCAGGTCGTTGACCACCGCATCGACGCGGCCATTGAGCAGCTCTTGCAGGGCCAAAGGCGCGCTGTCGAAGGTGCTGATGGTCGCCCCCTCAACCTGTCCAGCCTGCTCAGCCCCGGTGGTGCCAATCTGCACGGCGATGCGCTGACCCGCCAGGTCTTCTAGGGAATTGATGTCGGTGGTGCTTTCGCGCACAGCGATCGCCAGGCCTGCCTCAAAGTAAGGCCGCGAAAAGTCGATGGTTTGGGCCCGCTCGGCGGTGATGGTCATGCCGCTGATGGCCGCGTCGATGGTCTGCGATTGCAGGGCCGGTACCAGCCCGTCAAAGGGCAGGCTGATGAACTGCACCTCGCGCCCGGCGGCCTCGCCGATCGCCTGCATCAGCTCAATGTCAAAGCCGGTGAGGCTGCCAGTGTCGTCATCTCGCATTTCAAAGGGAGGGAAGGCGGGTTCGGTGCCCACTTCCCACACCGCTGGCGTATCTTGGGCGAGGCCGGTCAGCTGCGCCGCCCCCACCCCGAGCAAAACCCCCAGCACTAACGCTAAACAGCGCTTTACCCAGCGCGAGCCAAACGGACGAAAAACCATAGTCGGCGGCACTCTACAACAAATAGCTTCCGGCAGCTTCCGGGCGATCGCAATCCGGATTGTGTTGCACCATAGTCAATTCTCTCCGGGATAAAATGTATTGTGCGACACAGATGTCTCCGGTTGCCAGTGATTCTCTGGTAGTGATTAAGCTTTGTCATTGCGCCCGCCCATGACGACCACTATGCCCGCGATCGCCACCCCCGTGATTGCCTGCGAAAACTTGTACAAAAGTTACGGTTCGCTGGAGGTCTTGAAGGGGGTGAGCACCACCTTTACCAAGGGCGATGTGGTGTCGATTATTGGCCCTTCGGGCTGCGGCAAAAGTACGTTTCTACGCTGCCTCAACCGGCTAGAGGCCATCAACCAGGGCCACCTAGAGGTCATGGGCCAAGACATGTCGGCCCCAAAACTGCCCTGGAAGGCGCTGTACTACCTGCGCAGCCAGGTAAGCATGGTGTTTCAGCATTTCAACCTGTTCCCCCACTTGACAGTGATTGAGAATCTGATGCTCTCACCCCGTAAGGTGCTCAAGCATTCCGACGCCGACTGCCGCGACCTGGCCAGCCAGTACCTGGCTAAGGTGGGCCTAGGCGATCGCGCCGACGCCTACCCCGAGCAGCTCTCCGGTGGGCAAAAGCAGCGGGTGGCGATCGCCCGCAGTCTCTGCATGCGGCCCGAAGCCATTCTGTTTGACGAGCCCACCAGCGCCCTCGACCCCGAACTGGTGGGCGAGGTGCTGGGCGTCATGCGCCAGCTCGCCGAAGAGGGCATGACCATGATTGTGGTCACCCACGAAATGCAGTTTGCCCGCGAAGTCTCCAACCGGGTGCTGTTCTTCAACAACGGCGTCATTGAAGAAGAAGGCATTCCCACCGAGGTGTTTAGCAACCCCCGCAGCGATCGCCTGAGATCTTTCCTCAGCCGCCTGAGTCAGCATCAGTAAGGTTTAAGGTGTAGGGTCCAAGGGGTTGCCCTAGACCTTATACCTTGCACCCTGAACCCCACCTCCTTCTCTCCGCTTTCACCAATCCCAGCAGAATTCCATCTACTAAAGATTGATCTAAGCGTGGATCAACGCTAAGATTAGAATCTTTGGAAATTGCTTCCAACGTTGGACATTGTTCGGAGAGTAAACGTTTATGGCGCGATATAGAGGCGCTCGCCTGCGGGTTGTACGCCGCTTGGGTGAGCTACCGGGTCTGTCCCGCAAGTCCCCCCGTAAGGCTTATCCGCCGGGGCAGCACGGCCAAGACCGCAAGAAAAAGTCTGAGTACGCAGTCCGGCTTGAAGAAAAGCAGAAGCTGCGGTTTAACTACGGTCTGACCGAAAAGCAGCTGCTTCGCTACGTGAAGAAAGCTCGTCGGGCCGGCGGTTCGACCGGTTTGGTGATTCTACAGCTGCTTGAAATGCGGCTCGACAACACCGTGTTTCGCCTGGGCTTTGGGCCGACCATTCCTTCGGCGCGACAGGTGGTCAACCACGGCCACATCTGCGTGAATGGCCGCGTGGTGTCGATTCCTAGCTATCAGTGCCGTGCCGGTGATGTGATCACCGTGCGCGATCGCGAAGCTTCTAAGAAATTGGTTGAAGCCAACCTGGAATTCCCCGGTTTGGCCAACGTGCCTGCCCACCTTGAGCTTGACAAAGCCAAGCTCACCGCCAAGGTCAACGGCATCATTGAGCGTGAGTGGGTGGCCCTCAACGTCAACGAACTGCTTGTGGTTGAGTACTACTCCCGTAAGGCCTAAGGCTGCTGGTCATTACTGGAGTTTGTTTGCTGGCCGAACGGTCATCGCTTACCGCCCATAACGCATTACTCTTACTCAATTAATTTGTAGTTTGGCTCCTGGCCCGTCAGCTAGGAGCCATTTTTTTGCGATCCCCGGCTTGTGACTCTGGTTTTGCGTCCCTGGATCAAATTCGTGAGAATAAAACTACTCCCTATTGCGGCTGAGCCTATGCCTTGCCAGTTGTGCCAGCGTCCCGTAGACGATCTCACCGAACACCACCTAATGCCGCGCCAGTATACCCGGCGACGCCACCTGCCGACCAGCGAGACGGTGCTGCTGTACCGCCCCTGCCACAAGCAGATTCATACCCTATTTGACAACCACACCCTGGCCCGCGACCTGAATACTTTAGAGCAGCTACAGGCAGAACCCAGGCTCCAGAAGTTTGTCGCCTGGGTTCGCAAACAGCAGCCCAATAAGCGGGTGAGAAGCTATCGATAGCGAGCGGTGCTAGGTTTTAGCCCTGGCCCTGGCAGTCTCAGCAGGTGTGGTTAGTTTGCCGTTGTTATGGTGCACCACCAGCACTGAGCAGTCGGCATGGTGCATGACGTAGTTACTCACACTACCCAGCAGCAGTTCGCTCAGGCCCCGGCGGCCGTGGCTGCCCACCATAACCAAATCAGCGCCCCAGGAGCTAGCTATGTTGCAGATGGTGGCAGCGGGCTCCCCAGAGGTCTGAGTAAATTCGGCGCTGACGCCAGCGGCTCTGGCGCGATCGAGTTCTTGCCGCAGTTGGGCAATGCCCTGGGCCTCAAACTCTTCCCAGCGTTTTTGGTAGAGCCGCCAGGTCGAGTCTTCAAGCACGGGGTAATAGGCCTGGTACGAGCGAATGGGAATGCCAGGGCTGCCTTCTTCGTAGGCCGAAAGCACATGCACAAGCATCAGGTCTGCCCGAGTGGCTTCAGCCAAGTCGAGGGCTTTTTGCAACACCTCGTGGCGACGGGCAGAATTGTCGAGAGCAACCAGAATTTTCTTAAACATGGCGGCGAGTCTCCTGTTTTACAGGCCCGCGTTTTAGGCTCTCCGTTTCACGTTTTTGGGATGCAGCGATAGAGACAGTGATGGAGCCAGGCCAGGGGCAATGCGGCTACACCTCTATTATAAAAAGCCCAGTAATCCGGCAGGGCTGGCCGTAACAATGCCTTACGGTGAACGGCAAAATTGGGCTTGGGGCTTCACTGTTCTTAAGGTGGTGCGATCGCGCCAGGGCCTCTTTAATTTGGAGCGGAATAGATAACTCTTCGCCTAACGGCTACGGCATTGCAGATAGACCGGCATTCTATCGACGGGGTAGATCAGCAAATTCTGTTTCAGGTTTTCCACCGACGATCGCCCATTCACCAGCTCCCAATCAAAGTGCCGCAGCAGATAAGCCAGCATCAGGGTTGACTCCAACATGGCCAGGTGTTCGCCCAGGCAGCGGTGGGGGCCAGAGCCAAAGTCAATCATCAGCGGTGCTGGGGTCTGGCGATCTTCAGTGAGCCAGCGCTCGGGCCAGAATTTCTCGGACTGGGGATAGGTCTCGGGGTCGCGCCCGGCTCCCAGCATTGACCAAAACAGGCGTGCTCCAGCCGGTACTTCAACGCCGTCAACGACGATGTCGCGGGTCGCTTGCAGCGACGTGGTGCCCGACGCAACGGAATAGAGCCGCAGGGTTTCTTTAACCACCCCTTGCAGGTAGCTCAGCTGCTTGAGGCTGGCCAGCGTGATGGCGTCTTGATCGTCAAAAACGCGATCGACGGTGGCCTGGGCTTGCTGAAACACCGAGGGGTTGAGCGCCAGCTCGCCCACCGCGAGAGATAGGGTGTGCGCAGTGGTGTCTGTACCGCCAATCAGCAGTTCCACAATTTCGGGCAGCAGGGTGGCGCGAGTGTAGCGAGGCTCTTTGGCGGCAATTTTGACCAGCATCGATTGTTGGAACAATGGGCTGGCTTTTTCTAAGGCGGCGGGGTCGCCGTCGCGCAATTGCAGAGCCAGGTCGAGGCGCGATCGCAAGCCGTCCTCCAAATAGTGACGGGCGGCCCAATAGTCCTTGCTCGCCTGGGTGGGCAGGTATTTTCTCCAAGCCTTCTCGCCGACGGCCATCCGCAAAAACCGATAGGTCAAGACCGCCATAGCGTCGTAGGTCGGCTCAATCTCCAGGGGCGGGCCTTCGGGGCTGGGCTGGCTGGGGTCGATGGGAATGCCCAGCACCAGAGCGGCAATCACCCGCATGGTCAGCTCCACAAACGGCGGGTCCATAGGTACCGGTTCCCCCGGCAGGGTGGCTTGTAGCTGGGTCACAGTCCGGTGACAGGCTTGATCGACTAGGGCAAAATAGTGGCTCACGCCGCTGGAGCTAAATTCTGGGTTCCAGGCCTTGCGGCGCCACTGCCACTCAGGCCCATCTTGTCCAATCATGATTGGCCCCATCAGGTCGTTCCAGGCGCGCTGCGACTGGCCGGTGCGTACCAGGCTACCGTCGCGGGTGCCCTGCACAATGGTGCTGTCGATCAGTTTGGGCTGGCTGAGCACCAGCACCGGATAGCCAACCCAGTAGACATACTTGGGGCCAAATTCCTTAGACCAGTCAAACAAAATCTGAAAAAGCTGCCGATTTTTGACCGCCCCTAGCAGTTGGGGAATGTTGCCCAGCAGCCAGTGCTGAGGCGGAGAGGGCTGCGATCGCAGCGACTTAAAGCGCTGCTGTTTAGCCCACCGTTGCCACCCCAATAGACCGATCGCTCCCAGACCAATTAACGGTAGCAAAAGAAGCGGCGCACCCAACAACTGAGTCATAGGAGGTATCCGCAGAGGACAAAGATGCGCCGATTATACAGGCCTTGGTTTGGCTATCTAAATCCGATCAATCACACTTAATTAAAGATGCGTCTGAGTGCAGGAATACGACTCAACAAACCATAGTCCAACAGCAGCACAACGACAAGTGAAAGGCCAACTAGGGGAAAGACCAGTCCCAGAACCGCAACGATTGGGTAGTGTTCTAGACCTGTGTATGGGTTGTTATATAGGTCGCCCAAATTCATAGCGGTTGATGAACAGTCCAATCACGGTGTCATGCATCAAGACAGATTTAGAGAAGCAAA
>NZ_JACJOX010000070.1 GCF_014695775.1 Leptolyngbya sp. FACHB-60 | reverse complement strand
GGCGCTGTGGTCCCACTCTGACCCATCCCGAACTCAGTCGTGAAACGCAGCTGCGGCGAAGATAGTGAGGGGGTTGCCCCTTGTCAAAATAGCTCGATGCCAGGTCTCTACTTGAAAAGCCTCACTCCTTTACCAGAGTGAGGCTTTTTGTTTCGCTGCGGACGAGGTGCACTTGAGCTGATCTGAGGGGCTAAGTTGCCAGTAGCGGCTTTACGCTTTAGCGACAAGTCGATGGTGTTGCGACTGATGCCAAAGACGGCCCTGGCTTTGCTCTCTTCATTCCATCCAGTTCGATGACGTTAATGACCTTTTTTCGCAAATTGATGCTGGGGGGTTTAGGCATGGAACTTGAATCGTGATGTCTCTGTCTTTGGTTTATGCCCTAACCCGCATGGCTATAGCTGTTACACAAAATAATCGCCTGAGTTGATTCAGGCGATTCGGGCGATTATGGTGGCGTGGGTAACGAGATTAGTTTTCTCGGATGGTGAGGTTGTAGCTGGTGGGGGTAGTGCTACTGTTGCCAATGAAGAAGGAGTAGGTACCCTGATTTAGCAGTCCTGGTGCATTGATGGTACCGCCACCGCCGGTATGGCATTCGCTAAAACCGTTGCTGCCTTGGATGAGCAGGGTGAGGCCACTAGTGCCATTCACAGCAATATCAACGGCGGCGAAGTCTTGATTGACTTGCAAAATCTGGACTGCACCATCGTTAAGAACGCCACAGCTAGAGGGGCGGCTGGGATTGACGGAACCGCTGGTTTGTATGGGCTGGCTAAGGGGAGTTTGAGCAACGGGCTGGGCTGAGGCCACGCCTGTGCCCAAGGCCAAAGCAAGGGCGGCGGCGGGCAAAGTAAATGATCTGAGTAGAGTTTTCATCGCGTGTCCTCCTCAAATAGGAGCGTTTGTCTATGGCTCTATAGTATTCAGAGATACAGCTACGTGTGACAGTAAATGTGCCAGATTTCAAGGTGCCTAGTTTCCCTATGAATGGTTGAAATGTTGAGGGTTAAAATCCGCCGAAATGGGAGGCCTTCGCTATTATGAAGGGCAATTATGGTGAAGAACTAGGGTCAGCTCTCTGGGCGGCAATCGCTCGGTATTCCTTGGTAACTTCAGAACCTGGATTGTATCGAGCTTTCTATGGCACAGACATCTCATTCTCAACCGATTGCAGCTCAGGTATCTGCCGCTCGAGTGCAAGGGCGGTTATCGGTGGCCCACAGTTTATCGATGCGGCGATTGGTGGCTTGGAGTCTGGAGGTGGGGTTGGTGGTGGCGAGCGTAGCGCTTCCTTGGGGAGCAGGAGAGTTAGTTCGTCGACATTCTACTGCTGAGCTAGTACCTGTAAATTCAGCGATAACGGTGGCTCAAGAGGCGATTGCCCGTCCGTTGGGGCGATCGCGTCAGAGGATAGTGACGAAGGTGCCGCCTCTAACTAATGTGCTGTGGTTTGGCACCCTGGTGTTGCCAGGGGTCTTTGTGGGTAGTCAACTCTATGGCCTAGCAACTCGGGGTAAAACCTGGCCGAAGAGTTGGCTAGGAATACAAGTGGTGGCGAGCGAGCGACCGCTACCCAGTGCCCGAAAGGTTTTGGTCCGAGAGCTGGGTCGCTGGGGGTTACCCACAGTAGTGGCTTATGGAATTTGGCTGGGTGGTGGGGCATTTCCCAGTTTGCCGTGGTTAGGTGGGTTAGCTCTAGCCTGTGGATTGGGGTCAGGGGCTATAGGACAGACGAGTCGTTCGCGATGGACCTGGTATGACAATCTGGCGGGCACTCGAGTTGTGCTATTGCGGGGCGGGCAGATACTGAGTCGGTATCATGCTGTATCTGACAGTGAGAGCGACGACTCTGTTAGCGGAGATGCCTCAGCTGCGCTAACAGAGTCGTCGCTGGCGAGGTTGTCCACAGAAGAATACGGCGGTCTTAGGGCCATTGTGCTGTCTTCGACTGAGTCAGCGGCGGTGTTGGGGCCGTGGGGCTGGCGGCGACATTTGCCTGTGCTCAGTGCTCTGGCTGGGGTGGTTGTGTTGGGTGGTCTGGGAGCTGTGTGGCTAGATCGACGGTTGCCCCAGGCTAATCAAGGGGATGTGCTGTTTTTGGCTTTGGTAGAAAATCTTAGCCGTAATGCCGCTTCGTTTAGCGATCGCCAGGCGGCAGCTCTAGCACTAGCCAGCAGTCAGGATGTGCGCGCTATACCTCTATTAGTGGATATGTTGGCTCAGACCAATGACCCTGGCTTGCTCGATACCTTACAGCAGGGCCTAGTGACGCTGGGGCCACCGGCTATTCCTCACTTGCAGCGGCTCAATCTAGCTTTAGCCAATGATCTGCTGGCGCTTCCCCCAGAGCAACGACTGCTGCCGCAACTGCGACAGCGCACGGTGAAGCAAACCTTGACTAAAATTTTGGTGTTACACAGCAGCAGTCTTAACCAGGTTGACCTCAGCGGCACTAATTTGAGCTACATAATCGAAAGTCCTGACGCCTTTACTATGGTGCTAGAGCAGCAGCATTTGGCCGGGATTACCTGGCGCAACGCCGTGCTGTCAGGGGCGCGGATGCGCAAGGCCAAGCTTTTTGATGCGGGGGCAGATGGTCGCCAGGACACCTTTGATGATTGGACAACTGACTTTAGTGGCTCAGACCTAACAGAGGTTAGTCTGGTGGCGGCTCATCTGCGCCATACGGTGTTTCGTAATACCAGCCTACTGAGGGCCAACCTGAGTAATTCCCTAGCGGCCTATGCCGATTTTTCTGGGGCCAATGCGAGCAGCGCCTGGTTTATTGCTGCGGATGTCAGCCACGGCAAGTTTGACGGTACTAGTCTGGTGGGGGCAGATTTGACCGATGCCAACTTAACCCAAGCCAGCCTGGTGGATGCTCGCCTGCGGCAGGCTTATCTGGCGGGGGCAACGTTGACCTCGGCAGATCTAACTCGGGCAGATTTGACTGACGCTAATTTGAGCGAGGCGGATCTAACGGCGGCTAACCTACGCCAGGCTAACCTCACCAATGGTGAGCTGGAAGGAGCTAATCTGAGCCAGGCCAACCTGGAGGGAGCAAATTTGGCAGGGGCTAACCTCGAGGGATCGGTCTTGGCAAAGGCAAATCTGGCCGGGGTAAACCTGGCTGGGGCACGGTTTTTTACGCCAGAGCGATCGCAGGGAGATGCGTTTGTAACCACCATTGTGGCGCCAAAAACCACCGAACTGCTGGTGGGAGTAGACTTTTCTGAGGCGTTGAATCTGGAGGGCGAGCAGCTAGAGTATATCTGTGGTCAGGGGGGCATTCACCCTGCATGTCGGGCTGAGTTTTAGGACTTAGTAGAACGGCAAAATATTGCCCGCGAACGGTCTAGATATGGCAGAGGCATTTTAGGGGTTAACCCATGCAGCGCACCCGTTTAAGTACTTTGATTGACGACCTAGGCGATCAATTTAGCCTGTGGCTGATCAACCCCTGGCGGAGGGTATCGTTGGTATTGCTCAGCCTGCTGCTGGGCTATTTTTTTGCGGTGTCTTTGGCGGCGATCGCTGGTCAAGCCGCTACGCAAGATACTGTTGTCTCCGCGTTTTTGGTGCTGGGGGTAGAGCTAGCCAGCTGGCTGGTTTATAGTCGTCGCTGGCGCGATCCAGCCCTAGCAAAAACGTTGCCAAAACCGGTTTGGCTGGACTGCATCAACAGTTTTAAGATTGGGGCCGTTTACGCTCTGATTGTGGAGGCCTTTAAGCTGGGCAGTTAGCACGAAGGGTTTGTACTAGACAGGGTATCTACCAACTGGGCCGCCAGGGTTGTAATGGCGGCCCAGTTTTGCTCAGCTATGGCGATTTTGGGAAACAGGCTGGTGGAGAGGCCGACGGCGATCGCCCCTGCCTTCAGCATGTCCCCGGCATTCTCAACGGTTACCCCACCGGTGGGGATGAGGGGAATGTGATCTAGTGGCCCCTGTAAGCTACGGATATAGCTGGCTCCGCCCACGGCGTTAACCGGAAACACCTTAACGGCTGTTGCGCCGGCCTGCCAAGCGGTGACCACTTCGTGAGGCGTTAGTGCACCTGGCACAACAGGAATTTCCATGTCTTGGGCCAACTCAGTAATCGCCAGATCGGTGTGTGGGCAAAAGCAAAACTGTGCCCCAGCCCCAATGGCGTCTTTCAGATCGGCTTTAGATAAGACAGTGCCAACGCCGATGGTGCAGTGAGGCAATCGGTGCCTGAGCTTGCTGACTAGATCCCCAGGATGACAGCTATTCCAAGTAATCTCGATCAGGTGGATACCGCCGGCGGCGGCAGCTTCTGCCATGGCCAGCCCCCGATTGAGATCAGGGGCACGGATAACGGCGATCGCCCGGTGCTGCCGCAGCAGGGCCAAAAAAGTATCTCTTTCCATTGGCCCATCCTAAAGGTGACGGTAGAGGATGGGGCGGGGCTAGCACCTTTTGTAACGTAGCCTAAGCCTTACCCCGCTGACGTCTGACCACAGCGTTGTAGGCAAAAAAGGCAATCAAAATCAGCGATGCCGAGAAGATTGTCGTCAACGTTCCCAAGGCATAGAGGGCAGGCGACGTAACATTGGTGGTCATACCGAAGATTTCTAGTGGCAGAGTGTTGCTTTGGCCCGACACCAGGGACGTGCGGGTAAATTCGTCGTAGGACAGGGTAAAGGTGAGCAGCCCCACCCCCAGTAAGCTGGGGGCAATCAGCGGCATCACAATTTCCCAGAAGGTTTTAGAGTCGGTAGCTCCTAGGTCACGAGCGGCCTCCTCATAGGAAGGGTTAAAGCGGTTGAAGATACCCAGCATGATCAAAAAGGCAATGGGCAGAGTCCAGGTCAGGTGAGCCCCTAAGCCTGAGGTAAACCAGTTGGTGGGCCAGCCCATTACCTGAAACACAACTCCAATGCCTAGAGAAACCAGGATGCTCGGCACAATTAGACTGGCAATGGTCATGTAAAAGATTACCGTAGAGCCTTTAAATCGCTGGCGAAACCCCATACTGGCGAGAACCGATGCGGCGATCGTGATCGCCATGACGGCAGCGCCCAGGATGAGCGATCGCACAAACGGCTCAATAAAATTACCCACCCGCTGCTCTTGAAATACCTGCCCTAGCCAGTAAAAGCTAAAGCCCCGCATGGGGAAGGTCAACCCGCCATCCGGTCCCTGCATGGACAGCATAAAAATGGTGATCATCGGGCCGTAGAGAAACAGCACGAACAGGCAAAAGAACGCTAGTAGCAGGTAATAGGTCAGTGAGCGTTTTTGCATAGGTGATAGTTAGGGGGGAACTGTAGGGTTTCCTGAGGATGGCACTTAAGGAATGTAGAGGAAGCAGACTTCAACTGGGCGAGATTTGTTGATTTTTTTCCCTAGGGACACCTGGCGAATAACTGTGCTCAAGCAGCGAGATCACCTATTCTTACAGCTCTTTACGAATATCTAGCACCCGTAGAATCGAGATGATAATCAGCATCGTCACGACCAACAGCACGATCGCATTGGCCGCCGCTAAAGGATATTGCAAACTACCGATCTGAGTCTGAATCAGCTTGCCAACGGACGCGGACTGCCCCCCTCCCATCAGGCGAACGGTCACAAACTCGCCCATGACTAACGTGACAATGAAGATCGAACCGATCGCAATCCCCGGTGCCGACAGGGGCAAAATCACTTCCTTAAACACCTGCAGGCCAGAAGCGCCAAGGTCTTCAGCGGCGGTTACTAGGGAGCGCTCGATCCGCATCAGGCTATTAAAAATGGGCGCAATCATAAAAATGATGTAGAGGTGCACCATGCCCAGCACCACCGCAAAATCGGAGTAGAGTAAAAACTCCATCGGCTGCTGAATCAGGCCCACGCCCATAAACATTTGGTTGACCAATCCCTCTCGCCCAAGCAGCGGCACCCACGAGATCATCCGAATGATATTTGAGGTCCAAAACGGAATCGTGCAGACCAAGAACAGCAAAATTTGCCACTCTAGCTTAGGCACATGGAACGCCAAAAAATAGGCCACTGGGTAGCCAATTAAGAGCGTAGCCAGCCACACCATCCCTAGAAACTTAAACGTATTCAGATAAGTCTTAAACGTAACATCGGTCAAAGTACCCTGATAGTTAGCTAGGGTAAATGCCGGAGTCATCGAGTAGCCGTTGAACTCCCAAAAGCTCACCACCCCAATCATGAGAATGGGGAACACCAAAAACAGCAAAAATACCAATGTCTGCGGCGTGATCAACGCGTAGGGCTTGAGGGTTTTCCAGGTTTCAGACATGGGTAGGGTTAGAAAAGAATGGTGTAGGAGTTTTAAGTTCTGAATTTTGAGTTTTGAATTAAAGCCTTTCATCAAGAACTTAGAATTCAAAACTCAAAATTTTCAACTCATCTAATTACGATGCAATAAACTCGTTCCACTTCTGCACCAGGTAGGTGTTTTCCTCCATGGTCGAGTTCCAGCAGACGATGTTGCCAAAGCGCTCGTCAAAGGAGCCGCCATCGCGGCTGACACCAGACTTAGCCAAGGTTTTGCCAAAGGGGTCAACGATGTCTTCGACGGCGGGCTTGCCTTCGTACCAAAAATCCCACTCGGAGGTAGACATAAACTTGCGGGCGGTCTCGGGGGCGGCGCTGTAGTAGCCCTGACGACCCAGGAACGCACCCACCCAGCCGTCGAGCATCCAGTTGATGTACTCGTAGGCGGCATCGAGGTTAACCCCCTCCAGGTTTTTGGAGAGACCAATGCCGCCGCCCCAGCCCCGATAGCCTTCCTTGAGGGGAGCGTAGATGCACTCAGTGCCCTGAGATTGCACCGCTGTCACTGCTGGCGACCACATCGATTGCAGCACCACTTCCCCAGAACTCATCAGGTTGACTGACTCGTCAAAGGTTTTCCAAAAAGCGCGGAACTGGCCATTGGCTTTTTGCTCTTTGAGAATTTCGATGATTTGGTCGATTTCGGCCTTGGTCATGTTGCCTTTGTCCGCAAAGGTCATCAAACCGAGGGACTCGGCCACCATGGCCGCATCCATAATGCCGATTTGCGGAATGTCGAGGATGGAGGTCTTGCCCTTAAACTCTTCGTTGAACAGCTCGCCCCAGCTCTCAATTGTGCGACCGACTAGGTCAGGGCGATAGCCCAGGGTGTCGGCGTTGTACTGGAAGGGAATTAGGGTGGCGTAGTCAGTGGGGGTGGGGGAGAATTCTTTTGAGTCAGGCCCGGTGAGGTACTGAACTTTAAAGGGAGCAGTACCCTGGGATTTTTCGACCGGCAGGCCTTTGAATTCGCCGGTTCTAAAGAAGGAGACAATCTTGTCGTAGTTGGTGATGCGCTTAATGTCGATGGGCTGAAGATTACCTGAGGGCACCACTAGAGGCAGGCTGAAGTACTCACCATCAAAGATGTCGTATTGGCCGGGCTGGGTAATGGCGATCTGGTTGTTTTCTTCGGTGCTGAGGGCCCGCATGTCGAACTTAAAGCCCAGGTCTTCTTGGGCTTTGTCGCGGATGTCGTTGATTTGCGACACGCCCGTGCCAATCAGCCGCAGGGTGACATCTTTGCTTTGGTTGGTGTTGACCTGGGGGCCAGGAGCCGGGTTGTTGGGGGTGCCTGAGGGCGCAGCGCAGCGGGTGGCGGTCAGGAAAGCGCCAGCGGCGAGGCTGGTGCGAATCACTTGGCGGCGAGAAAACTTACCCATGGTTAGCAATTCAGTAATAACGAATGGTTGAGAAAGCGTGGGAGGAGAACGCTTGAGTGTCTAGCCCAAAATTAGTGGGGCAGAAAAACGCAGTCGGCGGCGGCCCAGTCGAGTACGACCACCTGCCCTTCTTCAAAGGTGGTGGTGAGCCAGTCGGGGGTACGGGCTTTATACAAAACTTCTACGCCGCTGCGCTCGAGCACTAGCGAAACGCGGGTGACATAGCCAGTAAACTCTACGGCGGTAATGCGAGCGGTGAGGCGGTTAGTAGCCGGACCGCAGGCTGACGTTTCGGCATCGGTGAGGGATTTGATCTGCATCAGGTCGGCGCGGATGCAGCAGGCGGCTTCAGTTCCCACCTGGGCGTAGTCGCCGAGGCACAGCAGGTTGCCCAGGGAGGGAATGTCGAGCTGAATGAGCTGGCCGTTTGTATCTTGCACGGCGCTGGTGACGGTGCCCGGGAAGATGTTGTTGTCGCCGGTAAAGCGGGCCACAAATTTTGACAGGGGCTTAGAGAAGATCTCGGCGGGGGTGCCGACCTGATCAACGCGGCCGTGATCCATCACCACAATTTGGTCGGAGAGGGAGTAGGCCTCATCTTGGTTGTGGGTGACTTGAATAAAGGTCATGCCGAACTGGCGCTGGAGCTTGCGCAACTCGCCCCGAGTCTTTACTCGCAGTGATTCGTCGAGGGCGCTGAGGGGTTCGTCGAGCATGAGCACCTGGGGCCGAGTGACGAGGGCGCGGGCCAGGGCAACCCGCTGCTGCTGACCGCCGCTGAGCTGGGCGGGTTTGCGATCGCTAAAACTGCTCAACCCCACCACCTCTAGCATTTCGCCGACGCGATGCTGCCGATCTGCTTTAGTCATGCCGCGCATTTTGAGGCCAAAATCAACGTTATCCCACACGGTTTTGTGCGGAAACAGCGCATAATTTTGAAACATCATGGCGGTATTGCGCTGGGTGGCGGGAATGCCGTTGATGCGCGTTTCGCCAATGTAGATATCGCCCTCAGAAATGTCTTCGTGGCCCGCGATCATGCGCATGGTGGTAGTTTTGCCACAGCCGCTGGGGCCGAGCAAACAGGTGTATGAACCGGCTGCAATATCAAGCGTGATGTTTTGAACCGCTGCAAACGAGCCATATTTCTTTGTCACATCCCGCAGGGAAACACCCTTGGCGTCTGCCTGAAGCTCCTTTGGCACCGCCTCAACGGTAAGCACAGGTTCGATCTGAATATCTTGCATAGTGGGCCGTGATTTAGAGCGGGATGGAGGAGAAAAACAGCTCAACAAAAGCCAACTTCACCTTATCGGTCAGTCAGACCACTTATAAAATTCTCTCTCAATGTGTACTGTATGCAGCGATACAAATTCACCAGGAGAGCGGCAGAACATGGGGGCTATGTTGAGCTGATGTCATATCCCCAAGGGAGGGTTTGTAGCCAAATTATAGGATCAATGGCGCTGAATTTTGCTGACCTAGCGGGCTGGCTCTTAGGCAATACAAATCTTTAAGCAGTGTCTAAGGAAATATGACAAAGCTCTCCCAGGTTGCCTCTGGTCTTGAACAATTAAGACATTAGAAAACGCTTTGCAGGTATTGATTCCTGGCCCAGAACGTCGAGATTTTGGGTGGGTTTTGTGCGTTTAAGTTTGCTTAATTAACCGCTTGAATTTCCTCATAGATAACCCCCATGGAGAGATGTCTGAATGATCAACCTAACGCCGGAGGATGTGCGGCTTAAGGCCACCGCCCACAGCAAAGAAGACGCGATTCGGCAGGCAGGAGAACTGCTGGTGGCCAGTGGTCGCATTCAGCCAGGCTACATCCACAGCATGCTGGCACGGGAGACCCAGGCCAACACCTACCTGGGCAATAGCATTGCCATTCCCCACGGGCAGCCTGCTCAGCGTGACCTGATTGTGACGACGGGCATTGCGGTGCTGCAAATTCCCGCTGGAGTGGAGTGGAACCCCGGCGAGGTGGTGCGGCTGGTGGTGGGTATTGCGGCGAAGTCGGATGAGCACTTGCAGATTCTTACCAACTTGACCCACGTGCTAGATGACCCGGCGGCGGTGCAGGCGCTAGTGGAGACGGAGGACGCCCAGGTAATTTGCGATCGCCTCACTGGCAAGCCATCCTCTAGCAGCAAAGGACTCGACACCGAGGGCTTCGACCAGTTTTTCGATGTCACTATCGACGCGCCAACGGGGCTGCATGCTCGCCCAGCCACCGTGTTTGCGGATTTGGCGAAATCCTTTAGTGCCGAGGTGCGGGTGCGTTACGGCGACCAGGTGGCCAACGGCAAAAGCCTGATGTCGCTGCTGAAGCTGGGCGTTGAGCGAGATGGCCTAGTGCGGGTGCTGGCTAGGGGCAGCGATGCCACCCAGGCGCTAGACGCTCTGCAACAGGCGGTCGAAGACGGGTTGGAGGAAGAGGAGGAAGTGGCGGCAAGCCCGGCGTTGAAGCTACCAGCGCTGGACCTAGAAAGTCGTGCTCTGTCAGGGGTGGCGGCGTCTCCTGGGCTGGTGATCGCGCCCCTGCACCGCTTCCACCGCACCAAGCTAGAGTTTACCGAAACCGCCAGCGACCCAACCGCAGAGCAGGATCGACTGAGGAATGCGATTGCCCTCGCCGATATTGATTTAACTGATCTCTACACCACCATTAAAGAACGCTCTGGCAAAGCTAAGGCCGCGATCTTTCAGGCCCACCGCGAATTCTTAGCCGATCCCGAGCTGCAGCAGGAGGCGCTGAACCGAATTCCGCCTAAACACAGTGCGCCCTGGGCCTGGCAGCAGGTAATCGAGGCCAAAGCGAAGGAATTAGAAGCGCTAGCCGATCCGGTGCTGTCGGGCCGAGCGGCGGATGTGCGCGATGTGGGCCAGCGGGTGCTGGGGCGGCTGGTAGGCCAGGGTGACGCGGGAGCAGGCTTGCCCGATCATCCCGTGATTCTGATTGCTGACGATCTGGCTCCCTCAGATACGGCGGGGCTAGATCCAGCCAAAATTCACGGGTTCTGTACGTCGGCGGGTGGGGCGACTTCGCACACAGCAATTATTGCGCGATCGCTCAACATTCCCGCTATTGCTGGTGCTGGGATAGGGATTCTAGATCTGCCAGAGGGGGCAACGGCCATTCTCGACGGCGATCAGGGTCAGCTCTACCCAAACCCGACTGAGGCGGATCTGGCGAAGGCAAGGCAGGCGATGGGCGATCGCGCTCAGCTCCGTGATGTCGAACAGCAAACTCGCTTCCAGCCCGCCATCACTACCGATGGCCACCGAATTGAAGTGGTTGCTAACATCGGTGCCCCAGCAGAAGCTGCCCCAGCGGTCAATGCTGGGGCGGAAGGAGTCGGCCTGCTGCGCACAGAATTCCTTTTCCTGAACCGTAGCTCTGCCCCTACCGAAGACGAGCAGTACGACGCGCTCCGCCAGATGACCAAGGCTCTCAACGGCCTGCCGCTGATCGTGCGCACGCTAGATATTGGCGGCGACAAGCATGTGCCCTACCTGAACCAGCCCGCCGAAGAAAATCCCTTCCTGGGCATTCGCGGCGTGCGCCTCTGTCTGGAGCGCACCGAGCTGTTCGAGACTCAGCTGCGGGCAATTCTGCGGGCGGCTCGCGGCGGCTACATCCGCATCATGTTTCCTATGATTGCCACGCTGGAGGATATTCGCGCCGCCAAGACGGTGCTGGAATCGGTGCGGGCAGCGATCAATGGGCCGCCGGTGGAAATCGGCATGATGGTCGAGGTACCCAGCGCCGTGCTGATGGCGGCGGAGTTTGCCCAAGAAGTTGACTTCTTCTCGGTGGGCACCAATGACCTGACCCAATACCTCTTGGCGATGGATCGGGGCCACCCCACCCTGGCCAAGCAGGCCGATGCCCTGCACCCTGCCGTGCTGCGGGCGATCTATCAAACGGTGCAGGGGGCCAAGCTGACCGGTAAGTGGGTCGGTGTCTGTGGCGGCCTGGCTGGAGAACCCCAGGGCGCGATGATTCTCGCCGGACTGGGGGTGAAAGAGCTGAGCATGGATATCCCCAGCATCCCCAAGGTGAAGGCCCGGCTGCGGGCAGCGTCGATGAAGCAGATGAAGCGTCTGGCTCAAAGGGCGATCGCCTGTCGCACCGCAGAGGAGGTGAGGGCACTATGACCCACCGCATTGCTACGGTGACGCTCAACCCGGCGATCGACCAGACCGTCTCGATCCCCAACTTTCAGACCGATGCGGTGAACCGGGTCGATTGGAAGCAGGATGACGCCGGTGGCAAAGGCGTGAACGTGGCTTCCTTCTTAGCAGAGGCAGGCCACAAGGTCAGCGTTACGGGCTTCTTAGGTCAGAAAAATGATGCTCTATTTAAGACACTTTTTCACCAGAAGGGCATCGATGACCACTTCCTCTATTTACCTGGTGAGACCCGCGTCAATATCAAAATTGTGGACAATGCCCAGGGGCAAGTCACCGACATCAACTACCCTGGCCAGTCGCCCACCCATCAAGATGTCGATCGCTTGAGAAATGTGGTGCAGGCCCTGACCGAGAGCTGCGACTGGTTTGTCTTCTCGGGCAGCGTGCCAGCGGGGCTATCTACCGACATCTATGACGAGCTAATCGGCCCCCTCAAGGCCCAGGGCAAAACCGTGATTCTTGACACCAGCGGCGACGCGCTGCGCTTTGGCCTGCCCGCCAAGCCCGATCTAATTAAGCCTAACCAAGCTGAGCTAGAGGAGGTGCTGAACACCCGCCTCTCCAGCCATGCCGAGATCATCGCCGCCGCTCGCGAGCTGATTGGCTCTGGCATTCCCTACGTGGTGGTGTCGATGGGAGGTGAGGGGGCGTTGTTTATCGATCGCACCCAGGCATTCCACGCTCAGCCCCCGACGGTTGAGATCAAAAGCACCGTCGGCGCGGGGGATGCCATGGTGGCGGGCACGGTGGCGGGATTGCTGGGGGGTGAATCACTGCGAGAATGCGCAACTCTGGCCACGGCCTTTTCGATGGGGGCGCTGAGCCAGATTGGTCCGCGACTGCCGCCGATGGAACAGATTCAGGCCATGCGGCAGCTCGTGACCGTGCGGGAGGTGAAGTGATCCCCAGGTAGGGTGGGCATTGCCCACCATTCACCTCGCAAAAGACAATGCTCACCATTTACCCAGAAGCAGCACAGTCCCACCCACGTGAATTAGGAACTCTTGCCACAGCTAAAAGGTGGGCATTGCCCACCCTACGCCCCTTAACAGAAAAAGCTTTTGAATCAGGTATTCACAGACCAGTAGGAAACCTATGACAAAAATTGTTGCCGTTACTGCTAGCACCGCTGGCGAGGCCCATACCCAAATGGCGGCAGAGGCCCTCAAGCGCACGGCCCAGGCGATGGGCCACGAGATTGTGACCGAGGCCCAGGGTGGTGTCGTCACGGCCCTCAGCCCCAACGACATTCAGCAAGCCGATGTGGTGATTGTGGGGGCCGATGGGGTGGTGGAGCGCGATCGCTTCCACAACAAACCCGTCTACGCCGTTTCCACCAGCGAGGCCATTCGCAACACCGAAATGGTGGTTCAGAGCGCTGTGGCCTTGGTGGGGCAAGTTCCTAGCCTGGGGGCGATCAGAACCACGCCCCACCCCCACGACCCACTGCCAGGGGAGCTACCCACAGTTGAGAGGGGTGTTGAGACGGGAGCCGTAGCCACCCCAGTAGCCGCCCCGGCCAGCAAATTCTTCGTGGGCATTACCTCCTGCCCCACGGGCATCGCCCACACCTTTATGGCTGCCGAAGCTCTGAAGCAGGGAGCCCTCAAGCTGGGTCACGACATCAAGGTCGAAACCCAGGGTTCCGTTGGGTCGCAAAATGCCCTCACCGATGACGAAATTGCCCGCGCTGAGGCGGTGATTATTGCTGCTGATACCCACGTCGATCTGTCGCGCTTTGGCGGTAAGCGTCTGTACGAAACCTCGACTAAAGCGGCGATTCACAATGGGGCAGACGTCGTGACTGCGGCGATGGCTGCGCCCGTCGTTGGCGGTGGCAGTGGCGGCTCGGGCAGCTACGTTGATGAGGTAAACCGGGCCAAAGCCGATCGCTCCGAAAGCCGCTCGGGTCCCTATAAGCACCTGCTAACCGGGGTGAGCTACATGCTGCCAGTGATTGTGGCTGGCGGCTTAACCATCGCCCTATCCTTTGTGTTTGGCATTAACCCTGAAGAGGGCACCTTTGGCGACGCGCTGATGCAGATTGGCGGCGGCGCAGCCTTCTCGCTGATTGTGCCGGTGCTGTCGGGCTTTATTGCCTTTTCCATTGCCGATCGCCCCGGTATTGCCCCTGGCCTAATCGGCGGTATGCTGGCCGCCAACCTGGGCATGGGTTTTCTCGGCGGCATTCTCTCGGGCTTTCTCGCCGGTTATGTCGCCAAGTTTGTGCGCGACAAGGTGAATCTGCCCGCTAACTTTGAAGGGCTGAAGCCGGTACTGGTCATACCGCTACTCGCCACGCTAGTGGTGGGGCTGCTGCTGGTCTACGTCTTTGGTGGCCCGGTGCGGTTCATTATGGAGGGTATGACCGCTTACCTAGAAGGGCTAACTGGCACCAACGCCTTGCTGCTGGGCCTGATTCTCGGCGCGATGATGGCCGTAGATATGGGCGGCCCGGTAAACAAAGCCGCCTACACCTTTGCGGTGGGCCTACTAGCTAGCAACCTGTACGCGCCGATGGCAGCGGTGATGGCTGCCGGGATGACCCCACCTCTAGGCTTGGCTCTGGCCACCTTTGTCTCTAAAAAGCACTTCAACCAGGCGGAGCAGGAGGCTGGAAAAGTGGCCTCGGTGCTGGGCATCTCCTTTATTACTGAAGGAGCGATTCCCTTTGCGGCCAACGATCCGCTGCGGATTTTGCCTGCCTGCATTGCGGGGTCGGCGGTGACCGGGGCACTGTCAATGGTCTTTGGCTGCACCCTGCGGGCCCCCCACGGCGGCATTTTTGTGCTGGCGATACCCAACGCAGTGGAGCATGTGGGGCTATATATTGTGGCGATCGCTGCTGGCACCCTGGTCACCGCTCTAGTCGCCGTGCAGCTCAAGCACTTTTTCCCGCGCAAAAAGGTTGCTGCCGCAGTCTAGTCTTCTCAAATTCTCAATACACCGCTAGAGCCAGGGAGTAGATGAGGTATCCATCTGTTCTCTGGCTCTGGCTATAGCTGACGAGGCTCTAACCCCGCCTTGTCAGTGCTATTAGAAAAACCTATTGCTCATCCAATGGGATTTTTGAGGCAGAAATGATAAAGTTCTTCCATAGAGTTTTATCGATGCCAGATTTCTAACCATTTATCTCACTCAATAAAGGAAATTAAGTGCTGGCGATGGGCATCACGAATCGGATCAACTTCCGCCATACGCGCGGAGACATATTTGGGGGCGTTACTGCTGCGGTAATTGCCCTGCCAATGGCCCTGGCCTTTGGGGTGGCTTCGGGGGCCGGAGCGGCCTCGGGCCTCTACGGAGCGGTCATTGTTGGTTTTTTTGCGGCGCTGTTTGGGGGCACGCCGACGCTGATTTCAGAACCTACGGGGCCAATGACGGTGGTATTTACCGCCGTTATTGCTCAACTGGTTGCCTCAGACCCTGAAAACGGCATGGCCATGGCCTTTACCGTGGTCATGCTGGCGGGTCTGTTCCAGATTATTTTCGGATTTCTCAAGCTGGGTCGCTACGTTACGCTGATGCCCTACCCGGTGATTTCGGGCTTTATGTCGGGCATTGGGGTAATTCTGATTATTTTGCAGCTGGGCCCCTTTTTGGGCCATGCCAGCCCCAAAGGCGGCGTGGTAGGTACCCTGACCAGCCTGCCCAATATGATTGGTACCCTAGATCCGGCGGAGGTCGCCCTGGGAGTGTTTGCCCTGGCGGTGCTGTTTCTCATGCCTAAGCGGTTTAATCGCTGGGTGCCGCCCCAGCTGCTGGTGCTGGTAGCCGGTACCCTGCTGGCCCTGACAGTGTTTTCCGGGGCTGAACTGCGGCTGATTGGCGAGATTCCCACCGGGTTGCCGTCCTTGCAGTTGCCCAGTTTCACTGCCGATCAGGTGCGGGTCATGCTAGTCGATGGTCTGGTGCTAGGGATGCTGGGCTGTATTGACGCCCTGCTGACGGCGATGATTGCCGATAGCATTACCCGCACCCAGAGTGATGCCGACAAAGAACTGATTGGCCAGGGTATCGGCAACATGATGTCGGGTCTGTTTGGCGGTATGCCGGGGGCTGGGGCCACCATGGGCACCGTGGTTAACATTCAGGCCGGGGGCAAAACTGCCCTGTCGGGCCTAGTGCGGGCGGGCATTTTGCTAGTGGTGGTGCTGTGGGCGGCACCGCTGACCAGAACTATTCCCCTGGCGGTGCTGGCCGGTATTGCGGTCAAGGTCGGTTTCGATATTTTGGACTGGAGCTTTTTAAAGCGCGCCCACAAGGTGTCTTGGAAGGGCTCCGCCATCATGTACGGCGTGATGTTTCTGACGGTGTTTGTGGATTTGATTGTGGCGGTGGGCGTCGGCGTGTTTATCGCCAACATTCTCACTATCGATCGCCTCAGCAAGCTCCAGGCTAACCAGGTGCGCACCATTACCGACTTTGACGACGATGTAGCCATGAGCCCTGAAGACAAGGCGCTGATGGATCAGGCCAACGGCCGAGTGCTCGTGTTCCACCTCAATGGCCCCATGATCTTTGGGGTGGCGCGGGCAATTTCTCAAGAGCAAACCGCCATGGTGGCCCACGATGTACTGATTGTGGACCTGCAGGATGTGCCTCACCTAGGGGTGACGGCAGCTCTGGCCCTGGAAAATGCCATTCAAGATGCCAGCGAAGCCGGACGGCAGGTGTTTGTGGTCGGGGGCCAGAACAAAACCCTGGCCCGGCTCGAAAAACTGGGTGTGCTGCGGTTTGTGCCCCCTGATCACCTGATGGAAACTCGTACCGAAGCGCTGAAGGCCGCTCTGCGCCTGCTGGCTGCCCACGATGACCTGGAGCCGCCTCGGATCGCTGCTGAGCCGGGAGCTACGGCGATCTAAGGCGGCAGGGTTGGGCGGGGGCGATCGCTCCACCTGACCACTGCCCAATAGCACTGATCTAATGCTGGTAGGCACTGCCTACTCACACCCGGTTAAATCTGTCGTAATCGTCTGTGTCAAAAAGTTTAGAAGGTATCTATGCTGTTGTCTCATTCTGTTTCTGCGTCCTGGCTACCCTGGCTGGGATCTCCATGGATGGTGCCGCTGGTGGCGGAGACCCCTGAGGCCGATACTGGCTCAATGGTGCTGGCTGGGGTGCTGCTCAGTCTGGTGGTCATTTATGTGGCCAGCAAGCTGGGGGGCGAAATTTCTAAGCTGTTAGACTTACCGCCGGTGCTGGGAGAACTGGTGGCTGGTGTGGTGGTTGGTACATCGGCCTTACATCTGATTGTGTTTCCAGAAAGTGGGGCGATCGCAGCGGATTCCCAGCTGATGGGGATTTTGCAGTGGCTGGGCGGGCTCACCCCCGAGGCCGTGGCGGAGGTGTTTCGCAGCCAGAGTGAGGTGGTCTCGGTGCTGGCCGAGCTGGGGGTGATTATTCTGCTGTTTGAGATTGGCTTGGAGTCTGACCTGCGGGAACTGCAAAAGGTAGGCTACCAGGCGGCGATCGTGGCAGTGGTCGGGGTAGCTGCTCCGTTTGGCCTGGGCACGGCGGGGTTAATGCTGCTGTTCCACGTGCCGACGATTCCGGCAATTTTTGCCGGGGCGGCGCTGACGGCGACCAGCATTGGCATTACCTCGAAGGTGCTGTCGGAGATTGGTCAGCTGAAGTCGGCTGAGGGGCAAATCATTGTTGGCGCGGCGGTGATTGACGATGTGCTGGGCATCATCGTGCTAGCGGTAGTGGCCAGTCTGGCCAAAACCGGCGAGGTGGATGTGATGAATGTGGTGTATCTGATCATCAGCGCCACGGGGTTTTTGCTGGGGGCGATTTTCCTAGGCAAGTTTTTTAATAGCTCGTTTGTGGCGATCGCAGACAAGCTGCAAACCCGCGGCAACCTGGTGATTCCGGCGATTACCTTCGCGTTTTTGATGGCCTTTTTCGCCAACGTGATTCACCTAGAAGCTATTCTTGGGGCCTTTGCGGCAGGTCTGGTGCTCGATGAGACCGACAAGCGCAAGGAGCTCGATCGCCAGATCATGCCCATTGCCGATATTTTGGTGCCAATCTTCTTTGTGACGGTGGGAGCTAAGGCCGATCTGGGGGTGTTGAACCCGGCGGTGGCGGCTAACCGAGAAGGGTTGGTGATTGCGGTGTTTTTGCTGGCGGTAGCGATCGTGGGCAAGGTGGTGACGGGCTGGACAACGTTTGGTCAGCCGCTGAACCGTCTGGCGATCGGTATTGGTATGGTGCCTCGGGGTGAGGTAGGGCTAGTGTTTGCGGGCATTGGCTCGGCCAGTGGGGTGCTGACTAAGCCTTTGGAGGCGGCAATTATCATCATGGTGATTGCAACGACGTTTTTGGCTCCGCCGTTTTTGCGGGTTGCGTTTAAGGGCAGTGAGGTGGCTGCGATCGCGGAGGTGGCTGTGCCTGAACCGGCTGATGTGGCTTCTTAGTGTTCATCCCGTAGTTTTTGCCTAGGGGTTTTGCGGCGCACAGTTGGGGGTTAAAAGCCAGATTTGCTGCTGGGGCCATTTCGCTGGCCCCAGACCCCCGGCTCCGCACGTCCTTCGGCCTACGACCAAGACGTTCCGTCGTCCTGGACCTCACGGAAAGGACTGATCGATCATCGGTTTAAACTTCTGCTTTGCGAATGGGCCTTTTGGCCGCTGCGATCGGCCTCATAGCACTTTTCACTTCCTCATCTCCCCATCTTCCTCACTTTTCTCCTCCTTTCTTGAACCCATGCTCTACGCCTGTGTTTACGCCACCATTCTTTTAGGTTTCTTTGGCATTTTGCTGAAAGAAAATTTGGTGATGAAGATCATCGCGATGGATGTGATGAGCACCGGAGTGATTGCGCTGTTTGTGCTGGTTGCCGCCCATGATGGCACCTATACGCCAATTCTCAACGGTACGCCCCCGACAGCCTACGCTGACCCGGTGCCCCAAGCGGTAATTTTGACGGCGATCGTGATTGGCTTTTCGATTCAGGCACTGATGCTGGTGGCGGTGATGAAGCTGGCCCGCGATAACCCTACTCTGGAGACCCGCGCTATTGAGGAGGAGTACCGGCCATGATGCTGTGGACTGTGCTATGGATCGCGCTGCCGTTTTTGGTGGCGTTTAGCCTGTACCTGCTGCCCCAGGGCGATCGCCGGTCGAGGGCAATCTTTGACGGTCGAGTTTTGGCGCTGGGGGTGATGCTGCCATCGCTGGCCTATGCCATCACGCTGTTTTTCCAGCCAGACCCTCTGGCCCTGACCCTGCTGAACAGCTTTGGCGTTTCGCTGTTGGTAGACAACTTGAGCGCCTTTTTCATTCTCACCAACGCCTTGGTGATGGTAGCGGTCATTCTCTACTGCTGGGGTACTGATAAGGCCAGGTTTTTCTATACCCAGGTGATCATTCTCCACGGCAGCATCAACGCGGTATTCATCTGTGCCGATTTGATCAGCCTTTATGTAGCCCTGGAGGTAATTGGGATTGCGGCGTTTTTGCTGATTGCTCATCCGCGCAGCGATCGCAGTCTGTGGGTAGCCCTGCGCTATCTGTTTGTCAGCAATACGGCCATGCTGTTTTACCTGGTAGGGGCTGTACTGGTCTACCAAACCCACCAGTCTTTTGCTTTTACCGGGTTGCAGGGTGCCCCTGCGGAAGCTCAGGCGCTGATTTTTTTGGGCCTATTGGTCAAAGGAGGCATTTTTGTCTCGGGGCTGTGGCTACCGTTGACCCATTCGGAGGCCGAGAGCCCGGTTTCGGCCATGCTTTCGGGGGTGGTGGTAAAGGCTGGGGTGTTTCCCCTGGTGCGCTTTGCCCTGATGGTCGAAACTCTAGATCCGGTGGTGCGACTGTTTGGCGTGGCGGCGGCGGTGCTGGGGGTGCTCTACGCCCTAATCGAAACCGATACCAAGCGGGTTTTGGCCTGTAGCACCCTGTCGCAGGTGGGCTGGATATTGGCGATTCCTGAGGCAGCGGGGTTCTATGCTTTGGCCCACGGGCTGGGTAAGGCGGCGCTATTTCTAGTGGTGGGCAAGCTGCCTAGCCGCAGCCTGCCGGTGCTGAGGCAACAGCCCATCGACACTGCCTACTGGGTGCCGCTGGTGTTTGGCAGTCTGTCTATCTCGGGATTTCCATTTTTTGCGGGGTTTAGCGCCAAAATGCTCACGCTCAAGCAGGGACTGCCCTGGCAGGTGGCCGTGCTCAATTGTGCCGCCGTTGGCACGGCTATTCTCTACGCCAAATTTGTCTTTTTGCCCCATCGCCCCATCCCCAAGACCGACCGTTGGGCGGCCCAGCCGGGTCTATGGATGGCGCTGACGCTGCTGTTGGGAGGTCTATTGCTGGCCAACCTTGGCTATCTCGACGCCTATGCCCCTGGCAATGTGGGCAAGGCTCTGACCATTATTGCGCTGGGTGGTCTGATTCACTGGCTGGTGATTCAGCGGGTGAACCTGACGCTTCCTCAAGTTATGGAACGGTTTGACAACCTGGTGGGGAACATGAGTTTGGTGCTGGTGGTGTTGTTTTGGATTGCGCAGTCATGGGTGGTATGAGGTCCTATAGCTGTAAGAGGTGCCAATCATGACGTTAGCCATGACGACCGTGATGATGGTGTGGCTGACCCTGCCCTTTTTTGTGGGGTTTAGCATTTACCTGCTGCCCCAGCGCGATCGCATTCTGGCTCTGCTCGTCACCCTGGTGTCGATGGCCTTCGCCATGGTGCTGTTTTGGCAGCCTGTTCCCTTGAATTGGCAACTGCTCGACAACTTTGGCGTAACGCTGATGGCCGACGACCTCAGCGCCTTTTTCATTCTCACCAATGCTCTGGTGACGGCAGCGGTGATTCTCTACTGCTGGTACAGCGGCAAAACTGCCTTTTTCTACACCCAGGTGATCATTCTCCACGGCAGCGTCAATGCGGCGTTTATCTGTGCCGATTTGATCAGCCTCTACGTGGCGCTAGAGGTAATCGGGATTGCCACGTTTTTGCTGATTACCTATCCCCGCAGCGATCGCAGCCTGTGGGTAGCCCTGCGCTACCTCTTTGTCAGCAATACCGCCCTGCTGTTCTACCTGATGGGGGCAGCACTGGTCTACCAAACTCACCAATCCTTTGCCTTTGCGGCCCTAGAGGGTGCCCCAATCGAGGCCGTAGCCCTGCTGTTTGTGGGCCTGCTGACCAAGGGCGGTATTTTTATCTCGGGGCTGTGGCTGCCCCTGACCCACTCAGAGTCAGAGACTCCGGTCTCGGCGCTGATGTCGGGGGTGGTGATAAAGGCGGGGGTGTTTCCGCTGGTGCGTCTAGCGCTCATGCTAGAAAACATTGACCCAATCGTCCGCATCTTTGGGGCGGGCACCGCTCTGCTGGGGGTTGCCTACGCCATGTTTGAAAAAGACACCAAGCGAATGCTCGCCTTTCACACGGTGTCGCAGATGGGGTTTGTGCTAGCGGCCCCCGAGGTGGGTGGTTTTTATGCCCTCACCCACGGCCTGGTCAAATCCGCCCTGTTTTTGACGGCGGGGTCGCTACCCAGCCGCAGTTTTAAAGAACTGCACAATCAGCCCATTCACACCCCGATCTGGATTGCTCTGGTAATTGCCAGCTTCTCGATTTCCGGCTTCCCACTGCTGTCGGGCTTTGGGGCCAAGGTGTTGACCATGAAAAATTTGCTGCCCTGGCAGGTGATTGCCATGAACATGGCCGCCCTGGGCACCGCGATTTCTTTTGCCAAGTTTATTTTCTTGCCCCACGGTCACGTTAAAGAGCATGTGGTTAAGCGGGGGTTTTGGCCGGCGGTGCTGCTGCTGCTGGCGGGGCTGGTAGTGGCCAATGTGGCCTACTACGACGCCTACAGCCTGGCCAATATCGTCAAGCCGTTGGCCATTATTGCCTTGGGCTGGTTGGTCTACCTGCTCATCATTCAACGATTGACGGTGAAACTGCCCCAGGTGTTGGAGAAGTTTGAACATCTGATTGGGGTGATGAGTGTGATGCTGATAGTTTTGTTTGGCATGGTGCTGGCATGACAGGATATCTAAACATAATTTTGCGGTTGACCATCTGGTTTTTGCTCACTGCCGACCTGAGCTGGGCCAACATTGTGATTGGGGTGGGCGTGACCCTGCTGCTGCCTCGGGGCGTGACGAATGTGGGCCTGCTCAAAGATTGGCTACGCACCTTGTGGGAGGTAGTGGTGGCGATTCCCCAGGCCTATAAAGAAGCCTTTGAAATCATGCTTTACCCCCACCGTGAAGAAACGGTTGTTCTGGAGCGGGTCAAGCCTCGGCGCACCCCCAGCCTGATCTTTTTAGATATTTTTCTGATTACCTTTACGCCTAAAACCATTGTGCAGCGCTACCACAGTCAGGGCTGGTACGAAGTTCACTACATTCAGCGGAGGGAGACCCCATGACTCTGGTGCTGATCGCGATGATTGGAGCTTTGCTGATACCGATGATTGAGGCCCTTCAGGATGAGGATATCTGGCAGCGCATGCTGGCGTTTGCCAGTATCGCCACCAAAACTTCGGTGATGATTTTGGTGATTGCTGTCTTGCAGGAGGACTGGATGATCGGCGTGGTGGGAGTGCTTATTCTCAGTGTTGGCAATGCGGCCCTGATGCTGCTAGCCCACATTATCAAGCGAGTTGACGATGTACTGGAGTGGTGATGATTAATATCCTCAGCTATGCCTGCATTGTGCTGGGCCTGGTGTTTTGGTATTGGGGTACTTGGCCCCTGCTGGGTCGGCGATCGGTGCTTTACAAGCTGCATGGGCTATCGGTAGCCGATACCCTGGGCTCGATGGCGATCGTGGTGGGGCTGCTGCTGCGCATTCCCCACGAATGGCCCCTGCTGGTGCTGGCGCTGATCTCGCTGATGATTTGGAATACGGTGCTGGGCTACGTGTTGGCCCACTGCGTCACGGGTGATGGCGAAGAGGTGAACCATGGCGGATAGCCCGATTATGAGTAGTTATGTTTACGCCATTATGCTGCTGCTGCCGCTGTCGGCGGCGATGGTGGTCTTTCAGCGCAACCCTTACCAGGCGCTGGTAATGCGGGGCATTTTAGGGGCGATCGCGGCTCTGGTCTACGTCATGCTGGGCGGCGCTGACGTGGCCCTGACCGAAGCCCTAGTGGGGACGATGCTGGCGATCACCCTTTACGTGGTGGCGGTGCGATCGTCGCTGGTGATGCGGCTGGGAGTATTGGAGGGCGAGGGTGCCAAGAATAACTTGCAGTGGCAGCCGCTGCTCGACTATTTGCGCGCGCTGCTGAAGCGCTACCAGCTGCGGCTGGAGCTGGTGCCCTACGCCAATGACCAGACGCTGCGCCAGGCTCTGGCGGCTAAAGAGGTGCACGGCATCTGCCTAATGGACAGGACTGGGCCAAACGCTGAGAAACTGGCTCCCCATATTTTGGTGCGAGTGCGGCGGCTGGCGGAGATTTTTGCGACAGAACTGCCAGAGGCGATCGCAGAGGCCAAGCTATACCGCGATGACGATCTCGACCCCTTACCCCATTCCCCAGCCCTAACGGAGGAGCATCTATGATTTGGGTTTACCTAACGGCGGGGCTCCTGTTCTTTCTCAAGATGCTGCTTTGGCCCGATCCGGCGACGGCAAGTGCTGAGCTGGCGGTGGTAGATGCGATCGCCGCCGATACCGGCATTCCCAACGCGGTCTCGGGGATTATCTTCCGCAATCGCCTCTACGACACCATCTTTGAGGTCGTGGTGTTTACCATTGCCATCATGGGTGCTAAGTACCTGCTGGCCGACGAAACGCCCACGATCTCCTTCTACAGCTTCAGCGACCAGCCTTCCATTGTGCTGGCCCGGCTAGGGGCCACCATCGCTGCCCTGGTAGGAATCGAGCTAGCCATTCGCGGCCATCTTAGCCCTGGGGGCGGGTTTGCGGCGGGGGTGGCCGGGGGCACGGCGATCGGCCTGATTGCGATTACAGCAGCCTCACCGGATTGGATGCAGGCGATCTACGAGCGCTGGCATGCCGCCGCCTGGGAAAAGGTGTCAGTGCTGATTTTTATCGTGCTGGCGGCGTTTACTTTGGTGGGCGGGGAGTTGCCCTTGGGGCAATTTGGTACCCTGCTGAGCGGCGGCATCATCCCCATTTTGAATATTTTGGTGGCGCTCAAGGTGGCGCTGGGGTCGTGGGCTGTCACGCTGCTTTTTATTCGATATCGAGGGTTGCTGTAGGGCGAAAACGGGGTGGCGCAAAGGGTTTTGGTGGTGCAACCAGGGGGCAAAAACATGCCTATCCTCCGGCGATCTCTCTCTAATGAGTCGCCTTACCCCTACCTCTAGGGAGATCAGCTTGAGGGGCAGAGCTAACTACTATGCACACATAACCTCATTGGGAGACCGCCACTATGGCTAACACCGAAAGCGACCAACAGACTCAATCTTCTGAGTCTAGCGATGGGTATAACACCCCCCTTGATGAAAGCCAGCGTCACACCGGCATGTACCAAGCCACCGACGCAAAAGAAGAAGCTAAGCCCGAAAGCGGCAGCAGCAACACAGGCCCAGAGGGTGGGCCCATGCAGGGTACTGAAAAGCGCTAAGGCTGAGCCTCTGAGGCTTGATCCCGGCTAAGGCGCGGGGGCGATCGCAGCTAGCGCGATCGCCCCTTCTACGTTTTTAGACGATGCTGCTGCGCTTCGAAGCAGAGAATCGGCAAGTGGGGCTAGGCTGAGCTCAGGCTTGCTTAAAATTGTGCATCTACTGCCTCGTTGGTCTACCCTGTGGTACAAGCTCAATTTGCCCTCACCCGAACCGCAGGTGTTTTGGGGTTTGTGCGATCGCTACACCGAACCCCATCGTGCCTACCATACCCTTCAACACCTGGGCGAATGCCTCGGTTGGTTTGACCGCACTTGCCACCTGGCCGAAAACCCAGCAGCGGTAGAGCTTGCCCTCTGGTTTCACGATGTTATTTACGAGACTCGCGGGGCAGACAACGAGGCGCGAAGTGCTGATCTTGTGGTCCAGGTGATTGACAGCGTGGGCGGTGAAAATTCGCTCCAACAATCTGTCCATGCCATGATTTTGGCCACAAAACACGATGTTGTGCCCAGCACGATGGATATGCGCCTGGTCGTGAATATTGATCTGACCATTTTATTGATCTGACCATTTTAGGGGCAGAGGTAGATCGCTTTACGCAGTACGACGCTCAAATTCGGCAGGAATATGCTTGGGTTCCCGAGGATGTATTTCGTCAAAAGCGGGCTGAGATGCTTCAGAGCTTGCTGCACCGACCTTCAGTCTTTACCACTGATTTTTTTCGGGAACGGTTAGAACACCAGGCCCAGCAGAACCTATATCGATCGCTGGTAGCTCTAAAACAAGGCCCCGACTAAACCTTCAACCTTGATTAACTCTGGCAAGAAATTAGTATGCTTGAACTATTATGGTGTTTTGCTAACCGCAGAATTCTAAGGTTTTCCTATGGCGACCGATAGCCCGAGCATTCTGTCCCACATTTCCCTGGGCACCAACGATTTTGAAAAGGCCGTGGCCTTTTACGATCGCATCTTGCCCGCCCTGGGCTGCAAGCGCATTATGGAGCACCCTGGGGCGATCGCCTACGGCAAAGTCTATCCCGAGTTTTGGATAGCGGTGCCCCACGACAACCAGATCGCCACCGTGGGCAACGGCACCCATATCGGGTTCATCGCCCCTACAAAAGAATCGGTGCATGCCTTCTATGAGGCGGCGATCGCGGCTGGCGCTCAAGACGACGGCCCCCCTGGCCCTCGCCCCGACTACGGCGAGCCCTACTACGGCTGCTTTGTGCGCGACCTCGACGGGCACAAAATCGAAGCCTCCTACTGGGATCTGGCGCTGATTGAAGAACTCTATGGGGTGCCTACCCCTAGTTGAGGAGTGGATGGGTGAAGTGCTAGGGTCACCTTACATGGCCCGCTGCTGCTGGGTTGCAGCTTAGTTCATCGCTATAGAATTCCTGGCTGGTTGGTTGACCAGGCCCTAGGGCGATCGCTCCCCCAAGCCCAGATCGGCCGTGAGCCAGTCGATAAACTGCCGCGCTGTGCGGCCCGATCGCCCGTTGTGTCGAGTGGCCCACTGTAGGGCGCGGGCGGTGAGGTCTTCTTCGTTGAGAGAAATATTGGCCTGCTGGGCCAGGTGATAAATGATCGCTAGATAGGTGGGCTGGTCGGTGGGTTCAAAGGTGAGGGTGAGCCCAAAGCGATCGCTAAAGGAGAGCTTTTCCTGCATCGTATCCCACGACTGCACTTCGTCTTGGTCGCTGGGACGGGGGCGATCGCTAAAGAATTCGCGCACCAGGTGGCGGCGGTTGGAAGTGGCATAGACTACCACGTTGGCGGGGCGGGCGGTGGTGCTGCCCTCTAGCACCACCTTGAGCGCTTTAAAGGTGTCGTCGTCGTCCTCAAAGGAGAGGTCATCGACGAAAATGATAAATTTTTGGGGCCGCGATCGCACCTCGCCTACGATCTGCGGCAGGGCTTGCAGGTCGGCCTTAGCCACCTCCACCAACCGCAGCCCCTGATCGGCGTACTCATTCACTAAGGCCTTAACGAGGGATGACTTACCCACGCCGCGACTGCCGTAGAGCAGCACGTTGAGCGCTGGGTAACCCTTGAGCAGCGCTAGGGTGTTTTGCACCAGCTGCTGTCGGGGGTGGTCGTAGGCGGTGAGGTTTCCCAAGCGAATGGGGTCGGGGTCGGCAATGCCGCACAGCTGGCCCTGGTGCCAGGTGAAGGCGCGGTACTGGGCCAGCAATCCTGCACCGTGGCGGCGATAGTGAGCCGCTAAAGATTCTACAGCATCGGCCCAGGTCTCATTTTCGGGAAGCGTTAGCGGCAGTGAAATTGTTTCGTCCGTAGTCCAAGCTATGAGGGGTTGAGGAAGTTGGGCGATCGCTTGCACCCACCCCGCAATGGTGTCCCCGCCAAGTTGATAGAGCGCCTGAAGGGTGTCTAAATCGCGGCGGGCGGCCTCCACCAGGGCGGTGGGCAATTGGGCAAAATCTTTGCGCTGAGCTTGCAGCGTAAATGGGTTCTCGGCGTAGGCAATTTGCCGCAGCAGGTATAGACCCCAGCTGGTTTCACTGGCGGCCAGCGCCTGAAACCAGGCACCATAGGCGCGCAGACTGAGAGCCGCATCCCCCGATTCCAGCGCCGTTAGCAGCGCCAAAAAAGTTGCCCCCACGGGTGAATCAAACACCGACCGATAGAGCAGTAGCCCGTCGATGCGCTGGCTGTATTGCTGCACCTGATTCTGGACTGTGGCTAACTCTTCGTCTTCGGGGCGATCGCGCATTCTAACCGTGCTTTGCTGTGGATGATTCTCCTGGAACAGTTCGCCTGATGGAGAACTTCAAACTTTAGCTCTCCCCAAGATATGGCTTCTGAGCAGGTTGCGCGAGGCCTGGGCTAAGCGGCTTACCATACCGCGTAGCAGCGCTAGTCTCTTTTCTAGCCAAACCGGGCTTAGCTGGGGGCTATGTCCCAATCTCAGCTTTCATGCGCTCTAGGGTCTGCTGCATTTGCTGAAACATCATGTCAGGGGTCATGCCAAACTGGCCCAGCTGGGTTTTGAGCTGTTCGACGGTCATTTGGGCCTGAAAGTCTTCGGAAAGCTCAAAGCGCTTCATAAAAATGTGGTAGCGCTCCATCATGGCTTCCATCTGGGCAATATACATTTTCTTGCCCTCGCGGTCGAACTTGCCGTAGCCGCTCCCCAACTGCACCAGCGACTGATAGTCCTGAAACAGCTGCATAGCCTCTTGCTGAACGATCTCTGAGTCAAAAAATCCCATAGTTTTACACTTAGCCCTAACGTGAGCAACTTGGCGACACCTCGGCGGGCAACCGAATGTATCTCTATTTATAAAGCCTAAGGTTCAGCTCAACCCTTGGCCAAGGGTAGATAACCCTACTTAGATTGTTCCAACCCAATGCTGATCTGGAGTTTCACCGAGATCAACCCAGCAGCCGAGCTTGCCTACCTCAGCGGGAGGTTTTTTTAGACGAAATACTCTCAAAGTCTTAGATTTTGCCGCTGGGCGCTAGAATCTAATAGCTGATTGGCACCACAGAATTCACGCCGCCAGCGCGCTGTACGTTCGAGAGAAACTCCATGTCACAAGGTCAAGGATTTGGGTTTGGGTTAGGCAAGATGAAGGAACTCACCGAGGCCTTCAAGAAAGCCCAGCAGATTCAAGAGGGGGCCAAGCAGCTGCAAGAAGAGCTGGAGCAAATGGAGATCCAAGGAGAATCAGGCGGTGGCCTGGTCAAGGTCACCATGAGCGGCAACCAAGAGCCTAAGGGTGTAACCATTGCCCCCGAAGCTCTCAACGAAGGGGCCGAGGTGCTCTCTGACCTAGTAGCAACCGCTATGAAAGACGCCTACGAAAAGTCGACGGCCACCATGCGCGATCGCATGGAGGTACTCACCGGTGGCCTCAATCTGCCCGGTCTGTAAGGCTCGGTTGCTAGTGCTATGACAACGCGCCTTTTATTTGTCTGCCTGGGCAACATCTGTAGGTCGCCCTCGGCGGAAAATATTATGAACCACCTGATTGAGCAGCGGCAGCTGAGCGATCGGGTGGTGTGCGATTCGGCGGGCACCGCTAGCTATCATGTGGGCAGCGCCCCCGATCGCCGCATGACTCAGGCCGCCCAGGCCTACGGCATTGACCTAGTGGGGCGGGCGCGCCAGTTTGACGCCTTTGACTTTGACCACTTCGACTATATTTTGGCGATGGATCGCCAAAACTACCGCGATATTTTGGCCCTCGACCCCGCTGGCCAGCATCGCGACAAGGTGCGGCTGATGTGCGACTTTTGCCGCACCCATCCCGACAAAGATGTTCCTGATCCCTATTATGGTGGCCCTGAAGGGTTTACCTACGTCATCGATCTCCTGCTAGATGCCTGCGAAGGACTGCTCGACCACATTTCGGCGCATCCCGTGGCTATTTCCCCCTAGCGGCTTCTTTACGCACCGTGACCTGCAAAGGCCCTGCCATGCTTCCTTCGATGAAAACCGCTCGCCCCTGGCGGCGGCTTGGCCTGTCTTGGGCTCTAGGGCTTTTAGGGGCATTGGCGACGGCCCTGCCCAGCGCCGCTGCCGAAAATCTGATTGTCACCTTCGGTATTTTGCAGCGTTCCATTCCGATCGCCGATCTGGAGCGATTTGCCACTACGGGCGAGCTTACCCCCCAGCTGCACGCCTATCGGCGGCAGCTCCAGATCTCGGATGAGCAGCTTAGCCAAATTCGACAGGTGTTGAGCACCCCAGCCGGGCTCAGCCCGGTGGCCGTGGCCCAGTTTCTCTACACCGAGCAGGGGGTGCTGCTGCTAGAGCAGATTGGTCGAGTGGTGCAAACCCCCGTGCGCCAGGCTAATGTGCAAGCTTTGCGCGGGGCGCTGATCTTGGCTGCCGCTGACCCCGAGGGTGGCTTTACCCTGGTCAACGTGCTCAAGACCTACCCTACCGAGGCCATGCGCATTGATTTGATCGAGGGGCTGGCGATCGCCCAGGAGATCAACCAGGCGATTTTGCAGTCGGAGGCGGCCTTTAACCAGGTGCAGGCGATCGCCGCCGCTGAGGCCGCTGCCAACCCCGTCGATGCTGACGTGCTGCTGCAACTGGTGCAGAGCGAGCGCCAGTATGGCGTCGATCTCATTCAGGTGGTGGTGCCCGGTTTGCCCAGCCCAGTGCAACTCTACCTGCCCGAGGTGCTGCCAGGACGACAGGGGGTGCCGGCCACAGGGTTTCCCCTGGTGGTGATCTCCCACGGGCTGGGGGGCACCCTCAACAGCTACAGCTACCTGGCGGAATATCTGGCCACCGGAGGCATTGCGGTGGCTACCTTAGAGCACCCTGGCAGCAATGATCAGCAGCTCTACGCCCTGTTGGCGGGGCGCTCCGATGCGGTGGTGCAGGATGAAGAGTTTTTGCGGCGGCCTCGGGATGTGTCGCTGACCCTCAACACGCTGGCCCGGTTAAACCAAAGCCCCTCCCCCATTCGCAGGCGACTCGATCTAGATCGGGTGGGGATAATTGGTCAGTCCTTTGGGGGCTATACGGCCCTGGCGCTGACTGGGGCGACCTTTGATCGGACGGGGCTGGCGACGGCCTGCCCCCCCGGCACGCTGTCGTTTAATCCGTCGCTGCTGTTGCAATGTCAGGCGGCGCGGCTAAATAACCCAGGCAGCAGTCTGGGCGATCCCCGCGTCAAGTCGGTGTTCATCATGAACCCCATCGGCAGTGCCCTGTTTGGACCGACTGGCTACGGCCAGATCCAGGTGCCCATTATGGTGGTGGCGGGCACGGCCGATACGGTGGCCCCTGCCTTTCCAGAACAGATTGAGCCGTTTACCTGGCTGACTGCCCGCGATCGCTACCTATTGTTGATCGACCGGGGCACCCACTTCTCCACGATTGGAGATATTACCCAGAGCGATCAGCCGCTTACAATTCCGCCAGAGCTGATTGGTCTAAACCCCGAGCTGGTGTGGTCCTACATGCAGGTGCTGGGTTTGGCCTACTTCAAGCTCACCTTGGAGGGCGATCAGCGTTTTCAGCCCGCCCTGACCCCTGCCTTTGCGGCTGCCCTCGGCGGTGAGCCCTACCTGCTGAGCCTGCTGGCTACCCTCACCCCTGAGTCGCCGCAAAATGTGCCCGCTCGCAATCCTGAACCAGCGGGCGATTCCTTAGACCCACTGACAGACCAGCCTTTGACCCCGCTTCCCCAGGCGGGTAGCCCCTAGGCTAAAACCGTCCCCTGTCCTGTTATGCTCTCAGAGGTGGTATGAGTTCTGGTGCTGCAACGGCTGCAATTATTGGCTGGCGAGAGTGGATAGCCCTGCCGACGCTGGGGGTTGAGGCTATCAAAGCGAAGATTGATACCGGGGCGCGGTCCTCGGCGCTCCACGCCTTTGCTGTGGAGCGGTTTGAGCGGGCAGGCAGGGCGATGGTGCGCTTTCACGCCCACCCAATCCAGCGCAACGATGACTATATTGTGACCGCCGAGGCCGCTCTGCTAGAGGAGCGCCTGGTGCGCAACTCCGGGGGGCAGGAGGAGATGCGTCCGGTGATTGAAACCCTGGTGCAGGTGGGCGGCGCGGTCTGGGCCATTGAGCTGACGCTGGCCAACCGAGACGAGATGGGCTTTCGCATGCTGCTGGGTCGCCAAGCAGTGCGTCGCCGCTATTTGGTTGATCCGGGGCGATCGTACCTGCACCCCCTGCCCGCACAGACCTCTTTGCCAATATCTAACCCCTAAGCACTACCCCCAAGGATGACTCCTAGAAGCGCCATGAAAATTGCGATTTTATCCAGGGATGCCACCCTCTACTCGACTCGGCGGCTGAAGCAGGCGGGGGAAGAGCGTGGTCACGAAATGCAGGTGATCGACCACCTACGCTGCTACATGAACATCACCTCCCACCAGCCCAAGGTGATGTATCAAAGCCAACCCTTGATCGATATCGATGCGGTGATTCCCCGCATCGGGGCGTCGAACACGTTCTACGGCACGGCGGTGGTGCGCCAGTTTGAAATTATGGGGGTATTTACGGCCAATACCTCCATGGCGATTTCCAGGTCGCGCGACAAACTCAGGTCGCTCCAGATCATGGCCCGTCGAGGCATTGGCCTGCCGGTGACCGGCTTTGCCCACTCCACCAAAGACATCGACGGCCTAGTTGACATTGTTGGCGGTGCCCCCCTGGTGATCAAGCTGCTGGAGGGCACTCAGGGCATTGGCGTGGTGCTGGCCGAAACCCAGCAGGCGGCTAAGTCTGTGATTGAGGCCTTTCGCGGCCTCGACGCCAACATTCTGGTACAGGAATTTATTAAGGAAGCGGGCGGCATGGATATCCGCTGCTTTGTGGTCGGTGACAAGGTGGTGGCCGCCATGAAGCGCCAAGGGGCACCGGGGGAATTTCGCTCTAACCTGCACCGGGGTGGATCGGCCAGTCGGGTGCGCCTCACTCCCGAGGAACGCAGTACCGCCATTCGCGCTGCCAAGGCTATGGGCCTGCGAGTGGCGGGGGTAGATCTGCTGCGCTCCAACCACGGCCCCGTGGTGATGGAGGTCAACTCGTCGCCCGGCCTAGAGGGAATCGAAAAGGCCACCGACATGGATGTGGCGGGCAAGATTATTGACTTTGTGGCCAAAAACGCCGCGCCCAACGTGCCCAACGTGCCCAAGAAGGACAAGGAGCGCGACGGCATCAAATACTAGAGGGCTTGAGGGCGAGGATAAGGAGTAAGGCCATTCCCTAACCCCTATACCCTCAACCCTATACCCCATCTCCCCTGCGTCAAATCGTCACAGTCAAACGGGCCAAAGTGTCACAGCTTCGCCACCCACCCGCCATTGCTGCGCCATACCATAACTCTATTGTTGTAAACATGCGAGATACAAACGAGGTAACAGCAATGGAGAAGGATGGTTCTGGGCGTTCCGAGCCAGTTTCTGAGCGGGGTTCTGGGCGCAGTGTGCGGCCCGCCGCTAAGTCGTTAGCCCTGGTGATGTTGGGGGCAGGGATCGCCACTGCCGGTGGTCAGGCCATCAGCACTTTGGTGCAGCCTTCGACCAGCAACCAGCCAACCACGACCGACGTCTTTTGGGACAACGGCTTTTGGAACGGCGATCGCGATTCGGTCGCCCCTGAGGCAGAGGCTCAAGACCAGCCCCAGGGCAGCAGTGTTCAGAACGGGTTGGCGATCGCGCCCTCGATGTCTGGCCCCAACGTCATCGCTGACATTGTGCGCCAGGTAGAACCCTCGGTTGTTCGCATTAACGCGACCCGCACGGTGCAAACCAACCTGCCGCCGATGTTCCAGGACCCGTTCTTCCGGCAGTTCTTTGGCAACATGCAGCCTCCAGGGGAGCAGGTGCAGCGGGGTGTGGGTTCTGGCTTTATTACCTCCGCCGACGGGCAAATTATCACCAACGCCCACGTGGTAGCTGGGGCCGACGAGGTTCAGGTTACTCTGACAGACGGTCGTAGCTTCACTGGCGAGGTGCTGGGGGCCGATCAGGTGACTGACGTGGCCGTGATCAAAATTGAGGCCGATAACCTGCCTACCGTATCCATCAGTGACTCAGATCGGCTTCAGCCTGGCGAATGGGCAATCGCTATTGGCAACCCGCTGGGCCTCGACAGCACGGTTACCGCCGGGATCATCAGTGCCACTGGTCGCTCCAGCCGCGAGGTGGGCGTGCCCGACAAGCGGGTCAACTTCATTCAAACCGATGCCGCCATCAACCCCGGCAACTCTGGCGGCCCCTTGCTCAATCTCAATGGCGAGGTGATTGGCGTCAACACCGCCATCATCCAAGGGGCGCAGGGCATTGGCTTTGCCATTCCCATCAATACCGTGCAGCGAATCAGCGCACAGCTGATTGAAACCGGCCAGGTCGAGCATGCCTTCCTCGGCATTCAGATGGCGAATCTGTCGCCTGAGATCAAGGAAAACATTAACAACAGCCCCGACCGACCTTTCACCGTGGAAGAAGAGGAAGGTGTGCTGATTGTGCAGGTGATGCCTAACTCCCCAGCAGCTCGAGGTGGCCTGCGCGAAGGTGATGTGATTGTGGCCATTGAGGGTCAGCCCGTTAAAGAAAGTGCTGCCGTACAACAGGCGGTGGAGGAATCGACTGTCGGCCAAGATTTAGCCTTGACCCTACGGCGCGACGGTCGCGAGCAAATCATTACGGTGCGGCCTGGCAACGTGCCGACTCGCTAATGCATCTACCAGGTTCCCCGTCATGGTGGAACCGATGCATCAAGGCGCGGCCGAGGCCGCGCCTTTTTCGTTGGGATAGACTAGGGCGCTGGGTCGTTGTTGGGTAGCAGACTATTGATAGCTCGTTGCCTTGCGATCGCCCCAGGTTGCCCCCTGGAGCAACACCGACCCTTGATAGAAGCAATACCGTAGGCAGGTTCACTATGGCTCGACCACAGGCTAGGCCCTTTGGCCTGCTGATGTTTACCCGCTACCCAGAGCCCGGACGTACCAAAACTCGACTGATTCCCCACTTGGGGCCGGAGGGGGCCGCAGATCTGCAGCGCCAGATGACTGAGCATGTGTTCACTCACGTGACGGCTGCGACCCAGGGTTTGCCCCTGGTGGTAGAAGTTCACTTTGCTGGGGGCAGTCTGGCGCAGATGCAGGGCTGGCTGGGCAATGCCGTCACCTATTGCGACCAAAGTTCTGGTTCCCTGGGCGATCGCCTGATCGCCGCTTTTGGCCAAAGCTTTGATCTGGGCCGCCCTGGGGCGATCGCCATTGGCAGTGACTGCCCTGCCTTGGGTGGCAATCACCTAGCCGCCGCTCTTCAGGCATTAGAGCGGGTCGATGTGGCGATCGGCCCCGCTACCGACGGTGGCTACTACCTGATTGGGCTGCGGCGGTTAGAGACTGCTCTGTTCAAAGACATCGACTGGGGCACCGATCGGGTGCTGGGGCAAACTCTGGCGATCGCCACGGCTCAAGGGCTCACCGTTGAGCTGTTGACCCCCCTCACCGACATCGACTATCCCGCCGACCTACCCCAGTGGGAGCGCATCGTCAGCGGAGGTGGCTAGGAAACGCTGTCGTCCCTCGACGGCTCTCCATCATTTTTGGTTAGGGGCGCAGCCAGGCCTGGCTTGAGCAACTTTCCCCAGATGGCGTTGTAAGGGTGCACGCGGGGCTCTGGCTGGCTTTGGCTAACCAGCGATCGCTCCTCATTCGCCCACTTAAAGATCGACCCTGCCAGGTTATACACCTCGGTATAGCCCAGCCCTTGCAGTTGATTCACCAGTCGGGCCGAGCGGTAGCCCACCGAACAGTAGGCCACAATGGGCCGATTTGGGTCTAACCCCAGGGCCAGCGCCGCCTCTAGACTAGCGGCGCGGTGAGCTCCTGGCAGGTGGCTAAGGGCAAACTCGTCGTCTCGGCGCACATCAAGCAGAATAGGGGAAGGCGCGCTGCCCTGGCCTAACCAATCGGCGAGCTGTTGGGTCGTCAGGGTCGGCACCCCTGGAAACGTCCGCCGCACCCAGCGACCTACGGCCCACCAGGCCAAGGTCTGCGCCAAAGGCCGTAGCGGCACTATTGGGTTTGGTATGGAAAACATAGGCCTTAAACGCCGCAGGAGATGGGCATGCTGAATTTTACCCCCTGGAATAGGCTGCTTCAGACCTACATCGATGATCAGGGCCGGGTTGATTATGCCCGCTGGCAGCGCGAGGCTGCCCCCGATTTAGACGCCTGGCTGGCCTCTCTGCCTGACAGCCGTGATGGCTTGGCCGCTGAAGAATCGCTGGCCCTGCTCATTAACCTCTACAACGCCCTCGTTGTTCAGCAGGTACTGGCACGCTACCCCTTCGACTCGATTTTGCCAAAGGTGCTGGGGGTGCCCAACTGGCTGGCATTCTGGCGATTTTTTAGCCGCTCTCTCTACCGATTGGATGGCAAATCTGTGAGTCTAAACGACATTGAGCACGGCACTTTGCGCCCCCAGTTCAAAGAGCCCCGCACTCACTTTGCCCTGGTCTGTGCCTCGGGGGGATGCCCGATTCTGCGTAATGAAGCCTACTGGCCCGATATTGTTGAGGCCCAGCTCGAAACCGACGCCCACCGCTTCATTCATAATCCCGATAAGGTGCGCTACGACGCCGACGCCAGAGTGCTCTACTGTAGCAAGATCTTTAAGTGGTACGGCGAAGACTTTTTGCGGGTTGCCCCCTCCGTGCCCGACTATATCGGCACGTACCTCAGCCCGAGTTCGCCCCTATCGGCGCTGACTGAGATCCGTTACCTAACCTACGACTGGAGCCTCAACGCTCAGCGTCCTAAGTAGTTGACGTGAGTTGGTGTATAGCCAACCCACGCTTAAGGCGGTAGCTATTGCAGGGCGAACGGCCCAGTTGGGCATAGAGCCATTGAGTAGGCGTTGGGGCGGTTTGGATCATCCGCTGCGATCGCTACACACCGTGCGCCGTCCCAATTGCCGGTAGCAGTGACTGGGAGTCCAACGCCAGTGGCTATCACTATAGAACTGCTTGCATACAAACTGCTTTAGGATTTTATCCGCAGCAGATGAAATCTCAGTCAGGACAGCTCAAAATGCCAGGATTTAGCCTATTGAGAATTTTTTCAATTTTTCGCTCTTCAATTTTTGCTCTTTTGCCCTATTGACCGGCCCTAACGTACTTCCTCATAAAATCGCTTCAGGGTGGTGGCAGGCACCCCCATGCCCCACAGTACCCCGACCATCAAATAGATGGCGTTAGCCTTTAGGGTCCCCCAGGCAGCCACTCGCCGGTCTGAAGATTGTACGACTCTGCTAAGCTGGCGCAGGCGGCCCCGACGGCAAAGCTTGATGCACAGGTCAGCTTCTTCCATAATCGGCAGGGCAGGGTCAAAGCCACCGCAGGCCATAAAATCAACTCGGCGACAGAACATCACCTGGTCGCCAAACAGCAGTCGCAGCCCCCGGATAAACAAATGAGGTCGAAACAGCAGCGGCGCGTAGTAAGTTTTGAGGGCATTGTGCAGCGAAATGCCCCAGCGAGTTTTTCGCGGCCCGGCCATCAGGGAGATAAACCCCCCGCCTGCCACCGTGGGGTTGGCTAAGGTGCCTTCTACTACTTGTACCAGGTCGTCGGGGATGAGAGTGTCAGCATGAAGAAAGCACAGCACGTCGCCCTTGGCCGCAGCGGCCCCCCAATTCATCTGCACCGATCGCCCCGGTGCAGGAGCCTGGAGCACTGTTAACGGTAGACGATCGGCCCAGGCGCGAGCGATCGCCAGAGTGCGATCGCAGCTGCCCCCATCCACCAATAAAATTTCGCGTGGGGGCGGGTTGAGACCTTGCAACACATTTAAGGTACGGCCAAGATAGGCCGCTTCATTCCAGGTGGGAATGATGATTGAAACCGGCATAGCGAACCCCTGAGACAGATAATCCCAATACGGCACAACATTGCCGCCTGGATGCAAAAACGGCCACCCTCAACGGGAGGGAATCTCAATCCCCTCAGGTGCTTTTAGGTCAGCTCTCCGCTACGGGGCCTCGGCTTTGGAAATCATCTGAACAAAAGTTGACCGAGCTTAGCACTAAGGCAATCATTGATGCTATATTAAGTATCGCGAATATGGCGGGTGTAGCCAAGTGGTTAAGGCAGTGGATTGTGATTCCACCATTCGTGGGTTCGAGCCCCATCATCCGCCCTTGTTGTTGTACAGTGACACTTTGTTTGTCATCAGTGACACATTGCTGTCATCGATGACAAGTTAGTGTCATCGAGACACATTGCTGTCGTTGAAGCGGCAGTGACAAAATAAGTGTCGCTTGCTGCCTTGTAGCGGTGGCTAAATGCCGATTCATGCAAGAATCACAATCCACTGCCTTCTTTCAACTCGCTCCAGATTTTTCTGAACCTCATCTTTCAACCTCCCCTGTCCAGGGAGGTCGATTGGGACCTGACTCGTTAATGGCCTGTACCTGGCTGAGTAACTTTCAATCTCTCCTGTCCAGGGAGGTTGATTGTGATACAAGTTTAGAAGTGCTCGGCTTTGGGGCTTCGACTTTCAATCTCTCCTGTCCAAGGTGGTTGATTGTGACAAAGAGCTGGCCCAGAACGATGGTTTTGCTGGGACTTTCAATCTCTCCTGTCCAAGGTGGTTGATTGTGACCGCAGGCTCCCCAAAGGCACTCAAATTAAGGCTTTCAGAAGTCATTTGCGCGGATCGACTCATCCATCCCGACTGTACTGGTTAGTTATAGCAATCCGTGGATAGATTCGGTCAGTCAACGAAGGCTTGGTCAACGACTTGGCGAAAGGGTTGGCCGGATTGAATCTGTTTTCGCATCCGGTTTTTCAGAACAAACCAT
>NZ_JACJOX010000007.1 GCF_014695775.1 Leptolyngbya sp. FACHB-60 | reverse complement strand
TCCTTGATCCGGTCCCATTGGTCATCACGTAGGGCGTAGCGGCGGGTTGTCATCAGTATCGGAGGCTGAAACACAACTCATCCCAGCTTACCTAATTGATTACACGCCCTAGGTTAGAGCACCGCCACAGCTAGACCCGCTGCCGGCGGTGCAGCCATAGCAGTAGGGGCGGGTTTGCACTGTCTCGATCGCATCTATGGAGTTGGCCGCCAGCAAATCAGCCACGGTCAGAGGTTGGCCGCTGCGCCCCAGGCTGGGCACGGCTTCCATTTGATTAAAGTCACAGTCATAAATGTTGCCTTCGTAGTCGACAGAAAGCTCCTGGCGACACATCAAGTTGGGCACGGTGGCGGGGTTGTAGTGATTAGAAAGAAATTGTAGGTAAGGACCGTAGAGATTTTTGCCCTCTAAGTATTGCTTAACCCGGCCAATGGGCAGGTTGGTGATGGTATAGAGCTGGTTGAAGGCGATGTTGAAATGCGATCGCAGATAAACTTCGTAGTCAGCCTGTAGCACCGTCTGGCTGGGGGTCAACGAAAACTCGGCGCTGCGGGGCACGGGTGGATTGTAGACGAGGTCTAGACGCAAGGCTGGGTCATGGCCGTAGCCCAACTGGTTGAGCCGCTGTAGCGCTTGAATAGACTCGGTGTAGACCCCCGATCCTCGTTGTTTATCGACATTATCTTCGAGATAGCAGGGCAGCGAGGCCACCACATGCAGCTGGTGACGGGCAAAATATTCTGGCAGATCTTCAAATCCAGGCACAAAGAAAATTGTCAGGTTCGATCGCACCATCACCGTTTTGCCCAACTGCCGCGCCGCTTCCACCAGAGGGCGAAAGCCGTAGTTCATCTCGGGGGCACCGCCAGTCAGATCAACGGTGGCAATCTGCGGAAACCGGCGGAGCAGTTCGATGAGCTGATTGCAGACCTCAACCGAAAGTTCTTCAGTGCGCTTGGGGCTAGCCTCCACGTGGCAGTGGGTACAGGCCAGGTTGCACTTGCGGCCCAGGTTGACCTGCAACACAGAAATCGGCAGCTTGGTGAGAGGCTGCCCAAGCCGCTGATCAAAGGAGGTAACTGCGATCGCTGGAGAGGGGGGAGACTGAACCATGAACCCTAGGTAGGTAAAACAGCATTCATCATACGATTGCCAAAGCAATCTGGTTGGCACCAGCTAACGCTAAACAACGTCTTGCAATTACACCCTACAACTCTGAAAATCCCCTGAGAATGGGGACATTCTCACCCAAGGAAGAGTGGCAGTTGACTATTGCGACTTTGACAGGCCAGAGCAGCTTGGGATGCAAGGTTCAGGGTATAAGGCAAATCATGCCCCTTATACCCTGAACCTTATACCTAAAACCTTTTCTGCAACCTAGCATCTTTCGTTGGCTAGAGTATTATCGCGATCGTCTGGGAGCAGCCACCCTTGCCTGGTCGCGTCCCCCATCTAAGGGGGCATCCATTGCCCAACTGGAACCTAGCTCAGGTCGGTTAACTCAGCTGTGGCCTGGGCAAGATTAGCGTAGTCAAAGACCCCTGCTAAAACTTCGCCGCTATACACCAGAGCGTAGGTTTTGACGGCCATGGCCAGCTATATATTGAGGGGTGCTTAACAACGGTGGGTAGTGTCTTCTCTCACCGATGCGGCATTTGGTTGATTGAACTGATAGCTTAGAACTGAGGGTTGAACTATATCAGACTGGGGCTGGGTCGGTAGTTCGAGCCAGGTTGCGGCGGGAGTTCTCTATACTAAAGGAATGTCTTGAGCGAGCGTAATTCCCCTGTCTGAGCTGCCGTTAATTCACCACGAAACCCTGGAGTTGCTGGAGTGGCCTCGGCTCTGCCAGCACTTGTCTACTTTCGCCGCTACTAAGCGCGGTACTCTAGCGGCCCAGGCACTAGTCACGCCTGAAACTCAAGCAGCCAGCATTAATCTGCTGACTCAGACCCAGGAGGCCGACTGGCTGGAGCAACACAACAGCGGCCTCAACTTTGGCGGCATTCGCGATATCGGGACGGCGGTGGAGCGGGCCTATCGCCAGGGGCTACTCAGCGGTGATGAGCTGCTGGCCATTGCTACTACTCTACATGGCGCTCGCCAGCTGCGGCGCACCATTGACGCCCAGCCGCCGGAGGATATACCGGTTTTGCAGGATTTGGTGGCCGACCTGAGCACCCACCCTGAGCTGGAACAGCAGATTTATCACTGCATTGACGATCGCGGCGATGTCACCGACCGGGCCAGTCCTAAGCTGGGGGAGGTGCGCGATCGCCTCAAATCGACCCGACAAGACATTCAGCAGCGGCTTCAACGAATTTTGCAGCGCCAGTCGGGGGCTATGCAAGAGCTGTTGATTACCCAGCGGGGCGATCGCTTCGTGCTGCCGGTCAAAGCACCCCAAAAAGATGCGGTGCCCGGCATTGTGCACGACGCCTCCGCCAGCGGCGCTACCCTCTACATTGAGCCCCAGTCGGTAGTTGAGCTGGGCAACCGGCTGCGCCAGCTGCTGCGCCAGGAAAAAACCGAGGAAGACATTGTTCTGCGGCAGCTCAGCGACGCGGTGGCAGAGGTCTACGGCGACCTAACCCACCTGCTGGCGGTGGTTACCGAACTAGACTTGGCCCACGCCCGCGCCCGCTACTCGCTGTGGCTAGAGGCCAACCCACCCCGGTTTATTGAACCCCAAGAGCAAACTACCCTGCGCCAGCTGCGCCATCCTCTGCTGGTGTGGCAGCAGCGCCATGAGCAGGGGCCTGAGGTGGTGCCGATCAATCTGTTGATTCGCCCCGAGTTGCGGGTGGTGGCGATTACCGGCCCCAATACCGGCGGCAAAACTGTAACGCTCAAAACTTTGGGCTTGGCGGCCTTGATGGCCCGCGTAGGCCTCTATGTACCCGCCCGTGAACCAGTGGAGATTCCTTGGTTTGGGCAGGTGCTGGCTGATATTGGCGATGAGCAGTCGATTGAGCAGAGTTTGTCGACATTTTCAGGCCATATTCGGCGAATTGGGCGAATTTTGGCGGCGCTGAGTGGTGGAGAAGATGAGGGAGATGAGGACGGTGGGGGAGATGGGGAAGAGATGGAAGGTTTGTTTGCATCTTCCCCTTCCCTCACTCCCTCATCCCCTCACTCTCTTATCCCCTCGCTTCCTTTCGCTAATGCCCTCGTCCTGCTCGACGAAGTTGGCGCGGGTACTGACCCAACGGAGGGGACGGCTCTAGCCATTGCCCTGCTCAAGCACCTGGCCGATCGGGCGCGGCTGACGATGGCCACGACCCACTATGGCGAGCTAAAGGCGCTGAAGTATCAGGATGGGCGGTTTGAGAATGCTTCGGTGGAGTTCAATGAGGCGACGCTGTCGCCAACTTATAGGCTGCTGTGGGGCATTCCGGGGCGATCGAATGCACTGGCTATTGCGCGCCGGCTGGGGCTAAGTGCCGGGGTGATCGATGCAGCGGCAACTCTGATGGCCACGGGGTCGCAGGACGATGTCAACCAGGTGATTGCCGGGCTAGAAGCCCAGCGTCGTCAGCAGGAGGAGCGATCGCAGGAGGCCGCCGAACTGCTAGCCGCTACCGAAAAACTTCATCGTGAGGTGCAGAACAAAGCTCATATGCTGCGCGATCGCGAGCAGGAACTCAAGCTCCAGCAGCAGGCGGCTGTGCAGCAGGCAATCGCTGACGCCAAGCGCGACATTGCCAAGGTAATTCGCCGGTTGCAGCAGGGCGATGCCACCGCCCAAGATGCCCAGCGAGCGACAGAGGCAGTGGATGCGATCGCCCAATCTCGTCTGCCTGCGGCTGCGCCGTCTCCGGCGAAACCAGGTTACCGGCCAGCGGTGGGCGATCGCGTGCGCATTCCCAGTCTGGGGCAGACTGCCGAGGTGCTGACCGCCCCCGATGATGACCACCGCATCACCGTGCGATTTGGGTTGATGAAAACCACCGTCAGCCTGGCCGATATTGAGTCGCTGCGGGGCGAAAAGGCAGAGGTGCCGGTCAAGACTAAACCCGTCGATACTGTGCCCGCCGCCCAGGCTGCCCCACCCGCCCCCGCCATTCGTACCAACCGCAACACGATCGATCTGCGCGGCATGCGGGTAGCGGAATCAGAGGCAGTACTGGAGGAGGCGATCGCCCAAGGCAGCGGCGCCCTGTGGATCATCCACGGCCACGGCACCGGCAAGCTCAAAGCGGGGGTGCATGAGTACCTCAAGCGGCATCCGCAGATTCAGCGGTTTGAGCCTGCGGCCCAGGCCGACGGTGGCACTGGGGTAACGGTGGCTTATCTGTAATAGGCTATCCAAAATTAGGCTTGATTTGTAGGCCTGTGAAAGTCATCATCCTTAGGTTCAGGATGCCCGACGGGTCTCGGCATCCGTATCGAAATTGGTAACACCGCCGCTGTCCTAAAGTTGCCGTGGCACAGTGAATGGACAAACTTCTATTAATGAGTGTGAGGCCCATGAAAATTAAGTCTTTTACCCCCAGACGGATGGCGGCGGCGGCAGTGATGTCGGCGACCCTGATCTCAGGGCTCGGTTTTGTGCCTGTCTTTACCCCCACAGCGATCGCCCAGGAGGCAGCTATGAGAACGCTAACCGTAACCGGTCAGGGTGAAGAATCAGTGCAGACAACCAAAACTCAGATTGACCTAGGGGTCGATGTGCAGGGCACCGATGCCGAAGCGGTGCAGCGCGAGGTGGCCCAGCGCACGGCGGCGGTGGTTGAGCTGCTGCGATCGCGAGGGGTGGAAAAGCTCGAAACCACCGGCATTCAGCTCAGCCCCCGCTACAACTATGAGAATGGTCGCAACGATGTGATCGGCTACACCGGCAGCAACACCGTCAGCTTTCGGGTGCCCACCGAGAGCGCTGGCTCGTTGCTCGACGATGCGGTGAATGCTGGGGCCAACCAGATTCGCAGTGTTAGCTTTGTGGCCGAAGACGCTGCCCTAGAGGCCGCTCGTCAGCAGGCATTGCGCGAGGCCGTGGCGGATGCTCAATCTCAGGCAGGGGTGGTGCTAGGGAGCCTGAACCTGCGATCGCAGGAGATTGTCAGCGTTCAAATCAATGGGGCAGCCCCGCCCATGCCAGTACCGATGATGCGGCAGGCCGAGTACGCTGGCATGTCGGCCGATGCCTCTACCCCAGTGGTAGGGGGTGAGCAAACGGTACAGGCTCAGGTGACCCTACAGATTCGCTATTAAGAAACCCGGTTGGGGTGCCTAGAGTAGAGATGGTTTGCTGGGGTAGGGCATTCTAAGGGCACTACCCCTTATTCCAGAGCAGACTATGACAACTCTTTTTGACCAACTTGGCGGTGCCCCTGCTGTTGACCTAGCGGTCGATAAATTCTACGAGCGGGTCTTACGAGATGAGCGCATTAAGCATTTCTTTGCCAACGTCAATATGACCAAGCAGCGGGCGCACCAAAAGGCCTTTTTGACCTATGCCTTTGGCGGCACCGATAAGTACGACGGCCGCTACATGCGCGAAGCTCACCAAGAATTGGTCGCAAACCACGGCCTGAATAGCGAACATTTTGATGCCGTTGCCGAAGACCTGATGCTGACCTTAGAAGAAATGGGCGTATCTGAAGAACTCAGGTCGCAGGTGGCCGCCATTGCGGCAGCACCCCAGCACAAGCGGGATGTGCTGAACCAGTAAGCGTATTCTAGAGAGAGCGTGTCTTAGCTAAGACACGCCCTTTTTCTGTCGCTTATCGTTTGATTACTATGCCTGAGCTTGTCTCAATTCAGGTGGGCCTGCCCCAAACCCTGGGCACCGAAACCGCCGCCGACCCGATGGATCAGCCCTGGATCACCGGGTTCTTTAAGCAGCCGATTGCGGGGGAGGTGTGGGTGGGCTCCACCCACCTGGCAGGCGATGGCCAGGCCGATCTGAAAAACCACGGCGGCGTAGATAAAGCGGTGCTGGCCTACAGCGCCGAGCACTACCCTGACTGGCGATCGTACTTACACAACTCCGACCTGCCCTACGGCGGCTTTGGCGAAAATTTTACCGTGGCGGGGCAGACCGAGGCTGAGGCCTGCATTGGCGATATCTATGCGATCGGCAGCGCTAGGGTACAGGTGTCACAACCCCGGCAGCCCTGCTGGAAGTTGTCTCGCCGCTGGCGCGTAGAAGACTTAGCTCTCCAGGTCAAGGCCAACGGCCGTAGCGGCTGGTATTTTCGAGTGTTGCAGGAGGGTACCGTCGAGCCGGGACTGGCGATAACGCTGTGCGATCGCCCCTACCCGGAGTGGACTGTGGCCCGCGCCAACCGCATCATGCACCATGATTTGGGCGATCGCGCGGCGGCGATAGAGCTTGCCAGTTGCCCCTTGCTGTCGCGCAACTGGCAAGAAAAATTGCTCAAACGGGGCGCATCGTCTTAGTTGGGGTCGATCGCGGCTCTAGCGCACAGACCCGAGCGCGCTGCCGAGACACAATGCGCAGCTCGTGGGGATAGCGCGGGCGCGGATCATTCACCAGCCAGATCGGCGGCACCATGGTGGCTTCGTAGCCCTCAATTTCGTAGAGAATGCCGGGCTGGTCTACCTGCTCAACAAGGGTGCCGGGCAGGTAGTCAAACAGCTCATCCCAATCGATGGCTGACTCGGGCAGAGATTGGGGATGCATTAGGCGTAAAAGTGGCTTTTGTGTAGCACGGTTTCGCCGTGGTCGGGCACCCAGGCAACCCAGGTATCGGGCGACGCTTGGCACAGCAGCTTGGCCTCGTCAGCAGCGTAGGCGCTGAGCGGCTGGGCCAGCTTGACCCAGGTGTCGCGGGTGTAAGTAATATGGCAAACGGGCTGCCACCCAGCAGCGGGCTTGCGGTCAGTTTGAGAATGGACTTGTGGGATCATGAGGTCGCCTCTGAGGGGTTAATGCGGGCGACAGACCGATCTTGGTGCGAAAAAAAGTTTGTGCGAACAAGAAGTAGGTCAGTCAAGCATTTCTGTATTCATTTTTACAAAATACGCCAGAAATGGAGCGATCGCGCTAGATAAATTCACAAACCCTGACTTAACAGCCGCTGTTTCGCTCTTCGGTGGTCTGAATTTGGATCCACCGTGCTCAGCGATCGGCTCACCACTTGCAACTCGGAAGCGCGCGGCAGTGCTTCTACCAAACGGCTACCAATCAGCGACTAGACCTTGCCAAATATCTTGTTCAAACGGCGCAGTTTTCGGAGAAAAAACTTTCAGAACGTTGCTGACTCAAGGTATGAATCGAAACCCACCGGAGCTATTTGCCGAGGTAGGGCGATCGCTCGTCAACGAGGGCATTGCCGTACGCTTCACCGGCACCGTTAGCGAAGGGGAGCTGGTATAGTGCATTCGCAGTCAGCGGAATCCTCTGGTAGTGGCATTGCACTGCAACGCCACTACAGCGAACCTGTCCTGACCTAATGGACTTTTTCGCTCTACAGATTCTTGTTCCTGTGAAGCGTTTTTTTGCAACGGCGCTTCGACCGATTTGCGCCTCAATTCAACCCTGACTAAAAAATATCGTCAAGAGCCTCAACCGGCGTAGGCTATGGTGCTGAGCAACGCGACGTCTGTGCGGCGAGAATCGAGCCGAGTGTGCTGCACCACAATCGGCACATTAGAAGTGATTGTGCTGGCGTATTCGGTGCCTCGGGGCACCGGTTCAGGCTTTTGCAAGTCGTTGAACCGCACGTGCTTGGTGCGCCGGGGAGCTACGGTGATGTGATAGGGGCCGACGGGTTCGCGATCGCTGAAGTACAGCATAATTTGCACCTGGGCCTCCTGGTCAGAGGTGTTGAGCAGGCAGGCGGTCTCATGGCTGACAAATTCTGGCGGCCGGTCGGTGTCGTCGGGGGGAATGTAGCCCTCTGCGATCGCCCAGTAGGTTTTGCCGATGGGATGTGCCATGAAAATTCTCCTGCATTTACTAGGAGGTTAGCGGTTTTGCCCAACGCTTACGTCTATCAGGGGAGCCAGTTCGACGATCTTATCAACTGGTTCAGAAGGGATGGTGCCGTTAAAATTAGCCCGCTAAGAAATATTTTCAGTCTACAAAACGAAAAAGCGGCGGCTGAATCTCACCTCTAACAGAGGCAATTCCAGCTGGTTCTTCTAATCCTAAAGGAGCGCTTACTAGAAGTATTTAAGGATTAACCCATGACTGGACGTTTAGACGGCAAAGCGGCTGTAATTACCGGGGCTGCTACCGGAATTGGCGAGGCGATCGCCCATAAATTTGCCCTTGAAGGGGCCAAGGTTCTGATCAACGGCCTGCCCGACGACCCAATTGAGGATGTCGCCCAAGCCATTCAGCAGCACGGCGGCGAGGTCGTGACCTACAAAGGCGATATTTCCCAGACTGAAGAGGCCGAGGCTTGTGTGCAGGCAGCGATCGACGCCTTTGGCCAGCTCGATATTTTAGTCAACAATGCTGGGGTATTTCTAGTCACCGCTGAAACCCAAGACTACCCAGTCGATCTGTTCGATCGCACTATTCAAATGAACATTCGCTCGGCGTTTTTGATGACCAAATACGCCCTGTCCTATCTGCAAAAGAGCCGGGGCAACATTGTGTCGGCTGGCTCAGAGGCCGGGTTTAACGGACTGGCCCAAAATGCAGTCTACGGCGGCACCAAAGGCTGGGTGCACTCCTTTATGAAGGGCGTAGCGGTGGAGCAGGCCAAGCACGGCGTGCGAGCTAACTGCGTCTGTCCCGGTGCAATCGACACGGCCTGGACCCACAAAGAGACCGGCCCCATGGATGAGCAGATGGAGGAAACCCTAATTCAGGCGACCCCCATGGGTCGGCGAGGCACGGCGGAAGAAATGGCCAACGTCTACGCCTTTTTGGCGTCGGATGAGGCCAGCTACGTGACTGGTGCTCTGTGGCTAGCCGACGGTGGTGTGACCGTCGGCAAAGGGCCAATGGGCGATCAGGTGCCCGACGAGTTCAAGCGCGAGCCCACTGGGCAGCTGTCTGACCTGCGCCACAGCCGCGAAGGCTTGAAGAATAAGACCGTCAAGTCAATTAAGTGAGTTTTAGGTGTACATCAATAAAGCAAATCATGCCCTAGCGCTGTACGCCTACTCTGAGGTTTGGGTGGGCATTGCCCACCCTACAGCTGCAAAGCCTAACTCTACCTAGGGAATTTTGATTGCTAAAATCCCCCTTACCCCTCACCTTGCTATGCCCACCATCGACGTCCTGATTCCCACCTATAACCTGACTGATGCCTTGGCCATTACCCTGACCAGTCTGTGCGCCCAGACCTACAAAAACTTTCGGGTCATTGTGTCTGACCAGAGCGAAGACCAGTTTGACGGTCTAGGGTTTAGGGTTCAAGGCAGGTCATGCACCCTGAACCTTGAACCTTGTACCCCATCAATCTGTCATCTCTGGCTTAACAACCTACTAAGTCCAGTAGAGAATTTTGCCCTGGGGAAACCACCGCGCGATCGCCCCTTCAAAAAAGGTGCGCAGCTCGGTCATGGTGTCGCGATCGTAGACGTACTTGGTGCCGCCAAACTTGTTGCGCTTGGTGGTGCGGGTTGACTCGTCTAGGTCTAGCTTGCTGTTGGGGTACCACTGCTCTAGCACCCCCTTCGACCCAGGGGTAAATCGGTGGGAGATCAGCTCGAAGGTGAGGTCGCAGTCAAAGTCGAGGGCGCTGGCAGCCTCCTCCAGGAGCTGGCCATACTCGTCTTGCCAGTGCTCAATCGGCATAATCGGCGCGATCACCAGCCCCACTGGGTAGCCACCGCCGCCCTGCTCTACCGGCAGGGCTAACTTGCGAATGGCCTGCAATCGCTCCGCTACCGAGGCTGTGCCCCCCTCTAATAGTCGGGAAACAGAGGCGGCATTGATGCTGAAGCGGCAGCGAGTGCGGCCGTGGTGGGGCAGGGCCAACAGGTCGTCTACCTGGTCAAACTTAGAGACCCAGCGCAGGTGAGCGCGATCGCGCGTGCCAAAGTAGCGAATGCACTCTGCCAGGCTGCCGGTGAGGTGCTCAATGCCCAAGGGGTCGGTGTAGCAGCTAACTTCGTAGGTGGTGGGGCGATCGGGGTGCTCGTAGTGCTTGAGGTTGTCTAAAATCTGCGGCAGGTTGGCATACGCGCGAATCACGGGTGGTCCCTGGAGACTGCCCGCCAGGTAGCAGTATTGGCAGTGGGCCGGGCAGCCCTGGGCCAGATGAAACTGCCAGTCGGCCGAGGGCGGAATTGGCGTCAACTTGAGCTGGCTAGCCGGTGCGGTGACCACAGCCAGGGTGCGCTTGGCGATCGCATAGGTCTCGCGCTCGGTGTCTCCCCGCAGGCCGGTCAGGCGATTTTGCTTGAGATATTCCACGGGTAGGTCGAGTGCTTGCACTCGCTCTAAAATTTGCTGTCCCCAAGGCTCGTCTAGGGCGGCAGGAGTAAACAAGACTTGCTCTGGCAGCCACCGACGGCGGCGGTAAGCGGTATTGAGGGTGGCCGGTTGAGTACCCTCAACAGTGGGTGCGGTTGTGATCGAATGAGTCAAAACAATTCGGTAAGAACAACAGATAATCGATATTCTCTTTCGATCGTAAAGACCTTACCGAAGCAAAGCATCATTCAGATTACAGGTTCGAGTCGAACACCCTCGGGGGGGCTGTAGCCAGTGCGGTGGGGTTGCGGTTCCTAGAATCTGACCCTAAATTTTGCAGATTGAGGCGATTGGCCAGCATCGCCACTACAACCATCGGTAAAGATATTCCTAAACAAAGTAGCCCTTGGACTGAGGCTGAGGGGGGTAGTCGAAAACAAAAAGTTCATCAGACCCCACTGGCTAAAGACCACCTGAAGCACCACAGCAACCAAAATGCCGTGTTGCTGCGGTCTGCTGAGGTCTGCCAACGGGTAGCCACCGAAAGGCAAGGAACTGTTCACCACCTTAGGTCAATTTTGGGGAGTAATTCTCTATCGAGGAGAGACAACGGGAACGCACCGCAAAGATAGCGCTGGTGTGACATTTAATCGTCTGCTCTGACATGTGCTGCTGACGGGTGGGTGAACGTAAGGTTGCTATCTCCTACGATGCCGAAGCCGCCGCTGAATCAACCCCAGATGAATGGGTAGTCTGCCCCCGGATCAATGGGTAGCAGTTCCTCTAAAGCGCAGTGACCCAACCAACATGGAGCTAGACTGCGCTACCTGCAATGAAGAATTGCTGAATTATTTACATAGCACCCCGTACGAGATCTACCATGCAGAGCAAGATCTGTATAACGCCCTATTCTTGGAAGTCATACTAAACAATTTCCAGACTAACTCCCCCTCGAAGGTCAATTTTTTAACGCAAGCTCTGGTTAATTGCTCTGACTAAAGATGTCATTCAGAAGTAAAGAGAGAAAGTAAGCCAAATGCGAGTTATTCCGCCTATGCGCAGCACACTGAAGCAGCGCCAGAATGGTACGAATTTGCCGTATATTGACGCAGAAAAGTATGCCGAGCTGATGCTCTTTGACTGCGATCGCATTATTAACTCCGATTTCGGGTGGCCCATCACAATGGAGAAGTGACATGGTGAAAGCAGCAAAGAACACAATTTGCCTTTGGTACAATGGCGATGCCGAGGATGCGGCGCAGTTTTACGCCGAGACCTTTCCCGATTCATCCGTTGACGCGGTGCACCTCGCGCCGGGAGACTTTCCGTCTGGGAAAAAAGGGGATGTGTTAACGGTCGAGTTTACAGTGATGGGAATTCCCTGCCTCGGGCTCAATGGCGGCCCTGCGTTTAAGCACAACGAATCATTCTCGTTTCAGGTCGCAACCGATGACCAAGCCGAGACCGATCGCTACTGGAACGCGATTGTCGGCAACGGCGGCGAGGAGAGCGCGTGCGGCTGGTGTAGGGACAAATGGGGATTGTCCTGGCAGATTACGCCGATCGCCCTGACCAAAGCGGTCACCGATCCCGATCCCGCTGCCGCCAAGCGCGCGTTTGACGCAATGATGCAAATGAAAAAGATCGACGTTGCTGCGATCAAGGCGGCGCACCGCGGTTAAGGCTGCATCTTCAAAGCCTGCCTTCTGAAAACGCAAGGAAAACATGATGGGCGGACTCAAAACCGCTCGATCTTGAGTCTGCGGTTTTCGACAATTTTAATATTAGGTTCGCTGATATGGAAATCGTGACTAGAAGATTTCTGTTGCGTGATTTTGTTGAGTTGGATCGACCTTCATTTCTAGACTATCAAGCCGATCCACGCAGCCAAACTTTTTACGAACCAAGTGACGCCAATGCCGAACAGGCAAAACGTTTGTTTGACACATTCCTGAGCTGGGCTACCGATCGCCCCCGCACCAATTACCAACTCGCGATCGTGCAACAACAAAAACCTAAAGCGCTCGTCGGCTGCTGCGGACTGCGGGGAGCACGGTGCCCCGCTGGTGAGATGCAATTAGGCATCGAACTTGCACCCAACTATTGGGGCCGCTATGCCTACGCAATAGAAGTGGGGCGTGCTCTGCTCAATTTTGGGTTTCAGGAATTAAAGCTGGATGTAATTTCCGGTTCTACCGTAAGCGCGAATAAGCGAATCGCCCGATTGGCAGAGTGGGTTGGCGCAGAAGTCGTCGCTATTCGTTCAGGTTCTCCATGGATGTCTAAGCGAGGTTGGAACGAGGTAGATTGGCGCATTACGAAGGAGCAGTGGGAGCGTCGCATTGCGCCACTGCATAGCAACCGTGGTGCAACAGGCTGTTGAAACCCACTGGTGAAGTTGCAATGTCGTGCCAGGCGCTGACTACAATCATGAGTGAGCCGTCTCGGTAAATAAGATTTGAGGAGTATAAGATGAGCACGGGTTCAGACGCAGATGAAGTTCAGGTAGAGCCACAGGACAGTTTGCTCTCGGAATTTTTCGAGGACAGCCCCCCAAACCAAGTTGCTCGCGTCAGTGATCTGGCTGTGATTCAACCTAGTTACACTCCAATTCTTAATACTCCAGAAATTCAGTTGCATTGTGCTAGTGAAGTCTGCGATGGAATTCGATTTTTTAGATGTGTTTCTACCGATAAACGCTATACCGCTGCTCATTACAAATTTTTCTTTTTGACTTATCAATGCTCGAACTGTCGGCAGACTGAAAAACATTATTCTTTAGCTGTGAAGATGGATCATATAGAGCAACCTACTGGAGAAATATACAAATTTGGCGAGTCGCCGCCCTTTGGACCACCAACTCCATCTCGTCTGATTAAGCTAATAGGTCCTGATCGAGATATTTTCCTAAAAGGAAGAAGATGTGAAAATCAAGGCCTAGGAATAGGTGCTTTTGTCTATTATCGGCGCGTGGTAGAAAATCAAAAAAATCGTATTCTTAAAGAAATTATAAAGGTTTCAGAGAAGATATCATTGCCATTGGACAAAATTCAGATTTTGCGGGACGCTGTGCAAGAAACGCAATTCAGTCGAGCGCTTGATATGACGAGGAATGCAGTGCCAGAAAGTTTACTGATCAATGGACATAGCCCGCTCTTACTCTTACACAGTGCTTTGAGTGAAGGAGTGCATGCATTGTCAGATGAGGACTGCTTAGAGCTAGCCAGTAGTATCCGAGTTGTTCTTGGAGAATTGTCAGAACGCCTCGCACAAGCTTTGAAAGACGAGGCTGAGTTATCGAGAGCGCTGACAACTTTGATGCATCACAAAAAGGCTAATAGCTCCAATCCACCAAAATCAAGTTAATCAGTTGGCTATTGTCCTCATGACTAAAACCATCAGGCTACTCACCTCCAAAAGCCGCGGTGGAGGGCGACAATTTCTACTTCCACCTCAGCGATCGGCCCCCAGACGGCGATCGCCTTTTGACCCCGCTCAAACACATAGCGACAGGGCACATCTAGCGTGGGGTTTTCAGCGTGGTTGCCCGTGAGCGCCAGCAGCTGTTTTTCTGCAATGCCGTAGACCAGCCGCCCCACATTAGCCCAATACTGCGCCCCAGCACACAGGGCTCCACCGTCGTGTAAAGCGTGCAGTTCCATAAAAAATCGGGTTCAAACTTAGCGTAGGCGCGCCGCATCAAGGTCGATTCGGCGTGGTTCACCGTATCGATGTTGCCTTGCTTTAGCAGGACAGTGGCGTGGTCTGGAGCTACCAAGATAGCCCCAAAAGGATGGTGCCCCTGGGCCATAGCCGCTTGAGCTACCTGGTTAGCGCGCCGTAGGTGCTGAACTACCTGTATAGATGTGGGCTCCCTCATAGGTTCGATGTCTAATTAACTATGAGTAAGGGTAGAGCCTAAAACGATCCAGCCACTGTCTTCTAAGCCAGAGTAAATAGAATCAATCTCCATCCAACGGCAAATAGCAGGTCGAGAGGAAAAACATACTATGAGGGTATAGGAAATCTAGATTAGGTATCAATCGTTTGTGTTGATGCCACGTCTGCGTTGCTCCATTTCACTAACAGCTATTTCTTGAGGTTTCTCCCATGAAAAATAAATCCTTGGCTACTTGGCTAGGTACTGGCGCTCTCGCCGTAAGCCTTGCCGTTCTGCCTTCCATCCTGCCCGCGTCTGCTCAAACCACTACCGGTAGCGACGGGGTTGGTACTACTACTACCGACGGTATTGGCACCACGACTACCACCAACGACAATAACGACGGATTTGACTGGGGTTGGTTGGGTCTTATTGGTCTAGCCGGTCTAGCGGGTCTGAAAGGAAAAGATCGCGACAACGACAACCGGGTTAGCTACGCCGATCGCACTACCACAACCTCCACCAACAATCCTCGCTACTAAAGCAGAGGTTGTCACATTTGATAGTTACCAGAAAAGGAAGGTTCGTTAACTAGCGAACCCTCCTTTTTTATTGCAATTGTGACTGGTAGACATAGAAAAAACCACCTCCGATACTTAATGAAGTACCGAAGGTGGTCTAAAGAGTATACAGAATAGACTTATCTACTCTCGCTCAAGGATATAGACATCCTGAAGAGAGGTCAATTCAGCCTTAGTTCCGAGATGCAACTGGGTCAGCAATATACTTAAAGTCAGGCTCAGAGTTCCAGGGGCCACGCTCATCTTTACCGCTGTCATCGGTAGAGAGATTGTAGTAAAGGTTTACCGTTTCGTCGGGCTGAATGTTGCCAAACATTGGATCGGTCAGCTTACCCATCGCATCTAAGGCGTTCATAAACATCTTAGTGTGAGAAATTTCCCGCGTTAGCAGATGGGTGAGGGTTTTTTTGGTGCCCTCATCGGTAGCTAGTTTAATCAGCGATTCATAGGTCTGGCGAGCACCAGCTTCCGCCGCAATGTTGGCGCGCAGGTCTCTAACGACATCCCCACCTTCATTGATGTAGCTGGCTGTCCAGCTACTGCCCTGGCTGTCGAGGAAGTGAGGCCCGATGCCGCGAACAGCAAAGAGTGTGCTGTTGTAGGCTGGGGTTTGGTCGGTATTTTTGGTGTGAATCTCGATAAGCTTACCCACCATTTCTAAGTGGCCAAACTCTTCGATCGCAATGTCTTGGAGCATGTCTTTAATGCTGGGGTCTTCAACGTGGAAGGATTGTACCCAGTATTGAAGAGCAGCCGTGAGTTCACCGGTGGCCCCACCAAACTGCTCTAGCAGCAGTTGAGCAAATACAGGATCGGCCTCATTAACTTGAACGGTATGAACAGGATCTTTTTTATGGAAAAACATAGGTTCCTCTGGTGTTTTTGGGTGACTACAGAATTAAGCTTAATCTCAGAGGTAAACACTTCTTTGATTTTGCTGGCGAAAGGGTAATATACAGCAGCATCAAACGAAGTCGGAGCAGCAAAAAACAGCCCAAAATCTGGCCAAAAATGGCCAGCTCTTAAGCAAAAATTTGCTCTCTAAAGTTGATACTCTAAGCTTTGATTTGCCTTGAAATTTGGCTTGGCCAAAGCTGCTTACCCTTGCCTTCAATCGACTGTGCCTGACTACACCTTAAGGCCAGACTCAAAAACCCTCCTCTATATATATAGGGAGAAATTTCTATCCCAAATATAGAGGCGGCAACTATATCTCTCAGATCGGGCTTAAACAAAATTGGCTGCGGTAACATCAACAGCATCGGTCAATAACAACTTCGTCATCACATCAAACGAGGTCGCATTTAAGACAAACGTATTGCGCGCCTCTACCCCCGTGCCCTGGGCCAAGATGACATCAAAAAAGGTAGCGTTGGTGAGCTTGTCAACCGCTGGGTCAAAGTCCAGCACGGTGGTGATACCAGCGCCATCAAATAGGCCAAAGGTGTCTACGCCATCCCCGCCAAAGGTTGTGTTGTTGCCTGCGCCACCATCGAGCAGATCATTGCCGCCAAAGCCGAATAGGGTGTCGTCGCCACTGCCCCCTAACAGGTTGTCACTGCCGTCAGCCCCTTCAAAGGTGTTAGTTCCGGCCAGGCTCCGCGTATCGCCGCTGACGTGGGTAATGCCAGCAAACTCACCGCTAAAGGTGTTGTCCTCAACGACAATGTCAGCAAATGTTTCCGTTGGCTCGCGATGGTCAAAGGCCACCGCTGCGGCTGCGATCGCAGCAAAACTGTTGTCGCTAATTTTAATGTCAGATTGTGTGCCCTGGGCTGGGGTGCCCTCTGCGGCCGCTAACCGAATGCCATAGAACGCATTGGAGAAGCTATTGTCAACGATATCAACTGCCGACAGATCGCGATCGTCTAGGGTAACGATGCCGTCGTAGGCTCCAGAAAAGGTGTTGTCGGCAATGGTTACATTAGTGGTGGAATTAGCAGAACCGTCAACATCTAGAGAGAGCTGGAGGTTATATCGGGCGGCGGTAAAGGCGGCTATTTCATTAGAAAAGTCTGTTACCCCCAGATCGACGACGTTGCCTAAAACTTCGACATTTTGAGAATTATCGATTTGAATGCCTCGCCGACCTACAACAGCGGCATCGTCATGAATGCCGACATTGTCAGCAATTAGCAAGCCATCAACATTGTCAATCCGCATAATCGAGGCATCGTTGCCGGTGATGCCGTCGAAATAATTATTGGTGATTGACCAGTTAGAGCCACCCGATATTCCCCCGCCGGTACCAAAGCCATTGGTGATAAAGGTTTGATTGTTGTCGGTCAGTCCGACAAAGTCGTTGAAGGCAATCGTAATGTTGTTGAAATTAACGCTGCTGTCGCCGCCCCCACGAATCGCAGCTGTATTGTTAGTGAACTCAAACCCCAGAATAGAAATATTGTCGTCGGCTAGGGTAAACGAGCCCGCAAGAATTGATTCGGCACCGCGAGCCGCATCGTTGCCAGCCTGCTCAAAATTGGCCCCAACTAATGTGATTGCTTTATCGAGGGTGACATTTTCGCTATAGGTGCCTGCTGCTGCCAGCAGCGTGTAGCCATCGGCAGCAGCATCAACCGCCGCTTGAATGCTGCTGAAACCACCTACCAGATTATTGTCAGCATCAAACAGTTGTAGGGGTTGCAGCGATACGCCCGTAGTTAAGCCAGCCACCAGCGTAATATCGGGGTCAAACCTACCGATTGGCAAGGGGCGATTGAACAGATTGCCCAGCAGATTTGAATGTTGGGTCTCGTTTAGCTTGACTACACCTTGACCATCGGCACTATCGACTGTGTCGGTTTTTAGCAAGCTCACAATTCGGATGGCATCAATCGCTTCTCCGGTAGCTAAGCCAAAGTCGCTTAGATCAAAAGCCGTAGCAAACAGCCCCGTGCCATCTGCGGGGCCGTTGACGGCAGTTTCGTCATAGCTATCAAAGAACTCGTAGCGAAACGGAGTGAACAGTCCGGTGGCGGCATTGCGCACGGCTACGGCGTAATCTTCCGGCGCTCTAGCAAAGCCGTTCTCGTAGACGACAAAATCATCCCCCGATTGGTTGACGGGGCCAAGGCCAGCGTTCCAGGTTAGCTCAAGGGTTGAGCGATTAAAAAGATTGCCCAAGGCAATGGATTGCCCATTGCTGCCGCCGACAAGTGAGCCGACTGTGTTATCTAAAAGCTCTGGAAATTGCAGTCCAGACCCAAAGAGGAGCGTTCTGGATGCTCCATCGACAATCGAGCCATCGGTGACTAGATCAGTCTCGTCAAAGGTAAAGCCAGCGATCGTAAATGTAGACATAGCAATTTAAGCCCCTTGGTAAGCACACCTGCCTTTTATAGTGAGGGATTATCAGGCCTTATGGGTAAAGAGAAATAAAGAAAGGGTATATCTGGCGAGATCAAACAAACTGAAATAAAACAGTTGCGTGAGTCGAGCCAAAGTTTTAAAATTTAATATACATAGCTTTTGAATATCTTACTGAGATGGCTTAACTTATTTGGCAACATTAAAGTCTCCCAAGCTAAATTTAGTTAGCCCAGGAGACGTTAACGTTAGGTTTTTATAGAAGGAAAGGCGCTTGGCAGGGTAAGCGAGAGCTTTGCCAATATCACCTCACCATTCCAGCCGCTTAGCTCTATCTTCCTAAGCCCATCCTCAGTAAGGGGATGGTTTAGTGAAGAGTACTACGGGCTGAGGCTTAGGCCGTCACAGGGGGCTGACCGAGAGCTTGCTGAGCCTTGATCACGTCGTCATGGCTGCCTTCAACAATCAGCTTATATTCCCGAGGCAGATTGGGGTTGCCCTTCATTTGCTGACGAGCTGGTTGGCGAGCCTTTAGCGTGCGGCCGGCACCGACACCAAACACACCACCTGCGATCGCACTGGCGAACACCGCAATTCGGCTGGCAGCAGACGATGGGTAGTCACCCGTTAGCTGGAAGACGATGATGATGGTGGCAATCAGTCCCACAATGCCACCTAGGGTAAATCCCATCAGCAGGCCTGCCTCTGGACCCATGGTGATGCCCTGGGCGGCTAACTGGAGGTCAGCGGGGATACTGTCATCAATCAATATTTTCTGCCCGTTGAGACCAGCTGCCTGAATCGCCTGTTTAGCCTGGTCGGCTTCTTGGCGGGTCTTAAATACTGCAACTATCTCTCGATTTCGCGTTAACTGTGCTGTCATAGGAATAACTCCTTAACTGTAGTTCTACTTTCAAGTCAAACCAGAGCATTAACTCTTCTCTCTGGTTTCGCCTTGGCTTTGTTCTCATCTCTGTATAGTGACGATCCCGACGCTGGCTATGCTCTGTAAATAGGTAGACTTGATTGCCTTCGAGGGTTGTTACTAGAGGGATTTCGGCTCGTTTGGGGTTTTGGCCAACACTAGTCAAAAAAAGCACCAGCAGGCAACTGTAGTTACTTAGCGAGTCTTTAAGAACCCAATTAATGTTGAATTTGGGCTACGGCATGGCTATTTAGGGGAAAGAAAAATACTGTTTTCTTAGCTCTTTTTCTGCAAAAGCTGTTGATTGAAAGAGTCTTAAAGCCTTCTCATCATTGGGTAGATGATTAGTAGGCATAAACCTCTAACCGAGGATGAATAACAGCTCCATAGAAACCGTCTAGGTTGTAGGCATATGGGTTTGCTTTGGTGTCAAGAGCCACGCGTTGGGCTTGAATACCCAGGGGCAAATCAGATGCCTTTCGTTTTTTTAGGAATTTGGTTTATGAAAAGCAATGCCTTGTCGATATGGGTTGGTAGTAGTGCGCTGGCACTTGGCCTAGCGCTGACCCCATCTATGTTGCCTGCCTCTGCCCACACAACGACCTCTGACACAGGTGATGTGGCAACCTCCGAAGGAACAACGCCTAGATCAACGGAGCCTGGTGAAACCTCCCCTGACCCTGTGACCCCAACCGCCCCCGGCACGGTTGACCCAGCGACTTCCGGCACGGCTTCTCCTGATGCCACAGCGCCCAGTGAGACCTATGCTGACCCAGTGGCTCCAAACACAACAACGACAACTGCTGGAGATAATGACTCCTCAAGCTGGGGTTGGCTGGGCCTCTTAGGACTGCTTGGTCTGAGTGGTTTGGCAAAGCGTAAGCGCCCAACACCGGTTTACACTACTGAAGATCGCGTGGTTGACCATCCTTCTGCCGGTCCTCGTATTTGAGGTTAGGTAGTTAGCGTCAGTGCAGCGATGGCGACGGCAATAGTTTGACTGCTTAAGAAAGGGTGCTGTTTAGCACCCTTTTCTTGTGACCGTAGGGACTACAGCGACAAAGCAGTATATTGCAGCAGTTAATTTAGTTGGGACACTTTGGCAGGCGAAATCCTCTGGTAGGGACGTTGCAGTGCAATGTCCCTACGCCAAGCCTGTCTCAACCTAAGGGATGTTTGCAATAGACGGTGAAGTCTGTGTTAGGACATTCATTTTCGGGCGTTGCTGAATCAAGGAATGAATCTGCAACGCGGTAGGTCCCTGCATCGGCCCCCTAAATCCCCCAACTTTGGGGACTTTGAAGTTGTCCGGTGGGTAGGGGGGCAAATCATACCGCTGATCAGCAACGCCCATTTTCGCACTTCTGCTAAGGGTTTTATTCCACAAGTTGTTCTGGGCTAATCTTCCATAGCTATAGCTGACGTAAAAATTGGGATGATGGTAGGGCTTGATGGAGCGCGTTGAGGCCGTTTATCCCTACTGACCAAGGGTCGTTGGGCGGTACGGGGGCTGGGTCGATCGCTCGATTCACTAGGTCAGCCATGAGGTCAATAGCGTCTAAAAGTGGTGGCAGAGTCAGGTAGACCGGCAGAATGCGCATCTCAAAGGTGTGTTTGTGGCGGGGGGCATAGACAATATTTTTGAGGTTAAAGTCGCAGTACTTGGTGAGTGGCACGGTTTTTAGCCGTTCTCTAGCCTGCTCCCAGGGCAGGTCGCTCCAGCTTGGGGTTTGCACCAGGGTCAGCAGTTCAGCTGGCCAAAGCCCCAGTCGTTGACACCGAGGGTTGCTGCCCACAAGCGACTTTAGGGTGGGGCCAAAGGCCCACAGCAGGTTGACCAGGTTGCGAATTGCCGGGGCAGAACAGAGGGGAGCCGCGTCAAAATGCAGGTGGGTTGCGCCTTCCACTGGAGCGTAGAAGTTGAGCTGCTGGGCAATTTGCAGGTAGGTCTCTAGCTGGGGCAGCTGAGCGTAGGTTAGGGGCGGGGTGATCAATTCACAGGGACGCTCTCGTTCTCCAGGCAGCGAGGTAGCAATGGCAATGGGTGGCCCCAGGTCGTCGGCTAGTTTGACCATGCCCTCTGGCCCCTGCTGCAACTCTAGGCCCAAGGTCTTGGCGACGGGCTGCAACACCTCGGCCAGGGGCAGATTAGCATCGCTCAGGCGGCTAATGATCTGCATAAAGCGAATGTCGTCGCCGACGATGCGATACCAGTCGGGCTTGGGGGGATGGGTGCGATCGCAGTCGGCTTGCAGAGTCAGATCATCGACACACCAGGCGATCGCCTGATGCTGAGCATCGCGCACCTCAAACCCCAGAGTGAGATTCTCTAGCACTGGCGTGCCGACAATCTGGCTGTGTTCTGACTGGGGATAAAACACGCGGCTAACGCTGCCCCCATGAGCGGCGGCGATCGCCTCAGCCAGAGCCTGGCGACTAGACCCTCGGGGGGCCATCAGCTCAATTTCTAAGCCAACTCTGCCCGCTAGGGTCATGGCTTAGGGCTCGGGCGCAGCCAGCTCCAGGGCATAGTCAACCTCGTCGGCGTTGCCCATAATTAGGTTGCGCTCAATACGGAGCTTGGCCTCGTAGGGGGTAGCGTCGCCCCAAAATTCGGCCAGGGCAGCGGCGTCATCGTAGGTGTAGCTGGTTTCGCTGTAGAAGCGCAGCTCGTCAACTGACTGGAGTGACTCTAGGCGGGCATCGAGCAAAAACTGCTCAAGCAAGGCCACATCGGCCGGCCCCCAAAGAATCTTGCGGCCCATGCGAGCCTTGGCTTCATCGACATCTTGGCCCCAATAGCTGGCCAGCTGAGCGGCATCCCAGTAGGTGTAGCCACTGCTAAAAAAGGTGTCTAGCTCGGACTGGGCATAGTTTTGGCTAATCTCGCTCTCGTCACCCTTGAGCATGGCTTCGGGCAAAGCGCTGAGGGATCTCTGAGATTGGCCAGCGGGGTCGGCGGCCAAGGCGCTGCCGGTAGTGAGAATGGTAGCGATTGCCAGCAGAACAGATAGATGGAGCGTTTTAGAATATTTCACAGAGTTTGAGCCAAGTTTGCTCCATCATAGGCGGAGGGGCTTGGTTTTTCAGTAGTTTGTAACGAATGCCGCTTTACCCTTCATCAAACGATGCCCTGGGAATGGGCGCTAGGGAATGATGTCGGCTAACTCGCTGAGGGTGTGGGCGGCGATCGCACCAGGATGGGTCAACCACACCCGATTGGGCTGGTTGCTCGCCACACTGACAATATGTTGCAGGGCGCGGCGCAGGTGCCGCAGTCGAAAGGGCTGCCCGACAAGGTAAGGGTGCAAGGCAATGCCATACACCAGCGGCTGCTGGTGAGACTGCCCTAGCATCTCGTCAAAGTTGTCAATAATCATCTCGGCAAAGTCTTTGGCGCTCACCCGGCGCACAGCGATCGCCGGTATGTCATTGATTTCTTGGGGATAGGGCACCGAGAGCAGGCGGCCGTGCCGGGTCTTAAACCAAACGGGCTGGTCGTCTTGACACCAGTCGAGCAAGTAGGTGTAGCCCGCCTCCTGGAGCAGGTCGGGGGTGACGGTGCTCTGGGCAATCCAGGGGCTAAGCCAGCCCTGGGGCGGCTGCCCTTCGCGCTCGGTCAGGGTCTGCGTCGTTTCAGCAATCAGGGCGACTTCGTCCGCCTCGCTCAAGGCACTCTGGCGCTCGGAGTTGGTGCGCCCATGGGCAACAATTTCATCGTTGCGATCGCGAAAGGCCGCCACCACCTCTGGGCAGTAGTCGTAGATCGCCGAGTTGACCAGCAGCGCCACCGGCAACTCTAGCTGATCAAACAGCTCCAGCAGTCGCCAGACGCCCACCCGGTTGCCATAGTCACGCCAGGCGTAGTTTAAGACATCGGGCTGAGGGCCACCGGGGGCCAGCTCAGCGCCCAGTCCTTCGCCAAAGGCAAAATGCTCTAGGTTGAGCGCGATGTAAACAGCCAGCCGTCGTCCGCCGGGCCAATGGTAGTCGGCCCGCTGCGTAATGGCCGAGTAGGGGTAGCGTCCGTGGTGAGGCAGCGGCAAGGCTTAGGCTCCCAAATTTCAGCAAGGGCACGCCTGGAAGGTTAGCAGAAACTACTCAAGAAAAGGGCTAAGGAGAACAAAAGCCTTGCTCAAGAGTTGGCTGCAACCCACCTAACCCCTCTCATCCTCAATCCTTCTTGGCTACCCCGATTCAAAAGGGCGAATGCAATAAAGCCTCTGGCTCGGCTGTGCCTACGCCCCTACGGTTTGGCCTTCTGGCACGCGGGGTTATGGGATTTGGATTTGGGTATCCGGGGTGAACGCTCCAGCGCTCAGGCTGGCGTCACTGCCCTGGGGACGAGGGCTGCCCAAAAAGTCTAGAACCGCCTCGGGATTGACCGGGCGGCTATAGAGATAACCTTGGGCTTCGTAGCAGCCAACCCCCCGTGGTACTGTCTCAACCAAATACCAAGAGGTGAATTTGTGCAAAAGGGAGGCCACCAACGTATTATCACGAGAACAGAGCACGCGAAAACATTGCCGTTCTTGGTGAGTGCGAATGATCGACACCTCATCGCAAACTATTGTGATTGTCGGTGCTGGGCCAGCCGGGCTATTGCTAGCCCACTATCTCCTGCGGCGGGGCGATCGCGTGCAGATCTACGATCGCCGCCCCGACCCGCGCCAGGTGGCACCCGACCAACAGCGATCGTTTCCCATTTCTCTGCAATATCGGGGGCGGCGGGCCTTACAAGGCATTCCGGGGTTAGAAGAGGCGATCGCTGAATATAGCGTGATGTGTCAAGGCACCTACCTACATCGCAAGGGCAAGACCCGCCGCATTCTGCGCAAACACCCCATTCTCACTATCGATCGCAACCGGCTGGTGCTGGTGCTGCTAGAGCAGCTCGTCGCTCGCTATCCTGACCCGGCGCGGCTGAGTCTAACCTTTGACTGCACCTGCCAGGGGGTCGATAGCCAGACCCAGACCGTGAGCTTTCAGGCCGCCGATGGTCAGAGCTTCACCGTCAATTACGATCGCCTAGTTGGGGCCGATGGGGCCAAGTCTTGCGTCAGAGCCGCATTAGTAGCTGAGCATGGCCTTAACTGTCAACAGACCTACGTGCCCGATGCCTACAAGTCAATTTTTCTAGCGCGCACCAACCCTCAGCAGGGTGTTGAGCTGGCCCCAGACTTCATCCACGCCTGCAACATGGGGGGCGATGCGCGCATTCTGCTAGCTCCGCAGCCGGGCGACCAAATGCACGGAGCCTTCATTTTTAATGCCAAAAACAGCCCGTTTGATGGGCTAAAGACCAAGGCCGATGTGCTCGACTATTTTGCCGCTCGGCTGCCCACTTTTCGCTCCTTGCTCAGCGAGGCCGAAGCCGAGGCTCTGCTGCAACGCCCCACCGCCCGATTGACGACGGTAACCTGCGATCGCTTTCACCACGGCGATCGCATCTTGATTTTGGGAGACGCTGCCCATGCCGTTTCGCCCTCCATTGGCCAGGGCTGCAACTCAGCCCTGCAAGATGTGGAATGGCTGAACCAATTGCTGGATCAATATCAGGATGATTGGTCGCAAGTGCTGCCCCAGTTTTCTCAGCAGCGGGTAGTCGAAGCCCACGCCCTGCGAGATCTGTCAGACTACTCCTTTCCGCGCAGCAAAGCATTAGTGCTGGAGTTTTTTCTGCGGCTCACTGTAGGTCGCAAGCTCCACCAATGGTTTCCCAAACGGTTTTCACCCTTTGTGTTTGACCTCGTTTTAGATACAGATCTGAACTACTCAGAGGTGCTGCGCCGCAGCCAGGGGTGGATCAACAAAGTCAAACGATCGATGTTGGCAGAGCCTGCACCAGCTCAACTCAGTCAGAGTTTGACGAGGTAGCGAGGCTGGCCGCGATCGCACGCCAAAGCAGGCCAAAACTCACCTGACCAGATCGCGCCAAAGTTACAACGTGACGCTTCACAACTGTTCCCTTAAACAGAGGCAGGGGCGGCTCAAACCGCTTATTATCGGGCCAGGTGAGCTACGTCTGGGGCGGTAGTAACTCATCATCTGGAATAGCTCACAAGCATTACCTATGGACCACTGGAGACAGACCTATGCAGCTAGGGAAATGGGTCGGCCTGCTGGCCCTAGGGGTCTCTATCTATTTGCTCTGGGAAATTCGCCAGGTGCTGCTGCTATTGTTTGCAGCGGTGGTGATAGCGACTGTGCTCAACCGGGTAGTGCGAGTCTTGCGGCGGCTGCGGATTAAACGGGGACTTGCGATCGCAATCACCATTGCCCTGCTGCTGCTGATCGTCTTTGGCCTTTTTGCCATCATTCTGCCTCGATTTCTTGACCAACTTCAAAATTTAAGTGGCCTGCTGCCAGCGGCGCTCGAGCGCCTCAGTACCATTTATGACTGGTTTCAGGGCCGCATTCCCGGCATTGTCCTAGGAGAAAACCAGGGGATAAACCGCCTGCTAAATGAAACTCAGGCGCTGGTATACAGCACATTTGGTAATTTTTTCACTATCCTCAACTCGTCGCTCAATGCGGTAGTCAACCTATTGCTGGTTGTAGCGGCTACCGTTATGCTGCTGGTCAACCCTGGCTCCTACCGGCGCACCGTTATCTCTGCCTTTCCCGCTTTCTACCGCGATCGCGTGAACGAAATTTTAAACAAGTGCGAACATTCTTTGGTGGGCTGGTTTCAAGGCACTCTAGTAGGCATGGTAACAATCGGCACTCTGAGCTACATTGGGCTGCTAATTTTGGGGGTGCCGCTGCCCCTGGTCAATGCCATTCTTGCTGGGCTGCTAGAGATTATTCCTAACGTCGGCCCCGTTATTAGTGCTGTTCCAGCCATACTACTAGCCCTGCTAGATGCTCCCTGGAAAGGGCTTGCTGTGCTGATCTTATACTTCTTCATCCAGCAGTTTGAGAGCCTGGCCCTCATGCCCATACTCATGAAACGAACCGTAGCACTTATGCCCCTGTTTACGCTGCTTTCGGTTGTCATATTTGCCGCCTTATTTGGGTTGCTGGGGCTATTTTTGGCTGTTCCACTGCTGATTGTGGTACAAACCTGGCTGCAAGAAGTGTTGGTTAAAGATGTGATGGACTCTTGGGAAGCCCCCATTACTACTAGCCGAGGTCGGCTGCACCAGCGATAGGCTGGGCTCAATTTCCGTGGGCGAGCGACCCATGCCTTCCTTTAAGCGTTCACCCCGCTGCCTTCCCAACGCTTTAACGTCGCCGGTTGATGCAATTCGGACGATAATAAAGCCGTGTTATCACCCAGGCAAACCCGTGACCTCTGAAAAACCAGATGCGCCAGATGCGATCGAGCATCAGAACGTCCCTGTTGAGCATCGCAGTCTCCACGACTTTTTGTATAGCGCCGCCGACGAACATGCTGCCGAAACAGCTGCCGCTCCACCTACGGCTTCTACCGGCAATAGCCCCCTACCCATTGCCGACTGGTGCGACCAAACTCAGGATGCCAAGGTAACCGGGGTCTATGCCGTGCTCGATCGCGAGGGTCAGACTCAGTTTATTGGCATCTCTCGCAACGTCTCTCTATCGTTGCGCAGTCATCTGCTCGAAAAAGGCGAGGCGGCCTGTGCCCTAGTCACGGTGCAACCCTTTAGCTTTCCTAACAGAGAGGTGATGGCGGCCCTGCGGGATGAATGGATTGCTGCTTTGCCCAGCCCCCCAGCTGGCAATGTCGACGGCACCTGGGATGGCACCGTGGGTAAAGCCGTCACCCAAGCCATGTCTGCCGCCGAACGCGAAGCCTACGAAGCTAAAAAACTCAAGCTCCGCCGCGCTATGGCCGATGGCTCACTGGCGAAAGAGCAAGATGCAGCCCAGGCCGCCGACCCCAAAGCAGATATGACTGCCGCTATGACCGATGACAACTGGAGTGCCCTAATTCGCGATCAAACCGAGCAAACCCAGTCATAAGCCCTGAAGTGCAGGCGTTGTGTAGGTTGGGTGGTGCGCTAGCAAAACCCAACCCAACCCAGTCTGTCGTTGGGTGACCCTGCGTTTCACCCGACCGTAGACTTGGCCTACGCTAGAGAGCCGGCGGTTGTCAGGGGCGATTCTGTCTATGCTTCGGTGTAGACACGGGTTAGAAACGGTTTGAGGGCCGCTAAAAAGAGGTCTGGCTGCTCAATCTGTGGCAAGTGACCCGCCTGGGGAATAATGCTGAGCTGTCCTTGGGGAATGCGTTTTACCGCCGCTTGGGCTTGGTATTTAGGCAAGATGAGGTCATTTTCACCCCAAATAAGCAGGGTTGGCATGGTTAGCTGCGGTAGATCGTCGAGCAAGACGATGTGTTGCCCAAAGATATTTGACAGGGCGCGGAGGGATGATAGGGTGGCCTCTAAAAAGCCAGGCGTCTGGGTCAGCTTGTCTTGCATCGCGAGCCAATCGTCGGGGGCCTTCTGAGGGTTGGCATACATCAGGGTAGTTCTGGCCCTGACCCGCAGTTGGGCGTTTACAGGAAGTTTGCTCCACGCGATCGCCACCTCGCCATAGACCGGCAGCGTCATTTGAGTGAGCAGGGGGTTCACGTATGGCCCCAACCCGGCGCTATCAACTAGCACCAGGGCCGCCACCTTTTCGGGATAGTTTAGCGCCATGCGCAAACTGACCAGCCCGCCGAGAGAGTTGCCAACCAATATGGCCTGCTCCAGGTTGAGGGCGCTAAGAAAATCCAGGACGAATCGGGTCAAGAAATCGATCGAATAGGCGCGATTGGGCTTGCTGCTTTCTCCTGCGCCGGGAAAACTGGGCGCATAGACCCGGTACTGAGAGCACAGATCGGGCAGTACCCAGTTCCAATCAAAGGCGCTCTCACCCGTACCATGCAACAGCACCAGAGGAATATCGGGTTGCCCTTCGGCGGTAGCAGACTCGTAGTAGTGAATCGTTAAGCCGTTGATGTCGATCCGCTGCTCTCTCACGTTGGGTTCCACAGGTTACTCCTTGTCTTTGTAAGTGTGATGGGCTAAGTGTGATGGGCACCGTTGACCCGTAAAACTGTGCCGGTCACGTAGCTGCTGGCAACGGGCGAGAGTAGAAACGCAACTGCCCAGGCAATCTCTTCGGGCTTACCAAAGCGGCGGAAGGGAATGTCTTCTAAAATACGCTCTTTGACGGCATCGGGAATGGGCTTGAGCATATCGGTTTCAATAAAGCCGGGGGCAACGGCATTGGCCCGTACTCCGTAGCGGGCTGCTTCCCTGGACAGAGATTTGGTAAACCCAATGGCGGCAGCCTTAGAAGCCCCGTAGTTGATCTGGCCAACATTGCCCCGTTCCCCCGAAATCGAGCTAATGCACACCACCGAACCGGCTTTCTGCTCGTACAGCTTGGGCACAATCGGCCTCAGCGTGTTGTAGAGGCCGGTCAAGTTGGTGTCGATAACATCGTCCCAATCCGTTGCGGTGAGCTTAGTAAAGACGCGATCGCGGGTAATGCCCGCATTGGCAACCACTCCGTAGATGGGGCCGAGGGCTCTCTCTACTTTTTCGCTCACGGCATCCATGGCTGCTGGGTCGGTGACATCGGCCTGAAGGGCCAGCCCTGGTAGCTGATCGTTATGGTTTTGGCGATAGGTGTAGGCTACCTTGGCCCCCATCGCGGCCAGTAGAGTCACGATCGCAGATCCGATGCCTCGGCTGCCTCCAGTAACTAAAACAGTGGCGTCTTCCAACCCTAGGGAAAGCATGCGGTGATCTCCTTTTTGTTGCCAGAGGCATTTTTAACAACTGCGTTAGAGCGTTTCTAGGCCAATAGCCGTGCCGCCACCGCTGCCGTGGCAGACGGCGGCTAGGCCGAGGTGGCCGTTCTGGTGCCGCAGGGCATTGAGCAGCGTGACAATAATGCGTGCCCCCGAAGCACCAATGGGGTGACCTAGGGCGATCGCTCCGCCATAGATGTTGAGTTTGTCGTAGGGCACGTCTAACATGCGGTGAAACAGCACGTTGCTGAGGGCAAAGGCTTCGTTGTTTTCAAACAGATCAAAATCTTGAATGGTGAGCTTGAGCTTATCCAACAGCTTCTGCACCGCTAAAATAGGCACTTCAGGAAAACGCCAGGCTTCACCCCCGGCCCAGGCTCCGCCCAAAACCCGCGCTAGGGGCTTGAGCTGGTAGCGCTCTACGGCAGCCTGGCTAGCCAGCACCAGGGCGGCGGCTCCATCGGAAATCTGGCTGCTGTTGCCTGCCGTAAATACACCCGCCTCTTGAAAAGCGGGCTTGAGCTTAGCCAGGCTGGCCAGGCTAGTGCCAGCGCGAATGCCTTCGTCACTGTCTATCCACTGCAACCCCTGCTTGCTGTCAATTTGAATGGGGGCAATTTCTTGTTTGAAATGCCCTTTTTCGGTGGCGATCGCCGCTCGTTGCTGAGAATAAAGGGCGATCTCATCTAAATCGTGTCGGCTAATGCCATAGTCGGCGGCCAGGCGCTCGGCCTGGGCGCCCATCCCCTCTGCCGAACCAGGATCGGTCAAACCATCGTAGAGCAAAATATCGGTCAGCTGCTCTGGGGCTCCCAGCAAAAACTTATAGCCCCACCTGGCCCGGTGAGACAGGTAAAAACCGCTCTGGGACATTGACTCCATACCGCCAGCTAGCACCAGATCGGCTTCGCCAGCCCGAATTGCCGCCAGCCCATTAATGACGCTCATCATGCCCGATGAGCAAACCATGTCTACGGCATAGCCATTAACAGTTTCAGAAATGCCGGTTTTTAAGGCCGCCTGACGCGGCAAAGACTGCCCATGCCCGGCTCTCAAGACGTTGCCCAAAATGTAGAGGTCCAGCGCGTCGCCTGGAATACGGGCCTGATCTAAGGCGGCTCTCATGGCGATCGCACCCAAATCTACCGGAGAAAACCCAGCTAGACTACCCCCGAACCGGCCTAGAGGCGTGCGAACGGCTGAAACAACATACGCTGATTGCATTGGTATCCCTTTGGAGTTAAATGAATTGAATGAGCAACGGCCTTAGACATAACCAAATTTGTAAAATAGAAAATCAAATTTTTTACTTTTTAGGGGTACATGTCACTCTAAGATCCTTCTATGAAGACACGGTTTCTTTCATCTCTAAACACGAAATTAGAGAGAAAACTTTCTTTCACGTAAAGCCTCTTTTCATAGTGTGATAACCCGCTAAAAGTGTTTTGTCAATGAAAATTTTTTGGTAAAATGATTGTCGATTTGAGAATTTTAGTTATATTAAGCCTAGTGGCGCCAAAGCAATTCTGTTGAAAATATCCTAAGGAGAAAAATCATGCATTGGAGCAGCAACCTAGAGCAATTCTTAAACCAGCTCAGCGAACTTCAAAGGGGAAGCTTTTCCAGCTTTAACGCGGCAGTTTCAGATATGCAAAAAAATAGTATGACCAACGCTCAGGGGGCAACAACTAGCACCCTGAAGCTTCAGGAAGAGGTAGTCAGTAGTTCTTTAGAACTTCAGGCCCTTCTAGCCCGTCTGACGCTTGAAAACCAGAAACAGCTGTGGGACGGCTACTTCGGCCTGTTTCGCAATCTGTGAATTCTAGAGAAATTTTGCCAGGTAAGAGGCTCTAAGCATTTTTTGTTTAGGGCCTCTTTGCATTTTAGGTCTTGCTTTAATAACTCAAAACCTTGTGCTTATCTTGGTCCGAAAACACAGCATTTTCTTGCAACATAGGGTGAAGCCCAACGCTAAAGAAACAAGGGCTTAACAGCGATCTGAGTACCTCGCTAGTTCAAAAATGCTGTAGCTAAATAAGAGGCGGTATAGTCTCCTAAAGTCTATTTACCGTTGTCCTCTCAGGCTATCGTCCCAAAGATAGATTCCAAGACAATGAGGGTTACAGCTTCAGCGCTTAAACTCCTTGCTGAGATAGCGCGAATCAAGGTCTCGCCTGAATCCATTCGGCTATGGTGGGGGGCAAGTTCGATTGCACCTTGCTGCTGACATATAAACCAATATGCCCAACCGGAAAGTTGCACACGGTGTAGTCTTCGCTACTGATATACTGCCCCAGGGCTAGGGAGGAGGCAGGTGGAACCAAATGATCTTGCTCAGCATAGATATTGAGAACAGGCATAGAAATATTCTTTAGGTTTACGGTCTTGCCGCCGAGTTCAACCGTTCCCTGAATCAGCTTGTTGCCCTGGTAAAAGTCTTTGATAAATTGGCGAAATGCTTCCCCAGCTTGATCAGGGCTATCAGAGATCCACTTTTCCATTCGAAAAAAGGTCAGGAGCTTATCGTCATGGTCAATCAGCTCTAGGAGATCCACATATTTTTGTACCCCTAGCTGAAAGGGCTTCAACATTAAGAAAGTAGCGCTGAGAAAACTGCCCGGCACATTCCCAAAGACCTCAACCAACAGATCTACGTCAATGGCTTGCTGGCCTGATGCAGCTCCTCCCCAAATATTCAAAAGCCCCTCTTGCCGATGAAAATCGACTGGAGCGGCCATGGTAATGAGAGTGTTGACTTTGTGGGGGTAAAGAGCCGCATAGCATAGGCTAAATGTACCACCCTGGCAAATTCCTAGAACGTTAAGGCGATCTAGATTATGGCGGTTACAGACAATATCAACGCAGTTATTTAGGTAGCCATTGATATAGTCATCTAGTGTTAGCCAGCGATCGCCCCGGCTTGGATAGCCCCAATCGATTAGGTAAATATCTAAACCTAGCTTGAGTAGATTATCGATAAACGATCGCCCTGCCTCTAAATCAGCGATATAAGGACGATTGACCAGGGCATACACAATTAAAATTGGGGCACTTAAGGGAGTTCTGTCTTGGGGTTTAAAGTGATACAAAACCAGCTTATCTTCCCGATAAACTGCTTCCTTTAATGAAAACCCTGGTTGAACATCCTCCCCTAAGGCGATGTACCTTTGGCTGACTTTCACCCCTTTTTGAATAAAGTCAACGTTACTGTACATTCTGCCCTTTCCCCGCAGGCGTGGGGGTTCATGGGTAAGCAGTTCTATTTAAATTTACTCTGCACGCAAAAACTTCTCCCATTAGAGAGATAGTGTTCACCCCTATTGACCTTTTAGGTTAAGGGCGAAAGCTTTTTCCCCTGAGCACACGGTAGAGCCTGATTTATCAAGAGAGTCTGCCAAACGAATATCGGCATAGGTCTGAGCTATTCTTTTGCCGGGTTATTCGTCATAAAAGGTGCTAAGTCTCAATTTTGCTTATCTTTCAATCAGGAACTACTTCTCATGCAGTTAAAACCCATTGACCAACAGGTAGTTGCCATCGCTGGTGCCACCAGCGGTATCGGCCGAATTACGGCTCTGCGCTTTGCTGAGAAAAAAGCCAAGCTCGTTATCGCCGGACGCAGCGAAGAAAAGTTGGCCACGCTCAGCCATGAGATTCAGCGATTGGGCGGTGAGGTTACCTCGGTTCTGGCCGATATTTCTGTTTTTGAGCAGGTCAAGGCGATCGCCGATCGCGCGATCGAAGCCTACGGGCGCTTAGACACCTGGGTGCATGTGCCTGGGGTTGTGATTTTTGCGCTCTTTGCAGAGCTCACCCCCGAAGAATTTAAGCGAGTCATAGAGGTGAATCTGATGGGGCAGGCCTACGGGGCCATGGTGGCGCTACCTCACCTGAAGCGCGAGGGCAGAGGCGCACTCATTCACATTTCATCGATCGAGGGGGTGCGATCGCTGCCTTACCAAAGCGCCTACTCGGCATCAAAGCACGGGGTTGAAGGATTTCTTGAATCTCTACGGGTGGAGCTGATGCACGAAGCACGGCCCATCAGCGTGACCAGCATTAAGCCAGCCGTGATCAATACTCCCCTCTGGAACAATGCCCTCACTAAGCTGGGGGTCAAGCCGATGGGGATTCCCCCCTACTACTCCCCAGAACTGGTCGCCGACGCGGTGCTCTACTCAGCTACCCATGCCACCCGTGACTACTATGTGGGCGATTCGGCTAAGGTGCTGAACGTACTGCAACGCCTTTCCCCCGAGCTAGTCGATGCCCTACTGCTGGGGGTGGGCTTTAAGTATCAGCGCACTGACGAGCCCAAGGCGGCTAGCGATCGCAACAACGTATACGAGACAGTTCCCGAAGAAATTCGGGTTGATGGAGACTTCAAAGACTGGGTTATACCCAGCTTTTTGGATGGACTGATGAAAGTTTTTACGGCAGGCGGTCGCTACTAGGACTGAGTTTTTATACAACCATTGGGGCTGATATGGAGTCAACCGAGCAGGGATGGATCTATCTCAAAGGACTACAAACCCTAAGTCAGATTTGTCTAGAGTCACTATGGCAAAGCCTATTAGCAACACCATCCGGGGAAGCCGAAACCTCTGCTGAGTATATCGCGTACCCAGCTATCCTTCAGGATCTTCAACGCCTATTCTCTCTCTCATTAAAACATTTTTTAGGTCACGACCCGTCTAATCTTGGCTCTACCAGCGACCATGATTTTGCTCACCAATTGCTCAAAACATGGGAGGCTTGGATTAAGTTTCAGCAAGCAAGTTTTCAGTACCAGGGTGTACAAGGCGCTGTCTGGGTACAGACCTTCGATCAGTTAATACAAGTGTTAGCCTCTCCAACCTCTCCAGAGGTCAAAATTCAGACCTGGCAACAGCTGCTGCGGGTTTGGAGCCGCCTCTTTGATCAGGTATTTGCCCAAATATTTCGTACTCCAGAGGCCCTCAATATTCAGAGAAAATCTCTAAACTCAGCCCTACAATTTCGCCTGCAACAACAAAAATTAGCTGAGATTATCCTTAAATTTTACGACCTACCTACCCGCAACGAAATAGACGACATTCACCGAAGTATTTACGAACTCCGCAAAGCTATAAAAACTCTGCAGTGAAGCAGGTGGAGCAGAAGAGGGCGGGGTTAATAAGGGCGTCGCTAGATATAGGTATAAATCAGACCTGCAACATCTCTCGTAGGGGCAAACGGCCGTTTGCCCTTACCCAGGGCGTAAGCGCCATCTCGTTGTCGATTTACAGGGCTTCACGATTGGGGTGGTCGTTACTAAAGCGAATGCCTCCGAGCGTTTAGGGGCCGTCGTAGTGCTAGACAAAGGGCAGGAGAAGTTGTCTCGGTTAGAGGTGATTTGGGTTGACCAAGGCTATTCAGGGCCAAACTTCAGGCGGGCTGTGCAAGCCGTCTGCGGAGACTAAGTTCGCGTCGAGGTGATGGAGCGAGAATCCAAGACCTTTGAGGTATTACCGAAGCGTTGGATCATTGAGCGAGGTTTTGGATCGCTGAACCGCCATCGACGGTTGAGCAAGGACTATGAGTTGCACACTGAAACTGCTGAAGCCATGATCTATGGGGCTTTTATCCGTCTAATGCTGAATCAATTGGCTGCTTAAGCTTTACTTTGCAAATCAGCTCTTAACGGGGTTGGCCGTACTTGCATTTAATTTTACCCGCCTACTTGGTAAGTAATGAACAAATATAAAAGTTGGGGAGCACCCGAAAAGGTGCTCCCCAACTTTATAGGTTACTGAGAATTCAAGGAACTAAAGATTCCCTTGATTCTCGTGGAGTTTTTGCTCAATCAAAGGATCTGTCCAACCCTCTGGCTTCGTATTAGGCGAGGGTTCTTGTAGGGACGTCTTTGCCGCTGAAGCTGCGCTACTGGCAGCATTTTTAGCTTTTTGAGAGGTTTGATCGATGGTGTTTTTGATCGCAGGTTTTAAATCATCATTAATTGCTCTTTTGGCAGAATCTGTGACTCCACGAACGTCTGCTTCGTCAATTTTGCCTTTTACAGACTGGCTAACACCGCGGACATCCGCTTCATCAATTTTGCCTTGCACAGATTGAGTTACGCCGCGCACATCGGCTTCGTCAATTTTGCCTTGAATAGACTGACTAACACCGCGGACATCCGCTTCATCAATTTTGCCTTGCACAGACTGAGTTACGCCGCGCACATCGGCTTCGTCAATTTTGCCTTGAATAGATTGACTAACACCGCGCACATCCGCTTCGTTAATCTTCTGCTTTGCAGACTCAGCTAGACCTTTGACATCGGTTTCATCAATCTTTGCTTTAACGCTATCAAGGGTATCTTCAACCTGATGGGTAACGGTTTCAGCTACATCCTTGATTGAACCCGCTACGTTTTCTACTTGCTGGTCCATGCCTGTAGCGGCTTGATCACCAATAGCTGCACCTGCGATCGCGCCACCTACAGCGCCAATGGCTGCACCCACTTTACCGGCGACCATTCTACCAACTACCGCGCCTGCAACACTACCTCCGGTTGCGCCAACAGCTTTGGCTACGGTATGCTCACCGCTTTGATGTTTTTCGGTTTCCTCTGTCTGCTCAGATTGGGCTGTCTGCTCAGATTGGGCAGAAGGGAAGTCGGTAGCCTGAATCACAATCCTCTCATCAGGCTGTCCAGTTGGATTTTGATTACTGCTTGTACTCGTCATAAAGCAAACTCTCCTGAAAGATAACTTTCTCTTATTTCTGTCTAAAGCTTATCAATCAAGACCAAGTGATGTATCGTCTCAAGGGCCAGTCTTTCTAGAATCTATTTCTGTCAATGGTTATAGGCTTTGCTACCAATTTGGTCTTCTAACGCTCAAGTAATCATTCGCTGACATTGCTTGTAGCTCCTAATACTGATTCAGTAAGGATTCTGAAGGAATTAGGCCAGATGAACCTAAAATCTTGAGAACTAATAAGCTCTCTTAATGAATTCAAGGCTAATTGAGGCAGAATAACAGCTAGAACGCATGGCTAAAACCGTGCTTGATAATCATGCACTAGGCGAAGCTTAGCTAATGAGCGAACCAATGGGTATGCCCGGAGCAACACTCACTCCCAGGGCATATTCCAAACGACTCATCATGACTTCTTGGCTTCAAGTTGAACAGTATCGACGTAGCGCTTTTGATAATTTGACGCCAGTTTGCGGTAGGCGCTCGATCGCATGGCCAGCACCGTTACCACCAACCCCACGAAGCCCGTCAAGGTAAATAGCAAGGCAATGCCGCGATCGGTGCCGGTGCCAAACCAGGGACCAATTAAGTCGACCCCAGCCCCGGTGGTCATAAAGGGAATAAACAGAAATTGGGCGATCGGGCCTATCATAAATGCCGTGAGTGGAGAGGCCGCCTGCTCAATACTCTGGGCAAAGCCAAACACCCGTCCCTGGCGCTCCAGCGGAATCATCGTTTGCAGGATCAGTTGTTCTGAAGCTTCGACCACAGGAATTAGGCACAAGTACACCAATAAACCAACCGCCAGCAAAATAATTGACGGCTGAATCGTGAAGCCCATCGCGACTATCCACATCACAATGTTGGATAGAAACATGGTTCGCAGGGGGCTTTTGCCTAACCCAAACCGCGCAACTGCCAACCCACCAACAATGAACCCTAGGCTCAAGAACCCCCACACAGCGCCCCAAACCTGCACCGACACTAGAGATAGCCCGTAGGCATCCATCAGCGACATAAAGACGCCGCCCAAAAAGTTGTTGAAGCAGTTAAAAAAGATCAGCGCAAACAAACCCGGCACCAGGCGAATCACCTGAATCGTGCCTCGAATATCAATGTGATTAGGCTTCGCCTCGGTTTGGATAATTCGCTTCTCAGGAATAGCAATGGTGCACAAATGGAGGATAGTCAGGACGCTGAGCACGATCGCCATTACCAGCATCCAATACATGCCTAAAAACCCGATCACTAGCCCGCTGACAATAGAAGCTCCCAAAAAAGCCACCCCATTGATGGTGCCAACCAAGCCATTAGCTTTGTCGCGCTCCGCTTCAGGAATCAGCACCGTTACCAGAGTTGGCAGGGCGATGGTGCGCAGGTTTCCGGCGATCGCCCCCATCAGCGCCAAAACGATAAATCCCCAGAGAATGGCACTAGACGCGTCGGCAAAAATAGCCGTTGGCGCAGATACATAAATTAGGTAGGCGAGAGCGTACATCACCAGTGAACCAGCGCTAGAAATCAGCAGGGCTGTTTTTTTGCGGTAGCGATCGACCAGCGACCCTAAGAAAAAGCCAGAAACGGCGACGGTGACCAGATATATCCCAGCCATCACCGAGGTCGCTAGCACCGATTGAGTTTGCAGGTAAACCCAAAACGTGACCCCAAACCAGACCAAGGTGTTGGTTAGAATCGCCACCAATGAGTTCGCCAAAATGGCATAGAAAACGGGTTTCATTTAATCTTCTTCACCCCACCTACGATTTAAATTGTGTCAGTCAGAGCTGCATCTGAGCTTGGCTTAAATAAGACAAGGGGTGAGACAAACGGTCTTTGCCCAAGAGCATAAAAGCAATCAACCTGGATTCAGCATCAAGCCGCTTCTGACCTAAGGTTTGCAGATCTACCAAAGCATCAATGGCAGGCTTGTAGTATACATACTACAACACGGCGTGGCAAGTTCCCTCGCCTTTAGGCTTCGCCTAGGCGCACCCCTTGAGGCTCCGCCTCAACCAATGAAGGTAGAGCCTCCGTCGGAGTTCTTAGGCAAAGGCTGGAAGGGTGCTAAAGTCCCTCTCCCAGGAAAGGGGAGGGGCTTTAGGGAGAGGGAAAACTTCAGCAGAGAGCAAGCTACCTTCCGCTAACCTTGCCCTCCATCCCCCAACCCCTTCCTCCCAAGTCGGGAGGAAGGGGAGTAGACGCCCTCAAAGTTCCTCAAGCATGGCTGCCCAACCAACAGAGCGATGGCAAATTTCCGAAGACCTGCGACGCCGCATGGTTGAAGTCGCTCGCCAGCTTAGGCAAGAGCAAACCTTTACCGAAAACCTATTATGGCAACAGCTTCGGCGTAAACAACGCGGTTACAAAGTCCGCCGTCAGCAGCCGATCGGCCCATTTGTTGTTGATTTTTATATTTCTCAGGCACGGTTAGTTATCGAGATCGATGGGTCAAGTCATGCCCACAGAGCAGACCGCGATCGCCAAAGACAAACACTACTTGAAGAACTTGGCCTGACCGTACTGCGGTTCACAACCGACACCGTTGAACATGACTGTTCCACAGTACTTACAGACATTGACAAAGCCGTCAAAACCCTATCACCATAACCCCTCAAAGTCCCTCTCCCAGCTTGGGAGAGGGGTTTGGGGAGAGGGCAGAGAGGAATGAGGAATATCGCCGCTGCGCTTAAATAGAGAATCCTGCCCTTTACAAATTGCGATGGTCGCCGAAACGGAATTTGCCCAATTGTGGCAGTCCAGCCTGCCTGGCGTTGAGCTATTTAATGCCCAGCTCTATCACCACACCTTTGCCAAGCACATGCACGAGGCCTACACCATTGGCTTCACCCATTTGGGCCTAGGCGGCTTTTTCTACCGGGGCGATCATCACTATGCCTGCCCCGGTAGCTTCAAACTGATTCATCCGGGCGAAGTGCACACTGGGCAGGTGCAGGCTGAGGCCGGCTGGGGCTTTCGCAACCTCTACATCAGCGTGCCAAAAATGCAGCAGATTTTGGCTCAGCTAGAGTGTCCGGGGCTGCCCTACTTTGCGATCGCATTACAGACCAGCACCGATGCAGTTGGGCAGGCTAAGTTTAGCCGGTTGTTTGTCGCCCTTAGCCAGCCCACACTTCAGCTAGAGCGAGACTCTCTGCTGCTGGAGTTGATGGCCTATTTAATCGATCGCTATGGCGATCGACAGCGCCGATGGCGGCGGTCAGAGCCTAACAGCGCTTTGGCCCAAGTGCAAACCTACTTAGAAACCCACTACGCCGACAATATTTCTATCGACACCCTGGCACAGCTGGTGGGGCTCAGTCCCTACTATTTAATCCGCAGCTTTCGGCGGCAGGTGGGGTTGCCGCCCCACAGCTATCAGCGCCACTGGCAACTGGTGCAGGCTAAGCGATCGCTCCACACTGACCAATCGATCGCCGATATTGCGATCGCCCATGGGTTCTACGACCAAAGCCACCTCAACCGTGCCTTTAAGCAGACCTTTGGCGTCACCCCTGGCCAATACCGTCAGGGCAATTTTGTCCAAGACTACGGCTTCTGAGCCTCGGTAGGCTGGCTAGGCAATCCGAATTCAAAGACTTCAATTTGAAGTAAATACCTCGTAGGGGTACAGCTTGCTGCACCCCTACAAACACAAGAATAACAAACAGAATTCGGCGGAATATCTACCTTTGGGCGAAAAATATGGTGGCAAAAGGTATATTCAACGACATTTCTTTCTCAGCGATCATCGCAGGTTTTGTCACCGTGCTGGTGGGCTTCACCAGCTCAGCGGTGATTGTGTTCCAGGCCGCCCAAGCACTAGATGCCACCCCGGCAGAAATCGCCTCCTGGATGTGGGCTTTGGGCCTAGGCATGGGCCTCACCTGCATTGGTCTTTCCCTGCGCTACCGCGCCCCCGTCGTCACCGCTTGGTCTACACCCGGTGCCGCCCTGCTGATCACTTCCGCCGCAGGGGTGCCAGTGGCCGAAGCGATCGGGGCCTTTTTGGTATCCGGAGTGCTGATTACTCTGGCTGGGTTCACTGGCTGGTTTGAGCGGTTGATGAACCGCATTCCCCTATCGCTGGCGGCGGGCATGCTGGCCGGAGTGCTGCTGCGCTTTGGGCTGGATGTGTTTACCGCTATGCAGACCCAGTTTGCGATGACCTTTGCCATGTTTTGCACCTACCTAGCAATGCGCCGCGTAAAGCCGCGCTATGCCGTAGTGGCAGCGCTAGGAGTGGGGATTGCGATCGCCGCCCTGCAAAATCTGATCCAGTTCGACACCGTTACTCTGCAACTAGCTCGCCCCGTCTTGATTGCTCCCCAGTTCTCCCCAGGCGCACTGGTCGGCGTCGCCCTGCCGCTGTTTGTGGTCACCATGGCCTCCCAAAATATCCCGGGAGTCGCCGTGCTGCGGGCATCTGGCTATGCCTTAGTCCCCATCTCTCCCGTGATTGGCTGGACGGGGGCAGCTACCGTCATCCTTGCCCCTTTTGGTGGCTTTGCGCTGAATTTGGCTGCCATCACCGCCGCCATCTGCATGGGGCGCGAAGCCCACGAAGATCCCGATAAGCGGTATGTGGCGGCGATCGCCGCCGGTTTTTTTTATCTACTCATCGGCCTTTTCGGAGCCACCGTTGGCGCAGTGTTTGCCGCCTTTCCGCAGGAGCTGGTGCTGGCGATCGCTGGGTTGGCCCTGCTCGGCACCATCGGCAACGGCCTCTTCACTGCCCTGCGCGACGAAACCCAGCGCGAACCTGCCCTAATCACCTTCCTTGTCACTGCTTCCGGCGTCACCCTCTTTGGCATCGGCTCCGCTTTTTGGGGGCTGATTGCCGGAGCCCTGGCGCTTGTAATCCTGCAAACCAAAGCAGTGACCAGCAGCTCCTAGGCGATCGCAGGCTGAGCAGTGGGAGATAAATAGCGTGCAGAACCTGGTGGCGATCGCCATCGCCACCTAAATCGTGTTTTATGGCAAATCTATTTGCGCGCATTACACGTATTAAAGGGTAGGAACGGCAAACTCAGCTAAGTAAAGCGGTTGAGAAACCCCTAATTTGACCAAATATCATGTTTAACGAGAACGAAGTTATGCAAAGTAAGATTCAAGCTTTTAGCGTTGCTTTGGGTACAGTAGCCCTGGCCTTGGGTGTTGCTCTGCCCCAAGCCCATGCAGGCCACACCAATACCGTGCTGACCACCCAACTAGACGGCAGCGCCGAAGTTGGCGAAGACCTGAGCGAAATGGTCGGCGATGCCACCGGCACTGGCAGCGCCTACGTCTTTGGCGTTGATGGCGACCCCACCACCCTTTGCTACGTCCTAGAGGTATCTGGTGTCCAAATGGTGCCCGTGGGTGACGGCATGGCCGCCCATATTCATGAAGGGGCCATGGGCGAAAACGGCCCTGTAGTGGCCGCCCTCGCTGGTCCCCAAGATGGTAATGCAGGCGACTGCTTAACCGAAGGCGAAGAAGGCAAGTTTCCCACTGGCGAAGCCGGTATTGTTGAGCGAATTTTGAGCAATCCTGAAGCGTTTTACATCAACGTCCATAACCCGACTTTTCCCGATGGGGCCGTTCGCGGACAGCTCGAGGCCCACAATTAAGGGCACCTGTCCCCTCTACTACAACGCGCCTTACCTCGCTTGAGCGGCTTTAAAGAAGCCTAACTGAATAGGGTTTACTCACCCGCGAGCATGGAATTAACTATGCTCGTGAGCATTTTTTATGGCCTCAATCCACTGACCTCAACCGTCGCCGCTCAAACTCCCGCAGTCGCCGCTCAAACTGCTGCCAGTAGCTATCCATATCATCTAACGAAACTTCAAACAGCTGGGCCGGTTGATCGGCCAGGGCGATCGCCACCAGCCCCTTTTGCACCGCCAGCCCAAAGTCTGCATAGACCTGATGAGCCGCTTCCCGATAGGCCGCAATCTGCAAAAAATAATCCCCCAACCACTGAGGTTGCTTGGGTCGCAGGGCTGTTTTCCAGTCGCACAGGTGCAGCTCACCCTTCACCACCACCAGCGCATCCGGAATGCCCACAAACCCTTCTGGGTGCCACACTGCCCCTTCCACCAGCAGCACCTCTTCCACCTGGTTTAGCACCGGCAAGATGGACTCCCAATAACCTGTTAAATCAGCCGGAATGTCTGCCGTTGCGCCGTTGAGGTGGGCTGCAATCTGCTTGTGCAGCCGCGTACCCGCCGAAGACGTCTTGCCCGAAATCTGTTGGGCTGCTTCAACCCCGACCCGTTGCCGCCAGCGCTGTAGAGCATCTCGCGATTCCTGAGGCTTGGTGGCCGACAGCACGGTGGTCACACCGGGATAGCAACATCCCTCTACCTCGTAGAGCATTTTGCGCTCGCGGCGCACCCGTTTAGCTACATAGCGAGGAAGTTGAGGCACCATAGTCGATTTGGTAGTGACGCTGAAATTGTAGCCACCAACCCGCTCTTCCTGATGGCGCAATCTCACCTCAAGTCTCGTAACGCTTTTTTCAAGACCAAGGGAGAGCTATCCTAGTCTCAATATGAGATAAGGCGATTGCTCTGGTCTAGGTTAACGTCAAGACCTTAAGGCGCTAAAAAATACGGGTATCTCTAGCTTTAAAGACACCCGAGTATAGTTGATTGACGCGATCGCCTATGTCGGAAAGCCAGCAGCGATCGTCTTAGCTCAAACGCATCCTTGGTCAAAAGTTTCTATGCAAACCTTGACGCCTAGATTTCTAAGCCTTGTTTAGTTTGTTTAAGCTGCTTATACAGCGATTGAATTTGCTCAAAAGCCTCATCGGGCGAGAGCTTGCCACCAGTTTGTAACCCCGAAATGTAGCCAACTCGGTTAGCAAACTCTTGTAGGTTGGCGTTAAACACAAGGTGTTGAGGCGAAAACGTACCGTAGTAAGAGCTTTTTGGAGAAATGAATCCGTCCAAATCGCGTCGATTGTTAGCAGAGCCAGAATAGGCCATAGGGCATAAATAACCTTCTCTTAAACAAAAATAGATCTTCTTTTAATCTTAGACACGATAGCCTAGCCCCTCAGGTTTTTGCAACGAAGATTATTGCAAATCTATCTAAAGAATTAGACCCTATGCCTTGGTAGAGCGAGCCTTCGGCCCTGCCGCCTTGCTCAGGCCGTAGCCATCAGCGAACTCTGAATCAAAACAAGACCGTGCTGGCTGGCCCAGGTATGGAGATCGTTAAAGGCGCGATCGCGATACTGTCCATAGCGTTCCCGTTTGTTGCGCACCTTTACCGGCAGCGGCGGCAGAATGCCAAAGTTGGGCGGCATCGGCTGAAAGTGCTTCGGCTCCGCTGAGGTAATGAAATCGACCAGCGCCCCCAGCATCATCGTCACTGGCAAACTCAGCAGCTCTTGGCCCTGGGCCAAACGGGCTGCATTCGTCCCCGCTAGCCAACCTCCGGCCACCGCCGCCGTGTAGCCCTCGGTGCCCACTAGCTGCCCCGCCGCCAGCAGAGTGGGCCGCGCCTTAAATTGCAGCGTGTTGTGCAGCAGCTCCGGCGAATTTAGAAACGTGTTGCGGTGCATCACCCCCATGCGCACAAACTCGGCATTCTCCAAACCGGGAATTAGCCGAAACACTCGCGCCTGTTCGCCCCAGCGCAGGTTGGTTTGAAAGCCCACCATGTTCCACAGCTGGCCGCTTTTGTCTTCCTGACGCAGCTGCACCACAGCGTAGGGTTTTTTACTCTTATTCTCTGGGTCTTTGAAGTCGCCCAGGCGCGCGTCGAATAAACCCACCGGCTTGAGTGGGCCATAGCGCATGGTGTCTTCGCCCCGTCGCGCCATCTCTTCAATCGGCAGGCAGGCCTCAAAGAATTTGGCGGTCTCGCGCTCAAAGTCCTTAAGTTCGGCCTGCTCGGCATTGCACAGCTCAGTCCAAAAGTGCAGGTACTGCTCTCGGTTCATGGGGCAGTTGAGGTAGGCGGCCTCGCCCCGGCCGTAGCGGGAGGCCATAAACGCTACCGACTGGTCGATGCTGTCGCCCACCACAATGGGGCTGGCGGCATCAAAAAAGCTCATGTAGCCCTGGCCTGTGAACCGCTCTAGCTCCACCGACAGCGCGTCGCTGGTCAGGGGGCCGGTGGTTAGCACCACAATGCCGTCGTCGGGAATGCTTGTCACCTCGTCGCGCCGCAGCTCAATCAGCGGGTGATGCTCTAAGGTTTCGGTCAGGTCTTGGCTAAAAATGCCGCGATCGACCGCTAGGGCACCGCCCGCTGGCACCTGGTGCTGGTCGGCTTTGCCAATTACCACTGAGCCGAGCTGGCGCAGCTCTTCGTGGAGCAGGCCCGAGGCGCGATCGCTCGCCATTGCCCCAAAGGAGTTGCTGCACACTAGCTCGGCTACATGCTCGCTGTGGTGCGCGGGGGATTTTTTCTGGGGGCGCATTTCGTGCAGCACCACGGGCACCCCGGCCTGGGCAATTTGCCAGGCGGCCTCGGTACCGGCCAGCCCGCCGCCGATCACATGAATGGGGTCTGGGGTTTGCACTGCGTAGCCCTCAAAACTCAGCTTTTCCAGGATAACGGGTTCTAGCCTGTTAAAGGCGTTTCAATTCTTCGGATAGCCGAAGAATGCATGAGTATCTAAGAAAATTAAACTCATCACATGTAATCCTCACACCTTCTGACGGCTCATTGAAGTCATCGTGTAGTGGCAATAAAAAGGTGCCTTTCATAAAACCTGATAAGCGCAAGTAATGACTCAAAAAAAATTTATTGTATGCTTGACATAAAGCAATTTGGGAACTGTTATGGCATCTAATAATAAACACATTGAAGATTACCTAAATTATTACTTTGATTCTGAATTCGATGCAAACTTTGCCGTAATGCTAAGCGGTGGCTGGGGAACTGGTAAAACGTGGTTTATCAAAGAGTACTACAAAGATTTTGAAGAATCAAGGAAAGAAAAAGGAAGAAAAGTTCGTTTTGTTTACGTTAGCTTGAATGGATTGACATCATTTGCAGAAATAGAAGATCAAATCTTTGGACAACTGCATCCATTTAGAGCGTCAAAAGGTTTTGTTTTGGCGAACAAATTCTTTAAAAGTTTTCTTAGATCAAGCATTCGGTTAGATTTGGATTTTGACAAAGACTCGAAGAATGATGCAAGTATAAATCTTGCAACTTTAGAAGCTATATTCGATGGTGCTTCTGAAAAGTCTAGCGACTACTTCATAATATTTGACGATCTCGAAAGATGCAGAATAGAGATAGAAGCGATTTTGGGATATATTAACCTTTTAGTTGAACATCAAAAGGTTAAATCAGTTTTAATTGCCAATGAGAATGAGATTGGCGAAAGAACTATTGCACCAGAAAGCTTATGCAAAATTGATAGTTCCCGATACAGACAGATTAAAGAAAAGGTTGTTGGGAAAAGCTTTCAGATTTCGATTAATCTAGAGCATGTGACTGATGTTTTTATTAATAACGTAAAAGATGAAATCTTAAAGAAGTATTTAACTGAAAAGAAAAACCTAATCTTAAATATTTTTGAAATGTCTGGAGATAAAAACTTGAGGTTTATTCAACACTCTCTCTGGGACTTTGAAAGATTATTTTTGCAGGGATTAAATTGTTTTTCCGCAAAAGAAGAGCTGCTTGATGACGTTCTAATGACTTTCCTGGCACTATTTTTCGAGGTTAGATCTGGTCGAATCACTCCAGAAGACATTCGAGATGTAGAAATGTTTACATTTCGCTCATATCAAAAAAGTAAAAATGAAAAAACAGCTGATGTTCGTCCTATTGATTCGTGTATAGATAAGTATTCTTTTCTACGATATAAATATTCTATATTAGGAGTAGATAACTGGATTCATTTCTTGAAAAATGGTTATTTAGAAAAAGAGTCAATCCTCAGCGTCATTGGAAAAAGCGAGCACTTCGCTGAAGAAAACACAGAGAAATGGATTCAGCTTTATCACTATAGAGATATAGAGGATGACAGATTTATAGACCTTTTAAACTCTGTAAATAAAGATTGGACAAATAGAGCATATAAAATCCCTCCTGAAATAATTCATGTAAGTGGAATTTTTATAAGACTTTCTGAACTAGGCCTGTTTTGGAAAAGATTTGATTGGATCATCGCTGATTCTAAGAGTTATATTGATTATTTAGATGAACAAGGAATTCTTAAAAACTATTCTGACATGAACCTTTCAGACAATTGGGGTAATTTGATATTTGCTGCACACGAAACATCTCAGTTCAAAGAAATTTTCTCCTATTTCAAGGAAAAGCTTTCTAATGCTGCTAAGGCAAAGCTATCAGAAGAAGCTTCAGAGCTTCTAGGCACTTTAATTGAGAATCCTAGCAAATTTTGGAGAAAAGTTAGCTTAGGGCATATGTATGATTCTTCAGAGATTCAAGAAAAGCAGTATCATAATATACCTATTCTGGCAGAGGTTAATCCTCGTAAATTTGTTGATGCAGTTCTGTCTGTCCGTAACAAAGACAAGCTTCTAGTAGGCTATTCCATTAAAGATAGATACAACTTTCAGTCTTCTCCAGATAGCTATGAGCTGGTTTCGGAATTGGATTTTTTGCGAGAAGTTAAGTCAATACTTATTCAGGAGTACGAAAATAGGCTCAATAAACCTAGTGGATATAATTTAAAATTGATTGTAGAAGAATATTTAGAGCCAGCCATTAATAAGCTCGAAGAGATTGCAAATTTATTAAGGCAATCTAGTTGACTTCATCCGTTAAGACAATGTCACCAGAAGGAACTTCTACTCAAACTAGCGCAAACACGCTACAGACTGTAGCTCCCCCCCAACCGCCTTGAAAAGGGAGTTGGGGGATTACCCTTAATCAAGGGGAAAGGAAGCTTTCCCTAGCGGCTCTCCAGCGTCAGACCATTTTCCAGGTCATCGCTTCCCCGGCCCGCAACGGCACCAGTCCAACATCGACAAAAGGCAACTCATCGGGAATGCGCCAGGTCATTTTGCTCAGGGTAATGCGATCGTGATTGCGCGGGAGCTGATAAAAGTCTGGCCCATAAAAGCTAGCAAACGCCTCCAGCTTGTCGAGGGCATCAACACTCTCAAACGCCTCTGCGTACAGTTCCATAGCATGCAGCGCCGAAAAACATCCCGCACAACCACAGCCACTTTCTTTGCCATTGCGGGGATGGGGGGCGCTATCAGTGCCCAGAAAAAACTTAGGATTGCCCGAGGTAGCCGCTTGCAAAAGCGCCTGCCGGTGGGTTTCGCGCTTCAAAATAGGCAGGCAGTAGTAGTGGGGACGCAGGCCCCCTTGAAATAGACTATTGCGGTTAAACAATAGATGTTGTGGGGTAATCGTGGCCGCGATATTGTCGGTCGCCAGCACAAACTCCACCGCCTCTGAGGTGGTAATGTGCTCCAGCACCACGCGTAGTTGAGGAAATCGCTGCTTCAGGGGAATCAAGCGTTTCTCAATAAACACTTTCTCGCGGTCGAACATATCAACCGCTGAATCGGTTACCTCCCCATGGAGCAGTAGCGGCATATTGACCTGCTGCATCGCCTCAAAGACGCGATCGCATCGGCTGATCTCGGTGACGCCAGCATCTGAGTTCGTTGTCGCCCCAGCGGGGTAATACTTCACCGCTTTGACAAACTGAGCCGCCTTGGCCGCCATGATCTCTTCGGGGCGAGTGTTGTCGGTAAGGTAGAGGGTCATCAGCGGCTCAAACTGCTGACCCGCCGGAACTGTCGCCAGAATGCGATCGCGGTAAGCCGCCGCCTCGTCCACTGTACGCACCGGGGGCTTCAAGTTGGGCATCACGATCGCCCGAGCGAACTGCCGCACCGTGTGTGGCAAAACTGCCTTCAGCGCCTCGCCGTCGCGCAGATGCAGGTGCCAGTCGTCGGGTCGAGTCAGGGTCAGCGTTTCCATATGAACTACCACGACATCTCTGGGAGTTTAATTCATTTTGTCCGTAAGAATATCTTCCACCGTGAGCCGCCGCCGCTCGCGATCAACTTGAAATAGCACCCGCATTCGATCGCTTGCTGACGAGGTCAATGGTGCTTTCAGGCTGCACTTCACCGAGGGGTTAACGTCAGGGCACCAGCCAGTGCTGCACTCGATAAATTGTCAAGCTCACCTAACTAACGTGGGTTAGAGTCTCTACCCCACGGTCGATACGGCATCTTTTGTCGGCTTGGTAGGTTAAGCAGGTACGCCCATTCTGTTGAAGGCTATGAGACTTAATCTTTTGAGCTACGCAGGTGGTCTAGGGCTAGTAGCCGGTGCACTGATGTTACCCGGCGTTAGTCATGCCCAAGGATTTTGCTATCTGATTAACTCTGAGGGCGAAGTCGTCAATCTAGATGACATGTGCCAAGACAGCAATGCCTCTGAGGCTTCTCCAGCGCCTGGGGCCAGCGACGCTTCCGCTGAGCCGCAGGGCACATCATCGTCTTCTGAGGTTATAAACACCACCACTACAAGTCCGGCGGGGACAGACTCCACTGGAGCAAACCCGGCAGGGACAAACCCAACGGGAACAAACTCTACCGGAACAAACCCAGCAGGAACAAGCCCAGCGGGGACGAACTCTACTGGTGGGACAAGTCCTGCTGTGAGTCCAGCGAGGACAACCCCTGCTGCGACGCCCGGCTCAAATGGAAACACTAACCGTGCTAACCCTAATAACGAAGACACCAACCGGGCTAACCCCAATACAGACGATGCAGAAGCCTCACCGGCTGGGACCGAATCGCCTCGGACACCATCTGACACGTCAGACACACCTGATAATGCTACAGAGCGCGGAAATCGCAATACAGATCTAGAAAACCGTAATAGAGAGCCACAAAACCGCACTACAGAGCCACAAAACCGCTTAGACATTCCGGTTAGGGAGATCGAGACGCCTGAAATCCCTGAGGTCCAAACTCCTCAGCGGCTAGATTCTACTGGGGATGACACCGATACATCTGTGGATGACACCGATACATCTGTGGATGACACCGATACATCGCAATAGCTAGGCAGCAGATTTTGGCCGTTCAACCCATTGATCTAGACTTGCAGCGCCAGGCAGTCACTATTCACCAGCGTCTATGCGCCGAATATGATTGCCCAATCCCCTATTTTCATGCGCTTGATCCGCTGAGCGAGCTGGTTTCATCCCTGCTGTCTCACCGCACCAAAAACCGGGACTCGGGCCGCGCCTTTAAGCAGCTAGTAGCCCAGTTTCCCACCTGGGAAGCGGTGCGCGATGCGCCGACGGAACTGGTGGAACAGGCGATCGCGCCTTGCACCTGGCCCGAGCAAAAAGCGCCTCGTATTCAGCAGGTGTTGCGGTTGGTTGGGGAGTTAACCAACGGTGAATGGTCGCTCGACTTTTTGAAAGATATGTCGGTGTCGGAAGCTCGCGCCTGGCTAGAAGCGCTGCCCGGAGTTGGGCCAAAGACCAGTGCAGCGGTGCTGTGTTTTAGCCAGTTGCGGGGTCGAGCACTGCCGGTGGATAGCCACCACCACCGAGTCGCCCAACGACTGGGCCTAATTTCCTCCAAAATGTCAGTCGGGCCATCTCACGTGTTGCTGGAGGCGTTTTTGCCCGCTGAGTGGGATGCGCAGCAGGTTTATGACCACCATGAGGTGATGATGTTGCACGGTCAGCGGTGCTGCTTTTTCAAAAATCCGAGCTGCGATCGCTGCGTTGTGCTCGATCTGTGTCCCTACGGGCAAGAGAAACGCGAAAAAGCACAGCGTTAGACGCGAAAAGCGCTCGTCTAAGGGGCAATTTTGGCCCTGAGTTCGGCTTTGATGCGATTCAAAATGGATGTTTCGTCGAGGCCGTCGAGAATTTCGCCAATCACGGCTTTGGGGCCGTTGGGCCCCCAGGTGGCACCGTTGGTGAGGTAGGTTTTGGTGATCTGACCAATGCCGTAGGTGGCCAAACCGGCGACGCCGCCCTGGGCCAGGGCCACGGGAATGTAAGGGGCGATCGCCAGCCCCCCCGTCGCGATCGCAGACACCCCCAGCATGCCCTTAAGTGAGCTAAGCCCCAGGGTGATCACCAGCTCGCTAATCGTAATGCCGCCCAGGCCTAGGGCAATCTGCTGAAGCAGTTTGAGGGCGGCGGGTCGGGTCATGGGCAGACCGTAGAGCCGCGACAAATTGAGAATCAGCATGACATCAACGACGGTGCCGCCAATCAGATCTGCCACGGTGATTGGGTTGAGGGCAACGGCGACGGCTTTGATCATGGTGGCGTTCCAGATGGTGTCGTCGGCGATGCGATCGCAGATCTGCCGCTTGCGCTCTAAAATTTCGGCGCTGATGCCCTCGGCATACATCAGGGTATTGAGCGCCACCAGGGCTTTGCCTTCGCGGTGCAGAATATCGAGAATTTTGAGCTTTAAGTCATCGACCTGGGGCTGGGCGCGTATGGTTTTGTAGGTGGTTTCGCCATTGGGTTGGGAGACAGCCTGCACCGCTAACGGGGAGGCAGCGGCCATGACAATCTCGTCGGGGGAAATCAGGTCTTGCAGGCGGCGATCGCGCAGGGTTTCGTAAAGGGTCTGGCGATCGGCCTCGGGGAACTGGTCAACTTTGTTGAATACCAGCAGCATGGGCTTACTGGCCTGGCGCAGAGCTTTCAGCGCCTCATACTCAACGCGGGTAATGTCGCCCGCAATCACAAATAGAATCAAATCGACCTGTTCGGCGATGCGGCGGGCCAGAGCGGCACGGTCCTCGCCATCCACTTCATCGAGGCCGGGGGTGTCAATCAGCTCAATGCGCGACTGGCCGACGCTTTTGAGTGAAACCCGCAGCAGATCGGGCAAGTCGGGCGTGAGGGATTCTCGGCTGACGGCCCAGGCACTGCCTTCCACCACCTGGGTGACGCCGTGGGTGGGGCCAGTGGCAAATACCTCCTGACCCATCAAAGCATTGAGCAGCGAAGATTTGCCGCGCCCCACCAGGCCAAAGACGGCGATGTGCACCACCGTATTCTCTAGCTTATCCTTTAGCCCCTTGAGGTTTTGCAGAGCTTCTTCGACCCCGGCCTGCTCGCGGGGAGTGAGGTTGAGGCGCTGCACCAGACCGCCCAGAGCCTCCTGGGCGCGGCGGTAGTTGAGGTCGTCTTGCAGGTCTTGAAAGTCGAGCACCAGGTCGCCCAGCTCTTGCTCCACGGCCTCCCAGGTGGCGGGGTCGGCGGCGGGAAGCGCGAGGGGAGCACCCTGCACGGTGGCGACGAGTTCCCCCAGTTCAGCCTCAACCTCTTCCCAGGTAATGTCTGGGTTTGGGGAGGTGGGCAAGGGGTCGTTAGCGGGCATGGGTAGCGGGTGAAGGTGAACCTACTTTAAGCATAGCGAAGCGGGTTGGGGGTGAGGGGTGGGCCAATAGCGTATTTACCGGGGGAAAACCCAAAGGGCGAAGGCGGCTCGACCGGCTTAATGTTGAGACACATAATCCTAAGCCGGGGGTCTAAAGGGGTACAAGATCTATGTAGAGGATGTATCAATTGAGATGTCTCCACCATGACCACACTGCCCCCCAGCCAAGATATTGAGCGGTTACGGGTGCTGGCGATGCTGCACTACGTAGTGGCAGGACTGGTGCTGGCCTTTGCGCTACTGCCACTGGTATTTGTGGCGATCGGAGGGGTGGTGCTGCTGGCTCCCGAAAGCATGGTCAGCGGCGATAGTGAGCTGCCACCCTTTGCGTCGGGGCTGGTTTTTATGGCGCTCGGGCTGGCGCTGTTTCTCTACGGGCTGGTGCTGGCGATCGCACTGATCATCTCGGGTGGCTGTTTGCGACGACACAAGCACTACTGGTTTAGCTTTGTGGTGGCCTGCGGGGCGCTGCTGTTTACGCCCCTGGGCACGGTGCTGGGGTCGCGACGCTGGTGGTGCTGCTGCAAGAGTCGGTGCGCGAACTATACGGAGTTTCTTTCTAAGGGTCGGGTGCCTGGGACGAAGTCCGGGGCTGTGAGAACATCGCAAAGGCACCCGACCCTTACGGGAGACTCAGCTCAGGGCTTTGAGCACCGCATCATGGAGCGCGCCATTGCTGGCCACCACACCGGGGTTATTGGGGAAGCGGGCAGCACTGGCAAAATCTAGGGGCTTGCCGTGCATGTCGGTGACGCGGCCGCCGGCTTCTTCGACCACCAGCACTCCGGCGGCGTGGTCCCAGATTTTTTCGCGATAGTCGGGGGTTTTGGGAGACGGCAGACGCAGGTAGAGGGCGCCCTGGCCTGCTGCCACGGCGGCGTACTTAGCCTGACTATCCATGCGGATGGAGGGAATGGTGATGCCCACGGCCTGGGCCACTTGCGCTTGCTGGCTGAGATCGCCGTGGCCCGACTCGACACTTTCGACTAGGCGCAGGCGATCAATATCGTCGGCAGCGGTCACCCTCAGCGGCTGGGGATTGCCGCCCGCCAGGGGCATCATCACGGTGCCTTCACCGCGCACGGCGGCGAAGAGCAGCCCGGTTTCCCCGCCGTCAAAGCTGAGGAAGGGGCAGCCGAGCACCCCCACTTTAATGTCGCCATCGACGACCAGAGCCAGGGCGATCGCATATTGGTCACCGCGCAAAAAGCCTTTGGTGCCGTCGATGGGGTCGAGGGTCCAGTAGCGGGGGGCGACATCGCCATTGCCGTGGTCAATCCAGCTCAGCACATCGCTGTCGGTGGCGCTGGGAACGGCATTCTGCACCTGTTTGGTAACGGCGGTGAGCACGGCAGCAGTCTCGGGCTGGCGCAGGTCGGTGGTGTCTTCTTCACCCACTACGGGGTCGCTGGGGAAGGCCTCTGCCAGGGCTTTGCAAATCAACGCTTGAGCCCCGTAGTCGGCGATGGTGACAGGGCTTTTGTCGTTTTTTTCCATAGCGGCGGGGACGAGCCCCTGACGCACGGCCTCACAGAGCTGGGCGGCCTGGATGACGGCGGCGATCGCGACTTGTTTTTCCTGATCGTAGGGCATGGGGGGGAGTAGGGAGTGGGGATTAGGGGGATTACAAGAGAGCACTATAGCTGGTGAGGGGCCTTTGAGATCCAGGCACGGGTACCAAAGTGGCGGCAGCTCTGGGCGGCGACCTGGGCGGCCTGGGTGAGGGCGTCGGGGAAGGGGGCGTGCAGGCGATAGTGGCAAAAGGCTCCGTGAAAAATGTCTCCAGCCCCCAGGGTGTCTTGGACAGTGACCTGGGGAACGGGTAAGGTACCTGCTGTCCCCCGATCGCGAAACTGAATGGGGCTAGGGCCGTGGGTGCTGGCGATTTCGGGAATGCCCAGGGCGCTGAGGGCTGCCAGGGTATCGGGTTGGCTCGGTATTTGAAATTTGGCGGCGGCAATGACGCTGGTGGCGAGGGGTAGGACGCTGTCGAAGCCAGGCTTCCAGCTGCCCGCGTCGATGACGATGGGGATGGTTTGGGCCTGGGCGGCGATCGCGAGGGTGTGACTGCTAGCTATCTGATGGCCATCGAGCAGGACGATATCGACATCGGTGAGTAAGGCTGCTGGGGTCGTGGCAGGGGCGGCCTGTCGCCCGACGGCATTGCGGGAGACAACAGCGCGATCGCCCGTAGCGGCGGTAACGAGAATCGTAGAAAGTGGTGGCGGCGATTGCAGCTCAGGCGTGAGATCTACCACCTCAACACCGTAGGTAGCCAAGTCTGTCCGAATGAGATCGGCTAGGGGATGTTGACCCAGGGCACCGGCTAGCCTAGCCCGATTTCCCAGAGCGGCGAAGGCGATCGCGGCATTGGTAGCTGGCCCGCCCGCCACCAGCAAACTCTCCTCAGCGACAAGTTTTTCATCGCTGCTGGGCACGTGATCGACGCGATAAATGCAGTCGAGGGTGATCAGCCCCACAAAAAGTCCAGTGGCCACGGTGATATTTCTCTCAGCAGATTCTAATCGGCGGCGACAAGCAGTACTCTCCACAGCATAGGTCTAGCCCTGCGTGTAAGGTAAGTAATGCGATCGCCCCATCTTTCGCCCGCTTGCTGGATTTTTTTCGTTGGGTTACACAAAATGGCTGATTCGTTGCCGCTGGCCTACTTACTCATGTTCTTGCACTGCGTGATTGGGCTGGTGGCAGCCCAGGTGGCCCAGCGCAAGGGCTACGACCTGGGCCTGTGGATGGTTTGGGGCATGGTGGGCGGCACAGTCGCCCTGGTGGATGCCCTGCGGCGACCCCAACATTCGTTGCCGCAATGATGGCATTCCTACAGCGCTGGCTCAAGGGGTGGCTGCCTAACCTCGACCACCGAGTGTGGATCTTGGCGAGCGGGCGGCTACTGTCGCAGGTGGGCATTGGCTTTACGCTATTTTACGCACCGATTTTTTTTACTGAGCAGGTGGGGCTAACGGCGACCCAGGTGGGTCTGGGTATTGGCCTGGGCTCGGTAGCGGGCATGGCCGGACGGTTTTTGGGCGGGTCACTGGCCGACTCGCCCACGGTGGGGCGACGACCGACGTTGCTGGCGTCAGCTCTGGTGTCGGCAGCGGCGGATGGGGTGCTGCTGCTAGCCAACGATTTTTGGATATTTTTGGCGGGCAACCTGCTGATGGGCTTTGGCGTCGGGCTTTATTGGCCAGCGGCGGAGTCGGTGGCGGCAGACATTACGACCCCAGAGCAGCGTAACGAAGCCTACGCCCTGGTGCGACTAGCCGATAACTTGGGTCTAGGGGTCGGGGTAATCGCCGGAGGGGCGCTGATCTCGCTGACCGGGGCCTACCGGGCGCTGTTTGCCATCGATGGCATTACGTTTCTGCTGTTTTTTGGCATTATCTATATTGCCATTGCCGAGACGCGCCCGGTGGGAAATGGGGCGCGATCGCTCTTCCAGGGCTGGGGTCAGGCCCTCAGAGACAAAACCTTGATGGTCTATGCCCTGGTCAACGTGCTATTCACGGGCTATTTAGCGCAAATTCAAAGCACGCTGCCCCTCTATCTCAACCAGTTTGCAGGGGGCGAGCAGGCGGTTAGTGAGGGGACGCTGAGCCTGCTGTTTACTGGCCATGTGGTGCTGGCAGCGATCGCCCAGTTGCCCATGGCGCGCTGGCTCAACCGCTACCGCCGTGCCCAGGGGCTGATGGTGTCGGCGCTGCTGTGGGGGCTGGGGTTTGGCCTGGTGTGGCAGTCGGGGATGGGAAACTTGCCTTTAGTGTGGAGCGGGCTAGCCCTGGGGGTAATGGCGCTGGCAATGGTGGCCTATACGCCGATTGGCTCGGCGCTGGTGGCGTCGATCGCCCCTGAACCCCTGCGCGGCGTCTACCTGGCGGTGAACTCAATGTGCTGGGCCGTAGGCTACCTGATCGGCCCACCCCTGGGCGGCTGGGCGCTCGATCAGGGTGATGCGGCCGCGCACAGCTTTTGGCTAGGGCTGATGGTGACCGTCTTACCGGCCTTGGGAGTCTTAGCCTGGCTCGATCGACGGCTGCGCCACCGGGCTAGCTAGGCGATCGCAACCACAAAAAGCACGAACAGCTACTCAGCCGCTTTGATATTCTTTGAGATGGCCAGAGGGGTGGGATCATCCACCAATAATTAGATCAAGGGTTGCCACCACTTGATCAACTTGGTTACAGAAGCTCTTGACCTTAGGCAAGACCATCGACAAGATCGTGAACATCGTCGGGATATTGAAAATCAGCAGGAATACTGGTTAACAATTCACTCAGGGTCAGCGCCACCGCCAGCGCCTTTTTGCGAATTACCAGCGCCCCATTTACTTCTAAAATCTTCACTGTGAAATTTTCATTCCACCCACCCAAAGCTCTCTGCTAGGCGACGGGGAATTCGCAAACCAAGACTACTGCCCCACTTCTTTAGGTGAATTTTAAGTGAATGTCCATCGTGTTGGCCTATATTTATACTTTATATAAAAGTTTAATATCTCTCCATCGGCGCAATTTTTCTGTGGCGCTGTAAAGCAGCAACACGGCCTCTGGTCTAAAGCGCTGATTAGGCACCATGAACTGTTAAGGATTTACCACTGTGACCTGCCAGGTGCCATCGGGTTGTTGGTCATACAAAGTGCGGTTCTGAGGTTCGCCGCGCAGCTCTAGGTGATCAACTTGATCAGGGTGCAGCAGCACCAAACAAAATTCAGCGGGAGGCATCACGTGAATTTCCCTAGGCGAAAAATCGGCCTCGGCGGTGCGAGATTGGGCCGGGTGGGGCCAGTAAAACTGCTGGCGGGCGTTGTCGGAGAGAACTTCCCAAGAATTCTGTCGAGCTTGGAATAGAGCGGGATCGGCCTCAGCAGTCACCACCTGAATGGAGCCTGCTAGGCGAAACTGCTCGCGGGTGTCAGTGAAATACCAGCAGGCTTCGGCCCAGGGGTGAGCGGTGATGTCGGCGACCTTGGCGCTACGCTGGTCGGTGATCAGCGTGAGAGTGTTGCTGTCGGGTAGCCAGCCGCGAAATACCACGGTGCGGTTGGCGGGTCGGCCCGTAGGGGTAATGGTCGCCAGCTGAAAGTAGCGACTGTAGGGCCGGCTGCGGTTGCGGTGCAGGGCGCGAGCCAGGGTGCTGCGCCAGGGCGCTAGGGCAACGGTCTGTGACAGAGATGGATCAGAATCAGACATACTAGGCTTATGTGGCCTTTGGGGGCAGGAGCGCTCCCAACCTAAGGGTGGGCCTTTTTAGTAGAGCGTTTGCTGAGTGAGCTTGCAAGTATGACCGTTGCCATCCTGTTATTGATTGCGGGTGCGGGCCTGTTACTGGTAGGGGCAGAATCTCTGGTGAGAGGGGCATCTAAGCTAGCCGCCCTGCTGGGTATCTCTCCTCTCATTATTGGCCTCACGATTGTGGCCTATGGCACTAGCGCCCCAGAGATGGCGGTCAGTGTGCAGTCTAGCCTGACGGGACAGGGTGATATTGCGTTGGGTAACGTCGTTGGCAGCAATATTTTTAATGTGCTGGTGATTTTGGGCTTGTCGGCGTTAATCTCTCCGCTGCCGGTGGCGCAGCAGCTAGTAAGGCTGGATGTGCCCATTATGGTGGGAGTTTCGGGATTGCTGATGCTGTTTTCGATCGATCGCCTGCTCCAGCCCAGCGACGGCATTATTTTGCTAGTCGGTGGCGTGGTTTATACGCTGTTTTTGGTCTACCAGAGCCGCAAAGAAAAGAATGCCGAGGTGCAGTCAGAGTATGAGCGAGAGTATGGCCCTACCCCCATCGGTCGCTGGACTTGGGTGGTTAACCTGGCCTACATTGCGGTAGGTTTGGTGACGCTGGTGACGGGGTCGCGAATGTTTGTGTCGGGGGCAGTGAGCATTGCCGAATCGCTGGGGGTGAGCCAGCTGGTGATTGGCCTGACTATTGTCGCGGCGGGTACGTCACTGCCCGAGCTGGCGACCTCGATGGTGGCCACGTTTCGGGGAGAGGGCGACATTGCCGTAGGCAACGTGGTCGGCAGCAATATTTTCAACATTCTGACGGTGCTGGGGGTGACGTCCCTGACCTCAGGAGCAGGGGTCATCATTCCTGAATCGGTGCTGTACTTTGACCTGCCGGTAATGCTGGCGGTGGCGGTGGCCTGTCTACCCATTTTTCTTTCCGGCAGCGTGATTACCCGCTGGGAGGGGTGGGTGTTTGTGGGCTACTACGTGGCCTACGCGGTTTACCTCATTTTGCGGGCGGCTAACCATGACAGCTTGGGGCTGTTCAGCCGGGTGATGCTGATGTTTGTGATTCCCATCACGGTGATTACGCTGGTGGTGGCGATGGTGCGATCGTGGCCAAAAAAGGGCCGATCGCCGGTTGAACATGAGTGATTGCTTCCTAGCGATCCCCGCTGCCGGTAGGATGGGTAGCACCGTGTTTTTTCTAAAACCATGGCTATAGCGGTTGATTTTGGCACCAGTAATACCGTCATTGCTCGTTGGAACCCAGTTTCTGAAAGTCCAGAGACGGTAGCGCTACCGGGGCTGAGCTTGAGCTTGGCCACGGTGCCACCGCTGGTACCCAGTTTGGTCTATGTGGAGAAGCCCCAGGTCGATGGAGTAGTGGTAGGGCAGGCGGTGCGCGATCGCGGTCTCGACATCCCGACTGATCCTCGATTCTTTGCCAACGTCAAGCGCGGCATTGGCACACCATTGCAAGGGTTTCTGCCCGATATTGATGGGGAAGCGCTCTCCTTTGAACAACTGGGGGAGTGGTTTTTGCGATCGCTGCTGACCCAAGTGCGCGCCGTGGCTGGGGAAGACGATAGCCTGGTGCTGACGGTGCCGGTTGATAGCTTTGAGGCCTATCGCCTGTGGCTGGGGAATGTGGCTACCGCGCTCGATTTCAAAGAAGTGCGGCTGATTGATGAACCCACCGCCGCTGCCCTGGGCTACGGACTGACTGGAGAGCAGACGATTTTAGTCTTAGATTTTGGTGGCGGCACGCTGGATTGGTCGTTGGTACGGCTGATGGCCCCAGCCCAACAGAAGCCCATGGGCTTTTTGCTGAAGTGGCGAGGGCAGGATGCTGAGCAAAAAAGTGCCCAAAAGCCCGAGGTAGCGCGAGTGCTGGCCAAAGCTGGGGAAAACCTAGGCGGAGCCGATATTGATCACTGGTTGGTAGAGCACTTTGCCGGCCAGGGGATCCTCGGTGGGGCCGTGGTGCAGCGGCTAGCCGAGCGCCTTAAGATTGCGCTTTCAGATCAACCCGAGGCAGCAGAAGCCTACTTTGACGATGAGACCTTTGACACCTACGACCTGGCCCTAACCCGCGACCAGTTCGAGGAGATTCTCACCCAGAACCAGTTCTTTGAGCGGTTGGAGAAGGGATTGACCCAGGTGCTTCAGCAGGGGCAGCGTCAGGGCATCGACCCAGATGCGATCGACGCGGTGCTGCTGGTGGGGGGCACGGCGCAGATTCCGGCGGTGCAGCGGTGGGTAACAGAGCGGTTTGGGGCTGAGCGGGTGAGGTGCGATCGCCCCTTTGAAGCCGTGGCCCAGGGTGCTCTGCAAATTGCCCAGGGCTTAACAGTCGAAGACTTTCTTTACCACAGCTACGGCATTCGCTACTGGGATAGACGCAACAATCGCCACAGCTGGCACCCCATTCTGAATCAGGGGCAGCCTTACCCTATGGCTACCCCAATTGAAATTACGCTGGGAGCCTCGGTGGAAAAGCAGCCCAGCATTGAGCTAATTGTGGGTGAACTGGGGTCGGCTAGCACCCAGACCGAAGTGTATTTCGAGAATGGTCGACTAGTGACCCGCCAGCTCAGCAGTGATGCCCCCTCGGTGCAGCCGCTCAACGATCGCGAGGGGGCGCGCACCATTGCTCAACTCAACCCGCTGGGATTTCCGGGCAGCGATCGGGTGCGGGTGCTATTTCAAGTCGATCGCGATCGGCTGCTGCGCATCACCGTCGAAGATATTCTTACCGGCAATACGTTGCTAGATAATGAGGCTGTGGTGCGGCTGAGCTAATGCCGCTCATGGAGGCGGCTTTCTCTGCTTTTTCTTTTTCGTCAGCAGAGGTTTTAACAGCCGATACACGGATATCCTCCTAAATCTTGCCGCTCTTTTGGATTACTACATGAGTCGCTAAAATAAGCATAAAGCTATAGCTACCTACGTTCAGTTATAGGAATTGTTCATTAGAATGGCTGGCAGCAGCGTCCAAACAAAAAAATAAAAGAAATAATATCAAATTTCATGACTATTGTTCGAACATCCCCAGAAGCTGCCGTAGATTCTTCTTTTACGGTTTACCAATTATTCTGCCGATTAATGCTGCAAGTCAGTCTAATCGCTATCCCAGCCTATTTAGCCATTTTTATGTTAGCTATCCCTTTCGATATGGATGCTGGGATGAAGCGGGGGTTAATTTTATTGACTCCAGTACTTGAATTTTTTGTCGCTGCTGTCCTATATTCTTTAAGTTTTTTAACCACTCTTTCTAGCCCCGATCGAGAAAGCTTTGACGGTTCATCCAGGTTCAGAAGCCGGGTTATGCGCCGCAAAATGCTGCTCACCCTGCTGGGCTCTATTTCTCTGTCGTTAGGGATTTTATCGGGCTCGTTGATGTTGGTCAAAGCCCACCTGTAGCCCTAAATCTGGTTCAAGCAACTGAGTTGTGGCGTAGCGGGGCGGCGCAATTTTCCAATTTTGAGGGATTGGTTGAGCTAGTGGGTTGCTATTTATTTCTAATACCAATTACTTATAAAGCTGCGCTAAACAGGGCTTCTAGGATGAAGTTGTAGGAGGTCAAGGAGATGATGTACTCTGGCGTCAGGGTGTCGAGGGCCGCCGCAACACGTTCGCGCAA
>NZ_JACJOX010000069.1 GCF_014695775.1 Leptolyngbya sp. FACHB-60 | reverse complement strand
GGTTGGTTGAAAACCAGAGTTCGCAAACTTCTACCTCATGCCCAGGGCTTGCGGGCTGCCATCGAAGAGGTGCTTAAGCTAGCAACGTCTTAACCCCTATGGCTAAAGCTATACCATCGGCTCGGTTCGGGTTGCAAGCAGCACCATGGGCGTTTCTCCATTCAAAGCGCATAGTTTTAGTATCGCGAGGGAGAGAATGCTCTGTCTTGCAAGTTCTTCTGATTCTTTGCACAAACCTCCGATCGCCGCATCCGACCTCGACTCTCGCGGCCAGCATTGACGCAGAGATCTCCGCTTCTAACGTGTATTTGGGCAACAACCTGCTGCTGAAGCCAGGCCTGGTGCTCGCAACAGAGCAGCTCTAGAGACGGGTTGATTGTCGCCATTGGCCAGGGGTAGCCCCCACCAAGCGCTTAAAGTGACGATTGAGGTGGCTTTGGTGGGCAAAGCCCACCCGATAAGCGATATCGGCAATGGGAAGGTCAGGCTGAGCCAGCAGCGTCTTGGCCTGCTCTACCCGGCAGCGAATGACATACTGGTGGGGCGCGACTCCAGTGGATTGCTTAAACAGGTGAACAAAGTAGTGAGGGCTTATCCCCGCCAGAGTAGATAGGGTTTCTAGGCTCAAGTCGGCGTCTAAGTGACTGTGAATGTAGTCCACTACCCGCTGGAGTTGAGGCCGGGCCAGGCCGTCGCCGTAGGTTTTGAGCTGTGGCCTGCGGGTGGCATAGGTTTGCAGCAGATGCACGGCCAGAGTGGTGGTGAGAGATTCGGCATAGAGACGGTCACCACCACTTTGGAGCACCCGCCTCAGGGATAGCCCCAGCTGCAACACCAAGAGGTCTTGGGTAGCAAAATGAGGCATAAGCTCAAAGGTGGTGTCGTCGGCCGCTTCGTCGAGCGATCGCCCGAGGGTAGCTGTCTCAAAAACCAGATTCATAAATTCGCCTGCGGCATTCCAGCGTGATCGCTGCCCTACCCCAGCAGGCACCACCACAATGTCTCCCGGATGCACCCGCTCTACCCTAAACCGTCCATCGATCGAGCGCTCCGCCAGGGCCGGTTCTGATTCAGGAAACTGCGTAAATAACACAACGCTGTGCCAGGGTGTAGACACCTCTTCCTCGATCGCTCCAGGAGGTTCCCAGCGACAGTCTACGTAAGCACCATGCCAGCAAAAGCCCTGGGTAGACAGCAGCGGCGGGGCCGTAAATAGACTCTCCACCTGGCCAGCCGAAGATAGAAGTCGAGGTGACATACCCTAGCCCCGCTGCTTAAACAGTGTTATGAACCTGTCTCCCCAGCACCAGCAGCATCGCCAAAACCGCGATCAAAATCGGTGCAACTTTAGTTTAGGGCAGGCCCGTTAAGACAGCGAACCCCTCTTAGCCAGCTCCTTAGCCGGTAGGGTGCTCACAGATGGCACTTGCAGCATGTCGGTCAGCAGGGTAGCAGGGGGCTGGCTGTGGGGCCAGGCAAAGGCGTGGCGAAAGGCCGCTTCCTGGCAAGCATGCAGCTCCTCAAAGCCGATCACGTCGTGGGTGAGCAGGTTTTCGTACTCAAAGGGCAGGCGGACGTTGTGCAACCCGGCGTTGTCGGTGCAGATGGCGATATCAACTCCGGCCTCGAAGCAGCGGTCGAATACCACCTTGAGCTGGCTAATTTCCTCTAGGGTGCCGGTCTTGAGGTAAGTGGTGGGGCACACCTCCAGACATTGTCCCCGCGCCGCTACCTCTGCCAATAGCTCCGGGTGCCGCAGCGGAATTTGAATGCCGTGGCCAATGCGCATCAAGTAGGGCAGCAGCTTGGGGTGATCACCATCGACGGTTTCGTAGAGGTGGCCGGTGGTTTTAAGGCCTAGATCCTGGGCGCGCTGGTAAAGCTGGGTAAACTCGTCGATGCGATCGCCGTACTTCGCATCACCGCCCGCCACATCCACCGCACACACATACTCAGTATATTGACCCGCCAGTTCCACAATCGCCTGGTTTACCTCGTGGGGCAGCCGCGAGTGCATGCAGAGAATCTGCTTCGTCACAATAGGATACTCAGGCTGCTGACTAGCTTGCCCGACAATTTCCACAATCTCGGCCATCGCCTCAATGCGCTGGTTCTGGGTCAAGTGCTCAGGGGTGCGCAGGTAAGGAGTATAGCGCAGCTCTAGATATGCCAGATTTTCAAAAATGTAGGCGCCCCGAATCAGGCGATAGATGAAGTAGGGCAAGGCCTCATAGGTTTGCACACTCTCGACCAGGGTATGCAGCTCTAGATACTCCGCAAGCGTATTGCGGGGCCGGGTGTAAAACTGCTCAAACGCTGGGTAATCAGCAAACTGGCCTGACAGATCGGGGCGATTGCGCTCAAAATAGCGCCACAGGACTCGAGGTACGACAGAACCGCCCAGATGGCGGTGTAGTTCAGCATATAGACTCACGGCATCCTCCGCCTTAATGAAGCTTTTGTAGTGAAGCTTTTATCGATGGGCTAGGCCCGCGATGGCCCTTCCGAGCCGACTTAGCCTCTGCGGAGAGGTTATGCCAATAACCATCGCGAGTCTTTGGAAATCTAAAGAAATGTAAACTGAATATTCTTTTGTTCTATCGCATATTTCACTCATTGGGTATTAGGTTAAACACATTTAATTTGCTAGGGGTTCGGGCTCTAGGTAGAATTGCTCCTAGGCAGAACCAAGGATTTTAAGTTGACACAATTACATTTACCTAGTGATAATGGGAATTTGTGTGAACTTTAGAGCCTGAATTCCCTTGGCAAACGTTGTAGTAATTGGGGCCCAGTGGGGCGACGAAGGTAAGGGCAAAATTACCGATTTGCTGAGTCGTTCGGCAGATGTAGTTGTGCGCTACCAAGGTGGGGTCAACGCCGGTCACACCGTCGTTGTTAAAGATCAAACCTTCAAGCTGCACCTGATTCCCTCCGGCATTCTCTACCCCGATACTGAGTGCGTCATTGGCAGCGGCACCGTTATCGACCCCAAGGCTCTAATTGGCGAACTCGACAAACTCGTCGAGCTAGGGATTTCCACTAAAAACCTCTTCATTTCCAACGCAGCCCACGTCACCATGCCCTATCATCGCCTGATCGATCAGGCGTCGGAGGAGCGCCGGGGCAACCACAAAATTGGCACCACCAAGCGCGGCATTGGCCCCACCTACGCTGACAAGTCGGAGCGCATCGGCATCCGCATCATCGACCTGATGGACTATGCCCGGCTCCGCAAGCAGCTGGAGTGGACGATTCAGTACAAAAACGGCATCCTCGAAAAGTTGTACGATCTCGCCCCCCTCGATCCAGCGGCGGTGATTGACGAATACATTGAGTATGCCGAGCGGCTGCGGCCCCACATTATTGACAGTTCCCTTCATGTTTACCAGGCCATTCGTCAGCGCAAAAACGTTCTGTTTGAAGGGGCTCAAGGCACTCTACTCGACCTCGACCACGGCACTTATCCCTACGTTACCTCCTCTAACCCGGTGGCGGGGGGGGCCTGCATCGGCACCGGCATTGGCCCCACGGTCATCGACCGGGTGATCGGGGTAGCTAAGGCCTACACCACTCGCGTTGGGGAAGGCCCCTTCCCCACCGAGCTAACCGGTGATATGGGTGAGTTGCTCTGCGATCGCGGTGCCGAGTTTGGCACCACTACCGGTCGCCGCCGCCGCTGCGGCTGGTTTGACGCCGTGATTGGTCGCTACGCGGTGCGCATCAACGGCCTTGACTGCCTCGCTGTCACCAAGCTCGATGTGCTCGACGATGTGGATGAGATCGAGGTGTGCGTGGCCTACGAACTAGACGGTGAGCGCTGCGAAGAGCTGCCGGCTAGTGCCGAGGCCTTTGGCCGCTGCAAGCCCATCTACAAGACCATGCCCGGCTGGAAACAGCCCACCGATCACTGCCGATCGCTGAGCGACCTGCCCAAAGCTGCCCTAGACTATCTCAAGTTTTTGGCGGAGTTGATGGAGGTACCGATCGCGATCGTGTCGCTGGGGGCCAGCCGTGACCAGACTATCATCGTAGAGGACCCCATCCACGGGCCGAAGCGGGCGCTGCTCTACGAGAATGGTGAGTCCCAGGTAGCCTAGGGCTTGGCAAGTTTGTTTTTTGAATCTATTTCTAACGGGGGGATTTTCCATGGAACTAACTATTGAGTGCAAATCGCGTGATGCAAAGGCTAAGCCTAATGCCCTGCGCCGGGAAGGGCTGCTGCCGGTAGTTCTCTACGGCCACCAGGGCACCGAGTCGGTGTCGCTGACCGTCGACCAAAAAGATGCTGACCTGCTGCTGCGCAAGGCCGCCGTCAACAACACCATGATTGACCTAAAAATTCCTGATATGCCTTGGAATGGCAAGGCTCTGCTGCGGGAAGTCCAGGCCCACCCTTGGAAAAACACCGTGTACCACCTCAGCTTCTTTGCCGTCAAGGCTCAGGATTTTGTGGAAGTGGGCGTAGCGCTCAACTTTGTGGGGGAGCCCACAGGTGTGAAAAACGACGGCGGTGTGCTCAACACTGAGATCAACGAAGTTACCGTTAAGTGCAAGGCCATCGATATCCCCGAGGTGATTGAGGTGGATGTGTCTGAGCTAGCTGTGGGTGACTCGCTCACCGTAGCTGATCTGGTGCTGCCCGAGGGCGCTGTGGTAGCTGGCGATCAAACTCAAACCATTGCTACGGTGCTTCAGGGCCGCATGGCTGAGGTCGAAGGCGAGGGCGAGGGCGAGGGCGAAGCGGCGGCAGAATAGGCTTGCTCAGCTAATAAGGCAGGTTTTAAATCCCTAGGGGCTAGGAAACACATTCCTAGCCCCTTTGTAGCGTTAGGCAGTTTTTGGCAGGTAGAATATGGCCGATTTTGCACTTCCCGAGTTGATTCAGCAGATGTGTCAGCCGGAGTTTTATCCCCACCCGGTAGTTGAGCCCATTCGGCTGCTGCAAACCCACGTGTCCTATGTGCTGCTGACCGGCGACTACGCCTACAAAGTGAAAAAGCCAGTGAATTTTGGCTTTTTAGACTATTCCACCCTGGAGAAGCGGCAGCACTTTTGTGCAGAGGAACTGCGGCTCAACCAGCGAGGGGCCGGGGCGCTGTACCTAGAGGTGGTCGCTCTGGGCCAAACCGGAGATACCTATCACTTGGGCAGCGGCACAACCGTGGAGTATGCCGTCAAAATGGTTCAGTTTCCGCAGGATACGCTGCTTAGCGCCCTGTACGATCGCGGCGAACTCACCGAAGCCTTGATGGTAGAGCTAGCAGCGGCAGTGGCCGACTTTCACCTAGGGGCCGAAACCAATGACCACATTCGCACCTTTGGCACAGTGGAGCAGATTCGCCAGGCCTTTGACGAAAACTATGAGCAGACCACTGGCTTTATCGGCGGCCCCCAGACCCAGGCTCAGTTCGATGAGACCAAGGCCTACACCGACTCTTTCTTCGCGGCCCACGGCGATCTGTTTAAACAGCGGGTTGAACAAAACTGGATTCGCGCCTGCCATGGTGACCTGCACCTAAATAATCTGTGTCGCTGGCAAGAGCAACTTTATCTCTTTGACTGCATTGAGTTCAACGAGCCCTTTCGCTACGTCGATGTGATGTACGACGTCGGCTTTGTGGTGATGGATTTGCTGTCTAAGGACTGCGCTGTCCTGGCTACGGTGTTTTTGAACCACTACATAGAGCGCACCGGCGACTGGGAAGGGGTGCAGCTGCTGCCTCTGTACATTAGCCGTCAGGCCTACGTGCGGGCCAAGGTGACCTCATTCTTGCTCGGCGACCCGTCGGTGGATGAAGAGACCAAGCAGCAGGCGGCCGAGACGGCGGCGGGGTACTACCGCCTCGCCCGGTCGGTGTGTCAGCCCCGCAGCGGGGCAGTTTATGTGATGGCCGGGCTATCCGGTTCGGGTAAGTCCACCACCGCTCGGCAGGTGGCCAGTGAAATCAACGCCATTCACCTGCGCAGCGATGCGGTGCGCAAGCACCTAGCCGGGGTGCCCTTAGACCAACGGGGCGACGACAGCCTCTACACCCCAGAAATGACGGAGAAAACCTACGATCGTCTCCTCACCCTGGGCATTGCCCTGGCCCAGGCGGGCTACCCGGTAATTCTCGATGCCAAGTACGATCGCCAGGCCCTGCGCCAGACTGCCATTGAGACCATTCAACAGGCGGAACTGCCGGTGAGTATTTTGCACTGCACGGCTCCCCCGGAGGTCTTGGAGCAGCGGGTGCGCGATCGCGCGGGTGACATTGCTGACGCTACCGTAGCGGTGCTTCAGCGCCAGCACATAGAGCCCTTTACCGAGGCAGAACAGCCGCTGGTGCAGGCGATCGACACTACCCAAGCAGTGCCCCAGCAAATAGCCGCTATAGTAGGGGCATAGGCGATTGCCTAGCCTCACTAGCGCCCCAGAGAGGATGTACCGGTGGCCGACAAAATTATTCCACCAGCGCTAAAAATTTGGCTGGCCTTTCTATTTATATTTCTGCTGCTGGGCTATGGCGTGGTGCCCAGTATTTTGTTGGGGGCGGTGGCTGGGTTTGCCGGCGGCACCATCAACGCCTGGTGGATAACCCCTGGTGGTGAACCCACCACCACCCTAGAACTACCCGCTCCCTTGCGCCAGCTCAACCCGAGACGGTTGCCCCTAGGTAACCTGTTGAGGCGCCGCGGCACCCAGCGGTTGCCTAGGGCGCGCCGGTAGGACAGGCGGGGCAATAGGGGCATACTGAGCGGGAGATTCTTACCCCCGTGCGGCATGGCAGAACGAGCGTATTGGCTGGCCTGGGCGCAGGCCTATGGCCTCGGCCCAATTTTGTTGAAGCGACTGTGCAGCCACTTTGGCACCCTATCCACCGCTTGGCATGCCGACGGAGCTGACCTGCTGGAGGTAGAAGGCATTGGCTTGGGGACGGGGGCCAAACTGGTGGAGTATCGGCAGAAAATTTCCCCGCTAGAGCTGCTGGCCAGCTACGAACAGCAGCACCCCAATTTTTGGACTCCGGCCGATGCGGAGTATCCGGCTCTGCTCTACGAGATTACTGATCCGCCGCCGCTGCTGTTTTATCGGGGACAGCCAGAGTTGGCGGGTGCCTTGCACCTGGTGCCATCGGTTGGGGTGGTGGGCACTCGCAACCCGTCAGACTATGGACAGCGCTGGACCCGTCGCCTGACCCAACAGCTGGTGGCCCATGATGTAATCGTGATCTCGGGGTTGGCCAAGGGGGTCGATCGCTACGCCCACCATCAGGCCCTAGAGAGCGGTGGCCTCACCATTGCGGTGCTGGGGACGGGGGTTGATCAGGTTTATCCATTGGGCAACCGCGACCTGCACGATCGCATTGCCCGCCACGGTCTGCTACTGAGTGAGCACCCCAACGGCACACCGCCCGATCGCGCCCACTTTCCCCGCCGCAACCGCATCATCGCCGGGCTCAGCCGAGCGGTGGTGGTAACCGAGGCCCCGACGCGATCGGGGGCACTGATTACAGCGCAGCTGGCCAATGACTATGGCCGTGATGTGTTTGCGGTGCCGGGATCGCTGGATAACCTCAACAGCGAAGGTTGCCTGGGGCTGATTAACCAGGGTGCTCAGATGATTCTGAACGACATGACGCTGATCACCGCTCTCGGACAGATGCCCCAGATTAGCAGTGAATTGGCGGGCGATGCCTTGCCCGGAAAGGGCGATCGCCCGCCCGTAAGTCCTCCGGCACCGTCGCCCTTGTCCCCGGCTATGGCCCAGGTTTTGGCTGCCATTACCGACGAACCCACGACCCTCGACAGCCTGGTGCAGCAGCTGGCCCAGCCCACCGGCGAGGTGCTGTCCACCCTTGTGCAGTTAGAGCTGATGGGTCTGGTCACTCAGCTGCCCGGTATGCGCTACCAGCGCTGTTAGACGTCGTCCCACACCGATTGGTCGCAGCGCTGCTGCAAAAACTCAAACCGCAGGCTGCCCAGCTTCACTAGGTCACCGTCTTGCAGGTAGTGGCGCTGGGCCGGAGAAAGGCGGCGGCCATTCACCCAGGTGCCCCCAATGCTGCTCAGGTCGGTGAGAAAGAAGCCTTGCAGCGGGTCAAAGTTGAGCGCCGCGTGGCAGTCGGCAATCCCTGGCTGGGGCATGGTGACGGCACAGCCACGGCCCTGCCCTAGCAGCCAGCGGGTACCGCATAGCGTGACCTGAATAGCGCGATCGGCGTTGATGTTAGTGCTGAGAAAGGCGCGATCGGCGGCCACAATACCCTGTACATACCAGTCGGTGCGGTAGCAATGGTTTTGGGCCGTCAGAATAGGGTCGATAATATCGGCCACTTGCTCTAGGTCATAGCTCAAGTTGCGAAAGAGCGTATCTAGCATCCAGGGAGGTGAAGCGATTCCCGTTGGGAGCGCTTCGCGAATCGCACCACTACCGGCTTTGGGGACAGTGCTAGATCGCTGATCTGGATTGGCAGAAAAGAAGGGGGAGGAAACCATAACAAACCGTCGTTTTACCGCTAACTACGTCTCTAGAACAGGTCATCCACCAACCGCAGCCTGGGCCGTAGCCTTGTCTGAAAGGGACATGGTTGTGGTGTACCTGACTTATGCACCTGCCCAAAGTTTGATCAACAGATAACTTTGGACGTTGTGGAGAAACTCCTTAGGGACTGTGAGAATCACACGTGACGATTTTCCTCAAGCGCCAAGCCCAGTCGGGTTTGGCTCCTGCCATTAAACTGGGTTTCTACAGTAGGCACAATGCCAGGGCTAGGGTTGCTTATAAAAGCTTTATAGTTTCTCCGCAAATCTACCGATGGGCTTTAATTAGCTACTACCAACGACGGAGTTTGACGCTGCTCTGCTATATCATCGGGGTGTTCGTCAATGCCCTGGCCGGGGGCTAAACCCGTGAACCTCCCCACCCGTGCTCAGCCGCCGTTGAGCTTTATTCCCCCCGCGCTAGATACTCAGGCGCTGACCCTAGTGCGCCTAGGGCTGCCCTACTGGATGCGCTGGCGAGAGCAGATTCAGCAGGTAGAGGTGGTCAACGCCGAGGGTCTGGTGCAGTTGTTCAAAGCATTTGATGCCGGAGAAACCCGATTTCTGCTGGCTTTCCGCCATCCCAGCCCGCTCGACTCGTTTTGTTTGGGGCATTTGCTGTGGCATGCCGTACCCCAGCGAGCCAGAGAATTGGGCATTACGCTCAAGCACCCGGTTCACGCGCACTTCATCTACGATCGCGGCATTCCCCTTTGGGCTGGTGATTGGGTAGGCCAGCTCTACGCCAAGCTGGGCGGCACCCCCATCCAGCGGGGCAAGGTCGATCGCCAGGGGCTGCGATCGGCCCGCCACCTGCTGGCCAACGGTGACTTTCCCCTCGCCGCTGCCCCCGAGGGCGGCAACAACGGTCACACCGAAATTGTCAGCCCTTTGGAGCCAGGGGTGAGCCAGATGGCCTTTTGGTGTGTAGACGATTTGCACAGCCAGGGACGCGCAGAGCAGGTAGTGATCGCCCCCTTGGGCATCTGCTATCGCTACATCACACCGCCCTGGCGCGAACTCGATCGCTGGCTCGATCGCCTAGAGCAGGAGACGAGTTTGGCTCCCCGTCAGCAGCTCTACCCACCTGGCGACACCTCTAAAACCGCCATCGAGCAGCGCTATCGCCGGCTCTCCGACCTGGGGGAGCGTCTGCTCACCCTGCTAGAAAATTATTATCGCCGGGTGTATCGCGTGGCGCTGCCCGCAGTTGACTCTAGCGATCGCTCCGAGGCTGCGCCCCCGACTAACGCCCTGGGCCCTCGTCTCGAAGCCCTGATGAATGCGGCCCTACAGGTGGCCGAAACCTACTTTCAGCTCTCGCCCAAAGGCAGCACCATTGATCGCTGCCGCCGCATCGAGCAGGCCGGGTGGGAGCACATCTTCCGTCAAGATGTTGTGGGCGACCCGCCCCTATCAGCGGTGGAGCTGGGGCTGGCCAATCACGAAGCCGAAGAAGCCTCCCTCCGCATGTGGCACATGCGCCTGGTGGAGAGCTTTGTCGCTGTTACGGGCTGCTATGTGCGCCAACGGCCCTCTGCCGAGCGCTTTGCCGAAACGGTGATGATTTTGCGCGATACGGTGTGCTTAATTCAGGGCAAAAACCCATTTCCACGACCCAAGCTGGGGCCACAGCGGGCGGTGCTCACGGTGGGGGAGCCGATCTCAGTCAGCGATCGCTGGCCCGACTACAAAGCCAATCGCAAACAGGCCGTTGCCCAGCTCACCGCCGACCTGCAAGCGGCGTTAGAAGCCATGATTACCCTTAATCTGCCAGGCTCGGAGCCACCGCAGGCAGATGCGCCAAAATAGCCTCGACCTGTTGCTGATACTCTGCCTCTGCCAGGGCCGGGGTGCTGTGCTCCACTCCCACCTCCTGGCCGATCTCCACCCACGATCGGCAGCCGCTGTAGCCCCTGTGGCGAGGCAGCATCAGAGGCTGCTGAAAGCGGTAGGCCTTTAGCAACAGCCCATAGAGGGGGCGATCGGGCTGCCAGTTGAGGCGTTCTGCCACAAACTGCTCATTCCACACCAGATAGGGCAGCAGGGCTGCCACCTCTGCTTCTGCGCTGAGGGGCAGAGCATGGGTAATGGTCGCCCACCCGTCAAACCGCACCTGGTCATCCTGAGCGACTTCCCCCGTCATCAGGGACCGAAAGGCATCCTTCAGCAAGGCCGCTTTTTGGTGCTCGACGGTGGGCAGCAGCAGCACCTGCCGAGCCGTCAACGAAAACTGCCCTTTGGCCTCGCGAATGCCGCCCTTGCGCAACAGCAGAATGGTTTCCCCCTGCAATAGGGCCGTAACCGCGGCCTGCCATTCTTTCAAAACCCACGACACCATAGCGTTTGCTCTCCATCGTTATTGGATCAGCCGAACTCGGTCTCGACAGTTAAATCATCCCACTGGCCTAAAACTAAGGTTGCTCCGGCCACCGGCGAGCGCCCCCAGGGCTCAGATACCGACACAAACCCTGCTGCTTTAGCCTGTTCTGCTAAGGCTAGATCGGCCCAGCTATCGCCGACAACTAGAGTGTGCGCGACTGAAACCTGGAGGCGATCGCACAATACTCTCAACAGCGTCGGATCTGGCTTTGGCGGATCCTCTGGCCCTGTCCCCTGCCACTCATGCACCCAGGGCAAAAGGTCGTAGTAGCTCAAAAATTCCTCCACATAGGCTGGGCTATCCGACGACAGCACGGCGATTTTGAGGGGACTCTGGTTCAGCCGCTTCAGCATAGCCGCCGTACCCTCAAAAGGTGGGGTATGGGCCGCCTTGCCGTTGCGCGCTGCATTCACCGCCGCAAAGCAGTCTGCCACCAGCACCTTGGCCTGACCTGGGGGATGGCCCATTTTCACCAACACCATCACGGCTGCTTGCTTATTGGCCTCCCGGGTGCCCGCCGCCATTAGCCCATCAGGGTCTATGCCATGGGCAGACACGCCAAAACAGGTTAAAAGGTCTTGAATCAGCTCATCTCCAGCTCCCGCTGCCGCTGCACAGGCCTCTGCCCGTGCTAAAGCCGTGCGCTGCAATAGATGGTGGGAGTTGGCCAGGGTGCCATCTTTATCGAATACGATCGCCTCCACATTAGCGATCTGCTGCTGCCCGCACTGCACCCCAACCATTCCTTTATCCTCAAGCACTGACACACAGAGTTCCGTTAGAAATTCGCTCAAAAAAATAGCTTTCAAGCTCACCCACTATCCTAGATAATGGGAAGGTTTTGAAATTTGAAATATAAGCAGTTCACTATGCGCACCCACTACTGTGGCACCCTGCGGGCCAACGACATTGGCAGCACCGTTACCCTGTTCGGCTGGGTCGATCGTCGCCGCGACCATGGGGGCGTTATTTTTATTGATCTGCGCGATCGCACTGGCGTTGTGCAAATTGTCAGCGATCCAGAACGTACTCCGGCCTCCTATCCCCAAGCTGACCCGCTGCGCAACGAGTATGTGGTCAAAATCGAAGGCCGGGTCAGCCAGCGTCAGGAGGGTTCCGTCAACCCCAAGCTCCCTACGGGGGATGTCGAGATCTTTGCCGACACCATCGAGCTGCTAAATGCGGTGCGCAAGCCGCTGCCGTTCCAGGTTTCCACCGCCGATTCTGAGACGGTGCGCGAAGACCTGCGGCTGCGCTATCGATATTTGGATTTGCGGCGGGAACGGATGGCCCAGAACCTGCGCATTCGCCACGAAGTGACCAAAGCCATTCGCCGCTTCCTGGAAGACCAGGAGGGCTTTTACGAAGTCGAAACCCCTATTCTCACCCGTTCAACCCCAGAAGGGGCACGGGACTATCTAGTGCCCTCGCGAGTCAACGTGGGCGAATTTTACGCCCTGCCCCAGTCGCCTCAGCTCTTTAAGCAGCTGCTGATGGTGTCGGGGGTCGATCGCTACTACCAGATTGCCCGCTGCTTCCGTGACGAGGATTTGCGCGCCGATCGCCAGCCCGAGTTTACCCAGCTCGATATGGAAATGAGCTTCATGACCCAGGACGAAATCCTGGCCCTGAACGAAGCCCTGGTGGCCCACATCTTTAAAGCGGTAAAGGGTGTCGAGGTTCCTCGGCCCTTCCCTCGGCTGACCTACGCCGAGGCAATGGATCGCTACGGCAGCGACAAGCCCGACACCCGCTACGGTCTAGAGTTGGTCGATGTGTCTGACCTGGTCAAAGACTGCGGCTTTAAGGTGTTTTCGGGGGCGGTAGCCGACGGCGGCATTGTCAAGGTGCTGCCCATTCCCAACGGCAACGACCAAATTTCTAACGTGCGCATTAAGCCCGGTGGCGACCTGTTTAAGATCGCCGCCGATGCTGGGGCTAAGGGCCTGGCCTACGTGCGGGTGCGGGCCGACGGTGCGGTGGACACCATCGGAGCCATTAAAGACAACCTCGGCCCTGAGCAAATGGCGGAACTCCTTAGCCGCACTGGAGCCACCGAAGGTACGCTGCTCCTGTTTGGGGCGGGGCCAACCGCGATGGTGAATGCCACGCTAGATCGATTGCGTCAGGCGATCGCCCAGGAAATGAACCTGATCCCCGAAGGCACCTATAACCTGCTGTGGGTGACCGACTTTCCCATGTTTGAGTGGAACGCTGACCAGCAGCGCCTCGAGGCCCTCCACCACCCCTTCACTGCGCCCAATCCTGAGGATGTTGACGATCTCAAGACTGCCCGGGCGATCGCCTACGACATCGTACTCAACGGCTACGAGATCGGCGGCGGCAGCCTCCGCATCTACCAGCCCGAGGTGCAGAGCCAAGTGTTTGAAACCATTGGTCTATCTGAGTCAGAAGCCCGCGATAAGTTTGGCTTCTTGCTCGAAGCCTTTGAGTACGGCACCCCACCCCACGGCGGCATTGCCTACGGACTCGATCGCATCGTCATGCTGCTGGCGGGAGAAGAGTCGATCAGAGATGCGATCGCCTTCCCCAAAACCCAGCAGGCCCGCTGCCTGCTTACCCAGGCTCCCTCCGGAGTAGACGAATCGCAGCTCAAGGAACTCTATATTGCCTCCACTTACGAGCCTGAGGAAGATTAGGAGTAGGTGGATAGATAAGCTAGTGGATGCGACGAGCGAGCCTGACGTAGTTAGGAGCGCTGTCGTAATCCGCAGGCTTACCGTCGCTAATCTTGCGGCAGTGGTATAAAAACTTGCGCTACTAACAGTAATTCGTGGCAACCTATGGGCTTATTAGAGAAAGCCAATTGGGAGACACGTCGAGTTATGTTGCAGCAGCAGGAAAGCGCCTCAAAACAACTACTGCATCCGTTGGGAAAGCCTGGGGGGCGATGGCGCTATGTGCCCTGGGTAACCCTGGGTAGTCTAGCCATCTTCTGCCCCGCTGCCCTGGCCCAAAGCGCTAGCACTGCCGATCTTCAGGTGGCCCTAGATACAGTTTGGGTACTGGTAGCCGGGTTTCTAGTGTTCTTTATGAATGCTGGCTTCTGCATGCTCGAAACCGGCTTTTGCCGCAGCAAAAACGCCGTTAACCTGCTGGCCAAAAACCTGATCGTATTTGGCCTCTCGACCCTGGCGTTTTGGGTGGTGGGCTTTGGCCTCATGTTTGGCGATGGCAACCCCCTGTTTGGCTTCTCGGGGTTTTTGCTACAGGCGGCTGACAACAGCCCAGCCACAGGGGAAGACTACCTGGGCAGTTTTAGCTCCCTGGCCTGGGTTGGGGTGCCGTTAAACGCCAAGTTTTTCTTTCAGCTGGCCTTTGCGGGGACAGCCGCTACTATCGTGTCTGGGGCGGTGGCTGAGCGAATCAAGTTTTTGGCGTTCTTCATCTTTAGCCTACTGCTGGTGGGCATCTCTTACCCCATCACAGGCCACTGGATTTGGGGCGACGGGATGTTGTCTAACCTAGGTTTCTACGATTTTGCCGGATCGACGGTGGTGCATTCTGTGGGCGGCTGGGCAGCCCTGATGGGGGCCATTTTGCTGGGGCCACGGCGGGGGCGGTTTCAGGCACGGCCGGTGGCTATGCCAGGTCACAATCTGAGTATTTCGGCGCTGGGCTGCCTAATTTTGTGGCTGGGCTGGTTTGGGTTTAACCCCGGCTCAGTTATGGCCGCTGACCCTTTTGCCATTAGCCATATTGTGGTCACTACCAACATTGCCGCTGCTCTCGGCGGGCTAGCTGCTACCGTGACCTCTTGGATTTACCTGAGCAAGCCCGACCTATCGATGATTATCAATGGGGTCCTGGCGGGACTAGTCTCTGTGACGGCCTCTTGCGCCTACGTCAACCTAGGCAGCGCGGCTCTCATCGGTTTGGTGGGCGGGGTCATTGTGGTCTTCTCGGTCACGCTGCTCGACTCGCTCAAAATTGATGACCCGGTCGGGGCCGTTTCGGTACACCTGGTGTGTGGCGTCTGGGGCACGCTGGCCCTAGGACTGTTTAGCGCTACTCCAGGGGTCTATGCTTGGTACGACGAAACATCAGGCCCCTTGGCTGGGTTGTTCATGGGGGGCGGCATTCAGCAGCTGCTCATTCAGGTCTTGGGCATTGCGGTGGTGGGGGCGTTTACCGTGGCCTTTAGCCTGGTGTGCTGGCTGACGCTGCGGGCCACTGTGGGAATTCGCGTGTCTGAGGCCGAAGAAATTCAGGGTCTTGACCTGGGCGAACATGCGATGGAGGCCTACCCAGAGTTTCAGGTGGGGCCGTAGGGGTGAGTGGATGAGTGGGTATGAAAAAATCCCTTAGACAAAGTGGTAGGGGGGGAGGGGTTCGCTGAGCATGAGGGTCCAGTGAGTAGTCTGCGATCGCAATTCTTCCACCCGGTGCTCTAGGCCCTCAGCAGCGGCGCGATCGATCAGCAGATACACTCGCGCTTCTCCGGCGGGGCTCTCAGCCTCAATGTAGTTGTCGTAGGCGGCATGAAGCTCATTAAGCACCTGGTCAAGCTCCTGGTGCTGCTGCTCTTGGGCGACGGTTTGATCTTGGAGGCGCTGCTTTTTTGCCAAAAAGTAGTCGCGCCCGGTTAGCCCTTCAGCCAGGGGCGACAGCTCGACGGGTTGAGCAATCAGCTTGAGCTGGTACTCAACTTGGTGGCCGAGGATGGCGAGCTTGGCGGCATAATCGGCTCCCTGGGTCGCCAGGTGGGCCTTGAGATGCTCCATGGAGGCAATTTGCGTACCAAATCTCAGAGGTAGCAGGGGCGTGTGCTGAAACAGCTCGCAAATGACGCGATCGTGGCTGAGCACCGCGTTGAGCAGCCGCGGTTCGTCGGTTTGCAGGGCCTGGAGATCGACGCCGGTTTCAACTAGGGCAGCAACACTGTCTACGGCAATTAGCTGGGTGGGTGCGGCCAGTCCTAGGGGCAGGGGCAGAGGTTGCAGAGGGTGAGGGCAAATGCTGTAGAGGTAGATGGGCTCTTGGGTCAGCCCTGGGGTTAGCTCTGGAGACACGATAATCTAAGGCCTTTGGGATGCGCCACAGTTCGCTCTCACTCTAGGCGATTTGCCCACTACCTCGGGGTGTTTCTGGCACAAACATTTACGGCTTTTGCCATCGTTGAGACAGAAAACAAACCGCCCTGGGAATTTGCTGCTATAGCGTGGTTTGCAGAGTAAAGCACCAGTCGAGGGTGAGCTGGCCCGCCTGGCAGCTGACTTCGGCATCGAGCCGATGCAGGTGAATTGGGGTGCCCTGGCGCAGAGCTGCGATCGCAGGGGTATGCACACTCAGATCGCAATCCACCAGCGCGGTTAGCTCGGCCACGGTAAGCAGTGACCCCCAGGGGGCATCGGCCACATCGACAGCGGCCTCGGCGGGTAGCGCCTGGGGCGTGGTGGGCAAGAGCCTGCCCCGGCCCAAGTCCACAATCCAGCTGCGGTTAGAGGTGGTGAGCTGCATCAGCGGGCGCAGATAGAGGCTGCCCTGCTGCCAGCTCAGCCCTGGCGGCAGCACCTGGGCCGATACACCCCCCATCAGCTGCATCACCCGTTCTGAGCTTTGGGCCAGGTGCCAACGCAGCCGGGGCCACAGGTCTGCCACCAATACCGGCTCGTGAACGAAGGTGTGCTTAAATAGGCCGCTGGCTCCCTGCACCAGACCAGTAGCGGCGTAGGTGACGCGGTTGCAGAGATCTTCCCGTTGGCGAAGCCGCTCCGAAGGAGTATCGCCCGCTTGGCCCGGCAGCATCTGGGGTAGATGCTGCGCCACAACCTGCTCAGCGTAGGCACTCAGAAAAGTTTGGATCCAGCGTTCATCGGTGAAGGTGAGCCAGTCGCCCAGCACGCCAGCAGTAGCATCGTCTGGGCCATCGACCAGGGTGCTAGCAAAGTCATCTAGGGTAAAGCCTGACGCAGGTGTTCCAACAATCTGCTTACCCCCCGGCGGCAGATACAGCGCATCGGGCATCGCCTCACTATGGCTACTGTAGGACTGAGATGGCTCCTGGGTCTCCATTTCGGCCAAGTGCAGGCGGAGGTGCAAAATACCGTTTTGCCAGGGCTGAAAGGGGCGGAGGGCATCAATCTGGCAGCCGTCAGCGAGTAAAGCACCCAATCCAGGTTGGGTGTAGCCCACTTGCTTAGCCACCTGAGTTAACAGGTCACCGCAGGGCAAAGGCTGGCTGTCCAAGTCATTCTCTAATAGGCGAATTTCGACCTCTTCGCCCAGATATAGCGGTGGCATTGGGTCTGTTTGAGTGACCAGATCGAGGGCATAGCTGGTCTCTCCTAAGGTGAGGGTGAGCACCGGCACTAGGCGCACGATGCGGATAGCCCCCTGGGCCTGGGGGCTAAAGATGCGGGCCTGCATACCCTCAATCAGGCTCATCACCTCGTAGCTGCTGCTGGCGAGCATCCACAGCAGATGGGGCACTAGGTGGGGCACCGGGACCAAGATGCTGGTGACAGACGGCACCGACGCGGCTGATGCAGTTAGTTGATCCAGCAGTTCCCCCGTTTCTTCGCCCAGGTAAGGGGCCAGGCTGTCGGGGGTTTGGGGCAGATCAGTGGGCCAGCCGCCCAGGGGCGATCGCAACCTCATGCTCTGGGCCACTAGCTGCTTCACCGCCGCCGCGATCGCCGGCACGCGACCCAGAGTGGGGCGCTCGATGACCAAGGGAACCATGCGGCACACGGTATTGTCCAGGGTTGCGGCGGTAAAACCCGGTAGAGCCGAATCGGCCTGCAACCAGGGAGTCAGCGAACGCACAGCGGAGGAAACCATAGCAACAGCCCACATGGGGGGTGAGGGATCTCCCTAGAGAGTGCCTATTTCTGCGGCAAAATCCACAGGGTGTTGCAAATTTATAGGCAGAGACAGGGAGACTGTGAGCCTACCAAGCCACGTAGGGCAGCGTTGCCGCTGTGGCTCGAATGGCCTCGGCATTGGCCACTAACTGACCGCAGGCATCCCACGTGCCCGCCAAGAACGCTTGGCGCACGCCCTCGGGCATAGACACAGCTCCAGCCTCAGCCGCAAAAGTCACAGTTTGGGTCGCCAAATCGAGCGTTACCACAGTTGTCGGATCAGCCTCTAGCGCGGCCTGCACCTGGCCTACCACCTCAGCCGTGGCCGTCAGACAGGGAATGCCGATCGCGACACAGTTACCAAAGAAAATTTCGGCAAAGCTCTCGCCCAGCACGGCCCTAATGCCCCAGCGAGCGATCGCCTGAGGAGCGTGCTCCCGCGACGAGCCACAGCCAAAGTTGCGGTTGACCACCAAAATTGTGGCTCCCTGATACTGGGGCTGATCAAAGGGATGGCGACCCTCCAGGGCAGCGCGATCGTCGGCAAACACCTGCTCACCCAGCCCGTCAAAGGTTACACACTTGAGAAACCGAGCTGGAATAATGCGATCGGTGTCGATGTCATTGCCCGTCAGGGGAATGCCGGTACCAGTAATCTGTTCTATCTGCGTCACCGCGATCGCTCCTTACCCTTGCGCCTCTGGCTTAAATCAGCGGGTTGCTTCCTTAGAGGCAACCGCTTACTAATAGTAGCCTCTGGATGCCCTCACCACAGCCCCGCCATCCCGGCTCAAAGGCACTTTTGTCACCTCAGGCCAGGGTCAGAAACCCTAACTTTTCAACAGAATGATAGCAGTTGTTAACCCAACCATAAACTTTAGTATCATCACTAGCCATCCACAAATCAGGGGAGTATCTTAATAGATAAGGAAGTGAATCACTTGATACAAAAAACGATTGCTTCCCCGACAGATCGAATAGTTCAGTCCTGTTAAATAGGAGGTACGTTATCGATTTAACGTCTGAATCTATCTCGTCAAATACCAGCAGCACTTTACTCGGTTGTTGATATTTCCTCTCTGTAACTGATAGAGAGCTCTGTTGAGAAATGCCCAGAGACGCTATAAACCACACGCGATGGTTTCTTTACGACGGCATTTAAACATCTCTATTTAATCGGAACTTTCTTGAGGAAAATTCTCAAGTTAATCAGTCAAAGTGCTGCTGTCTCCGAATTGCTTAAACGACATCCTGTCTGGAGGAGAATAATCCAGTCCATTGTGTCTAGTTACAGGCTATAAGGTTTAAGTTTAGAAGCCCCCGGCAAATAATCTGCCGGGGGCTTCCTATTGTTAGCAATTTGCTTAAGTGAAGGGGTTAAAGCCCAGCTTATCCCTCAACTCGCATGCCCTGAGGTCCATGGATGAGTTCCGACAGTTCTGGCATTACTACATCGGCCTGAGCCGTAGACATCAACCCCATCGCCGATATGGGCTCCTCAATCGGGGCGGGGGCCATCATATCGTTGGGTAAAAAGATGCGGGCACTGACTGCCAGCATCGCGACCGCAAAGATCAGCACAATCAGGAGAGGGGCAACGTAAGACCGGAAAAACGACATAGGGCGATCGCGTGTGAAGGGATGTAACTCATGCTCTCATCTTACACGGAAGGCGGGGGTGAGGGGATGAGGAAGAAGGAGGAGATAAGGAAGATTGGGATAGGTGAAACGAATAGAAAAAGGAATTTAAGAGTCAAGTTCCAAAAAGTCCTTTGCCCCTCATCCCCTCATCCTCCTCACCTCGGCAGATCATCCATCCCCGGCCTCGGCATTGGCAACGCCGGCTGGCGAAGCCGTCGCAGACCCACCCACCCAGCCACCGCCACCACTAGCCAAAACCAGCCGGTGAGGGGTTGGTAGAGCAAAAAGCCGCCTAAGCCCAACATGGAGCCAAGCAGCAGCAGTAGTGCGGCTCCTGCTCTAAGCAGATCGTGGCCCAGAGCTTGGGCAGGCCACAGGCCGGTGCGCTGGCGCTGACGAGCCCAGCCGGGGCCACCGGGAAGCACCTTGCTGTAAAAAGCATCTAGGGTGTCGTCGGCTTCTGGAGCGGTGAGCAGCATGGTCGTCACCCAGATAACCGTAGTGATGGCGGTGGTTACTAGCAGCCTCAGGCCAAAGTCGTCGATGGTGAGAATCGGCACAACGCTGGTGACCAGTCCTACCAAAAATCCCGCCAGCATGGAGGCCAGCTCGGTGGCCGCGTTAATGCGCCACCAAAACCAGCGCAAGATTAGCACTAGACCTGGCCCAGTGCCGATCGCAATTACCAGCCGAAACACCGTAGCCACATCCTGAGAGTAAAAGGCAGCAACTGCCCCCAGCGCTGTGACCACCACCGAGGCAATGCGCCCCGACAGCACTAGCTCTGCGTCTGAGGCGTTGGGTCGCCAAAAGCGCCCGTAGAGATCGTTGGTAATGTATGACGCACCCCAGTTAATCAGGGTTGAGACGGTGCTCATAAACGCCGCCAGCAGCGAGGCTACCACCAACCCCAGCAGCACGGGCGGCAAAAAGTCGAGCATCAGCATGGGGTAGCCCAGCTCTCGGTCTTCTAGGTTGGGATAGATCACCACTGCGGCTAAGGCCACAATCACCCAGGGCCATGTGCGCAGCACGTAGTGCAAAATGTTGAAAAACCAGGCCGCCTTCTCGGCTTCGGCCTCATCCTTAGAGGCCGCTAGGCGTTGAATAAATTCACCGCCCCCGTCACTGCGGCGAAAGGCCCACCACTGCAAGGTCACGTAGGCCAAAAAGGTGCTGATCGAAATACCGGCGGTTTCGCTCCAGCGGTACCAGCCGCCCGGCTCTCGCTCTAAAGGAATAAAGGCCAGCAAATCGGTGCCGCCCGTGGCCTTGACCTGCTCGATTAAGCTGGCCATGCCGCCCATATTGGTTACTGCCGCGATCGCCACGATGACAGCCCCGATGAGCGCTAAAAAGAACTGGAAAAAATCGGTAGCAACAACCCCCCACAACCCCGAAAATCCGGCATAGATCAGCACCAGTACGCTGACCCCAACCACGCTGAGCAGCTTTAGATTTTCGCCAGGCTCGATACCAAACGACTGCCAGATTTGTAGCGCCTCAATGACTTTGACGGTAGCTAGCATGGCGTAGCCAATCCCGATGCAGTTGATCGGTACCGCAAACAAAAAGGCCTTAATGCCCCGCAGCCAGGCTGCCGTGGCTCCGCCATAGCGCAGCTCCGTTAGCTCCGCGTCGGTAATAATTTCAGAGCGCCGCCACAACCGGGCAAATACATAGATCATCACCACGTGGGCAATGCCAAAACTCCACCATTCCCAGTTGCCAGCGATGCCCCGATTGCCCACCACTCCAGCAATATAGAGGGGCGTATCAATGGAGAAGGTAGTGGCAGCCATACTGGTGCCCGCCAGCCACCAGGGCAGCGATCGCCCCGACACAAAGAAATCCACCAGGCCGCCCGAGGCGCGGCGAGAGAGGTAAAGGCCCAGGGCGAGCGTAAAGATCAGATAGACCACCACAATGGCCCAGTCAATCCAAATCACAGCGGGTACCGTCAAACATCGATGCTATCTTGCCATACTCACCCCGCCAGACAGCTAGTTTTAGAGGGAGGCTCCCTCAGCCAGGAGCGCTTCGCTCGGAGAGCATATTCCTTCTGAATCGTTACGCAACAATTTAAGGACAAGCCTCTTAGAGCTGATTTCTAAACTAAATCTTAAGCTGCCGCCCGCTTTAACATGAGCCGAATGAGCGCACCGTAAATCATCGCTTCACTGAGCTCCGTGTAGACCTCGTAATCCTTACT
>NZ_JACJOX010000068.1 GCF_014695775.1 Leptolyngbya sp. FACHB-60 | reverse complement strand
CAATTCCCGCCCATTCTTTACAACCTGGAGGCTCTGGCAGTGAGGACAATCCATGGCTCTGGAGTAGTTGCACTGCAACCATTTTACCCATCACCGTCTAACAGACCAGTGCCCTTTAGTCTGGGTACAGCACAAAGCAACCTCAGTAAATACCGCCTACAAACCCGTCGCAGTTCGAGCTTTCTACTACGCCCAAGCCTTTACCCTCGCCCTCGCCCACGGCCTTAGCTACGCCCTTGGCTGCGCCCACGCCCACGCCTACTTCCTCGACCTTAACCCTGAACTCGACCTTAACCCTGAACTCGACTTCAACCACGCCCGTGCCTACGCCTTCAGCTGTGAACTCGGCATCGCCCACGCTCTTGACCACGCTCTTGACCACGCTCTTGACCACGCTCGCGACCTTGACTTCGACCTTGACCTCGACCTCGACCTCGGCTTCGCCCGAGCCATCGACTTTGCCCTTAACTTCGACCACGACTACGACTTCGACCACGCCCTCGCCCGCGATCACGTCCTCGCTCGCGCTGAGCGGGCATTGAGCCAGAGTAGTCCCGAATTAAAACCTGAGATTCAGGCGTTAAGGGCTGAATTGCCTGCTTCAGATAATCGTGAAGCTTCTAAGCACTGGTGGCAGCAGAACGGCGAAGCTTGGGGCGAAAAGCTGCGAACCGTAATGACCGATCATTGCAATATTGGGCACAACTGGCAATTTTCTGAAGCTCAAAAAGAAAAGCTGAAACACTACTACTATGCCAACAAACTCTTGGTTGATTGCCTCAACAGCGATTGTTATGTCACCAAAGCCACCCGGCAATATATCGAAGACACCCTGCTGTTGCCCCTCAGCGAAATCAAAAAATATCCAGTCCCCGATGCCATAGCAAATCTATAGCTGCAAAGACCCCAGGGTTTTGAAAAATCCTGGGGTCTGGCCATCTCCCATCAAAATCAATAGATCAGATTAACTAGTGAATTTTGAGGTGAAATATGTTGGAATCTAGCCTGAGCGAAACTTAAATCAAAGATTTGATGAAGGCAGCAATTCTTGAAATCTTTCAAGAGCGGCGAGATTTGTTCCAAAACCTGATTGCAGAGGCTTTAGAAGACATCCCTTTAGTGAAAGCAATTGATGAAAGCAAAGATTCTGAGCTAGTCAGCCGCGAGGCAATCTTTGAGATATTGGGAGACTCGCAAAGGGGTCGTGGGTGAGTGAAGGGTAGGGACCTGGGGAAAGTTTAGCCCCCCTCGCCACAGCATCTTGGCGCTTCACAAGTCCCCACGGCGGCGTAAAATACAGACGACTGATGTAGAGAGCGCAAAGGTTAACTATGGGACGCTTCAGACCTCTTTTGGGAATTTTGCTGGCGGTAGTGGCCTCCTGCCTGGTGGCGTGCGGTGGCCCAGCAGCGAAAATACCGACGACCTATACCCCAGAGATTTTGCAGCAGGTAGAGCTATACACCCCCGCTGTAGCCGAGCTGCGCGATCGCTTCCCCGAGCTTCAGGGCTACATTCAACAGAAAGACTGGGTGAACGTGCAGAGCTTTATCCACGGCCCCATGGGTGAAATGCGGACGCGGGTCAACCGGCTGGCGGGCACATTGCTAACCAAAGACAAGACCCAGGCCCAGGCTCTGGCCAAGGAGATTTACAGTCACCTAGAGCGCCTAGACGAAGCCGCCGCCAACAATCAGCAGGTAATCGCCGGTCAAGAATACCGCAATGCTCTAGATGACTTTGACGCATTCTTGAGTCTGGTGCCGACGTTTCAATAGACTGACTCAGTTCACCCTCCCTTGAAGCACATCACCATCATCGGCTGCGGCGTTGTGGGGGCCGCGATCGCCTACGAACTGAGCCTCTGCCAGGGGATTCAGGTTACGGTAGTCGATCAGACCGCCCCAGCCCAGGGTTCTACCGCCGCCGCCTTAGGGGTGGGCATGGCGGTGATTAGCCACAAGGTGAAAGGCCGCAACTGGCAACTTCGAGAGCGCAGTCTCAAACGCTATCAAACCCTGATTCCAGAGCTGGAAGCGCTGACGGGGCGCGAAATTCAACACAATACCCACGGTATTCTCAGCCTGTGTTTTGCGGCGGAGGAACTGCCCCGGTGGCGATCGCTTCAAGCAATCCGCCACAAACAGGGGTATGAGCTGGAATTGTGGGAACCGGAGCAGGTGGGCGATCGCTGTCCCCACCTCAGCACCGCTGGAGTCGTCGCCGGCATCTACTCGTCCCAAGATTTCCAGGTCAATCCTACCGATCTCACGCTGGCGCTAGTAGCTGGTGCCCAGGCGAACGGGGCTGAGTTCCACTTTGGTGAGCCGGTCGTGGGGTTTGACGAGTCTGATCTGGAGGCTTCATCTCAGGAAGGACGGCGCTGTGGCGCTGTGCATACTGCAAATCAAAGCTTTGCAGCGGATGCGATCGTGATTTCCGCAGGCTTAGGGTCTCTGCCCCTCACCCAAGCCCTTTACCAGCCTACAGACGTTGGCCCAGTGCTGGGTCAAGCTCTCCGTCTTCATCTGGACGAACCTTTGGGAAATTTCGACTTTCAGCCTGTGGTCAATGGCAACGACATTCACCTGGTGCCCCTAGGCGATGGCGACTACTGGGTGGGGGCCACGGTAGAGTTTCCGCCCGATACCGGCTTAGACGAAGCCCTGGCCATAAAGCCTGAGGCCGAGCGGCTGGATGAGGTGTTAGCCAGTGCGATCGCCTACTGCCCAGCTCTAGCGACAGGCAAGATTACCCATCGCTGGTCTGGCCTCCGCCCTCGACCTCAGGGCCAAGCTGCTCCAGTTATCCAATCCTTGACGGGCTACAGTAATATTTGGCTGGCCACCGGCCACTACCGCAACGGCGTCCTCCTCGCCCCTGCCACTGCTCTAGCAATCCGTGACCTTTTAGAGCAGCTAGGCTGATGGTTATGATGAAGCAAACACCTCTGCTACGAGGGTTAAGTCATGGCGCTAACAATTCACGAATTAGAGAGACTTCAGGCCGCACACCCCGACTATCGAATGGAGTTGGTAGATGGTGAAGTGACAATTATGAGCCCCTCCAGCTACGAGTCAGACGAGGTCTCGATTGAACTGGCGCGAGTGCTTGGCAACTGGGTACGCCCCCGTCAAATCGGTCGAGTCACGGGTTCTAGCGCTGGCTTCATATTGCCTAACGCTGACACTCGCGCCCCCGATGTTTCGTTTGTCAAAGCTGAGCGGCTACGGCGTAGCCCTCGCTCCTTTGCGGAACTTGCTCCCGACCTGATGGTCGAGGTGAAATCGCCAACCGACAAACTGACGAAGCTGCGGAGCAAAATCCAAGATTTTCTCGCCCTGGGTACTCAGGTAGGCATTCTCGTTGATCCTCAGACTCGTTGTGTGGAGGTGTATCGAGCTGGGGGTGAAGCAATTCTTTTGAGAGATGGCGATCGCCTAACGGTGCCTGACCTACTGCCGGGGTGGGAGGTGGCCGTCGCTGACCTGTGGCTCTTAGTCTTCGAGTAAGTTCAATGCCCTTTAAAAACGGCAAGAGGCGCAGCCGGTGCTACGCCTCTCAAAAGTTAGGCAAGGTTGCCTTTGGCTTAAGCCGCTTCCATCCAGTCATAGATCTGCTCTAGTTGCTCCAGGGTTACCAAACCGTACTGCCACAGAATCATGGGCAACGGGCCAGGGTCTTGCTCGCTGTGCTTTAGGGCGACCTGAATTGAGGCCGTCGAAATAGCCAATTCATCCTGTAGAAACCGAATGAGATTGGGTTGAGTGCTCACCGTCATATAAGTCTCACCTCCTTAATGGGGCGCTAGGGGTTACAGATATTGCCCACGATTTTACACAAGGATGCCTCCGTGGCAACATCAATTTCGCGGTAGATTAACTGAACTTTTATCACACGTTTGCCTATAGGTGAACTAACCCGTAATGGGGCAATTGACCACCATGGCAGGGCAACTGCTCCTCGGCCCTTGATGTTTTGAGGGCAACGCTTCAGTAGTAATTAACCTTTGGTTGTGATAAAAGATGCCCAAAAATAACACAAAAACTCGGATGCGGCTTTACGGAATGTTGAAAGCCGTAATATTTAGTCAAACTTCAGAACAGTTTTGGCCCACCGTCCATTCTGGAGAAGTTCGCCCATTGGATTAGCGCGTTACTAAGGTTTGGGGATAGGGCTAACGATATTGAATAGGGCCGCGTAGTCATCGTCGTCGAACCCAGCCTGCACGGCCTGCTCAACTAGCTGGCGCACACTTTCAGCGGGGAATGGGGAAAGCCCAGCAGACTTGGCGGCAGATACAAATAGCCCCATATCCTTGAGCAAATGTTTGGTCGGAAAGTTGGGGTCGGCAAACTGGCGGGTCTGCATGCGGTGCAGCTTTTTGTCGAAGGTGGGGGCGTAGAGAGCGCTCTGGCGCAACACCGCCATGAAGATATCGACATTGATACCAGTCGCCTGCACTAGCCCTAGACTTTGAGCAAAGGCGGCGGTGAGCGAGCCAATCAGCTGATTCATAGTCAGCTTGAGGGTGGCTGCACTGCCCACGGGGCCGACGTGGTAGAGAGTAGTGCCTAAGCATTCCAGCAGGGGCTGCCAGCGTTGATAGGCCTCATTTTCGGCTCCGGCCATGATGATCAGCTTGCCGTTTTTAGCTTCGGGGATGCTGCCCAAAACTGGGGCTTCTAGGTAGGTACCTCCGGCTTGGGCCACCATTTGGCCAAGCTGCTGACTCTCGGCGGGGGCAATGGTGCCCATTTGAATGATGGCTTTGTCGGCGAGGGGCGAGGGGCGATTCTCATCCGGGGACGCTTCGCGATCGCCTAAATCTATGTCTTCAAGGAGCGATCGCACCGCCTCCCCGTTGGTGACCATAAAGATAACGGCTTCCACGTTCTGAATTAGAGCCAAGGGCGTAGCGCAAACCTTGGCCCCCGCCAGCTCTAGAGGTATGAGCCGGGCCGGAGTGCGGTTGTAGACCCAAACTTTATGGCCCGCCGACAGCAGCCTGAGGGCCATGGGCGATCCCATTAACCCGGTGCCAATTATCCCAATGTTCACCAGCGATGTCCTCTTGCTTGAGAATGGAATGATTTAGCCGGTTGCGGCCACAACTTGTGGGCCGCAATCGCGAACGGTTAAACAATCCCTTGGGGGCTGTGGTGAACAGGGCGATGCTGTTCCCAATGCGCCTCGGCCTGAGGGGTGACCCCAAGCCAATCAGCTAAAAACCGCCTCAGCCAGCCCTCTACTGCCGCACCATAAAGGCGATGCTGGCTGAGGTGATAGGCTCGCCCCTGGGCGCCGGGGTAGGTTAGCTGGTCGGCCCCTTCGGTCGTCCAATGGTTGACCATAGTAGCGGTAATTTCGGGATGAAACTGCAACCCGTAGGCTCGCTTGCCGTAGCCAAACGCCTCGTGCGGAAAGGTGGTGCCAGTGGCCAGCAGGTGGCTGCCCTGGGGCAGCGTAAACCCCTCTTGATGCCACTGGTAAACCATTAGCGGGCCAGGAAACACTCCCTGACCCGCTGGGGTCGGCAGGATAGGGTAGTAGCCGATCTCGCGCCGGCCTGTGGGGTGAGGTGTAACGGAGGCTCCCAAGGCACGGGCCAGCAGCTGCGCTCCTAAGCAAATGCCCAGGTAAGGTTTTTCGGCGGCGAGGGCGAGGGTAATCCAGTTGAGTTCTTGGCTGATGAAGTCGAGGTGGTCGTCGTTGGCGCTCATGGGGCCACCAAACACCATCGTGCCGCTGTGGCGATCGAGATTGGCAGGCAGCGGGTGGCCCAGGGCCGGACAGCGGATATCGAGGGCAAAGCCCAGGTCGCGCAGCACCTCTCCCACCAGGCCTGAGCTGGAGGTGGGCTGATGAACAACGACTAAAACGGGGTAATTGAAACTCACAGAAGGGGGCAATGATTGTCTATAGAAGCGTTCCTAAAGGTGGGCCGCTATTGCAAAGGCGGCGCGATCGGCCGAGGAAGCATCCTTATCACTGTATCGCTTCAGCTCAGAACCGGATCTATGTAGCTCCTAGAGCTGACGCTCAACCTGCACCATACGGCGGTAGGCCAGCCAGCCGGTGACTACCATAGCGATCGCGAACAGTCCCAAAAACTTCACGTGCTCACCCACGTCCGCTAGGGTGCTACCCTCAACCACTACTCCCGATAGGGCTTCGATCATGTGATAGATGGGGTTGTACCGGGTGAGCTGGGCAAGGGAGTCCGGAAAAAATGCCGTGGGCAAAAAGGTGCCTCCCAAAATCATTAGTGGAATACCGAAGGCCGCGATTAGGGCGTTGACGTCTTCGGTGCGGCGGGCCAGTTGGGTGCCCAGCACAAACCCCACCCCCACATAGGCGGCAATGCTGAGCCCCACAATCAGCAGGTTGGCGAGGGGGTTGCCGTCGAGGGTGGCCCCCTGGGAGAGGGCGATCGCATACACCAGAGCCGCCTGAGCCAGCCCAATCACCCCGTAGGCCAGGCAAATGCCTAAAAAATACGACACCCCGCTCAAGGGCGACAAAAACAGGCGCTTCAGCGTCTTCTGCTCCCGCTCTGAAACCACCGTAGCCACGCTGCCCCCCAGTCCGCTAAAGAACAGCGCCGCCCCTACCAGGGTCGAGGGAGCCGCCTGGGTATAGGCCTCGGCCAGGGTAATCTGCAACCGCTCCTGCAAGATCAAACTGTTGAGAATTAGCAGAATAACCGGAAAAATTGCCCAAAAAACCAGACTGCGCCGCCGCCGCCACAGCTCGACTAAGATTCGCTGGGCAACCGCCAGGGTCTCTCGCGCGTATTTCATCAGGATGAGTAGACTGTAAAGGCAACTTAATACTACAGTCTTTAACAGGTTCCACGCGGGATGCAGCCTCCTTTAGCCGGGAGCGCCAGATGCCCCTCTCCTGGCCGAGAGACTGTGTTACCGTTAATGCCCAAGTCGCTCTCCACACACCCTGGGGAACATCCCCAAGCGAGTCTGACCCAAGCAACGCCTAAAACTTCAGATGAGTCAATCCCTAGAGGGGCTGTTTGCCCAAACCCTGGCCCGTCGCAACGTCCTCAAGCTGTTTGGCGTTGGGGGGATAGCAGCACTACTGAGCTATTCACGCCTGAGCAAACCCCAGCCCACGGTGTTTCAGCGCGATCGACTTGAACTGCCCACCCAGGTCGGCAAGCCCACTACGGCGGTGATAATTGGCGGTGGCCTGGCAGGGCTGGCGGCGGCCTACGAGCTTAGCCAGCGCGGCGTAGCGGTGACGCTGCTAGAGCGATCGCCCCAGCTGGGCGGCAAAATTGCCAGCTGGCCCATCCAGGTGGGCGACGACTCCTTCATGATGGAGCACGGCTTCCACGGCTTTTTTCCCCAGTACTACAACCTGTTTGGCCTGGTTGACGAGCTGAGCATTCAGCAAAATTTTAAGTCCCTCGACTACTATTCGCTGGTCTATAAAGACCACTACGACCCCGAGGTCTTTCGCCCCAGCAATTCGGCGTTTCCGTGGAATATTGTCGATCTGGCGATCTCGTCTTCGAATCGGCTGGAATGGGGCATCAACCTTACCCACCTCAAGCATCTCCAGGTTTTTCGAGAAATTACCGGCTTCCGCAATCCCCAGACCTACGAACGCCTTGACCAGCTGTCGGTGACCGAATGGGTGGGCAACGACTTTCCTAGGGGGCTCTACGACCTCTACTTTTTGCCCTTCGCTAAGTCAAGCCTCAACTCCCCCGATGTGCTGAGTGCCGGGGAGCTGATGCAGTTCTTTCACTTCTATTTCTTTGGCAACCCCGAGGGGCTGGCCTTTAACGGCACCCGTCAAGACATGGGGCGATCGCTAGTCGACCCCATGGTTGCCGCCATCCAAGCCAACGGCGGGCAGGTGCTGACTGGCGTGACCGTCAGCCAGGTGGCCTGGCAGGGGGGCCAAGTCGCTGGGGTGACCTACCAAAAGGGCAGCGTTGCCGTCAACCCGGTGCCCTTCTGGGTCGATCGCAACCCGCTCCTGAGTTCAGACACCATGGAATACTTCGGCGCGGGCGACAGCGTCTACTCGGTGGCACCAGGGGCTAAAACGGCCCTATCGTTGACCTGCACCCACCAGGGCTGTAGCGTGCAGCGCCAGGTGACCACGACTGCTGAGGGCTACCTCTGCCCCTGCCACGGGGCCGCCTACGCCAGCGACGGCGCGGTGCTGGCCGGTCCAGCGCAGGAGAATCTGACGACGTTTAAAGTGTTGCAGCGAGAGGGCGATCGCATTCAGCTAATTGCCGCCAATGTCGATGGCGTGCCCAACGTCGCCCACGATCTCACCGCCGACTACTACGTCATGGCCGCTGACATTCCTGGCATCAAAGCTCTATTTTCTCTATCCGAGGGCGATATCGATGCCGCCCTGGTCACTCAGGTCGATCAGCTCCAGGTGGCTGACCCCTTTGCCGTCGGCCGCTTCTGGCTCGATCGCGACTTCGACTGGCAGCACAGCTGGTTTACCTCCCTCTCGGGCTACCGGCTTACCGACAGCATCACCCTCTACCACCGCATTCAAGATGACTACATTGCCTGGGGTGAACGCACCGGGGGCAGCGTCGTTGAGCTGCACGCCTACTGCTACAAGGAAAAAGAATTTCCCACCCAGGCCGAGATTCTCGACACCTTTGAGGCCGAGCTTTACGAGATTGTGCCAGAGCTAAAGGGCGCGACCGTGCTACACCGCCAGCTAGTGAATCAGAAGAATTTCGCGGGCTTCCCCCCCGGCAGCTTTGCCAACCGTCCACAGACTGCTACCGCCGTTGACAATCTCCTGTTTGCGGGTGACTGGGTGCGCATGCCCTTCCCCTGCGGCCTGATGGAGCGGGCGGTGAGCAGTGGTTTGCTGGCGGCCAACGCCATTTTGCAGCGCGAAGGGGTGCAGCGCCGTCCCATCCTCTCGGTCAATCCCGAAGGGGTGCTTAAAATTTAGGGGATCATCCCCGGCATGGCAGATTGTCTTCAGCGATAGGGCAGGTGTGAGATGGACGGATTGGAGAGAGACACGGCGGTCACAACCCTCAAACAGCCTGATCTGGGGAATAGTCAAGATTCCTCTACGCCCCACGAGGCTGCGGCTCCTAAACGCCATCTACGAGAACTGGGAATTAACCTCAACCACTGGTACGTGGTGGCCCAGAGCAAAGAACTGGGCACCCAGCCGCTAGCGGTGAACCTATGGCACCAGCCGATTGTGCTGTACCGCGATCGCACCGGCTCCCCGATCGCCCTCGAAGATCGCTGCCCCCATCGTCAGGTCAAGCTCAGCGAGGGCACGGTGGAGGGCGACAACATCGCTTGCACCTACCACGGCTGGCAGTTTGCCCCCAGCGGTAGCTGCGCCCACGTACCCTATCTAGAGCCTCAGCAAAAGCTGCCTACCTGCCAGCTGCGACAGTACCCCGTGCAAGAGCAAGACGGCTTTATCTGGCTCTTTCCCGGTGAGGCAGAGCTGGCCGAGCAACAGGTTCCTCTGGGCGTGCCCGAGTGGGAGCACCTCAACTTCATTGGCTCGCTGACCACCATCGACGTGCAGGCCCATTACTCATTCCTTATTGAGAACCTAATGGACATGTACCACGGCCACCTGCACGGCGGCGCTCAGGTGTGGGCTAACCCGGTACTGGCCGAGCTAAAAGCTGACGATACCCACGTCCATGCCCACTACGATGCCGAGAGCTACTACCGCATCGACAAAATCTGGTCAGCTTCGCAGCTCATCTTTCCATCCTTACGTCAGCTGCACCCTGAACCGCTGGATGTCTACTATTACTATCCCCACTGGCGATCGACCCTGGGGGATGACTTCGTGATTTACTGCCTGTTTTGCCCGGTGAGCGAGACTCACACCCGCGCTTATCTGCTGCACTTTACCTCTCTAGAGCGGTTTCCGAAGCTGCACAAAACCCCACTAGCGGTGCGGCGGTTCGTCAAACGGGCCTTCACCAACTCGGCGAGCTTTGTGCTGCGACGGCTGGTGCGCGAAGACGTGCTGATGCTAGAGCAAGAGCAGCAGGCCTTTGAGCAGCACCCCACCTATCGAGGCCCGGAGCTGAACCGGGCGCTGACGGCGGTGCAGCAGTTGATTCGGCAGCAGGCGGAGGAATGATGGGTACTAGGTCAAAGGTTTAAGGTACAGGGTTTAGGGTATAAGGCTCGGCCCCAAACCCTGTACCCTAGACCTTGAACCCCTTTTCCCCGTTTCTCGATGGTTTCTCCCGATATTCTGGCGCTCGATTTTGATGGCGTGGTCTGCGATGGGCTGCGGGAGTATTTTCAGACCGCCTGGCGGGCTTATAGCGAGGTGTTTGAGCCGGGTGCGGGGGCACCGCCGGAGGGGCTGGCGGAGCGCTTTTATCCGCTGCGGCCTGTGGTCGAAACGGGGTGGGAGATGCCGCTGGTACTCTACGGGCTGATGTCGGGGGTATCCGAGGGCGATATTCTCGATCGCTGGCCCGAACTCGTGCCGCAGATGCTGGCCCAAGCGGGGGTAGAGCCTGCCACCATCGGCAAAGCGGTGGATGGGGTGCGCGATCGCTGGATTCAAGCCGATGTTGACGACTGGCTGAGCTACCAGCGCTTCTACCCCGGCGTGATCGATCGTCTCCAGCAGGCAATGGGAAATGGGGTCGAGTTGGTGATTATTTCAACGAAGGAAGGCCGGTTTATTCAGCAACTGTTGGCCAAGAGCGGCGTTGTGCTGCCCGGCAATGGCCCTCTTGGCCCGGAGCCGATCGATCGGATTTTGGGAAAAGAAGTCAAACGGCCCAAGTACGAGACCTTAAGGCAGATCAAAGCCGTTCAACCGGAGGCTACCCTCTGGTTTGTGGAGGATCGGGTCAAGGCGCTGCAATCGGTGCAAGCCCAGCCCGATCTGGGCGGTGTGGAGCTGTTTTTGGCCGACTGGGGCTACAACACAGGGGGCGATCGGGCGATCGCCGCGCCCCAGAGCGGGATTCACCTAATTTCCCTGGCTCAGTTTTGCGCTCCCTTTGAGCAGTGGGTGGCGATAGACCCTAGCAATGTAGCTTAGGATTCACCGTAGATTTACGGAATCTTGACTGCTGGGGCGATCGCTTGAATTGTTCGTATCGATACCAAGTCATTTTTTTCCGGATTTCAGTCCCCGCGCCAGAATGTGGGATAGAACCCCAACGTCCAGCGACGCGCTTCACTTGAATTTACAGCCTTAGCCTCACCCTCTGCTGTTGTTTTTGCCTGTGCTCCTATGACTGATCTTTTTGTCCCCCCATCCAAAACCGCCCCTACAGCAGAGCCTGTCATTAGAGAAGCGCCTGTTTCCCTCTCCGAGGTGTCCGACGCGACGACAAACCCAATTTTAGAGGCCGCTTTAATTCCTGTGGAGCCCCCCGCACCAGCGGGCTTCGCTGGAGCCGCTGGGGCGGTTTTTGCAACCGACGCAGTACCTCAGGCGCAGGTTTCTGCCGATGCGACATTGGCAACGGTAGACTCCCTGTTTTTCTACGGTCGAACCAGCAGTAGCGATTCCACCCTTTACAAAGTTGACCTATCCAGCGGCACTCTGTCTCCGGTAACTACCCCGCTAAACCTGTTCCCCACCACCTTAGACGGACTCTTAGCCGCTGAGCCCCCCGCCCCCCCGGTTGGAACTGAGCAACCCACCACCGATAGGGTCTTCACCCTAGTACAGGGCAGCAACAGCAAAAACTTTCTCATCGGCACCGCTGCTGACAATGCCCTCTTTGGCCTTGGTGGTGACGATCTAGTGCTAACCGGGGCAGGTCACAACTTGGCCTTTGGCGGCCTTGGCAACGATACGTTGGTGGGTGGGGCAGGCGACGATGGCCTCTTTGGCGGCGCGGGCAACGACATAATGGAGGGCGGCGCAGGGGACGACCTGCTGATGGGTGGCCCCGGCAACGATGTGCTCGATGGCGGGGGCGGCACCAACGTGTTGGTGGGCGGCACCGGTGCCGATACCTTTAGGCTCAACACGCCAGGGGCCTACGACATCGCCGCTAGTGCTACGCCCTCACCAGACACCGTCGTCGACTTTAACGTTGCCCAGGGCGACCTGCTCGACTTTAGCCTGATTGCAGCTCAGTCTCTGTTTGCCGGTAGCGATCTGCTACCTCTCCTGAACTTTGTGCAGGTGGGGTCCGATACTCACGTGCAGGTGAGCATGCCCTTGGGTCAAGTCACCACCGAAGCGATTTTGCTGGGGGTCGAAGCCGACACTATCACCCCCGCCAACCTCACTTTTACGCCCCCCGTCGGCCTGCCCGTACTGAAATAGACTAGCTGCGCCAGTTGCCCCACTTTTCGGTAGCATCGGGGCTAAAGCGATCGCGGTAACGTTATGAGCGAGGCCCTGCTGCATCAGCTGGCCACCCACATGGCCGGGGAGTTTGACAATCGTCAGCAATCTCTGGCAGACCCAACCTGGTATCTGCACCTGCGGCTGTGGCAACGACCTCTGCCCAGGTCGTTGTTTGACGAAGGGTACAGCTTTTTTATTGAACAAATCAGTGTGACATCGGGTAAACCGCCCTATCGTCAGCGCATTTTGCACCTTACCACCCGCGACGGCCAGCTCTGGGGCCAATACTACGCGCTACCCGACCCGATCGCCTACAGTGGTGCGGCCACTCAACCTGATCGCCTGACAGCGCTCACCCGCGAAGACCTAATTGCTCTGCCCACCTGTGGGGTGGCCATTGAGTATCAACCGGCCAGCCAAACCTTTAGTGCTCGCCTGCCGGGGAACAGCCTGTGCAGCTTTACCGCCAACGGCATCACCGCCTACGTGCGGCTCAAGTTTGACCTGGGCCCCGAGTCGCCCGCTGCCAACAGCCCCGTGGTGCTGTATTTGGAGGATCGTGGCGTTGACCCCGATACCGGCAAACCCACCTGGGGACCGCTGATGGGACCGTTTCAGCTGGTGAAGCAAAGCGCGTTTGCACTGCCGGGGTAAGGTACTGATAAACCAGGGCGTTCTCGCTGCTTGCGGAGCGGCCATCGGTGTTACCCTGAAGCGATGTTTGAGGCCGTTGAGGCCTGCATTGGGGACGCTTTGCGCGTGCCTCCAGTGGAAAATCGCCCCTGTTGCCCTACCGTCCAACGTTTCCCTTCTTACCGACCACCTATGGAGATCGATATCCTGATTTTGGCGGTGTACTTCATCTGCATGTTCATTGTGATCTATCAGATGGCGCTGTCGATTGAGGCAGAACTCGAAGACCAGGTGGTGCTGGTGCCCGACGTCGTTAGTTTGGAGAGCAGCGTGCGATCGCAGCTGGTGCGCCAGGGCTTTGCCGAAACCGCCGCCACTGTGCTCCAGCCTAAAGAAGGAGCTTTGCCCAAAGCCGTCTCCCTCAGCTTAGTGGTGCCCGAGCCTAGAAGCCTAGCTCCTGCCGAAGACCAGCCAGACGAACCCGACGAAGGTCAAATTACGGTACAGGTGCTGCCCCAGGGGCCTCACCCGCTCCAGCCGGTAAATGGGCTGACGGTGCAGGTGGTCAACCAGAGCCGCGCTGTTCAGGTGATCGTCGATTGGGATCGCAGTTCCGTTAGCCGCATGACCAATGAAATTCGTCGGGTGATTCGCCACACCCCCGGCATGCGCCTCGACCTCGCTATGCCGCAGGCATCGAGCGTCGTTAACCCCAACCAGTACCTCAGCACCGTAGTGGCCAGCGAAGACTGCTTTGGCCGCAGCGCCGACAACCAGGTGCTTCAGCAGACCGCCCCGGTGGTAGACATTCCAAAAATGGCAAACCTCAAAGGTCCCTTGCGCAACTATTCTCTCGACCTAGTGGTGCAGCTGGCCCCCTTTAGCGGCCGTGGGGGCCGACCGATTATGCTGCTCTTGCCTTTTCGCTTTGTCATTGAGCCCCTCCCCGCCAAGGCCGCCATTCCCCTAGTGAATTGGATTTTGAAGCGCTAGATTATCCGAGAAGAAACCGGTTAGCGCCGTACAGCTTTAGCGATAACCCTCAACTCTCCCGGAGGAAAGCATGGGCAATTCTGACCTCAAGCTATTTATCGATGCCCAGTTCACCAGTCCCTACACGCTATCTACGTTCGTGGCCTTGCACGAGAAGGGGCTATCCCACGACCTGGTCTGCATCGACCTGGCAACCCAGGAGAACCGCCAGACCCATTATCAGCAGCGCTCCCTCACGGGTCGGGTGCCAACTCTAGAGCATGGCGAGTTTGCCCTGTCAGAGTCGTCTGCCATCACAGAATATTTAGAAGAAATTTTTCCACCGCCCACCTACGCGGCCATCTACCCGCAAAATCCTAGGCATAGGGCCAGAGCGCGACAGGTTCAGGCCTGGTTGCGCAGCGATCTACTATCCATTCGCGACGAGCGACCGACAACGGTTATCTTCCATCAGCCCTGCGACCTACCCCTGTCAGACAAAGCGCGGGTTGCAGTTAAGACGCTGTTTCAAGCGGCAGAAGCTTTACTTAAAGACTATCGCCTTTCGCTCTTCGGCCAGTGGTGCATTGCCGATACCGATTTGGCGCTCATGCTAAATCGGCTGGTTGCCAATGGCGATCGCGTGCCCGAGCCGCTGGTAGAGTACGTGCAGCATCAGTGGCAACGTCCGTCAGTACAAGCCTGGCTAGAGCAGTCCAAAGCAGTTTGACCCGTTGTGCAGGGTTCTATGGCGCGCTAGCTTCTCACCCTAAACCGTCATTTTGAGACCGACTCCCCACCTATGAAACTCAATGAGATTGTTCCCTGGGGCAGGACGCTAGATGAATATAGGGCGATGTTTAGCCTGTCAGAGGCAGATTTAAGCCTGAAAATGCTTGGTTGTGGCGACGGCCCGGCCAGCTTTAATGCTGAAATGACGCAGCTTGGAAAATCTGTTGTGTCGATTGACCCGGTGTATCAATTTTCGGCGGCGCAGATTGAGCAGCAGGTGCGAGACACCTATGACTCAATTATTTCTCAGGTTCGGCAAAATGCTAGCCGTTATGTCTGGCAGACCTTTCGCGATGCTGATGCGTTGGGACAGGCTCGCCTCGCTGCCATGGAGACGTTTTTATCAGACTATGCGTTAGCGCAAACAGACGGTCGATATTTATGTCAGGCTTTGCCAAGCTTAGACTTCAATGACGACCAGTTTGAGCTGGGGCTGTGTTCCCATTTACTGTTTTTGTACGCCGAGCAGCTCTCGCTTGATTTCCATGTCGCATCTATTCAAGAACTGCTGCGAGTTGCCATGGAAGTGCGGATTTTTCCGTTGATTCAGCTCAATTGTGAGCCCTATCCGCATTTGGATGGGGTTTTAGAAGAGTTGTCTGAGAAAGGATACAGCGTTCATATTGAGCCTGTTGCCTACGAGTTTCAAAAGGGCGACAATCAGATGCTAAGAATCAGTCGACCCGCTGGCCATACTCCAGCTTGATCAGCTGATCGGCAAGGTAAAAATAGCGATCGTCGTGGCTGATAACTAACACAGTTTTACCGCGCTGTTTTAGCTCTAGCAAAATTTGCTTGTAGAAAATTTCTCGAAAAAATGGGTCTTGATCCGATGCCCATTCATCAAATAAATAAACTGGACGATCTTCTAAATAAGCCGTCAGCAGAGCTAGTCGCTTACGCTGCCCCTGTGACAGATCCAGTGTCGAGAGCATGCCCTGACTCACCTTAACCTTGTGCTCAAGCTGAAGTTTTTCTAGGTAGTGCTGGGCTTGACCATCTAAATTGTCAGTTTGCAGACCCAGCATTCGCTCAAACAAATAAAAGTCTGAAAATACAGCCGAGAAAAGCTGCCGATAGGCGTCGTTATTTTGCTCGGTTACAGATTTACCATCCCAGCATAAAAGTCCAGACTCGGGCGAGTAGAGCCCTACGATGAGCTTGGCCAGGGTTGATTTTCCGCTGCCGTTGCCCCCCACAATAAACACCAGTTCTCCTGGCTGAAACGCCAGACTAATGGGGCCGAGGGTAAACTGCCCCTCGCGCTCGGTGTGGTAGGTGTGGGTAATATCTACCAGCTCAATGTGCTGCTGAAACGCTCTTAAATTGCGCCCATTTGAGTTAGCTAGCTCAGGCTGATTGGCCAGCGATAGCCCTAGTTCTTCAATTTTTTTGAGGGCTACGCTGCCCCGGCTTAGCGCCGGTAGCACCGTAATAATACTTTCAATTGGTCTGGCCAAATAGGTGATCGTGAGCGCATAGGCCGACAGAATGGGGATGGTGACATCGGTAAAACGGGGTAAGCCAAAAACGAGCACTCCCAAAATGCCAAAGAATAGCAGGCTGCTGAAGTTTAAGGTGACGGCCGCAATGCTTTCTGCCTGGATTTCGTAATCGCGAAACGTGGCAGCGGTGGTGTGCAAATCTTCATGGAGAAAGGCATTGCGGCGAGAGGTGTGCAGCTTTAGCTCTTTAATGCCGTCGGTAATAGTGCGAAAGTGCTTAAACAATAAATCTTGCTGATTGCGAGCCAGCCTTAGCAGGGTATACACCCGATTGAGCATGAGCTGAACGATCGCGATAGTGACCGCAATCACCACTAAAATCGTCAAAAATACCCCAAAGGAGAGCCAAGCTAAATAACCCAGGCAGCCAAGCACCAACGCTGCATTAACGCACAGAAAAGGAATATTGATGACCGTATTAGAAATCGCCTCAATATCGTCGGTCAGCGAGGCTAAGATACGATTGGCTCCCAGTTGTTCTAGCTGACGCAGTGGGCAGGCCAAAATCCACTGGCTCAGCTGCAGCCGCATTTTGTAAACCGCCTGTTGAGACAGCCGCGCCAGCAAAATCTGTGAGCTACTCCCCGCAATTAGGGTCAGAATGGCCAATCCAATAAACCCCTGCAGAAGCTGATTTGTATTCTGAGCCGGGTTGCTAATCGCCGCGTTGACGGAGGCCAGCATGAGGGCGCTGCCTACGCCGCTCAGCCCACCAGCAAAAACGGCGATCGCGACCGTAAGCCAGGACGAACGAAGCAAAAACGTGATTAGCTGCATTGGTCTTGGTGGAGGTCGTAGGTTCAGTTAACTCTCGCTGACAGCCCTGGGGTTCATTCTTAAATGCCGCCGACAAAGCGACCTGGGCTAAGGCAATGGTGGGGGTCAAACTGAGCTTTGATCGCTTGCATGACGCTCAAGGCGTTGCCGCTGTAGCCCCACACATCCACCGATTTTTTGAGGGAGAGAGGTGCTTCGAGCAGGGTAAAATAGCCTTGGTTGGTGGTGCAGCCCCTGTGCAATTCGTTCACCATATCCGCCGTAGCCACTGCCAGACGCACTGTGCCAATACCGCTACCCCCATGGATGCGCGCCAGGCTACCCGAGGGCAGTTGGTCGAGCCAGGCCACGGCCTTGGCTAGCGGTAGGCCCACCTTAGCCACGATCGCCTCCTTCTGTTCCTCAGATTGAGGGAAAAGAACTGCGCTGACCCCTGCCCAAACTTGCTCATCCTCCGCGCCCTGCAACACTTGAGCAGATAGAGCTGGCTCCACCATGGCCAAGAGAGCCTCAACCTGTTCGTCTACTCCCGGTGCAATGGACTGAAATCGAGCTACCAGAGCAAATCCTTCATAGCCCAAACGGTTAGCTAGGGCAGGGGATAGGATATCGAGGGCCGCTGGGGTTAGCGGCGACAGACGTAGGGCATTCACCAGGGCTTCTATTTCTCCTGCCACCCCAGTAACCACTACGGTTTTAGAGGTGTCTTGCCCTGGATAGAGACGAAAGGTGAGCTGAGAAATAATTCCCAGGGTGCCGTAGGAGCCAGTTAGCAGCTTCATCAGGTCGTAGCCCGCAACATTTTTGACCACGCGCCCGCCCGCCTTAGCGATCGCCCCGTCATAGCGCACAAAGGAAATGCCGATCAGCATATCCCGCAGTCCGCCGTAGCGCTGGCGTAGGCTGCCGGTGTCGGCGGTAGCCACAATTCCTCCTAAAGTCGCCCGCTCTGGATAGGCAGGGTCAACGGCGAGGAACTGGTTGTGCTGAGCCAGCCTAGGAGCGAAATCCGCTAGTTTTGCACCCGACCATGTGGTGAGAGTCATATCCCCCACCGCATGGTCGATCACTTGGTCGAGCCGGGCGGTGCTGACGACTAAATCTACCCCAGACCCAACGCCGCCCCAGGTCAATTTGCTGCCGCTGCCGCAGGGGATGACCCGCCAGCGATGCTCATGGGCACAGGCCATTACCGCCGAAAGTTCGGCCTCGCTGGTGGGATAAACAACGGCCTCGGGTGTTAGATATTCCGGTAGATTGAGGGATTTGGGAGGGAGGATGCGATCGCGCTCAACCACCTCCCCCAAAGTTTCAGCAACGTTGGCCATACCCTAGTCGATGCTGATGGGGGTGGGGCCGCCGCTGGGGCTGGCGGGAGGCACATTGGTGCGAGCGGTGCGAAACTCCGCATACAGGCGATCGCGCCAGTCAAAGAAGGCTCTGTATTCGGGCACATCGGCAATGCCGGGGACTCCCTTGCCCCCAATGCCCTCGGGCAGATCGACGTACTGCGCGGTGGGGAACTTGAGGTACATGGTGGCGGCGGCGACGGCGAAGTCAGCCAGGGTGGGCTGATCGCCCAGCAGGTAGGGACTGGTTTGCAGCATCAGCACCAGAGCTTCGAGATCCTGACGTAGGCCAGCGGTGGCAACTTTAATATCCTCGGGGCCAAAGCCGACGCCTGTACCCACCAAATTGAGCAGGTCGCCAGGTAGAGCGCCCACCAAGCTGCGCAGCGGCGCGGGGGTAAAGCTGGGCAGCAGCGCCGTACGAAAATTGGGGTGCTGCTTAAAGGCACCGATCATGACCACGCGGGCCTTGGTGACAATCGCCTCGTCGGCCCAGCTTTCTAGCGCTAGGCACAGACCCTTTTGCTTGGGCTCGGTGGGAATGAGGGGGCGATCGGGATAGGCTTTTTCGAGATGCAGGGCGATCGCGGTCGAATCGGGAATTACCTGCTCACCGTCTTTGAGCACGGGCACTTGACGCTGGCCCGACATTTGAAAGATTTCGACCTGGCCCACGCCGGGAGTGACTTCGACCTTGTGGTAGGGCACCTGCTTGTAGTCGAGAATCAGCCGAATTTTTTCGGCAAAAGAGGAGGCTTCAAATTGGTACAGCTCTAGCATGGAAATCCTTATTGGCCGGGTTCTTGAGGGGGCGGCTCGGGTACGGCCAAGCCCGGTAACACTGTATCGCTATTTGCAGGCGCTGCACAGGCGGAATTAGTCGGCGGCTGGGTGGTGACGGTGACGGTTTCAAAGCCTGCGGTGGCTAGGAGCTGCCCAACTGTGACTTCGGCGCGACGGTTGGCTTCGGCCAGCAGATTTTCTTGGCAGGCAGCCTCTTCAATCTTAACCAGCGCCTCTTGCTGGGCTTTTTCTTGCAGCTCGGGCGCTACATCTGGCCCTAGGCCTAAAAAGCCGCGGCTGTAGTCAAACACGTTTGATTTGCTGAGATCGATTTTGCTGTCGAGAATCTTGGGCGGCGGCAGGGTGATCTGAATTGAATTATCTCCGCTCACCTGCACATTTTCGGACGTAAGTTCAGCCAGATCGACCCCGGCCCGCACCTCGCCGTAGGCAATATAGAGCAGGTTGGTGGAGCCGATCACGTAACCCGCCAAGGTGCGATCGCTCTTGGTCGGCACCACCGCTTCCATGGCAAAAATCGCCGTGGTCAGCTCGCTCGCTCCCCGCAACTGCTGAATGATGACGGAACGCACATCCACCTGCGGCTCCGCTGGGGCCGGGGTGAGCATGATGCGCACCCCTTCAAGGAAGCGATCACCCGCCCGCCAATAGCCCACCCCAACGACAATACCCATCAGCACTGCGCCGCCAATAAAGGCGTTGAACATACCCTGCACTACCCGCAGCGGCCCGGCTTTCTTACGCTCTGGCTGCGGCATAGGAACGGGCTGCGGCTGAGCTGGCATTCTCACATCAGCCGTCCTTGTATCCACATACCGAGGCGGCAGCGGGTCGGGAAGTTTGCGATCGGGGGGAGCAGGGCGCATGGGCAGTGAATGTTAATGAGCTGTAGGATGCATTCGCGAAGCAACGCACCATTAGAAGAAACACGAATCAAAGACCAGTTCAAGCGTACTTCATTGTCTCTGGAGGCAAATGCTTTATGAAGTTTCCCGACAGGGTGCATTGCTACCGCTTTTGCGGAGCCTCGCTTTAGCATCAGGCACCTTACGCAGACCACCATCCTAGCTTGGGCTACGGGTTCTGGCCTCCGGTTAACACATCGTACAAACCCCAGATTGCCATGGGGCGCATATAGTGGCAGGCGCGGTAGGTGCCCAGGGCGGTGATCGCCTCCGGGGTGCGAAATTGCAGACCGTAGCTGTAAATTTGCTGTACGACGGATTCGGCGATCGCCATCGCCTCCTCAGTTCTCCCCATCTGGGCAAAGAACGCCGCCAGCCCAAAGTTGATGCCGATCCACACTTCCTGCTGGTGGGTGCTGTCGGGGTCTTCGGGGGAGCCATCCGGCAACACGCCATTGGCGGCCCCAATCGCCAGCTTCAGCGTCGCGGCGCTAAAGTTGCCCAGTTGCGCTCCCTCAAACTTCTGCTGGGGCGGCCGTTCCTGGCTTTGCACCACCTGGTTAAATTTCACAAAGCAGGCATCGTAGATGGCGTCGAGGGCCGACAGGGTGAATTCGTCCTCCACCAAATCGGGCAGGCTCAGGTGGCGCACCATAAACTGGCCGCAGAGCTGGTCGGCCATCACCACATCCGAGCCGCTGCCCGTATCTAGCCGGTAGTAGCGGCCGTTCCACAGTTTGGGATGGTAGGCCTTGAGACCGTTGTCGAGCCAGCGGCGGTACTGGCTGAGCAAAATGGGGGTGTTGCCGGGGGCCAGCCCGTTCGCGGTGAGAATTTCGGCGATCGCGATCGCGGCCTCCATTGCCCCTAGCCACAGCCCGCCGCAGTAGGCGCTAATGCCCTTCAGCTGCCAGTCGTCGAAGGTCTGGTCGGGGGCTCCCTCGTTTTCGGGAATGCCGTCACCGTCGCGATCGAACTGCTTCAGGTATTGCAGAGTATCGACCACCGCAGGCCAGCAGTCTTTGAGAAAGGCCACATCCGTCGCCCCGGTGAACTGGTAGGCACGATAGACCTGGAGCACAAAGTCGCTGCCCAGATCCTTCCACTGGTTGCAGTCTTGGTAGCTGGTGTAGTTGGTCTGCGCCCAGGGGTGCTCATTGGGGGCACCGAGGTCGTGGGGCGTTGCGCCCTTGAGCTTGCGAACTGCCGGGGGCTGCTCCAGCCCCATTGTGACGTAGTAGCCGATAATCCGCCGCCGCTCGTCTTGGGCAGGGATGGCGCGGGCAAAGGCGCGCAGCACCGCTTTCTCTAACTCGGGCCACAGCAGCAGGGTGGCGAAACCACCGTAGAGGCGCACATCTAAACTTTCGTACCAGCGGTAGTCGATGCACTCCAGCACTGCAAACTGGCCTACGGGATCGACCTCGGTGGCGGCGCTCCACAGGGTGCCGCCGCTGGCTAAGTCGTACAGCTCGTTAAATAGCGCCATTTTGAACCAGTCGGGCAGGTCAGCGCGATCGAGAATCGGCTGTTGCCAGGCGGCGATCGCCTGCTGCCAGGTTTTGTATTCGGTCAGAGCATCGAAGGCGATCGCCCTAGCATTGCGCCCCGTTCTGCCAAAGAAATCTGTATAGCGGCGATAGTTGACCACCCCCGCCGCAAACTCCGTCACCGGCAGATCCCACGCCAGGGCAACGGGGATTTGGCGAGTTTCGCCGGGTTGTAGGGTGAAGCGCAAGGCGATCGCACAGCCGATCTGCTCCTCACCTTCGGCTGGAGAGGTATCCAGCAAATTCATCAGCCGCCCCAGCTTGGCGAACGACGCCCAAAGGTCATTGCCGTTGCCTGCCGGGTTCCAGCGCAGATCGTAGGAAACTTCCACATTGGGGTTGTCGAGGGTGGCGATGCACCACTGACCGTCGCCTTCTTTGGGGTTGTCCTGCCAAGCCCCATCCATCACCAGGGCCTTGAGGCCGTCAGCGTTGATGAACTGGTTGAAGTTGCCGGTGCTTTGCCCCAGGGCGGGCACGTAGTCGTAGTAGGGGCTACCGTCGTCGCGCAGCAGCACCTCGGGAGATTTTTGCGTATTAGTGAACCAGCCCACCATGTTTTGCCAGCTCACCATGATGCTGAGGGTGATGGGGGTGGTAGTCGGGTTGTGGGCCGTCCACTCAAAGGCCACTACTGGATAGCTGGCCTCTTTATAATTGTCGGACCAGATGGGCGAGATCTGTTCGCAGGTGATCTGGGCGCGAAACACATTTTCGTAGCGGTACCAGCTACGGGGGTAGAGGGCGTGGTAGCTGCCCGTGGCGCGGGCTTTAGTAGAGGCGGGATACCACGACCACGACGACAGAGTGCCATCCTCGGGCGGCTGGGTACTGAGGGCATAGGTCTGAGTTCTACCGCCCCCCTGCTCCCAAAGGCTGAACTGGCAGCCGGGGAAGCCTTGGAACACATGCTCGCCGCCATCCAGATGCCAAAGGTTGAAGTCACCGTTGGGCGATCGCCCCACACAGCCTGCCCCTAGCCCGCCGAGGGGTGCCCCATGGTCTGGGCCATCGTCGAGGTTGCTGGCGTAGCGCACAATATAGTGGTGCTCCCACGGCTGGCCGATCGGTCGCTGCCACGCCTGGGACGGAATCTGGGGGAGGGATGGGGTTTCAGTCATCCCAAAATATTACCGGAGCGGGTTGATTTATAGGACGTTGCCAGGCCTTCTCCAAAGTTGCATCCGGCGATGCATGAAGTCAGCGATCGCAGCTCATCAATGACACCAGTCGATAGGGATTAGTGGTTAGGCATCATCACCCGTTCGTCAAAGTCAATTTCTTGCACCAGATCCGCATTCCTAGGCTCGTCACCAATTCCTCACGCCTGGGTGCACTCAAGCCCACACTCGCTGTAGATCCCTTTAGAATTGGGGAGCTTAAGAGGCGATTGGCACGTCTCCCACGGCGTCAAACCCGCCCTTCAAGAACATTTGGACAGGTCAACCTTGCCCCTTACCCACAATCCCCCCGCTACGCTCGATCTCGACTTTGTCCGGCAGCAGTTTCCCGCTTTGGCGGGCGACTGGGTCTTCTTTGACAACGCTGGCGGCTCGCAGATTCTCAAGCCCGTAGTCGATCGCATCACCGCATTTCTCTACGAGTCGAACGTGCAGCTGGGGGCCAGCTACGCGGTGTCGCAGTTAGCGACGGAGCGAGTAGCGGCAGGGGCTAAGGCCATGGCCACGCTGATCAATGCCGATGACCCGACGGAGGTGGTGCTCGGGTCCAGCACCTCTGCGCTGTTGCGCATGCTGGCCCAGTGTTTTCGCCCGACCCTCGAACCGGGCGATGAAATTGTCGTCACCAACGCCGACCACGAGGCCAACATTAGCCCCTGGGTGGAGCTAGAGCGCGAGGGCGTTGTCATTAAGACCTGGCGGGTAAACCCCACCACCTTTGAGCTAGATCTAGCGGATCTGGAGGCCTTATTAACGCCGCAAACTCGCTTAGTCGCCGTCACCCACACATCGAATGTCTTGGGCAGCATTCATCCGGTGCGAGCGATCGCCGATCTCGTCCACGCCCATGGCGCGCTGCTCTGCGTCGATGGGGTTGCCTTTGCCCCTCACCGCCGCGTCGATGTGCAAGCGTTGGATGTCGATTTCTACACATTTAGTCTCTATAAGGTGTATGGCCCCCACATGGCGCTGCTCTACGGCAAAAAGGAGCTGCTGCTGGCCCTGCCCGGCTACAACCACTACTTCATCGACGACACGGCAATCCCCTACAAGTTTCAGCCTGGGGGCAGCAGCTACGAGCTGAGCTATAGCCTCACGGCAATTCCTGAATATTTCGAAGCCCTAGCCCAGCACCACGGACAGTCTGGCGATGGGAACTCCATCGATCAGGCGTTTAGCCTGATTCAGCAGCACGAAGGAGCGCTCAACGAACGGCTGCTCTCGTTTCTGCACAGTCGGCCCAAGGTGCGCATTATCGGTCGAGACACCGCTGATCCGACCGAACGCGTTTCAACCATTTCCTTTGTGGTGGAAGGGCTGTGCAGCGACCAAATTCCGCCCCAGCTCGATGCCCACAACATTGGCATTCGCTACGGCCACTTCTACGCGCTGCGGCTGATCGAAGATTTAGGGTTGTTGCCCCAGCAAGGCGTGGTGCGGGTCAGCATGGTGCACTACAACACCCTTGAGGAATGCGATCGCCTGATTGAGAAACTCACCCACTGTCTATAGAATTCCTTAGCCAACGCCGAGGTTTAGAGTTGACCTGGTGTCAGTGCCCCCTTGGCAACCCTATTCACCAATGTAGATAGGCTGCAACAAAGCTTATTGCAATTTAGCGTGTCTTCTGTCAGGTCGGGTGGAGTTCATCCGGTGTGGCAATAACCACCATTCGAGCCTACCAGAACGCCAGTGGGCAAGGGGGAAAGGGCCTCTACCTTTGCTTACGGCCTAATATCTTTAATTTAGCGTTGGCAGAATTTTAACAGCCAAAAACAGGCTGATTTATGCCTAGCTTACCGTTTTGCGGGGGCGAGCAAAAAGCCAGTTCAAAAAGTGTCCCAGTTGTGAAATCTGGGATAAGCTAATTGGCGACGTTCGCTGCTCCCTCCGATCGCGATTTAAACCATGAATTGGCGACTCTGCAATCTCCTCAGACTGACTTCTGCTGCTCAATTCAAACCCGGCACGGTTAAGACTTTAGTTCGTAGTTTGGTGGGCGGTTGGGGGCAGAGGCCTCGCCGCAGAGCCTTTCTCGGGCTAGGTTTGGCCACTGCTTTTCTGGTCTCGGTAGCGCTGCCCCGCTCGGTATCGGTGGCTAACGCCCAAGACCTCACCGCCGCACTCTGGACTCGGGCCTCGTTTCCGGTCGAAAACTTTCAAACCTACACATCCCCCTTTGGCTACCGCAGTGACCCCTACAGCGGTAGCTCTCGTTTTCATTACGGCCTCGACCTAGCAGCCCCCAACGGCAGCTATATTCGCAACTGGTGGGCGGGCGAAGTGCTCTGGGTCGAAGGCGACGGTGCATGTGGCACCTCTATGGCGATTAAATCTGGAGAATGGACCCACATTTACTGCCACATGCAGGGGCATGTAGAGGGCAGCGGCCAAAATAAGGTGATGGTCGATCGCGAGGGCGGCATTCAGCTGCGGGCGGGCCAGCCTATCCCGGCTGGGGCGCGCATTGGCCGAGTGGGCATGACGGGCCGCACTACCGGGCCGCACCTGCACTGGGGTCTTAAGTACCAAGACAACTGGGTTGACCCGGCCCTGGTGCTGCGGGCCATGTATGTTGGCCAGCAGGCAGCGCTGTAGGTCTCGGTGCCTTGCCCCTGGAGGCGGTGGATAGCTTGGTTGGGGGTGGTTTGGGTGGTGGGCTGGGCGATCGCCCAGCCGCTGCCAGCCCTAGCCGCTGACAGCTATCCCCCCCTGACTTTAGACCTGTTGCGCCAGCGGCTAGCGACTCCTGTGCAGCGGGAGGGCAGACCTGCCATCGACCTGCGCTATTACACAATTGATCTGAGGCCTGACAGCCCCCTGACCGATAGCTTTTACCGGCTGCTGAGCAGCGGTCTACAAAAACCAGCGACAGCCCCGGCGCTCGACCTGAGCTACGCCGTGGTGCAAGGCGACCTCGACTTGCAGCGCCTAGGCCAGCGCGAACCCCTCTACGGCGACAACCTTTCACCGTTGCTAAGCGATGTCGGGCAGGCCCAGCTGAGGCGCGATCGCCAGCGCTTGCTCCAGCTCAGCCGGCTCTCCCAGTCGTTACTCATTCAGGGCCAGGGTAGCAGCCAGCAGATCTATCTATTTAAAGCACCGCTGGTGGCGGTGCAGACTCGCTTTACAGGCCAAGTGCTAGGGGGCGATACATTCTTTTTGGGCCGGGTGCTAGCCAGCGGAGCGGTGTTTGAGCAAGGGCTCTCTGTAGGCGGGGCGCGCTTCAACCAAGCGGTGAATTTTTCGGGGGCCAACTTTCGCCAGGGGGTGCAGGCCAAGGGCAGCCTGTTCTTTGAGCCGGCCCGGTTTGACCAAAGCCAGTTTCGTGGTGGTGCGACATTTCAGGGGGCCGAGTTTAAGGCCGATGCCAACTTTAGCCGGGCGGTGCTGGCGGGCAATTTGAACTTTAGCCGAGTGCAGTGGCATGGGGTGGCCGACTTTGCCCGCACGGTGTGGCAGAGCAGTGCCTTCTTTGTGCGCAGCTACTTTGCTAAGGCGCTGTTTTTCACCGAAGCCCGCTTTGACGCGCCGCTGGTGCTGCGCCAGAGCCGCTTTGGCGAGCCAGTCAACCTGCGCAACGCTATGGTCGGCAGCGAGGTCGACCTGGGAGATGTGCTGTTTCTGCCGGGGGCCTACCTGAATGTGGCGGGCTTGGAGTTTAGCCTGGAGCAAACCCAGATTTTGGGCACCCCCAGCAAAATTGGTCGGGTGTTTTCGGTGCCGCAGTTGGCGGGCAACGAGACCCTGCTGCGCAACCTGGAGCGCAACTTTCGCAATCAGGAGCAAATTAGCGACGCCAACTCGATTGCCTACACCGCCGAGCGGCTACGGCTAAAAAGCTGGCAGCAGCGGCTGCTGGGCACCAACGTCAACACCGCTTCGGTGGCCGCCCTGGTGCGGGCAGGCTTTACCGAGACCCAGGCGGCGGCGGTGGTCAACCAGCGCCAAACCCAGACTTTTATCGGCACTGAGGGGGTGCTGAGCGTGCCGGGGGTTGACCTGGCAGCGTATCTAAAGGTGCGCGATCGCATCTTTGCCCGCGACACCTTCCCCATTACTCAGCGGCTGACCCTGGGTTTGCAGTGGCTGTGGCTAGGGGGGCTGGTGGTGCTGAGCCGCTACGGCACCAGCTTTGGCCTCACCTTTGGCCTCGGGCTGGTGGCCATCCCCACCTTTGCGCTGATGTTTTGGCTGGTCGATCGCTACCGTCGCCGCCGAGCCACCCCAATTCTGCCACCGCTGGCAGAGGGGCTATGGCTGGGGGGGGGCTGTAGTTTACTGCTGGGGCTAGGGCTTAATGCTCTGCTGCGCGCCGCCGACTATCCGCTGCTCACCCTGGGCTTTTTGTTTATGCTGCTGGTGCCGGTGCCCGCTGTGCTGATTGGCCTATTAATTAAGCGGGGCCGCTACCACGACCTGATGGCGGAAAGCTATTTTGTCGAAGACGGCAGCCTGCGCCAGCTACGGCTCTTGATCGCCCGCTTACCGGTGATACCTAAGTTTCCGTTTTTTCGCGATCGCTACACTTACCTGCTGCTCGATCGCCGCTGGAACTGGCTGAATTACTTAGACTTTAGTCTTAACAACTGGCTAAAGTTTGGCTTTAATGACATTCGATTACGAGACGAGCATGTGCCGGGGCTGATTACAGCTTTGGTATGGTATCAATGGGCGTTGGGTCTGCTCTACACAGCGCTGCTCCTGTGGACGCTCTCACGCACCATTCCGGGGCTAAACCTGCTGATCTATTTCTAGCGCCGCTGTTGGCTATCCATGGACCGTTTTCTGCCCCCCGTGACCCAACCCTCTGCTTCAGATCTCAACCATCAGGCCAAATCCGATCTGCGCCGTCGCCTCATCAGCGCCCGCCAGAGCATTCCCCCCCAGCTGTGGAAGCAAAAGAGCGATCGCATCTGCTCCCACCTGCTCAACTGGAGCTACTTTCGCCAGTGCCGCATTATCTTGGCCTACACCAGCTTTCGCCAAGAGCCCGACCTCAGCCCCCTGACAGGGCACCACCCTCATTGGGGGCTGCCCCGCTGCGTCGATAAAAACCGGCTGACTTGGCACTATTGGTCAGCCAACAGCCGCTGGCCTCTAAGCAAAGGCTCCTACGGCATTATTGAACCCCACCCCAGGTCGCCCCAGGTAGACCTTTCTCTAGTAGATCTCATCCTCGTGCCCGCCGTCGCCTGCGACGTGCGCGGCTACCGCCTCGGCTACGGCGGCGGCTACTATGATCGCCTGCTCAGCCAGCCCCCCTGGCAGGGCATTCCCACCGTGGGCATTGTGTTCGAATACGCCCGCCTGCCCAGCCTGCCCAAAGATGTTTGGGACAAGCCCTTGGCCGGAGTCTGCTCCGAAAGCGGCCTATTTCTAGGCGGAAAATAGCCTCCCTATCTCCTTCACCCTGCCATGCACGGCCCTCACCCCACCACCCGCTACCCCATCCCCGGCATCACCCGCACGGCCTTTCTCAACACCCTCGTCACCAACCCCAACATCCTCGTCGGCGACTACACCTACTACGACGATTTTGAGAATCCCGAGAACTTCGAGCGCAACGTGCTCTACCACTTTGACTTCATCGGCGACAAACTGATCATCGGCAAATTCTGCTCCATCGCCTCCGATGTCAAATTCATCATGAACGGTGGCAACCACCGCACCGACTGGTTTACCAACTACCCTTTCCCCGTATTTGGCCAGGGCTGGGAGTCAGTCATGCCCAACGAATGGCCCTACAAAGGCGACACCGTCATCGGCCACGACGTGTGGATCGGCTACGGCGCGACTCTCATGCCCGGGGTGCAGGTAGGCGATGGGGCGATTATCGCGGCTCAGTCGGTGGTGACTAAGGCCGTGCCCCCCTACGCCGTAGTTGGCGGCAACCCCGCCCAGGTGATTCGCTACCGCTTCGACGAAACCACCATTGAGGCCCTGCTCGAAGTTCAATGGTGGCACTGGGAGATTGAAAAAATCACCCGCCACTTGCCCGTCATCTGCGGAGCTGACCTCCAGGCTCTGCGAGAGGCCCTCCGAAGCGTTTAAGACTCACAAAACGGTAGCGCACCTGCTGAGCGATTACTCTCTCGCCAGAGAAATTTTGTGGATGACTGGCCCGGCTGTCCACTCGCCAGCAACACTGGCCCGCTCCAGCTGGCTGGTCAGTGTTCTCGGCCTAACCATCTGGGGTATTCTTTGGGCAAATTCCTTCGGGTGGCTAAGAGCATGAAACGGCGCGGCATAGTCAATAGTTTGTTTTTAGCGATCGCGGTAACCGTGCTGCTGGTCTGGCCCTTGGGGTTGCGAGCTCCGGCTCAGCAAAGCTCTGGGTCTCCCCCACCCCTCGGTGGCGTCGTGCGGGAGTACGAGACGCTCAGCATGCCCACCGCTACCGCCTACTCGGTTTATACAACCAACGCTACGACTCCTCACGAGGTGTGGTATCGAATTTATGGTGGTAATGCGTTGTTTCGGCAGCGGCTACGGGTCTATCAAGAAAACGCTGGCCCTCGCCCCATCAACCAGCTTCCTCCCGAGTCACAGTTAAAGGCAGAAATTACCGACAATGACCCTACCCGCTGGTATCGCTTTGATTCCGAGGCAGATGTATTTACCTACTATTTCGACGGTGACAATCGTCTGACGGCCAGAAGCCCCTGGCGCGATGCCTTTGGAGTCAAAATCAAGCGCACCCGTTACACCAACGGCAACCGCTACGAGGTTGACTTTGAAGATCACGACTCCCTAGACGACTTTAATGACCTCAGGATTGAAGTCGTGATTCTTCAATAGGCGTAGCATTGAGAAGGCAAAGCCAGGCGAGAAGCTGCGTCAACAGGGGCGATCTGCGCAATCATAGAACGTAGGTATGGGTGAGGAAGGCTATGAATCGCTTTATTATTGGTGGCATTGCAGCGGCGCTGGTGTTGATGCTGACGGGCATGCTTAGCCGCCTTTCGGGCGATCGCCCCGAAAGAGAACGGATCGCTAACCAACAGAATACAACTGCTCAGGATGCCGATGGCTTGGGCGCTCTGCCCCTCGAACAGGCTGGTCAACTGGTGCAGCGCCAGAGCGAGGTGGGCACTGGAACTGCGGCCAGGGGCGACAGCACGTTTACCGACCAGGGCAGCGATCGCGCCACCCTCTCGCCAGACAACACGGGGACAACGGGAGCCAATGGCGTCAACCCTGCCCCTGGCAACGTAATTCCCCGCACCGGAGCGGCAACTACCTTTCCGGCCACGGGTGGCGACATTGCGCCTATTCAGCCGGGTTTAGTGCAGCCCGATGCGGTGCAGCGTCCAGCCTCCGACCCCGAATTAGACTCGATTCCAGCCCTGTGGTAGGCCCATTCTCCTGCGACAGAGGCGCGGCGGTGCGCCCTCCAGTGGCCTAAAATGAGGCTGAGCACTTGAGTTAAACGCATGGCAAATCAGGGAAGCGACGTCCTGGTAGTGGGCGGCGGGGTTATTGGCTTGGCGAGCGCCCTAGAGCTGCGGCAGCAGGGGGCCACCGTCACCGTGCTCAGCCGTGACTTTCAGCAGGCCGCCAGCCACGCCGCTGCGGGCATGCTAGCCCCCCAGGCAGAAGGGTTGCCGTCAGGGCCGATGCTCGATCTCGCCCTCGCCAGCCTGGCGCTGTATCCCAGCTGGGTGAGTAAGTTGGAAGCGCTCACCGGGCAGTCGGTGGGCTACTGGCCTTGCGGCATTTTGGCTCCGCGCCGCACGGCTCCAGAACTACCTACAGAGGGCTGGTTAGATGCCGCGACCCTAGCTTACTACCAGCCGGGCCTCAGCCACGACGTGCAGGGGGCGCTTTGGCACCCCGACGAGGGCCAGGTGGATAACCGATTGCTGGTGCAGGCGCTGCGATCGGCGGTCATTGACCTGGGGGTGATCCTGCACGAGGGCACTGGGGCGATCGCCCTGCGCCAGTATCAGGGGCGCATTGAGCGGGTCTGCACGGCCCAGGCAGGTGACTTTAGCGCTGACCAGGTGGTATTGGCCACCGGGGCCTGGGCCCACGAGCTATTGCCCCTACCGGTATTTCCCAGAAAGGGCGAAATGGCGAGCCTGCGGGTGCCCCTCGGCTATAGCACCCCTCAACCCTTGCAGCGGGTGCTGTTTGGCGAAGACATCTACATCGTGCCCCGCCGGGATGGTCGCATTGTGCTAGGGGCCACCAGCCAAGACGTTGGGTTTGCGCCCCACAATACGGCGGGCGGAGTACACCAGCTGGTGGGCAATGCAATCGCCCTGCTGCCCCTGCTGGCCGACTTCACCCTTGAAGAGACCTGGTGGGGATATCGCCCCGCCACCCCCGACGAGTGGCCCATCCTCGGCCCTGGCCCCGCCGCCAACCTCACCCTGGCCACGGGCCACTACCGCAACGGCATTTTGCTTACCCCCATTACGGCTCAACTGGTGGCCCAGGCGGTGCTGGGCAAGCCAGACCCGCGCTTAGATGCGTTCTCTTGGCAGCGCTTCCACACCGCCCCGCCGGCACTTCCCAACCTTTCCGCTGTTTCTCCTACCCCTCAGGCTATGACCTTTACCGATGCTGCCCCTGCGACCCCGGCTACTCTGGGAACGAATCTGTCCTTCACCAACGACTTGACTGACACCCCTCTGACCATCGCTGGGCGCACCTTTTCGTCTCGGCTGATGACCGGCACCGGCAAGTATGACGATTTTGGGGTGATGCGCCAGAGCATTGCCGCCAGCGGCTGCGAAATTGTTACTGTCGCGGTGCGACGGGTGCAGACCAACGCCCCTGGCCACCAGGGGCTAGCCGAAGCCCTCGACTGGTCAAGAATCTGGATGCTGCCCAACACAGCGGGCTGCAAAACCGCCGAGGAAGCCATCCGGGTCGCCCGCCTGGGCCGCGAAATGGCTAAACTGCTGGGTCAAGAAGACAACAACTTCGTCAAGCTCGAAGTCATTCCCGACGCCAAGTACCTGCTGCCCGACCCCATTGGCACCCTGGAAGCCGCTGAACAGCTTGTAAAAGAAGGCTTTGCGGTGCTGCCCTACATCAACGCCGACCCGCTGCTGGCCAAGCGATTAGAAGAGGTAGGCTGCGCCACCGTCATGCCGCTGGGGTCACCCATTGGCTCGGGCCAGGGAATTCGCAATGCCGCCAATATTCAAATCATCATTGAAACCGCCAATATTCCAGTTGTGGTAGATGCCGGCATTGGCACCCCCAGCGAAGCCGCCGAAGCCATGGAAATGGGGGCCGATGCCCTGCTGATCAATACCGCGATCGCCAAAGCCGCCAACCCGATCGCCATGGGTCGCGCCATGGGCCTAGCTACCCTGGCTGGTCGCCTGGCTTACCGCGCTGGCCGGATTCCGGTGCAGCGGGCAGCGATCGCCAGCTCGCCGCTGACGGGACGGGTGACGGAGTAGGAGTGACGGGTAGGGAAGATGGGGAAGGTGAGGGAGGTAAGGGAGAAGAGAAACCTGTCCTTGCAAGAGATAGTCGTGGCAAAAGTCGCCTTTCCTTTCTACTCATCCCCCCATCTTCCCCGTCTCCCCCACCTTCCCTATCCCCCCATCTCCCTCACCTCCCCTAGTCCCCTAGTCCAAAATCTTCACCCGCCCAAGCTGAATTGCGTCGAATAGGCGATTGACCTGCTTGCGTTCGCTCTCGTCGATGGTGCCATCGGCCAGTACTAGGGTGGTTAGCTCCTGATACTGGGTCTGGGTAATGGCGCGGGCCTGAATAAACTGGCTGACTAAATCGGTGATGGGGCAGCCAGGCTGAGATGTTGACGACATAGGACAGACCCTTGACAGACGTACTGAATAGCGTTGGCCACTGCGCTGCACAGTAGTCACTGCTAATAGCAAAACCTAGGGTGGCGCACTGGCGTGTAGCGATCGCGACAAGAGGGCATACAGAATGCTGTAATCGACCTGGCGATGGCTATACCAGTTTTAACCGGTAGATGCGGCTAGTGGCCAAAGTAATGGAGATCGTTTAAGTCGGTCTATGACTGCTGAATAAACGCTTCCACCTGGTCGGGGGGCAATGGTGGGGCAATCCAGTAGCCCTGAATGGCATCGCAGCCCAACTGCTCTAGTCGGTGGTTTTGAAATTCGGTTTCGACCCCTTCGGCAATCACCGTCATGCCCAACGACTTGGCAATCTGAATGATGGCTTTGACGATGCTGACATCGTCGTGGTCAACGTCAATATTTTCGACAAACGATTGGTCAATCTTCAGAGTGTTGATCGGAAAGCACTTGAGATAGCTGAGGGATGAGTAGCCGGTGCCAAAGTCATCAATTTTGATGTCAACCCCTTGTTCCTGAAGGTTCGACAGCGTCGATAGCACACCCTTCACGTTCAGCAGCAGCAGGCTCTCGGTTACCTCTAGACCAAAGCTGGTGGCCGGTAGCGCTGTCTGCTCCAAAATGGCCTTGATCTGCTCAAAAAATTCGGGTCGCTCAAACTGTGCTGCTGCCACATTCACATTCATCTTTAGCCCCCTAACCACCGGAAATCGGTGATACCAGTCGGCCATCTGGCGGCAGGCCGTCTCAAAAATCCACTCACTGAGGGGAATAATCAGCCCTGTTTCCTCCGCTAGAGGAATAAATTCACCGGGGGAAATGAGCCCGCGCTGGGGATGCACCCACCGCACCAGCGCCTCAAACCCCAGCAGCTGGCGATCGCGCAGGCTGACGATCGGCTGATAGTGGAGAACGAAGTCTTGATGCTCTAGGGCCTGGCGCAGCTGAGTTTCTAGCTCAAATAGCGCGATCGCGCTGGCGTGCATCGCGGGGTTAAAAATTGCGTAACCTGAGGACTGCCCCCCGCTCTTAGCCCGATACATGGCGTTGTCGGCATCGCGCAGCATGTCTTCGCCCCGGTCGTAGTCGGGGCTGGCCAGAGCAATGCCCAGGCTGGCAGAGGTAAACACCGTGCGGCCCATCAGCTGAAACGGCGCTTTGATATCAGCCTGAATGCGCTCTACCACATGGATGGCTTCGTTCAAGCTGGTGATTTGCTCTAGTAAAATGACGAACTCATCGCCCCCCAGTCGGGCGACCGTATCGCTAGCCCTGACGTGGCGTTGCAGAATGTGGGCAATTTGCACCAGCAGCTGGTCGCCCACCAAATGGCCCAGGCTGTCGTTAATCACCTTAAAGCGGTCTAAATCGATGAACAAAACCGCAAACAGCTGCTCGGGGTGGCGTTTGAACCGCTGCATTGCCTGCTCTAGGCGCTCGGTAAACAGGGCGCGGTTGGGCAGGCCGGTGAGGGCATCGTGCAGGGCCTGGTGGCGCAGTTCTTCTTCAGCTAATTTGCGATCGCTGATGTCGATAAAGGTCACCACCACCTGGGTCAGCCGTTGGGCCTCGTCAAAGCTGGGAAACGCATTGACCAAGACCCAGGTGCAGCCCGGGGCCTGGGAGGCGCAAACGCCCAGGACGTGGTTTTGCAGGGGACGTTGGCTTGCGAGCACCTGCGTCACCGGATAGTGCTCGGGCGCTAAGGCCACGCCGGTTTCATCCACAATGGCCCAGGAAAGGGTGTCAGTTCGCTAGGTAGGTCTGCTGCTCAGCCATCAGCTGCCACACCAGCATGCGCAGAAGCATGAGCTCTGCACGCTGGCTGTCAGGTAGGGTGGCGAGCAAATCCTTTAGCTGGCGGTGAACCTCATGGTTCAGACTATCCTCTGCAATGCGGCGAGTAGTCGTTTCAAAGGCCGATTCGTAGTTATTAAATAGCGAGCCCAGTAGGGCAAATTCTTCGGCCAGCTCAGGGTTCTGAGCTTCTAATTTTCTCAGAGCAGCTAGTTTCTGGCGGGCCTGGGCCAAGTAGGCGTGGTTGGTTTGGATATGCACCTGGGCACTAGCATCGATGTTGCCCCCTTGCCAGGTATCAAAATAGGCCTCCTCAGCCTGGCGAGCCAGCAAAAAATTGGTTTTTAGTTCTAAACTGAGTTCCCGCAGCTGGGCGGCATTGTCGAGGGTGGTCTGACTGCGGGAGCGGAACCGCTGCAAGCTGCCGTAGCCGATGGCGGCGCTGATGCCGTGCAGCAGCAAAATGATGCCAAACCCCAGCATTAGCTGAGCCCGAATGGTTCTAAACCACCGCAGACGGCCCATCATGGCGATCCCTCTCTCGTCATCAACTGCCTCACGGTGGCCTGGAGCTGGTTGGCGGCCAGGGCAGGTTCTTCCCCGTCGTAGATGTCGTGAATGGTTGCCGCGATCGCTAGGGCCACCTGGTTCCATCGAGGATGCAGCACCGCTGTGGGGCGCGAGGTTTGCATGGCGGTTTGCACGGCTAGAGCATAGTCAAAGTTGATTGCCTCGGTGTAGACCGACGGCGTCAACCAGCTCGAAAATCGGGGTGCCCCACCCGTGGCAACGGCAATTTTGGCTTCCATCTCCTGGCTGGTGGCCCATTGAATGAACAGCCAGGCAGCCTGGGGGTGGCTAGAGCGCCGGGGAATGCCGAGCCCCCATAGCCAGTGGCCAGTCAGGCTCTGTTGGTGAACCCGAGGCAGCATAGTGTAGCCCACCTGACCGGCGATCGCAGAGGTTTCGCGCTGCTCAAAGTCAGGCCCAAACAGGCTGGCATCAATGTAAAACGCCGCTTTCCCCGATTGAAATAGCTGAGTGGCCTCTGGCCAGTTCATCTGTTTGGTGTCGGCTGGCCCCGCCTGCATCAGCTGGGCATAGGTAGTCAACCCCTCAACAACGCGAGGATCGGTGAGGCGGGGCTGTTGCCAATCGCCATCAAACCACAGATTAAAGGGCAGCGGGGTCGGCTCGGCTCCCCAGCTGTTGAGTACAATCCCCGACACCGTATCGATAATAGCGTCCGATTTAACCCCGCGCATCACCACCCCCAAGGCCTGTCCACTCTCGTTAATCTGGTTCGCGGCCTGCACCAGCTCAGCCATGGTTTGGGGCACCCGACCCGCCAGAAACTGATTCACCAGGCGCTTGTTGTAGAACAGAATGTAGGCTTCAAAGGTGGCGGGGATGCCAAACAGCTGGGGGCTGCTGCTGTCTGGCGGATACATGGCCGCCAGCCGAAACCCCTCGGGAAAGTCAAACAGATTGTAGTTGGCCGCCGTTAGCCTGGGATTATTGATCAACGGCGTCAGCGGTAGCAGCAAATCGTCTCCCCACAGCCGGTAGGCCGTGGAATCCATCGGTAAAAAGAAGGCATCCGCCGTCACGGGGTCAGCCCGCAGCAGGGCCTCCATCTCTGCAAAGTAGGCCGGTTCTGCCACCGTGCGGGGCTTCAAAGTGATGCCGGTCAGGGCCTCAAAGTCTGGCAGGTAGGGCAACAGGCCAGTGGTCCAGGGATGATCATCCAGCAGCAGCCCGATCTGCTCGCCCGCAAACCGTCGCCAGTCAAAATTCTGGCCAGCCTCGATTGTTGTTTTACCGGTAGGGGGTCGGCAGGTTGTTAAGCTCGTCAACCCCGCCGCTGCCGCCAGTCCCATAAACCGACGACGATGAAGCACACCCATAGACTGAGCAAATAGCTCTGGCATTACAGCAACGATTGAAAGGAACAACGATCATTGAGGGATGCACCGGCTGTTTGTTTAAGCATGCCCTATGGGGGCATATTGCAGAACCTGGGCGGGGAGGGAGCGCAAGATTGGGCCTAAAGGCTTAACCCGCAATCGGCAACAGCCTCTCAAATACCCAAGAGGTTAGGGGGCCTATTTTCCCACAGGGTTTGCCCCAGTCGGTTGAAGGTTAAGTCAATTGAAGGTTAAATCCAATGATATTGCTGTAGCTACACAGAGTAGTTGACCAGTTCCCCAATGCTGATGGTCTTAAGCACGGTATCGGGCAGTAGCCTACCCAGGGCTTAAATAATGCAGGCGATGCAGCGCGTTCAGCTGGTCTGGTGACTGGCCCCAATGCCCGAGTCGTCATCGCCGTGGAAGTATTCGTAAAACAAAATTAGATTCTGCTAGTGGGGGCCGGTTGGTCGAGATATTCAAACATTGGTGCTGTTTCCTTTGTGGTTGGCAGAATGGGTTAACTCAGATCGCGAACCGACGTTGTTTTGACGAGTACCTAGTTCAGGAATGGCTACGGTCCTTGCGAGAACAGCAACCACTGGGGTTAATTCTCTGCGATGTTGACTTTTTCAAACAGTACAATGACTGCTACGGGCACCTGATGGGAGATGACTGTTTGCAGCGAGTTGCCCAGCAGATAAAACTCGCAGTTTCTCGTCCTAACGATTTAGTAGCGCTACGGTGGCGAAGAGTTTGCGGTGATTTTGCCCAACACAGCGCTGGATGAAGCCGTTGCCATTGCCCAAAAAATTCAAGCCCAAATCTGGCAAACTCGGATTCTGCATTCTGACTCTAACGTTAGCCCATTCATAACGGTGAGCTTGGGCGTTGTTAGTCTCAAACCCAATGCCGAAACAACCGTTTTATCGCTGATTAAGCAGGCTGACGAGGCGCTCTATATGGCAAAACAGCAGGGGCGTGATCGGCTGCAGGTGGCTTGTCATTCAGTTTGATTTTGGCTGTTAAAGGAAAGAATTAACGTGCGTATCTAGTGACCTGCTCTAGGAGTGGACGATAGTAGCCTCGGTGTCTCTACTCCACCCATCTCTGCTGTAATAGGCGCGATCGCACCTCCTCCTATTACCTGCCCCCTTAACTCAACTAGGACGGCAGCGATAGAACCCTTGCGTAGATTTTATCCAGGAAAAACGTCTATCTGAAGGATGATTTATATTCACAACGGAGTCGAGTTGAATGGAATTACCGTTTACGCATACGGCCCCATTCTCCATGAAACGCGACGCGAGCGGGAAGTTTGTGAACAACTGGGATCGAGAGACCAAACATCGAGTCAGCCTATCGCTGACCCACACGGCTTGGCGATCGCTCGATCAAGCGGCGCAGCAACGAGGGACTTCGCGCTCTGAAGTGATTGAACAGTTTGCCCGCAGTTTAGCAGTGGAGAATGCTGCCAACTCCAACAGTGAACCGACTCAAATTGTGCAGCTGCAAAACCAACTACGGTCGCTACAACAGCAGAACCAGGCGTTAGCGGCGCAGTTAGCCCATACCCCAACTCAAGCCGACCAAGCAACAGAGCACAACGTCGTCACTCTTTTAGAAAACATCACCGATGCGTTTGTAGCCTTTGATCGCCATTGGCACTACACCTACGTCAACCAGGCCGCCGCCCAAATTTTGCACAAAACCCCTGACGAGCTGATTGGCAAACAGGTTTGGAACGAGGTTTTTCCTGAGTTGGTGGGCGGGGTGGCCTACGAAGCCATGCACCGGGCGATCGCTGAGCAAGTTCCGGTGGCCTGGGAAGAGTTTGGCGAGCCCCTTCAACGCTGGCTGGAGATAAAAGCCTATCCTTCAGCATCGGGATTGACGGTTTATTTTCGAGATGTGACCGAACGCAAGCGCGTCGAAGACCAACGCAAGCAGGCCGAGATAGAACGAGAGCAACTGCTCCGCGAGTTAGAAACAGAACATGCCCAGTTTGAAGCAGTGCTACGGCAGATGCCGGCGGGCGTGCTGATTGCCGAGGCAGGGTCAAACAAATTAGTGCTAGCCAATGAGCAGGCGAAACGAACGTTGGGCTGTAGCTATGAGCAGTCCTACGAACTAGAAGCCTATGTACCCATCACTCCCTATGAAGCGTTTCGCCCCGATGGGCAAAAGTATGCGCCCCATGAATATCCCCTGCCGCGATCGCTGAGAACCGGCGAAGTCATTACCGATGAGGAAATCGAGCTTCGCCAAGAAGATGGTCAACGCACCATAATTACGGTTAATTCAGCGCCAATTTTAGATCGGCAAGGGCAAATTTTGGCGGCTGCTGTGGTGTTTCAAGACATTACCCAACGCCAGCAAACCGAAAGGCTACTCAGGCAGCAGGCAAAACATCTCGAAAACCAACAGAAATGGTTAGAAGCCGTACTAGATTTAATGCCAACGCCAACTATTTTTATTGACCCAGACACCGCAAAAGTTATTTTTGCTAACCGAATTGCCAATGAATTAGCTGGGGGTGAGTTCCCAAAAAACAAATCCTTAGAGGAGTATACAAATGCCTATTACTGCACCGATGCCCAAGGCGATGGCGCAGCCTCCCCAAAGGAAAATCGCATTCCCACAGCCCAACTGCCAGCTGTGCTGATTGCTCGTGGAGAGCGGTTACAGAACTATGAGATGAACTGGCATACCCCCGACGGCATTCGGGCCACGCTTTGCTGGGGAGAGACCTTGCCCGCTATGCATGGGCATCCAGCGATCGGCATTAACATGTTTCAAGATGTCACCCGTCTGAAGCAAATTGAGGCAAACCTGCGGCAGGCCGAAGAACGCCTACAGCTTGCCCTCTCATCGGCCCAAATGGTCGCTTGGGATGTCGATCTAGAAACGCAGCAGGTCGTGTGTTCTCCCAATGCCCAAGAAATTTGGGGCATGGAGGTGGGCACCCCTGAGGCGTTTCAGGCCTTGATTCACCCAGACGATCGCCCGCTGCTCGGGCAAGCAACCGAGCAGGCCGTCGCGGGGAACCAGGCTTTTGCCCAAGAATATCGCGTGATCGCTGCCGACGGTAAGGTTCTCTGGCTCAAGGGCCAGGGACAGGTTTACTTTAACGCCTCTGGGCAAGCCGTCCGTATGACCGGGATTTCGATCGATATTACCGATCGCAAGCAGATCGAAGCCAATCGCGAGGCCCTACTGGCAGAACTACGGCAAAAAGAACAGCAGCAACAATTTTTGATTGAACTAAACGATGCCGCTCGCACCCTGCAAGACTCAGAGGAAATTATCTGGCAGGTCGTTAATGCCACCGGCCAGCATTTCAACGTCACGCGCTGCGCCTACGGTGAAATTGATGCCGCTCAAGAGCACGTGATCGTTGAGCGCGACTACTGCAATGGCGTCACCAGCGTGGTGGGTATCCACCAGATGGATTCGTTTGGGGTTGACATCATCGCCGAGCTCAAGCAGGGCAAAACCGTTGTGGTCGATGATGTCGATCGCGACCCTCGCACCAGCGCCGGTGTGGCGGCCTTTGCTGCCATTGAGACCCGATCGCTGCTCTGCGTGCCCCTGGTGAAGCGCGGGCGGTTTGTTGCCATATTGGTGCTGCATCACGTCACGCCACGCCGCTGGACGGCCGACAACGTGGCCATGATAGAGCGCATCGCTGAAAAAACCTGGCTGGCCGTAGAGCGATCGCGGGTCGAAGCCGAACTACGCGAGAGCGAAGCGCGGCTACAGCTCGCCCTCAACATTGGCCGCATGGGCACCTGGGAATGGGACATACAGACCAATACCTTTCGCTGGTCGGCGGGGCATTTCATTATCTTGGGGTTCCAGCCCTACGAATGCGAACCGAGCTGCGAGATGTGGGCCAGCCGCGTCCATCCTGATGACCTAACTGCCGCCCAGGCAAAGCTTCAGCAGGCGATGCAAAACCGCACCGAGTACTATCACGAATATCGCCTACGCTGGCCAGATGGGACCATTCGCTGGGTCGAATCCCGAGGGCAGTTTTCCTACGATGTTCAGGGCCACCCCAAGCAGTCGATCGGGGCGGTCATCGATATCACCGATCGCAAGCTGGCTGAGCAGGAGCGAGAGCAACTGCTCGAGCGAGAACGCGTAGCCCGAGCCCAGGCCGAGGCCGCTCAACAGCAAATGGCCACTCTGATTGACACCTCCCCGGTGGGGCTGGCGCTGTTAGACAGTGAGCAGCGATTTATCGCTATCAACGATGCCATGGCAGGGATCAATGGCTTACCCCGCGACTATCACCTTGGTAAGTCGGTGGTAGAGCTATTTGGTCAAATTGATCCGGCGATCGTTGAGGTTATGGACCAGATTTATGCCACGGGTCAGCCATTTCTCTCGCCCAATCTGCCTCTCAATGCCCCTGGCCATGACGATCGCCGCCCCGGCTACTACGACGTTTACTACCTGCCAACGGTTGACGCAAATCAACGAGTAGAGCGGCTTTTGGCCTATGTGGTCGATGTCACCGAGCGCGTCAAGTTGGAGCGCGCCCAGCAGTTTCTGGCTGAGTCGAGCGCCGTGCTGGCCTCGTCTCTAGACTACCAAACTACCCTAGAGCAAGTTGCCCAGCTCACCGTACCGAAACTGGCCGACTGGTGTACCGTTCACATTGTGGAAGAGGATGGCTCGATTGACCAAATTGCCGTGGCGCACATCGACCCAGCCAAGCTGGAATGGGCTTACCAGATCCGAGACAAGTATCCCTTAGATACCGATGCAGAGCGCGGTGCCGCCCTTACCCTGCGCACCGGACAGCCAGACTTGGTGCCTGAAATTCCCGATGAACTGTTGGTTCACGCTGCCAAAGACCCTGAGCATCTAGAGATTTTGCGGCAGGTGGGCTTTAGCTCGGTGATGACGGTGCCCCTGCGCACTCAAGACCAGGTGGTCGGCGTGATCACGTTCATCTCGGCTGAGTCGGGCCGCCGCTACACTGCCGCAGACTTACAGCTCGCCGAAGAATTGGCGCACCGGGCTTCTCTGGCGATCGAAAATGCTCAGCTCTATCGGTCGGCTCAGCGCGATCGCACCAAAGCTGAAGCTGCCAACCGCATCAAAGATGAGTTCTTAGCGGTTTTGTCCCACGAATTGCGATCGCCCCTGAACCCAATTTTGGGCTGGGTCACGATATTGCGCAGCAGGCAGCTGGATGCGGCCAAAACTGACCAGGCCTTAGAAACCATTGAGCGCAACGCCAAGCTCCAGGCTCAGCTGATCGAAGACCTGCTCGATGTTTCCCGCATTTTGCAGGGCAAGCTGACCCTGAGCGTTGCCCCAGTCAATCTAGTCACCACCATTGAAGCGGCAGCCGAAACCGTGCGCCTGGCAGCTGAGGCCAAACGGATTCAGATTCAAACCGCACTGCCCGCGATCGCGGGACAGGTGTTAGGTGACACCAACCGGCTCCAGCAGGTGATTTGGAATTTGCTCTCCAATGCGGTTAAGTTCACCCCGGCGGGTGGGCAGGTTGCCATCACCTTAGAGCAGGTTGATAGCTACGCTCAAATTCAGGTGAGAGACACCGGCAAAGGCATTCATCCCGACTTTTTGCCCCACGTATTCGACTACTTTCGGCAAGAGGATGGCACCACCACGCGACAGTTTGGCGGCCTCGGCCTCGGCCTGGCGATCGTGCGTCAGCTCACCGAACTGCACGGCGGGCTGGTGGCAGCTGAAAGCCCTGGCCAAGACCTCGGCGCGACCTTTAGGGTGCGGCTCCCCCTCACCCTAGCAAGGCCAAATCAACCGTCGCCCGCTGAACCCTTGGACAAGGCAACCGACTTAACCGGGCTACAGATCTTGGTGGTCGACGACGAGGCAGACATGCGGGAGCTGGCGTCCTTCGTTCTCACCCAGGCGGGGGCTGAGGTAGCTGTTGCCGGCTCAGCCATGCAGGCCCTCAATCGGCTGAATCAGTCTATGCCCGACCTGTTGCTGTGCGATATCGGCATGCCCGAGATGAATGGCTATGAACTGATTCAGCAGATTCGCCAACGGCGGCACGACCAGGGTGGCCATATTCCAGCGATCGCCCTGACGGCCTATGCGGGAGAGGTCAATCAGCAGCATGCTCTGGCCGCTGGCTTTCAGCTGCATCTGGCCAAACCGATTGAACCAGACCGATTGGTGCGAACGATCGCCACGCTAGTCAAGCCGCCCCCGCCAGAACGCTAGCGCCGCGTCGGCACCGGCTGCGGGAGTGGGCGATAATACCCTCGGTTTGTCTGCCACTCACCCATGCTGCAATACGTGCGATCGCACCTGCTGCCCTATCTGCGCACCCAGGTGCTCCCCTCCAAACCTACCCAGCTGCTCATTCAAACCTGGCTGAAGTGGGATCGCGACAACGTCCCCGGCATGGCGGTGGCATTGTCATACTGCGCGTTGTTTTCAGACGAGGTCAGCGCATCACATCGGGCTGCACCATGATTGGTCTGGGTGCTTATGTTGCAGTTGCCGAGCAGAGCTAACGGCCTGAGCAATCAGCGATGCTGTCAGTGCGCGTGTCAGGTCAACTAGCCAGGGAAAAACGTCTGATGGTGAGCTTTAAAGTAGTGCTGATTTGTTTAAGTCTGGCAGTGCTATCGGCCTGCGCGGCCCAAGCCCCAGCCACCAACCCTTCACCCCCCAAATCGACCCAGGAGCGCTTTAGCGATCGCCCCGGTGTCACCGTTTTAGCCGCTGCCCCAGCTGCTGCGGTGCAGGGGCAAACCCTCTACGTGCCGGTGTATTCCGAAATTTTTGACTCCGAAACCAACCGCGCCTTTCAGCTGACGGTGACCCTAAGCCTGCGCAACAGCGATCGCCAGCAGCCCATTGTCATCACCGCGCTGGATTACTACAACTCGGGAGGCGATCGCATCGTTACCTATCTCGATGCGCCCATTCAACTCGGCCCCCTGGCCTCTACCGAAGTCGTCGTTGACCGCACCAACGTCACAGGCGGAGTAGGAGCCAACTTCATCGTCGCCTGGCAATCCGTCGCCCCCGTCAGCGCCCCCGTCATCGAAGCGGTGATGATCAGCACCGCCTCCCAGCAGGGCATGTCTTTCGTCAGCCCCGCCCGCGTGATCGAGGAACTGCAACCCTGAAGGAAATAGCTGGGTTGCGATGGTCTAGACCCAACCTGGCCCACAGCTCCATCACTAATCACTAGAGTGCGATCGCCCCGCAATCCTATATCACCCCCTGGATATGGCATAACATCAGGTGGTTCTAGGATGCGATCGCCCCGCATTGCTATGTCACTCCCTGGATATGGCAAAACAGCAGTTGGTTTTAGGATGCGATCGCTCTGCACCGCTATGCCATCCCCTGAATACGGCAAATCACTGCCTAGAGGCACCCTACAATTGCCCCACACCGCTATGTCATCATCTTGATATGACATGCGATCGCAAAGCAGATGCAGCAAAAGAACGAAAATAGGAAAAATGCCCGGTAGGCTCGAACCATAGCATTTTGAGCTGTCCCAACCCAACTTCACCTGCTATAGCCCGCAGCCCGCCAGCAGCGGGAACCCACCCACAACAACTATCTCTCCTCCACTTCCCCATCCCCCTCACTTCCTCATCTTCCCTACCTCACCCACTCCCACACCCCTCCACTCCCATGTCCACCATCCACCCCGCCACCGACTTCCGCTCCGACACCGTCACCTGGCCCACCCCAGCCATGATCGAGGCTATGGCCACCGCCGAACTGGGGGATGACGTCTACGGCGAGGACCCCACCGTCAACGAGCTAGAAGCCCTGGCCGCCAATCTGCTGGGCAAAGAAGCGGGGCTGTTTGTCACCAGCGGCACCCAGGGCAACCTGATCGCCGCCCTCACCCATGCCCAGCGCGGCGACGAAGCCATTCTCGGCGAAGACGCCCACACCTTCTGCTGGGAGGCGGGGGGCATCGCCGTGCTCGGTGGCATCACCACTCGCCCGCTACCGACCGACAGCCGGGGCCGCATGGCGATCGATCAGATCAAATCGGCAATTCGGGGGGATAATCCCCACCTGCCCCACAGCCAGCTGATATTGCTAGAGAACAGCTCCGGCGGCAACAATGGCGCGGCGATTGAGCCTGACTACTTCGCCGCCATTAGCACCCTGGCCCAAACCCATCATCTCAAGGTGCATTTAGACGGGGCGCGACTGTTCAATGCCGTAACCGCTCTTGGGGTCGAGCCAACCGACATCACCGCCCATGTCGATTCGGTGAGCGTGTGCCTCAGCAAGGGGCTGTGCGCTCCGGTTGGTTCCCTGCTGGTGGGCAGCGAGGCGTTTATTCACCAGGCCCGCCGCCACCGCAAGCTGCTGGGCGGCGGCATGCGCCAGGCCGGCGGGCTGGCCGCAGTGGGCATCATTGCCCTGAAGACCATGACCCAGCGGTTGCAGAGCGATCACGATAACGCCCAGGCTCTGGCCCAGGGGTTAGCGACAATTCCTGGCATTGAAGTTGACCCAGCGGTAGTCGAAACCAATATGGTGTTTTTTGACCTGGCCGAAGGAGTTGCTATTGATCCAGAAGCCCTGATCAAAGCGCTAAAGATTGAGTATGGGCTGCACATTGGCGGGTATGGCGATCGCCGCCTGCGAGCCGTCACCCACTACTGGATTGATCCGCCCCAGGTCGAGCGGCTGATAGCGGCCCTGCGCACCATTTTGACTCGGCATTGACCCCAGCAGCAGGACAATCCGCAGCGAGGGTGTAGGGTTTAAGGAGCGTGATCCGAAGCCGCCCTCTAGAGCAGTTCTTGAGGAATCCAGCTGCGGCGATCGCGCTGCTGGTTGCGCTACACCCCAGACCTGGCTAAACTTAGCCCAGCAAACTGACCCACCTCTCTGAACCGGCCCCCTATGGAATGGCATGTGACCGATGCCCAAAGCCTGCGAGTGATTGACTCCGAAATTGGCGACCACAGCTTCTCGCCGTCGGAATACGAAATTTTGCGCCGGGTAATCTATGCCACCGCCGACTTTGATTTCAAAAACCTGATCCATTTCTCTGACCAGGCGTTGCAGTCGGGGGCCGCAGCCCTGGCGGCCCGCACCACCATCATTGTCGATGTGCCCATGGTGCAGGTAGGCATTACGCCCTGCATTCAAAACACGTTTGCCAATCCGGTCTATTGCAGCATGGATGCCTTGACCCGCCCCCAGAAGGGCAAAAGTCAGGCCTCGTGGGGGATAGAGACCCTGGCCCAGCGCTACCCTGAAGGTATCTTTGTGCTGGGGGCCTCTGAGGCCGCCTTGTCTGCCCTAGTAGACCTAATCGATGCCGAAAAGGTGCGCCCGGCTTTAGTGGTAGCAACGCCGGCCGGGTTTCTCGAAACCGCTGTGATTAAAGGCCGCCTACAAGACACCATGGTGCCCCACGTCGGCATCAACGGCCGCAAAGGCAGCGCCGTGGTGGCCGCTGCGATCATTAATGGCCTGGTTGACTTGGCCTGGCAAGCCTACGGCAAAGAGAATCCCTAGCGGTTGGTAGCTTTCGGGTCTAAGGTGCAGTGCAAGGGAATGGCCCTAAACCCTACACCTTCAACCCTATACCCTACCTACTCAGCGTTCCTAAAAACCACCATTTAACAGTCGCGGTTTTCGATCGCGCCATCGGGCATGGTGGTATTGCAAAACCGCACCATGCTGCGGTTGACGCCGCGCAGGTTGGCACCCTTGAGGTTGGCCCCCTTCATGTTAGCAGTGCCGAGGATGACGCTGAGCATGACAGCACCACTCAAATTGGCATCGGTGAGGTCAGCGTCGGTGAGGTTGGCCTGGGTCATCTCCACGTTAGAGAGGTCGGCCCCGGAAAGATTGGCGTCGGGCAAGTTGGCACCGTTCATCCGAGCCCCGGCTAGATTGGCCCCGCTGAGGTCGGCCCCTTCCATATCGCTGAGCATCAGGTTGGCGTTGCTCAGGTCAGCTCCAGCCAGGTTGGCTCCGGTGAGCACCGCGATTTTGAGATTGGCCCCGGTCAAATCGGTGTTGCTGAGCTCGGCCTCATTGAGAATGCACACTTGGCACTTTTTGGTGTCGAGCAGCTTTTGCACATCGTCGGGAATGGCGGCTTCAGCGCGGGCAAAGCTCAGGCTCCAAAACATGAGGGCAAGGGCCAGCATGGCTGTCAAGCGTTTCATAGTCGGCAAAAATCCTGTAAGGCGGGTCTTGGCTATTCTCCCATTCATTGGGATACCTGGGGGCAACCGGAGCGGCTGGGGCGATCGCCCTAAAACGCTGATCGCCCCAGCCAAAACAGCTCGGGCTGGGGGTTGTGGCGGCAGGGGGGCCAGTAGCACAGCGCTTCGGCATCGAGCTGGGGCGACGGCATCGGCAGATCTTGAGCCAGGCACAGATGGGCGATCGCGCGGCTAAACTCAACCCCATGCCCTGGAATTCTGGCGATGCCGTGGGCCAGCTCATGGGCTACTAACCCCGGCCAGTCGGCGGGTACAATGCGGCCTGCGTCAACCATCAAGGTAATAGGGGCAGAGCGATTCTCTCCCAAAGCTCGGCTCGGCCCATCACAGCAAAATCCATCTACCCTGGCCTGGGGTGCGATCGGGGCCGCAAAAATTTGCATATCGGAGTACAAAACCGGCTCAAAACACCCCAGCAGGTCGCTCAAAATAGCGTTGAGCTGCTGGTTGACCCGGTGAATGTGCTGACCAATCCAGACTAGAGCGTCCCCAGGCGGGTCGGCTATATGGGCCAGGGCAATCCAGCGGGGTTCGACCGATAGGTCGCGCAGCATGCCTAGGTATTGCGTAGCCCGCACCACGGGGTCAGCGTCGCTGGCAGGGGCCTGCTGCCAATAGGTAGCCTGACGCTGGGCCTGTTGATCAAAGCCGGAGGCATCATGGGAACACTGCTGGGATGATTCCCGCTCGTTTTGCGAATCGCTGACCATGGCTGAAGGATTGAAAACCGGGGCAGTAGGCAAAATTTTCCCACAGGATCTCTGCGATCGGTCAGCGACGAACACTTTAAAGCCGCTATTTTCGTTAGGCTAAATAGGAGCACAACGCAATAACACTGACATTGTCACCCCTCTGGCAACGTCAGTCTAAATTGAAAATTTAGCTGAAAACAGCCTCCAAGGCACAGAAATCTCCTCCGCCAACGGGGCAAAGTTATATATTTAATAAAGAACCTTTGGTAAAACGCAGCACTCATCCCCACGATTCATGGTTGCCACTCATAGTCTCAGCACCTTTAGTCCGCGCCCCCGCAACGGGGACGCGGAATCGCTGAGAAAAATTTTCGCCGCTGTAGACGCAACCAGCTGCCCCTATACCTACAACTTTCACATGCACACCGCTTGCTCTGACGGCAGGCTCCCCCCCGCTGGTCTTATGGAGCAGGTGGTTGACATTGGCCTTAGCGCCTTTGCCATCACGGATCACCACACCGTCAAAGGTTACCAGCAGGCCAAAGCCTGGCTGGAAGATTGGCAGTGGCGTCACCCCACTTCTCTCCGCAGCCGTCAGCGGGGCAAGGGCGGGGCCGTGCCCAGGCTGTTTACCGGCGTAGAGATCACCGCTATTTTGGCGGAAACCGAGGTGCATATTTTAGGCTACGGCTTTGTGCCCAGCCACGATGCGATCGAGCCCTACCTACGAGGCTACGCGCCCCGAGGTGAGACCAAACTTGCGGCTGCCGTCATTGCGGCTATTCAGGCGGCGGGGGGTATTGCGGTGTTAGCTCATCCCGCCCGCTACCGAACCTCGGCTAAAACCCTGGTGCCCATTGCGGCGGCCCTCGGCATTGACGGGGTCGAGGCCTACTACGCTTACGCCAACCCCGAACACTGGACTCCCTGCCCTCGCCACACGCCTACCGTCGAGCAATTGGCCCAAGACCACAGCCTGCTGACAACCTGCGGCACTGACACCCACGGGCCTAGTCTGCTGCGGCGACTGTAGTTTTCTAAGGCTGCCTACTCGGTGCTCAAGCATGTGATTGAGCACGACGCTGGGCCGCAAGCAGCTCGCTACGGTTTGGTGCAGCAAACTCAAAGACCGGCCCGCGATGACGACGATGGAGAATAAATGGGCGGTTCGTGCCCTGGGTCAGATCTGGGTGCGATCGCTAACTACCGCCGAAACACGAACAAGTTGCCTGTAGCTCCACGCCCAAACCGCAGGTCTTCATCTAGGTAGGAGGTGATCCACAGCGCCTCTTGGCGAAGGAATTCAAGCACCGGCACAGTAATCTGGGGCAGGTGCAGCCCAGCAATTCCCAGCAAGCGGGTAGCTTGCACTGTAAAGGCTCCAAAGCTAACACGAGCGCTTTCGCCTTCTTCATAGGGTTTCCAGACGCCCTGGGCCGTGGCGGTGAGTTCGCCAAAGAAGGGTAGGGATAGCACAGCGCCATTTTCGGTGGCGATGCCAGCCCCGTTGCCCTCGGAGTCGGTCAGCTGCTGCCATACACGCTGAATGCTTACGGGCAAGGGAAACTGCCGCCCCAGCCGCCGCGTGACCACCGTGCCCCGCGAGGCATAGACCAGAGCCCAGGAGCCTAGGAGCATGGGCCAGTGCTCCTGCCGTAGGGGCTGGTCAATAGGGTTCAAGGTTTCCAGTTCGCAGATGATTTGATCAATAGCAGGATGCTCTACAGGCAAAATAGCATCCTCAATTTCTAAAGCGTCGATGCTCTGGAGCAGCTGAGTTTTAAGCTGATGGCGGCGAGCGTGAAGAGGAGTCATTGCAGCAAAAAAATGAGGGGAATGGGGAGCCTAACGTCGGCTGAGCTTAGGATACCCGGCGTGGTTAAACAGTCTTCTCCACCGGTAGCGGCAGATTGCGAATCGAAAAGTCGAGCAGCTCTATGGGGTGAAAGAGCGGAACCGATCGCGCTTGCCCAGCCATATGCTGCTGAATTTGCAGTGAGCAGCCGGGGTTGGAAGATGCAACCAAAGTCGCGCCAGTATTCAGCAGATTTTTCACCTTCATCTGGCCCAGCTCTGCGGCCACGTCGGGGTACAGCATGTTGTAAACTCCGGCGCTGCCGCAGCAGAGGGCGGCATCAAGGGGTTCTCGCAGGGTGACGCCGGGAATTTGCTTGAGCAGCTGTCGGGGCTGAAGGCTAATTTTTTGGCCGTGGAGCAAGTGGCAGGCGTCTTGATAGACGATGGGTAGAGCGCCTGGGGTGATGGGATGCAGTGGCGTTGTCAGCCCCACCTGGGCGAGGAATTCCTGTACGTCGCGAACTTTGGCTACAAAGGCTTTGGCGCGATCGCGATACTCCGGGTCATCCTGCAAAATATGGTGATACTCCTTCAGAGTATGGCCACAGCCCGCTGCGTTGATCACCACGTAATCAACCTCAGCAGCCTCGAAGCAGTCGATCATACGGCGGGCCATGGTTTGAGCCTGGGCCTCTTGCCCCTGGTGGGCGGGCAATGCCGAGCAGCACCCCTGCTCATGGGGAATCACCACCTCGCAGCCGTTGGCGCTGAGCACCCGCGCCGTTGCCGCATTCACATCCGAGAAAAATACGCGCTGTACACAGCCGAGCACCATGCCCACCCGGTAGCGCTGGGTGCCTACGGCCGGAACCAGTTCGGGCAGATCATCTTGAAAGCTCTCGGCGGTGATTGGGGGCAATAGCGATTCCATGGCCGCCAGGCTGGGAGAGAGCTTGGCCAGCAGCCCGGTCTTCTGCACCAGCTGAGAAATACCCAGCTTTTGGTACAGGTACAACGGCCCGGCGATCGCCCGCAGTCGGGTGGGGTAAGGAAACAGGTTGAAGATTAGCGATCGCACCAACCGTTCTGCCAGGGGCCGTTCATGGTGGCGCTCGACCTGGGGACGCACCGCTGCAATCAGCTGGTCGTACTGCACCCCAGAAGGGCAGGCAGTGGTGCAGGCCAGACAACCTAGGCAAGAGTCAAAATGCTTTGCCGAAGTGGCCGATAGCGGAGCCTCCCCAGTATTGATCGCATCCATTAAATAGATGCGGCCTCGGGGGGAGTCCATTTCGGTGCCGAGCACGCGGTAGCTGGGGCAAGTGGTGAGGCAAAACCCACAGTGCACACAGGCATCAATCAGCTTGGGGTCGGGGGGATGCTGGGCATCAAACCCGTTAGCAACACTGGCAGCGGTGGGCCAAGCGGCAGGCGCTGAAGACTCGGGGGTCGGCATGGAAACGTGGGTAAGGGCTGCTTTCAGCCTAACGCGATTCCGAAACGGATACACTCGTTTCGAGGCAGTTCCCGAACGCTTCACGAACCGCCCCTCTCGGAAACGAAACTCTCGCAATGGTCAGCATAGTAAGGTAGGGAAGCCCCCTCAACCGTTGCATGGGCTCTACATCCTTTTGGAGTGCGGAACCCCTTACATAGGGAAGACGACGCTCAGTCTACCCCGCGTAGCTTGCGGGTGTTGTCGTAGAGGCTTTGGGCCAGGCCATCAAGACGTTGGGAAAGTTTTTCATCGACGATTTTGCCTTGGTCGTCAAAGGCTTGCCAAGCCTGCCCGATCGCTACCTGTTCTGGCACTACCCAGGTGTGCACCCAGCGCAGAATGGTGCGCAGATCGTTGAGGGCGTTGTTATTTGACTGACCGCCGAGAATGCTGACTGCCCCGGCCACCTTGCCGTCGAGTTGATCAAAGCTCATCAGATCCAGCGCATTCTTGAGCACGCCGCTGACGCTGCCGTGGTACTCGGGTGTTACCAGCACAAAGCCATCGGCGTCTAGAAAAGCCTGACGCAGCCGCTCGACATCGGGGTGGTCGGGGTAATCTTTGCCGCCGTGGCAAAGGGGTAAATTCATCTCGCGCAGATCGAGCAGTTCAACCTCGGCCCCTAAGGCGCGGAGGCGATCGCATACCAGCTCCAGTGCCAACTGACTGTAGGAATTGGGCCGCAAACTACCGGCAATACCGACAAACTTCACCATTGCATACCTCTCGCCTGCTTAAACATAATCGTAATGACTTCAGGTTAATAAGGATTGTCACGATTTGTCAACTCGTCTGCGATTCCTCAACCAGCTTTGCTAAAGCCCTTCCCTCAATAGAATGTCCTCCAAAAAACGGCCATGCCCCACGGTTGATCGGCTATAGTGACGGCAAATTACCTTGCCGGTTGCCTTGGGCAAACCCTCACCAGACTCCCTCGACTACGTTCGAGCCGTTGGCCCGCCGATGGCTATCCCGGCTGCCGTTCCCCTGGGCCCATTCACCATTGGGGGCGAAACGATTCCTTTGGGTAAGCGGGTGCGGCTCGACCTGCCCGTGGCCCGCCTGACTACCGGCACTATGATGTCGCTGCCGGTGACGGTGATCAGCGGCAAAAAGCCGGGGCCGCGCCTGTGGCTCAGCGCTGCGATTCACGGCGACGAGCTCAATGGAGTTGACGTCATTCGCCGGATCGCTAAGTCGCTTAGGCCCAACCGCCTGAGCGGCTCGGTGATTGCAGTGCCGGTGGTAAATATCTTTGGCCTGCTAGAGCAGTCGCGCTACCTGCCTGATCGCCGCGATCTCAACCGCTCGTTTCCCGGCTCTAGTCGAGGGTCGATGGCCAGTCGGCTAGCGGCCCTGTTTATGCGGGAGGTGGTCAGCCAGTGCACCCACGGCATCGACCTGCATACGGCAGCGATTCACCGCATCAACCTGCCTCAGGTGCGGGCCGACCTCAACGATCCGGCTACCTACGATTTTGCTAAAGCCTTTGGGGCTCCAGTCATCATCCACGCCTCGCATCGCGATGGCTCATTACGCCAGGCCGCCGCCAAACGCCATATTCCCACGCTGCTCTATGAAGCGGGCGAGGCGCTGCGATTCGACGAAGCCGCCATTCAAACCGGGGTCGATGGCATTTACCGGGTGATGGCCTACCTGGGCATGTATACACCGCCGGCAATGGACCAACCATCGACTTTGGAGGTACACGAGACTCGCTGGGTCCGCGCCTCTCGCGGCGGCATCTGGCACCGATCGGTTTCCCTGGGCGATGAAGTCAAGCAGCGCCAAACCCTGGGCTTTATCAGCGACACCTTTGGCGATAAGCCGGTGCAGGTGCGTAGCCCCATGGAAGGTATTGTGATTGGCCACGGCCAAAACCCGCTCGTGAACCAGGGCGATGCCCTAGTTCACGTCGCCAGCGTCAAGGCAGCGATCGAGCAAGAACAGTAGGATGAGCACAGCGACACCCGCCCATCCGCCCAGCTATGCAGCGATTTACCCAGCTCTTTCAGGATATAGATGCGACCACCTCGACCAATGAAAAGGTGCGATCGCTGCAAGCCTACTTTCAAGAGGCCGAACCCGCCGACAAAGTCTGGGCGCTCTACCTGCTGCTGGGCAAAACCCGCCGCCGCACGGTGACCTCGCGGGTGCTGCGAGACGTATTTTTGCAAATTTCTGACATTCCCGAATGGTTGTTTAAAGACTGCTACGCCCAGGTGGGCGACTCGGCAGAGGTGATCGCCCTGCTGCTGCGGGATGTGGATCTGCCCGGACAATCCTTGGCGGCTGGGGTTTCTGAACGAGAGGCAAGCCAAACCGGCGGTATTTTCCCTGAGGGCGCCCAGCCAAGTTCCCATAACCAGGTCGATGCCGATCGCCAACACCAGGCCGGTCGGCCTCCCTCTATCCCGCTGCACCAGTGGATGGAGGATGTTATTCCCATGTACAAGGCGATGGAGACCGACGATGAACGCCGGGATTTGATCGTGTCTTGGTGGGCGGCGCTGGATAACACCGAGATCTTTGTGCTCAACAAAATTCTCACCGGAGCCTTTCGAGTCGGTGCTTCGGCAAAGCTGGTGATCAAAGGCCTCGCTGCCGCCACGAGCGTTTCCGAAGCCGTGCTGACCCATCGCCTAATGGGCGACTTTATCCCCACGGTCGAATTCTACACCAGCTTGACCCATGAAGCGGCCACGCAGAATGCCCCCAGCCAGCCCTACCCATTCTTTTTGGCCACCTCTCTGGACGAAGAAAAATTTCAAAGCGAAAACTTTGAGCGCTGGCGGGCCGAGTGGAAGTGGGACGGCATTCGTGCCCAGGTGATCAAGCGGGACGACCAGGTGTTTGTCTGGTCACGGGGCGAAGATCTCGTCACAGACCAGTTCCCGGAAGTAGAAGCGATGATGGCCACCTTCCCCAACGGCATTGTGATGGATGGGGAAATTCTCTGTTGGCAAGACGGTCTGCCGCTGTCGTTTAATCACCTACAAAAGCGCTTGGGCCGTAAGAAAGTCAGCAAAAAGGTAATGGAAGATAGCCCGGTCCACTTCATCGCCTACGACTTACTGGAGTTTGGCGGGGTCGATTTGCGGGAGAAAGAATGGCGCGATCGCACCCACTCGCTCTCTACTCTGCTGGCTGTGCACACCGCCCCCAACCTGCACCAGTCCGTTCCCCTGGAGTTCCAGTCTTTTGCCGAACTGGCGGCACTGCGCGAAAATTCTCGCCAGCAGGGAGCCGAAGGGCTGGTGGTAAAGGCGATCGACAGCCCCTACCTGGTGGGCCGCAAGCGCGGCTACTGGTGGAAGTACAAGGTTGACCCCATGAGCCTCGATGCGGTGCTGATCTACGCCCAGGCGGGCAGTGGCAAGCGGGCCAACCTGTTCACCGACTACACATTTGCCCTCTGGCAGGGCGAGAATCTGGTTCCTTTTGCCAAAGCCTACAGCGGGCTAGATAACGCCGAAATCGACGCGCTAGATAGATGGATTCGCCGCCACACAACAGAGCGGTTTGGGCCGGTGCGATCGGTGGAGCCAATTCTCGTCTTTGAGATTGGCTTTGAGGGCATCGCCGCCTCGACTCGCCACAAATCAGGCATTTCAGTGCGCTTCCCCCGCATTCTGCGCTGGCGCAAAGACAAGCCCGCCGCCGAAGCCGATACGTTAGAGTCGGCTAAGGAGTTGCTAGAAGCTTTTCGATAGCCATTAGGAGGGACAAAGACAATTTTTTGGCGTCTAGCGTCACGCGTTATAAACTTGAGTGAGTTATGTAATTCCCGAACGTTGATTCGAAGCTTTAGAGATAAAGAGACTCAGAAGATTTTTGAACGTCAGCGATCGCGCAAATTGCCGCCAGATATTCAGCAAGTTGCACTACGAAAGTTAAGAATGCTCAACAATGCGGAGACACTTCAAGACCTCCGCATACCGCCAGCAAATCGGTTAGAGCGTTTGGTTGGTAATAGGGCCAATCAGTACAGTATCCGCGTTAACGATCAATGGCGAATTTGCTTCGTTTGGCAAGACGGTAAAGCTTTAGATGTAGAGATTGTCGACTACCACTGAGGCCGAAAAATGAAAGAAGAGAAGCTTATACCCATTCATCCTGGCGAGGTGCTTTTAGAGGAGTTTCTCAAGCCGATGAACCTCAGCCAAAATCAAATTGCTTTGGCTTTGCGAGTTCCCGCTCGTCGAATTAATGAAATCGTTTTAGGTAAGCGGCGAATTACCGCTGATACTGCTCTGCGACTAGCTCGCTATTTCAATATGTCGCCCCGTTTCTGGTTGGGCCTGCAGATGGATTATGACCTGGATATCGCTCAGGATGAAATTGGCGATCGCCTTGACAAAGAAGTAGTCGTGTTAACTCAGGCTTGATGCAATTGGGGAGCCGCTTTAGCCACTAAATAGACCAGGGGCGATCGCCACTGCACCGTCTGCCCCTGCAATTGCCGCTGACAACTCTGCTGAATGGTCGCCACATCTTTTTCAGACAAGTGCTCCACCAGCTGATCGCGATAGCTGGGCGGGGTACCGCCCACTGCAAACCACCGCTGTAGCAGCGCGGAAGACACGTAGATGCTGTTGTGCAGAACGTCTTCGGTGAGCTGGACGGCAAAGCCCGCTTTAAGAAAGAGGGTTTGGAGGGTGTCAACCTGCCAGTTGAAGCGGGGGTCGGTGGTAGAGGTGGCGATCGCGTCCTCCGCCTGGTGCCAGCGCTTGACCAGGACTTTGCTCAAGCCCGTGACATCCACCAGGGCCGAAATGCGCTGGCTGTGACGGGGGATGGTTTCGGCCAGTACCACCACGCCACCGGGGGCCAGCAGGTGTTGCACAATCTCGATGAATCTGTCTCGATTTATCACCTGACCAAAGGCATTGCGGCCCACAATGCATTCAAAGCGAACGCCTGGCGTGTGAGCGGCAAGGTAAGCTGCCAGAGCTTCGTAGCCAGCATGCACAAACACGGGACGAATCAGTTCGAGCAGTTGGGCCGCTTGTTCCTCCAATGCGGCCTGGTCTTGGGCGGTATGCACGCGGGCATAGACGCCGCCCTCGGGCACCTGGCGCAGAGCCTCCCAGGTGAGTAGCCCCGTGCGGGCGTTGAGGTCGAGAATGCGGTGGTGGCGCTGGGGTAGAGCCAGAGCAAAGATGCGATCGCGCACTTGCCCTAGCTGCTCGCCCGCCTGGCTGAGGGTGCGCTGCAGCCAGCGATCGCGAGCCGGGTCGTCTGGGCTGTAGGTAAGCACTTCGGGCAGCGCGCCGCCGCCATCGACCATTGCCGCCAGTTGGGCCTCGCGCCGCTGGGCCACCTGGGTCTGAATCGAAGCCTCATAGCCCTGAGCCGATGGCTGATAAAACACCTGCCCTTGCAACCCGCTGGGCAAATACTGCTGCTCGACCCAGTGGTCGCGGTAGGCGTGGGGATACAGGTAACCTTTGCCGTGGCCAAAGCCTTTGCTGTCGCGGTTGCCATCTCGCATAGGATTGGGCACCTCGCGCTCGCGCTCCTGCTCGATGGCGGATAGGGCGTCGAAAAAGCCCATGGTGCTGTTGGATTTGGGCGCAGTTGCCAGGTACAGTGTCGCCTGGGCCAGAGGATAGCGCCCCTCGGGCATGCCCACTCGGTCGAAGGCGGCGGCGCAGCTAGTCACCATTGTCACGGCGTGGGGGTCGCCCAGGCCAATGTCTTCGCTGGCCAAAATCACCAGGCGGCGAAAGATAAAGCGGGGGTCTTCGCCCGCATAGACCATACGAGCCAGCCAGTACAGCGCTGCATCGGGGTCAGAGCCGCGCACGCTTTTGATAAAGGCGCTGATGGTGTCGAAGTGTGCGTCGCCCTCTTTGTCGTAGAGCACCGCCCGCTGCTGAATCGATTCTTCCGCCACATCCAGGGTGATTTGGATCTGGCCCTCGGCATCGAGGGGCGTGGTTTCGACCGCTAGCTCCAGGGCGTTGAGCAAGGCGCGGGCGTCACCGTTGGCCACATTCACCAGGTGATCGATCGCGGCAGGTTCAAGCTGAATGGGGCGATCGCCGTAGCCCCGATCTTTGTCCGCTAGCGCCTGCTCCACCACTCGATACAAATCCGCCGGCTCTAGCGGTTTGAGCTGAAAAATGCGCGATCGGCTGACCAGCGCCTTGTTGACCTCGAAGTAGGGATTCTCGGTCGTTGCCCCAATCAGAATTACCGTGCCGTTCTCCACCCAGGGCAGCAGCGCATCCTGCTGGGCCTTGTTAAATCGGTGCACTTCATCGATAAAGAGAATCGTGCGCCTGCCGTACTGGCCGCGCAGGTCTTGGGCCGATGCGATCGCCTCACGAATATCCTTCACTCCTGCCAACACCGCATTCAGCGCAATGAAGTGAGCGCTAGTCGTGTTGGCAATGATCTGGGCCAGGGTGGTTTTGCCCGTGCCTGGCGGTCCAAAAAAAATTAGCGACGACAGCTGGTCGGCCTGAATCGCGCGCCGCAGCAGTCGCCCCGGCCCCACCACGGCATCCTGGCCAATGAATTCATCGAGGGTGCGGGGTCGCAGCCGCGCCGCTAGGGGCGCATCGCGGGCGATCTGGGCCTGGCGGCTGTGGTCAAAGAGATCCATGCAAGGCAGGGCTGGCGAAACACCTCGGGCAGCGATCGCGCCGCACCGTTGCTCTATGGTACCGCCGGGACTATGGGCTAGAACTCAGATCGGTGGGCGGTGCATGGCGGCTTGGTGAAAATTTTGGTGCGATCGCAGCCTGTCGCCTGGGCCACTTAGGCAGAGTCGCGACCTTGGCGCTATGCGCCCTAGGGCTAGTTTGATGAAGCGGAGGACAGCTGTTGTTTTGATGCATTAAGAAACTCGATGCTGACTAGTTCAGCATTTTCGTCGTAGCTGATAATTACTCCACTCGGTTTAGAGATGGCCTCGCAAGGTGGCGCATCTCTCATGCTGAAAATCAGCACATCGGCTTCGGCATCGTATTTGACGTTCATGCTAGTTTTCCTGTCAGTAGGTTGGCTGGCGGCAGCCTTTCAAATGGTCAGAGCATTGGCGGCAAACTCATAGCACTCCTACGATTGATGCCAGAACGTGCCGATAGGGGAAGATAATCAAGGGGCCGACCACCGGCTGCCTTCCTCGGTTAAGGAGGGCGGGGTGAGTTATGCCTATGCCGCGCCAACCGCGCCAACTTATTTCAGGCTATTGCTACCACGTCACGATTCGCTGCAACAACCGCGAGTTTAAGCTGATTCGCGATGAATGTCGGGAGGTGTTGTATGCGATCGCCAAATGCCACGAGAACTATGGCTTTAAGCTCTATGCCCTGTGCATTATGAGCAACCATGTGCACTACCTGCTAGAGCCTGCCCAGCCCGACGACCTACCCAAGATCATGCACTGGCTGAATTGGTACACGGCTATGTGTTTTAACAGAATGCTGAACCGGACAGGGCACTTTTGGGAGAAGCGGTACCACAGCACGGGTTTTCCGCTGAGCGACAAGCGGCGGGCACTGAATACGCTGCGCTATATCCACGCCAACCTCAAGGCGGCGAACATGCAGGAGGGGTTTTTCTACGACTACAGCAACTACGGCAGCTATGATCGCTTGACCACCGATGGTTTGACGCAGTGGCACCCGGCATTTTTGGCCTTGGGGGCGACGCTGGAGATCTGTGCGGCGGCGTACCGAAAGTTTTGTAAAAGATACAAGCCCAAGCCCAAACCAGAGAAGCGAAACCACTGGGGTAGCAAGCTGCTGGCCCAAATTAAGGCCCGAAGCAAGCTGAAGAAAAAGACCCCAGGGCAAAAAAGCCTGTGGGAGGAGTGGCATGCCCCAGCAGAGGACATTCGTAAAGTGGCGGAGAAGTTTGTGCTGGCGAATTGTTTGAACCCAGAGGTTGTGCGCCTGCGGTTTGAGCCGCCCTGAAGAGAGAAATCCGGTTTTTTGAAAAAACCGGGTTTCTGGGTAACCTGTGGTGCCAGGTAACGGATCGCTGAAAGGCAGGTAAATCGTGTAGAAAGCAGTACTTTACAAATTTTAAAAAACGGCTAGAACTGGCTTGTGCTACAGTTCACAAGTCTCTGTGCGAGAGAAGAAGAGAAGAGACTTCCACAAACCCCCAACCTCCCTCAACCCCACACGGAAATTCTCCGTCGGGAGACAAAGAGGGATTGGCTTTTAGGTTGCTGTAGTTCAGATAATTTCCGTCCTTGCGCCAGCCGACGCGATCCGCAAATGCGTGCCAAGTTTTTTCATGATACTGCCCATCCAGGGGGTTACCGGTCTCTACATAGATTTGTTTCTGCACGCTAAAGCCAAACTTGCCGCCGCTGTGCTTCACCCACAACTGGTCAATAATTCGCAAGTCTTCGCAGGGAAATTCTCGCAGAGCTTTTGCACTCAGTCTGCCCCCAGCGACTTCTTTCATAATCCGATAGGTTTCTCCATCGGCGTCGCGCCAACTGCCGCTGGCCAAGTAGTTCACCAACTTTTGATAGCGCTCTGGAATGCGTTGGCGCACAATTCGAAGGCTGTTGCCGGGGCGCATCGAGTCTGCTGTCCAGGGTTGTAAAGCGGCAGTGCCCTCAACTCCTGCCGTGGTCAACTCTTCAACGGTTGGCAGGCGATAGTCATAGACACCCCTGACTGGGGCAAGGTTTGACTGGGTAGAGAGCCAGGCACAAAACCAGCGGGCATCTTCCCACGTAATCCCATTAACCAGAGATTTAAGGGAAAATTCTTCTACTTCAAAGCGATCAGTATCTGCCCAGGAATGGAACTTGCCATCCACCTGGTCTCCAATCAATAAAATGTATTCTCCCCAAGTTATGTAATCGGATAACTCAACTCCATCGCCGACAGACATGAGAGCTTGGAATCTTTGTGCAAGCTGAATTTCTGCTGATTCTTGTGTTTGATAGTAAAGAGCTTCTAATAATTCTTGTTTGATGCTGTCCTTTATCCAAGGAGATTCGTTTGCAAGACGTTGGGCTAGCTCCAGGGTGTAGAGGTTAGTGGAGTCTTTTAAGGCCGCTTCGATAAATGGGGTTGGGTCGCTCAAGGCCGCAAAGAAATAGACCACTTCTTCCCAGGTTTTATCGCTTAACTTTTGCATCAACCGATTGCGGCCCGTGGGGCTGGCCAGCAGTTCTCGGGCCGCCAGGTATTCTTGAAAGGTTTTGTGGGCAAATTCGTACAGGTTGCTTTCTCCGCCCGCCAGCAACCCCGAAACCTGCTGAATTTCTTGCAGAAATCTCTTTGGTGTTAGCTCTGGGTCTGGGTAGAGACTGGTTAATGGCTCTTGAATCCACCCCGTGCCCTGCTGGGGCGAAAACTTGGTGATGCCAGCCTCAGTAAGCTTTATGGCTAACCGCTGCAAAATGAGTTGGTTGTCGTCGGCGTTAGAAATAGTTAGGCGAGTGTCGCGGCGGTTGGGGCGATATTCTAGCAGCAGCTTAAAAATTTCTTGGTAGAGATGCACGCGCCGGGTGGGCAACTGTTCGCTGGCTTCGTGGGTGGCGGCAATGATGGTGATCAGCAGTGGGTTTTTGGCCAGGTCAGTGAGGCTGCGATCGGCAAAGAGCTGACGTTTGAGATCGTCAGCAGCCCGTTGGGCGGCGGCATTGCTCTCGGCCTGGGCCTGCTCTCGCGACAGATGCTTGTTGAGGTCAGCGTCGTGCTGGCTTTCTTGCCAGTGGCTTTTCCAGGTCAGCTCCCAGGTAATGAACCGATACCACTGGTCGATGAAGGTGCGTTTTTGGTCGTCGTTGAAGTCGAGAATATCGACCCGCTGCACCCCCGCAAACAGGCTGCCATCGTAGCCGTGGGGGCGCGAGGTGAGAATGAACTGGCTAGGATAGTGCTGCATTTGCCAGTTGGCCCACTGGCTAACTCGCTCTCGCTGGGCATCGGGTACCTCGTCTAGCCCGTCTAGCATCACCAAGCCCCGGCCCTGCATCAGCTGCTCCTTAAACCACAGTTCAGATGTGTGCAGTTCTGCACAGCGGGGCAGTTTTTGCACTTCTTCAACAATCAACTGGGTCAGCGAAGGCTGGGTTTGAGACTGAATGCGCCCATAGAAATCTCGAAACAAGAGCAAGATTGGAATCAGCGGTTTGGCGTTTTGGGCGGTATGGCTCTGGTTGGCAAAGCTGAGGGTGAGAAAGCGCAGCAGGGTCGTTTTGCCATAGCCCGGATCCGCAATGATCGCCAGCAACCGCTCAGGAAAAGTTTGGTCGGGTTGATTGGCCTTGGGCAACAAATCCCAAATTTCCCGGCGGCGGTGTAATGAGTTACCTTTTTGGGTGCCCGCATTCACCCGCAGGGGAACGTAGACCTCGTCCAGCACCAGACGGGGCAAGCGCCCCTTGTAGCCTTCGACATTGAGGTTGTGGCAGTGGGTCTTGAGCGCTTCTAGGTACTGCTTCGACAGGCCCGACAGCCTTGCCCAGGTCAAATCTCGCGCCGTCCCCACCGCTTCGGTGGTCACCTCTCCCACGATCTCGCCCTGGCGTTTCATTCCGCCTTTGAGCTTGTCCATCAAGCCTTCGCCAAAGCTAGTGAGCAGGATCGCCCCAGCGCTGACCAATGCTGCAATTACCGCCTTGGGCAATTCGTTGAGATAGAGGAAGTAAAGCGCTGAGCCTCCGCTGCCCGCAATAAACAGCTTAATCAGCACATCGGTGACCTTGTCGGAAAAGCTATCTGGGGGCAGCTGACTCATGGGTGAGAATCCGTGCGTTTGAGAATTGTACGTCTCCTCGCAGAGAGCAGCGCTCTCTAGCCCTCGGCGGCGGCCTGGTCGATGATTTGCAGCAGCTCGTCGTGGGTCATAGCGATTTTGGAATGGCGATTTTGGATTTTGGTTTGAGCAGGCAGAATTCTTCCCTTTTATAGCTGCCATTTGGGTGAAATGGACAGGTCACAAGGTTGTTAACAGAAAGTTGGTATCCGTAGGGTGGGTTAGGCAGCCGCCCTACTATGCCACTACCCTTGAACGTTTTGCCCCGCCGTAACCCACAACCTATCCACATAAAGCAGCCTGGCAACCACAGGTAAGTAAGTCAACTATGTCGATGGGAACAAACTGTCGCTAAGCTGCAACGCACCTACCCATAACGAGAATCTCGCTATGGGTAGGTGCGTCAATTGAATATATTGGTGGATAGAGCCTTAACCGCGAGCCCGTTCTAGCAAAATCATCATGATTAGGCTGAGCAATACTTGAGTTTCTTCTTGAGACGACAGTTGATCGATTGGCTTAACAATAAACTTGCGGGACAAAAGCGATGGCTGCTTTTCTAGACGCATGACTACGGTGCCGTCACTGCGCTTTACCAAATATTTAGGATTGAGCACATAGCCGCTCAAAGCCCCTAAAATTGGCACTTCTTGAAACAGCGAGTCAAGCACTTTAACCCAGGGGTTTTCTTCCTGAATGTGCAGGTTGCTGTTGACGTTATCAAAAACGTCGTAGTGGGCTTTCCACAGCGATCGCATGCCCTTTCGCTTAACGCCCCCTATTACTGCACCATTCCTATCGGTGAAGTTGTAGCGAGCCGAAAAATCAATGATGCGATCGGCTTTAATGTCGTAAAGCCTCTGAGTTTGGGTTTCGTCAGCAAACACACCAATCGCTTCTTTTAGCTTAAATAACTTTTGCTTAACAAAGAACACAACCTTTCCGTTAGCATCTGTAACGGTAATCTTAGGCGCAATCGTCCAAACCTTAAACGTAATCTCTAAGGGATATTGCATACCTTATAACAGCTCCGGCTTCTAGAAAATGTTGCTCTCTAGTAATCCCCTGGTTAGGATGCAAATATCAGCCACGAAAGAGCAGTGGCGCAAAGTTAGTATTTCTTAAGTATTTAATCTAAACAAGTTGGCGGTTGTGTGAGTTATGGCAAGACCGTGCGATCGCAAAAATGGGCAAGAGGCTTTACCCCTTGCCCATCTAGAGCCAATTGCCTTACTCGCTTTTAACCAGCCAGATATGCCTTTAAATCGTGGCGGGCGTAGCGCAGTTTCTTAATCGCATCGCGCTCGATCTGGCGGACTCGTTCGCGGCTAACGTTGAGCTGCTGGCCCACCTTCGAGAGCGACAGCCCTTCCCCAGTGCCGAGGCCAAAGCGCAGCACCAGCACCTCTCGCTGCTGCGGCGTCAGGCGATCGAGAATGCGAAATATATCTTGCTTGAGACTGTTTTGAGCCGCGTATTCTTCGGGCGATCGCCCCTGCTCATCCTCCAGCATATCAGCCAGTTCAGTGTCGCCTTTGTCGCCCACCAAAGCGTTTAGCGACATCGGCTGCTGCGATTGCGATAGGAACTGACGCACCTGCACCAAAGGCATATCGAGGTAGTTGGCCACCTCTTCAAGGTTAGCCGTGCGCCCCAGCTCCTGGGCCAGGTGGCGTTGGGCGCGCTTGATCTTGGTCAGCTTCTCAAAGATGTGAATTGGCAGGCGAATGGCGCGGCTCTTTTCGGCGATCGCCCGAGTTACCGCCTGACGGATCCACCAGTAGGCATAGGTCGAAAACCGAAAACCCTTGGTAGGGTCAAACTTTTCAACTCCACGCTGCAGGCCCATGGTGCCTTCCTGCACCAGATCCATCAGATCTAGATTGCGTTTGGTGTACTTTTTGGCGATCGAAACCACTAGGCGCAGGTTGGCTTCCACCATGCGGCGACGGGCTGCCTCTCCAGCAGCGATCTGCTGGTGCAAATCTTCGAGCGAGATCTGAGCAGCCGCGGCCCACTCGTCTTCTGAGGGCTCGCGGCCCAAGGTGTTTGTCAGTTGGGTCGATATATCAGTGAGATGATTCAGCTGCTGCACATGCTTACCCAGCGAAATCTCTTCGTCGCGGGTCAGGCGGGGAATGCGGCCAATTTCTTTCAGGTACGCCTGAACAGAATTGCTAGAGGTGGAGAGAGCTTGAGCCATGGGGAAATCAGTAGCGGCAATCGACTTACCTGCCACTATGACAAGGGTTGCTCTCCCATGCCTCTACCCAAGGGGAGGAAGGCTAAGAATACCTTAAAGACTACAGTTAGCGCCGTCGTACTGCACCTGCACCGGCAGCCAATGGGCCTGGGGGTTGGGCAGACTGCCAGCTTGAGGCTCAAAGCTGCGCTGTAGGGCCAACTCTAGTGCTTTCTCATCCAGCACCGTGTAGCCTGTGCTGTCGAGCAAGACTGGGTCTTTTACCAGTTGACCCGCACCGTTGACAATCACCCCAACCAATCCTTCAGCAGGGGCTGGTGTCAGGCAGGCCGAAATGGGGTAAGTCACCTGTATAGGAGCGAGTTTAGTGCCTAAAACAGGCACCTCGCTGTCGCCTAAACCCTGCCCCTCTGCCTCTAGCCACCCCGGCACCACAGCGGTGTGAAAGGCAAACTCGTCGGCCACTAGCGACTTAGCCTGCTGATTAAACTGATACTGCTCCGGATCACGCAGGCGATCGTCAAGGGTAGCGGGCGGTGACTCTGGGGGCACTGGCTCTAGGTCAGCAACCTCCGTGGGCGGCGCAGGCGGCGTAGCCTCTACCGGCTCCACCGGAGTTGGCAATGGAGCCGATGGTGGCGAAACCGGCGGAGTGGACGGTGCTTTGGGCGGTGGGGTTTGGGGCGACTGGGGGACTGGGGCAGCCGCAATAGTCTCGGCAGCGGGCTCAACAGCAGGCGGTAGCCGCAGCACACCCACGGCCACCGGAGCGGTGGTCTCGGTCAGACTCTCTGGCAAACTCTCTGGGGCCTCTGGATTAGACTCGGGCATCGGCCAAGCCAGCAGCACGCCGTGCAGCCCAATGGAAAGCAGCGCCAACAAACCACCCCCCGACCACTGGAGAGAGCGCTTACCCACCCTGAGTTTGAAAGGAAATGTTGTGCCCATGCCCGTTTTTCTGCGCTGGTAAATATTAGCGTTTGACGTCCTCAAGGTGGCACATGTTTTGGACAGTGTTATCAGTGGGCAGACAGTTTTTATATTGTCGTTATTTGCCGTTACGCTAGGGCTGTTGAGGCTCTAACCACCAAGGCTCAAAACAATGCGGCGAGAAGACTTGACCCTACTTACGACGGGCCTGCTGCTGGTGATAACAGCTATCCTTTTGATCGCTTTGGAGCCCCGTCAGTTGACCGTTGCTCCATCCCCTGAGGCCAGTGCTGTGACCACCCATCTTTTGACCGATCCATTTTTGCAGAACCCTACCTCTGGGACGGTACGAGTGGTGTGGTTTACCGAGTTTGAGGGGCAAGACCATCAGGCGCGGTGGGGTTCCCCCGGTCAACCATCCGAAGCTAATTTACCCAATCTGGCCTCGGCCACTACCACCCGACTGGCTCGCACCCGAGAAGATGGTCAGTCTCGGATTGATCACCCCAATTTTGCTGAGCTACAGCAGACCGTAGCACGCCCGATCTGGCGACATGAGGCCGTAGTCACAGGGTTGCCCCCAGGGCAACGAGTGCCCTATCGGGTAGCTAGCACCGGCCCCGATGGCACCGTGATCGAAAGCCGCACGTTTACTCTGGCTGGAGCCCCCGCCGCTGGGCGGCCTACCAAGATTTTGCTCACCTCCGATCACCAGAACATGCCTATGGTCGCGGCCAACCTGCAAAAGGTGGTAGAAACCTTAGGCCAGGTAGACGCGGTGTTTTTGGCGGGCGATTTAGTCAACACTCCCGATCGCGCCTCTGAGTGGTTTGATGACAGCCGAGGCACCGGCTTTTTTCCCTGTTTGCAGGGCAACACTCGCTACGACCTAGAGCGCAATGGCCGTACCGTGACCTACAGAGGCGGTGAAATTATTCAACACGCGCCGCTGTTTCCAGCTTTGGGCAACCACGAGGTGATGGGACGCTTTGCAGCAGCGGCTCCCCTGGGCGAGCAGTTTAACCAAGCCATACCGCGATCGACCGCAGTTGATCTGTACGAGACCAATGCCGATCTGTTTAACCCCGCTGACGACCCCGCCCTGCGCCGCCAGTGGATTATTGACAATTCTTTTAACAGCGATACCTACGAAGCCCTGTTTAGCCTGCCGACCACCCAGGTGCCTAACCCCGATCGCCCCGAAACCACCAGCCGATACTATGCCGTCACCTTTGGCGACGTTCGCCTAGTGTCGCTCTACGTCACGCAAATCTGGCGACCCTACAACGTTGATGCCGCCACACGAGGCCGCTACCAAGAGCGCGAAGCCGATCTGGGTACGCCCCAAAACTGGGGCCACGGCCAGCACATCTTCGAACCCATTGAAGGGGGAAGCTTGCAGTATCAGTGGCTAGAGCAGGAGCTAGCCAGCGAAGCCTTTCGCCAGGCCAAATACAAGGTGGTGATGCTGCACCATCCACCCCATACCCTGGGCGACAACATCGTGCCCGCCTTCACCAACCCTGTGCGTCGCTACGATCGCGACAGTTCTGGTCGCCTTACCGCCGTTCGCTACGAGTATCCCCGCACCGACGACTACATCGCCCGTGACCTGGTACCCCTGCTCGAACAGGCCGGGGTAGACCTGGTCTTCTATGGCCACTCGCACCTGTGGAACCGCTTTGTGTCACCCCAGGGCACCCACTACCTCGAAACCTCTAACGTGGGCAATTCCTATGGCGCGTTTTGGAAAGATCAATCTCGCCCAGTCCCTCCCGAAACGATAGAGGGTTCGGCAGTGACCTATTCGCCCAGCGACTACGTGGCCCAGGGCGACCCCAACGGGTTAGAGCCTGTAGTGCCTACGATCGCCCCCCTGCGGGATGATAGCGGCCAGCCGCTACCCTACCTAGCCAGCAACGACATTACCGCCTTTAGCCTGTTTGACACCGGCAGCGGCACCATTAGCAGCTACTACTTCGATACCCGAGAGCCGAACTCAGCGGTAGTGAAGTTTGACGAGTTTGCCGTAGGCCAATGAGCGGACGGGGAGAGCAAATTTCTGGATTGTAGCTGTTGGGTTGTCCTTCCTTTCCCCTACCGCACTTCCTTATCTCCCGTACCCTTCACCATCTTCGTAGTGCTCGGTGGCGAGAAAGTAGCCAATTAGGTATAGCGAACCGCACAACACCTTGAGTGGAGTTGGGGACTGACCAAGTTGGGCCAAGCCATCTCCGAGAGAATTATGAACGTCGCACTGGACCAAGTTGGGGCAGACCGATCGCGCGATCGCCGCTAGCTCCTCCGGCGCTGCCGTCTCGTGCCCTGGCACGGGCACCAGATGCAGAGCATCCCCTGGCCGCAGCAGAGCCGCAAAAATATCGCGATGGTCTTTGGTCGAGAGCATTCCCATCAACCACGCTGTCCCCGCTGGGTTCCCCGGCTGATCTGCCCACCAACGATCGACATACTGACGCAGCACCTCAGCTGCCGCCGGGTTGTGAGCACCGTCAATCAGTAATGGGTAGCCTACTGATTTTTGCCCCCAGGTCACCCACTGCAAGCGTCCGGGCCAGCGAGCGTTGCCCATGCCCTGGGCGATCGCATCGGCAGAAATTGTCCAGCCCTGGGCGCGCAGGCCGAGCAGAGTGGCGATCGCGATCGCTGAATTGGTGAGCTGGTGCTCTCCCAAAAGCGCCAGAGGATAGGTAATGGCTTCGTTACCGCTGCCATAGCGGGCCTCCCCCTCCCTCAAGGAAACTGCGGGCGCAGGCCACACCGCCGGACAGCCCAATTCGGCCAAACGAGCCTGCACCACCGCCGCCGCTTCAGCAGGCAGCGGCCCCACCACAGCGGGACGACCAGGCTTCAGCACCCCCGCCTTTTCGCGGGCGATATCCGCCAGGGTAGGGCCAAGGCGCTGCCAGTGCTCGCGGCTGAGGGAGGTAATCACACTCACCAGAGGCACGTCCACCACATTGGTGGCGTCGAGTCGGCCCCCCAGGCCCACCTCCATCACCGCCACATCTACCTCAGCCTCGGCAAAGTGCAGCCAAGCCGCCGCCGTAAACACCTCAAACTGAGTCGGTGAGGATTGGGATGGGTCAATACCTGCCACCACCTGCTTCAGTCGAGCAACCAAATCCTGAGTCGCAATGGGTTCCCCATTGACCACAATGCGCTCTCGCCAGCTCACCAGGTGCGGCGAGGTGTAGCGCCCGACCCGATACCCTGCTGCCCCCAACACTGCCGCCAGGTAAGCACACACCGACCCCTTGCCGTTGGTGCCTGCCACATGCACCAGCGGCACCCGTTGCTGAGGATTACCCAATGCCCCTAGCAATCGCTGAATGCGCTCTAGCCCCAGCTCTACCCCAAATCGCCCAAAGGGGGCCAGGACGCTCTCAATTTGCTGCTCTTGTTCCGACTGAGGTTGATACACAGGCAGTTCTCTCCGCCAGCAAAGGACGGGGTAGCTGGGCTATTAAGCATCTTATCTGAGGGCGATCGCCCTTGTCCCAAACCATCACCCCCAGTAAGCAGTTGGGAGCTAACTCTAACTGATGCCCAATTCAAAGCAAGATCTGCAACGGTTCATCCACCCAGCGTAATTGAACCTCCACTGGGGAAAGCGGACGCGAAGTAGATCACTAGCTGTGAACGGGCATGAAAAAAGGCGCAGCCTGTGCTGCGCCTGAGTCAAGGCATTATTGTCTGGGCCAGAGCTACACGGCCTCGGTATTTTTCTCCCCAGTGCGAATGCGGATGATTTCATCGACGGGGCTGACGAAAATTTTGCCGTCGCCAATTTCGCCAGTGCGGGCGGCGGAAATAATTTTGTCGACTACAGTGTCAACCTGAGTCTCTTCGACCACAATTTCAATCTTGAGCTTCTGGAGGAATTCAACGGTGTATTCCGAGCCTCGGTAGCGCTCGGTCTGTCCTTTTTGGCGACCAAAGCCGCGCACCTCCGAAACGGTCATACCCACAATGCCGGCATTGACCAGGGCAATCTTGACCTCGTCAAGCTTAAAGGGGCGGATAATAGCTTCTATTTTTTTCATAGATCAACCAGGGTGCTTCAGCGGATATCTCTTAGCTTCGGTCTATGTGTATCGGGCCTGACCCCTACAATACTGTATCGTCAGCTACAAAAAGTCAGGTAAGCAAAGCCAAAGCGGCTAGAAAAGCAAGCTATAGAAAGTAATTCAGCGTTCTACCGAGAATTGCTCAGCAGCGGCTTCATAATTAAGAAACCGGCCCCAAAAGCACTGATCACGATTAGCAGGATAGTTGCAGCTAGCCATAGCCCACTCAAGTCCGACGACTTCTGGTTCAGCTGACTAGGACGGTTAGCATCTATCCGCTCTTCGGTGTAAAGCCGCTGGGGCGCTGCCTGGGGCCGTTTGGGCGGCATTTTGTGCGTTTTCTTCGCTTTGGGCTTCACCATTTGAGTCAGCTGGCTGGCTAGGGTCGATACCCCTTCTCCGACCGACTCTGATAGCCGTTCTGGCAAAGAAGCCGAAGACTCTTCAGCCACTGAGTAAGTCGCAGCCATCGCCGGAGCCTCAATGCCCAAGGAAGTCGTGACAGGGCGGACGATGCTCTCCGGCTCGATCGCCTGAGGTTGGCTGACCTCGATCGCCTGCTTGAGGCGAGCTGCCGAGTCCGCAAAGCGAATCATTTCCTGGCGCAGCACCTGGTTTTGCTGGTTGAGCTGCTGATTTTGCTGGGTCAGTGAATCGACCATGCCCTGGGTAGCGCGCAGTTCTGTGGCCAGCTCGCGGTACACCGAGATCGGCACCGAAGGAGCCTGACGGCTGCCTTGGGGTGCTTCTGAGGCCACGGCTCCAGGGTAAGCAGATTCGGGAGAATAGGGTACGTTCATGATGACGGTAGAAGGGGCGTTTAAGAACTAAAAAGAAGCCTGAAAATTGGTCTGCCCAAGGGTAGTTCACATTAGAGCAATTGCACCAGTTTTAGTCAAGAAAAGTTTTGGTCCTTATAAATTTGGCATTGCTGAACGGTGGCATGAACTCAGCTAGAGGCAAACGCCGTTTGCCCTTACGAGAAACGTTGATTTTTTGATTCGTACCTGTATTCAGCAATCCCTCAAATTCCATTGTGGACAGTGGATTTTAGCAACTGTCTTACCCTAGGACTAGGTTCGACTGTCAAAGGGTGCGGGGTTTTGAGTCTAACGCTGACTTCAACTTAAAGAAACCAGCTCGAAACCAATATTCTATATATGGCATATGGCCTTTTTAGCTAGAGCGCCACGGAAGGCTCTAGGGCGGCTGCTAAGGCAGCGCTATCGGCCACAAAGCCAAAGCACTGGTTGACGTTATAGACAGTGGCCTGGGCGCAGTAGTCGGGGGAGGTAGTGGCGCTACAGTCACTCAGCAAAATACAGTCGTAGCCAAGAAAATTGGCGTCTTGCAGAGTGGCCATAACGCACTGATCCACATTCACCCCGGCGAAGAGTAGGGTGGTTTTACCTAGGTTGCGCAAAATGCTGTCGAGGGGCGTATCCCAAAAGCCACTCATACGGTACTTATCAACCCAAATGTCCTGAGGTTGAGCTTCTAGCTCATCAACTACAGCCGCGGCCCAGCTGCCTTTGGTGAGCACAGGGGCACCGTTGGCCGGCAGGGGGTCGCCGAGGCCCACACCAGCTCCGCTAGGGTTATAGACATGGTGCAGGCCGGCACTAAGGTTGAGGCGATCGCGGCGGTTGCCCCAGTTAACCCAGACTACCGGCACCTGAGCCGATCGCAATTTAGGCAACAGAGATTGCAAGGGCTGAATCGCCTGACGGGCCCGGTTTACGTCGACCCCAATACTGGCTAGCCAGCCATCGGGATGGCAAAAGTCGTTCTGCATATCGATTACCAGGCAAGCGGTTTTAGCGAGGTCAAACCGCACCTGCTTGGTCTGAGTGACGAGGGTAGCCAGCCGAGGCTGTAGCGCTTGACGGCTAATGTCAGCCACCTGCTCGTCGACCCACCAGGCGTTGGGTGGGTGGCCTAAAGGGCACAGGTTTGAGCCATTCATATCAAACCTCCCAGGAGCGCGACGCCGACTATCTCACCTGAAGGGCCAGCACCGCTAGCCCAGCCGTTACCGCGTAGGCCACTGCTACAACTTGAATCTCAGACCAGCCCGACAGCTCAAAGTGGTGGTGGAGCGGAGCCATCTTAAAGAAACGCTTGCCTACGCCGTCGGGGCCTTTGGTGGCTTTGAAGTAGCCCACCTGAATAATCACCGACAGGGTTTCGGCAAAGAACAGCAGGGTCAGCACCAGCAGGGCAAACAGGTTGCCGCTGAGAATGCCCACGGCCCCTAAAGCCGCACCCAGAGCTAAAGAACCCGTATCGCCCATAAACACGCGGGCGGGGTTATGGTTATGGAGTAAGAAGCCCAGGCAGGCACCGGCCATAGCGGCGCAAAACACCATCAGGTCGGGATGTGTGGGGGCAACAATGGCAGCTAGGCCCATGAAGGCGATCGCCCCGGTGCCGCCCATCAGCCCATCGAGGCCGTCGGTGAGGTTGGTGGCGTTGCTTTCGGCCACCAGCACAAAACCGGCCAGGGGCCAAAACAAAAAGCTAAGGGGTAGGCCCAGGCTCAGGGGTAGAGCCACGGTAGTAATGCTGGCGGGTTGGCTGGTAAGTACCCAAAGGCAAAACAGCACCGCGATCGCAATCTGTAGGATTAGCTTGACGCGGGGCGAGATGCCTTTGTTAGAGCGCCGCTGAATGACCTGCCAGTCGTCAACCCAGCCAATGGCACCATAGGCCAAGGTTAGGAGCGATACGGCCACCGCATCGCGGGCAAAGCCCGTCGCCACTAGGGCAACAATGACTGCTACCGGCACAAAAAAAGCGCCACCCATGGTTGGAGTGCCTGCTTTTTTGAGATGGCCCTGGGGACCTTCTTCACGAATAAATTGACCGGTTTTGAGCGCCCGCAGTAGGGGAACCGCAGAAAAACCGAGCAGGCTGCTACCCAGAGCGGCCACAATAAAGGGAACCGTAATTGAGGCACCCAGGCTGACGGCATTGCCTAAGGTTCCATCTAGCCCGGCGGCAGCGGCGCTGAGCCCTAAACCCAGCAGCCAAAACAGCGTTTGGCCATTCAGGGATAGCCGCCCCGAGGCTAAAAACTTCGCATCCACAAACAATTCCTCACTTGCTTCACACCGCACACCATCAGGAGTCTACTGGATGATCTTCCAATTGACTACATTTAGTGCCCGGAAATAGTCAGGAAGCTTAAATGAATCGTCTCACTTCGGAGCGAAGTTTAACAACACTTAACGGCGTATTGATTGCGACCTCCAGCTCCGCTGGCCTAGTCAGACGGGGGCCAGCATGTTCCAGCTAAAACCCCTTTGAGTTTCGCAACGGCCAGCAGGCCAAATTCCCCTAACTACATCGTTTTTTTTGGACGGGCTACGCTTAATCGTCGTCATCGTCGAGGGCGAGATCGGTATCGTCATCGTCCTCAAAGGCGTCGTCGTTGCCCATCAGATCGGAAATTTCCTCGTTTTCGGCCTCGTCGGGGATAGCTTCAACGACATCGCGGGTGCGCAAGCGACCGATACTCTCTAGCCAGTGCAGAATGGATGAGTCGCCGTTGGAAGGCAAAATTGGGGCCTTGGCGTTGCGAGGCACCTGGCGCAAAGACGGGTTGTAATACTTGTTAGACATAGGGGTGGTCTTGTACCAGTAACGAGGCTATACACAGACATTCCATCGTAGCAGAGACACTATTCTGCGGTGCCCGAAGTTTTGCCGTATTATGCCGGTACTGCTGTGGAGACCAGGCCATGTTGGGCAAAGCTGAGCTATTGGAGGCCGTAGCCCCCGTCAATCGGGGCATTAGCAGCAGCCCCAGCGATCGCACCGCGATTGAAGCGGCGGCCGCTACCCTAGAGGGCCGTAACCCCACACCTAACCCGCTCCAGGCCACCGATCGCCTCAATGGTGACTGGCGATTGCTTTACACCACCAGCCGGGAACTGCTGAATATCGATCGCCTACCTCTAGCCTCCCTTGGCCCCATTTACCAGTGCATTCGCCTGGCCGAAAACCGGATTTACAACATTGCCGAGGTGAACGGTCCCCCCCTGCTATCGGGGCTAGTGGCGGTGGCCGCAACCTTAGAGGCCGTGTCTACCCAGCGTGTGAATGTCGGCTTTGAGCGGGGCGTGATTGGTCTGCGACAGGCCCTGGGGTACGAATCGCCGGCCCAATTCGTTGGGGCAATGCAAACCACGCCCAAATTTTCGCTCTTCCAGGGCATTGATTTTAGAATTAACCGCGATCGCCAGGCCGGCTGGCTGGAGGTCACCTACCTCGACGACGACCTGCGAATTGGGCGCGGCAACCAAGGCAGTCTGTTCGTGCTGCAAAAAGTGTAGGCGGGCGCTAGGCCGCAGCTTCTACCGAGGCGCGGTTCGCTTCGACAAGGGCGCAGCAGTCGGCCACCGGGGCGCGATCGCCCATGGCTGTCACCAAGGCATCAAAGGTGTCGCGGTGCTTTTCGAGCAGGGTCTTGGCCTGGAGGGTGGCCCAGCGCTGCTTGAGGGGAGCTTCGGCGGGCGATCGCCCCAGCACCGTCCAAAACTGGCCCAGGGCAGCCGTATCGTCGCCGCCCCCCTGGGCATCGCCATAGATCATCTGTTCAGCGGCTATGCCCGCCATCCACACCTGGCAGTAGCGGTCAATGGTCTGGGGCGTGAGCCGCGCTAGGGCCGCTGGGTCGCTGGGGCCAAACACCACGCCCCCCTGACCAGGAATCCCCTGCTTCCAGGCCTCCCAGGTGTTGAGGGTGTAGGCTTCGACTGGAATCTCCAGCAGCACCGCCGCCAAAAAGTGCCCGGCCTCGTGGTGCAGCACTCGCTGGCGGTGCTCAGGCGAAGCCCAGGCCACCGTATCCATTAGAATGTCACCGATGCGGCCGCTCAAGCCCAGCTGATCGACCGCAAACACCGCCAGCCCGGCGGCAGCGAACACCGCCACTACGGCAGGAGACAGGTTGATGAGCGGCCCCAGTAGGCTGGCCATGGTCACCCCAAAGATGACGACAGCAATGGTGTTGAGGGTGGTGTCGCGCATGCGGTCTCTCAGCGGTTGGATAGCTAGCGGCGATCGCTCTGCTCTATGGTAGCGAGGATGGGGAACCGGGGCTAGGGCTCAAAAAATGCCGGCCTCTAGTCGTTTGGCCGTTTGCAAGCTGTCTTGCAGGCGATCGCGTCCGGCCTCGGAGTGCTCAATGGGCACGCTCTCCAGCAGGGCCGGGAAGAACAGCGCCGTCCAGCCCTCCGGCAGCGGGCAGCGGGTGCGGCCTCGCCGCAGGACCACGCGCTGGGCTTCAGCATCCCAGACAAAGGCGGTGGCGGCTCCTAGGGCGATTGCCGCCACGTAGGGTTCATTTGGACAGCTAGCCGCATCGGCCCCATTCAGCGCCGGAGCGCGATAGCCGGGTCGAGCCACGGGCTGAAAACTCACCCGATGGTCGTGGGCCTGGATGCCCAGCCGGGTCGCCTCCACATGGATGCCCTCGACTCCCACGACAAACAACAGGTCGCGGCGAAACTGGGCGTTGGGGAAACCCACACTCTGAAGCGCCGGGGGCAGGTCAGGTCGCTCTACACCGGCGGCCAGCAGCGCGCCGGTGAGCAAAATGCGTTGAAACCCTGCCGTATCCCACTCTGTAATCAGGCCACTGGCTATGGCTTCGTGATACAGCCGGGCCAGCGCCCGAATACGCGGGGCATCGGCGATATCGACGGCGATTAGCTCCTGCACATTGAGGGTTTCTTGGCCGTAGGCTCGCAGGGCTGCCTCAGTACCGCCGTAGACCGAAATATCGGGGGCTTCCCTGAGGTATATAGCCAGGCTGCGGCGAAAGGCACGATAGCGTGGGTCAGCTGGGTCGGCGGGGGCAAAGGCCTGGTCGAGCAAGCGCGCCAGGTGGGCCTGAAATCCTACCGCCTGCTTGAGTGTCGCGCTGACGCCAATATCTTGATCGGTGGTGACCAGGGTCGCGTAGAACGTCTCATGCAGGGTGGCCCCCTGCTGGGCCAGCTGTTGGTAGGCGCTGACGTCGGCGGCGATCGCCCCCAGCTGAGCCGCCAACAGCGGCTCTTTTTGCGCCAAAATTTGCCAAAAGCGGGGGCTAAAGGCGTGATCTTTGAGCAGGGCAAACACAATGTGATCGCCCCCATCTCCCTGGTCTACACCAGCAAGGAGCTCCAGCAGCAGCAGGCGGCTGTTTTGGTAGGCTTGCTCCAGGCTGTAGCCCGCCTTCTCCTGGCGAGAGATCATCACCGACAGCGTGTTGCCGCCGGTAAGATGGGCGGCCCCGCCCGGGAACAGGTGCTTGCCCATGCCTACCTGCGCCCAGTCGCGATCGCTAAACCGCAGTAAGGCAAAGCTCAGAGCCGCCCTGTTCTTAGTCGCTAAGCCCTGCATTCTGCCCGTGATAGTGGTGCGCAGGGCGTGCTTATCGAGCTCGTTTTGCTCAATCGAGGCAGCCAGCGATCGCAGTGACTCGGGGTAAAGCCCCTCGCCCTCAAACCGCATCATGCCCAGAGCTAGGGCGATCGCCCCCTCCTCAGCCCCAAAGGTGACGTTGGGAATTTTCGACATCAGCTCTGGACTGCTCGACAGCCGCCGACTCTCTAGGGATGTCGAGGCATTGAGCTGCCTGAGCAGGGCCAAGCGGGTCAACTGCCCCGTTCGCCCCGGTTTGGTCAGCAGCGGCCGGGTGAGCAACTGCTGCATCGAGAGCTGCTGCTCGCCCGCCCAAAACGAGCCCACGGTGCCCGCCCCTGTGGTAATCGGTTGAGCATCGGGGTGGCGCAGCAACGGATCGTGCAGGGTGCGCAGCGAATGGTCGAGCATCCACAGCGCCTCGCCGGGGTCGAGCCCCGCTGCCCGGCTCGACTCAACGTAGACCGGCACAAAGTACTCTACAAAGAAGCGATCGGTATCGAAACGCTCCCCTTGGCGATAGGGCAGCAGCTTGCCCTTAGCCAGATCGGCGGCAATCGCAGTGACGTAGGGGTTGGTCTGCAAAAACCAAAAAAACTTGCGATCGAGGGCCGGGCGCAGACGGCTGTTTAATCCCCCACTGGCCCGCTGGTAGGCCGCCTCCGACAGGGGTGGCACCACGGTGCCATCACTGAGGGTAAACCAGGCCCCGTTGCCCCCAAATTCGTAGTTCGCCCCTTCAATTGGGCCAATCCAGTCGCGGGGGGGAAGCCCCTGGGCCTGCATTCCTAGCGCCACCGCCACCAGGCCTAAATCCAGCGCCAAGTGGCCGGGCGGCAGCAGGGCGGGGTCGGGCTGCACCTTCAAGATAGGCTCTTGAAACGACCCGGTGAGGCTGGCCTGCCACTGCCAGGGCTGGAGGTCGAGGGGCAGGCGATCGCCCACGATCGCCCGCAAATCATCAGCGGCTACCGGCGGCACCTGGGCGCTCAGGTCGTAGCCCGTTTTTAGATCGAGACTGCCGGCCGCCGTCAGCGCCATAGCGCCCACGTTGAGATTGGTGTCAGAGAGGGTTACCCGCTGCCCCTGAAATTCCAGCCGGCTCTGCAAGTTGTGGATTGGGGCCGACCGCTGGCCCACAATGCCCTGCCCATCCCGCACGGCGATGGTTCCTTGCAGGTCGAGGGCCGCTAGGGGGGGCACAACGGCATTGGGCAGGGGCGTGGTCAGCCTCAGATCACCGCTGAGCAATCCGGCCTGAATGTCAACCGCTGGCGGCAGCACCAGGTTGAAACTGGACAGGGGCAGATCTTGGCTCTGAAGGTTGAGCTGGAGCGATCGCCGCGCCAAATCAACCGTGCCGCTGGTCTGCCAGTGGCCCTGGTCGAGTAGCCCCTCCAGCGCAAAGGAAACCTGACGAGATATCTGCCCGCTAGGCAATTGGACTGCGGCCTGCACGCCGTGGACTGTGACGGCAGGTCTATGATCAGCGCCATCAGCGCTAGGCGCAGAGAGGGTGAAGGTGCCATCTTTCACCCAAAGCCCGTCTAAGGTTGCCCGCTGATTGGCGGCGATCGCCGCCCCCCTTCCCCCAACAAAGTCAGGCTCTGTCCCTGGTTCTGGCACTACTACCCACAGATCGGGCCGCACCAGGGTCACCGAGAGGCGCAGTTGGCCTCGGTGTAGCAGCTCTGGCCAGTCCAGCAGAACGACAACAGCATCGATTTCTCCCCCTAGCCTGCTGGCTTCAGTTCTGGGGATGACGGTTTTGCCCAGCACAATGCCCCACTGCGCTACCCCCCGCACTCCCCCCAGCTGAACGGGCTGGTGCAGAGAATCTGAAATCGCTTGTTCTACCTGGGAGTGCAAGGTTTTAAGCAGCAGTCCTCCCCCTAGAATGACGCTGATCAACGACCAGGGCATGGCTGCCCTGGCCGCCAGCTTGAACCACGCTGCCAGCTGGGGGGCAGAAAGTTTTTGACGGACAAGAGCCATGGAACCAACGCCGGGCAGAACTGGTGAGAAATCTTGGCCTATTCGCTGTAGCCTATTCGCTATAAAAAGTCTCTAGGCTGGCGCGATCGCCCACAAACCGCCAGTGCCAGGGCTCAAAAGCCACCCCCTGAAAATTGTCGGGCGGAAAGGACAGCTCATAGCCGTAGCGCACGGCATTGGCTTCCATCCACTGGTAGGCGCGGGTATCGGCAAAGTCGGTGTTTAGGTTAGCACCCGCTTGGTTGCCGTCGCCGATGTCGATGGCGTAGCCGGTGTGGTGCTCGCTATAGCCCGGCGGGGCACTGACCTCGGCGCGGGTTTCGGCATTTTGGCCGCGATCGGCCTTGAGGCTAAAGAAAATTGTCTCTTGCTCCGCCTGGGAACGAAAGCCCGACAGCGGCACCAGTCTCACGCCTTCGCGACGGGCGGCCTGGGCCATGGCCTCGTATTGGCTGGCCGCACCGGCACGCAGACGAATGGCGGCATTGGCATTCAGCGTCACCAGCTCTTCGTCAGGGGCTTCATCGTAGGCGCGATGGTTCAGCAGAGTGCGGCTAGAGGGGGCGAGTTGCACGGCTACGTCGCGATCGCTGGTGGCTGGTTCTGCTCCATCGGTCTCAACAGCGGAGCGGTTGACCATCGTCTCAAAGGGCTGGGCAAACTCGACCGCAGAGAACCCGTTGGTCTGATACCAGGCCACCAGCCCGCCCGCCGCCAGAGCCAGCATAGCCAAACCCAAAAAGCGCCGCAGCAGACGCGTGCGTCGCAGCCAAGGGTGCTGCTCTGCGCCCGCAGAATAGACAGGGACATCGCGGGCCGCTTGGGGAATATCGTCGATAGGAGGCATGGTCACTCGCTTCCGGCAAAGCTCTACCCATTATGGCCCTTGGCGGCGATGCGGTTACAACTTCTCGGCCGGAGTAGCGATGGCTATACCCAACTCCGGCCTCGCCTGTCACAATCGCAGTGCAAGGTATGGGAGGGCTGCTGTTTTGCCACCGCTTGAGGTATTGATGCGCCTATATGGGCCAATTGGAGCTGGCATCTGCGCTGGAATTGGCCTGGGGGCGTTGCTGTACCGGTTTACCCCTCACCAAGAGACAGCCCAAGGGCTGTATCAGCAGGTGCCCCTGCGCCTGGGGCGGTTTTTGTTTTGGTTGGGCATTCCTCTCAGCATTGTGGGGTTTATGCGCCGCGCCGACCTGTCGGGCAACCTGTACCTAGCTCCGGTGGTCGCCTGGGCCGCTATTTTGCTAGGGCTGCTGTGCAGTCGCCTGTGGATTCGCGCCGATCAGAAGCCGTGGGCGCGGCCTACCCAGGGCAGCTTTTCCCTGGCGGCGATGCTGGGCAACACCGGCTACATTGGCTATCCCGTGGTGCTGCTACTGCCCCAACTGGGGGTGGGTGTCTTTGGCTGGGCACTGTTCTACGATGCTCTGGGCACGCTGCTGGGCTCCTACGGGCTGGGGGCGATTTTAGCTTCAGAAATGGGGGGGCAAAGTCGCAGCTCGTCGCAGTCCTGGCAGCGGCAATGGTCAACCAGGCTACGGGCGGTGGTGCAAAATCCGATTATTCTGGCCTTTGGTCTGGGTCTGGGTCTGAAGGCGATCGCCCTGCCCGCCTGGCTCGACCTGGCCCTTTATCGGTTTGCCTGGGCTATTGTAGTGCTGTCGCTAGTGCTAATGGGGCTGCGCATTCAGCAGCTCAGCTCGTGGCAGCACCTGCATCGGGCCACCATAGCCGTGGGGATTAAGATGCTGGTGCTGCCCCTGGCGGTGGGGTTAGGCCTCACCGTCTTGGGCATAGACGGTCCGCCTCGATTGGTGATGATTTTGCAGGCAGGCATGCCCTGCGCCTTTTCTAACCTGGTGCTGGCCGAGGCCTACGACCTCGATCGCGATCTGTCGGTCACCTGTGTGGGGCTCAGTTCGGCCAGCTTGCTGTTTACCCTGCCCCTCTGGCTGTGGGCATTTTCTGGGGAGTGACGACCAATGATCACCCGAAGAACGACAACTTTGCACCACGGCCGCCGACGGCTGCTAGTCAGCCTGCTGGCCCTAGGAGGACTCGCCCCCCTCGCCTCTGGTTTAGCCCAGCCTGTTCCGCCGACTGCCCAGCAGCCCGCCGACCCTGCTCCCCTGCTACAAACCGAAGACAGGGGTCCGTTGGTCAATCAGCTTCAGACGGAGCTGGCAAATTTAGGGCTGTTTTCTGGAGTGGTGAATGGCCACTATGGCCCCGATACCGCCGCAGCGGTGCGATCGCTACAGGCGCAGCAAGGCTTGGTCGTCGATGGCATCGCTGGCCCGCAAACCTGGCGTGCCCTAGAGGCAGCACAGCGAGCGGCGACCCTACCACCGCCGCTTCTCACCGCCAATTTAGTCACCTTTACTCCCCTGGTTGTGGCTCAGCCCAACCCGCCTCCCCCCGCCATTTGGCTTGCTCTGATGCCCCTGGTGCCCATTGCTGGCGGCGCGCTAACCTGCTTACACCGACGGCGGCAGCGGGTGTCACTGCCGTTTAAGCCAAAACTTTAAGAATTTGTAACTGCCAATCCTTGGCAATCTAAAGAAAAGCTACAAATACAACCCGTGATCCCAGCTCTAGAGGTCACCATAGGAGAGATTGCTGCAAACCGAATCACAGCGCTGAGGAAGCTTCCCCAGCAGCCAGATTTTTGATCTTTCAGACCGCAACTTGTTAGCCGGTTTATGGGTTCAGACAAAGGCCTGCCCGTGGCGTGCAGGCCTCTGTAATGCGCGGTTGTAGCCCTTACCCCATTCGTTTCCTGGAGAGTCCTATGCTGACCGTGGCCGACATCATGACCCCTAACGTCACTACCATCGCCAGCGGTGCCACCGTCGCCGATGCCATTGACCTGATGCAGCAGCGACAGATTCGGGCGCTCCTAGTCGAGCACCGCAGTCAAGATATGCCTTTTGGCATGGTGACCGAGCGCGATATTGTCTACACCGTGGTGGCGCGGGGCCACAATCCTAAAAAGGTGCTGGTCCAAGACATTATGCGTCAGCCCTGCATTTCTCTGGCCCCTAACCTCACCATTCAGGAAGCTTCCCAGGTGTTGTCTGACACCAGTGTGCAGCGCGCCCCCGTGGTTCAAGACGGGCGCTTGCTAGGGGTGATTTCGGTCACCGATATTTTTATGCGGGGCATGTCGGCACCAGCCTTGAGGCGTTAGATAGAAGAAGATAGGGAGATGAGACGGGGAAGAGACTGGTTGAATAGACTTCTAGCTCTCCTCACCCTCCTCATCTCCCTATCTTCTGACTCACGCTTAGCGCTAATCCGTCGAGGCTGTGGCTCGGTTGGAGAGTTCGGTGAGCGATCGCAGGCGATTGCTCACCTCATCCGTTATGACTTTGGCCTCGTAGCGCCAGCCCCAGTTGCCGTCAGACCGGCCGGGGGTGTTCATGCGGCAGTCGCTGCCGTAGCCCAGCACATCTTGTAGGGGAATAATCGCCTGGTTAGAAATCGACAGCAGCGCTAGGCGAATCAGCGACCAGTGAATGCCTTCGGGGCTGATGCAGCCGAGGTAATGCTGGAGGGAATCGCGCTCGTGGTCGGGCATTTTTTCAAACCAGCCAATCGTGGTGTCGTTGTCGTGGGTGCCGGTGTAGACCACGCTGTTCTCGACATAGTTAAAGGGCAAGTAGGGATTATCGCTGCCGCCGCCAAAGGCGAAGTGCAAAATTTTCATGCCCGGAAACTCAAACTCGTCCCGCAGGGCCTCGACCTCTGGGGTAATCATCCCCAAATCCTCAGCCATGACAGGCAGTTTGCCAAAGGTTTCGCGCACGGCTTCGAACAGCTCTGTACCTGGGGCTTCGATCCATTCCCCGTTGATGGCGGTGGTTTCGCCGGCGGGCACGCCCCAGAAAGCCTGCAACCCCCGGAAGTGGTCAACCCGAATGATGTCAACGTAGCTCAGCAGCGCCTTGACACGCTGAATCCACCAGTTAAAGCCTTGCTCTTTCAGCACATCCCAGTTGTAGGTGGGGTTGCCCCAGAGCTGCCCAGTTTCGCTGAAATAGTCGGGCGGCACCCCGGCCATCTGCGCCGGAGCTAAGGTTTCTGGGTCAAGCTTAAAGTTGTCGGGATAGGCCCACACATCGACGCTATCGTGGGCCACGTAAATGGGAATGTCGCCAATAATTTGAATCTGGCGATCGCGGGCATACTGCCGCAGCGACTGCCACTGGCGATGAAACTCAAACTGCAAGAACTTGTGGGAAAAAATATCGCCGGCTAATTTCTCCCGCCAGGCGGCCATCGCCTCGGGTTCGCGTCGGGCGATGTCGCTGGGCCATTCCGTCCAGCCCGCACCGCCGTGGGCATTTTTAAGCGCCATAAAAAAGGCAAATTCATCCACCCAAAAGTGGCACTCTTCGCTGAACTGAGCCAGGGCAGCTCGGTCTTCATCTGAGGCCACCTCGTCAAAGCGGCTGGCCGCCCGCTTCAACAGCTCGGTCTTGATCGGAATCACCCGGTCAAAGTCAATCTGGTGGGGAGAAAAATGCTCTAATTCATGCAGTTCGTCAGGGTAGAGTAGAGAGCGATTGCACAGCTCTTCGAGGCTGATTAGCAGAGGGTTGCCCGCCATCGCCGAGTAGCAGAGATAGGGCGAGTTGCCGTGACCAGTCGGCCCCAGCGGCAGCACCTGCCAGAGATGTTGGCGAGTCGACGCCAAAAAATCTACAAATCGGTAGGCTTCAGGCCCGAGGTCGCCAATACCAAACCGACCGGGCAGCGACGTAGGATGCAGCAAAATGCCGCTGGCTCTGGGAAAGGGCATAGTTAGCTCGGCTTAAATTTCAGTTGGACTCTAACATGGCCTACCAAGACGAGTCGGCTGTCCTAAGAGTTATTTTTGTTTCAGGAATTTCCTATAAAGTCCCCTATGACCACCTATCGCAACCCTACCCCCACCGTTGACATCATTATCGAGCTGCTGCACCACCCCCACCGCCCCATCGTGCTAATTGAGCGCCACCACGAACCCTTCGGCTGGGCCCTCCCCGGCGGCTTTGTCGACTATGGCGAAAGCGTTGAAACCGCCGCCCGCCGCGAAGCACAGGAAGAAACCGGCCTCACCGTCACCCTGATCGAACAGCTCGCCGTTTACTCCGACCCCGATCGCGACCCCCGCCAGCACACCCTTAGCGTTGTGTTTCTGGCCACTGCCACTGCCCACCCCGTCGCCGGTGACGACGCCAAAACCGCCGCCATCGTCACACCATGGGAGGTGCCGCAAAATCTCTGCTTTGATCACGATCGCATTTTGCGAGATTATTGGCAGTACCGCTTTTACGGCCAACGACCCCGCTTTGGCAGCGACCTAGAGAAGTAGGGAGTGGGAAATAAGGAGTACGGATACAGCCCCTACCCCTCACCCATCCACCCCCTTACCCCTCACCCATCCACCCCCTTACCCCTCACCCATCCACCCCCTACCCCTTACCCCTCTCCCCATGCAGCGCACCATCATCAACACCCCCGCCGCCCCCGCCCCCGTTGGTCCCTACAACCAGGCCGTGGCCGTGAGCGGGCAAATGCTCTTCGTCTCTGGCCAAATTGCTCTCGATCCGGCCACAGGGCAGTTGGTGGGTGAGGGGGATGTCGTCGCCCAAACCGAGCAGGTGATCGCCAACTTGGCAGCGATTTTGACCGCCGCCGGAGCCGGCTTTGACAACGTGGTAAAAACTTCGGTGTTTCTCAAAGACATGGGCGACTTTGGGGCCGTCAATGAGATTTACGCTAAGTATTTTGGCGGTGACCATGCCCCAGCTCGGGCCTGTGTTGAGGTGGCGCGCCTGCCTAAGGATGTCGATGTTGAGATTGAATGCATTGCGGTTCTGTAGCCCTGCTCAGCGCTGTCTCACACTTAACCGGTGCGTGGGATGCTAGAACTCTACTTGGAGTATTGAGCATCGCCTGTGAAAGTTGCCTTCATTATCGACCCCATCCACCGCCTCGACCCCGGCCACGACACTAGCGTTGCCCTGATGGAAGCGGCCCAGCAGCGCGGCCATGAGGTGTGGATTACAGCGGCTAACGCCCTCAGTGTGGTGGCGGGCAAAGCCCTGGCACTCATGCAGCCGGTGAAGCTCACCCCCGTAGACCTAGTGGATGGGCTTTGGGCGGCAGCTAACCCCTGGTTTGAAGTGGGTGAAGCAGTACAGCTGCCGCTAGAAGAGATGGACGCGGTGTTTATGCGCACCGACCCGCCGGTGACGGTGCCCTACCTCTACGCCACTTACATTCTCGACTACATTGACCCGGCCAAAACCCGTGTGATTAATTCGCCCAAGGGGCTGCGGGCCGCCAACGAGAAAATGTATGCCCTGCAATTTACTGAGGCGATTCCTGAAACTATCGTTAGCCAGAGTAAGGCGGTGATTCGCGAGACGGTGGAGCGGTGGGGCTCGGCGGTGCTCAAGCCTCTGGGGGGCAAGGCTGGGGAGGGAATTCTGTTTTTGCAGGCGGGCGATCGCAACCTCAACTCCATGGTTGAAATCAGCACCCAGCAGGGCAAAGAGCCGGTGATGGTGCAGACCTACCTGCCCGCTGCTAAAGACGGCGACAAGCGGATTATTATGCTCAATGGTGAGCCCATTGGCGCGGTCAACCGCATCCCTACCGGCAGCGAGTTTCGCGGCAACATGGCAGTGGGTGGGCGGGTTGCTCAGGTCGATATTACGGAACGCGAACTTGATATCTGCCGTCAGCTAGCCCCCACTCTGATTCGTGACGGCCTCTACTTTGTGGGCATTGATGTGATTGGTGGCTACCTCACCGAGGTCAATGTCACCAGCCCCACGGGCATTCGCGAAATCGATCGCCTTAACGATGTGCGCCTGGGCGATCAGGTAATTGCCTGGGTCGAGCAGGGATAAAGCGCTGATTAATACGAGGTTACACTGGTGTTATACCCGCAAACAATGCCGTAGGGAAGCCTATGCAAGCGTTATCTGAGCAAGAAAGGCAACTGCTCGACAAGATTCGTCAGTTCTCTCCTTTGCAGATTGCTGAGGTAGAGGATTTTGTTGATTTTCTCAGTCAGCGCTATTCAGATAGACAGTTGGTTGCCGCCTCCGCCCAAGCGTCTGAGCCGTCGTTGGCTCAGGTCTGGGATAACCCAGAGGATGCCGCTTACGATGACCTTTGATTTCGGCCAGGTGGTGCTGGTGCCGTTTCCTTTTACTAACCAGAACGCTCAAAAGAAAAGGCCATCAGTTGTCATCAGCTCACAAGACTACAACACAGCTCGCCCCGATCTCATTCTCATCGCGGTAACTAGCCAAGTGCGAACACCTTTATTGTTCGGTGAGATGATGATCACTGACTGGCAAACGGCAGGACTGCTTAAGCTTTCAGTTATCAAGCCTGTGATTACGACAATTCAAAAAGACTTGGTGATTCGGCAATTGGGCAATCTTGCTTCATCAGACAGTGAGTCACTGAAGGATTTGCTGATGCTTTTGCTTACAGAGTAAGGCGACAACAGCTAACCAAAGTATCGCTGGTGTTCTTCTGAGGCGAGCCAGTAAGCGCCAGCGGGTTCAATTTGGGTGACGATAGGCTTGGGGTAGTGGCCTGAGTCTTGCAGCTTGTTTTTGGCCTGGCGGGCAACTTTGCCCTGCTCTGGGGTGTGGTAAAAAATCACGGAACGGTATTGCTCGCCGCGATCGCCCCCCTGGCGATTGAGGCTGGTGGGGTCGTGGATGCGCCAAAAGGTTTCGAGCAGTGCGTCGTAGGAAATCTCGGTGGGGTTGAACTGCACCTGGCAGACCTCGGCGTGGCCAGTAATGCGCGACAGCACATCCAGGTAGCAGGGGTTTTCGAAGTGGCCGCCCATGTAGCCGACGGAGGTGTCAATTACGTTGTCGAGTTTGCGAAAGGCGGCTTCTACACCCCAGAAGCATCCGGCCCCAAATGTGGCGAGTTCAGCAGTAGCGGTCATTGGCTTGGAACCTTTAGGAAAACGCCCACCTCTAATTGTAGAAGGTGGCTAGATACTCATAATTCAATACCTAGAAGCTCTCAGTAACTTTTAGGTGAAGTACTTAACTTATTTTGGGAACACTCAATCTGACTGATGTAAGTTTTCATCTGTCAGAGCTTTGAGTATTTAAATCATAGTCACGAGTGCCCCCCTCACATACGTTATGACTACAATTAGCCCCAGCATTGTTGACAACTATATAGGTTTTACGTCCTGCGACGACTGCAAGACCAGATTTAGGGTTAAGAGCGAATATCAGAACCAGATCGGTAAACCTGTTAGATGTCCAAAGTGTAGAAACGTATTTGTGATGGAGTTGGTAGAGCCAACTCCGCTTGAAGTTGTCTCTATTCAAGCTGCTAACACAGAAGAAGAGTCAGATAATAAGAGCAGTACAAAGACAATTAAGCGGCGCACAAAAGCAGAAATTCGACAAGAAACTATAGACTCCATTCGTGATGGGTTTCGCCGCCTCCACCCCCGACTAGTTGAAATCTCTAACTCACCAAAAGCCTCTGAAGAAGAAGTGAGGAGATGGTGCATTGAAGCCCTAGAGAATGTGCTGGGATACAGCAAAAACGAGCTTGATACAGAGGTTAGAACACTGGGAGGGAAAGTTGACATAGCCCTCAAACGCGGTGATCATATCTTTCTAGTAATTGAGTGTAAGAATATTAGGGCAAAACTAAATAACAATGTAAGAGACCAAGCTGCTGGCTACGCTACAAGCCTTTCAGCAGAATGGGCTGTTGTCACAAATGGCCAAATCTGGCGACTTTACCATGTTATTCCTCAGCCTGGAAAAGATCCTCGCTTTATTGAGATATTCGATGTTTCTTTACTTGATGAAGATGGAGTTAGCGAAGTTGACGCAGAAAAGTTATATCTGCTGACTTCTAAAGCTGTCTTCGGTGGCGATCTTGAGAATGAGAGCCACCTAGTAGCTTGCATCAGCAAAAAGCGCATGTTGAAAGCGCTTGACTCCGATCGAGTCGTCAAAGCATTGAGATTAGAACTTACTACAACATACAAAGATGAGCAAGATAAAAATGTATCTTTAAATGACGAGGATGTGCAGAGGGCTCTTCAAAATGTGTTGGGTCTAGGCGATTTGTAATACTTGCTCCACAACATGGGATTTACAAGCTTATTTTCTCGTTGCGATCGCTAACTCATCCAACGTACAGCTAAGAATCTCTAATAGCTTTTGAACCTGAGAAACCGTCATTTTGGGCGGATTGTCGCTGGTTTCCCAGACGTAGACCGTTTTTTCGGTAATTCCTAGGGCATTTGCCACCTCGCGGCGGGTCAAACCTGCACGAGTACGCAAATCCATCAGCGTGGCTTGCTGACTTTGGCCAGACATACTATACTGCTCAGTAGTTACCGTTCGGTATAGAAAGAACGGTATAGTTTTTAGCCGCATTGAAGCTTTCTTCAGGACGACTCGATTTCACAGTGTCGCATTCTGCGATGGGTTTCGCACCCTTCGTGCAGTTTCTTGCAGCAACAGATCCCAGGGTTTTTCAAAAACCCTGGGATCTGGATCCTCTCTGTCAACCTTATCAACCGATCGCCATGTCAGAATTCATCCCCAACAGCGAAATCTATAGCCAGCCGCCCTCCAACGACCCACCTAGCGCAGAGCCAGTCGACCCGCGCGAACCCGTGCGCGTCATGCTCATCGGCACCGCCACCAACATGGAGCTAGTCATCGCCCATCTCCACAGCATCGGCTTCGCCGAACCCCGCGCCTGGCGCAAACCCCAGCTCGACCCCACCACCGGGCAACCCATGCGCATCCTCACCAAATGGATTCGCCGCTAGCGCTCTGGGAAATCTACCAATCCAGCGGTTTGCCATCTCGAAAGAACCCGCCCGTAGGGCCATCGTCGGGCAAAGTCGCTGCCCACACAACGCTGGTTGCGCCCTCCTCTACCGGGCGACCACCGCTGCCGCCCATATCGGTGGCGACCCAACCAGGGCATACCGCATTCACCAAAATGCCGGTGCCTTGTAGCTCAGCGCCTAGCAGTCGAGTAAACGCGTTTAGGGCCGCTTTAGATGTGCTATAGGCCGGGGTGCCTGCCCCCATGCTGCTCAAAGCCCCTGCCCCGCTGGAAACATTGACGATGCGACCACGTGGGCTGCGCTTGAGCAAGGGCAAAAACGCCTGGGCCATGCGCCAGGGGCCAAGGGTGTTGGTCGCGATCGCCTCCTGCACCACCGCCAGGTCGGCATTGCTGGCCTGCTGCCACGTGTCGTAAAGAATGCCTGCATTGTTGATCAGCACATCGAGGCGACCAAACCGCTGCTCTACTAACTGGGCTAGGTAGGCAATGCTGTCTAGGTCGGTCACATCTAAGGGCTGGGGCAAAACCTCTAAACCGGCCTGAATCATCGGCGCTGCGGCAGCTTCTCCCTTGGCCGGGTTGCGGCTACCCAAAATCACCGTCATCCCCGCCTGGGCCAGCTGGCGAGTAACTTCTAAGCCAATGCCCCGGTTGGCTCCGGTAACCAGGGCAACGAGGGTCGAGGGAGAGGTTGCTTTAACCATCAGCGGTGCTCGTAAGGAGGACTGTAACCACGATTTTGGTGCATGCCCTTATTCTACCGATGGGCAGGTTGCCGCCGTTGCATTGAGGTGGCTAAGCGCGCGATCGGCAAAGGCCAGATCATAGTCTGAAGGATTTTGGCTAGCCCCCTTAGTTTGATAGAATCAAGAGCTTGCACAGAAAACACCGCAGCCCGTCAAGTTCAAGGAGAACCCCATGGCCCGCATGTATTACGACAGTGACGCCAACTTAGATTTGCTCAACGGCAAGACCGTGGCCATCATCGGCTATGGCTCCCAGGGTCATGCCCACGCCCTCAACCTCAAAGACAGCGGCGTCAACGTCATTGTGGGTCTCTACGAAGGCAGCCGCTCCACCGCCAAAGCTGAGGCCGAAGGTCTCACCGTTAAGCCCGTCGCCGATGCCGTGAAGCTAGCCGACTGGATCATGATCTTGCTGCCCGACGAAGTGCAGCGCACCATTTATAAAGAAGCGATCGCCCCCAACCTCGAAGCGGGCAACGTGCTGCTGTTTGCCCACGGCTTTAACATCAACTTTGGCCAAATCGTGCCCCCCGACGATGTGGATGTGGTGATGGTCGCCCCCAAAGGCCCCGGCCACCTGGTGCGCCGCACCTACCAAGAGGGCCAAGGGGTGCCCTGCCTGTTTGCCGTCTATCAAGATGCCACTGGTCAGGCCCGCGATCGCGCCATGGCTTACGCTAAGGGCATTGGCGGCACCCGCGCTGGCGTGCTCGAAACCACCTTCCGCGAAGAGACTGAGACCGACCTGTTTGGTGAGCAAGTGGTGCTCTGCGGCGGCCTCAGCGAGCTGATCAAAGCCGGGTTTGAAACCCTGGTCAATGCTGGCTACCAGCCCGAGCTCGCCTACTTCGAGTGCCTCCACGAAGTGAAGCTAATTGTCGATCTTGTTGTGGAAGGTGGCCTCGCCAAAATGCGCGACAGCATCTCCAACACCGCAGAGTACGGCGACTACACCCGTGGCCCCCGCATCATCACCGACGAAACCCGCGCCGAAATGCGCAAGGTGCTGAAGGAAATTCAGACCGGCCAGTTTGCTCGCGAATTTGTGCTTGAGAGCCAGTCGGGCAACGCCGGGTTCACCGCCATGCGCCGCCGCGAAGCCGAGCACCCCATCGAAGAAGTGGGTAAGGATCTGCGAGCCATGTTTAGCTGGCTAAAGAAAGCGTAATTGGGCGGTAGGGGCACAGCAGTGCTGTGCCCCTACATAGACCTAGGCTTCTACCTTCACCTTATTGCTATAAAACGCCACGTAGCCCTTGATGTTGCTCGCGGCGGGTTTGGGTTCGGCGTAGTACCAGGCAGCTCCAGAATTCACATTGTTATCAACAACGATGTCGTAGTAGCTGGCGGTGCCTTTCCAGGGGCAGCCGGTGGTTTTGCTGATGGGCTTGAAGTAGTCCATATTCAGCGAGTCGGGGGGAAAGTATTGGTTGCCTTCGACAACTTCGCAGGCGTCGCTTTCGGCTAATACAACGCCATTCCAGGTAACTTTAGCCATGGGATACTCTCCAGATTTTCCTCTCAGACTATAGCGAATCTGGGGTGAGACAGCCGGGACGGCTATCCCACAAGAACACTCTCAGAGACTCCCCAGACTCGAATGACCACCCTCTTGTGAGATGAGCCTCTGGCCCGTCCGGCTGCTTTGGCTTAATCATTAATAATCCAGGCCATCGAGTTACACCGCTATGCTCGATCAATCGCAAACTCCTATTCTCACGGCGTTGCAGGCGAGTAGTCAGCGACCCCACGCAGCGTTTTATGCGCCAGGCCACAAGCGAGGGCAGGGAGCATCGCCTCGGTTGAGAGAACTGCTGGGAGCGGCGGCGCTAGCGGCAGATCTGCCAGAATTGCCGGAGCTAGACAATTTGTTTGCTCCTGAAGGTGTGATTCTCGAAGCCCAAGAGCTTGCTGCCGAAGCCTTTGGAGCTGAGCACACCTACTTTCTTGCCAACGGTTCGACCTGCGGCATTGAGGCTGCTATTCTTGCCACCTGCGGCCCTGGGGAAAAGATTATTGTGCCGCGCAATGCCCACCGCTCGGTAATTGCGGGGTTGGTGCTGTCGGGGGCGATGCCGATTTTCGTCGCGCCAGAGTACAGCGCAGAGCCGGGGCTAGCGCTGGGGGTCAAGGCCGAGACGATCGCAACTACCCTCGCCCACCATCCCGATGCCCGCGCGGTGCTGCTGGTGTCGCCCACGTACCACGGCATTTGTTCAGAGGTGGGGGCGATCGCATCCTTGGCCCACCACCACGGCATTCCCCTAATCATCGACGAAGCCCACGGGCCGCACTTTGCCTTTCATCCAGACCTACCCACACCGGCGTTGGCTCTGGGCGCTGATCTGGTGGTGCAGTCAACCCACAAGGTGCTGGGGGCACTGAGCCAGGCGGCAATGCTGCACACGCGGGGCGATCGCATCGATCGATCTCGCCTGCAAGCAGCCTTACAGCTCACCCAATCTACCAGCCCAAATTCTCTGCTACTAGCTTCGTTGGATGCTGCCCGCCACCAGATGGCGATCGAGGGCAAGGAGCTGTTAGCGAATACTCTCGCTCTGGTGCAGCAAATGCGAACCGAACTAGCTAAAATTTCCGGTCTAGGGGTGATCGACAAACCGACGGTGACAGCATTCTCCAGCGTTAGCGATCTGGATCTGACTCGGCTGACGGTGGATGTGTCGGGACTGGGACTCACGGGGCTAGAGGCCGACGAAATTCTTCACGAAGAGCTAGGCGTCACTGTCGAACTGCCGGAGCTGCGGCACCTGACCTTGATTGTCAGCCTAGGCAATACAGACGAGGATCGGCAGCGGTGCGTAGCTGGTTTTCGTTTGCTGGCAGAGAAATATGCCAAGCAGTGTGCCGCCGCTGAGGTCTGGCCCCAGCCTGCCTCAGACTATACCGACACCTCATTTACCCTGCCGCAGGTGTCACCTCGTGAGGCGTTCTTTGCCCCTACAGAAACCGTCAGAGCTGAAGCTGCCATTGGCCGCATTAGTGCCGATACGATTTCGGCCTATCCCCCAGGAATTCCCGCCATTGTGGCAGGGGAGGTGATTGGTGAGGGGGCGATCGCCCATCTCATCGCCATCAAACAGCAGGGAGGCTACGTGACCGGCGGCAATGCGCCAGAAGCGTTTCGGATTCTAGCCCCAGCGCGAGCACACCATTTTGCCCCCCAAAGCCGAAGCTAAAGCACAGAGCCACCTCCAAATCAGCAGGAATGGGGTGAGTCACGAGCTTAGGATAGATGCTCTCGTCCTGAACCCCTGTGTTGGGCGGTAGCACTTGATGGCGCAGAGCCATCAAACAAACAGCCGCACCGATCGCCCCAGATGCCCCCAGGGTGTGTCCTGTCGCTCCCTTTGTCGAACTAGCTAGGGGTAGAGCAGGAAACCCTTGGGTCAGAAGGCTAGCTTCGTGCTCATCGTTAAGCCGAGTGCCGGTGCCGTGGGCATGCACGTAGCCCACTTGAGCAGGCGTTATTCCGCTGTAGTGTAAGCAATTTTTTAGGGCTAGGCGACTGCCCACCAGCTCAGGGTCAGGAGCGGTGCGGTGGTAAGCATCAGCACTAAACCCTGCCCCTAAAACGCAGCCGTAGGGTTGGGGGCCACCTCGCGCCCGCCAAGCTGCCTCCGACTCCAGCACCAGCACCGCCGCTCCTTCCCCTAAAACCAGCCCTTCTCGGTAGGGTGCAAAGGGGTAGCAGCCGGTGGTGGCAAGGGCTCCCAATTGCTCAAAGCCAACCAGGGTGAGAGGCGTTATAGGCGCTTCGGCGGCACCGACAATGACGCGATCGCACTGCCCTCGCCGCACTAGCTCATAGCCCTGAAAGATCGCCGTTAGCCCGGTGGCACAGGCCGTCATGGGGGCCAGCACCGGGCCTTGGGATTTAATCTGGCGAGCAACGGCGATCGCCCCCATGTGCGGCAGCGCCGCCAGCCAGGGATTGGCTTCCCAAGACTCAGCGTGGGCCATCTGTTCCCAGCGACCTTGAAAGCTGCGGCTAGAGCCAATCACCACGCCACAGTCGGCGAGGGGAAGCGTGAGCTGGGCATCGGCGATCGCCTCAGCTACCGCCAACCCCAGCAAATCCTTAATGTCAGCGGGCCTATCGCCCACCATAGCCAAAGGCCGAGGCGGCAGCTCTGGAAACGGCTGCCCTACACAAATGCCTGATTTTCCCGCCAGAAGATTGAGCCAGGTCGTCGCTGCCGTAGCCCCTAGGGCTGTAACCAGCCCCATTCCGGTCGCAACAACGGCCTGGTCTCTAATATCTCGCCTACTCAGTCTTCAGATTCTCCAGCCCGGCTGTGACCCGCGCCGACTCAATGCGATCGCCCTGCTGAATGGCATCAACGACCTCCATGCCGCTGGTGACATAGCCAAACACCGCGTAGCTACCGTCCAAAAAGGGTAGTTCCGCCAGGGTGATATAAAACTGCGCCGAGGCCGAGTCTACCGCCTGCGATCGCGCCATTGCCACGGCACCCCTGGTATGGGGCAGCTCGGGGGGTTCATTGATGCGGGCTTCTTCCAAGGTTTGGCTGTAGATGGGCTCTGCCGCTCCAGCGGGCTTAATCTCTAAGGGAACGTAGCGGGGGGCCTGGGTGTCGGGGTCCCTAAAGCTCCCCGTACCCAACTGTTGGGCCGGCACGCTGGGGTCTTTGCTCTGGGGGTCGCCACCCTGAGCCACAAAGGGCTGCGGGTCGCGCACCACCCGGTGAAACACCAGGCCATCGTAAACGCCACGGTTCACCAAATCTACAAAATTACCAGCGGTAACTGGGGCATTAGCGCCGTCTAGCTCCATCACAATGGGGCTACCGTTCACTATCATCTCCACGGTCGCCGTACCCTCCAGCACGGGCAACCCGGTCGGGGCCACCGTGACTGATTCGGTTAGGCCGGGGTCTGCGGGGGCCTCGCTCGTCGAGTCTAAGCTGGGAGCACTGGTGCAAGCGCCCAGCCATAGGGTGAGCAGGGCAGCGAGGGCCAGGGTAAACGGGCGGGTCGATAGAGCCATCAATACGTCGATTCCTAAAAGTTCAACCGACCCCCCATGTTATCGCAAGGGCTCAACGCCGGGGGCTGCCAGTAAGCCTTTGACCTTAAAACGGTCTACAGCCCCTCTAACGGCACCTGCAAAAACCGTGCCAGTTCTGCCCCCTGATTTTCTAAATCAGAGAGGGGGATGGGCTGGCCCACCCGAGTCAGCGGAATGTCGGGACGACCCTTAATGCGGAGGTAAAGAGTGCGCTTAGGGTTAAGCCCTTCTTTAATCGCCACTCGCACAGCCGTCACCTCTTCTAGAGGGCGATCGATCTCGATGCGGCGGTTCTCTCCCCAAAACCCTTTGCGCACAATCTGTAGGCGATTGCTGACTTTGTCAAAGCTGTTATACCCACCGCCCACATCTAAGCTGATGACGACCCAAAGAAACGTGGCCAAACCCAGGGCCGCTACTCCGTAAAAGCCCATGGCAATGCCCTGGGGAATAAATACCAGCTGGGTCGGGTCAGCGAAGGGCAGCAGGTTTTGTTTCAGGTAGCTGGAAGCTCCAGCTAGAGCAAACCCCAGCCCGCCTAAGGTAAGCACCACAGCCCAAAAAATATTGCTCAGACGGCGGCCCCCCAGCACAGTGCGCTTAAGGGTTTGAGATTGAGTAGACGACAGGGAGGTAGTCATAGATCTTAACAAGCGATAGTGATAGATGAAGCGCGACAAAAATTTAGCAAAAGTCTGGACGAGGCGACTCCGACGCCACCGTTTTCTTCGATTGGACTGAGCAGACTGGGTATATCACCCGCTATTAATCTATATAAACACTGAATTAGTCCAGTCTAAACCCCAGGGGCTTTAAGCCGGTCGGCCCCGGCGGCTGACCCCGGCTGCATCGCCGCCAAGCCCCTGGCACCGCTCACCTGAGAAACTACGTGTCAGATTGTAAAAAATTAGAACACTCCTTATCATAAATAGAAACCTAGTCTTTAGAAGCTTGTCTTCTGAGACTGCTGGTGCGACTCAGGCAGAGGTATCGGCGATTAGAGTAGGAATATTATTCTCCCTGGCTCTAATATCTGGAATACTTAGTAGTTACTAACCCCTGCTTTGAGGTAATGCTCTGCCAGCATAGTCTGGATCCAACAGAGCTGCGACCTTATGGATTGGATGTCATATAAAGAGGATTTGACATGACCATAGCAATGGGACGCGCGCAAGCGGAGCGAGGATGGTTCGACGTCCTTGACGACTGGCTAAAGCGCGATCGCTTTGTGTTTATTGGGTGGTCGGGCATCCTGCTGTTCCCCTGCGCCTTCATGGCCGTAGGCGGCTGGCTGACCGGCACCACCTTCGT
>NZ_JACJOX010000067.1 GCF_014695775.1 Leptolyngbya sp. FACHB-60 | reverse complement strand
AATCGCGGCAATCGCTTTCTGGCGCAGGTCAAGGCTGTAGGGAGCTGGCATCACAATACTCCTCTCGATATCCTGTCATTTTGCCTGACCGAACCCTTATACGGATCGCTATATTCTCGCCGCCGCCGCTCAAGAATCGGGGCGGCCAGCCTATTCTGAACGCACCGCCATCGCCTTTAAGCCCAGCGACAATGTGTATGTAAAAAGTGTGCTGGCGGTAGATTTTACCCTGGGCAGCGCCACGGTAACGTTGCCCTTATACCGGGGACTTTCTCCCCAGGGTGAGTCGGTTTATTACATTTTGACGGAGGCCTCTGATTTTGATGTCGCCAAGACCTTAGGCATCAATTATTCTCCCAAAATGAAGCATGTCATTGGCACAGCGGGTGCTCAACCCGTGACTCTAACTAGAGGCGTCGTGCAGTTCCAAGGCAACATCGACTTCTCGCCAGAATATCGGGTTGAACCCGGTTCTCCCAATCCGTTTCCCCCGGCGGTGGCTACCCCTGGCGCGATCGCAGATGCCCAGTATTCTTCTATGGCCGTAATGCCCAGCGGTGTGGTGCTCAATGCTCAGATTGTGCACAATGCCTCGGGTAGCCACGATCGCCTAGAGGCTATTGATCTGGAAAAAAGAACCGTCACAATGTCGATTTTGGATGGCTTCCAGGGCGGGCGGCAGTACTTCTATCACCTGGTGACCGACGTGTCGGCGGACGTGCCCTCGGTGCTCGAAAAAGGGGTATTTGCCCCTAAGCTGGCGGATATTCCGGCCTTTGGCAAATCGCTGCCCGCAGATGAGTCGGCGCTGCTGGGTTTTTCGCCCGTGCTCAACGGCATTAGCGATACAAGCACTGGTCAGCACCAAGGGTTTGTGGCGTCGCTAGCCAACAACGGCATCGACCCGATCAACGTGTTTCCCTACGGCCCAGAAAACGATAATCCCTCAGCAGACAACAACTACAGCCCCCTGTGGGATGCCCACGTGAGCATGTGGACGGAGCAGGCGATCGCAGAAAATAAGGTCCGCCGCATTATCTCCCTTGAAGACCTGCAAGGTTTGATCGCCAGCGGCATGGTCACCGATGCGGTGATTAACCCCGAGGGGCCTGGCAACCCCTGGCTGTTTGGCTTGCGTCCCACTCAGGCGACGATCAACTGCCCGGTGATTGCCCATCCGGTGCTGTCGAATTAGGCGATGGTGCGGGTAAGCTCTGACCGCTGAACCAGCTCTATGGATTGACCATCTGTGCCCGGCTCTCCTCGGTCGAAACTGGGGGAAGTCGGGCACAGGCGACCCAAGAGAATGCTTTTTTCTACCGCCTCAGCTTTGCCGAAGTGGGCGAGTGGAGCAAACCCCAGCCCACCGGGCACATCAACGAAATCAATATTCCTTGGCCTGCTCGTGCTCAAAACACCATAACCACTGTTCTCCCAGTTCAGCGGAGCTAATCACGGTGTGACTGGTTTCTTCGTAGTGGCGGCGGGCGTGTTGATGTGTAGACGAATCGCAGCACAGCATCTTGCCGCAGCCTTGGCAAATGCGCAGATGCACCCAGCGGCTGTTGATATTGATGCATTCTTCGCAGCGAAATGTTGGGTAGGTGGCTTTAGAGATAATGGTTTCGGCACTCAGATCGCTGAGATGTTGGCAGGTCATCAGACTCCTCCTGGGATGTCGCTGGGAACGATCCTGGGTGTGCTGAGGTAGCGCCTTTGGAGCAGCTAATTTTCAGCAAATCCATTGCTATCCCTAGGGTTCTACTCTATTTTGCCTCCTATAGCCGAGCTAGGCCACGCTTGAGGGCAATGGTGACGGCTTGGGTGCGATCGCATGCCCCCAACTTATCCAAAATATTGCGCACGTGGAACTTCACTGTGCCCTCGGCCACGCAAAGGGCTTCGCTAATGTCGCGATTGGTGTTGCCCTGCACCAGCAGTTGCAGCACCTCCAGCTCGCGATCGGTGAGTTCGGAGCTTTGGAAGCGATCGGCCAGCTTTTGGGCCACTTGAGACATGATGTACTTCTGCCCGCCGTGCACCTGGCGAATTGCAGTGAATAGCTCTTCGCAAGGTGCATCCTTGAGCAGGTAGCCCTTAGCCCCAGCCCGCAGAGCGCGGTAGATATCCTCATCGCCATCGTAGGTGGTGAGAATGATGATGCGGGCCTCGGGCCACTCGCCGCAGATAGTAGCCACCGCGTCGGCCCCCTCCAAGCAGGGCATCCGCAGATCCATCAAAATTACGTCGGGCTGATGGGTTTGGGCCAGAGCTACTGCCTCTTGACCGTTAGCGGCCATTGCTACCACCCGAAGATCGCACTGGCGCTCTAGCAGGGCCGAGAGCCCTTCCCGCAGAGCCGGATGGTCATCGGCAATGAGTATGCGAATGGGCGTAGGTGTTGCCACCAGCTGAGTCTGCTCCCTGAGGTTAGATTCTGTCATCATGGTTCTGCCTCGGGTTTAAATCCAAAACGACACAAATTTGGGTGCCCTGGTGGTGATGCCCCTCAAAAGACGGTTTTTGACCAACGCTGCGAATGGTTAAATGACCGCCAATGCGATCGGCCCGCTGCTGCATGCTAACCAACCCAAACCCCTTTAAAGCTGTCGATTCAGTCAGAGTGAAGCCCAGGCCATCGTCCCCAATGACCAGGCGAATTGCCTCTGGCTTGTAGGTTAACTGCACCGAAATGGTGCGGGCCTGAGCATGCTTGCAGCTATTGGTGATCGCCTCCTGGGCAATGCGAAACAGCTCTAGCTCCGTAGCCTCAGCCAGAGCGAAAGGGTCTCCCATTAGCCGAAACTGGCTCTCTAAGGAGGTGCCGTCGGTCATCTGCTGTAGACAGTCGGCCAAGGCCTCAGCCAGGGTGCGATTCATCAGTGCCGGGGGCCGCAGCGCCTGTACTGAGCGGCGGGCCTGGGCTAACCCTTCACGGGCCAGGTCACAGGCGCGATCGATATTGGCTTGGGCTTCAAGAACAGCCTGATCTACGGGGTCGCTGAGCCCTAGCGAGGCCGCTTGAAGCCGCATCAAAATACTGGTAAACGTCTGGGCCAGGGTGTCGTGAATGTCGCGGGCCATGCGGTTGCGCTCTTCGGTAATGGCGGCAGTCTGGGCCACCTCAGCTAGGCGAGTTAGCTCTAGGGCCAGCACCGCCTGGTTGCCTAGGGCAAAGGCCAGTTCGGCCTCTTCGGGCTTAAACACGCGGCGATGGGTAAACCGCATCACCAAAATGCCCCGCAGATCATTCCCTAAAAACAAGGGGATTTTTAGCGCGGCCTGAATGCCCCGCTGCTGAAAATAATCTCGAAAGTGCTCATAGACCGGCTCAGTGGCAAAGTCTTCGGGGTAGTCGCTGATGATCTCTCGCTTTCGCAGTCGGGTTAGCACAGGCTGGTTGTGAATTTTGCGGGCGGTGTCTAGGGACGCACCAGGGTGGGCGATCGCATCCTGATGCTTAATCTCGTCGTCTTCGTAGGAGACAAACAGTCGAAATAACCCGTTTTCGTAGCGCCAAATGCCCGCTTCTGCCGCCATAAAGCGATCGCTGCACACCGTCAGCAGGTGGCCCAAAAACTTCTCTAAGTCAGGCTCGTCGGCTAGCTTGCTGAGCGAAGCCTGCAACACCTGGTTGGCTTGGGCCAAGTCTAGGGTCGGCTGGGGCTGAGCCTTGGAATCACCAAAGTCAAAGGGGTTGTGCAAGATTCTAAAGGCTCTCAAAAGGCTGGCGCTTAGCATAAAAGTTTAAGCGGCTTTACTGGCTGGGTTGGGTGATGTATCGCACATTTTCAGCGGTCTTTGGGTTGAGCGGATCCATCCCTAACCCCTCTTTAGAGGGATGGGCAGGCCAATCGCTCACGTCATCTGCCGCTTAATCAACTGGCTAAACAAGCCCGGCTGCCCCGCCAGCTCCTTAAAGCTGCCCTGTTGCACCAGGCGACCCGCCTCCAACACATAAATGCGATCGGCGTGGCGAATGGTGCTGAGGCGGTGGGCAATTACCACCCGCGTCACCTTCAGGCGATTTAGGCTTTCGGTGACGATCGCCTGGGTGCGATTATCCAGCGCGCTGGTAGCTTCATCCATCAGCATGATTTTGGGCTTTACCGCCAAAGCGCGGGCAATCAGCAGCCGCTGGCGCTGGCCCCCCGACAGGTTGCTGCCCCCCTCACTCACCACCGTGTGCATCTGCATGGGCATAGCGCGCAGGTCGGCAGCGAGGCCCGCTTTCTCCGCAGCATCCCAGGCATCATCCAGCGTAATCAGCGCTCCCCCAGACAGATTCTCAAAGATCGACCCGGCGCTGAGGCGGCTGGTTTGCAGCACCACCCCGCACTGGCGGCGCACCGCCACCACATCCAGCCCAGACAGCGCCTGCCCGTCGTAATAGACGCTGCCCGCCTGGGGCGTATCGAACCCCAGCAGCAGCCGCATGGCGGTTGATTTGCCAGAGCCTGATGGCCCCACCAGGGCAATAAATTCCCCCGGTTTAGCCTCAAAACTGACGTTGTCGAGAATCACTGGCCCTTCGTCGCCATAGCGAAACGTGACTCGGTCTACCGAGAGCAGGCCCGAGAGCTGCCCCGGATCGGCCTTGTTCAGATTTACTTCGGGCTCGGCCTGCAAAATGGGGCTGGCCCGCTGCCACAGGGGCACCACATCCAGCAGATCCACCAGGGTATCGCTGAGGCTGGTGGCCCCAGCAACAAAGGTGCCAAAGGCCACCGAAAAGGCCAGGAATGTCCCCGTGGATAGCTCCGCGTCGGCACCGCTCAGCATTTGGCTAGCCAGCCAAAACAGCGCCATGGTGGTGACAATCGGCAGCACTGTGTTGAACACCGCCACTGCATCTTCGAGCTGTTGGGTGCTGAGGGTGAGGCGTAACTGCTGGCTGTAGCGCTGGCCCCAGACGGCAAAGGCCCGCTCCTCGGCCCCAGCCATGCGCAGCTTAGCAATACCGTTGATCAGCTGCACTACCAGACCGTAGAGCTGGCCCTGAATTTCCAATAGAGGACGGTACCGACGCACCAGCACCAGCCCAGAAGCCACAGTCACCGCCATCACCACCAAGCCGACAACCAGCGCTACCCCAGCCAGCAACGGGCTGTAGTAGATCAGCAAACCCAGGTTCAGCAGCGAGAAAGTCCCGGCAAACAGCCCTTGCAGCGCCGAGCCGCTGAGCTTGCGGCGAATCGTAGAAATGCTGGACACCCGCGAGGCCAGGTCACCCGTGGGGTATTGGCGAAAGAATCCGGTCTTGAGCTTTAGCAGCCGATCCCACACGGCGGCTTGCAGATGGGCATCGGCCCCGGTTTCAACCCGCAAGGTGGCGATCGCCTGCGCCAGTTGAAAGCTCGCTGCCCCAAAGGCCGCCGCCAGCAGGCCTAACCCAATTTGCCAGAGCAGAGCGCGATCGCCGTAGGGCACCACCGTATCCACCAGCACCGCCGTCGCCTGAGGCACCACCATGCCGATCAGCGTAGCGGCAATGCCCGTGAGACCAATCATCAGCCAGTCGCGCCCCTGACCGCGAAAGGCAAACCGCAGCAGGGAGAGGGCGTTGAGATTGTCGGTGGGCAAGGGCCGGTAGAAGACGAAGGCGACGGGGTCGAGGTGGGCAGCGAGGGTGGGGGTAAGAGGGAGGTGATGAGGTGAGGGAGGTGGGGAAGTGGGGGAGTGGGGGGAGAGGGAAAGTCCAACCGGCGCATAAATCTCGTAGCGAGGGCCAGCCATGGGCAGTAGGGCAACCGGCGATCGCCCCTCCTTTGTATAGGCCACCAGCGGGCCGCAGTCCTGTCGCCACCATTCACCCCGCAGCAGCACCCGGCGCAGGCGCAGTTGAGAGGCGCGGGCGATCGCATCCAACGGCTGCTTCATTCGCGCCCCATTTTCCGATGCCGCTTGGGGTTGAATGGTCACCCCCAAGGCTTTGCCTACAGCCCCGGCCACCGCTAGCAAAGGGGATTCTGTAGAGTCAATCTCATCGCTTTCGAGCACGCCCGCCAGGCTGTGAACGACGTTTTCAGTCACGCTCTGGTTGAGCTGCTGGCGCTGCTGAAAGCGCTTCAGGCTAAGGCGCTGCTGACGGACATCGATCTGCTCAATGGTGCTAAAGCCGTAGCAGTGCAACTGAGCCAAGCCCCGAATCAGCACCTTGCGGCTGGTGACTTCGGCAGTGGGGCGAGCGAAAAACTCGATGTGATCTTGAGCCTGCATATAGGTGCCCTGGCCGAGAGGAAAGCAGCCCAGTTCAGGCGTCAGCGGGAAGGCAGGGTTGCCCATCCAGGTGGCGGTGCCCCGCTGCATGCGAATCCACAGCACCTCGGCAGCAGGGCGGCAAACCTGGCCCCGTGTTAGCGAGATGTAGTGAATTTCCGGCACCTGGCCAGTTTGGGCAGGTTTAGGAAAGCCGTCGATAGTGCCCCAGTGATGAATCCAGGGATCAATCAGGGCTTTGAGGTGGGAGGTGGGGCAGTCGGTGGCGTCGATTTCGCTCAGAGGCAAGGGAGCAATCTCGGCGGGTTCGACGGCGATCGCCATCAAACCCAAATGAGTGATAGGGCAGATGTCAGCGGCAAAAAGGGCTTCCCCAGCAGGGACGCTGAAAAGAAAGCGCCGCTTGCCGCTGGGTTGGCCATTGGCAAAAGGCACAGCGAAGAGGGCGACGTGGCCCGATTTCACCTGCCAAAGCTGGGCGGGGTCGGTCAGCAGCAGCGGTTGGTTGGCAGTGATGGTGCGGGGGGCGGCGAGGATAGGGAGGAGCATGGGTAAGTGGGGGGAGCACGGGAGAGGGGAATAGTTATTGAAGCGGCGCAGCCCCAAAGGTGGCATTAAAACGACGACACCAAATCGCAACCGAGCGATAGTCATCTAAGTTGACATCGGCTGAAATGGCATAACGTTGAGCACCGCTAAAGGATTCAAGCTCCGCCAAGACAACATACTCTCCCTCTCGCAGCGGGAAAGCCGGGGGCTCTGTTGAGCTAATCACATCCTCTGACCGATGAAGAACTACGACTAAATCAGGCCCCATCGAGGACGTTTGAAATGTTTCGTCTAGTTCTAAAACAAACTGACCACCACTGTTAATAAGTCTGGCTACTCCAGATGTGTCATGTTCCCCAGAAACAAAATTACCTGACCTAATGACACCTGCCTTTGATTCTGAATTGTTGATAGTCTCTTCAGAGTTGCTAGCAGCACCTGTTGGCTCAGCTGCAACGTCTTTGGATGCGGTAATCGCCGTTAGATTATCCTTGACTGCCTCAGATTGACTGGGCACACAGGCCACCATTAGGGAAATGGAAAGGCTTAGCAGTAGAAACCGCTTTAATTGCATGATGTCCTCAGATAGAGTTACGAGCTTGAAGGCACTATAAAAGGCCTGTCTGAGACAACCCTGAGAACGGTTAGAGACAATGCTGAACTAGGTAACCGTGGCCCTGGGAAATTTTCAGCGCACGAATTAGGCCAGCTGATCCCCGACCAGGAAGAGTAAGGGTGGGTCTGCATTCACTCTCCCTCGCTCTGAATTAGCTTCCGGTATAGCCCCTCCTCCTGCCACAGAGACTCGTGGGTGCCGCGCTGCACGACCTTGCCCCGCTCAAACACCAAAATTTCGTCGCAGTCGCGGATGGTGCTGAGCCGGTGGGCGACGATAACGCAGGTGCAGCCACGCCGCCGCAGGTTTTGGTCAATGATTTGCTCGGTTTCGGTGTCGAGAGCGCTGGTGGCTTCATCCAAAATCAAAATCGAGGGGTTGCTCACCAGGGCACGGGCGATTTCGAGGCGCTGACGCTGACCGCCGCTGAGGTTGGCGGCTCCTTCCAGCAGCGACGCGCTGAAGCCGTAGGGCAGGGCCAGAATGACGTCTGCGATCGCAGCATCCTGAGCCGCACGACGTAGATCGACTTCGGGGATGGTAGTGTCCCACAGGGTGAGGTTGTCGCGGATGGTGCCCTCAAAAATTAGAATGTCTTGCTCGACCACAGCGATGGAGTTAGTCAGCACTGCGCGGGGAATCTGGGAGCGGCAAACATCGTCAAAACAGATTTTTCCTGATCTTGGCTCGTATAGCCCTGCCATAACTTTTGCCACCGTCGATTTTCCAGAGCCACTCCCCCCCACTAGCGCTACTCGCTGCCCCGGCTGAATTGACAGATTGAGCCCTTCAATCAGCGGTGGCTCTAGAGGATGGTAGCCAAAAGCAAGGTCGTGGAGCGTAATAGAGCCAGTGAGACGGTGGGGGAGGGGAGATGGGGAGGATGAGGGAGATGAGGGAGTTAGAAAATCGGAGTCTTTCTGCCTTCTGTCTTCCTTATTTCCCCATCCCCTCATCCCCTCATCATTTAGGAGCTGCTGATCCACAGAGTTTCCCAATACATCATCGAGCCTTGTCAAATTTCCTTGCAGAGTTTGCAGGGTGCTGGCGAAGCGTACGAGGGCGTTGACGGGGCGCTGGAAACTGACCATGAGGAGCTGGAAGGCAACCAGCATGCCGATGGTGAGGTCGCCGTTGATAACGCGCCAGCCGCCGACTACCAGCAGGGCCAGGCTGGTCAGCGCCGAGAGCAAGCTGGGCAAAATGCCGAGGATTTGGTTGGTGAGGCCCAGGTCTTGCTGGGCGTTGATCGATTTGGCGTAGTACCCGGCCCAGCGGGCGAAGAAGTCAGATTCTAGGCCAGAGGCTTTGAGGGTTTCCATAGTTTGCAGACCGGCGATCGCCACCCCCGCCGCCTTGCCTGTTTCCTGGGACAGCCGCAAGTTAGCATTCACTCGTTCCCTGGCAATCCACTGCAAGGTAACGACGTTGATGGCGGCAAAGCCGACGGCGATCGCCGTCAGCAGCAGGTCATACTGAGCCATCGCCAGGGCGTAGAACAGCACTAGGGCGAGGCTGATCACGGTGCTAATCAAGCGACCCGAGAGCACGGTAGCCACCTCGTCGTTGAGGCGAATGCGGCTGGCAATTTCCCCGGCAAACCGCTGAGCGTAGAAGCCCACGGGCAGCCGCAGCACGTGCCACACAAAGCGGCTGGTGCTACCGACGGCGAGTTTGATTTGCAGCGATCGCAAATACCTGAGCTGCAACGCCGTCAGCCACCCCTGCACCACCGCCGTCAGCAGCAGCCCGACTAATAAATAGGGCAGCCACTCAAACTGCCCTTCTAGCAAAACAGAATCTACAAAAATGCGGCTGAGGGCGGGCAGCACCAGGGCAGGCAATACTAGGAATAATCCAGCGATTAAAGCGAGGAAGAGAATGCCCCAGGAGCGGTGAAGCCGCTGCCAGAGCGATCGCACCATACTTGGCCTGCGCCCCCCTTTTTGAAATTCTGGCCCAGGGACAAAAGTCAGGGCAATCCCCGTATAGCCCTCGTCAAACTCGGCAGCGGTGACCCGACGGGGGCCAGCGGCCGGGTCGTTGAGATAGATCCACCGCGCATCTTGGCCTTCGACCACCACAAAGTGGTTGAAGTGCCAGAACACAATAAAGGGAGGCTCCAGCTCCAACGCCCGCTCCAGGCTTTTCTTAAAGCCCTTAGCCTCCATGCCGTAGCTGCGGGCCGCCTTAAGAACGCTGGCAGCGGTCACCCCATCGCGCGACACGCCACAGACCTGGCGCAGTTTGGCCAAAGGCACAATTTTGCCGTGGTAGCCCAGCACTTTGCCCAGGGCCGCCGCACCGCATTCCACCGCCTCCATTTGCAGCACGGTAGGGGTTTTGACCCGTTTGGGGCGGGGTTTTATAGGAGGAACAAAAAAGACCATGGCAAGACTAATAGGTTGTGAAAACTGCCCCACTTCTGCTTTTTAAGGGAGGGAACAGAGGAGTCTTTAACGAAGGTATGGAGCGAATCTGTTACATCAGGGAGTTGGGGGAACCAGCTCTGCTCAGGCATACCCATCGTGGTACTGAGAATCACGATCTACACCCCCTTATCTACCGATCTAAAAACGGCAGCACAAAGACAATCGGCGGCTTCTGGGCCAGGGTAATGCGCCCTTCTACCGCCACCCCCGGCACGATGGTGTTAGGCGGCATCGCCTGCACCATAGGGGCTAGGTGAGCCAACACCTCAAGTCCGCCAGCGTAGGGGTCTTCCCCCCGGCGCGCCTGACTTACGGTGAGGGCGCTGGGCTCGACCACTTCGGCCACCTCGGCAGCGATGCCCGGCTCGTTATAGACCACCAGGGTTTCGGGCAACAGCACTACTGGCATGCCTGCTCGAAGCTGCCCTCTGTACTGGTTGTCGAAAATCAGCAGGGCCACCAGCTGCGGCGAATCGTCAGATTGCACCAGCAGCCCTCTGCCGTGGGTGGTGACGGGCACCCGCCCAACGATGCTCCAGAGCAGGCCCAGGCCCAGCAGCACCCCGAGGGTGCCCAGGGGTAGCCAGGCCTTGAGGGTGACTAGCTTCATCAACTCATCCAGCCGCTCAGGAGAAGACAGTCGCTCTAAAGACGCTTGCCGAAATAGACTCTCTCGCTCAGCCACGATGGTTTACCCCCAGTTGAGCCAGCATCCAGCCAAACTTTTTAGCCCCTTCAGAAACCTGTTGTAGGTCGGCCATATCTAGTTCGGCATCATCCATCGCCGAACCAAGTGTCATACCGGGTAGGGTGGGCTCGACCAGGCCCATGCTCACAGTCTGAAACTGCGCCATGATCTGCATAGCGATCACCCGGTAAAAGCGGGAGGCAAAACTGTCATCGACTTGGAGCTTAGTAGCTAGGGTTTGGCGCGGCACGGCAAAGACCAGGCATTCCGTAAGCGATCGCACCGTTACCGGCAAAGGTCGATAGTCTAAAAAAGCCATCATCCCCGGCATGCTGCCCTGGGAAAAGGTGGCAAAGGCAGGCGGATCGCCAGCACTATTTGTCAAGCCTAAAAAGCATAAAGCCAGTAAGTTGACGCTAGTTGAAGGGGCCGACACCGCCATCTGCCCATCCAGCAAGATATATAGCGACTCTACCGGACGGGCCGCCGGCAAAAGTACCCGGCCGGCCGGCACAGTCTCAACTTGGCCAAAGGCGGTGAGCCAGTCAATGTCGCTGTCGCGCAGTTCACCAAACACGGTCAATACGTCGTTGTCCGATTGCTTGCCCCACAAACGGATGCGATCGGGGCGCTCAAGAATACGGCGCAGGCGATTGGAGAGTAGAAGGGCGATCGCCTGGTAAAAATGAGCGGCAAAGGCAACATCCTCGGCGAGCTTTGTCGCGACGCAGGCGATGGGCAGCGACAGAATCAGCGTCGGCTTGAGCGCCTTTACCGCCGTTCTGCTGGGGGCATCGAGCAGGGGGCTAACACCCACCATATCGCCCTGGCTCAGTTCGTCAATGAGCACAGCTTCGTCTGCGGTCGCCCCTGGGATAGCAAAGCTTTCACCCACGGTGCCGTCAATGATTAAAGCAATGCGATCGGCAGCGACAGGAGAATGCAGCAGGCTTTGGCCTGCCGCTAGAGTTTGGCGATCGCCGCAGGCAATCATCCAATCCAAATCAGCATTACTTAAGACGCGCAGCAGTGTGTCTGTCATCAAGCCTGTAAGCGCAGCATCCTTATCCTAAAAGTCCTTCACAGATAAAACATTCGTTTGCAAAAGTAAAAGATTTTATCCAGCAGACTTTAGCCTTTTTGAGCTCAAGGATACATTTTGACTGAAATTGTCTAAGCTTTTTGTAAACAGAATTGAAAAATCGAAAAAATGCACAGTCTGGCTATCTAGAGAGTTAGGCACTTAAGCGCAAATACCCTAATCTACAAATCTTTTCAGCAGAGATTAAGGAATACTCTAAGCAATGCCTGATTTTTTCAGGCAGACAAACAGTGAGGTCGACTCCTAATGTAAGGATGTAACCCGATCGAGAGGACTTCCAATGGCTGAAGATACTGTAAAAGCTGCCACAGAAGATGATTCGCTGTCTGATGAGCAACTCAAAGAAGTAGCGGGCGGCGTCGACTTCGATCAGCTCCGTCGAGAAAACTTAGACAAAGACGCATCTCGTCTAGACGAAATTCGTCGCGACAATCTAGAAAAAGACTAGATCAGACATCTACACAAAACTTACTCTCCACGAGTTAGTATCCGTAGATACTCAAAATAGCAGTAAAAAGCCTTTGCTTTAGCTAGCAAAGGCTTTTTATCCCTCTTTAGTCACTATTGACGAAGTAAACTAAAGCTAAAAAGTATGGAAGAGGGCTGTATCTATGGTGACACCTCGACTTGCTGTCCGTACCGTGGGCTTCGTTGATGAG
>NZ_JACJOX010000066.1 GCF_014695775.1 Leptolyngbya sp. FACHB-60 | reverse complement strand
ATGGCGTCGATGACCTTTTGGCGCAAATCGAGGCTGTAGGGTTTGGCCATGGCACTCAGGTGGCAATGTCTCTGTCTCTAGTCTATGTCCTAGCTCACATGGCTACAGCTATATCTCCAGACCTCAACTTAAGTAAGTTAGGCCACGGCAATACCCAAGAAAAAGCCCCCTGCTTTTCTTAAAAACAAGGGGGCTTGAGGTAGCTATGCAGGGTCTCTAGTTCAGCGCTTCGAGATAGTCACGGACGCGGTTGCGGCGCTTGGGCTGACGTAGCTTTTGCAGTGCCTTAGACTCGATCTGGCGCACTCGCTCACGCGATAGCTCCAGGGCACGGCCAATCTCGGCCAGAGAGTAGGGGGTGCCATCGCCGAGACCAAAGCGCATGTTGATCACGTCTTGCTCACGGGTGGTGAGGTCGGCCATCAGCTGTTGCAGGTCGCGGCGCAGCGACTCGCGAATCAGCATGTCTTCGGGCGACATGCAGTCGGTTTCGAGCAGGTCGCCCAGCTCGGTGTCGCGGTCTTTGCCCACCTTGGTTTCGAGTGAAACAGCGCGGGGGACGCGCATCAGCACTTCGCGCACCTGGGCGGCGGTCATGTCGAGCTCGCGAGCGATGTCTTCAATTGAGGGGGTGCGGCCTTTCTCCTGGGAGAGTTTGCGCTGGGCCTTTTTGATTTTGTTGAGCTTTTCGGTGATGTGGACGGGCAGGCGAATGGTGCGGCTCTGGGTGGCGATCGCCCGTGTAATGCCCTGGCGAATCCACCAGTAGGCGTAGGTGCTAAAGCGGTAGCCCTTGGTGGGGTCAAACTTTTCCACCGCTCGCTCTAGGCCCAGGGTGCCTTCTTGAATGAGATCGAGCAGCTCTAGACCCCGGTTTTGGTACTTCTTGGCCACCGACACCACCAGGCGCAGGTTGGCCTTAATCATGTGCTCTTTGGCGCGAATGCCTTCGGAGATGGCCTTCTCTAGCTCGGGCACGGTGAGGGTAGTCAGGGCGGCCCAGGCGCGCTTACCTTCGGCCAGGGTGGGCTTAAGTTCGGCAATGGGCACTTCGGCCTCGGCGGCCCAGCGCTCGAGGGAGGGGCGATAGCCCAGTTGGGAGGAAAGGCGATCGCGGGTTTGCAGCAGCTTGCTGTAGGTGGCCAAAATGCCGCCGGTGTTTTCCGCAGCCTGGTTTAGATCGACCAAAAGCTGCATGTAGCCCTGGACGCACTGGGCTTCAGAGACCTCTTCATGGCGCTCTAACAGGCGCACTCGGCCAATTTCTTGCAGGTAGAGGCGCACCAGGTCAGTGGTGCGACGACCCTTCAGCACCTCGGCGGCATCGGCTTCGAAGTCGCCCTCGTCGGCACTGGAGAAACCTTTGAGAGACAGGGCAGCCCCCTCATCCTCATCCCCCAGTGTGAGGAGACCGAACTCTCGATCGGGCCGGGCGGAGGCCTCGTTTTTGCTGTAGTGGTGTGTTGCTACCATGACGTGCCCTAGTAACGTGTACTAAACTTGTGCCGATAGGCCATTTGCCAACCTAGTTTCAGTATTCCCAAACGGCCAAGACTTTAGAACAGGGGATGGAGTTCCGGGAGCTGGGCGGTGCTTTTGGGGCGGCCCGAGTCTACGGGGGTTTGGGCTGAGGTGGCAATTGTTGACCGACACCGTAATCTACGCCGTTTGGTAGGGTAATTCCTGACGGAACGTTACACCTTGGCAAAAACCTCACATTGACCCCGAAGCGGCATATAGGATTAGGGCATTCATTGCTATTCGGAGCAGACTTCGCTAATGGTTAATGGTCTTCCCTGGACGGCTGATGCTCAGGCCAAGCTCAAAAATATTCCGTTTTTTGTGCGCGCCCAAGCCCGCAAGCGAATTGAAGATGTGGCCCGCGAGACCGAGGCCGAGGCCGTGACAGCAGAGTTGGTCGAACAGGTGCGCCTTGAGTTTGGCCAGTAGCCTGGTACCGCTCCTTAACGTTATGCGTTGATGCTGCCTTGAGATACAGACTGCTTCGCCGCCACAGCGGTAGGGTGGGGATGTTTTGGCGGTCACGGTGCCCCGCCGTGCCTTCTGGTAGGCCACGGTGGTCTGTGAGTCGGCTAAAGCTTTCTCAAACAACAAACTCTGGCTACAATGTTGCAAGACGAAGTCATAACGAGTATGCTTTAGAAGAGCCGAGGCCATAGTGGTAGGATTTCAGGACTAGGCCGGACGGCAAAGGCACAGGTTTGTTCGTTATTCATTCGATTGACAGAAATAAAGAGAGGCCATATGGTTGCAACCGTTGAGAAAAGTAAGACCAAGCGCGGGTTTTATCCCACCCGAATTGATATGTCGGCTGAGGTGCGATCGCAGGTTTGTGACGTGCTCAACCAGACCCTGGCTGCCACCCTCGATCTCAAAACCCAGACCAAGCAGGCCCACTGGAACGTCAAGGGCATGGACTTTTATCAGCTGCACGAGCTGTTTGACGAACTGGCTGGTGAGCTAGAAGGGTATGTCGATATGGTGGCCGAGCGGGTTACTGCTCTGGGTGGTACCGCCATGGGCACAGCTCGCATTGCCGCTAGTCAGTCAATTTTGCCCGAGTATCCGATTGATGCTGTGGAGGGTGCTGAACACGTCGAGGCCCTGGCTGAGCGCTTTGCTGCCTACGGTAAGCATGTGCGCGCCGCCATCGGCACCACCGATGAGCTGGGTGATGCCGACACCGCCGACCTTTACACCGAGATCTCTCGCACCATTGACATGCGTCTGTGGTTCCTAGAGGCGCACCTAGTGAAGAAGTCTGACCGTGGCTAAGCGCAACTAGTCCTGTCTGACAGGACCAGCTAGTGGTCGGGGAGGCATAGTCTGCCTCCCCGGCTTTGTCGTTATAAAGTAGGATTTTTGCTGACGGACTAGGCTTAAGTCTGCGGCCTTGCGGTAGCAAGACTCGGTTTTAAGCAGGTACCATAACGCTTCAGTAGCGCTGTTGCTCACTATGCCCAACCCGGCTTCTCAAGTTCCCGACTCTGACGCGATTGAGGGTGCGATCGCCCTGGTAACCGCTGTTGAACGCGATCATCCCCACGGACACGATCATCATGGGCATGGGCATGGGCACAGCCACACCCACGGCGCTGTGGACCCTGAAATTGCCGCATCGGAGCGGGGACTATGGGCGGTGAAGTGGTCGTTTGTGGGGCTGCTGATTACAGCGATCGCCCAGGCGGTTGTCTTTGCCCTCTCCGGCAGCGTTGCCCTGATGGCCGACCTCATTCACAACGTGGGCGATGCCATGACCTCGGTGCCGCTCGGGGTGGCCTTTGTGCTGGCTCGCGCTAAACCCTCGCCCCGCTTTGCCTATGGCTACGGCCGGGCGGAGGACCTGGCGGGGGTGGCGATCGTGGCGGTGATTTTTTTGAGTGCCTTAATTACCGGCTATGAGTCGATTGAGCGCCTGCGTCAGCCTCAGCCCTTAGATCACCTGGGGGCACTGGCGGCGGCGGCCGTCGTTGGTTTCATTGGCAATGAAGTTGTGGCCCTGTTTCGGCTGCGGGTGGGGCGATCGATTAATAGTGCCGCCCTGGTGGCCGATGGGCTACACGCTCGGGCCGATGGCCTGGTGAGTCTGGCGGTGCTGGTGAGCGCATTGGGCGTTGGGCTAGGTTACCCCTGGGCCGACCCGGTGATGGGTCTGGTGATTACCCTGGTGCTGCTGCGGGTGGTGTGGCAATCGACCCAGACGGTATTTACCCGCTTGCTCGACGGAGTGGAGCCAGCGATGGTCGATCGCCTGCGCCATGAAATAGAGCATGGGGTTGAGGGTGCCGCCGCTACGGTGACTCAGGTTAAAGCGCGGTGGCTGGGCCACAGGCTGTATGGCGAGGTGAGTCTGGCGGTAGAGCCAGGGCTGTCGGTAGCGGCGGGGGATGCGATCGCATCCCACCTCAGGACTCACTTACACCAGCAACTGCCCTACCTGGCTGAGGTCACCATTCAGGTAAGGCCTCAGGAGCCCACCGCCCCAGCTTTGGATTAGCGACTGCTTCAGCAAATTGTGGCAATCTCACCCTAACCGCCAAGCTGATGGCAGCGCGATAGCCGCAGCATCATGGCGTCGAGTCGGGCCAGATCGCCAAAGCCCCCTCCCTGGCCAGTTAACAAGCCGCCCATTTGCAGCGAGGTGATGCGCGGTACCCGCCAGTACCACAGGGCGGGCAAATGCCCCCTGGGGGCCTCAAGGTCAAAGTCTAGCCAACTGTAAAATCGCAAAAACCCTATAGGCCGCAGCGGTGTTAGCATTAGCCATCCCACTTCTTCAAAAAAAGGATGGGGGTTTGACCAGTTGCGTAGAGCCGGGTCAAAGTCGATGGTTTCTAGAGTGGCAGCATAGACCTGAAGCTGAGCCAAAAAACCAAAATGCCCGCCGCTGGCTCTTTGCCAGCGCTCGTCAATGGCGTGCAGCAGCTGGCAGGGCAAACCTGCTAAAGCTTCAGTCGTTAGGTAGGGCCGATGGCGTGGCTCTGTCTCGGGCAACAGGCCTGTTTCACCGCTGTAGTTCTGCACCACCGCGTCGAGCAGCAGGTCTGCCGTCAGCCGATCCGCTGCCTCCCAGTCTTCTTCATCGAGCAGCAGGCTGAGTTCGTCGAGGCTTTCTTCCAAATGGTTATTAAACGTGGGGCTGTTAAAGGTGTTACCTAGCACGGGTTACTCCTCCAGTGAGCACCGTTGGGGCGGCCGGGTCGACGGCTGGGGCTGGCACCGGGTCTAAGGGCATGCATAGGCCTAGGTGGTGGATGACAGCGGCCATAACGTCGAGGCTCAGGCGGTAGCGATCGCTCAAACTTGGGCAGCACCAGCGCCAGGTCGGTAGGTGGCCCAGGGGCGCTTCGAGGCTGAAATTAAGGTCATGGTAGGGCCTATAGCCTTGGGAAAACAGCGACGGCGGCTCACGCCAGCCGAGGGCTTGCTGAAAGGCTAACCACTGCTGGCGATCGTCCTGCTGAATTTGCTGCTGGCTCCGGTGCACCTGCTGCTGGGCCTTAAACCCAAAGCGCTTGTTGCTGTAGCGGCTCCAGAGGGCGTCGATAGTGGCCAAATCGACAGCTGGCAGCCGCTGCACGGTGGCGACGGTGACGGGCTGCATGTCTCGGTTAAGGGCCTTGAGAATAACGGCTTCAGTCTCCATGTCGGCCTCTTGCCAGGCCTGTTGGAGCAGCATGTCGCGCAGGCGGCTGTAGTCTACCCCAGCGGCAGACTCAATGCTGCCATACAGCTCATTGCGCACGGTAGTCTCAAGGGCGATCGCCTCATCGATAGAGATATCTCGCAGCCGGCGGGCCTGATCGAGGCGTCCCTGGTCAAACTCGGAGGGGTACAGGCGGCTGGCCATGGTCTCGCGACAGAGCGCTAGGTACTGCTCTAGGTGCTCTCGGGCCTGCTGCACCTGACTTTGGCGATCGCCCTTGGCCTTAGTTTCAGTGGCTAAGCGGGCCTCTTCGGCGGTTGTGGCGGCCTGCTGCTCGGTTTTGAGTTTCGCCTCGTCGCTGTAGCGCTGCCAGTGCTTTTGGTAGATGGTCTCGGCCTCAGGAATCGGCAGGGCCAAGTTTTCAGCCAGTTCTTGCAGCACTGGCCAAGGGTCTTTGGGGGCAAAGGGTTGGTCTGCGTCCATGTGACGCAGACGGTCAAACTCTGCGGCAGCGGTCTCGTCAAAATGGCGGTGTTTTTCGGCCTGGGTTTTGTAGGGGCCAACAACTCTGGCATTGAGTAGTTCTGCCTGCTCTGCCGAAAGGCCTAGGCGCTGGCGCAGCAGATTGAGATTGTCGAGTTCGGTGGGCGAGAGTTCACCCTGGGTGCGGCTGTAGGTTTCGGCTTCGGCGAGGTAGTCGCGCTCTGGGGAAAACAACAGCCCGCTTTGGGCGGTGGCCATCAGATCAATCAGATCGTCGGCTCGATCGGTTTGAATTTGCAGATTAAAGTCTGAAATTTGGAAGAGAAACCAGGTTTCGAGGGGCTTGTAGTAGAGGCGATCGCGCAGCCGCCTTAAAATAGAGACCAGCAGATCTGAATGGGCAATAAACCTAGTGCCTATTCTGACCTGTGCCGCATCTCGATTTTCTAAAATGGGGTCAAAGCGAATTTGGCCCATGCCATCGAGATCGCGCAGGTCGTCAATTAAGTAGCGAACCTCATTGTCTAGCTCATCGTGCTTGAGCTGAGGTTCGACAAACTTGATCAAACATGCAATGTTTTGCGCCAAGCCAACACCTCACAGACGCACCAAAACTAGGCCTTAGCCAACGGCTCATCCCCTGCAACCTATAGTAAGTCAGATAACAAATACAGCTCATCTAAAACGGGTTTCTCCAGGGCTTCGGCCTCTTGCGGGTTGAGGTGATAAAATTCCCGCGCCTGGGTTAGGCGGCCCCGGTTAAAGTCGGACTTAGCCAGGTTAGCCATCACACTCTGGCAAAACCGTGCCGTCTCGGCTTGATCGCCTACCGGCCCACTGGGCTCTGGGGCAATGCCCTGGGGCGTCAGCGAGTCAATGACCAATTCTTCAAACTGGTGACAGTAACCCAGCGATCGCTCCTGCTGCTCCTGCTGACGTTGAGCTTCCGCTGCGGCCTTGGCTTCAGACTGCCGGTGCGTCTGCTCGGCCTCACGGCGGAGAGTATTCAGACGCTCGTTCTTGAGAAACTGAGCATCGGCCTCAGGCAAACCCATGGTGACAGCTTTGGTCCGCATTACATTCCAAAAGGCCTCATCGAGATCGCTGGCCTGCTTGCACACCAGCAATTCTCTGTGAAAGTGCTGATATTTCTCGGCCAGAGTTCTAAAAGGCCCCATAGCGGTGGCGTTGAGTTCGTCAGCCTCTTCGCGCGATAGCCCCACCCGCTGCTGTACTAAGCTTAAATTAGCTTTAGCCGCCGGAGTCAACTCACCAAAAGTGCTGATATAACCCTCGGCCTGGGTGCGATAGAACTCGTGGGGCGGCAGCAAGGCTTCGCCTAGGGTAAGCAGCTGGGCCAGTGCCCTAGCCCGGTCGGTCTGGAGGGTAATGGTGTGGCTGGGCGGAATTTCTAAGACAAAAAGGGTTTTGTTGGCGGTGCGCTCTAGCCAGTTGCCCACGCACCGCAAAACTACTCTGAGTTTATTCAGCGGGAGCTGGCACTGAAGTCCAGCATATAAGCTGGATTCAACCACTCTAGGGTGGGCCGTAGCCTCGGCTAAGATGCTGTACTGCGGATTGGGAAGATACGCAAATTTGGTCTGTTCAAGATTGCTCAACTGGGTAATGCGGCTACAGAGTGCCTGCACCCCGGCGTGGGTAACCCTCGGGTCTGCCTCAGCCTCTAGAGATTTGATCGAAAGCCTAAAACTATTGCCTGAGTCAAGATTTTCGACCATCGCCGGTAGGTGCCATAGAGCAGATTAGCGCTGGCTCAGTATATCAACGCATAGCAGTAACGGCTTTGCTATGTCGTCATCTCAGCCTGCTGGGGTACAGGTGGCTGGGGTTAGCGAATCTACGGCGGATTAGCACGGCCATCAAACAAAGCCCCAGCGTTAGTAACGCCAGGGCTTCACTGTATTTAAGATGTAAAAGGTTTATTTGAAACCGACGGAAGCCTGCCACACAAAGGCCAGCAGCAGGAAAAACACGGGGATGATGGGCAGTACATCTACCAGGGGGTCGAACAGGGAGTAGGCCTCGGGCAGTTTGGCCAGCAGCATTGCGACTTCCATTAATGATTATCCTCTCGTTACACAGCCGGGACAGACCAGCCTCAGACCTGAGCAGAGCCTTACCCTTAGCGCCCTGGCTGAAATCTGAGAATTGGTAAATTTTCTTCGCATTTTATCACGGCGGGGGGGCGTCTAGATTGGCTGCGATCGGGTTTGGCGCTAACCAGTGGGCAAATTCTGTGGTGAAGCGATCGCCCAAGATCGCCTCCCGGATCCGCTGGGTAAACCGCACTAGCTCGGTGATGTTGTGAATCGAGATCAGGGTGAAGGCCAGCATCTCCTTGGCATGGATCAGGTGGCAGAGGTAGGCGCGGGTGAAGTTTTGGCAGGTGTAGCAGGGGCAGGTGGCGTCGATGGGGGTGTAGTCACGGCGAAAGCGCTGGTTTTTGATATTCCAGCGGTCCCCTGCTACTAACGCCGCTCCGTGGCGGGCCAGCCGGGTGGGAATGACGCAGTCGAACAGATCTACCCCAGCGGCGATCGCCTGGGCCATTTCCCGATAGGTGCCCACTCCCATCAGGTAGCGGGGTTTGTGCTCGGGCAGGCAGGGGGCGGTGGCCTTGACAATGGTTTCGATCAGCTCTGGCGGTTCGCCCACGCTGACGCCGCCGATCGCATAGCCCGGCAGATCGAGCGTGGCTAGCTGCTGGGCCGCTTCAGTACGCAAATCGGGGTAGACGCCCCCTTGCACAATGCCAAACAGCGCTTGCTCGGGTCGTTTGTGGGCCTCAACGCAGCGCAACAGCCAGCGCCAGGTGCGATCGGTGGAGGCTTTGATCGTCTCGCGGCTGCACGGGTAGGGGGGGCACTCGTCAAAGGCCATAATCACATCGGCCCCCAGGTCGTTCTGGATCTGAATCGAGGTTTCGGGGCGAATATTGATGATGCGGCCATCCTTGGGCGACTTAAACGTCACTCCGTCTTCAGTAATCGTGCGCATCTGACTGAGGCTAAACACCTGAAACCCGCCCGAATCAGTCAGCATCGGGCCATCCCAGCCCATGAAGCGGTGCAGCCCTCCCGCCTCAGCCACGATGTCTTCGCCCGGTTGCAAGTGCAGGTGGTAGGTGTTGGAGAGCACCATCTGTGCCCCGGTAGTGGCCAGCTGGGCGGGGGTGACGGTTTTGACGTTGGCCAGGGTGCCCACGGGCATAAACCGGGGGGTGTGTACGGGGCCGTGGGGGGTGGTGAAGGTGCCTGCCCGCGCCTGGGTGTGGCTACAGCGAGCGTCGCAGCTAAAAGAAAAAGCCTGGGTCAAAATGAAGCGTTCCGGGGGGTAAGAAAGCGGCATCGATCATATCATTCTGCCTTCTCCGATGAGCTACTGAGTCGAAGCTACAGCAGATATCAGAGATAGGGTTCTGATAGGGGCCTGACTTTTGTCGTTGGTCTTGCCAGTATATTTTCAGAATGCCAGCCCTTTAGATTGGGTTTTGGCGGTGCGACCGTAGTTCGTTGATTACTGCACCAAAACTCAAAGTAACGTCGGAATAGTGCTTGGCCGTTATCCGGCAAGAGAATTCCAGTACATAAGTCTCTAAGGTAGGGGGTGGGGGAAGGGAGGAAGAAACCAACAACTGGGGCCTCTAGGAGTTCAAACGTACCTAATAAAAGTGCTAAGGCTCTTCCGGATTTGTGCTTGACGCTGTATATCAAAATACACTTTGGCTCGTTAGAGGGGATTGGAACCCTTAGAGCTAATTTGCAAAGTAAATCTTAAGCCACCAGGCGACGCAGCATGAGACGGATGAACGCTCCATAAACCATAGCTTCGGCATTTTCGGTGTGCAGTTCATAATCCTTGCT
>NZ_JACJOX010000065.1 GCF_014695775.1 Leptolyngbya sp. FACHB-60 | reverse complement strand
GCCGGTGTGTTCGGTGGCTCTCTGTTCTCCGCCATGCACGGTTCACTGGTGACCTCGTCTCTGGTGCGTGAGACCACCGAGACTGAGTCTCAGAACTACGGCTACAAGTTTGGTCAAGAAGAAGAGACCTACAACATCGTTGCCGCCCACGGCTACTTCGGTCGTCTCATCTTCCAGTACGCCAGCTTCAACAACAGCCGTTCACTGCACTTCTTCTTGGGTGCGTGGCCTGTGATTGGCATCTGGTTCACCTCCTTGGGCATCAGCACCATGGCGTTCAACCTGAACGGGTTCAACTTCAACCAGTCGATTCTGGACTCACAGGGTCGCGTGATTGGCACATGGGCGGATGTGATCAACCGGGCGAACCTGGGTATGGAAGTGATGCACGAGCGCAATGCTCACAATTTCCCCCTCGACCTCGCTACGGCTGAGGCGCCTGAAATCATCGGCTAGTCCCTTGCGGCTACCCCATTGATTGATTAGCAAAAGAGCGCTCTCCGCAAGGGGGGCGCTTTTTGCATGCCTCTCAGCGGCGCAGACGCGGTTGGTGTGGGTTGCGGGATAGCTATGTCGGCTTAGAGGGGCGATCGCGGTCACCAAAGTGTCATCAACTGCCGTTGTTGCTTCCTCTAGATTTAAGCTGTTAGCTTGGCGGTAGTTTTCCCTTAGCCTTCGCCATTTCGGAGCTTCTTGCTAACTGAGGGAGCTAAGAGCGTTTCCGCTACAAATGCTTGTATGGCTTCCGAAGCAGTTTTAGAATAGTCCCGCAGCGTCCAGCCAACGACGTTTTGGATGAAAAATTTCTTTAGAGTCTTTGTTTTGCTCGATCGCAGAAAAGAGCAGAGCCTTATCAATTCTGGTCTTGTAACCCAGCTGAAATAGCAGGGTGGTACGGCGGAGTCAGATAATATCTGGTTCCGCCAGCTGATAGTTACCGAGTTTTTGCAATCGGGATGCTCCATGAGCAATTTGCCGACATTTCAACTGGGCGATAGAATTTAGTCCAACCACGACTTGATCGTTATCAAACACTCCGGCAGGGGCGTAAATTGGGAGGCGGCTGATTTTACTGCTTCTCTAGAAGTGTCAGAGCGATGTATCTCGTAACGCTTTGGGATTGGGCAGCTAAGTAGTCATGGCCTGAACTTGGGGACAGTGATGGGATGGCGGAACAACTACTTTTCTTCAGCTTTAGCAATCGAGCCAAAAGACTGATCTTTAACTTTCTTAATACTCTCTACAACTTTGGATGGGGCTGAAACGGCTATTTATCGTTCGTAAGTCATCAAAAGCGCTGCGATATGTAACAAAAGTTGCCTTGACGCTCTCTAGAAGTTACGCGACACTACGTCTAATGGATGTGCCCACTTCCGGGATCAATGCATTAGATTGAGTTTCGTAATGAACAGTGGCGGATTACACTACCCCTGCTGGTTAAGATCGGGTTACTACATTTGGTGCTTGCCAGCCTGACACCGCTAGGGAAGTTGTTAATACCCACAATGTTTAAAGGTCACTAGTATCACCATCAATGGTGTTGAAACGAGCAGTCCTATGGAAACGTTAGAGTTCATTATTTACCCTGACGGTCGGGTTAAAGAGACGGTGACTGGCATTGTGGGGGCCTCCTGTGCTGAGGTAACTGCGGCTATTGAAGCTCAGCTAGGCACCGTTGTGGCGCAGCAGCAAACCTCTGAGTATTTTGCTCAGCGGAATGAGCAGACGGCTACCGAAACTGTGGCTGCCCAAACTGCCTACAGTCAGTGGTAATTTTTCGATTCTAGAGTCCCCTACTATCACCCCTAGCAATGTCACACTTTAGCCAAATCAAAACCAAAATTCGCAATCTAGATTCCCTAAAGCTGGCTTTGAATGACCTGGGCACCGACTGGAAGTCTGGCCCTTGTGATGTGCGCGGCTACCAAGGCCAAACCCAGTCTGCGGACGTAGTAATTGCCCAAGACAACGGCTACGATATTGGCTTTCGCCGCAACCCCGAAACCAGTGACTATGAGCTGGTGGCCGATCTGCAATATTGGCAGCAACCGTTGACTGTTGAAGGGTTCCTCAGCCGGGTGACCCAGCGCTACGCCTACAACACTGTGGTAGCTGAGACTTCTCGTCAGGGATTTCAGCTGTCTGAGGAGCAGGTACGAGAAGATGGGTCTGTGCGGCTGGTAGTGCAGCGCTGGAATGGCTAGCCCCTCGACCTTTTGAATCTTGGAGAGGGGCTATTTGGCCCCTCTCTTTGTATTGGCCCAGCACGTTCTAAAGCACGAGTAGCAACCACGATGACACAGTTTGATGGGCAACCTGATGCGACCGGCTTTGAACCCGAACTCGGTGGTCACCTGCGCCAAGCCGAAGACCGCACTGGTTATGAGCCTGAGCTGGGCGGCCAGCTGCGCCAAAAGGGTGTCTATGTCGACGAAATTACCTGCATTGGCTGTAAGCACTGTGCCCACGTGGCCCGCAACACCTTTTATATTGAGCCCGACTACGGGCGCTCGCGCGTTTACCGCCAAGATGGTGACTCTGAAGAGCTCATTCAAGAGGCGATCGATACTTGCCCGGTAGACTGCATTCACTGGATAGATTACACCGAGCTTAAGGAGCTAGAGCGCGATCGCAAGCACCAGGTCATTCCCGTTGTCGGGTTCCCGGTGGACAAAGCCATGTCAACTCTGCAAATGCGCAAGGCCAAGCGCAGGAGCCAGCGCCGACCAGAAACTGGTTCCCAAGGGGCAGCTCCACAGTAGTCCTAAGGGTTAGCTATGACGACTGCTCCGGTGGGCAAAAACTGCACCTCTACTGTGGTTGATGCGTCTTTGACAACTCCAGGGATGGTGTCACCGGCCTGAGGCAGGGTGGCATTGTTTTGGTAGCTAGCCGAGAAGTCATTGAGGGGCTCTAGGGCGGTTACGGTGCCATCTGGCTCAAGGACAAGGCGATAGCGCAGGGGCGCAGCTAGGTTTGCCGGGGGCCGCCACTGCTGTTCAAGGGCCTGGGTGAGGTTGCCAATCCAGGCGATCGCAGAGTCGGGGCCGGTAGTGGCGGCAATGCTGGGGCCAGTATCAAAAGCTTCGGGGCTGGCCGGGGCCGTTCGGGCCTCGGGCTGAGCAGCATTCGGTGCCTGTTCAGTGGCTATGCTTGCGTCAGGCGCGGCCTGCCCCCCAGCGCGCGCCTCGGCCTGGGCTGGGTTGGCAGGGGTTGGAGCGGGCTCACTTTGGGATGGTTGAGCTGGGGCTGGGCTGGCGGCAGATGGGGGCGATGCCTTGGGCGTTCCAGGCTCAGGTGCACTGCCTGAGGGGGCCCCTGGACTAGTTGGAGCGGGGACCGCTGGACCGGTCGGAGCTGTTGTAATGGGTGCTGGCAAAGCTTCGCCTGCGGCAGCGGGGGCAGAATCTTCCGCAGTAGGAGTATTGGCGGCGGTGGGTGCAGGTTCTGCTGGGGTCAGCTGTGGGTTATCGGCAGAATTCTGGGTCGTTGAGCCATTGGTTGGTTGAGACTCCTCGCTAGGGGAAAGCACTACGGAGCTAGGGGCGGTGGTGAGCAGTTGGTTGCCCAGCAGCGCCGCAATGCCCACCGCCGCCACAGATCCCAGCCAAAGCGGCAGTTTGGGGCGCACTCGACGAGTCTTGGGCACCGCCGCATCGGGCAGGATCTGAAGGTTGCTGTCGGCCTGCTCTAGGGCATCGGCTAAGTCAGACAGTTGCAGGGTGGAGAGTTCAACTACTCTAGGTGGCTCGGGGGGCACAGCCAGGGTGAGCCGGTGGCGAGTGAGGCCGACGGGCTGAAGCGAATTTTCTCCCCGAGCAACCGCTCCTCCCGCGGCGATCGCATCGGCATTGAGATAATTTTGGACGTAGGTTTGCACCAACTCTGCCAGGGTCGAAAACTGCGGCTCTCGGCCACTGATCTCTAAAAGCATGGCCCGGCTAGCGAGGGTTCTAGCTTCCCTGAGCGCATCATCCCCCTGCATTTGCAGGTGAAACCGCGATCGCCCCAGCACTGGGCGGCCCGTGACCTGACTCAGAGGCGAAAGCTCCCCCACCAGTCGCAGAGTACAGGTACCCGCTGCATATTCGTAGGAGGTGACAGTGGCGATCGCAGCCATAGCACTCAGCTCAAGAACACCTTAACCAATCTAAAATTCAAACGTCTCGTCACTGGCCAGCCCGCTCTAGCAGCGCCACCCACAGCTTACGGTTGCCGCCAGACCCGCTGTAGAACAACAGATCGACCAGCAGCTTCAGCCCCAGGGCATTGATCTCGTCAGTGGTGGCGGTTTGGTCGCCCTCCATGCGGTCTTGGTAGGCATTGCTAAAGGCGTCGAGGTAGTCGCCTAACTGCGCGGTGCGGTGAGGAGGCTGCCCCTGTTCGAGGGCCTTCTCTAGCCGCGCCACGGCCTGCCGAATGGGGTCGCGATGGGCGATCGCTAAATGACAACTCACCAACACTAGGGCGCGGGCTTCGTCAACATCAAGCTTTTTGCGGCCCTGACCCTTGCGCAGCGGACTGGCCTGACGCAAGCGCCATAGGTTGACGCGATCGCTCAGCAAATCCGATACTCCCAACTCGTTTGCCGCCGCCAGCATGGCGTCGGACCCCAGGCCGGTGAGGGCTTCTAGGGCCAGCAGTACCAGGTCGAGCTGCGCTTTAATGCTGCTCAACTGCCGTGGGGTTGGTGGCCCCTGCGGCTGAACTGGATTGGGCTCACTGTTTGACGCACTGAGGGAAGACGGTTCCACCGGGCTGCCCTGTTACTAACGTAGAGGATTGGGCTAATTGTGGCACGGGGGTTGCAGTTCTTGAAACGGGTTTACGAACAGGCTGCGATCGCTAGACTAAAAGAAATCCAATTAGGAAGAAACCCAATGGCACAGTGGCCGTTGATAGAGGCGCAGAGCAATTTGCAGCACCTGATTGATCAAGTAACCCAGTCTCATCAGCCGATTGTAATTACTGGGGCCGAGAGCAATGCCGTACTGCTGTCTGAAGAAGACTGGGCCAGCATTCAAGAAACGCTCTATTTACTCTCTGTGCCCGGCATGCGGGAATCGATTAAAACAGGACTGGCTACCCCTACCGACGCCTGCGATGAGGAGCTTGACTGGTGAGTTGGCGGCTAGTTTTCACAAAACAAGCTCAAAAAGATGCCAAAAAGCTTGCTGCTAGCAATCTCAAGCAAAAGACCCAGGGCCTCCTCGATGTGCTTCAAGCTGATCCGTTTCAAAACCCGCCGCCCTACGAAAAACTGGTGGGAGACTTGGCTGGAGCCTACTCTCGACGCATCAATATTCAGCATCGGCTAGTTTACGAGGTGATTGAGGATGAGCACACCGTCAAAATTCTGCGGATGTGGACTCATTATGAGTGAAGTGCGATCGCCTCTTCAAAGGCGTAAGAATTCCTGAGTGTGCTGCCAAATGTCTTTCTCCACATCTGTTAGGGCGTGGTCGCTGAAGAGTTCTACCAGTCGCACCGAGGGGCGCGTGGCCGCATAGGCACGGCTCGCCTCTATAGATATAGTCTCGTCGTTGGTGCCGTGGAGAATCAGGGTCGGAATCTGGGCTTTTAGGCCATCGTCGCTGTAGCTTTGGGCGTCGATGATGAAGTTGTAGTGCAGCGGCAGGGTGCGCTGCTCGGTGTAATGGTAGATAGGCAAAGTGCCCTCAGTGCGCCAGGCTTCGAGCTGATCGGGGCCAATGCGAGGCAGCCACTGCTTGAGAAAATCAAAGGCGGGGGCAAGGAGCACCAGTTTTTCGATGCGGTTTGTAATGGCGGCCTGCTGGACAACCCAGGCGGCGGTGAGGCCCCCTAGGCTAGAGCCGATCAGGATTGTAGGTTCACTCTGGGCCAAAACCAGAAGACTGACCTGCTGAATTTGGCGGCTGAGGGTGAGGTGGGCAAAGTCGTCCTGGTTGAGGTCGGGGATGATGAGGTCGAGTCCGAGGGCAGCGAAGCGGGCTTTCATCGCCTGGGCTTTGGCCGATTGGGGGCTGGAGGCGAAGCCGTGGAGGTAGAGGTATTGGGGCATGGGGGCTGGAGTGGTGGGGAGTGGATGGATGGGAGGGTGGATGGGGGGCAGCGGGGTTTAAGTGAGAGACCGTAACTTAAATCAAAGCAGGCATCTCGTATGGGCAAACGGTCGTTTGCCCATATAGGGTATCGACCATCAGCCGGGAGTTAGGTGGGTCGAATTGGGAACAGGTGAGTTGGTAGAAAGCGAGTGGGGCAGGGTTGGCCCCTGGGGGTATGATATTGAATCGGTGCGCTCCCCAGGCTGGCTGGTGGGCAGTGCCCACCCTACATTTAAGCCATCTTCTGCAAACGCTATGACTTCGACCTATCGCATTACCCTGCTGCCCGGCGACGGCATTGGCCCTGAGATCATGGCGGTGGCGGTGGACGTGCTCAACACCGTGGGCCGCCAGATGGAGTTGGCCTTTGAGTTTGAGGAAGCGCTGATCGGGGGAGCGGCGATTGATGAAACTGGGGAGCCGCTGCCGGAGGAGACGCTGAAGACCTGCAAGGCCAGCGATGCAGTGCTGCTAGCGGCGATCGGCGGCTATAAGTGGGATACGTTGCCTCGCCACCAGCGACCTGAGACAGGGCTGCTAGGTCTGCGATCGGGGTTAGAACTTTTTGCCAACCTGCGCCCAGCCACCATTCTGCCGCAGCTAATTGACGCCTCTTCGCTGAAGCGAGAGGTGGTAGAGGGCGTCGATATTATGGTGGTGCGCGAGCTGACCGGAGGCATCTACTTTGGCTCCCCCAAGGGGGTGTTTGAAACTGAGACGGGGGAAAAGCGGGGGGTCAACACCATGGCCTATACCGATCGCGAAATCGATCGCATCGGCAAAGTCGCCTTTGAGACCGCCCAAAAACGCAAAGGCCAGCTGTGCTCAGTCGATAAGGCCAACGTGCTGGAGGTGTCGCAGCTGTGGCGCGATCGCATCACCGCCCTAGCCGCTGACTACCCCGACGTTGCCCTAACTCACATGTATGTAGACAACGCGGCGATGCAGCTGATTCGCTGGCCCAAGCAGTTTGACACGATCGTTACCGGCAACCTGTTTGGCGACATTCTCTCCGATGCGGCGGCGATGCTCACCGGCAGCATTGGCATGCTGCCCTCGGCCAGTCTGGGAGCCAGTGGGCCAGGGGTCTACGAACCTGTCCACGGGTCGGCCCCCGACATTGCTGGGCAAGACAAGGCCAACCCCCTGGCCCAGGTGCTGAGCGCCGCCATGATGCTGCGCTACGCCCTCGACCAGCCCGCCGCCGCCGATCGCATTGAGCAAGCCGTGACCACAGTTTTAGATCAGGGTTATCGAACTGGCGATATCATGTCTGAGACCATGACCCAGGTAGGCTGCAAGGCCATGGGCGAAGCCCTGCTGAGTGCCCTGTCATAAAGTTCTTTCTAGAAGCCTTTCTAGAATTTGCTGCCCCTGGAGAGATCAAGTTAGAGTCTGTCTATAAGCGCACAGGTGAGCCGTGTACGGTCTACAGCAACCCCCTTCTTCTAGCCCATTGCCCAGTCAGCTGCCAGATGTTGGTGCCCTGCCCATGGCGCTTAACCCGGTCTTGCTCAAGTCAGCCCGGCAAATTTACCGCACCTACTACGAGGTGCACCCTGGAGATGTGCAGCGCCCCATCGGCATTGCCATTAGCACTAAGACCCATCGCGGCAAGCTGATCTTTGGCGATCGCCCTGTGCTGTTGCCCACCGAGTGCTTTGTCCCCATTAGCCAGATCGAGCCGGGGCTGCACTAAGCCAGCAGCCCTTGCGGCCAGACTCAGCCACCAGCCGAGATATTGGGCCATTCTCCACGGGCACACTGGGGGCGTCACCCAGTAGCGCAAAGGGTTTGGTACCTATGGCTGAGTCTTTTTTGGCGGTAGCTGAATCGTTCTCTGCTGGGGTAAGCTCTCCACCCGCTAAACGGCTGGTCGCCCCAGATACTCAAAAGCGGCGGGCGATGGCCAGCCGACCGCTGCCCAGCTACACCCAGGGCCTGCTGCGGCGCCTACGGTTGAAGCTGGCCAATGCTGCCCCTGGCAAAGAAGTTCTCGACCTGTCGGTGGTGATCTGCACCTACAACGGTGAGCACCGCTTGCCCAAGGTGCTCGACTGCCTGCTCGCCCAGCTGGGCACCGAGCATCTGGCCTGGGAGGTGATTGTAGTTGACAACAACAGCACCGACGGCACCGCCCAGGTGTTCAAAACCTATCAGCAGCAGTGGCCCCAAGATATTCCTTTGCGTTATGCCTTTGAGGCACGCCAGGGGGCTGGCTATGCTCGCCAGCACGCTATTAGCCTAGCCCGCAGCCCTCTGGTGGGGTTTTTAGACGACGACAACCACCCGGCCCTGGGCTGGGTGGTGGCGGCCCACCGCTTTGGCCAGATTCACCCTCAGGCGGGGGCCTTTGGCAGCCGCATTCAAGGAGATTTTGAAGTTACCCCGCCGCCAAACTTTGGCCGCATTGGATCTCTGTTGGCGTTGACTGAGCGCGGGTCGGCCCCTCTGCTCTATGCACCCAAACAGAAGGTGTTGCCGCCAGCGGCGGGGCTGGTGGTGCGGCGGCAGGCCTGGCTTGGCAGTGTGCCCGAGCAGCTATCGCTGGCCGATGCTATTGGCTTTCGGGCCGCTGGCGAAGATCTGGAGGTGGTGCTCCACATGCAGCGTCACGGCTGGGAGATTTGGTATAACCCGGCCATGCGGATGCAGCACGAGATTCCGGCTAGTCGGTTTGAGCGCGACTATCTGCTGCGCATGTTTCGGGGCATTGGCCTCAGCCGCCATCGCACGCGCATGCTCAGCGTGCCCCTGTGGCAGCGTCCGCTGGCGGCCCATGCCTACCTGGTCAACGATATTCGCAAAATTTTGCGCCACTTGGTCAAATATCAGGGCGAGGTGGTCAGCGATACGGTGGCCGCCTGCGAGATGCGGCTCTATCTCTATAGTCTGGTCAGCCCGTTTTACATTACCCAGCGGCTGTGGCGGCAGCGGTGGAGGCAATTGAGTTCTAAATTTTGAGTTTTGAGTTTTGAGTTAGGCCACTGAACTCAAAACTCAAAACTGAGAACTCAAAACTCAAAACATAGGACTATCCGCAATTCGGCAACAGTGCAACAATAGGTCAAACTAGCGCCCGCCCAGCTTGTTTGACCCGGGCGGGTCATGCCCAATCTTGAGAGATAGACCTATGCGCTCTGACTTACAACGCGCCCTCGATACCCGCAGCGCCCTTAAAATCATCAGCGGGCTCACCAACTTTGACCCCGAGCGGGTGGTGGCCGTGGTGAAGGCCGCTGACCAGGGCGGTGCTACCTTTGTGGATATCGCCGCCGATGCCGAGTTGGTTCGCTTGGCCAAGGCCGCAACGACTCTGCCCATCTGCGTTTCTGCCGTCGAGGCTGAGGCGTTTCTCGCCCCCGTGGCCGCTGGGGCCGACCTGATCGAAATTGGCAACTTTGACGCCTTTTATGCCCAGGGGCGGCGGTTTGAAGCGCCCGAGGTGCTAGAACTGACCCGCCGCACCCGCGCCCTGCTGCCCCAGATTACGCTGTCGGTCACGGTGCCCCACATTTTGGCGCTAGATGAGCAGGTGAGCCTGGCCGAAGCTTTGGTGGCCGCCGGGGCCGACATTATTCAGACCGAGGGGGGCACCTCTAGCCAGCCGACTCACCCCGGCACCCTGGGATTGATTGAGAAAGCCGCACCTACGCTGGCTGCCGCCCACGCGATTTCTCGGGCTGTGTCGGTGCCGGTGCTCTGCGCGTCGGGGCTGTCGGATGTGACGGCACCGATGGCGATCGCCGCCGGTGCCGCTGGCGTTGGCGTTGGCTCTGCCGTCAACCGGCTCGATAACTCTCTGGCTATGGTCGCCGTGGTGCGCCAGCTAGCCGAGAGCCTGCAACGGGTGCGAGTCTCGGCAGCGGTGCAGTAGACACCCGAGCTAATGGGTCAACTGAGGTCAAGGTGATTGCCCTGACCTCAGTGAATAGTATGTAATGCTAGTGCTAGAGACTCTTACCAGTCTGAGATCAGCGTTCTTGTTGCGAACTAAAACTTAAGGTGCAGCTACGATCTGCCTCCATGATAACTCACCCGCTATTTCGGGGGATGGATGCGGCAATGGGGCAATAGCGACAAACTAAGCGAATAGCGGAGAGGGGGCACAGTGAGTGTGGCAAGAGACGAGGTATTCACTCAATACATAGAAAAAGTTCAAAGTCGGGTGACTGCTCTCTATCGGGAGACCGAGCAGTTTCCCTTAAATCATTCCCATCAACTGGCTCAAACCCTAGAAGAGTTGAGCCTAGCGGTGGAAGAACTCCATGTTGCCGAAGAAGAGCTGTTAGCCCAAAACGAGCAGCTCGCTGCCGCTAATCACATTATTGAAGCCGAGCGCCAGCGCTACCAAGATCTGTTTAATTTTGCCCCCGATGGCTACCTTGTGACTGATATGAACGGGGTGGTGCTAGAGGCAAACCATGCTGCTGTTGCGTTGTTGCACCTCAACCAGTCCTATCTGATTGGCAAGCCCTTGGTCGCCCACATACCCCCAGCTGAACGGGTGGCCTTTCGCACGCTGCTGAACCACATTACCCGGTCCCGACGCATAGAAGGCTGGGAACTCACCCTACAGAATCGAAGAGCCGCCGCCATTGTCGTCTCAACGACGGTTGAAGTCGTCAAAAATGCTGAAGGCCTAGGGGTTGGACTGCGGTGGCAAATGCGAGATATTAGCGATCGCAAAAAAGCCGAGGCCACGCTGAGCCAGCTTCAGGCTGAAAATTTAGAATTGCTAGAAGCCGATCGCCTGCGGGCGCAGCTGCTAGCCACCGTTTCCCACGAGTTTAAAACGCCGCTGAATGCCATCTTAGGGTTTTCGCAAGTTTTGATGGCGCAGTTTGATGGCAGGCGCGATTTTAAGTCCACCAAAATGGTGCAGCGAATTTTTCACAACGGGCAGCACCTGCTGGGCATGGTTGAAGACATGCTCAATTTTTCGCGGCTGCGGGCAGACCAGGTCGAGCTGAATCTCGAAACCTTTGACCTAACCGAGATGATTGTGACCACCCTAGCCGAACTCGAATCTTTGGCTCAGCAAAAGGCCCTGACCCTAAAGACACAGCTGCCCGATCACCCCGTGGTGGTGGTAAATGATCGTGGCCGTCTGCGGCAAATTTTGACCAACTTGATATCAAATGCTATTAAGTTTACCGATGTTGGTCAGGTCGTGGTGAGCTTAGAGGAGTTGCCCGACGACCGACTGGTGCTACAGGTCAAAGATACGGGCTGCGGCATCAGCCCCGAAGATCAGCAGCATATTTTTCAAGAGTTTTGGCAAGTTCACGACGCACGCAACACCATCAAGGGCACCGGCCTAGGGCTGGCCATTGTGTATGCGCTGGTGCAGGTCATGCAGGGCACGGTTACGGTAGACAGCGAGCTAGGCCAGGGCAGTGACTTTTGCATTGAGCTGCCGCAAAGCGTGGCCCCCACCCAAAATCACCCGGCCGCGTGCCGCCCAGCTTTGTAGAGCCTGCTCACGGGCACTCTAGCCGCGCACTTTGGCGGTGACTTCGGCTACGCGCCGCCCCAGGACGCGGGCGATCGCCAAATCTTCTGGCTGGGGCTGCAGTTCGCCCTGACCACCAGTGATTGTGCTGGCTCCATAGGGGGTGCCGCCTCGGGCCTCGGTGTGAATCATGCCGGCGGTTGAGTAGGGCACCCCCACCACAAGCATGCCGAGGTGCAGCAGGGGCACCATCATAGTGAGCAGGGTGGTTTCTTGGCCGCCGTGGGTCGAGGCGGTGGCGGTAAACACCCCCGCCGGTTTGCCTTCCATGTCGCCGTTGAGCCAGAGGCTGGCGGTTGAGTCAAACAGTTGCTTCATTTGGGCGGTCATGTTGCCGTAGCGGGTGGGCGAGCCAAAGACCACACCATCGGCCTGTTTGAGGTCGTCTACGGTGCAGACTGGAATTTGCTGCTGCTGCTCTCGCACTGCGCGGGCGGCATCGTTTTGGTCAATGATTTGGTTAACAGCGTCGAACTCTTGCACCCGGCGCAACACCACTTCTACCCCAGCCACTTGCCCAGCGCCCTCGGCCACCGCCTGGGCCAGCTTCAGGGTGTGACCATACATAGAATAGTAGACAACCAAAACTTTCATCAATTCTCCAAATTTCGGCGTTTTAGCGCGTCAGAGTCAAGGTTGCTCGCTCTTACTAATGCTGCGGGAAGCGGCAACAATTTTTATCTCTCCAGAGGATGATTTTGGGCGATCGCGCCATCCCCTGCCCCGCCCTTGGCAAAATGGCTGCTACAGCCCTAGTCCACAAAAGCTAGCAGTCTGCCAGAGGCAGGCCTGGGGAGGATGTTAATACTCAATGGTTTAGCTAGACTCGTAATCTATGAGAAACTACTGAACTACTTATGAACGCCATCGGCAGGAGCAGATTTTGAGCAATTATCGTGTTGTTGTCATTGGTGCTTCGGCAGGTGGTGTTGAAGCATTGGTTCGGCTGGTTGAGCAATTGCCCCTTCAGCTCAACGCCGCAATTTTTGTGGCCGTACATTTTCCGGCTGGCAGCGCGAGTTTTTTGCCTGATATTCTCAGCCGCGCCCAGACTTTGCCGGCCGTCCACCCCCACGATGGCGAAGCCATTCGGCCAGGGCGTATCTATGTCGCCCCGCCCGACTACCATCTGCTGGTGCATCGCGACGCCATAGAGCTTAGTCGAGGCCCCCGAGAAAACGGCCATCGCCCCGCCATCGACGTTCTATTTCGTTCGGCGGCCCAGGCCTACGGCCCCTACACCGTGGGGGTGGTGCTCACGGGCATGCTAGACGACGGCACCAGTGGTCTACAGGTGATTAAAGCCCTGGGCGGAGTCGCCTTGGTGCAAGACCCTGAAGAGGCGATGTTCAGAAGCATGCCTGAAAATGCGATCGCCCATGTCCCCGTCGATCGAGTGCTGCCCCTTACCGAGCTAGCCAACCACATTGTTGATGTAGTGGCGGATGCCATACCGGAAACTCCTGTTACCCAAGAATCTTCTATCACCCATGAATCTCCTCTCGCCCAGGAAATTCCTATCACCCAGGAAACTCCGATGACAACTAACCCACAAGTACCTGAAGAGAAGATCGTTCTCGAGGAGAAAACCGCCGCCGAAAAAGGGGAGCGGCCTAATGCCGCCTCTCCCTTCACCTGCCCCGACTGTGGCGGCGTGCTGTGGGAACTGCAGGACGCCTATCATCTGCTGCGGTTTCGCTGCCACATTGGCCACGCCTACTCCCTCGACAGTTTGATGACGCTCCATGGTGAAAACCTAGAGCGCGCTCTGTGGACAGCAGTACGGGCGATCGAAGAGAGAGCCGCCCTGTCTCGCCGATTGATGGCCCACGCCTACGAGCAAAATCGCACCCAATCAGCCGAACAGTTTTCAAAACGGGCGATGGAGGCCGAAAGCAACGCTAGCCTCGTCAGACAACTGATTCTCAATCAGAAAGAGATTCACCTTCAAGGAGGCACCGTTCCTGAGACTGTGCAGATCGAGTGAACCGGTTTTCTAGGGGTCTAAGCGGGCGTTTGAAACGCGATTTGCTGGAGCTTTAGTCACCGACTGATTTTCTCTGCCCCCGTTAAAAAGACGGGTGAAAGTCTTTTCTCTAAAGGGAGATTAAGGGGATCTTTAGGTTTGCGAGCAGCAGCAAAACCTTTTCCAAAACCGCTAAAATCATTGATCTCTGAGCAGGAATAGGGACGACATCACCATGACCGTTTATTTCATTTAATAAACTAAAATTAGAGCGCTGCCTCTGACGACAGAACGGGTCTAAACTGGTTCACAGATGGCTTTGCAACCCTTTTTTACCTGCTTGGCGGGGCTGGCGATCGCGCTCTAACCATCCCGAGGTTGAGCCGCTTTGCCCGGCCAAAATCTCTCGTTTGCCCTGGCTAGTAGGCCTAGGTCGTCATGCTAGACCAGACACTTGGCTATTGGCCTAAAACCCTATGAGTGTTTCACCGTCTTCGGTGCTATCTTCAGCGGCGCAGTTTGACATCGTAGCGATCGCGGCCTCTGCCGGGGGCATTAAGGCTTTGGCTCAGCTGCTGCCCCAGCTGCCCGCCGATTTTGCCGCCGCCATTGTCATTGTCATTCACATTGACCCCAACATGACTAGCCTGCTGCCCCAGGTCTTAAAGCCCATGACGCCGCTCATCGTCAAAGACGCCAACCCCGGAGAGTCATTGCAGGCGGGAACGATCTACACAGCCCCCCCCGACCACCACCTGCTCATTGGGGCCGGTCGCACCCTGCGCCTGACCCACACCGCAAAAGTAAACTATTCTCGGCCGGCCGCTGACTGTACTCTAGTATCGGTGGCGGAGCGTTTTGGGGAGCGGGCGATCGCCGTCATTCTGACTGGCTATGGCCGCGATGGCGCTGCCGGCATTCAGGCCATCAAGCAGCACGGCGGTCGGGTGATTGTGCAAGAGCCGGCTACCGCCAACGTGGCCAGCATGCCCCAGGCCGCCATTGATACCCACCAGGTAGACTGGGTTTTGCCCCTAGAGTCAATTCCTCAAACCCTGGTCAACCTAGTGCAACCAGAAAGGATATAGTCTGTGGCCTCAAATTTGGAAGATTTTGGCGATGCTGCCGACTTTAGAACCCTATTAGAATACGTTCGCAGCAACCGGGGGTTTGACTTTACGGGCTACAAACAGCCCAGCCTCATGCGGCGGGTGACGCGCCGCATGCAGACGGTCGGTATCACCAGTTTTAGCAACTACACCGACTATTTAGAGGTGCACCCCGATGAATTTCAGCATTTGTTCAACACACTGCTGATCAACGTCACCGCATTTTTTCGCGACTCCGCTATCTGGGAGGCTCTGCGGACCGAGGTTATACCGGCGATTTTGCGCGCCAAGGCAGACACCGACCCCATTCGCATCTGGAGCGCTGGCTGCGCCTCTGGAGAAGAAACCTACTCCGTTGCCATGGTGCTGGCAGAGCTGCTAGGCATTGAGCAGTTTCAGGCCAGAGTCAAAATCTATGCCACCGATCTAGACGAAGACGCTCTGACAGAGGCACGCCAGGCCACCTACTCCCGGCACAAGATAGACGGCCTGTCAGAAACCCAGCTCCGCACATTTTTTGACCGCAAAGACGAAATCTACACCTTCAGCAAAGAGCTGCGGCGGATGGTGATTTTTGGCCGCCACGACCTGGTTCAAGATGCCCCCATCTCTAAGATTGACCTGCTGCTGTGCCGCAACACGCTGATGTATTTCAACGCTGAAACCCAGGGGCGAATTTTGACCCGGTTTCACTTTGCCCTCAATGACAACGGCTATCTGTTCTTAGGCAAAGCCGAAATGCTGCTCACCCACAGCGACCTCTTTAGCCCAGTGCAGCTAAAAGGGCGCGTCTTTACTAAGGTGCCTCGGTTAACGGGGCGCGATCGCCTGCTGATCATGGCTCAAACCGGCCACGAAGCCAGCCCCGATAACCTGCCTGACCAGCTACGCCTGCTAGAGACCGCCTTTGACATTGGCCCGGTGGCCCGCATTGTGCTCAAGCACAACGGTGTGTTGGCCCTGGCCAACCAGCGCGTCAGGGGGCTCTTTAGTCTCTCCCCGCAGGATATCGGTCGCCCTCTGCAAGATTTAGAACTCTCCTACCGCCCCGTAGAGCTGCGCTCTTGCCTAGAAGAAGCCTACGAACGCCGCCGCCCCATTACCCTATCCGATGTCGCCTGGCAAAATTCTCGGGGTGAGGCCCTTTTCTTAGAGGTGCAAATCATCCCGCTGTTTAGCCGCGACAACGCCATCCTCGGGGCCAGCATTAGCTTTGTCGATATTACCCAGTTCAAACGGTTGCAGGCCGAGCTAGAGCATGCCAACCAAGAGCTGGAGATGGCCTATGAAGAACTGCAATCCACCAACGAAGAGCTAGAAACCACCAATGAAGAATTGCAGTCGACCAACGAAGAGTTAGAGACCACCAACGAAGAGTTGCAGTCGACCAACGAAGAGTTGGAAACCATGAACGAAGAGCTGCAATCGGCCAACGAAGAACTCCAAACCCTCAACGAAGAACTCCAGCGCAGCAGCAGCGACCTGAATAAAAGCAACACGTTTTTAGAATGCGTATTCGCTAGCCTCAAGGGCGGCGTGGCGGTGGTCAACCGCGACCTGCAAGTGCAAATTTGGAACACCAAAGCCGAAGACCTCTGGGGCCTGCGCCCCGAAGAAGTCGTTGGCCAATATTTCCTCAACTTAGATATCGGCCTGCCGGTAGAGCAGCTGCGCCAGCCCATTCGCGACTGCCTGACCTCGGCCGCCGTCGGCTCCGTCGAGCTGACCGTTGAGGCCGTCAACCGCAAGGGCCGCAGCCTGAGCTGCCACATCACCTGCACCCCCCTCGTAAACACCAAAAAGCAGGTGCAGGGCGTAATCCTGATCATGGAATAGCCAGTCTGATACCAAATCCCGAATGAATACCCTTGGTTTGTAGGGGCGTAGCCTGCTACGCCCCTACGGAGTTCCTGATCATGAGTCGGGGTTGACCAAATCGGATTTCCTATGACTGGAGCAGTCTGCATCCAGCAGCAGAGAAGCGACAGATTAGGATAGAGACAGACAACCGCCGCAAACGGTTTTGCTTGAGGAACGACCATGGTTCAAGCTCAGCCTCGCACTGGCCCCACCATCACCTGGCCCCCCCTGCCCGCCGATTTTTTACTGCCCGATGATCCAGTGGAAAACATTCAGCAGCCGCCCCTAGCAGCAGCCCTCACCGATGCCCTGGGGGCAGCCCAGCGCCTGCAGCCGGCCATGCTGGTCGGCTCTAACTTTGCCCTGGTGGCGGGGGTGGCAGGAGAAACCGTGGTCAAAGCGCCAGACTGGTTTTATGTGCCCCGGGTTCACCCCCTGCCACCTGGAGTGGTGCGCCGCAGCTATACCCCCAACCTGGAGGGCGACCCCGTGGCGGTGGTGATGGAATTTCTCTCAGCAGAGGACAACGGCGAGCTGTCGATTCGGGCGATTCCGCCCTATGGCAAGCTCTACGTCTACGAGCAGATTTTGCAGGTGCCTACTTACGCCATCTATGACCCCTTAAGCGCAGTGCTGGAGGTGCGGCAGCTGCAAAACGGGCGCTACGAGGCTCAGACCGCCAATAGTTTGGGGCGCTTCTGGGTTCCTGAGCTAGAGCTGTTTTTGGGCGTGTGGCAGGGAGAGCGTCTGGCCCAAAACCTGCACTGGCTGCGCTGGTGGGATGCCGATGGCAACCTGCTGCCCTGGAGTTCTGAACAAGCCGAGACAGAACGCCAGAGAGCCGAGACAGAGCGCCAGAGAGCTGAGACAGAGAGTCAGAGAGCTGAGACAGAGCGTCAGCGGGCCGATCGCCTGGCCGCCCTGCTCCGAGCCCAGGGGATTGATCCAGACCAACCCTAGGTCAAGTGGGTGGCGAGGAAGGTCAGCGATCGCTCCCAGGCCAGTTTCGTCGCCTCGGGGTCGTGGATGTCGTTGTTCTCGTTGCCAAAGGCGTGGTGAGCGTCGTACCAGTAAGACTCGTAGTTCACGCCACCCTCCTGAAGTCGCGCCTCAAAAGCCTTCACCTGGTCAGGTGGAAAGAACTCGTCCCGCTCGGCAAAATGCCCCTGAAAGGGAATCGAAATCGTGCGGGTGTCGGCAGCCTCGGCGGGCGGCACCCCATACCAGCACACGGCTACGTTGGCCTCGGGCACATAGACGGCGGCTAGCACGGTGAGCGCTCCGCCCATGCAGTAGCCCAGCACCGCCACCTTGGGGCTGTCGGCCTTGAGGTGCTGCACCGCACCGCGAATGTTTTGGGTGGCGGCATCGCCGAAGTCGAGGTTGTCCATCAGGTGCTCGGCCTCGGCAGCTTCGACCGTGACTTCGCCTTTGTAGAGGTCGGGCACCAGCACCCGGTAGCCCTGCTGCACCAGCTGGTCGGCCACGCCTTTGATCTGGTCGTTGAGGCCCCACCACTCCTGAATCACAACAATGCCGGGGGCGGTGCTGCCGCTAGCTGGCTCGACGTAGTAGCCCTGGCACGGTTGGCCATCGGGTCGATTAAAGCTGATGATGTCGCCCATGGGAGGTCTCCTGAGGTAGAGTGCGATTCTCTAAAAGAGAGGCTGCGCCAACGCTAGATTACCTCTCAAAGGAGCAAAATCTAAGTGTCGGAGGTTGGGCGTCCCAATCTCCGCCCAGCTTGTCTGAAGCTCAGCGCGGTAGAAAATCGGTGTTGAGGGCGTCATCGGCGGAGAACGGTGGCAGGGTGGGAATGCAACTGCTCGGCAGATCACTTTTCTGCAAAACCTGGCTTCTAGCCCTGGCATAAAATTCTACAAAAAGCTCTGGCACCATGGGCTTGAGGCTAGGGCTATCGTCTAGCAGCAGCTCCAATTGGCTCCGCTGTTCAATGATGGTGTTGCGCCAGCCCCGGCCGTTTTGAGCTTTTTCTGACTCCCAAAACATCAGCTTTAGCAAGTGCTCAAGAATGACCAGCAGGCGGCTTTTTAGCTCCTTTTTCTCGCTGCGGCCCATGCTGTCAATTTCTTCAATTAAATTTTCCCAGTCCACCTGCTCTAGGTCGCGATCTTTAAGCGCATGGACAGTCTTTTGAATCCAGCGATAAAAGTCTTGGTCGTAGAGACTAGGCTTTTGCTCTGAGGTGGTAGGAGACTGCATTGACTGACCGCACAGAGGAGTTGCTGCAATTATAAAAAGCTTTCACCGCAGTTAGGGTTCAGAGTTAGCTCACATCCCTAATCCTCTGAGCCCTGCCTGTTTACATGCCAGGGGTGGCCAGGTTGCGGAAGCGGGTAAACTGCGGCTCGAACAGCAGCTTGATGGTGCCGGTGGGGCCGTTGCGGTGCTTGGTAATGATGATCTCGGCAATGCCGCGATCGGGGGTGTCAGGGTCGTAATACTCTTCGCGATAAAGCATCATGATCAAGTCGGCGTCCTGCTCGATCGCACCTGAGTTGTGGGACACAATGCCGTCTGCCAACCAGGAGGCCGGCCCCGGTACAGTCAGGTCATACACGGGTTCTTCCCCCGCAGGCTCAATAGAAAGCACTTCATCCCAGAAAATGTCTGCTGCGACAATTTCTTTGAGGGATTCGTTGTTCAAAATCTCTGCGTAGCTGAGGAGTGTTTGCCGCGAAGGAGCAAATTTGAAGTGTGATGTCCCGCCGTAGGAGGTGCCTCGCAGGGTTGCCATTTGGCGCTGACTAATGCCCTGGGTTCTCATATCAGCCTTGACTCGATCAAAAACTTCTCTGGGCAAGGTGTCCCGGTTGGGATTTGAGACAATGCTCTCAAGTTTGAGCCGTAGAGCAGTGGCGGGTTCTACCCTAGGGCCGAAAGCCCCAACCTGAGTTAAGAACTTCAGCTGGTTGACGCTACCTTGAACGTTGACGGTAAAACACTGACTTGGCTGCCAAAACACGGAGGCCCAAATGCCGAGCCTTAGGAGTAAAGCGGCAACATCACGGGCCAAGCCCTCGCTGCAGGTGGAGAAGAATACGGCATCTCCGCCTCTGCCCTTGCGTACGGAGATACAGCCATCGGTGGCCCACAGGTGTTTTAGGAGAAGACCGACCTGTTGATTGGAGAGCCGAAACACTTCGGCAGGAATGCGTTTCTCCCGAGAAGGCTGGTTAAAAATGCCAAGCTGCCGTAACCAACGATTTACCCCGGCAGGGCGCCAACGATTGCCGTTACCAGAGATCAAAAGCTGATGCCACTGGCCTCTGCCTTTGTAGCGCTTCACTTCACAGCCAAATTCTTGCTCAGCAGCTAATGTGACGACTTGGCTATTTTCTTCGGAGCCGGTGGTGTATCGAAGGGGCTGCCCCTTGAGGTAGCTACCATCGCCAATTAGCTGCCCTAGCAATGCCAGCCTTAACTCGGGCCAGGTCTTGGCGACAACGGGTTCGGGCAAGTGCTGAGCCACAGCGATACGGCTTCCCTGCTTCAACTGCTCTAACCGTTGCCAGCCATCGAGGGTATAAAGTCGGTGCTTCTCAGTTGCACGAATTTTGCGTCCGCTGGCTGTGGTCAACGCATAAATTGGGCGATTACCCACCTGCCAAACTAAATCGGCCTTAGCCTGAGTCAACTTACCCTGTTCATCTAAGCTCACTACGTCTGGGGTGCTGCCTACCAAGTCTTGAATCGGTACTCGTTGACCGTTTGCGAGGACAACTAGGGTATCGCCAGTGACGCACTCTCGTAGGTCGCTCATCATGGGGCGCTTGTTGGTGCGCGATTCGACCCCCCGGCTGAGCTGCGAGAGGGCGATGATCGGCACGTTGAGTTCGCGGGCGAGGCCTTTGAGCGATCGCGTCATCTTCGACAATTCCTGCACCCGGTTGTCGCCGCCACCCTCCATTAGTTGGAGATAGTCGATCAAAATCAGCCCCAGCGCACCGCCCTGCTCGGCCTGGAGGCGGCGGCAGCGAGAGCGAATTTCGGTCACCGAAATGCTGGGGGTATCGTCAATGAAAATCGGCATCTGGGAGAGAATGCTGATGGCGTGGCCCAGTTTTTCCCACTCGTTCTGAGCAATGCGACCGGTGCGCAGGCGGCTGCTTTCCATCTCCACTTCGCTGGAGAGCAGGCGATAGACGAGCTGCACCTTTGACATTTCTAGACTGTATATTGCTACAGGAAGCTTCTGTAAAGCTGCGATATTGCGAGCTATATTAAGGACGAAGCTGGTCTTTCCCATTGACGGACGGGCAGCAGCGATAATCAGGTCAGAACGCTGAAAACCCTGAGTCATGGCATCTAGGTCATAGAAGCCGCAAGGGATGCCGGGCAGCACAACGCCGAGCGATCGCTGCTCAATTTCCGAAAACGTCTCAATTAAAATATCGGACGTAGAGGTGAGCCCCCCCTGGGGCCGTGACTGGGTAATGCCAAACAGCCGCTGCTCCGACTGATCCATGACATTCTCAATGGGCAACGTCGTGTCGTAGCCCAGCTGAGAAATTTCGCCGCCGGTTTGAATCAGCAGACGGCGAGTGTACTTATCCATCACCAGGGTGGCGTACTGGTCGATGTTGGCGGCACTGACGGTGCGATCGACTAGCTGAGCCAGGCGGGTTTGACCACCCACCTGTTCGAGCTTGCCGTTGTCCTTGAGCCACACAGCGATGGTCATCAAATCGGCGGGCTGCCCCTTGGCGTGGAGGGCCAGCGCCCCTTTATAAATATCGCGGTGGGCACCGATGTAAAAGGCATCGGGGGTGAGAATCTCCATCACCCGGCTGAGGGCTTCAGGGTCGAGCAAAATGCCGCCCAGAATGGCCTCTTCGGCTTCGATGTTTTGGGGTGGCAGGCGATCGCTGACCGCATCAAATTTGAGATTCTGAACCATGGTGCTGCCGAAGAGGAAGTAGTCTTATTGTGCGCCAAAGCCGCTCTCAATGGGAGCGTTAGCCTAGGCTGAGAGGGCTCGTAACGTCGCTTCTACTGACCCTTTGAGGCCGTCAGCCGATGGAACCGGGCCACAAAAATTATCCCAGCGGTGGCCACCCCAATGGACTGACCAATCCATAGCCCGACCCCACCGAGCCCAAGCCAAAAACCCAGGATATAGCCCGTAGTCAGCCCCACGCCCCAGAAGGCCACCCCACTGAGCACCATGGGCATGCGGGTATCTTGCAGCCCATAGAGCGCCCCAGAGGCGACGCGCTGAACGCCATCGGTGAGCTGGGCCAGGGCCGCGACCAGCAGCATCGGCAGGGCCAGGGCGACCACCGGGCCGTTGGCCGGGTCGCGCAGATCCAGATACAACCCAATGATGGACTGGCGAAACAGCAGTAGCCCTAGGGTGGCCAGCAGCATAAAAGCGGCGGCGATCGCCATCGCCACATATCCCGCCCGCCTTGCCGCGCCCATATTTTGCTGGCCAAGAGCCTGCCCCACTCGCGCCGTCGCCGCGTAGGACATGCCCAAGGGCACCATGAAAACCACGTAAATAGTTTGGTACACGGTTTGGTGGGCGGCCAGCACCTCAGGCCCAAGTATCCCCATCAAAAACGTGACCACGGCAAACAGGCTAAATTCCAGGGCGATGGTGACGGCGATCTCGCCCCCCATGCCCAGCAGCCGACCGACCAGCCGGGGCTGTACCCGGTGCCACCCGCACCAAAAGCGATATTCCTTAAAATTGGGGTGCTTGAGGGTGTAGAGCAAAAATAACCCAAACATCAACCAGTAGCTCAGCCCGCTGGCCAGCCCCAGCCCCCCCAGCCCCAGAGCCGGGAAGCCCCATTTGCCAAACCCCAGAGCATAGTTGCCCACAATGTTGAAGGCCGTGCCCACCAGCACAATCACAATCACCACCTGGGCCTCAGCCAGGGCCGAGGCGTAGCCCCGCAGCATGGCAAAGGCCAGGGCCGGAAATGCGCCCCACAAAATCCATTGAAAGTAGGGGGTAGTGAGAGTGGCGATCGCCTCGGGCTGCCCCAGCCCCAGCAGCACCCGATCGAGCTGGCTCAGCACCGCCATCATCGGCAGACTCAGCGCTAGCGAGAGCCAAAACCCCTGCCGCGCGATCGCCTCAATCTGATCCTTTTGGCCGGCCCCAAAGGCTTGGGCTACCAGCGGCCCCACCGTCATCACAAAACCGCCAATCACCGCCAGCAGTAGCTGAAAGCTAATGGCTGCTAGACCTCCCGCAGCCAGGGTTTCAGCCCCCAACCGCCCCATCATTAAGGTATCCACAAATCCCACGGCAGCCTGGGCCACCTGAGCCCCAGCTAGGGGCATCGCCAGAGTTAGAAAGGCTCGTACCTCTGAGCTGGTCTTAACGTGGGCGATAGATCTATCCTGTAGGCGCATTGCAAAAGCGAGCCCAGTTGAGTGAAGTGCCTCATGGCTCAGTCGAGTCCCAGGCATTTATAAAGCCTTCAGACCATTCCCTCTATAGACCTTGCGGCTTCCCACAGGCTAGGAGAGCAGGGGGTGCTCTTTTTCGGGATTTTGCCGTCAGAGAATTGGCAGCCGCTGCCCCTTACAGCATTGCCAGCCGCTCCTTGAGAATCGTCGCCTGGGCTTCGGCCTCAGCTAGAGAATCGCGGGCTCCCTGCACCACATCGGCGGGGGCTTTATCCACAAAACCGGGGTTGCTCAGCCGCCCCGAGAGCGATTTGATCTCCGCCTCCACCTTGCCCAGGTCTTTTTCCACCTTGGCTTTGAGGGCATCGACATCTACCACGCCCGTCAGAGGAATTAGTACCTGCACGGTGCCGGTGACCCCAGCAAACAGCTTTTGGTTCGGCTCCCCATTTCCTCTAACCGTATCGCGACCCTCATCGTGGGGGGTGGGGGCATCGTCGTCGCTGCCTTCTTGGGGCACGGGCGCAGGAAGCAGGCCCGGGGTGGGGGCTGGCGCTGCAATATCGGGGTCAAGCACCTTGTGCCGCCACTGCTGATAGGTCTGATTGAGGCGGGCGCGATCGCCCCCTCTGAGCAAGTTCTGCCGCACAAAGTTAACCGTCACCCACAGCCCCACCAGCTCTATCAGGGCACCAAAGATGGGGGTGCTGTCAACCGCGCTCACCAACGCCCCCGTAAACTTGAGGGCCACCAGACCCACCAAAATCCACAGCATGGTAAAGGCGGGACGGCGCAAAGCGGTAAAAAACAAGTCGGCGTAGTGCACGGGGTCGTCGAATAGGGGCAGCATGTTGTGCAAGACTTCTGGCACCTCGACCACCATCGGGTTGCTGCTCAGCTCTGCCACGGCGTTCGACTCACTGGCGGCACTAGCGTTTTCCTCTGCGCTGTGTGCCGTAGAGACCGGCTGCTTGCCGCCGAGAATCACCAGGGTGTCGATTTTGCCCAGGTCTTTGATGTAGTCGGCGGTGGCTTGCAGAATGTGGCGCTCGTCGTCGCTCTCACTTTCGAGAATGGTCTCGATGCGCAGGCTCGGCTTGATGCCCGCCTCGGCCCGCAGATTGCGCACGGTGCGCACGGTGTTAAACAGCAGGGCAAACTGCTGCTCCAGGGCATCGTCAATGAGGTCAGGCTGCACCGTGGGGTAGGGCTGCACGGCCAAAAACTGGTCGTCGCCCACCTGGTTGAGGGTGTGCCACAGCTCCTCGGTAATGTGGGGCATAAACGGGTGCAGCAGCTTGAGAATGCCGTCGAGCACAAAAGCCAGGGTTTGCTGGGCCGCAGTAAACTTCGACGAGCCTTCCCCCTGGAGGCGCGGTTTGACCAGCTCGATGTACCAGTCGCAGAAGTCGCCCCACACAAATTCGTAGAGGTCTTTGGCGGCTTCGCCCATGCCGTAAGCATCGAGGTTGCCGCGTACGCTCTGCACAACCCGGTTAAAACGAGACAAAATCCAGCGATCGGCCAGCTCCAGCCCCGCCACATCGGGCACACCCAGACTGTTGGGAGACTGCCCACCCAGGTTCATCATCACGAAGCGGGAGGCATTCCATAGCTTGTTGGTGAAGTTGCGAGAAGCTTCCACCGAAACTGACTCGTCGGTGGTGCGATCGTACTCCAGGCGAATGTCTTGGCCCGCCCCGGTAACTTCGCGAATCAGGGTATAGCGCAGGGCGTCGGTGCCGTACTTGTTGATCAGCACCAGGGGGTCAATGCCGTTGTTGGCCGACTTCGACATTTTTTTGTTGTTTTCATCGCGCACCAGACCGTGGATGTAGACGGTCTCGAAGGGCATGGTGTCGGTGAAGTGCCCCGCCATCAGGGTCATGCGGGCTACCCAGAAGAAGATGATGTCGAAGCCGGTGACTAGGGTGGTGGTGGGGTAGTAGGTCTGAAAATCCTGAGCCGATTCAGCGGGCCAGCCCATGGTGGAGAAGGGCCACAGACCGGAAGAAAACCAGGTGTCGAGGACGTCGGGGTCGCGGGTCAGGGTCACCCATTCGCCAAACCGCTCGGTGGCCTTGGCTTTGGCCTCTTCTTCCGTAGCGGCCACCACGAAGGGGGTGTTGTCGGTGATTTCACCGCCGGTTTCGCTCACGGCATACCAGGCGGGGATCTGGTGGCCCCACCAGAGCTGTCGGGAGATGCACCAGTCGCGCAGGTTTACCAGCCAATCGCGGTAGACCTTGGTCCAGCGATCGGGCACAAACTTAGGTTCCTGCCGATTGTCTAAATAATCAAGCGCCTTGTCGGCCAGGGGGCGAATGTTGACGAACCACTGGGTGGAGAGCAGCGGCTCAATGGGCACTTTGCCGCGATCGCTGTAGGGCACCGTGTGACGATAATCGTCGATCTTCACCAAAAACCCTTCGACATCCAGCCGCTTCACCACCAGACGACGAGCCTCAAAGCGGTCTAGCCCGTGGAATGGCCCCGCATGCTCATTCATAGTGCCGTCTTTGTTCATGACGGTAATCAGGGGCAGGTTGTGGCGCTGGCCCATGGCAAAGTCGTTGAGGTCGTGGGCGGGGGTGACTTTGACGCAGCCGGTGCCAAACTCCGTATCGACATAGTCATCCGCGATCACGGGAATTTCGCGATTCACAATCGGCAGCATTAGGGTTTTGCCCACCATGTCGCGGTAGCGATCGTCGTTGGGGTTCACCGCCACCGCCGTGTCGCCTAGCATGGTTTCGGGGCGGGTGGTGGCCACTTCTAGGTAGCCCGAGCCGTCGGTGAAGGGGTAGCGGAAATGCCAGAGGTGCCCATCGACCTCCCGTTGCTCAACTTCCAGGTCAGACACCGCCGACTGGCTGGCGGGGCACCAGTTGACCATGTAGTTGCCCCGATAGATCAGCCCCTCGTCGTAGAGCTGGGTAAAGGCGGTCAGCACCGCGTGAGAAAGCCCTTCATCCATGGTGAAGCGCTCCCGCGACCAGTCCACCGAGACGCCCAGCTTGCGCAGCTGGTTGACGATGGTGCCACCGGATTCAGCTTTCCAGTTCCAAGCACGCTCCAGGTAGCGATCGCGCCCCACATCCTCCTTCTTCAACCCCTCAGCCTGAAACTGCCGATCTAAAATTGTGCTCACGGCAATGCTGGCGTGGTCGGTGCCCGGCAGCCACAGTGTGTTGCGCCCGGCCATGCGCTGGTAGCGCACCAGGGTGTCGATCAGGGCGTTCTCAAAGGCATGGCCCATGTGCAGGCTGCCGGTCACGTTCGGCGGCGGAATCACCACGCAGTAGGGCTCGCCGGGGTGGTCGGGGTCGGCTTTAAAGACCTGGTTCTCTTCCCACTGAGCCTGCCACTTGGTTTCGGTCTGCGTGGGGTCGTACTGGGCGGAGAGAGCGGGAACGGTGGCCGTCATCACAAAACCTGGAGCGCGGGGACTATTTGCATTAAAGACAGTGTACCTAGGGATTCTGTCATTTTGATGGTGAACCTGGGGAGTTGTTGGGTATCAAGGGCTGACGGGTTCGAGGTGTCGGGTCTAGGGTGTAAAGGTTTAGGGTGCAGCTCCAAACCCTGAACCCTGAACCTTAAACCCCGTCCGCTGACACCTTAGATTTCATCGACAAATTTAAGGATCTTTTGGTAGAGCCGATGGCTAATGCGAAAACCCGCCAGCTCAACCAGGGTATCCATCACCCGTCGCACGCTGGGAATCAGCGCCCGCTGCTTAGCGACGATAATAATGCCAAAAATGCCAATCACCGACAGCCCTAGCCCTTGGGCGATCTGCCGTCCCCGCCGCTCGTTCATCAGCAGTTCGTCGGCGTTGATCTGTAGAGCCAGGGCCAGGGTATGGGTATCGCCCAGGTCGAACTGCTGGCCCTGCTGCCGAATGGTAGCGATCGCGCTCTCCGTCGGCACCCGCACCTTGACCCAACTGACCGACAGCACCGCCTGAATGCGAGCATTTTTGGCCGTGGCCAACTCCCGCGCCACCACTTCTGAAATCACCACGGTGTCGTAAATTGACTCCAGCAGCCAGAGGTAGTCAATCAAGGCCAAGCTGCCCAGTGATGAAGCATCGCTCACAATGGTCATAGCCAACCCCGGCGGCGCAGGTTTTTGATGTCGTCTGCAAACTCTTCGACATCGTAGTGGGCACAAACGCCGCGACTGCCGATAATTCTTTGAAACTCCATCGGGTGAATGCCGGCAATCTGGCTGGCAATGCCCAGAGTAACCCGCTCCTGCTCAAACAGAGAAATTGCCATTTCTCGCAGCCAGTCGGCCCTAGAGAAAGTTGGGCACTGAGTGACTTCGTCAGGAATATCCAGATTGATGCGCATAGAGGGTGGTTACCCTAAGAATTGTCTGAATAATAAGCAGATTAGGCGGCAGTGGGAAACTGCGGATAGGGTGCGATCGCGGTCAACAAAACTGCATCACCAACCATAATGTTTTATGCGGGCAGCTCCGCCGCAAAAAGCTGAGCGGCGGTCAGGGTGCGATCGGTAAACTGGGCCGACTCTATCCGTTGCTCCCCGGCGAAGGTTCCTATCGGAGCAAACCCCTGCCCCTGCTGCGCCAGCAACAGCACTGTGCGATCTTGAGGGTTGATAATCCAGTATTCAGAAATGCCTAAATCTTCGTACTGGGCACGCTTGGCCACGTAGTCGCGCTCCCACTGCAATTCTCCAGGGCTGACTACCTCGACCACCAGTGCCGGAGGCGGCAGCGTTAGGCGAATGGTGTTGCGCTTGGCCAATAGCTGAATGTGTTCGGGCTGAATTACCGTCAGATCAGGGTAGCGATTCTTCGGTTCGCCCCTGACTTCAAGCTCTAGACCATGCCCCCGCACCCGGTCTATCCCTAACAGCAGCGCGAAGGTCAGCAGCAGGCGATTGGCAATCTGCACGTTTTGCCCTGACTCTGGCGGCACCTCGATCAGTTCTCCATTAAATAGCTCGTAAAAATGTTCCGTGCCGTCGTCGTAGGCCAGATACTCTTCAAAGCTATAGAACCTAGGCCGCGTCTGCACCATAAGACCAAAGAAGGCTAAGCACTCTCAAGATAACTTCAGTCTAAAGCCCAGCCCAACTCCAGAAACACCACTAACCCAATCACCTCCCCATCTCCCTTATCTCCCCCATTTCTCTACCCTCATTTCCCCCTTAGCTAAGGCTCCAGAAGCCATAGGGTAGAATCAAGGCCAGCCCGTGACAGACTATCATTAAGAAAGTTGATGTAAGTAGGTTGGCAGAAGCGATGCCCCCTCGGTGCTAACCTTCATTGAGCACGCAGTCCGACAGATAAGGAGACGCCAGAGCGCATGGGAAAAGTAGTTGGCATCGACCTGGGTACGACCAACTCCGTGGTCTCTGTAATGGAGGGCGGCAAGCCGGTAGTCATTGCCAACGCCGAAGGGATGCGCACTACGCCCTCGGTGGTGGCCTTTAGCAAAGAGGGCGAGCGCCTGGTGGGGCAGATGGCTCGCAGGCAGGCGGTGCTCAACCCCCAAAACACCTTCTATAGCGTTAAGCGCTATATGGGTCGCCGCTACGCCGAGCTTGACCCATCGTCTAAGCGGGTACCCTACACCATTCGCCGCGATGAACTGGGCAACGTCAAAATTCGCTGCCCCCGCCTCGAAAAAGACTTTGCCCCCGAAGAAATTTCGGCCATTGTGCTGCGCAAGCTGGCAGATGAGGCCAGCCGCTACCTAGGCCAACCGGTGACCGGGGCAGTGATCACCGTGCCTGCCTACTTCAACGACGCCCAGCGCCAGGCCACCCGCAACGCCGGACGGATCGCCGGCCTGGAAATCAAGCGCATTTTGAATGAGCCCACGGCGGCGGCGTTGGCCTACGGCCTCGATCAGGTGCAGAACGAGACTATCTTGGTGTTTGACCTAGGGGGTGGCACCTTTGACGTGTCGATTCTCGACGTGGGTGATGGGGTGTTTGAGGTGCGATCGACCTCGGGCGATACCCAACTGGGCGGTACCAACTTTGACACCAAAATCGTCGACTGGCTAGCGGATGAATTTCTCGAAAAAGAAGGCATTGACCTGCGGAAAGATCGCCAGGCCCTACAGCGACTAACCGAAGCGGCTGAGAAAGCCAAGATTGAGCTTTCTGGCGTGGCCAGTACCGAAATCAGCCTGCCGTTTATTACCGCTAGCCCTGAAGGCCCAAAGCACATTGAGACGCGCCTGAGCCGATCGCAGTTCGAAGGCCTCTGTGGCGATCTGGTTAGCGCCCTGCGCGCTCCCCTCAAGCAGGCGCTCAGTGATGCTGGCCTCACCCCCAACGACATCGACGAGGTGGTGCTGGTGGGGGGTGGCAGCCGCATGCCCATGGTGCAGGACTTGGTGCGCGGTCTCATCGGCCTCGAACCTAGCCAAAATGTGAACCCTGACGAAGCCGTCGCCGTGGGCGCTGCCGTGCAGGCGGGCATCATCACCCAAGAAGTGCAAGACATCATGCTGCTGGATGTCACGTCGCTATCCCTGGGGTTGGAGACGATCGGCGGCGTGATGAAAAAGGTGATTCCTCGCAACACTACGATTCCGGTGCGGCGATCGGATATCTTCTCCACATCTGAGAATAACCAGACCTCCGTGGAGGTTCATGTGCTTCAGGGCGAGCGTGAGATGGGGGCCAACAACAAATCCCTGGGTCGCTTCAAGCTGATGGGCATTCCCCCTGCGCCGCGCGGTGTGCCCCAGGTGCTAGTGTCCTTTGATATCGACGCTAACGGCATTCTGCAAGTGTCGGCCATGGATAAGACCACCGGCCGCGAGCAGAGTTTGACCGTTCAGGGCGCTTCTAACCTCGAAGAAGGCGAAGTGCAGCGGATGATCCGCGAGGCGGAGGAGTTTGCTGAAACCGATCGCCTCCAGCGCGAGCGAGTCGAGAAGCGCAACCGGGCCGAAGCCCTCACCTTCCAGGCCGAGCGACTGCTGCGGGAGGTAGCCCTTGACTTTGGTATGCAGTTTGCCCGCGATCGCCGTCGCCGCATCGAAGGGTTAGTGCAAGAGCTGCGCGACTACCTAGAGAAAAGCGACGAGCGGGGCATCGATATTGCCCAGGCCGAACTGCAAGACGAACTCTACGACCTCAACCGTGAGGCCTACCTCTACGAAGCTGACGATGCCCCCGAAGGCGGCATCTTAGGCCAGATTGGCAATACCTTGAAGAAAACCTTCTCCTTCGACGATGACCTGGATGCTCGGCCCAACTACGGCTACCAGGGATCTACCACCTGGGGAAACTGGGACGACGACTGGGACTACGACAATCGTGGTGGAGCAGGCGGCCAGCGCTATGGCAGCCCAGCATATGATAACCGTGCCTACGGTACGACCGGTTACAACGGCCAGGGTTACAACAACTCTAATTACGGCAGCCAAGGCTATAGCGATCAGGGCTATGGCAGTCAGGTGTACAGCGATCGCCCCAGCGGCGGCTCTAGCTATGGCAACTCTGGCTATGACCAGGGTTACAGCAATGGCTATGACCGTCCTCCAGAACCGAGCCGTCCCCAGCCGCCCGCCTCGGACTATGGTCGTGAAGACTATAACCGTCAAGACTATGGGCAACCTGGCTACGATCGCCAAGACTATAGACCGTCAGGCGATACCCAACCCGCTGCCGACGACTACCGTGGCTACGACCAATCTAGCTATGGCCGTCAAGACTATGGCCAAGACTACGGTCGATTCCCCGCGGAGAATGCCCCCAGAACGCAAAATTCTGAACCTGCTCGTCCTAGCTATGGCGATGCGGGCTATGGTCAAGCGGGCTACGATGACCCGCGCTACGACCGACCTAGCGCCCCTGAGCCAGGCTACGGCAATGCCGGGTATCGCGACCCTGGAGCAGAGCGCTCTGGGAACCGTGGCTACGACAATCAGGGCTATGACCCCTATGCTCGCGATGCGTCCTCTCCGGAGACTCGACCCAATACCGCCCCTGCGGCCCCTCGTCGAGACAACAACTGGGAGGATGACCCCTGGGGCCAGCCCGCAGGGACAAATCGCCCCCCTGAAAATCCGGCACCCGAGAATCGCTCACGGCCCGCACCCCCGGAACGCGGGACTGACGCTGCGAGACCAGTGCCCCCGCGTCAAGACAATCGCCGCCCTGCCCCCCGCTATGACGGCGACAACTTGAGCGATCGCGACGAGTGGCTCTAAACCACCGCTCACTTCACCCTGCTAGTTAGGGGAGTGAACTGGTAAACAGGCCTATCCACTCCCCTACTCGCTCACCCACCCCCTCCCCCAACCCGCCCACCCATCCACCTTGCATGGAGAACTTTCGGAACTACTACGACATTCTGGGGGTTTCCAGAGAAGCAACCTTTAGCGACATTAAGCAGGCCTACCGCAAGCTGGCCCGGCAGTACCACCCCGACCTCAACCCCGGTGACCAAGCGGCAGAGGATCAGTTCAAGCTGCTTAGCGAAGCCTACACCGTGCTTTCCGACGACGAAAAGCGCGCCCAGTACGAGAAATTTAGCGAGTACTGGCAGCAGGAGGGCTTTAAGAAAGGCCAGGGTAAATCTGTTGTCAGCGATATTTTCAGCGGACGAATTTCCTTAGAAGACTTTGGCTTTGGCGAATTTCCCGACTTCAATGTTTTTGTCGACCAACTCCTCAACCGTCGCCCAGCCCGCCGTAGTGTTAGTGACGACGACGGCTACCCTACCAACACCACTACCTACGCACCGTCTACCCCCACCGGCCGCCGCGATGCCGAGGCCGATCTCACCGTTCCTCTAGAAAAAGCTTTTCGGGGCGGGCGAGAGCGCATTCGCCTAGAGGATGGGCGATCGCTAGAGGTCAACATGCCCGCTGGCATGGTCACCGGGCAGCGCATTCGCCTGCGGGGTCAGGGTGTGGGCGGTGGCAACCTGTATCTGCGCATTCAGGTTGACCCGCACCCGTTCTACACCCTCCAGGGCAACGATGTGTACTGCCGGCTGCCCATTACCCCCAGCGAGGCGGCCCTGGGCAGCACCATCGATATTCCCACGCTGGATGGCCCTGTTCGCACCACCCTGCCCCAGGGAGCGCAGACCGGGCAGATCCTTCAATTGCCGGGGCGGGGCTACCCCGTTGGCAAAGAAAGCCGGGGCGACCAAATTGTGGAGCTAGAGGTGGTGGTGCCGACGGGGCTAAGCGATCGCGAAAAAGCCCTCTATGAAGAGCTTCGTCAAACTGAGCGCTTCCGCCCCCGCGCTGACCTTTTCACCTAGCCAATTGTTGCAAAAGCGTTACGAAAGCCCCCCGCGTTCTCACCAGAAGAACACTGAGTAATCCCTAAAAATTCCCCACAGAATGGACGTTTTAGCTTGGTTGTCGCCCCAGTCAATCTGTCTAGAGCGCCTTTGACATTGGCAACTAAATGAGAAGTTAACTTTCCCTGATGACCCCCAAGTCGCTAAACTAGCTATGGAAAAAGGTCATCCCGTCATTTTTAACTATGTCTGTTGTTAGCCAAGTTATTTTGAATGCCGACGACGAGCTGCGCTATCCAACTACTGGCGAGCTCAAGGCCATTGAAGAATTTTTGAAGACTGGCGAGCAGCGCACCCGCATTGCCGCTACCTTATCTGAAAACGAGAAAAAGATTGTTGACCAGGCCAGCAGAGAGCTATGGCGGCGACGGCCCGACTTCATCGCCCCTGGCGGCAATGCTTATGGTCAAAAGCAGCGTTCCCTCTGCATTCGTGACTACGGCTGGTACTTGCGCCTGGTCACCTACGGTGTGCTAGCGGGTGATCAGACTCCCATTGAGGCCATTGGCATCGTGGGCGTTCGCGAAATGTACAACGCCCTAGACGTGCCCGTGCCCGGTATGGCTGAAGCCATTCGCTGTCTGAAAGAGGCTTCTCTAAATCTGCTATCTGACGAAGACGCTGCCGAAGCTCGGCCCTATTTCGACTACATCATCCAAGCGATGTCATAGCTCTAGAAAAATCTTGCTAGAGAAATCTAAAACCCCCGGATTCTTGAGGAATCTGGGGGTTTGTTTTAGGTAGGCTAACTGTCCTGGGGTTCGTCACCACTCAGGGTGACGAACCGACAGAACGGCTTACAGGGCTGTAAGTACGTCGCGGGCGGCTGCGATCGTAGCGTCAATATCGGCATCGGTGTGGGCTAGGGAGGTAAACCCGGCCTCAAACTGCGACGGTGCCAGGTAAACCCCACTCTCCAGCATGCCCCGGTGGAAGCGGCTAAACTTTTCCAGATCAGCTCCCTTGGCCTCTTCAAAATTGCTGATCGGCCCTGCATGGAAGAACATGCCAAACATGGCGCTGATGTGGCCACCATAGACAGCATGGCCTGCATCCCGCGCCACCTGAAGTAAACCGTCGATGAGCTTCTTCGTCAGGCGATCGAGCTCGTCGTAGGTGCCAGGCTGCTGGAGCAGCTCCAGGGTTTTGATGCCGGCGGTCATGGCCAGGGGGTTGCCCGATAGGGTGCCCGCCTGGTAGACCGGCCCGGCAGGGGCAATCATTTCCATAATGTCGCGACGACCGCCGTAGGCACCTACGGGCAAGCCGCCCCCAATCACCTTACCCAGAGTAGTGAGGTCGGGAGTGACGTTAAATTTGGCCTGAGCCCCACCGTAGGCGATGCGGAAGCCGGTCATGACTTCGTCAAACACCAGCAGAGCATCGTTTTCGCGGGTAATTTCTCGCAACCCTTCTAAAAAGCCGCCATCAGGAGTGATAAACCCGGCGTTACCCACCACCGGCTCTAGAATCACCCCGGCAATTTCCTCAGGGTTTTGGGCAAACAGGGCCTTGACCGCCTCAAGGTCATTGTAGGGAGCGGTAAGGGTGTCGCTGGTGGCCGATTTGGGTACCCCTGGAGAGTCAGGCAAGCCTAAGGTTGCAACGCCGGAACCCGCCTGCACTAAGAACATATCGGCATGGCCGTGGTAGCAGCCAGAAAACTTGATAATCTTGTTGCGCCCGGTGTAGGCCCGCATCAGCCGCAGTACGGCCATACAGGCTTCGGTGCCGGAGTTCACAAAGCGCACCATCTCAATGCTGGGCACGGCTTGAATCACCATTTCCGCCAGCACGTTCTCAAGGTAGCAGGGTGCGCCAAAACTGGTGCCCTTTTCTAAAGCTGCTGCCAAAGCCGCCAGCACTTCGGGGTGGGCGTGACCGCAGATAGCAGGCCCCCAGGTGCCGACGTAGTCGATGTACTGGTTACCGTCGACATCCCAGATATAGGCACCCTTGACGCGGTCAAATACGATGGGCTGCCCGCCCACCGACTTAAAGGCCCGTACGGGAGAGTTAACGCCGCCCGGCATGAGGTTTTGGGCAGCGGCGAAAATTTCTTGTGATTTTGCTGTTTTAAACGGGGCTGTACTGACCAAAGCGCGTTCCTCTCAGAGTCCAAAGTCATTCAGCGGCCTAGGTTGAAAACCGCCTGAATGTTAGCTCTGATCATTATCCTATTGATTGGATAAGGCGCACCTGTTGATGTTAAGGAACGTAAACTACCGGCGCAGGTGATGCAGGCGACCGTTCTTAATCTGCACAACTGGGTGGTTTGAGATGCGTACCAGATGCTCATCGTGGGTGGTGACGATGACAGTAATGCCGATGGAATTGAGCTTTTTAAGGATCTTGATTACTTGGAGGGAGTTTTCTGCGTCCAGGTTGCCGGTGGGCTCGTCGGCCAGTAGCAGCGGAGGAGTGTTCACAACAGCGCGGGCAATGCTGACTCGCTGCTGTTCACCGCCGGAGAGCTCATCGGGGAAGCACTGGGCTTTGCCCTGAAGACCCACCATTTTGAGGGTCGGCCAGAGGCGGCGGTGAATTTCTTTGCGGGTGAAGCCTTGGGCCCACAGCACGAAGGCCACGTTCTCGGCCACGGTGCGCTTAGGAATCAGCTTGTAGTCTTGGAAGACGACGCCAATACGGCGGCGCATCATCGCCAGGCGGTTGCCTCTTAGGTCAGAAATGGGTTCATCGCCTACGAGAATATTGCCGCTGGTGGGGCGCTCGTAGCCGTAGAGCAGCTTGAGCAGGGTCGATTTGCCTGAGCCCGAGGGGCCGGTGACGAAGAGAAAGTCGCCGGGGTTGACGGTGAGATTGACACCTGCTAGAGCTTTGCTGCCGTTGGTGTAGACCTTCTCAACATTGTTGAGGGAGACGATCGGCTGAACGGAGGGGTCTTTGGGGGGAGCGGCGTCGAGCACGGGGGCAGGGGAAGGGTCGGAGGCGGAGCGGGAGGGCACTACAAGCTTGAAGCGGTCTTGCAGGCTGGCCCTGACGTCTTCGGGAAGACCGGACAGTTTGGCGTCGTCGGTGGGGCGATGGAGCACAGAAGTCATGGAACGTCCTAACTGAGATGGGCTAGACAGACTCAGGGGTGAGGCTGACAAAAACGTATGAACTGCGCAGCCAGCACCGAGGACAGGCTGACGGGGCTTTTGGGTGGTCATTGTACCGGAAACACTATATCCGGCAAAAGGTATATTTGTTTTTTCAATAATTGTTATGTTTCGTCACTGAGATAACAGCGCGGCTGAAGGGCTCGTCTAACTAGGGTTCTAGAAGGGTACCGCAACGTTTGCAAAACTGGGCATCATCATCGTGGAGGGTGAGGCCGCAGTTGGGGCAAGGTAAGTGCTGCGGCTGGGAGACCTTGCCCAATTGCCGGATCAAACGGCTGATTTGAGTGGGAATCAGGGCAATGCCGGTGAGAATCATCATCACCGTCAGCCCTCGCCCGGCTTCTGAAATAGGGGTAACGTCGCCGTAGCCCACGGTGGTCATGGTGACGACGGCGAAATAGAGCGCGTCTAAAAACGTGCCAAAGTCTTCGGGATTGCTAGGGTGCTCGACCTGAAAAATCAGGCCGGAGTAAATAAAAATAATTGTCCCTAAAGTAAGTAAAATGCGAATCAAAATTAGACTGTCGGTGCTGGTTACTTGGCCAAACCAAAGCCGATCGTTAAAGATTCGCACCAAGCGCAAAATTCGTAGTGACCTAAAAAAGCGCAAAAACCGAATGTCAAAGACGCCAATCCAAGAGGGCAGAATGGCGATCAGGTCGATTAAGCCGTAGAGGCTAAAGGCGTACTGCCAAGGACGCGGGGCCGTCCAGAGACGCAGGCCGTACTCAAGGGTGAAAGCCAGCACGATGAGCCAGTCGAGAATGTCTAGCCATTCATCTAGGGCTGCAGAAATCGGGTAGCTTTTGATCACAAAAATGGTGGCCGACATAAAGATCAGCAGCACGATCGCACTATTGATTACCCGACCAGGCACCGTGTCGGTGGTGTCTAGGTGGTCGCGCAGGCGTTCGCGCAGCGCCGGTCTCTGACCATCGCGCCAGGCTTCCTGCTTCTCGTCAGTAGGTTCTTTCATAGTATTAATGCCCACCCCCAGGATGGTTCTGTGCTCTGGCCTGGGCTAAGATAACCAGGCAGACTGATTTTTATCTGGCTGCGATTTTATAGTCATCTTGCCCTGGGCTTCGAGTTATCTAATGGTCAATTTGGCTTTGAAGGTTGAACTGGGTCTAGGTTAGCGTTTGCTCCTAGGCCGCTGTGGGCCAAATTTTCACTGGTGATATCTTTAGGCTGGACTGAGGGTTAGATTTAGTATCACTGCGGCACTTTGAGCACCTATGGCGATCGCACCAATCATTACTACCCCCAACGATTTTTCGCCCAGCGTTACAGGCACCTGGTCGCCGCTACCGACTCAGCGACCGCTGCTGCTGGTGGGCCACGGTAGCCGAGATCTGGAGGGGCGCGATCGCGTTCTAGAATTTGCTGCCGCCTACCAAAAACTCGACACTTCTCGCCCGGTGATTCCCTGCTTTTTAGAATTAACGGAACCCACTATTCAAGACGGGGTAGATCAGTGCGTAGAGCAGGGCTACACCGATATTTCGGTGCTGCCAATTCTGCTCTTTGCGGCTCGCCACAACAAGTTTGATGTCACCAACGAATTGGACCGGGCTCGCCAGCGCCACCCCCAGGTGAAATTTCACTACGGTCGCCACTTTGGCATTACCCCAGCCATCATTCAACTCTGGCAGGAGAGACTGGCAGAGCTAGATACGCCGCGCTTTAACCCAGACAACATTGCCCGCGAAGACACGGTGCTGCTGTTTGTGGGCCGGGGGGCCAGCGACCCCGATGCCAATGGCGATGTCTATAAACTGGCCCGTATTGTGTGGGAGGGCAGCCGCTATAAAACGGTAGAAATTTGCTTCATCGGCATTACCCATCCGCGCCTAGAAGAGGGCTTTCGTCGCGCCCGTATGTACGAGCCGAAACGCATTATCGTGCTGCCCTACTTTCTATTTACCGGTGTGCTGATTAAGAAGATTTTAGCGATTACCGAGCGGGAGCAGGCAGCGCATCCAAAACAGTTGGTGAGCTATCTGCCGGAGATGGGAAGTCATCCGCAGCTAATGCAGATTTTGCGCGATCGCGAAATTGAAACTCACCTGGGCCAGGTGGCGATGAACTGTGAAATGTGCAAATTTCGCCTGGCTGCCGGGGGCGCTCAGCACGGTCATGGTCATGACCACGGACATGCCCACGAAGATCATGGCCACGGGCACGGGCATGGGCACGGCCACGATCATGGGCATCATCACGGCGAACCTGTAGATCTCTTTCCAGAACCCGACGACTACCATCAGCGGGCTTGGCAGGTTCCCTAGCTGCTCATCTAATTGGGCTGGGAATGCTAAAAACAGCGCCTGGGCAACGGCCTGGGTCAGTTTTTAGTGCATCCCAGGGAGCAGCCATGTTTAAATCCGTTAGTCGGCACGTATGCGCCTTTGACTTGGAGTGGGTGCCCGACCCGACCTCGGGTCGGCGCGTGTACGGCCTGCCCGCAACACTCTCGGATACTGAGGTGCTTGAGGTGATGTGGGCCAAAGCTGGAGCCACGTCAGAAAAACCTCGGCCTCATCTTAAAACAGCGCTGTGCCGCGTGGTGGCTGTCTCGGCGGTGGTGCGAGAGCAGCAAACCAACGGCGAGGTTACGCTACGGCTAACCACTCTACCCAGACAGAGCGATCGCTTAATGGATGAAGGCGAACTGATTTCGGCTTTTTTAGGCTATCTGGGGCAGCACCATCCTCAGCTGGTGGGCTTTAATTCTCAAACCGCTGACTTGCCCATTTTGCTTCAACGTGGGCTGGTAACAGGCATTTCGGCAGCAGAGTTTTGCCGTCGGGGTGACAAAGGCTGGGGCAGCGACTACTTTAGTCGTCACGGCGACGCCCATATTGATTTAAAGAGCGTCATCAGCGGCTGGGGAATTGCTACACCTACCCTGCACGAACTGGCGGCGGCGATGGGCATTCCTGGGCAGGTGGGGCCAGAGCCCCACGATGTAGTGAATTGGTGGGTTGAGGGGGACTTGCGATCAATCGTAGTGCAGAGCCAGTACGATGCGCTGAGTACCTACCTGGTGTGGCTGCGGACGGCAAGGTTTGCAGGATTCTTTAGCGAAGAGCAGTACTTGGAAGAGGACTTGCGGGTGCGGGGAATGGTGGGCGATCGCATTGCCCAGGGCGACCATCACCTCACCCAATATCTAGATCAGTGGGACAGCTTCACCCCTCAACCTGACGATGCCATAGTTATTTCCCTGGCTACTAAGGCCGTGGCTACAGACCAGGCCGCCTAAATTACCTATATTTCTTGAGTCAAGCTCAGTCGTCTTGTTCATACCTGACGTTTCATAGCCCGCTGTTTGGGTATCACGCTCTGGTGGCGCTTGGTGTAACCATCAATTCCTACAAGATGTGTAGATAGGGTTCCAGGGTACTCCGGTAGCGATTACAACAAAAGATCCGTTTTCCTGTGAGGATCGTTGCTTTGAAGAAGTTTGTGCCGTCTAGTTTTTTAGTGGGGGGATGTTTGGTCGGCCTGGCGGCCTGGCTGTGGAGCGTTCCTGCTGCTATAGCTGACCCCTGCACCGTTAACTGTCGGTCGGGCCAGATTCAGTTTACGCCGGGCGATCGCATCACCGTGCAAGTGATCAACGTTGGCAGCCGTCCCCTCAGCTTGGAGCAACCACCCCTGCTCGGCCCCCGTTTGCTCTACACCGGCAACACCTTCGAAACCCGGATAAATTGGGCCGGGCAGCCCAAGCCATCGTTCTTCTTCTGGTCACAAGAACGCCTGCCCGTGCGCGCTCGCCTCGGTCGCCCCAGCCCCAACACGCTGCGGGTGGAACTGTACAATGCGCCCAGTGAACCCAGCGATCGCAGCATCACGATTGAAGCCGATGGCCGCGTCTCGGTGAAATAACAGGATGGGGATGTTGAGCACTGCTCTCTACAGTCCTCCCCTCCCCTATCTCCTCTACCTCCCTTACCTTCCTCACCACTCTCTACCTCCACCCCTCTAACACCAGCTTGCCAATCGTTCGCCCCGACTCGATCTGCGCGTGGGCCTGGCGCAGGTTGGTGGCGTTGATGGGTGAGAGCGTTTGCCCTAGGGTGGTGCGAACTGTTTTGGCATCGATTAACGCCGCAACCTCGTTGAGCAGGTGGCCCTGGTCGGCCATGTCGGCGGTTTGGTACATCGAGCGGGTGAACATAAACTCCCAGGCAAAGGTGGCGCTTTTGTTTTTGAGCAGATTGAGGTCAAGCGGGTCGGTATTGCCGACAATGCCGACAATTTTGCCCTGGGGACGAATCAGCTCGGCCATCACGCCCCAGTAGGCATCGGTATCGCTGAAGTTGGCGATAAAATCGACCTCGCGGTGGCCGAGCTGGGCCATTTCTTCAATCAGGGCATCGCTGTAGTCCACGCTGTGGTCGGCGCCTAGCTCGCGCACCCAGGCCTGCGACTGGGGCCGCGAGGCGGTGGCAATCACCACCAACCCCGCCAGTTTGGCCAGCTGAATGGCGATCGACCCCACGCCCCCGGCTCCACCAATGATTAGAATCGACTGGCCGCGATTCCCGTAGGGATACTCGTTCCGAGTCGGTTCCCGAACGCTTCGCGAATCGCCCCCGGCTCGATTGATCCCCAAGCGCGTAAACAGGGCTTCCCAGGCGGTGAGGGTGGTGAGCGGCAGAGCGGCGGCTTCGGCGAAGGAGAGGGTTTGGGGCATGGCACCCACAATGCGCTCATCCACCAGCTGAAATTCAGCGTTGGAGCCGGGGCGAGTGATGTCTCCGGCGTAGTAAACCGCATCGCCGGGCTTGAAGCGCGTCACCGCATCGCCAACGCTTTCAACCACGCCAGCAGCGTCATACCCCAGCACCTTGGGCGTGTCTTCGACTTTTTCCTTTGGGGCACGTACCTTGGTGTCAACTGGGTTGACCGAGACCGCCTCTACCCGCACCAGAAGGTCACGGCCTGTAGGGCTAGGCTTGGGTAGGCGAGCGTCGAAGAGTGATTCTGGATCGCTAATGGGCAAATAATGGGTCAGGGCAACAGCTTTCATAGTGAATTGAGCGCTCGCTGCGCGCAGATGCAGATTAAAGGGTCTGTCTTAGCATAAACCCACTAGATAAGCCTGTTTTTGACGAGATTGGGTTTAGAAACCGCCAGTCATCGGCTGTAGTGATGATTCGCAAAGCCTCTCTGTCGGCACAGGTGCTTTAAAGCAGAAGTGACTAGACTGAGCGTGAAGAGGCGAAAGAAGGCGATCGCCCTATCTCCTAAGGCTGATTTATCCAAACTTTCGGGCATTAGGCTCGAAAAGGGGGAACAAATAGCCCGATGCTAATGGTCTGTGTAATTAAAAGCGCAGCTTTTCTTCCATAGGTTCCCGTGCATTTACCATTTGGCTCGGCTAAACACCAAACCCCACTCTCAGGGTTTAGCGAATAAATTTGCCCCTATTTGCTCCAGGCTATTGGTTCTACCAAAGATGCCTTGGTAGGACGGCCCATCTCTATAGCACTGCCTCTGACTCGCTCTAGCTAGTTCTGAGGCCATTTTGCTGTGGATGACCCGTTTCCACTGACCCTCTATTGACGCTGTATTAACACTCCGCTTTTTAAGGAATCATTGAGTATGAGCACCGTACTGAATCTGTCTGCCAAAACCACCGCCTTTGTGGCGCTAGGTTCTGTAGCATTTGTGGGGTTGGCGCTGCCTGCCACTGCCCAAACTGCCGAGTTTAATGATGTGGGTTCGAGCTACTGGGCGCGTCCCTTTATTGAAAGCCTCGCCTCTGAGCAAATTATCGCTGGGTTCCCCGACGGCACCTTTCGGCCCGACCAACCGGTGACCCGCGCCCAGTTTGCTGCCATTGTGCGCAACGCCTTCAACCAGCCCCTCGATCGCACTGCTCCTCGGTTTAGCGATGTCTCCAGCAATTACTGGGCCAGCGCTGCGATCGCCAACGCCTACGGCCAGGGCTTTCTCTCGGGCTACCCCAACGGCGCTTTCCAGCCTGAGCAACAGATTCCTCGGGTGCAGGCCCTAGTCGCCCTGGCTAATGGCCTTGACTACAGCCCTCGGGGCTCCGTCAACGAAGTTTTGGGCGTCTACCGCGATCGCGGCCAAATTCCTAGCTACGGCGAAGGGCCCGTAGCGGCGGCTACCGAAAACCGGCTGGTGGTTAACTATCCCAACGTAGGTACGCTGCAACCCCAGCGCACCGCCACCCGCGCTGACGTGGCAGCCTTTATCTATCAAGCACTCGTGGCCCAGGGCCGCATGCCAGCCCTGCAAGCGAGCCAAAGCGCCAACAGCTACATCGTCGGCGCTACCCCTGGCACCGGTACTGGCACTGGCACCGGTACTGGCACTGGCACCGGTACTGGTACTGGCACCGGCACTTCCACCAGCTCGCCCCGCTTGGTGCCCAGCGGCACTCCCCTAGCGGTGCGCTACCCCAACAGCACTACCGAGGTAGATATTGTGGTAGCGCCTGGCCAAACCGTTGCTACCAGCCTGCAAGTTACCACGCCGATTCGCAATAGCCAGAACCAGGTGTTAGTCCCTGCGGGCAGCACCATCCAGGGCCGCATTGTGCCGGTGCAAATTCGCGGTTCTTCGGTAACGGCAGCTAAGTTTGTAGCCGACAACCTCACGGTTAACGGACGCACCTACAACATCAATGCTGAGTCCAGCGCGATCGCCGCTACCAACACCGTCAGCAGCGGCACCCTGCAAGGGGCGCTAATTACCGGTGCAGCCGAATCGATTTTAGGTAGGATTACCGGCAACAGCTCCTTGGGCAGCGTGGTTGGGGCCGTCATCAACGGCGACAACCAGGTCACCTCGAACAGCGCGGTAGTGGTCATTAACCCCAGCGATCTCGACATCACCCTGCGCTCTGACCTCACGGTAGATGCGATCTCAAACTAGGCCGACTCAAAAGCCAGGTTTCAGCGGTGCCATCTCCCTGATCTAAGTTCAGCTAGTAGTCTGCAAAGGTTAGTGGGGTTTAGGGTTCAAGGTCTCAGGTTCAAGGCAAGCCTTAGACCCGACACCTTAAACCCCGAACCTTAGACGGTTATGGCCTGTCACAATAGACCTGGTCAAGAACGAGCCAAAACCCGGTTACTCCCTGAAGCTGTGAATTGCTAGCCAAACGCAGGGCGGATCGCTGCTGGTGAAATCGACCCGGTGTCGTCTGTGGGCTGGTATAGCAATCCGTGGATAGGTCCGGTCAGTCAACGAAGGCTTGGTCAACGACTTGCCGAAAGGGTTGGCCGGATTGAATCTGTTTTCGCATCCGGTTTTTCAGAACAAACCATTGATGTTCAATCGGGTTCAAATCCGGGGAGTAAGGCGGCAGATATAAGAGATGACAGCCCACCTGACGAATCAATGCTTCAATGCGCCCACCTTTGTGAAACGAGGCGTTGTCACAGATGATCACACTGCCAGCTTTGAGTACGGGCAAGAGTTTCTCCTCTAACCATGTTTCAAACACCAGGCGATTGCAGTACCCCTGATAGGTAAGTGGGGCAACGAGCTGATGGTGATGCCAAGCCGCTATAAAGCTCACTCGTTCGGTACGATTGCCCCGACGTTCAGCCGCGAATCGTTCGCCTTTCAAGCACCAGCCGTAAGCATAGTCTTCGGTATT
>NZ_JACJOX010000064.1 GCF_014695775.1 Leptolyngbya sp. FACHB-60 | reverse complement strand
TCCTTGATCCGGTCCCATTGGTCATCACGTAGGGCGTAGCGGCGGGTTGTCATCAGTATCGGAGGCTGAAACACAACTCATCCCAGCTTACCTAATTGATTACACGCCCTAGGATGCCTGCCGCGATCGCAGAATTTCCGCGACAGCAGCGCGCCCCGGCTCGATCGGATGGCTGCTGATGTTCACGCTGTTGTCACAGTTGCCACCCATCATAGATATGTTCCCAGGGCAGTGTCACGTCAGCGGGCGGGAGTTCCTCAGGTTGGTTGTCTATAGCCAGCGTAGGCCCCGACAGCACACCCCAGGGGCCAGCCAAGTCGACGGGGAGGGGGTTGATTCCCCTCCCCGTCGGCTATAGGTTAGTTACGGTGGTAGCATAGCTGGCCCAGGAAGAGGCTTGAGATCCCATCCAAATAACCCGTCGCCGCTAATAGCAGTTCACCTGTTTTTTGGGTGAGACCCCGATAAATGGGGAATCCTGGCTACAGTGGTCTTGCTCTAACGTCTCGATTCATGCCGCTGCCCTGCCCCAACCCTGCAATGCCCCACGCCGATCGAGTTGCGGCTGGCGAAACTCTGCTGATTGTAGATGACTCGTTAGAAAATCTCATGTTTCTTTCTAAGACCCTCAAGGGTCAGGGCTACGGGGTGCGGTGCGCCCGCAGCGGAATTATGGCGCTGCGGGCCGTGAACACCACCCACCCAGCACTGATTCTGCTCGACATTCGCATGCCCGAGATGGATGGCTATGCGGTGTGCCAGCGGTTGAAGGCCGACCCTAGCACCCAGGCCATACCGGTGATTTTTCTCAGCGCCTTGGATGAGGCTCTCGATAAGGTTAGGGCCTTTGAGGCGGGGGCCGCCGACTATCTCACCAAACCTTTTCAGGTCGAAGAACTGCTGGCTCGGGTGGCCAACCAGCTGACGATTCGCCGCTTGCAGCAGTGCATGACGGTGCAAAATCAGCAGCTCCAGCAGGAAATCTGCGATCGCAGTCAGGCCGAGACCAGCCTCCAGCAGGCGACAGCTCGGCTATCCACCCTGATTGAGCACCTCCAAATGGGGGTGATCTTAGAGTCTCTGAGCGGCCAAGTGGTGATGGTCAACCAGCCCTGCTGCGACCTGTTTCGTCTAGATCTGCCCCCAGCCGCTTTGATTGGGGCCGATGGCCAAGCCTTTGCCCAAGATAGTGCTGGCCTGTGGAGCGATGCCACCGTCTTCACTCGGCGCATAGCGGCCCTGCGGCAGGCCCTGCAGCCAGTGGTGGCCGAAGAAATTGCCCTGGCCGACGGTCGCACCCTTGAGCGTGACTACGTGCCCTTGGTAGGCGATCGCGGCGTAGAGGGGCACCTCTGGCAGTACCGCGACATTACCGCCCGCAAGCAGGCTGAGCAGATTTTGCTGCAAAACTCCCAGGCGCTCAACCACTTTAGCCAGAGCCTGAAGCAGCTGCACCGCCTCAGCCTGACCCAGTTTGACAGCTTTGATGCCCTGCTCCATGACTATCTCAACACCGGCCGCCAGGTGCTGGGGTTTGCCGGTGGTCTAGTGGGCAAAATCGACGGCGAGGACTATGTGGCGATTGCGATCGAAACCACCCTGCCTAGGCTAGAGCCTAACCTGCGCTGCCCCCTCGACAGCACCTTCTGTAGCTTGGCCATTCGGCAGCAGCGCACCGTGGGCTTTACCCATATTGGTGAGCGGCCAGAGCTGCGCCAACACCCCCTGTATCAGGCACTGCGGCTAGAGTCCTACCTGGGCGCCCCGATCTGGGTAGAGGGTGAGATCTACGGCAACCTGTGCTTTTTTGACACGACCCCGCGCCCCCAGGGGTTTAATCAGCATGAGACCGAAATCATTGAGCTGATGGCCCAGAGCATTGGCAAGGTGATCAGCGCCGACCGACTAGAGCAGCGGCGGCAGCGGGCCAGGATCAAACTACAGCAGAGTGAAGAGCGCTGGCAGCTTGCCATTCAGGGCAGCAATGCGGGCATCTACGACCTCGACTTTCGCACCCAGACGGCGTTTTTCTCTGATCGCTATCGGGCGCTGCTGGGCTACACCAACCCGGCTACTAACGAACGGCTGAGCGACGACGACCTGCGCTGGGAGTCTCGCATTCACCCCGACGACTACGATCGCGTCATGGCGGTACACCACGCCTACCTGATTCAGCGTCGCCTGCCCACCTACGAGGTGGAGTATCGGCTGCGCTGCCGCGACCAGAGCTACAAGTGGGTGAGCTCGCGGGGTCAGGCCCTGTGGGATGAGCAGGGGCGGCCGATTCGCCTAGTGGGCTCGACCGGCGACATCAGCGATCGCAAGCGGGCCGAGGCCGCCCTGCGCCAGAGTGAAGAAAAATTTCGTCAGCTGGCCGAATACATTGACAGCATCTTTTGGATCTACGAGCCCCAGCAGCGTCAGTTTGCCTACGTTTCGCCCGCCTACGAGAGCATCTGGGGCCGACGCCGAGAAGAGCTTTACCACAACCCGCTGGCCTGGCTAGAGGCGGTGCATCCCGACGATCGCGATCGGGTGTCCCGGGGCCTGCCCCGCCGCCACGCTGCCGAGGCCCTAGTCCACTTTAGCTACGACGAAGAATTTCGCATTGCTCGCCCCCTGGGGGAGCTGGCCTGGGTACGGGTGCGGGCCTTTCCGATTCGCAACGAGCAGGGGGAGGTATATCGCCTAGTAGGGGTGGCCGAAGACCTCACCCAGGTGAAGCGCCAGGAGGAATCGCTGCGGCTGATTGTAGAAGGCACGGCCGCCAAAACGGGCAGCGATTTCTTCGAGTCGCTGGTGCGCTATCTGGCCGATATTTTGCAGGTGCGCCATGTCCTGATTACCCAACGGCTGCCGACAGCTTCAGGTCGAGTCCGCATCCTGGCGTTTTGGCGGCATGGTCAACTGGGCGATCGCCTGGAGTATGACCTGGCCGGCACCCCCTGTGAGCAGGTGGTAGCGGGCGAGGTGATCTACGTGCCCCAGCGGGTGCAGGTGCTCTACCCCGACGATGCCGAGCTGAGGGCGCTGGGGGCGATCAGCTTCCTGGGCATTCCCCTCGTGGATGCGGCCTCCCAGGTGATTGGCCATCTGGCGGTGATCGACGACAAACCCATGGTCGACGACCACACCCGCGAGCTAATCTTACGTATTTTTGCGGCCCGGGCGGCGGCGGAGCTAGAGCGCCAGCAGGCCGAAGATGCCCTGCGCCAGGCCCGTGAAACCGCCGATGCCGCCAACCAGGCTAAGAGCACCTTTCTGGCCAATATGAGCCACGAGCTGCGCACCCCCCTCAACACCATCATCGGCTTTGCCCAGCTGATCACCCGCGACTGCCATCTAGAGACCCAGGCCCAAGACTACCTAGAAATCATCAGCCGCAGCGGCGAACATTTGCTGGCACTGATCAATGACGTGCTGGAAATGTCAAAAATCGAGGCCGGGCGCATTTCGCTCCATGTCACCACCTTTGATTTGTCGTACCTGCTGTCTAGCCTGGAGGCCATGCTCACCCTGCAAGCTGAAGCCAAAGGGCTGAGCCTGAGCTTTGACTGCGACCCGGCATTGCCCACTTATATCGCCACCGACGAGGGCAAGCTGCGCCAGGTCTTGATCAACCTGCTGGGCAACGCCATCAAATTTACCCAGACCGGTCGGGTGATGCTGCGAGTGCGCTGCCAGCCAATTTTGAAGCAGCCTGTGGTGACCGGCCCCGCCGCTAACGTCTCCCTAGAGTTTGCCGTGGTCGACACCGGTCCTGGCATTGACCATGAGGATATCAACCGCCTGTTTGAGCCTTTTATTCAGAGTGCGGCGGGGCTTCGCTGGTCAGAGAATAATCTGGGGCCATCGCACCAGGGCAGCGGCCTAGGGCTGCCGATTAGCCAGCAGTTCGTGCAGCTGATGGGGGGCGATCTCACTCTTGAGACCCAGCTCAACCAGGGGTCAACCTTTACTTTTGTGCTGCCTGTGCAGCAGATCGAGCGATCGGCGGTGTTTCCGGCCCTCGACGAACCCCCAATTGTCGGTCTGGCTGAAGATCACCCCCCCTGGCGGCTGCTAGTGGTCGAAGATCACCCCGCTAACCGCTACCTGCTGGTGCGCCTGCTCACCGCCGCTGGGTTTGAGGTGCAGTCCGCCCAGGATGGCCATGCCGCCGTCGACCAGGCTCGCAGCTGGTGCCCCCACCTGATCTGGATGGATATTCGCATGCCTGGTCTTGACGGCTACGCCGCTACGGAGCAGATTCGAGCGCTGCCCCTCGACCCTCGACCGGTGATTATTGCCCTCACCGCCAGCCCTTTTGAAGAAGAGCGAGCTAAAATCTTAGCCGCCGGGTGCGACGACTTTGTGCGCAAGCCCTTTCAGATGCAGGCGATACTACAAAAGATTGCCACCTATCTGCCGGTGCGCTATTGCTACGCCGCTGAGGCTGACGCCGCTCCCCCTGCCCCCCGAGAGGCCAGGGGAGCTGGAGTAGGCGTGCCCACGCTCGCGCCAGTAGAGCTCGGGCTGTGGCTACAAACTATGCCCCCTGAATGGCAATTAGGCCTGACCCAGGCGGCTATTGCCGGTTCCGACGATCGTCTGCTTGAGCTGCTCAACCAGATGCCCGACGCTCCGGTCAGCGTGGCTCAAACCCTGACTGGCTGGGCCAGAAACTTTGAGTTTGATCGCATTCTCGACTGTTTGCGCCCTAGGGCCGAGGCGACCCGGCCGGGGAACGCTGAAGTGTAGGGTTAAGACGTCGCTTTCCCTAGCTGGGTTGATCCCCGAGGCGTTTGGCAGGCTGGGATTGAGACGGCAATCGGTAGAACGGTTAGAACGAATTAGAGAACGGAGGTGCACGGTGTCTAAGCTCGAGGCGGGAGGTATTCCATGACTTCCCCTAACGATGCGGTCGTCAAGGGCGACATCTTGATTGTTGACGATACTCCTGACAATCTGCGGCTGCTCTCGGCTATGCTGGGACGGCATCGGCTGGGGGTGCGCAAGGCCTTGACCGGCCAGTGGGCGATCGCTGCTGCCCAGGCCGCTCCCCCCGACCTGATTTTGCTCGACATTAAAATGCCGGAGATGAGCGGCTATGAGGTCTGCAAGCGGCTCAAGGCTGATCCCCTCACCCAAGCCATTCCGGTAATTTTTATCAGCGCCCTCGACGATGCGATCGACAAGGTCAAGGCCTTTGCCGCTGGCGGGGCCGACTACGTCACCAAGCCGTTTCAGGAGGCGGAGGTGCTGGCCCGCATTGCCCACCAGTTAGAGCTGCGGCGGCTCCAGGCCCAGCTAGTCGCTCAAAACGAGGAGCTGGTGCGCTCTAACCGAGAGCTAGAGCAGTTTGCGTCGGTGGTGTCCCACGATTTGCAGCAGCCGTTGCAGAGCATTTTGGGCTATACCAAGCTGATTGGCCTCACCTGCCCCGCCGTGCAGCAGTCGCCGGCCCAGCCCTACCTGGAGAGCATTCTGGATGCCAGCGATCGCATGCAGCAGATGATTAAAGACTGGCTGGCCTACGCCCAGGCGGGGCAGGCCCAACCCACCTTTACCCCGGTTGATTGCAACGCCCTACTCGACCAGGTGATTCTCAATCTCAAGGTGGCCCTGACAGAGTCGCGGGCACAGCTGTGCTATGGCGATCTGCCCACCGTAATGGGCAATGAAGTGCAGCTCATGCAGCTGTTTCAAAACTTGATTAGCAACGGCCTGAAATTTGTTCGGCCCGATACGGTGCCCCAGATTACGCTGTCGGTGGAGCCCCTGCCCCAGACCTGGCAATTTAGCATTCACGACAACGGCATCGGCATTGAGGCTGAGTACCTGGGGCAGATTTTTGAGGCCTTTCACCGCCTCCACGATGCCCAGAGCTACCCCGGCAGCGGCATTGGCCTGGCCACCTGTCAAAAGATTGTCGAGCGCCACGGCGGCCGCATCTGGGCGGAGTCGCAGCTGGGCCTGGGCAGCACCTTTTATTTCACCCTCCAGGCAACTCCTAGCCGCGATGGCTAACCTCGGCTTTTCTCCCTCCTGCTTTCGAAATTCCCATGAGTCCGCTCACGCTGTTCTGTTGTGTCGATGCACCCGCCCAGGTGCCCGCCCTGCTCGCCGCCGAATTTTCCGACTGTCGCGTGGTGCTGGCAACCAAGAGCCCAGCGGTGGCAGACGGCCTCGACCAGCTGAGCACCGATGAAGTGGCGGTGGCGATCGTCACCGCCAGCTGGCTGACCACTGGGGATCGGCGATCATTTTGCGATCGCTTTCCCCAAGCGCTAGTGGTGGTGCTCGACCCGACGCTGTCTCTAACCGATCGGCCCAGCCCTGAACCTGAACCGATCTATCGCCGGCTGCCCTACCCCGGCACCGATGCCGAGCTGGTGTTTACGGTGGCTGCCGCCCTAAAGCACTACCGCCAGGGGCAACAGCTCAAATTGAGCAACGTCGCCCTAGACGACGCCCACCGGCAGCTAGATGTGCTGCAAAGACGCATGTCGGCGCTGATGGTGCAGCTCGATTGGGGCATGGCCAGCGCCAGCGATCGCACTCAGACCGAGCAGGCTCTGCGCCGCAGCCGCAGCAGCCTAGCCGAGGCTCAGCGCATTGCCCAGTTGGGCAGCTGGGAGTTTGATCTGGCCTGCCAAACCATCACCTGGTCGGCGGAGATGTTTCGCCTTCACGGGCTCGCTCCGGCCCTGTGCGCGCCTAGCTACGAGCAGTGGCAGCAGACCATGCCCCCGGAGGATTGGCGGTTTTTGGAGGCAGCTATTGAGCAGTCGATCGCCCTAGGCACCCCCTACGAGGTCGAGCACCGCCTTGTCCGTCCCGATGGCTCGGTGCGCTATATATTGGGCCGGGGCGAGGCGGTTTATAACGACCAGGGTCAGGTGGTGAAGCTGCGGGGCACCGGCCAAGACCGCACCGAGGCCAGGCTGGCAGAGGTGGCGCTGCGGCAGAGTGAGGCTAAAAACCAGGCGATTTTCTCGGCGGTGCCCGACCTGATGGCGGTGGTCAACGCCCAGGGGCAGTATGTTGATTTTGCCTACAACCACTTTCTGGGAGAACTCCTACCCCAGGGGGGCCAAGATATTGTAGGTGCCTACCTTGCTGACGTGCTGCCCCCCGAGCTTGCCCGTGAGTGGCTGACAGCGGTTGAGCGCACCCTGGCCACGGGTATCTGCCAGTTTTTTGAGCAGCAGCTAAGCTTCGGCGATCGCATTCAGTACGAGGTGGTGCGCATGGTGCCCTACCAGACCGATCAGGTGCTGGTGCTGGTGCGCGATATCAGCGATCGCCAGCAGGCGCTCTACGACTGCCAGCATGCAGAACAGGCCCAGCAGGAGAGCGATACCCGCTTTCGGCAGCTGGCTGAAACGGTGCGAGAGGGGTTTTTTGTCTTTGACGCGGTGGCGCTGCGCTACGAGTACCTCAACCCGGCCTACGCCACCATCACGGGGATTGACCTCGCCGCTATCAACGACCTAGACCACTGGCTGACCGGCGTGCACCCTGAGGATCGCGATCGCGTCGCCGTCGCCGCCGCCCAGGAGATGCAGGGCACCAGCACGGACTGTGAGTATCGCTTTCTGCGCCCCGATGGCGAGGTGCGCTGGCTGCATTGCCAGGCCTTTCCGATTGCCGACGCAGCGGGCACGGTTTTGCGGGTGGTGGGCACGGTTAAAGATATTACCGCTCGCAAGCAGGCGGAGCTTGCCCTAGAGCAGACCAAAGAACGCTACCGCCGCGCCACCCAAGCCGCCCGAACGGGCGTGTGGGAACTCGATCTGAAGGTTCAAAGGGGCTACCTGGATCCCACCATCAAGGCCCTAGCAGGGTATGCCGACAACGACATCGGAGACAGCCTAGAAGACTGGCTGAGGCTCGTTCACCCCGAGGATCACGCTCCCCTAAAGACCGCCATGCAGCGCTACTTTAGCAGCGAGAGCGCAAAATTTTTCTTTGAATACCGCATGCTGCACCGAGACGGCTCGATGATTTGGGTGCTGTCGCGGGGAGAACTGCACCGCGATGCCGAAGGTCAGCCCGAGACATTCCTCGGTACCACAACCGATATTACGACGCTCAAACAGGCTGAACTGGCCCTCAAGCAGCTCAACGAAGAGCTCGAGCAGCGGGTGCAGGAGCGCACCCAAACCCTGCAGACCCTGGCCGCCGTGGTTGAAAACAGCACCGACCTAATTGGCACCGCCAGCCTCAGCGGTGCCGCGCTCTACCTCAACCGGGCTGGCCGCCGCCTGGTGGGGCTAGAGGATGTACCCGTGGATGGTCAGCCCATCAGCACGCTCCACACCGCAGAAACTCGGCTGCGACTAGAGCAAGAGGTGTTGCCCACGGTGATGGCTGAGGGGGTGTGGCGGGGCGAGTCTGCCTTTTGCCACGGGCAAACTGGCGAGGCGATCGCCGTGGAGCAGGTGATATTTTTGGTAAAAGACCCCGACACCCAGGTGCCCCTGTGTCTGGCCACCATCAGCCGCGATATTCGCGATCGCAAACGGTCGGAGCTGGCCATTCAAGAGAGTGAGGCCCGCTTTCGCCAGATTGCTGAGGCCACTCAAGAGGTCTTTTGGATGATTACCGCAGACACCCGCCAAACTTTGTACGTCAGCCCTGGCTTTGAACGGATCTGGGGCCTGTCCTGCGAGGCGCTTTACCAGTCGCCATCACTCTGGCTTAACAGCATTCACCCCGACGACCGACCAGCGGTGGAGGTAAGCCTGCCGGCCACAACCACCGTTGCTGTAGATAAGGTCTATCGCATCTACCGCGCCGATGGCGAACTGCGGTGGATTAGCGATCGCTCCTTTCCTGTTTTGAATGAGGCCGGTGAGATCTACCGCGTCGTCGGGGTGTCCACCGATATCACTGAGCGCCGCCAGGCAGAGCTATCGCTGCAGGAAAACGAGGAACTCTTTCGCGGCATCTTTGAGCAATCGGCCCTGGGCATTATCGAGGCCGATTTAGACGAGCGCATTGTGCGGGTCAACCAAATCTTTTGTGACCTGGTGGGCTACTCCACAGCCGACCTGTTGACCATGACCTACACCCACTTGACCCACGCCGACGATGTGAACCTCGACCGCACCCATGTCGAGCCGCTGCTCAGGGGCGACCTGCCCAGCTTTATGATCGAGAAGCGCTACGTGCGCTCTGACGGGTCAACGGTGTGGGTAGCGCTGGCGGTTTCGCTGATGCGAAATGCCCAGGGCCAACCGCAATATCTGCTGGGGGTGGTGAACGACATCAGCGATCGTAAGCAGGCCGAGCTGGCCCTGCAAGAGTCGCGCAACATGCTCAAGCTGGTGCTCGACACCATTCCCCAGCGGGTGTTTTGGAAAGATCGCCAATCGCGGTTTTTGGGCTGTAACCCAGCCTTCGCCAAAGACTACGGGCTGACCCCAGATTGCGTTATCGGTAAAACCGATGCTGGATGGCCCTGGGACAGCTATGCCGCTAAGTACCAGGCAGACGATCGGCAGGTGATGGCCACCCGCCAGCCCAAACTGGGCTACGAAGAACGCGCCACCACGGTCGATGGCAAAGACCTTTGGACTTTGACCAGTAAGGTGCCCCTCACCAACGCCGACGATGTGGTGATCGGCGTGTTGGGCTGTTACGAAGACATTACCGCCCGCAAACAGGTAGAAGCATCGCTACTCCAGCTCAACCAACAGCTAGAGCAGCGGGTGCAGGAGCGCACTTGGGAGCTAGAACGGTCGGTTCAGGTCTCCGAAGCGGCTAACCAGGCCAAGAGCACCTTTTTGGCCAACATGAGCCACGAGCTGCGCACCCCCCTCAACGCCATTTTGGGCTTTGCCCAGCTGATGGCCCGCGACGCCACCCTCAGCGGTGACCACAGTCAGGCCCTCCGCATCATCAACCGCAGCGGCGAGCACCTGCTGATGCTGATCAACGACATTTTGGAAATGGCCAAGATCGAGGCGGGCCAGGTCAGCCTCAACGCCGTCCGTTTTGATCTCCACGCCTTGCTCAATGCCCTGAGCGATATGCTCCACCTGCGAGCCCAAGACAAAGGGCTGGAGCTGGTTTTAGACTGCCATCCGACCCTGCCTCGCTATGTTGTCGCCGACGAACCTAAGCTGCGCCAGGTATTGATCAACCTGCTGGGCAATGCCATTAAATTTACCCCGGCTGGTCAGGTGACGCTGCGGGTGACTCCGGCCCGCCTGACCTCGGCCCCGCTACCCGGTGCTCTGCTGGCGGTGACCTTTGCCGTCGCCGATACCGGCATTGGCATCACCCCTGCCGATCGCGATCGCCTGTTTGAGCCGTTTGTGCAGGTGGGGCAGGGGGCAGGCACCGGACTGGGCCTCTCGATTAGTCGTCAGTTTGTGCAGATGTTGGGCAGCGATATTACGGTCGAAAGCCAGCCCGGTCAGGGGTCTACCTTTACCTTTACCCTGCCGATGCAGGTAGCCGACGGGGTGGATGGCGAAACGCCGTCACCATTCACCCAAATCACGGGGCTGGCGACCGGGCAGCCCCGCTACCGCATTTTGGTAGTCGACGACGATAGCACCCACCGGCACCTGCTAGGCGAGGTCTTACGGGCGGTGGGCTTTGAGGTGCGCGAGGGCGACAATGGCCAGACGGCCCTTGACCTCTGGCAGCAGTGGCGGCCCCAGCTCATCTGGCTCGACATGCGCATGCCCACCCTTAGCGGCCCCGAGACCGCCTGCGCCCTCCGCGCCCAGGAGCAGGGTACGGCCGCAGCGCCCACCAAAATCATTGCCCTCACCGCCAACGCCTTTGAGGATGATCGCGCCCGCGCCCTGGCATCGGGCTGTGACGACTTTGTGCGCAAGCCCTTTCAGTTCGACCATGTGCTGGCTAAACTGGCTGAGCATCTGGGGGTCGAGTACACCTATAGCCCGGTCTTGGCACCGCTAGACAATGCGGTGAGGCTGTCTGCTGAGGCGGCGATCGCCCAGCTGCGATCCCTACCGCCGTTGCTGCTAGCCCAGCTCCAGCAGGCTACGGTGCAACTCGATGGCGACCGGCTTACCCAGCTCCTGACCCAGATTCCCCCTGAGCAGAAAACCCTGATCGATTGGCTGAGCTGGCAGGTCGACGAGTTTGCCTTCGACATTCTGCATTCGCGGCTAGAAAAGGCTCAGCGGCAGTAGTGCCCAGCGGCCTAGCGGTTGGTGATCACCACGCCAGCGATCACCAGGCTGCCGCCCAGCAGCAGCGATGAGGTGGGGGTTTCTTGCAGCAATAGAGCGGCTAGGGCGATCGCAAACACCGGCACCAGGTTGATAAACACCCCGGCTCGTGCGGGGCCGAGCTGCCGTACGCCCTCGTAGTACCAGGTAAAGCCCACCGCTGAGCCGAGCAGGCCTAAATACAGCAGTCCGCCCCAGGTAGTGAGAGATGCAGCCGCGATCGCGTCCCCCAGCCCCTCCCTCAGCGCTGGCCCCAGCAACAGCAGCGTCCCGACCCCGCAGGCGTAGGTGGTCGCTGCAAAGGGGGAAAGTTCTTTCATCACAGTTTTGCCCAGCAGGCTGTAGCCCATCCAGCTAACTACGCAGCCGAGCATAAACAGTTCACCAATGCCCACATCCCCCCGCAGCAGCCGCACTGGGTTGCCGTCGCTAATCACCACCGCAGCCCCCAGCAGCGAGAGGCCAATGCCCAACAGTTTGGTGCGGCTGAGCGGGTCTTTGAAAAAAAGGGCAGCTCCTAGGGCGATCGCCACCGGGTTTAGCGCAATAATCAATGCCGCTCGCCCCGCCTCGACCGTTTTGAGCCCCGAGAAGAAAAACACGTTGTAGGCAAAGATGCCCGTGAGGCCCAACAGAACGATGGGCAGCCAGAGTCTTCTAGGCGGTTGGGGGAGGCTGCCTTCGACGGTGTAGGTGAGCAAAATGAGGGCAAGGGAGGCGATCGCAAAGCGACAGAAGGCCGCCGCAAAGGCCCCCATATCTTGCACCACCAGCCGCCCGGCAATAAACGTGCCGCCCCAGAGCACCATGGTGACCAAAAGCTTGAGGTAAATGATCAAGGGTGGCCCTCGCTTTGGTCTCTAGCAGCGGAAAAATTTCTTGTGTAGCAGCGGTGGTGCGTTGGTTAAACGCAGAATTTACAGCTTTGCTCGAACTATTGACCAGCATCACAGCCTTCTACAGGCGATCGCTTTCAATCTGATGTTTAAGCAAGTCACCCACATTAGCGATCGCCGTTTTCATATGTCGATTGGTGTTTTTGGCAACAACTTTGGTAATGCGATCGGCTTGCTCAGGGGTTGTCCCTAACTGTACCAGTCGTGCCCGTAGCGCATTGTTAAACGCTCCTGCCAAAGCTGACTGATGGAAATGCAGGGTAGCGAGACGAGCGTCTTGCTCCGTTAGCTCAAAGATGCCTAGTGCCTTAACGGGGAGAGTGATCGTTCTAGCCTGGGGGGTGCCGTCTTTGGCGATCAGCCACTGCTCGATTTTGGGATGCTGCTTGACAAATTCTCGCAAACTTTCCAGATAGGCCGCCTGACTCATTAGGGCTACTGCCTGGGCCAGGGTCGGCTCTTTTTTTGTAGTCTCGCCATAAACCTTCAGCAGCCCGGTACTGATGGCAACAAAAGGTAGCGTTGCGCCTAGGAGCTTGCCCAGGGGTGCATTGATCGCCTCCAGCAGTGAGTCAAGCTGGCTGACCAAAGCAGCTACTCGCCGCAGATCAGGACTTTCTTCCTTGAGCACCTCGGCCAAGCCCAGCACCGCATCGGCGGCATCGGCCGCTCTGTCGGCGATCTCCAACGCAGCCAGGTCGGGGTCGGTGGTGAGAAAGTTCCAGAGGCGGGTGGCCATAGCGGGCAGAATCTTCTAGGGGATAGCTTCGAGCGGGGGCGGTTGAAAATGGGCTAGGTTGCTTATTAGCCTAACGGCACCTACGGCGAATAGATAGTGCCTCAGACGAGTCAGCCTCTGCGATCGCTAATGCTTGACAGCAACACCTCGATAAAAGTATCCAGCAAACTTGGGCACCTTCCTGGCGTAGGCCGCTTCTAGTTCAACCTGGTCAAACCGCTGCTCGATTAGCTGACCCATGTCGCGGTCAAAGTGACATCCTCCGGCGATGCGCTTTTGCAGCGGCGTCAGGCGATGCTGCCAGGCTTGAATCGAGGGTTCATCACTGAGGCCGTGCTCGACAAAAAAGAACCGACCACCCGGCTTCAACACCCGATAGATTTCGGCCAGGGCCTGCTCAATTTTGGGGATGCTGCACAGGGTGAAGGTGCTGACGACGCTGTCAAAGCTGTGGTCGGCCATGGGCAGGGCTTCACCGCTAAGCATGCGATGGTCTACTGTGATGGGTGAGGCATCAATGCGCTGTTGGGCCAGGCGATGTACCCCTGGGTTGGGGTCTACCGTGACGATTTGGCGCACCTGATCGGGGTAGTATGGCAAATTTAACCCCGTGCCAAAGCCAATTTCGAGCACGTCGCCGCTTACATCGACCAAGACCTCCCGCCGATAGGAGCCCAAGATAGAATCGGCCATGGAAAGCTCGATCAGGTAAGGCAGAATTCTGTCGTTATAAAGACCCATAGTGGCTGCTGTTTCGCCGGTCTAGCGAGATTCATGCTACGGGGTTATTCTACACACCGCCCACCCACCGCACCAAAGCACCATGCTTCCAAAACTGGTAACTGAGCCTTCCATCGAAACCAAAATTCAGCGGATGCAGCAGCGGGTGCGGTGGCAGCACCGCCAGATCGTCGAGCGCGGCATTGATCAAACCGGCCTGGTGATCGACGAGCCGGGCGCAGAGGACGAAACATTCTCGTTTTTGGTGGTGGGCGATAGCGGCACCGGGCGGCACCGCAGCGGCAGCCCCCAGCGGCAGGTGGCCGAGCAGCTGTTAAAACACATCGACTCGGCCCGGTTCACCCTACACACCGGGGATGTGGTGTACCTGGTGGGGTCTCGCGATCAGTATCGGTCAAACTTCATTAGGCCTTATCAGGAGTGGCTGGTGGGGGGAGATGACTACCGACATATCGCCTACGATCGCATGGTCTTTAAGCACCCAATTTTGCCGGTGCTGGGCAACCACGACTACTACGACCTGCCCGCCGTAGTGGGGCTGCTGTCGGGCATCAGCGGGCCGCTGCGCTATGCCTTGCGCTCTTACCTTGATCTAGATGTGAGCTGGCGCGGGTCTCACCAGGGAGATGCCTACGCCAAAGCCTTTTTAGACTATTTAAAGGCGGTGCCCGAGTCGGGGCTGGTGGCGCATTTAGATGACCACTACAGCAGCAAGCTAGACGACGCGCGGGCGCTGACCTACCGTCCTGGCGAGTTTACCCGGTTGCCCAACCACTACTACAGCTTTCGTTACGGTGGCATCGACTTTTTTGCCCTCGACTCCAACACCTTTAACCAGCCGCTGCCCATCGCCAATGGCGAAGCCGGTCGCAAGGAGTTGCAGCAGCGGTGTCAGCAGCTAGAGGTGAAGAAAGCCGACCTCCTGCGGCAGGCAGGCATGGGGGTATTTACCCCCAACGATGAGGACGAGCAGGAAGAAATCACGGAGCGCATTGAAGCTATCGATGAGCAGATCAACGACATTAACAAGCAGCTCAACAGCTCTCGCCTGCAAACGGTGGATACTGAACAGCTCCACTGGCTGCGCGATCGCCTGAGTGCCTCCTGGCAAAATCCAGCGGTGCGCGGGCGCGTTCTATTCTTTCACCACCCGCCCTACGTTACCGAAGCCACCAAGTGGGATCAGGGGCAAACCCTGGCCGTGCGTCACCACCTCCGCCAGGTGCTCGACGCCGTCGCCGCTGAAGTGGCAGACGTTTCCCAAGATCGCCCCCTGGTCGATTTGGTGCTCAACGGCCATGCCCACTGCCTCGACTATGTGCGCACGGGCGACACCGGCCACGGCGATGCTAACATTCCCTGGGTGATCTGCGGCGGCAGCGGCTACAGCCTGCGTCGCCAGCGAAGAGAAGGCTCTGAGCTAACGGAAGACGATCATAACAGCACCCGCGCCGTGGCCAAATCTCACCTCTACCTGGGCCGCGATGGTAGCCGCAGTCGCCTTAAGCGCCCCTACTCAGGTCTGCGGGTCGATGTCGCAGAGGGAACCCCACCCAAGTTGACGATCGTTCCGTTGGTGGCTGAGAAGTATGACGGCGATTGGAAGGGGTATGAAATGGATGGGTTTGAAGTGTAGGGGGTGAGGGGGAAGAAAGTTTTGAGTTTTGAATTTTGAGTGTTGAATTTAAGCTGTGGAGTCCAGAACTCAAAATTCAAAACTTAAAACTTAAAACTTAAAACTCCCTACCAACTCCCTGCCCCAGCATTTTCAAGTCCACCGCATAGCCAGCGACAACTAAATACACCGCGCCAGCGACGGTGCCGACCTGGCGGGTGAGGGTGCCGAGGCGGTCGCGAAACAGTCGCCCGATCGGGTAAGCGGGCACTACGCCCCAGCCGGTTTCTTCGGAAACCAGAACCACGGTGCTGGGGGTCTGTCGCAGGCTTTCGATTAATGAATCCACGGTGACTTGCCAGGTGTCGTCGTCTTGCTCTAGCAAGTTGGCCAGCCAGGTGCCGAGGGAGTCGATCAGCAGGCAGTCTTGGGTGGTGGCTGAGAGGATGGCTTCGGGCAGGGCAACGGGAACTTCTTGCAGCTGCCAGTGGGGAGGGCGGCGATCGCGGTGCAATTCCACTCGTTTTTGCCAGTCCAAATCTGCTGGGTCAACGGTAGAGGTGGCAATATAAATCACCGATTGACCAGAGTTGGTGGCCAACGCTTCTGCCCACTCGCTTTTGCCCGATCGCGCCGGGCCGGTCACTAAGGAGATGCGGTGGTTGGTTGTCAAGGTACGACCTTTTGGATAAACGCCTCAATTTCGTCCACCAGCCAGGCTTTTTCTGCCACCGTTAGGGGAGTACCAAACTTGTGCTGGTTAAGGTCGTCTAGCAGGGCGATGGTATAAGTGGAGCGATCGCCCCTGGCATCCGCGCTAGCGCCAGAATCACCTGTTCTCACTTCCACCTTGACCAGGTCGGCGGTGTTGCCCGTTATCTGGTGTCGCCAGTTCCACAGGCGGCGGGTCAGGGAGAAGCGTTGCCGGTCAATGCTCAGGCGTACGTGGGCCATCAGAGAATTCACAGCGGCGGAAATCAGGCTAAAGCCAAAGACCCCGAAGGGGGCCAGCAGCAGCAGCACAAAGCCTTCTCCCTCTAGAATCAGCGCCACTAAAACCAGCAGTATGAACCCGTTCCAAAACAGGCTGAGCAGAGCTAGCCCAGCGGTTTTGCCCCGCAGCCCCGGCGGTGGAATGGTAACCACCAATTCAGTGGGAGATCTGTACACCTGCACCTTCGTGCCCGCTGGCGGGCGCAGGGCTAAGGGCTGAACAGGAGCGGCCAGAGGCTTGGGAGTATTTAGCGTCGCCAGTGCCACCTGAGCGGAGGCAAAGCGATCCTCCACAAGCGGGTCAATCAGCTGCTCAAGCCAGTCAGCAAAGGCGGCAGACACCGCCACATAGGGGCGAAAGTTGATACGCAGCCGCTCCTGGGGCAGGTCGGCGGGCGACTGGTGGGTAAGCAAAAACAGCAGGGTGGCCCCCAGCCCATAGAGATCGGTAGCGGGCACAGCCTGGCCGCGAAACTGCTCGGGAGCCATGTAGCCGTAGGTGCCCACCACCGTGCTGCCCTGGCGGAGGCTGTCGCGGTAAACTGTCTGCACCGCACCAAAATCAACTAGGTAAATGTGGCCATCGTCGCGACGAATGATGTTCTGCGGCTTTAGGTCGCGGTGAATAACGGGTGGGTTAAGGCCGTGCAGGTAGATCAGCACATCGAGAACGGCGGTAGCAATGCGGCGAGCCTCGGCCTCATCGACCCAACCGCCGCCTTCGACCCAGTCGGCCAGGCAGGTGCCCTCGGCCAGGTCTTGAGCTAGATAAAACCAGCGATTGTCGGCGGTATCAACCTGAAAAAAGTCGATGTATTGAGGAATAGCGGGGTGATTAAGGGTCTTGAGAATGCGGGCTTCGCGCTCGAATAGCTCAATCTTTTTCCAGTCTTGCAGGCCGCGCAGGGAAAGTTCTTTGAGAGCGATGGTCTGGCCCGTGGCCAACCGTTCGGCAGCGTAGGTGGTGCCGCTGCTACCCTGGCCCAGCCGGTGCAAAATCCGATAGCGGCCGTCGATGATAGCTCTGCTAGCCTGGGTGGGTTCCATGGCAGGGGTAAGATTTGGAGCCTATGCTTCCCTATTATGCCGCTGACAAAATCCTGCTGAGGCTAAATTCCAACGGCTGGCCCAATGGCTAGGGCGACTATCTGAGGCCACCGAATTGGGCCAGTTGAAGCTCTAACATTTGTCTTTGCCGGAGTTAAGAGAATAATCCTGATGGTTTGACTTCTCTGCGAGACCAGAGGCCACTAGACTAGAGGCAATGTTGTAGCTGGGGCACAGGCGTTGAGTGAAACGCAAAATACACCAAGTACCCTCGCCGTAGACCGTAGGGAGCTGCAAGAGCTAGTGCGATCGCAGCTACAAGTGCTGCTGGAGCAGGGCAATTTGCCAGGGGCCAAAGCGCTGCTGGTGCCGGTGCAGCCTGCCGATATTGCCGAGGCCATTGAAGACCTGCCCGAGGCCATGCAGGCGATCGCCTTTCGGCTGCTGGGCAAAGGTGAGGCGATCGAGGTCTACGAAAACCTCGACACCAGCGTGCAGCAGGCGCTGATCGAAGATTTTAAGCGCCAGGACGTGCTCGACATTGTCGACAAAATGTCGCCCGACGACCGGGCCAGACTCTTCGACGAGCTACCCGCCAAGTTTGTGCGCAGCCTGCTATCTCAGCTCAGCCCCCAAGAGCGCGAGGCCACCGCACAACTGCTGGGCTATGAAGCCGGTACCGCTGGGCGGATTATGACCCCAGAATACGTGGCCCTCAAGGAAGGCTGGACGATTCTGCGCGCCCTAGACTACATCCGCAGCCGTGCCTTTGTCAGCGAGACCATCTATTACCTGTTTGTCACCGATGCCGCCCGCCGCATGGTCGGCATTCTGTCGCTGCGGCACCTAGTCACCGGCCAGCCGGAGCAAACCATCGGTGACCTGATGACCCGCGACGTAATCTCGGTACGCACCGACGCCGACCAAGAAGACGTTGCCCGCCTGGTGCAGCGCTACGACTTTCTGGCGGTGCCCGTGGTCGATACCGAAGAGCGACTGGTGGGCATCATCACCGTCGATGACCTAATCGACGTGATTGAGGCCGAAACCACCGAAGACATCTACGCCCTGGGCGGCGTCCAGAGCGGCGGTGATAGCTATTTTCAGGCCAACCTGTTTGATGTGGCCCGCAAACGGGTAGTATGGCTCTCGATTTTGCTAGTCACTAACACCGCCACCACCGCCGTCATTAGCAGTCAGCAAGACATTTTGCAGCAGGTAGTGGCCCTGGCCGCGTTTATTCCCCTATTGATTGGCAGCGGCGGCAACGTCGGAGCGCAGTCATCCACAGTGGTAATTCGCGGCCTTAATACCCAAGAAATTAGCTCTAAGCAGGCCCTCTCGGTAATTCGCCGGGAGGCGATCGCCGGTACCGTTCTAGGTCTGATGCTAGGGGCGGTGGTCACCGTCTGGGCCTACGTTCTCCAGGGCAACCCAGCCATTGCAATCACCGTGGGCATTAGCCTGGTCGCTATCTCCATTTTGGCCTCTACTGCTGGAGGCGCCTTGCCCCTGCTATTCGACGCCCTGAAATTAGACCCAGCCCTTATGTCAGCCCCCTTCATCACCACCATTGTCGATGTGCTAGGGGTGCTGCTTTACCTCACCCTGGCCCGTTACATGCTAGGGATGGCCTAGGCCAAGGGATTAAAGTTCACGGAGCGGGTCTTAGGCCGGTGGTTAAACTTCAAACCCTGCCCCTTCAAACCCTGCCCCTCGGGCCATTGTGTTAGCTACGCTACGCATTTGCTTTAGGATAGAAGAACATAAAAGCCAGACTTGAGTCGATCGGGCAGTCTTTTTGCCCGGTTCTCGATACAAATGTTTACAATGTCCTTAGAAGTCGTTGCAGATCAGATTAGCTGGCTGCCCATACTTAAATAAGTTCGTTTCAAACTAGCTCAGTCTGTTATTCCGCTTGCTCAGCCTCAGCCATCCCTAGCTAGTATTTTGGGATTATGGACTTAAACGGTTCGCCTACCCTCAACAAGCCTCCTCTCTCCAGCCCCGATCACCCTGAGGTCCCTGTGCTGCAAAAGATCAAGCAAGACCTCAAAAACGATCTAATTGCCGGCCTGGTGGTGGTTATTCCCCTGGCAACTACCATCTGGTTGGCGATCACCATTTCGGCCTGGGTAGTGCGGTTGCTCACCCGATTTCCCAAGCAGCTGACTCCCTTTGATGGCCTCAACCCTTTTTTGCTCGACCTGATTAACCTGCTGATTGGCCTATCGGTGCCCCTGTTGGCCATTTTGATTATTGGCCTGATGGCCCGCAACATCGCCGGTCGCTGGCTGCTGGATGTGGGCGAAAAGGTAGTGCAGTCAATTCCTTTGGCGGGGTCGGTGTACAAAACGCTGCAACAGCTGTTGCAAACCGTTTTTCAAGACTCTAGTACGCGGTTTCGGCGCGCCGTGTTGGTGGAGTATCCCCGTCGGGGTATTTGGGCAGTTGCTTTTGTCACCGGAGCCATGACGGCTACGGCTACGGCGACCCCCCAGATGCTGAGCATTTTTGTGCCTACAACCCCTAACCCCACCAGCGGCTGGTATGCCATCGTGCCTGAAAGCGACGTCGTCAACCTGTCGATATCGATTGAAGACGCCTTCAAGCTGATTCTCTCGGGCGGTATTGTTGGGCCAAACCTGGCGGCGGCGGTTCCATCCGATCGCGTCGTATCTATAGCCAACGAAGGTCAATCTACAGCCCCCATGGCTCTGGATCGAGGCATCTCTGAACTCACCCCCGACCTGGCCGACTATCCCCAGCAACTTTCCGTCTTGCCGGTAGACGAAGATTGCTAAGATATAGCCTGGTTCTAGCCCTGGGGTGAGGTTGGCCGTCGGTGTGCGTAAAACTTCGCCGGGTCAGTTTTGCCTTGGGAAGACCCTGCACCGCCGCTTCTGGGAGACATGATCTATGCAAGCTCGCCGTATGGCCCGCGAGTTGGCCCTACTGGGCCTCAGCCAGCTTTCTGACAAGCCCGGCAGACTGGCGCCCCCAGACTTTGAAAAACTGCTGCTGGCGGCCATTCAAACCCTGACCGCCGAGGCCAAAGACGCCCTTGAAACTGCCTCCGATGAGCTGAAGCGCGGCAACCAGCACCTGGTTGACAGCGGCACCCGTGCTAGCGACGTTGAGAAGGGCCGGGCCATGGTCGAAGAGGCGATCGCTCTCACCCAGACCGCCATCAACCGGCTGGCCCACGCAGTAGAGCTGCCCGAGTTTATTCGCCTTAGCAACCAGTCTGAGATCGAAGCCTTTGCTCTGGAGCTGCTCACCAACACCGCTAAACACCAGTCCCAGGTCGACAGCATTCTTGACGAAGCGATGGTGGCGTGGAACCTAAAGCGCCTACCCCGCATCGATCGCGACATTCTGCGCCTGGCCGTGGTCGAAATGAATTACCTGGGTACCCCCGATCGAGTCGCCATCAACGAAGCGGTAGAACTGGCTAAGCGCTACAGCGACGACGACGGCTACCGCTTTATCAACGGCGTGCTGCGCCGAGTGGTGAGCCGAGGGGATGAAGTGGAAGTAGAGGCCGATAGTCCCGTTGTGTAGGGAGTGGGTAGAAAGAGGGGTAGGGGGTGGATGGGTAAGGGGCTAGCAGCGGGCTGAGTTAGCTGGATTCTGGTGAGTCTTAAGCTCTGGTCGGGTGTGGATGAACGTACCCGTGGTTTGCCCTGAGAACGATACTATTAACAACAGTAACAACGTCCAAGGTAGCTCTGATATGGCTGGGTTCAATTGGTTTCAGCGCGGTTTCGACAAGTCTAACAGCGCCGATGCTGATGCTAAAAAGGACGAGGCTAAAGCCCCGGAACCCGCTCAAGCCCCTGCCCCAGCCACCCCGCAGCTCTCGTCAGAAGACTATTTGAAGTGGGCCAAGGCGGCCTACCAAAACATTCAAAAACAGCAGGCTGAGGTCAAGACCGAAGATGCAGTTGCCGAAACAGCACCCGCTGAAGCGGCAGAAGAGGCAGCGGCTGAGGTGGAGGAGGCTGATGCTGAAGCCAGTGAAGTGTCTGTCGCTGATGAGCCAGTCGTTGAGACTGAGATTGCAGAACCAGCGGAAACATTGGACGCTGAGACAGATGCGGCCATTTCAGAATCCCTAGAAATCGCTGAATCTGCCGTAGAACCTTCTGTCGTCGAACCCGCTGCCGAAGCTGAAGTCCCGACTGAGGAACCAGCTGCGGTGAAGCCCGAGCCGGAGCCAGAACCTGCACCCGAACCCGCGACCCCCCGTCCCTTTTGGGCGCAGACGGAGGAAGAGCGCCAGCACCGTTTGGCCCAGCTAGAGGCAATGGCGATCGCAGAACCCGAGCCTGCACCCGTGGCTGCCGTCACTGCGCCGCCCGCTCCCGTCCTGCCCGATATCGACCTCGACGAAGCCTTTCTCTGGTCGGCAGAAGTCCTTGCCGCTCAAGGTCGCCGCCCCGACGACATCTCTGCCGAAGAAATTACCTGGCTCAACAAACTGCGCCAGGGATTGAATAAAACCCGCCTTGGCCTGGTCAACCAGCTCAAGGCGATCGTGGGCCAGGGGCCGCTCAATGACGACGCGGTGATGGAAATTGAGGCTCTGCTGTTGCAGGCCGATGTGGGCGTTGCCGCCACCGACAAAGTGATTGAGGCGCTGCAAGCCCGCATGCGCCAGGAGGTGCTGCCGCCCGATCAGGCGATCGCCTACCTCAAATCCATTCTGCGAGACATGCTTGATGCGCCCCTGGCCGACTCCCACAACCTGGCGTTTACTCCCGAAAAGGGCAGCTTCAACATCTGGCTGATGACCGGGGTCAACGGCGCGGGCAAAACCACCACCATCGGCAAGCTGGCTCACATTGCCAAAAAGTCGGGCTATAACACCTTGATTGCTGCCGCCGACACCTTTCGTGCCGCCGCCGTCGAGCAGGTCAAAACCTGGGGTGCCCGCAGCAATGTAGAGGTGATTGCCAACCCCGGGCAAAACACCGACCCGGCAGCGGTGGTCTATGACGCGATCGCCGCCTCACAATCTCGCAATATTGAGCTGCTGCTGGTCGATACCGCCGGTCGCCTGCAAAACAAAAAGAACCTGATGGATGAGTTGGCCAAGATTCGCCGCATCATTGACAAAAAAGCCCCCGATGCCCAGGTGGAAGCCCTACTCGTGCTTGATGCCACCCTGGGCCAAAACGGCCTGCGCCAAGCGGAAGTCTTTGCCGAAGCCGCCAATCTCAGCGGTGTAGTGCTCACCAAGCTTGACGGTACCGCGAAAGGCGGCGTCGCTCTAGCGGTGGTCGAGCAGCTGGGCTTACCCATTCGCTTTATCGGCGCCGGGGAAGGCATTGAAGATCTGCGACCCTTCTCCAGCTACGAGTTTGTCGAAGCCCTGGTAAGTGGTTAAGCTTTTCAAATCTAAAAGCGGCAGGTTTGTTGGCTTCTAATTTCTGGTTTGCAGATTAGCGGGCCGGTTGATGGGTAATATTGACACAGTTTTATTTTGCTCTAGGAGAAGTAAAAGTGAAATACTTCAACCCCAAGACAATGAAACCAAATGCCAATCAATTCTATGAAGCCGTAAAAGACAAAATCAGCGTAGAAGGCCAGAAAGGTGTTGCTTATCAAGCTGTACGAAGCCTCTTTATGCAAGCCGAATCTTTGTATAGAACGCTTGATTTTGTTACTAACGAACAAATCTTCACGAAGTCTGGAAAGTACCTTACTCACCGGCAAGAGAACGATGCTATTGCTTTAACGGCAATGTACGCGGGTGAGCTCAGGACGGAGCTTATTGATAAGTTGATAAAAGAAGACGATTCAATCAGTGATTCAGATCACCTGATTCTCCAAATGACTCTAGAGATTTATAAAACAACTTGTGAGGCTAACTATGGAGCTTTAGGCAATCCAAGATGGATTGACGATTAAATCATTCAATTTAAAAAATCAGCGCCCCAAGCCTGAAATAGGTTTAGGACGCTGATTTTATAGCCCTCTATAGCTAAGCCATCACGTGGCGCTGGGTGAGCTTGTCGAGCTGCTTCACTAGCAGGCTGAGGAACAGACCCACATCGGTCACCACCCCGGTAGACTCTAGCGAACCGCGATCGGCCAGCTTCGTCACCACGGCAGGGTTGATGTCAACGCAGACCATCTTCACGCCTGAGGGGGTCATGTTGCCGACGCCGATCGCATGCAGCATCGTCGACAGCATGAGAATCAGGTCGCAGCCTTCAATCAGCTGGGCGTACTCAGCCTGGGCGGCGAGCAGATCCATCTTAGTGTCGGGCAGGGGGCCGTCGTCGCGAATGGAACCGGCTAGGGAGAAGGGCACATCGTGCTTGACGCACTCGTAGAGCACGCCGCGAGTCAGCACGCCCTGCTCGACCGCGTTGGCGATGCTGCCGCAGCGGCGAATGCTGTTGATTGCCCGCAGGTGGTGACGGTGACCGCCGCGCACTGAGGTGCCCTGCTTCATGTCAACCCCCAGGGAGGTGCCCAGCATGGCCTGCTCGATGTCGTGGACGGCGATCGCATTGCCCCCCAGCAGCGCCTGCACATAGCCCTCGCGAATCAGCCGCCCCAGGTGGTCGCCGCCGCCCGTGTGAATCACTACCGGGCCAGCCACTACAGCCACCTTGCCGCCCTGGTCACGCAGACGGCGCAGATCCCAAGCTACCTGTTCGACAATCAGCTCGACCCGGCGCTCGCTAGAGACCCCCGAGCCCATAAAGCTAAATTCTTCGGTGATGGCGGCGGCACGGCTGCGGTCCTTGGTGCTGCGCACGCTGCGAATGCCGTCATAGCCGACAATCACCTGGTCGCCCACTGCCAGGTCACGCAGTAGCTTGCAGCCAGCCACCGGTTCAGACTCCGACACCACAATGACGCCATCCATGCGCTGGCCCTGCACCCGCACCCACTGGCCTCGCACCCGCACCTCGGTGGGGTAAATGGTGGAACTGTAGAAGTCGTCGGGGGCAACCCCGGCCTGGGTAATGGCCACCAGGTGGGCATCCTGCTGTTCTTCAGGCAGCGCTACTGCACCCAGGTCGATCAGCTGGGCCATGATCTCGTCCATCACCTCGCGATCGGGGGCCGAGACGCGAATTTCTGCCGATGAGGTGCTCTGGCGCTGCTCGCCCAGATCAAAATTCAGCACCTGGAAGCTGCCGCCGCCCTCCATCACCAAATCCAGCGCCCGGCTGACCAGGCCAGAGTCGAGCAGGTGGCCGGTCATGGTGACGGTGCGAGCGATGATTCCCTTTTCTCCGGCGGGTTCGGGGTGCCAGGGCTCGGTGACGCGCAGGGTGAGGCACTTGGCGGCACCCCCGGCCTTGAGAAACTCGGTTAGGGGCGTTTCTACCACCTCAAAGCCCACATCGGCCAGCTGTGTCTTCAGCTCATCGCTGGCCTTATTCATGATTACGATGCGATCGACATTCACCGAGTTGCAGGCGAAGTTGATAGCATCGGGCTCGTCAATAGCAATGCGCTTTTCGGGGGGCACCCGCAGCTCAATCAGCCGATTTGAATAGGCGTCAAAGGCGGGAGGGTAGTAGAGCAGATAGCCGCCGGTCAGTGGGCAAAAACAGGTATCGAGATGGTAAAAGCGCTCATCCATCAGGTGCAGCGACAGTACTTCGATGTTTAGCCACTCGGCCACCAGCCCGTGGGAGTCTAGCTCGGTGCGAAAGCCGTAGCCTGCCCACAGCCAGCGCCCCTCGCGGTCGAGCAGGGCATCGCCTGCACCTTCAAAGGGCAGATCGGGAGGCAGGGTAAACACCTGGTGACCTTGGGCTTCAAACCATTCTTTAAAGAAGGGCTCCTCGCCCTGACGCTCGGGGTGCAGAAAGCGGCTGAGCACCACCTGATTGCCCAAGATCAGCCCGGCATTGGCGGTAAACACCATGTCGGGCCAGCCCTGCTGAGGCTTGACCAGATTGACATCGGCGCGATCGGCAATGATTTGGTAGAGGCTTTGCCACTGCTCTTGGGCGGCTTCAATCGACGAGCGGTGAATGTTGCCCTCCATCCAGGGGTTGATGACGTAATCCACCTCGTAGTGATGGGGGGCGCACATGAGAAAGCGAATGGAGGAGGTCATAGGAATGTGCCGACGTGAAGAGAATCAAAGCAAACAAACGAACCGAGCAACGAAGCCCATGCCAGGAGATGCTTAAACTAAACAACGCTGGGGGCCAACATAATATTTTAGCCCTCAGCGCAGTCAGTATATTTGGTTGTCATGAGTCCCTGTGTATTACGGCAACAGGTTGCCTACTCATGCTCTGAGGGAAGGTCAATGAAGAAGTGGGCCTCCGTCAAGCGATTGCTGGTCATGATCGCGCTAGTCAAACTGCCGTGATGCAGACGACGGGCAGTGGCTAGCTGAGCATTGCTAGCGAGGGGCTGGGCCTCAAAAGTAGAGCTAGGTACAGCGGCCATGCTCACAGAGACTGGTACTAGCGATGAGCCGGTTGCCAAATCAGCGGCTTCAGCTTTGTTGCCCGAAGAGTCAAACCCAACAGCCAGCATAAAAGCCGCCAGACCAATCACCAAAGCCAGGCGAACATCAATAACTTGCAGCACCCGAAAGGCAGCGTCTTGGATAGATGTCCAAAGGGTAGACGATGACTCAGTATCGTTAAACAAGGTTAAGCTCCTCGAAACGCCAGTGACCGGGGTAAAGATTTGCCAAGACCGGTACACCGAGGCATTGACTAACCTTTCAAGGCTTCTACTGAGGCATCCGGTCTTGTTCGCGGCTTTCTCAATAGTTACCCTTAAGTATTGTTATACACATAACGTCACGAAGTCACAAGTTGTTGCGCCCATCCCAAAATCGCTGCGAAGAGTTCCGAATGCCCTCAAACCCCCACAGCGCATATGGTTGAAGCTCTTAACAGCTATTGGGTATGAATTTTTGTAAACCATAGAAAACTCCTAGAGTTTGATCTATTCCATTAGCTAGATGGCGTTCATCCTAAAGGCCTGATAAAGGGTGGTCTTCTAGTCTAAATCGGCTCCAGCCAGAGGGAAAAAATCCAGCCGCCGTCGAGTAGCTCTGACCAATTACCGGAGGTGCGACCGGTGATGGTCACAATTGAGCCGTTAGGCACGCTTCTGACGACGCCAAACTCAGTGCCGGGGCCGTCAAATACAGAAGTCGAGTCGCCGTCGGTGACCACACGTCGTTGGCGGGTTCCGTTGGGCGGTGGGGTACTGGGGGAAGGGCTGGGGGAAGGGCTGGGAGAAGGGAGCGGCGTTGGTGGCGCAGTGGCGCGGTAAAGGGCTTGCCAGGTTTCTGCATTCACAATGCCGGTGACGGGCAGCCCATTCACTCGCTGAAACTCGCGCACGGCATTTTGAGTCGTCTGGTCGTAGATGCCGGAGACGATAAAATTGGACGGCAAGAAACCAGCCTGGCGCAGCAGTCGCTGCAATTCCATCACGTCGGCGTTGGGGTTGGTGCCGGGGTTGGGGTTGGGCTGGTTGGGGTTGGGCTGGTTGCCGCCGTGAATGGGGCCGCTGTATTGAATGTGGCCACTATCAACCCAGTTGCCGTTGGTGAGCTGAGCCCAGCCGTTGCTAAACCGCCCGGTTACTGGAATGCGGCTGCCGTTGATGTACTGCCCGACGATCTGATAATTGAGGCCAGGGCCGTTGCGAATGTTAAGGGCAAAATTCTGCGGAGTGACTACCGTGGCCAGGTTATTTGCGTTGTCGGCGGGGGGAGTTATACCAGCTCCAGGAACAGGAGACCGGCTGACTAGGTTGCCTGCGACCCAGGTGGCATCGACTAGCTGCACCCAGTCGTTGCGACGTGCGCCAGACAGTTGCAGGGGGCTGCCTCTTCGTGCGCGACGATAGACGCCATTGTTGGTGCTTGGCCCCCAGCGCACGTTGAGGGCGTACCCCTCGGGAGTGTTGACGTAGACGGTGCTGCCCCAGAGGTGCCCGTTGGCTAAAGCCGGTGCCCCCAGGCCGCTACCGAGAACGATCGCCCCTACCGCGATCGCCAACGACCGATTCCGCAGGGGCCTGCTGCTCGCTGACGCTACCTGTGTTCTGCCTTGCTCAGGTGCTAACGGCAGAACTGAGGCAGAACCCGCTGGGACAGTATTAACATCTGGGTGCGTTTCCCAGAGGAGCCAAAGAAGGCTTTGGGCCAGGCTATCCATAGGTCAACGGTGGTGGCGGAAGGAGTCGGCAAAACCACCTTAATCATAGTAGTTTTTGCCGGATTCTTAGGGATTTTTACAGAAAACGCGGGTTTGCTAGGGCGATCGCCTCAAGCTAGTCACAGACTTTCTACCCCAGCCTTATGCATAGGTTGGCCCCAGCGGCGGCACAATCAGCAGGGTGAGCCCGTAGCGGCCCACTACCGTCACCCAGCTCGACGGAGCCAGGGCAATGCCGGCGTCAATGACTCCCTCATAGACCCGAGCAGGCCAATAGGTACCTTCGTAGTAGACTCGCCCTTCAAGCTGAGCAGTAATGGGGCGCTCTACCCGTGCGGCTTTGGGAGTTTCAAAAAGTTCTAGAGTGTGGGTCAGATTCATCGCTATCCTCCCGGTGATGTCTCAGATGGAGTGTGTACTTACTCAATAAGTGATGGTTGGGCGCAGAGTGTGACAGCCCAATGTGCGTAGCGGTACTCCAGGGCCATATTCATAAGAACGGTGCTCCAAACCAGTGGCCGTAGGCTATGGGCAGCTCCTGATGCCAACAAGGGTTTTGAACCAGGGCTGCTCTAGACCAGTAATGATGGACGATAGAGGGCACAGCCTTGGCTAAACGTCATCCCTGTGACAGATATTGAAGCGTTAGCAGTCTAAAGACAGAAGGAGCAATACATGGCTATCGCGTCGCTCTTTTACCGACATTTATAGGTAAAAATCACCAAAACTATGCCTAAGTTGGCGTGGATTTCCTTTGCGTCACTGCGTTTTGCCGTAATGAGACTACGGCAAAGCAGAATTATTTATGGTATAAATAACTAAAAATAGCGCCATTACCTCAATGCCCTATCCCACACTTCTAGCTACCCCTGATAACTACGGTCTGCTGACGGATCTGTACCAGCTCACCATGGTGAGCTGCTATGCGGGCGAGGGCCTGGCCGATCGCCGAGCCAGTTTTGAGCTATTTGCCCGACGGCTACCCCCCGGCTATAGCTATCTGATTGCCATGGGGCTGACCCAGGCGATCGACTACTTGAACAATCTGCGGTTTTCGGAACGCCATTTAGAGGCCCTGCGACAGACGGGGCTGTTTGACCGTGCCCCCGACGAATTTTGGCAGCGATTGAGCGAGGGAGGCTTTACGGGGGACGTGTGGGCGGTACCCGAGGGTACGGCGGTGTTTGCCAACGAGCCGCTGCTGCGGGTAGAAGCGCCCCTATGGCAGGCCCAGATTGCAGAAACCTACCTGCTCAATACGCTCAATTACCAAACCCTGGTGGCCACCCGGGCCGCTCGCCTGCGAGATGTGGCTGGGCCTGATGCCAGGCTGCTGGAGTTCGGCACCCGTCGGGCCTTTAGTCCCCAGGGGGCTTTGTGGGCAGCGCGGGCGGCCCTGGCGGCGGGCCTCGACGACACCTCTAATGTGCTGGCGGCGTTGGCGCTGGGGCGCAAGCCAGCAGGCACCATGGCCCACGCCCTGGTGATGGTTTTTACGGCTCTAGAAGGCAGTGAGGACGAAGCCTTTGCGGCTTTTCAACGCTACTTTCCGGGGTCGGCGCTGCTGATTGATACCTACGACACGGTGGCGGCCGCCGAGCGGCTAGCGGCTCAGGTGCAGCGCGGAGAAACCCAGGTCGCCACCGTACGGCTCGACTCTGGCGACCTAGTGGCGCTGTCGCAGACGGTGCGATCGCATCTGCCCAACGTCAAAATTTTGGCCAGCGGCGACCTGGATGAGTATGAAATCGCTCGCCTCAAGCAGGCTGGGGCGGTGCTCGACGGCTACGGCCTGGGCACTAAGCTGGTGACGGGCGAACCGGTGAATGGGGTGTATAAACTAGTCGATATCGACGGTACGCCTGTAATGAAAGAGGCCAGCGGCAAAACCACGCTCCCCGGACGCAAGCAAATCTTTCGGCGCTATGACGGCGGGCAGGCGGTGGGCGATCGCCTCGGCCTGCTCGAAGAAACCGCCGCCCCCGACGAGCAGCCGCTGCTTCAACTGGTAGTCAAGCAAGGGCAGGCCATGCAGGAGCTAGAATCGCTGGATGCGATCGCCGCCCGCACCGCCGCCTCGGTGGCCAGTCTGCCCGCCGCCGTGCGCCAGCTCGAGCGTCCGGCTGACTATGGCGTAGCATTGTCCGATGCCCTGGTAGAGCTAGCGGCCCGCACCCGCCAGCATCCCCAATCCCAGCCCTGAGGATGGCTTTATGACCGCAACCGATGCTCCGGCGCTTCGCATCGCCCTATTTGGCACCAGTGCCGACCCGCCCCACCGAGGTCACGCCGCCATTCTCGCCTGGTTGGCCACCCAGTTTGACCATGTGGCAGTGTGGACGGCCAACAATCCCTTTAAAGCACACCAAACCCCTCTGGGCGATCGCTTCCGCATGCTAGAGCTGCTGATTGACGATCTGGCGGTGCCGTCCCACCGGGTGCAGGTGCATCCCGAACTTAGCCACATGCGCACGGTAGTTACTTTGGAGCGATCGCGGCAGGTCTGGCCCCAGGCCGAATTCTCCTTGGTAGTGGGGGCCGACCTAGTGGAGCAGCTGCCCACCTGGCACCGGGCGACCGAAATCTTTGCGGCGGCCAGCATTTTGGTGATTCCGCGCCCCGGCTACGACCTCACGGAGGTCAGCCTGGCCAATCTGCGTCAGCATACGACCGTCACCGTGGCCGAGATGCCTGCGATCGATGTGTCGTCGTCCCGCTATCGCCAGTGCGACGGCATTCCCGCCGACACCGCCCCCGAAATTCCCCCGGCGGTGCAGTCTTACATTGCTCAACACCACCTCTACCCATGTCCGCAAAACTCCACCGCACCTCTGACCACCCCCTAAGCCCGATGCCCTTGGCCGACTTTAAAGTGGGAGTCGACAACGTGATTTTTTCTGTGGATACCCAGCAAAACCGGCTGCTGGTGTTGGTGGTGATGCGCCACGACGCTCCCTTTGCGGGCCACTGGAGCCTGCCCGGCACCCTGGTGCGCCAGGGCGAATCCTTAGAAGCCGCCGCCTACCGGGTGCTGGCCGAGAAAATTCGCGTCAACACCCTTTATCTAGAGCAGCTCTACACCTTTGGCGGTCCCGATCGCGACCCCCGCGAGTCGCCCCAGGCCTTCAACGTGCGCTATCTCTCGGTCAGCCACTTTGCCCTGGTGCGTTTCGAGGATGCCGAACTAATCGCCGATGGCGTCAGCGGCATCGCCTGGTATCCCCTGGCCCAGGTGCCCCAACTCGCCTTCGACCACAACGAAATTCTCACCTACGGCTACCGGCGGCTGCGCAACAAGCTGGAATACAGCCCGATCGCCTTCGACGTGCTGCCCGAGGTCTTTACCTTAGGCGATCTCTACCAGCTCTACGTCACCGTTTTGGGGGAAGGGTTTTCCGATTATTCCAACTTTCGCGCTCGGCTGCTAAAGCTGGGTTTTTTGCAGGATACCGGCCAAAAAACCTCGCGCGGAGCAGGCCGACCCGCCAGCCTCTATCGGTTTGATGCCGCTGCCTTTGAGCCCTTTAAAGAAAAGGCAATGGTGTTCATTTGAGAGAGATGGGGAAATGGGGAGGAGGTACGAATCTTAGAACATGTGGGTTAGTGGATGAAAGCCAGGGCACCTAAAAACCGAACGCTCGATCTCACTGCTGAAGAGCGAGATATGTTTTTGCGGCGATTAATTAACTTGAATTGTGAGCGCCCCCCGACCGAAATCCTCAATCGAACCATTTGTCAGGATTTGTTGGGGGCGCTGCCCTACTTACCCAAAAACTTTGTAGATTTGCTGATTGTTGACCCGCCCTACAATCTCACTAAAGATTTCAACGGCAGCAAGTTTAGGCAGTGCGATCGCCCCACCTACATCGCCTGGCTCGACAGCTGGATTTCTCAGCTCAAACCTGTGCTTAAGCCCAACGCTTCCGCTTATTTTTGCGCCGACTGGACTACCTCAACCGTCATGTATCCAGTGCTAGAAAAATACTTTACTGTCAGAAATCGAATCACCTGGGAGCGTGAGAAAGGACGCGGTGCCCAAGCTAACTGGAAAAACGCCAGTGAAGATATTTGGTTTTGCACCGTTTCCGAAACCTACACCTTTAATGTGGATGCCGTAAAGCTCAAACGCCGGGTGATGGCTCCCTACAGAAATCTGGCCGGGCAACCTAAAGACTGGGACGATACGGGTTCAAAAAACTACCGTCTCACTCATCCTTCTAACCTTTGGACTGACATTACCGTGCCCTTTTGGTCAATGACTGAAAACACCGATCATCCCACTCAAAAGCCTGAAAAACTGGTGGCAAAATTGCTGCTGGCCAGTTCCAATGCAGGCGATGTAGTGCTCGATCCTTTTCTCGGCAGCGGCACGACCGCTGTGGTCGCTAAAAAGCTAGGGCGACAGTATGTAGGCATTGAGCAAGACCCCGATTACTGCTGTCTGGCCGAAAAACGTTTGACCTTAGCCGACCTAGACCCCACCATTCAGGGATACGCCGATGGCGTCTTTTGGGAGCGCAACACTCTGGCGGCCCAGCGCAGTCGCCCCAAAAAGTCTATTTCCTCGGAAGCCTGATTATCCCCCGCTAGATTGCCGGTGGCTGAAGCCGCAGCTGACCGACAACCTAGGACGATTACCGCCAGCGTTTTGGTCGAAATCCTTTTTTATCTATTAACTCCTAATAACTCCTATGAAATTTGCGATCGCCCAGCTCAACCCCACCATTGGCGACCTGGCCCACAATGCCCAGCAGGTGCTCGATGCCGCCCGCCAGGCCGATCGCCTAGGTGCCCAGGTGCTCATCACCACCGAGCTGGTGCTGTGTGGCTACCCACCCCGCGATCTGCTGCTTCAGCCCAGCTTTATTCAAGCTATGGCCCACACACTCGATGTCTTAGCTGCCGATTTGCCCCCTCACCTCGCCGTGCTGGTGGGCTATGCCGCCGCCAACCCCAAGGCCCGCTATCACGGCGAAAAGCCCCTGTTCAACAGCACCGCTCTGCTCCAGGGCGGCAAGGTGCAGCAGGTCTTTCACAAACAGCTATTGCCCACCTACGATGTCTTCGATGAGCACCGCTACTTCGCCCCCGGCCAGGGGCCGAGCAGTTTCACCATTCCCTTGGGTGATTGGGGCCTGCGCATTGGTGTCACCATCTGCGAAGACCTCTGGAACGACGAGGAGTTTTGGGGCGGGCGCAGCTACCCCCGCAATCCGATCGCCGACCTGGCCGATGACCACGTCGATGTGGTCATCAACCTCTCCGCCTCGCCCTACTCGGTCAACAAAGCGCAGCTGCGAGCCTCCATGCTGGCTCACAGCGCCACTCGGTTTCGCTGCCCCATTCTCTACGCCAACCAGGTCGGGGCCAACGACGACCTGATCTTCGACGGTACCAGCATGGCCTTTAACCGCCAGGGCGATCTGGTGGCCCGGCTGCCCTCCTACCAGGCCGGGCTGGCGGTGGTGGAGTACGACCTCATTCAACACGACCTCTGCCCTGGCGACATTGCCCCCCTGCCCGCCGACGAAAATGAGGCGATCTGGTCGGCCCTGGTGCTGGGGGTGCGCGACTACACCCACAAGTGCGGCTTCTCTAAGGCGGTGATTGGCCTCAGCGGCGGCATTGACTCGGCGCTGGTGGCGGCGATCGCAGCCGCTGCCCTCGGCCCTGCCAATGTGCTCGGCATTCTCATGCCCTCTCCTTATAGCTCTGACCACTCGGTGACGGATGCGCTGGCCCTAGCCCAAACCCTGGGCATTGACCAAGAAACCCTGGCGATCGGCCCGCTGATGGCCGACTACGACCAGGTGCTCGATCCCCTCTTTTCGGGCACCAGCTCCGGCCTCGCCGAAGAAAATATTCAGTCGCGCATTCGCGGCAACCTGCTGATGGCGGTTTCGAATAAATTTGGTCACCTGCTACTGTCAACCGGCAACAAGTCAGAAATGGCGGTGGGCTACTGCACCCTCTACGGCGACATGAACGGCGGCCTGGCGGTAATTGCCGATGTGCCCAAAACGCGAGTTTACGCCCTCTGTGAATGGCTCAATCGGCAGGTGGGTCAGGGCCCCATTGCTGCCCTGGGTGAACTATCGGAGCGGGTTAACCACCTCACTGACGCCCTAATTCCGCAAAACATTCTCGAAAAACCTCCTAGTGCCGAACTCAAGCCCGGTCAGGTCGATCAAGATTCGCTGCCGCCCTACGATGTGCTGGATGACATTCTCGATCGCCTGGTGCAGCGCCACGAGTCGGTAGCCGATATGGTCGCCGCTGGCCACGATGCCGCGGTGGTAGACAAAGTTTTGCGGCTGGTGTCGCGGGCCGAATTTAAGCGACGGCAGACACCGCCGGTGCTGAAGGTGACCGATCGCGCCTTTGGCCTGGGTTGGCGCATGCCCATCGCCAACCGCTGGAAGAGCGAGGTGAAGCCGTTGGTTCAACCGTCGCCTGCTGAGCAACTGTTAGAGGCTTAAGGGTGTTTGAGCTGGGTTGACCGTTAGCTCCGTTCGGGTCAATAACGGTGGAGCTGAACGGAGCTGAATTGGTGGCTAGGGCGATCGCGGCATTCGCTTTGGCCTAAGTTTTTGTCCCCAGGAAGCGAGGTGAAACGCTCCTGCAATATCCGCTAGCTAAACAACCTCGGATAAATCCGCAGGGCGGCCAGCCTGGCCATCACCACCATCCACCCGACCAGCCAGAGCAGCAGCAGGGGCCACCAAGGGGGCAGACCCAGGGGCCAGCGCAGCAGATCGACCAGGGAGGCCAGGGGCAAAAGCGAGGCAAACTTGGCCAGCAGCGGCGGCAGCGTATTGCGCGGAAAGTAGGTGCCGCAGAGGGTAAACATGGGGATGACTACCAGAAAAATCGGCACATTCACCTGGTCAACTTTGCTCACAGACCCAGTTACCAGCAGGCCAAAGGCTCCAAACAGCAAGCTGCCAAGCACGATCAGCGGCAGCGACAGCACTAGGCTAGAGAGGTCATACAGATTAGCAAGCACCGCGACTAGCCCGGTGAGAGTACCGGCAATGGTGCCCTTGGTGGCCGCCCAAAACCAGTCGCCCAAAAACACATCGGTATAACTCAGCGGAGCCGTCAGCAGCGCTTGCCAAGTCTTTTGAAAATTGAGCCGAATGAAGCTGCTGTAGGCTCCCTCAAAAAACGACTGAAACAGCACCCCGATCGCAATCATTCCCGGAGCCAAAAATTGTGCGTAGGGAATCACTTGCCCTAAATATTCCACATCGCCAATTAGTGGGCTGAGGCCATAGCCAAAGGCTAATAGGTACACAATCGGCTCAGAAATGGGCGGCAGGCAGCTCACCAACCAGGTGCTGCGATACACCTGAAAGTGTCGCCACCAGACCGAATACACCCCCCAGGGGGTAGCGGTAATCAGCTTCATTCCAGCACGCTCCCAGTGAGTCGCAAAAATACGTCTTCTAAGTTGGCGGGCCGCCGCAGAAGGCGGCTGGGGTGATGGGCGGCGATCGCATCCCAAACCACCTCAGGATCGCGATCGGGTAGCGTCACCTGGTGACCGCTGCCAAAGGCCCGATACCAAGTTCCGTGGTGGGAGGCCAAGTCCTGGAGAATTTGGGCCTCAACCCCCTCGATCTCGGCTACCTCGCGGCCAATCACTCGCGCGACCAGATCGGTGGGGGTGCCTTCGTCAATCACTTTGCCCTGCTGAAGGAGCAGGAGGCGATCGCACAGCCTTTGGGCCTCATCCATATAGTGGGTGGTCAACAAAATGCCGCAGCCGCTGGCCTTGAGGTGCTGCACCAACCGCCAAAAATCCTGACGGGCATCGGGGTCGAGGCCGGTGGTGGGCTCATCTAAAAACACAATCTTGGGCTGATTCAGCAGAGCGCGAGCTAGCACCAGCTTCCGCTTCATGCCGCCCGACAGCTCACTTACCTGAGCTTCGGCCCGGTGCTCTAGATTTACTAGGGCCAACAGTTCCCCCGCCCGCTGCCGCGCCGCCGCCCCGGTAATGCGGTAGTGATGGGCAAAGTGGGTGAGGTTTTTAAACACCGTAAAGTCGGGGTCGAGGTTGTCTTCCTGGGTGACAATGCCCATTTGGGCGCGGGCCAGTTGCCCCTGCCCCGGCAGCTGCCACGGCCCAAACTGCACAAACCCCTTAGTGGGAATGACGGTGCCAAACAGCATGCCTACCGTGGTGGTTTTGCCCGCCCCGTTCGGCCCCAGCAAACCAACAATCTCACCCGGCGCCAGGGAGAAGCTAATGCCCTGCACCACCGCCTCGTCGCCATAGGTTTTCCAAAGGTCGTAGGCCTTCAAGGTCAGCGCATCCGACACGGTTTGCTCCTAAAGAACTTCTCTAAACGTTTTGCAAAGGCTCGACGGTATACCCTTTCCCCGACTATTTACCGCTTACCCCCTGGCACTCTAACAAAATCCCTTTCAAACCATCCTGATTCACTCAGCTGGCCTAGAAATATGAACTGGTAGATGCACCCTGATAATTCCCTGGCCCTTGGGCTGGGGAATTTTTTTGCCAAATTACATAGGCATGGCGGCTGAGAAGTTCTGGAAAATTCAGGTTAGACTGAGGCCAGAATTGGGGCATCTCGGCGGTTTTGCCAATGGATTTCGAGAAAATTGCTGTACACATCAACCAAGTTGCTGTGGAGCGCAAGGGGCGACCGCTGAAGGATGTCGAGCGTCTGGTGCTACAGGGGTCTTGGGAGAACAAGACCTATGCGGCGATGGCAACCCCCACCGCTGGCTACACCGAAGACTATCTCAAAAAAGACGTCGGCCCCAAGCTCTGGCAGCTGCTCACCGAGTTGGTAAATGCCGATCTCCAGGGCGTTCGGGTGACGAAGCGCAACATTCAGAATGTGCTGCACACCTGGATGGTGCAGGGGGGTGCGGCGGCTGAACCGGCCCCGCCGCCGAATATTGTGGTGGAGCCGCCACAGCCCCTACCGACCCCTACCCTCGTGGTGCGCGAGTCTCCCCGCCTTGACTTGGACGACTGTGCGGGCCGCCAGGCCGATCTGGCCACCCTAACCGAGTGGATTTTGGCAGATCGCTGCCGCACAGTGGTGCTGTGGGGGCTACCAGGAGTTGGTAAGACGACGATGGCGGCCGCGATCGCCGCCACCGTTGCCCCCCAGGTAGACCAGTGTGGCTATCTAGCTCTGACCGCTGAGGCCACCGAGCAGGATGTGCTGGGGGCGATTGTCCACTGGCTTGACCCGCAGGCGAGGGCGATCGCCCCCTTGGCCCAGGTAGACTGGGTGCTCGATCAACTGGGCCAGCGCCGCGCCCTGCTGATTCTCGATGGTCTAGAGCAGCTCTTTGAGCCTCAGCAGCCAGCGGGCAGCTACCGAGCCCATACCGACGCCCTCCAACACTTTTTTCATCAGGGGGCCGAGCACCATCACCAGAGCTGTCTAGTCTGGGTCAGCCGCGAAAAGCCCGCCGATTTTTCCCAGGTGCAGGGGCCACGGGTGCGAGATTATATTCTCGGCGATCTGGTTGTCGAGGCGGCCCGGTCGCTGCTCCAAGCCCCGGATGCGCTTAATGCCCCTGACGACTGGAGCGCGCTGATCGATCGCTACGGCAGCCATCCTCTGGTGCTGCGGGGGCTAGGGGCGACACTGCGAGAGGTCTACCAGGGTCAGCCTCGGATGTTGCTCCAGGCGGCGAAGACGGTTGTGCCCGTCGTCGTACACCGCACCTTTACCCAGGCCCTACATCGACTGCCAGCTGAGGAATGGGCCCTGCTGTACTGGCTAGCCCTGGCCCAGGAGCCAGTTGCCCTCGACGACCTCAACGGGGCTATGCAACCCCCCCTACCTGACACGGTGGTGCAGTCAGCCCTAGGGCGGGGCTGGGTTCAGGCTCAGGCCACTGGCGGGCGTGGGCTGGTGTTGAGCCTAGGCCCCTCGGTGCAGGCCTTAGTTCTAGAGCGACTACAGGGCGTGCTGGCCGCTGAGCTAGAAGCCGAAACGTTCGACTGGCTCCAGCGGTTGCCCCTCGTCACCATGACCGCCCGGGAGGTAGTGCAGGAACGTCAGCGGGCGGCCATGCTCAGCCCGCTAGCAGAAGAGCTGCGGCAACAGTATGCTACCGATGGGGCTCTGGCCGCTAAGGGCGATCGCCTGCTCAAGGCTCTACAGCCCTTCGTGGGTCAGCCGGGCTACGGGGCCGCCAACGTCATTCACCTTTGTCAGCACCTGGGCCTGGGCATTAGCGGTGCCGATTTTTCTCATCTAGCCATTTGGCAGGGCGATTTGCGGCGGGTGAGCGTGCAGGGAGCCAGCTTTAGCCAGGCCCAGTTTAGCGACACCACCTTTGCCACCGCCCTTGGGCGCGACCCAGTAGCCGCTTTTAGCCCTGTTGCTTCTAAAGATAGGCAAGGCCAGCGCGGCTTGTCTCTAGAGGAGGGACGGCACTTAGCCACGGGCGATCATGAGGGTCGACTGCTGCTGTGGGATTTGCGGCGGGGCAAGCTGGTCTGGATGTTTGACGAGGGCCAGAGCATTCGCTCGCTGGCCTTTAACCCCCAGGGCGATCTGCTGGCTGTGGGCACCGAGAGCGGGCAAATCTGGTTGTGGTCAGTGGGATCCACCTATCACACCGACATTTTGGACGACCACCAGGCCCCAGTGCGAGCCCTGGCCTTTAGCCCCGACGGCAGCCAGCTGGCCTCCGGTGATGACAGCGGTCGGCTGTGCCTGTGGGAAGTCGCTTCGGGGTTTGGCCAGGGCTGTCTGGAGGGCCATGCTGGAGCCATTCACAGCCTGGCCTACAGCGCTTTGGGCAACCACCTGTTGAGCGGCGGCGATGACCAGCGCGCCTGCCTGTGGAATGTGGGCGATCGCACTCTGCTGAAAGATCTCCAAGCGCGATCAACCGCTGCGATTCGCACCGTAGGGTTTTTGCTCGACCCCAACGATCCTGACTGCCAGCCGATTCCCTTCGCAGCGGGTTGTGACGACCGCTGCCTGACCATTTGGAATTTGGCCACCGGTCTGCCCTGCTGGATTTTGCCCACCGACGTACAGGCTCTGCCCGCTCTCGCCATCAGCCCCGACGGGCGCTACCTGGTGTCTAGCGGCCAAGACTTCACCGTCACGGTGTGGGATATTCCCGGTCGCCGTCTCTGCTATGCTCTGCCGTCGCTGGGAGCGCCAGTATGGACCCTGGCCTTTAGCGCTGACAGCCGCTATTTTGTCACCGGCAGCAACTACACCATCAAACTCTGGAGCGTCAAGCGAGGCCAGTGCTGGCGCAGCTTTCTCAGCCAGGCGCATCCGGTGTGCTGCATGGCTTTTAGCGCTGGCGCTGACAGCGGCATCATTCTCACTGGCCACGACGATACCCACCTGCGGCTGTGGCAGGTCAACGCCCAGAGCCCCTACGCCATTGGCCCTCGTGCCCTAGCGGGCCACAGCGGTTCGGTGCGCACCGTCGCCCTTAGCGCCGATGGTCAGTGGTTGGCTAGCAGCGCCGACGACCAAACCCTGCGGCTCTGGTCGATCGCGACCGGCCAGAGCCAGTGGGTGGTCGCCAAGCCAACCCCGGCCACCCTGCTGCGCTTTAGCCCCGATGGCCAGTGGTTGGCCACCGCCGGCCCCGACAGCGGCATTGTGGTGTGGGATTGCACCACTGGCAGCGCCGCAGGGGAGCTAGAAGGTGCCCCTGATAGCCCGACCGCCCTACTGTTTAGCCCCGACGGTGACTGGATTGTAGTAGGCGCTAGGGATGGCACCATCGGTCTCTGGCCGTGGCAGCAGCAAGCACTAGGCTCGGATCGCCGCATCCTGTTAGGCCATCAAAGTCAGGTACACAGTCTTGCGGCCCAGGGTGAGAGACTGGCCAGCGCCAGCCACGACGGCACTGTTCGCTGGTGGAATCTGGGGCAGGACAATGGCTGTCTCGGCCAGTGGCAGCACCCCGCAGAGCACTGGCTGCAAGGGGTTACCCTGAGTCCTGCGGGAGACATTCTGGCGATTATCAGCCAAAACACCCAGGTCGAGGTGTGGGACGTTGAAACCAACCAATGCCGTCATACCCTCAAGGGCCACAGCCAAGATATTTGGCAAGTCTCGGGTTGCTCTAGCGGCACCCATCTGATCACCGCCAGCCAAGACGACGAAATCCGCGTGTGGGATCTGGCAACGGGTCTGTGCCAGCAGACCCTCCGCCCCGATCGCCCCTACGAAGGCGTCAATATTCGTGGGGCCACTGGCTTGTCTAACACTGAAGAACGAATGCTGAAATCTTTAGGGGCGATCGTCAGTTACTAATGTCTATTTCAGGGGTTGAGCTAGCTGTCGCAACAAGTGCCAGCACTATATTTTCCTTGAGCTGTTCAGGCCACATCTACAATGGAGGACTGTTATTGCCTTAGTTGCCTCTCCCATGACCCCGATCGCTACCACCATTGCCACCGAGCTAGACATTCGCCCTGCCCAGGTCGAGGCCACCCTGGCACTGTTTGCCGAAGGGGCGACGGTACCCTTTGTGGCTCGCTACCGCAAAGAGCGCACGGGAGATCTAGATGAGGTGCAGCTGCGGCAGATTGCTGAGCGATACCAGTACCTGACGGAGCTTGAGGATCGGCGACAGACGGTGCTAACCGAAATTGAGAGCCAGGGCAAGCTCACGGATGCACTAAAAGCTGCGATTCTTGCCTGCCAGCAAAAGACGGAGCTAGAAGATCTCTACCTACCCTACCGGCCCAAGCGCCGCACCCGCGCCACCATGGCGAAGGAAAAGGGGCTAGAGCCGCTGGCCCAAAAAATTGAGGAGCTAAATAGAACGGGCAAGCGGGCGGTTCTGCTTCAGGAAGCCCAGTCGTTTGTGAACCCGGATAAAGGGGTTCAGTCTACGGATGAAGCGCTCCAGGGGGCGGCGGATATTTTGGCAGAGCAGGTGGCGGAGCGGGCAGAGCTGCGGCGCTATGTGCGCGATCGCCTCCTTAACCACGGCCAGTTCACCGCCAGCATCAAAAAAGGCCATCCCGAGGGCAGCACCAAGTACGAGATGTATCGGGCTTACCAGGCCCCAGTGCGATCGATTGCCTCCCATAACCTGCTGGCGCTGCTGCGGGGCGATCGCGAAGGCATTCTCAAGGTGGGGCTGGAGGTTGAGCCCGACCCCATTCTGCAAACCTTAGAAAAGCGGGTGGTGAAGACCCCTGTACCCGAGATTCGCCAGTTTTACCGGGGAGTGATTCAAGATGCCTACAGTCGGTTGATGAAGCCGTCGCTGACCAGCGAGGTGATGGCCGAGAAAAAGGCCTGGGCCGATGAGGTGTCGATTCAAAACTTTGAGGCCAACCTAAAGAATCTGCTGCTGTCGCCCCCGGCAGGCATGAAGCCCACCCTGGGGGTTGATCCCGGCTTTCGCACTGGCTGTAAGGTGGCGGCGGTGGATAGCACCGGCAAATTTTTGGAATACCAAGCGGTGTTTCCCCACCAATCCCAAAACCAGCGACAGCAGGCTGCTCAGACTTTGGCAGGGATGATACGTAAGCACAAGATCGAGCTGATTGCGATCGGCAACGGCACCGCCAGCCGCGAAACCGACGCCTTTGTGGGGGAAGTCTTGAAGACTCTGTCGAATCCCCCGGTGAAAGTTTTGGTGAATGAGTCGGGGGCCTCGATCTACTCCGCCAGTGAAGTAGCGGCGGCAGAATTCCCCGACCTGGATGTAACGGTGCGGGGGGCGATTAGCATTGCCCGGCGGCTGCAAGATCCCCTGGCGGAGCTAGTCAAGATCGACCCCAAATCGATCGGCGTGGGCCAGTACCAGCACGATGTCGATCAAAAGCGGCTGAAGCAAAAGCTGGATGACACCATTGAGAGCTGCGTTAACTACGTGGGGGTGGATCTCAATATGGCCTCCCGTGAGCTGCTGACCTACGTATCGGGGCTGACCCCGGCGGTGGCGAACAATATTGTGGAATTTCGCGATGCCAACGGCGCATTTCATTCGCGTCGGGAGCTGCTGAAGGTGAAAAAGCTGGGACCCAAGGCCTTTGAGCAGGCGGCGGGGTTTTTGCGGATTCGCAACGGCAAAAACCCGCTCGACAACACGGCGGTGCACCCCGAGAGCTACGGCATTGTGGATGCGATCGCTGCGGATCTCTCCCTGCCCCTGACGCAAATTCCCAAAGCCGCCGATCGCCTAAAGCGCCTCGATATCAAAAAATACACCACCGCCGAGGCTGGAGAACTCACCCTGCGCGACATCTTGCAGGAGCTAGAAAAGCCCGGCCGCGACCCCCGCGAGCAGTTTGCCTACGCCCGCTTTCAGGACGGCATCAACGAAATTACCGACCTGAAGCCGGGCCTTACCCTGGAAGGGGTGGTCACCAATGTCACCAACTTCGGCGCGTTTGTGGATGTGGGGGTGCACCAGGATGGGCTGGTGCATATTTCGCAGATGGCCGATCGCTTTGTCAGTGACCCCAACGAGATTGTCAAGGTGGGCCAGGTGGTGATGGTGCGGGTGATGGAGGTGGATACCAAGCTCAAGCGCATCGGTCTGTCGATGCGGGCGGCATCCTAAAGCTGGAGAAAAGTGGGGGCAACGTTGATTCCCCTCGGGCGATCCCCTAAGGTGATCAAGGGCATACCGCCCCTGGAGCCATGATTGACCCATAACCATGACCAAGCAGCTAATTCTCTTTCGCCACGGCAAATCTGACTGGAACGTGAGCAATGGTCGCGATCGCGATCGCCCGGTAGCCGAGCGCGGCATTGTTGCCGCCAAAACCATGGGCAAGCTGCTGGCGACGGCGGGCAAAGTCCCCGATCTGGCCATTACCTCGTCGGCGGTGCGAGCCCGCACCACGCTAGAGATTGCCATGGAAGCCGGTCAATGGCCCTGCCCCATGAGCGTCACCGACGACCTCTACGAAGCCTCGATCGACCAGGTGCTAGAGGTGATTCACTCGGTGCCAAACCACCACCGATCGCTCATGCTGGTGGGTCATCAGCCAACCTGGGCTGATGCAGTTTCGTTTTTTTTGGGCGGTGGTACCGTGGCCATGCCCACGGCTGCCATGGTCTGCCTTGAGTTTGAAATCGCTACCTGGGCTCAGATTGACTATGGTCGAGGCACTCTGCTGTGGCTGCTGCCCCCTAGGCTGTTTACCTAAGACGCTGACTGACTGTTGCCACGCTCGTAGACTGGCTCTCGGAGGCGATCGCCGTCTGATGCAGGGATTTATAAGCCTTTAGCTCTTTGCCCTCAACTACGACCACACCCACAGCAGTCTGGATGTAGACCTTGCCATCTAGGGCATAGACTACTGGGGCCAAAGTGGGGTCTACGGTAGCCTGAGGGGCTGGGGCACCTGGGAATCTTGGGGGAGGGGCCGGGCGAGGGGCTGGATCGGGTACTCTTACCGGCACAGGCGCAGCAGAAACGGGTGGCTCAGCAGTCGGAGTTGGTACAGCTCGACCTGGCGGCGGTGACCAAACACAGGTTTTGTCGCCCTCTTCGCAGGGCTCTTTTTCAAGCCAGGCCACCATGTCATCGCCGTGGTAAACGTTCTCGCCCCGCAGGGTCTCGACGTAGAGGGTGCCGCTATTAATGGCAATGTCGCGAATCGGGTACCACTGATTTTGGGCCAACACTAGCAGGTCAAGCTGCAGCGGGCGATTGCCGCGGCGGCTATGCTGCATCCACCATTGCTTCCAGAGCTGGCGGGCGGCGGCGTAGTTGACGTGGTAGCCCTGGGGGATAGGGTGCTGGGCATAGCACAACACTGGCTATCTAATCCCTGACCAACGGGCAAAAAGTGATGATCGATCAAGACCTGGTGCAGCACATTGGTGTAGTCGGTGTGGCGGCGCACCTCAATGCGAGCCGGAGTAGTGGCATCGTAGGCGGTGGCTAACAACGATCCTTTGCGGCCTAGAAGCTGACGCACATTGTTGGCGGGCTGAAGGCGCAGCGACTGATTTGCCTCTAGGGTGGCATCCCCCGAGACAAACCACTGCAACAGAGTCAAATCATCAAGTGAGGTCATGTACGCACCAGTTTCAGAAATGTGGTGAGGGCTAAGCTCTGAAGAGCTATCTAGGCCGCGATCGCTGAAAGCTTTCACCATCGCAAATTTATTAAGCCCACTAGGTCTAGCAAGGTAGCCACAACTTTGACCTAAGGAAGGCTGGCCAATGCCCTGTATCAGATCAATGCATTCCTAATGCTATGCAATCTGATGCCAGAATCCGGATGTTTTCTCCGTGGTATCAAGAAGATTTTGTAAATTCTTATACAGTTCATCTGTGGGTGAGAGCGTTACAACCGCCGCCATAATTTACATAGGTTTGCTTTGCTCAGCGTCTCGGCTAGGCCAAGTTGGCGGAACTTATTGCTGGAGCTAGTGCCCCGGTATTACCTGGGTCGCTATTAAGCGATTATGTAATTAGAACCCTGATTTAAATTAGGGATTGGCCCGGTCCCTGGGGGTTCTCGGTATAGTTAAGGAGACGTTGAACCCAGTAGTGCGATGACCGCAACCGTCAACAGACAGCACGGGTTTCTGCAAACTAACGGCCTGCACCTGCACTACGTCCGTCAGGGGCAAGGACCGCTGATGCTGTTTTTGCACGGCTTTCCAGAATTTTGGTACTCTTGGCGGCACCAGCTCGACCATTTTGCGGCCCAATATACCTGCGTTGCCCTAGACCTGCGGGGCTACAACGACAGCGACAAGCCCCCAGGTGTCGACGCCTATCGCCTGGATGTTTTAGTGGAGGATGTGCGGGGGGCTATTGCCGCTCTAGGCTATGACCGGGCGGTGCTGGTGGGACACGACTGGGGGGGCGCGATCGCCTGGGCTTTTGCCTACGCCCACCCCGAGCTGCTCCAGTCGCTAATCGTGATGAATATTCCCCACCCCGCTAAGTTTGCCGAGGGGCTGCGCCATCCTCAGCAGCTATTGCGCAGCTGGTATATTGGGGCCTTTCAGCTACCGCTGTTGCCCGAACTCCTGTTGCAGGCAGGCGACTACTGGCTGATCGAGCAAATGTTGCAGGGCATGGCGATCGATAAAAGTACCTTTAGCGCCGCTGATCTGCAAGCCTACAAAACCGCCGCCGCCAAACCCGGTGCCCTCACCGCCATGGTCAACTACTACCGGGCCTTGAGCTTTAGCGGCCCGCAGTGGCGACCCTGGGGCATTCTCGAAGTGCCCACCCTGTTGATCTGGGGCGAAGCCGATGCGGCTCTGGGCAAAGAACTCTCCGTCGGCACCGAAGACTACGTACGCCATCTGCGGCTGCGCTACATTCCCCAATGTAGCCACTGGGTGCAGCAGGAGCGCCCTCTCCAGGTCAACGCTCTCATGGACGAATTCCTCGCCTTGGAGCCATGATCGTTTCTGCAGACCTCCGCACCACCTTGCTCGGTTTGCTTGCCCAACGCGGCCCCAGCAAAACGATCTGCCCCTCCGAAGTCGCCCGCGCCCTCAGTCCTAAAAATTGGCGCGAACTCATGCCTGCTGTTCGTGAAGTCGGCGTTGAGCTAGTGGCCGAGGGGCAGATCGTTGCCCAACAGAGAGGGCAAATGGTTGACCCCAAAACTGTTAGGGGGCCAATTCGCTACGGCCAGGCCGAGAGTGCAGTAGGCAATCGCGGGGATGCGGAAACAGTTTCTGGAAGTGATGGGTAAAGGCATCTGGTCAGCCCTGGCAACACTGCTTGGCACCTGCATTTTGAGTAACCCTGCCCTCTGACGGTTGCCCAGTGCAACCCCTGACTACCCCTTGGGCAACCTAGAAGTGTCCCTTTCTGTGGATGCCGCCAACCATGCGTGTGCTCGTGCTTAGCCACACTTATATTGTTGACCTCAACCGCGAAAAGCTGCGTGCATTGGCCCAGCTTTCCCCCGAGATGGAGGTGGTGGTGGGCGTTCCTCAACGCTGGCAGCCCGGCGGCGTGCAAAACCGGCTGATTGTCTCTGAACCCTTGCGAGCGGGTAACTTTCGGGTGCAGCCCCTCAGCAATCTCAGCCAAAACAACCAGGGATTGCTCACCTTTGGTCCCGATCTGATTAGATTGCTGCAAAAATTTCGGCCCCAGGTCATTCAGGTTGAGCAGGGCGCTAAAGCGCTGGGCTACGCCCAAACCATCACTCTCAACCGCCTGCTGGGCCTCAGGGCCAAAAACGTCTTGTTCACCTGGTGGAACTTACCCTACCAGCTCAAATTCCCGATCTCTGCTCTCGAAGCCTATAACTTGCGGCATACCCACGGTCTGGTGGTGGGCAACCAGGACGGGGCAAATGTTTTGCGCGATCGCGGTTACATCGCCCCCTACCGGGTCATGCCTCAGCTCGGCGTCGATGAAACCCTGTTCCGTCCCCAGCCCCAGCCCGAGTTAGCCCAGTCCCTCGCTATTGCCAGTGATGCCTTTGTGGTGGGCTACTGCGGTCGCTTCGTCGAAGAAAAGGGACTGCTGACTCTCTGCGCTGCCTTGACCACTCTGCGAGACCAGCCTCAGCCCTGGGTGTGGCTGCTAGTGGGTCGAGGCGAACTGCGAGATACCATTCAAGCAAAGGCTGATGGGTTGGGCATCGGCGATCGCCTCCGCTGGGTGACTGGCATTCCCCACGATCAGGTGCCCAACTATATCAACCTCATGCACACCCTAGTGCTGCCCTCCGAAACCACTGAGAAGTTTAAAACGCTTACCGCCAAAGGTTGGAAAGAACAATTCGGTCACGTTCTCATTGAAGCTATGGCCTGCGCTGTTCCCGTCATCGGCTCCGACTCCGGCGAAATTCCCCACGTTATTGACCAGGCCGGCCTCGTCTTTCCCGAAGGCAACGCCCCTGCCCTTGCGGAGCACCTGCGCCTCTTGATGGAGAATCCTGCCCGGAGGCAATCTCTCGGGGAATCAGGCTACTACCGCGCCATGGGTCGTTATACGAACCGAGCGTTGGCAAAGCAATTGTTGGAGTTCTACGAAGAGATTGGGGTGCGGTGAGGAAGATAGGGGAGGTGAGGGGGATGGAAGAGTTGGGGCGAGGAGGTTACTTCAACAGTCAAACATATCCATCCTTAAATGTTTCCTCCTCCGCTTACTATCTTCCACTTCTTTACTCCCCTATTTCCCCATCTCCCTTATCTCCCTCACCTCCTCTACCCATGCGCGTCCTCCAAATCGTCCCCTCCATCTCCCTCATCTACGGCGGCCCCAGCCAAATGGTGCGTGGCTTTGCCCAGGGGTTGGCAGCGGCGGGGGCGGAGGTGACGATTCTTACCACTAATGCCAATGGCGACTCGGGTCAGTCACCGCTGGCGGTTCCCTTAGGCGTGCCGGTACGGGAAGAAAACTATTCAGTGCGCTACTTTGCCTGTTCGCCCTGGCGGCGGTATAAGTTTTCGGCGGGGCTTTTGACTTGGCTTTACCAACACGCTCACGAGTTTGATCTGGCCCACATTCACGCGTTGTTTTCGCCCCTGAGCACGGCGGCGGCAACGGTGGCGCGCGATCGCGGTCTACCCTATGTGCTGCGTCCCCTGGGTACCCTCGACCCAGCAGATTTGCAGAAAAAAAAGCGACTCAAGCAAATCTACGGACGGCTGTTTGAAGCCCCCAACATTGCCGGAGCGGCAGCGCTGCACTTCACTAGCCCGATCGAGGCAGAGGTCTCCCATCGGTTTGGGGCCAGCGCTGAAGATTGGGTAATCCCGCTGGGAGTGCAGTCGCCAAACGCGTTGCCAGAAGCTGAATGCCAGAGAATTTTGGCGCAGATGCAGATTCCCCAGGGTCGCCCCCTAATGCTCTACCTCTCTCGCCTAGATCCTAAGAAGGGGCTCGATCTGCTGTTGCCGGCCCTGGAACAGCTCACTGCCCTGGGCAGTGAGTTTCATCTGGTGCTGGCGGGGGGAAATCCTCAAGACCCAGCCTATGAGCGGACTATTGGCGATCGCCTGCGGGCCACTCCTCTGGGCGATCGCACCACGCTCACAGGGTTTGTGAGCGGTGATGCCAAAGCTGCCCTGCTGCAAGCTGCGGATCTATTTGTGCTGCCCTCCTACTACGAGAACTTTGGCATTGCCGTAGCTGAGGCCATGGCTGCGGGGGTGCCGGTGGTCGTGTCTAAGGGGGTCTATATCTGGCCCGACATCGCTGCCAGCGGCAGCGGCTGGGTGTGCGACTTAAGCCTAGACGGGGTCACCCAGGTCTTAGCTGAGGCCTTGAAAGATTCTGCCCAACGGCGGCTGCGGGGGCAGCGGGCTAGGGCCTATGCTAGAGAGTATTACGACTGGGATGCGATCGCCCATCAAACCCTTGCCGCTTACCGTAACGTTCTGCCCGAGTCCTTAACCAACTCCAAAGCTCTGTTTCCTTAGTAACCGACATTGAGTAGTGTCATAACCCGCACTCCCTGCCCTGGGAGAACGGTGTATAAAGATACGTATAACGGTACGTTAAGAAACTCATCAGGTTTTTCACCCTTTAGGGGAAAATCTTAACTACAGAGCGAGATCTACCCCCAACCACCGTCGAGTTTTATAGGTCTACCTCCCATGCTTCAGGATGCCAAAGCTGTTCGGTACTATCAACGAATTACCGATGCCTTCGTCGACCAGTGGAACCGAGGCTATCGCACCAGCGAGCTGCGGCTTTACCTCGAAGGCTATCTAGCCGCCCTTCGCCACTCCGACGCCCTCGAACCCTATCTCATTCACCGCCTCGAAGAAGATACCATTCGCTACCTCAACGACCCGTCAAACTTCATCATGGCCCAGCCCGAGCCTGAGATTTATTAACTCCCTAAAAAGACTCCACCTAAAAATTGCCAGGATTTTGCTGTAGCGGCGCCTAGTCTTTGGCTATGGAAAATATTTTAGGGCAAAGTTTTTTTAGTGCAGTATTTGAGATAAAAACTTCTTAATCCGCTCCTCTTGGAGGTTATTGAAGGAGTCATCGGGGGTTGTGTCAGCGACTAAATGCCCCTCGGATAGAAAAATAATGTGATCGGCTACTCCTAGGCAAACCCCACTTCATGGGTGACACACACCATTGTCATACCCGATTTTGCCAAGTCACGCATTACAGCCAGCACTTCTTGTACTCTCTCTGGGTCTAGGGCAGAGGTCGGTTTATCAAACAGCATTACTTTGGGACGCATAGCTAGGGCGCGAGCAATGGCGACTCGCTGCTGTTGCCCCCGAAAGCTGCCCGGTATACTTATTGGCCTGGTGAGAATGCCTACTCGCTCTACCAGTTCCATAGCCTGACTTCCGTCTCATCCTTGAATAGCCCGCACAGGTGAATTGGCCTCAGGGTGACGTTTTTTAAATCTTTAAAATCGTCAGGTGGGGAAATAGGTTGAACTGCTGAAACACCATGCCGACCTTTCACCGCACCAGTTCTATACCCTGCTTATCGTGGGCGATTTCTGTGCCGTCATCGATGCTGCCCCTTGGTAGGGCTCTAAGCCGTTGAAGGTGCGAATAAAGGTTGATTTGCCCGACCCAGATGGCCCCATCAACACAACAACTTCGCCAACTCTAGGCTTAGTCAAATACTGGGAGGGCTTTCACTGCAAATCTCGCTCAGACCTGTCATGTTTCTAGATCAATAAAAAAGGCTCCTGCCCTAGGGCAGGAGCCTTTTACTTAGTTAACCCTCTCGGATTGGCCTCAACTTTAGTCGAGGTCGCCCATAGCGAGCACGGGTTCAGTTTCGCGATCAATACCTTTCTCAAAGCCTGCCTCAGCCGCGCGGGCGCGACCAGCATGCCAGAGGTGGCCAATCAGGAAGAAGAAGCCCAATACAAAGTGAGAGGTCGATAGCCACTGGCGGGGGTTAACAAAGTTCACGGAGTTAATTTCCGTAATCACACCACCCACCGAGTTGATGGAGGCGTTGGGCGCGTGAGTCATGTACTCGGCTGCGCGACGCACCTGCCAATCTTGGATATCGTTGGTCAGCTTATCGAGGTCAAGGCCGTTGGGGCCACGCAGGGGCTCCAACCAAGGACCCTGGAAGTCCCAAAAGCGCATGGTTTCACCACCAAAGATGATCTCACCAGTGGGGGAGCGCATCAGGTACTTACCCAAACCAGTGGGGCCTTGGGCCGCACCGATGTTGGCACCCAGGCGCATGTCGCGCACCAGGAAGGTCATTGCCTGAGCCTGAGAAGACTCGGCGTTGGTGGGGCCGTAGAACTCAGAGGGATACGCAGTGTTGTTAAACCATACGTAGCAGGAGGCGATAAAGCCCATCAGGGACAGAGCGCCCAGGCTGTACGATAGGTAAGCTTCACCAGACCAAATCAAAGCACGACGGGCCCAGCCGAAGGGCGTGGTGAGAATGTGCCAAATGCCGCCAGCAATGCAGATCAGGCCAACCCAGATGTGGCCGCCGATGATGTCTTCCATGTTGTTGACGCCGACAATCCAGCCGTCGCCACCAAAGGGAGAACCCAGCAGGTAGCCAAAGATAACGGCGGGGTTCAGAGTCGGGTTGGTGATGAGGCGGACATCGCCACCACCCGGTGCCCAGGTGTCATAGACACCGCCGAACACGGAAGCTTTCAGCACCAGCAGCAGCGCACCGCAACCCAGCAGGATGAGGTGGTAGCCGATGATGTTGGTCATCTGGTTCTTGTCTTTCCAGTCGTAGCCGAAGAAGGAAGAGTACTCTTCCAGCACTTCGGGACCGCGCAGGGCATGGTAAATACCGCCAAGACCTAGTACCGCCGACGAAATCAGGTGCAGCACACCGACAACGAAGTAGGGGAAGGTGTTGATCACTTCACCACCGGGCCCTACGCCCCAGCCCAGAGTGGCTAGGTGAGGTAGCAGAATAAAGCCCTGCTCATACAGAGGCTTATCGGGAACAAAGTGGGCTACTTCAAACAGGGTCATAGCCCCGGCCCAGAACACAATCAGGCCAGAGTGGGCCACGTGGGCACCCAACAGCTTGCCGGATAGGTTGATTAAACGAGCGTTACCAGACCACCAGGCAAAGCCGGTAGATTCTTGGTCGCGCCCAGCAATATACGAGTTGCTAGAGAGCGTTACCACGGGGGAGTACCTCTTCGGGGAATACAAACTTCTCATGGGGCTGGTCGGTCGGTGCCATCCAGGCCCGAATGCCTTCGTTCAGCAAGATGTTCTTGGTGTAGAAGGTCTCAAA
>NZ_JACJOX010000063.1 GCF_014695775.1 Leptolyngbya sp. FACHB-60 | reverse complement strand
CCAGTCACGATGGCTATCCAACGTCTTATGTTCTACCGCTAAAGCGCCGAAGGGGCACAACTCTATGTCGTATCGTGGGGGGACAACCTTACGTCGGGTGACACACTGCAATGCCCCTACCAGAGGGTTCTGCCTGTAAAAGTGTCCTAACTAGATCAACTGCTGCAATAGACCAGAAGATCTCAATGTTCAAAGCAAGCCCTAAACTTTTCACCTTGAATTTGTACCTGCTCCCCTTTCCATAGCCTGTCACTTTCGCGGATTGCTAAGCTTCCTAAGGTGCCTTGCTCTCAGACAAACTGGCTCTCTCGCAGGTGAGGCAACCCATAGTCGATCGCTGGCCCGGCGGGCACAATGCCGCTGGGGTTGAGTTCGGGCAGGCCCCCATAGTAGAGCTGCTTCACATGCTCCGAGCTGCACCATTCGGCCACCCCCGGCTGCTGATACAGCTCGCGGCAGTAGCCCCACAGGTTGGGATAGTCTACCAAGCGCTTGAGGTTGGTTTTGAACAGCCCGTAGTAGGCCAAGTCAAAGCGAAACAGGGTGGTGAACAGGCACCAGTCGGCCAGGGTAATCTGGTCGCCCACCAGGTAGCGCTGCTGCCCCAGCACCTCCTCCCAGTGATCCAGCGCTTCAAACAGCTCGGCCACTGCGTCGTTGTAGGCTTCCTGGAAAGCCGCGAAGCCGCTGCGGTAAACGCCATTATTGATTGGCTGGTAGATGGCATCCATTGCCGCATCAATCTGGGGGCGCAGCGCCTCGGGGTAGAAGTCGTGCTCGGGAAACTTTGCGAACTCGCTGAACTCAGAGTTCAGCATTTGAATGATCTGGCGCGACTCGTTGTTGACGATGGTTTGGGTCTGCGTATCCCACAAAACAGGCACGGTGACGCGGCCGGTGTAGTCGGCCTTGGCGCGGGTGTAGAGCTGCCACAGATATTCCGCCCCGTAGAGGCTGTCAGGAATGCTGCCAAAGCGCTCAGAAAATTTCCAGCCTTGGTTACTGATTACTGGGTCAACAATGGAGAGGCCGATCGCCTCTTGCAGCCCTTTGAGCGATCGCAGCAGCACAGTGCGATGCGCCCAAGGGCAGCCCAGCGACACATACAGGTGGTAGCGCCCCGGCTCGGCCTTAAAGCCGCTAGAGCCATCCGCCGTCACCCAGTCATGAAATAGGGTCGGCATGCGCTGGAATTCGCCAGATTCACTGCGCTCTGTCCATTCTGTAGACCATTTGCCATCGATGAGTCTGCCGAGTGCCATGGGGTGTCCTGGGGGAAGATGAGGAAGCTGGGGAATGGGGGCAAGTTTCTTTAAATGTTGAGTTTTGAGTTCATCCCAAAATTCAAAACTCAAAACTTAGAACTCAAAACTAATCAAATTGGTAGGCGGCCATGCTGAAGGCTCCGTAGGTAAAGCCGTGATGGAGCTGCTGGCCGGGGCCACCGGCACCGAGGGCTACGAATAGGGGTAGCAGGTGTTCTTCGCTGGGGTGGTTTTTGGCGGCGTAGGGGGCGTGCTGGCGGTAGTTGAGCAAGCGTTGGATGTCGTTGGTAGCAATTGCCTCAGCCAGCCAGTCATCGAAGGCTACGGCCCAGGCGGGCGGTGGGGCATCGTAGTTGCCGTCAAAGGCTCCTAGGTTGTGGGTGGCGGCACCGCTGGCAAAAATCAGCACGCCTTCATCGCGCAATGGGGCGAGGGCTTTGCCCAATTGGTAATGGTGCAGCGGCGTTTCGTGGGGCTGAAGCGAAAGCTGCACGACGGGAATGGTGGCCTCTGGGGCCGCTAGAATCAGGGGCGTCCAAACGCCGTGGTCGAAGCCGCGATTGCAATCTACACGGGCTGAATATCCAGCATCGGCAAGATTGGATATCACCTGCTCTGCCAGCTTTGGACTGCCTGGTGCGGGGTAAGTCAGCTCGTAAAGCGCTTGGGAAAAGCCGCCAAAATCGTAGATCGTCTTGGGCTGCTTGGCGGCGCTGACCGTGGGCTGCGCCGTGAGCCAGTGAGCCGAGATCGCCAGAATCGCCTTTGGCTTTGGCAGGGTCTGCAAGAGCGATCGCAGAAAGTCTTGGGTCGGGCCAGTACGCAGGGGCAAATCGGGAGCCCCATGGGAAATAAACAGACTGGGTAGAGAAGCCATAGTTTCAATCTAGATAGTTTTAACTAGAACTATCTGACATAAGGCTAGCACTTCCGCTTTAAAACCGACAAGCTTATGCATCAGTAGTGCACTAGAAGGTGATACTCAAGCGCTGCTGGTGCTGCCGCTTTCCGCTGCAAGCTCGTGGAGTAGGGCGATCGCAGTCTCAGCCTGGACAACGGGCACAAACAAGTGATCGTGGTAAAAGGCCGAAACGGGGTTGACGCTGATGCCGTGGATGGCAAGTCGGGTGGCGATCGCCGCCAAAAACCCCACCGCCTCCAGGCTGGAATGTACTGATAACGTGATCATGGCAAAGATGGCTGAGTACGGCAGGCCTGCCGCCTCGGCCTGGTGTCGCGACACGATCAGCGTTAGCCCCTCCTCTTCTTTGAAAAAACCAATGGGATCGAGGTCATGGCCGCTTAGGGATGGAAGGGTGCAAAACACATACTCCCCCTCGCGAAACGTTGGTTGCATAGACGATAGCAGTCTCGTGAGATTGGTTTCTCCTGACATCTGTTTCTACCTGCTGGTATGGAAGATCAGGCTGGGGGCTAGACGCTAGCGGTGGCTAACCCTGCCTAAGCTCATGCTGGTCGATTGGCAAGATCACTGTAAAGGTCGAGCCTTGACCCAGTTGGGAGGAGACTGAAATTTCGCCCTGCATCAATTTGACTAGCTGAGCAACAATGGCTAGGCCTAAGCCTGTGCCCTGGTCGGTATCAGGTGTAGGGCTATGGCTAACCCGGTAGTAGGGCTCAAAAATATACTTTTGCTCAGCCTGAGGGATGCCGACGCCGCTGTCGGTGACGGTAATTGACCAATGGCGATTCTTCTCGGGGGAGGCTGCGCCATCGCCCAACGTTTCAGCCGCGATGGAGACATGGCCAGTCTCGGTATAGCGAATCGCGTTGCTCAGCAGATTGGTAATGATTTGCTGGAGGCGCAGGGGGTCGGTTTGCACCGTCGGGGGAATGCGATCGCAGGCCACCCTCAGCTCCAACCCCTTGTTGCGCACTAGCGGTTCAATGATTTCAATCACCGACTGAATCAGCTCGTGAGGCGTGATCGTCACTAACTTGAGCTTAATTTGTCCGTCACCTTTCTGAAGTTGCAGGGTGTCGTTGATCAACCGCAGCAAAAGCCGACCGCTGCGCAAGACACGCTCAATACTCTCTAAATGGGCGTAGGAATCTTTGATTTCGGCCTGCTGCTGTTGGCGCAGAAATAGGTCGGCATAGCCAATAATTGAGGTTAACGGAGTTTTGAGCTCGTGGGTCAGCTTTGACATGTTGTCGTGGCTAGCTCGCACCAGGCGCGTAAGCTCTTGATTGGTCAGCTGCATTTGGGCTCTGAGCTGGTCTAACTCCTCCATGCGGGTTTGAGTATAGCTGTCAAAACAGCGGGCGATCGCCTCGTCAATCACCGTATCAATCAGTCGAATGGCCCACAGCACATCCTTGGGTTCAGCCTGCACTAAATCGGCTTCTAGCTCCGAAAAAATAACCGATCGCAGCAGGCGATATTCGCGGGCAATTTCTGCCGGTTCAAACCCCTGCTCAGCGCGAATTAAACCATGTTCTAGACTGGCCTCATCGATCGTTTCAAAGCCTTCCAACTCGCTGTTGGCCATCATGGCGGCGAGAGATTTGAGCACCTTGGGCAAACTGTCGCGCACTGCGTTGAAAGTTAATTCATTGGTGGCTTCAATTTGCTGATCGTCAAAAACCGCCTTAATCCACAATTCGATAATCGTGTCGCGTCTTTGATCCAGAATGGCACTGAAATCTATCTTCACAGCATTCTTCGCAACACTAGCGACTGTAGAGTTGAGTCAGGGTACGTAACCGCTCGCTCAAAGCATTGGTTAGCAATGCCGAGCTGCGGTACCGCCAGCGCCAGTTGCCGTCGTTGTGGCTAGGGTCATTCATGCGCGATCGCCCGTCCAAATCCAGCAGGTCTTGCAGCGGAATAATTGCCAGATCGGCCACGGAGGCCAGCGCCGTGCGAATCAGCAGCCAGTTGATGTCTTCAATCGCGTCGGGCGAGCTGTAGCCAGAGTAGCGGGCTACAAACTGTTTTTCGGTATCGCTGGCCTGCTGCCACCAGCCGATCGCCGTGTCGTTGTCGTGGGTGCCGGGGTAAACCACCGTGTTGCGGGTGTAGTTATGGGGCAGGTAGGCGTTGTCAGGGTCATCGCCAAAGGCAAACATTAAAATGCGCATGCCGGGGAAGTCGAAGCGATCGCGCAGCGCCTCAACTTCGGGCGTAATAATGCCCAAGTCTTCCGCCATAATCGGCAGCGTTCCTAGGGCTTCGCCGAGGGCGGTAAAAAACTTTTCGCCGGGGGCTTCAACCCATTCGCCGTTGATGGCGGTTTCTTCCCCCGCTGGCACCTGCCAGTAGGCTTCAAAGCCGCGAAAGTGATCGACCCGCACAATGTCGACGTACTGCAACGTCACCTGAAAGCGCTTAATCCACCAGGCAAAATTGGTTTTTTCGGCCTTATCCCAGTTGTAAACCGGGTTGCCCCAAAGCTGGCCCGTCTCACTAAAATAGTCAGGCGGCACGCCAGCAATAAAGGCGGGCTCAAAGGTGTTGGGGTCGAGCTTAAACAGCTCGGGGTCAGCCCAAACATCGGAGCTATTGTGGCACACATAGATTGAAATATCGCCCACAATCTGAATGTTTTTGTCGTTGGCGTAGCGGCGCAAATTCTGCCACTGCTCAAAGAATTTGAACTGCACAAACTGATGGTATTGAATCTGCGCTTTCAACGCCTCTCTCTGGGCTTGCAGCGCCTCCGGTTCGCGGCGGGCGATCGCGGGCTCCCAAAAATTCCAGCTTTTGCCGTCGTTGGCCTCCAGCAGGGCCATAAACAGCACAAAGTCATCTAGCCACGAGGCTTGCTCCTGGCAGAACTGGTCAAATTTGGCCTGCTGATCAGGCGATCGCGCCGCCAAAAACCGCTCGTAGGCCTGTTTGAGAAACTGCGTTTTGTGGGCAATCACCTTGTCAAAATCGACCTTCTCCGGGTCAACATCGGTCAAGGGCATGAGTTCGTCTTCTACCAGCAGACCTTCAGCAGCCAGCTGATCGAGATCGATCATCAGCGGATTGCCCGCAAAGGTGCTGAAGTTCATGATGTAGGGCGAATGCTCGTAGCCAGTAGGCCCCAGCGGCAAAATTTGCCACAGCTTTTGGCCACTCTTCGCCAAAAAATCGACAAAGGTATAGGCGGCTGGGCCCAGATCCCCAATGCCGTAGCGGCTGGGGAACGAGGTGGGATGCAGTAAAACGCCACTGGCACGTTGAAAACTCATAGGGGTTCGGCGATGCGTTAAAAACTTGGAGGGTCTTAGAATGCAGAAAAGTGACGCTTGAGGGCGGGTTTTCACCTCACCGGCACTGTCATTGGTAGGAGAAAGTGGCTGCTCAACGCATCCTCCTAAGGGTTGGGGGTTGTTAGTTCCCGAGTGCTGCATAGACTTTGCGTTCTATTCGCGCTCTTGTGAATTCCATGAATTCTGTGACGTGTGTCGCGGCTCGGCGTGATGTGCCGCAGTGAGAACGGTAGGCACCGTCTATTCCACTGGTAATCAAGGCTTGTGGCGATCAGTAATAGGTTGATTTAACGCCGTTGTAGCGGGGAACGATGGCGCGATCGCTATTACCTGGGGCCGATGACGCTCCGTGTGAATTCCGCTACCGTGGGGGCGGACATTGCGTGCTGGTGGGTAGGTTGACCTTGAAGAATGAGCCTCTGTGGTTTAAGAATGCCATCATCTATGAAGTGCCTGTGCGGGCCTTCGCCGACAGCAACGGCGACGGTATTGGCGACTTTCGCGGCCTGACTGGCAAGCTAGACTACCTTCAAGACCTGGGTGTCACCGCCATTTGGCTGCTGCCCTTTTTTCCGTCGCCGCTGCGAGACGACGGCTACGATATTGCCGACTACGTGAATGTCAACCCCATCTACGGCACCCTGGACGATTTTAAGGATCTGTTGCAGGCGGCGCACCAGCGGGGCATTCGCGTCATTATCGAGCTGATTGTCAACCACACCTCCGATCAGCACCCGTGGTTTCAGCGGGCGCGGCGATCGCCTAAGGGCAGCCCCGAGCGCGATTTCTACGTCTGGAGCGATACCTACGAAAAATACCAGGAAGCGCGGATTATCTTCCAGGATTTTGAAACCTCCAACTGGACCTGGGACTCGGTAGCCAACGCCTACTTTTGGCACCGCTTTTACTCCCATCAGCCCGACTTAAACTATGACAACCTGGCAGTGCAGCAGGCCGTCTTTGACGTCATGGATTTTTGGCTAGAAATGGGGGTTGACGGGCTGCGCATGGATGCTGTGCCCTACCTCTACGAGCGCGAAGGCACCAACTGCGAAAACCTGCCCGAAACCCACGCCTTCCTGAAAAAGCTGCGGAAGCACGTCGACGAAAAATTCCCCAACCGCATGCTGCTGGCTGAGGCCAACCAGTGGCCTGAAGATGCCGCCGCCTACTACGGCGACGGCGACGAGTGCCACATGAACTTTCACTTCCCCCTGATGCCGCGCCTGTTCATGGCCCTGCGTATGGAGGACAACTTCCCGATCGCCGATATTTTGCAGCAGACGCCTGCCATCCCTGACAACTGCCAGTGGGGCCTGTTTCTGCGTAACCACGACGAGCTGACCCTGGAAATGGTCACCGATGAAGACCGCGACTTTATGTATCGCGTCTATGCCCAAGACCCCGAAATGCGGGTGAATTTGGGCATTCGGCGGCGGTTGGCCCCGTTGCTGGGCAACGATCGCCGCCAGATTGAGCTGCTCAACAGCCTGCTGCTGTCGCTGCCGGGCACGCCCGTGCTCTACTACGGCGACGAAATTGGCATGGGCGACAACGTCTATGTAGGCGATCGCAACGGCGTGCGCACCCCCATGCAGTGGAACTTTGACCGCAACGCCGGCTTTAGCAACGCCAGCCCCCAACGGCTGTTTTTGCCCCTGATTGTTGAGGCCGAGTACCACTACGCCACGGTCAACGTTGAGGCCCAGCGGGCCAACCCCAGCTCGCTGCTCAACGCGACCAAGCGGCTGATCTCCATGCGCAACCACTTTCGCTCCCTGGGCAGCGGCGATTTTCAAATTCTGCATCCCGACAACCGCAAGGTGCTGGCCTTTACCCGCACCTACGAAGACGAGCGGATTTTGGTGGTGGCAAACCTGTCTCGCTTTGTGCAGACCGTTGAGCTAGATCTACCAGGATTGAAGGGCTGGGTGCCGGTCGAAATCTTTGGCCGCACCGAGTTTCCGCCTATTGATGAGTCGCCCTATTTTTTGAGCATTGGGGCCTACGCGGTCTACTGGTTTATGCTCAAGCCCCAGACTGTGCCCCTGCCCGAGGTCAAACCCAAGGTAGAGCTGCCGATGCTGCAACTGGCGGGGGCCTGGCCCACGGCGTTTTCTCAGCTGCAATCGGCCCAGACGCGCCGGTTTACAGCGAGCTTAGAAACGCTGTTGCCCCAATATCTGTCTAGCCACCCTTGGTTTGGCGGCAGAACCCGCACGGTGCAGACGGCGCGCATCACCGAGGCTATCCCCATGCCCTACGGGGATAGCCATGCCCAAATGCTGGAGCTACAGGTCGACTACATCCAGGGCAGCCCGCAGACCTACGTGTTGTTTTTGGCGACGGCCGAAGGAGAGCAGGCGCTCCGTCTATTGAAAGAGACCCCGCAGTCGGTGGTGGCGCGGCTCAAGCTGGCCAGCAGCGATGAGGAGGCCGTGTTGTTTGATGCGATCGCCGACAAGTCGTTCTTAACCGACCTACTCGAAGGCATTGCCCAGCACCGAGTCTATGAAAATGCCGCTGGCAAGCTGGTGGCTGCTACCACGCCCTTATTTGATGAGCTGAGCAAGGGTGATCCCAATCCATCGTTGGGTGAGGAGCCAACGGGAGACGGCCTGCCCTATGAGGCTTCGCTGATGAAAGGCTTCCACAACAACACGTCGATTGCCTACGCCAAAACCGGCAGCGTCGCCGCCCAAAATCGCCTGATTCTCAAGCTCTTTCAAAAAGTCGAAGAGGGTCAGCACCCCGACCTGGAAGTGCGCCGTTTTTTGGACGAACACCAGCACTTTACCCACATTCCTTCGATCGCAGGCACCCTGACCTATCATCGCCCGGCAGCGGAGCCAATCACCATCGGTCTGCTGCAAGAGTTTATCCCCGACACCCGCAGCGGTTGGGACTACACCCTCGACCATTTGCGCGACTACTTCGACCTCGTCGTGATGGATCAGTCGGATATTGCCGAAGCGCCCATGCCCGTTGGGTCGCCCCTGGAGCTGGAGCCGGTGGCTGTGGATGCCTCTCCAACTGAGGTCTTTTTCCCGCTGCCCTACTGCCCACTGCCCTCCGTCGAGTCTCAAATTCCGGCCTGTAAGGCGATCAATAGCTATCTGGCCAACATGCAGCTGCTGGGGCAGCGCACCGCCGAACTCCACTTGGCCCTGACGGTGGATGCCGACTCGCCTGCCTTTACGCCCGAGCCGTTTACCACGCTCTACCAGCGATCGGTCTACCAGTACAGCCGCAACCTCACCGGTCAGGTCTTTTTGCTGTTAAAGAATCGCCTGAGTAGCCTGCCGCCGGAGACGCGATCGCTCGCCACCTTGGTCTTAGAGCAGCACGATGCCTGTTTGCAGCAGTTTCAGTCGGTGTTGAACCACAAAATTACCGCCCTGCGGGCTCGCTATCACGGCGACTATCACCTAGAGCAGGTGCTATACACAGGCAAAGACTTCTACATCATTGACTTTGAAGGTGACCCAGCCCGCAGTCTCAACGAGCGCCGCATGAAGCGATCGCCCCTGCGCGATGTCGCCTGCATGCTGCAATCGTTTTACTATGCCGTCAACGTTGCCCTCGACAAGGAAGTCGAGAGCGGCATGGGGCAACCCGACCATCACCATCAAATGCAGCAGTGGGCCGAATTTTGGTATCGCTGGGTCAGCACCACCTTCGTTAAGGCCTACCTGGGCACCGCTGCCCGCGATAGCTTTTTGCCCAAGACTCAGCAAGAGCTTGAGGTAATGCTTAATAACTACCTAATCGAACAGGCGATTTACAACCTAGGCCGTGAGCTAAACAACCAAACCAATCGCATCAACATTCCCCTGCGCCGCATTCTGCATCTGTTGGAGATCATCCCCGAGGGCGCTATGGCTAAACCTAAAGCCCTCAAGAACGTCTAATTAACAGCCTGTTAATAACTTCAACTCGTCAGGTGAAAGCTGCCATTCCATTTGGAAGGAGTACTTCAACCGGAGTAAGCCCCCTTTTTTAGGGGGCAGGGGGGATCAGCAGGGGATAACAGCTACAACAACTCTCCCTCAACTGGCACCAGCGGTCAGCAAATTGTCCTGCCGGTGAACGTCATCGCGCAGAAAATTTTCGGCCAGCTGCTTTTTGGCCAGTAGGCCCAAGGTTTGCATCGCCTGCTCAACCTGATCTGACCAAGAGACCGCAGTATTCAGCCGCAAGCAGTTGCCGTAGCACTGGCCCGAGGCCGAAAACATGACACCGGGGGCGATCGCAATCCCCTGGGCTAGCGCCTCCTGATACAGCCGCAGTGAGTCAAATCCTGCCGGCATTTCGAGCCACAGCACATGGCCGCCGGTGGGGCGCGTCACGCAGGTTTCGGCGGGGAAGTAGTCGCGAATCGCCTGCTGCATGTGCACCATTTGGTCTTGGTAGACGCGGCGCAGGTGGCGCAGGTGGCGATCGTAGCCGCCATTGGCCAAAAAGGCCGCCACCGTCAGCTGAGGTGCGATCGCCGTATTTTGGTTAAGAATCGACTTCATGTGGGCGATCTTGCCATGGTAGCGGCCCCCGGTGCACCAGCCGACCCGCAGCCCTGGCGACAGGGTTTTGCTCACTGAAGCACAGTAGAGCACTCGATCGTCCGTATCAAAGGCTTTGATTGCCTTGGGGCGAGTTCCCTCGAAGCAGAGGTCGCCGTAGACATCGTCTTCGATCAGCGGTGTGTCGTGCTGGTTGAGCAGATCTACCAGGCGCTTTTTCTTGCGGTCATCCATGCAGCTGCCCAGGGGGTTGCTGAAATTCGACACCAGCAGCACTACCTTGACATCGCCGGTTTGCAGCGCTTCTTCGAGATGGGGCAGGCTGATGCCGTCACGGGGGTGGGTGGGCAGGGTCAGCGCCTTTAGCCCTAAGCATTTCAACGCTTCTAGCACAGCAAAGTAGGTGGGCGACTCGATCGCCACGGTGTCGCCGGGCTGCGTCAGCGCTTGCAGGCAAAAATAGATCGCCTCATTGGCCCCGTTGGTAATCACCATCTGGTCGGGGTGTACCGAGCAGCCCGCGTCAAGCATGCGCTTGGCAAACTCAGCCCGCAGCTCAGGGCAGCCCAGGGGCGTGCCGTAGGAGTGGGCCACGTTGGTGTTGTCTCGCAGCACCTTGCCCATCAGCCGATTGAGCTGGGCGAGGGGTAAGTGTTCTAGGGCCGGTAGCGCCGCCCCCAGCTGAATCAACCCTGGATCGCGCATCAGGCTAATCACCTCAAAGGCCAGGGAGATGTCGATGTCGGTGGCCTGCCGGGGGGGCGCGGTGGGGGCAGGCTCCTGGGGTAGTTGCAGGGTTGTCTGCTTGACGTAGTAGCCCGACTGGGGCCGCACCACGATCAGGCCCCGGTCTTCAAGCAGGCGGTAGGCTTCCATCACCGTGGAGGTGCTGACCGATAGCTGAGCCCGCAGCTTGCGCACCGAGGGCAAGCGATCGCCCGGCTTGAGGGTGCCTTCAGTAATCAGCTGCTGAAGGCGATCGGCTACCTGTTCGTAGAGGATTTGGTGCGGGGCAAGGGAGATGGGGGAGATAGGCATGGGACGGTGAGGAAATGAGGGAGAGGGTGAAGGGAGAGGGTTTTGTGGCGGGTTGAGTTTTTTGGGGTGGGTTAGGAACAGTTTTGCGGTGAGGCGACCAGAACAGTTGCAAAAAACCAAACTGTTGCCAAAACAATTTACGCCAACTGCCTCTGTTTCGATAGGGGGCGATCGAAGAAACTTTACCTATGCCGAATCGATTCGTGCTGTTCCCATTGGCCAATCGCCTTTTTTAGAGGACAGCTCCATGAAACCGAATAGTTTGTACGCTCAGCTTGAGCTAATTCAAGAGCCGCTCGATAGCGCCATTCAAACCGATTACTCCATTGCTCGGGTTTGGGTCGGGGCCAAGCAGCGTCTCAGCTTAGTGGGCAGTGCTCTGCTGACCTACCTCTGCGGTTCCACAGACCTCAATGTGACCGTGAAGCGCGACCTGCGGGGCAATACGCTATTTGTTGCCTACGACCCGATGAGCCAGCAGCGCCATACCTTCAGCTCTGAGCAAGAGCTGCGGGTGTGGGCCGACCAGCGCTATTACGAGTAGCGGGTGAAGGCCAGGGCCCTGAGCCGATGCAACGGTGGCTGTCATAGGGTTTGCAGTGACTACATAGATCTGTGAACTTTACTTGACGGCACGGGGGATATGCTGAATTGAGCACGGGGATGAATAGGCTGGATCTGAGATTTTTCTCGGGAACCCGCTTTTCTCATTGTCAGGAAGCCACTATGCTAGAGCTGCTTCGGAGTGTATTTGGACTTTATTGGCCAAAATTGACCTGGAAACTGTATTACTGGTTTTCTAGCCCCGAAAAGGTGTCGCTGGCTCTGCTGGTGGTTGCTGTCGTGGCGCTGGTGGCCAGCAAGCCCAGGTATCGACGGCGAATGGTCATTGCTAGCGTGGCGATGCTGGCCGCTTACTGGTTCGTGCTATCGCCGCTGTTTGCGGTGCCAGCGACGGCTCTGCTGAACAGCTTTGTGCCGCCCGATACAGGGGAGCCTGCCGATGCCATTGTGGTGCTGGCGCGGAACGGCATGATTCAGGGCGATCGCTACAACACGGCCCTAGATATGGTGGCCGAGGGGCGATCGCCTAACCTGCTGATTATGGGACGCTCCCAGGGAGGAGATGTGCTCAAAGCCATTGACGAGCGCGACCTATCGCCCAACCTGATGCTCAGCGCCGTCTGTGTTAGAACCACTAAGCAAGAGGCAGAGTCCGCCGCCGCTGCTCTGGGGGCCAGAGGGTTGAACCGGATAATTTTAATTACCGACACTCCCCACATGCTGCGGGCCTGGCTCACCTTTAAGGGGCTGGGGTTCTCTGTCATACCTCACGTTGAGCCGCTGCCTGCCGAGGTGGGCAGTCGTGCGCAATCGCTGCTCGCCATTCGCGAGTATCTAGGTTTGGTGAGCTATGCTGGCCTCGGTCGTTTTCAGGGGGAGTCGCCCCAGACTTTGCCCGAAGTGGCCCGCGAGATGGCTGAAGACTTTCCCGCAGATCGCTGTTTTATGACCGCTGAGCAACTTCGGCAGGCGTTTATGCTGAGTTGACGAGTTAACGAGAAGGGTGAAGCCTATGGCCATTCCATTAGTTCAGGTTGATGCCTTTACTGACGCCGCCTTTGGCGGCAATCCAGCGGCGGTGTGCGCCCTGCCCGAGGCCCGCCCCGATCGCTGGATGCAGCAGGTGGCCCAGGAGATGAACCTCTCAGAAACCGCCTTTTTCTATCCTGAGGGCGACGGCTATCGGCTGCGCTGGTTTACCCCCACTGTAGAGGCTGACCTGTGCGGCCACGCCACCCTCGCCACCTGCCACGTGCTGTGGAGCGAAGGCCACCTGAGCAATGAACAGCCCGCGACGTTCCATACCCGCAGCGGGGTGCTCACCGCCCGCCGCCTCGGCGATTGGATTGAACTCAATTTCCCAGCCAACCTGTCTCACCCCATCGCTGAACCTGATGGTCTAGCGGAGGCTCTAGGCGCAACCCCCCAAGCCGTCGTGGAGAATTCTCTGGGTTACCTAGTCGAGCTAGAGTCGGCGGCGGCGGTGCGCGATCTGCGGCCCGACTTTGTCGCCCTCGGGCAATTCCCTGTCCACGGCGTGATTGTCACCAGCCGGGGCGAAGCACCCTACGATTTTGTCTCCCGGTTTTTTGCCCCCGCCCTCGGCATCAATGAAGACCCAGTCACCGGGGCGGCCCACTGCTGCCTCGGCCCCTACTGGCGCGAAAAGCTCGGCAAAACAACCTTTCTTGCCCACCAGTCATCGGCCCGGGGCGGCGTAGTCAAAGTGCAGGATGACGGCAACCGTATTCGCCTCAGCGGCCAAGCTATCACCATCTTTAAAGGAGATTTGCTGCACTGATGCCGATCGAGGTCACCACCTGGTATTTGGAAATGCTCGACCCGGCCCAGCTACGGCCCAAGCTCAGCGAGCATCCCAATCTGGAGATTCGCCAGGCCGAGGTGCCCTGCCCAGAGCTAAGCCGGTTTCTCTATGCCAGCGTGGGCGGCCAGTGGTACTGGTGCGATCGCCTCTCTTGGAGCCGCGATCGCTGGCTCACCTATCTCGACCGCCCTCAGGTCGAAACCTGGATGGCTTATGTTTCAGAAACCCCAGCGGGCTATATCGAGCTAGAAGCACATCCTCAAGGTGACGTCGAAATCACCTGCTTTGGTCTGCTGCCCCAGTTTATCGGCCAGGGCATTGGGGGCCATCTGCTGACGGTAGGCGTGCAGCGCGCCTGGGGCATGGGAGTCAGCCGCGTATGGGTACATACCTGTAGCCTCGATGGCCCCTTTGCCTACAGAAACTACGAGTCGCGTGGGTTCACCCGCTATGACACCAAAATTGAGATGGAGGTACTGCCCGATAAACCCCCTGGTCCTTGGTCAGACAGCTACCCATAGCGTTTCCCGCTTACATGGCTCTAGCCAAAACTGTGGCTTGCGTTTAGCCTAATTGACTTTGCGTAGGCTCGGTTACCCTGGTCGCAGCATGAATCCGATAGCAAGGTGTCTTTCGCATGAGTGATCAGAAAGCTCCTTGCCAAAGCAAGATTCACTCAATGGCGTAACTTTGGTGCCAGCTGACCGCTTTTCAAAACACCTGGCACAACCAGCTTCAGCGGAGCGAGATAATATTTTTCGGGCTGCTGATAGTTATAAACCGAGAATCTTCTGCTGCTGGTCAAAAAATACCTCAGATCTTTGCCATAGCCTCGCTGCTCAATCAGTCTCTTCAGGTCTAATCCATAGGCCGCCAAAAACAATTCCCTTAGCTGGTGGCTACTCATCCAAGGTGAACCCGTGCGCTTTAACTCAGCCGCAAAAAGATCTTCAATGGCCTCCAACACCTGATTCATTGAAGAAAACGCTGACAAACTTTGCTGAGATGCCATAATTGCTCGACTGCCTGTAGCTATAAATCATTACCTCCGTAACTACAGGCCTACTTCGTGCTATTTCATACCTAGAGCTGTGCGGGCTTCCCTATAGCAGGGGCAGAATTACGGCGGCAATCTCTACTGTCCTGCGTTCTCTGTGGTATTCGTCTGGGTAGCGATCGATGTCGTTTAGATCACATAGCGTCAGATAGTTCTTGGCTCACACAGCAGATGAAGCTCTGGGTTTAGGACAACCCCAAATACCAGGATTCAAGCCATCGGGCATTTTCGCTCTTCTGTTTTTTGTTCTTTTGCTATAGCTCTAGTCTTTGGCACCAGCGCTAGTATCACTAGGCTTATCGAGATTGGCTGGGGCTGAACCAGGCTGTTGATCGAGGCGTAGGGCTTGGGCCAAGGCCGATCGCGCCTGGGCTTTTTGCACCAGCGGGTCGAGCTGCTCGGCCGATAGCCCGCTCAGCAGGCTTAGCTGTTGACGGTTTAGCCCTCTTAGCAGCATTTCGACGCACCAAGTGGCCCGGGCCTGCTCAACGCCAAGCGGTTCGCCGGTGGGCGACATGATGCCGGTTGTCACCTCGGCCCACAGTTGCCGCACCCTCAAGGGCGTAATCGGCTGATCGTCTGGTCCTAAAAACATGGCCGATGAAGCATCGCTGCGGCTTTTGAGCCAGCGGGTAAGCGGGTTTTTAGTGTAGGTGCCGTAGCGCCGACCCATAATCCATTGGTTGAGGGGCACCTGACGATGCTGAGGGCCAATCAGCAAGATGTGCTGGCTGCTGTCGTAGAGGGCGCTAGCGCGGCTTAGCAGCGGCGCCTCTGCTGCCGCTACCCCGGCCCCCAGCAGCACGTAGATCAGGGCATGGGTCTGGTTGCCAGCCTTGCGGGCCACCTGCATAATCTCGTGCACCACTGGGGCGGGGATGTCGATCCAGCTCTCTGTGTTGGGGGGAGTAAGGCTAGGCTGGGCTGGGGCAAGACCAGACCCATCGTGGGGCCGGAGGCTGAGCAGCCAGCTGACGACACTCTCAATAAAAGCGCTCCTGCTGGCCCATAAACTGTGAGATTCTACGCCGTCGTTAGCGCCTGCGGTGGTGCCGTCGATGGCGGCATAGCCCAGCAGCAGAGCCATCACTAACCCCGCTACCTCCTCAGGCGGCAGGCCAACGGCTTCCCCTGGGGCTAGATGTACCTCCAGGTACTCAGCGATGAAGTCGCGAATGGTTTGCAGGCCGCGCCCCATGGCTTGGCTATTGTCTGCGGAAAATTGCCCGGCCTCGCCAATCACCGATCGCACCAGCTCGGAGAGTTGATCGAGGGTAGCCAAGCACTGGCTCAGAAACTCTCTCAGAGACTGATCGATGGGAGCTTGGGCGAGAGCCGCCAGATCAAAACTACGGTCTGGGACAGACAACACCTCAGCCTCGGTCATGACCGCTGCAAGCAAGCCATGCTTGCTACCAAACTGGCGAAACAGCGTGACTTCGTTAACACCCGCTAGATCGGCCACCTGCCGGGTAGTAGTAGTGCCTACCCCTTGGCTAGAAAACAGCTGGAATGCGGCATCTACAAGACGCTGACGGGCTGATTTGCGCTGATCTGCCATAGCAAAAAGAAAGCGACACTTGCATTCTACCAGGAAAGTTTGCTAGGATGAATTTGCAAGCGACACTTGCACACAGGCTCCAGATAGTCCCTCAAAGGGTGCAAAGGAGTCGGGCAAGGACTTCCCCTGGATCGGGCTAACAGACTGGTCGAGGGCTTAATCCCATAAAAAAGGACGTGCTATGACAACAACACTGAAGCAAGCCCCGGAAAAACGGGGAATCAAAGACCTTGATTGGACATTGGTAGGCTTTTTAGCCGCCATTCACGGCATGGCCCTGCTGGCCCCGTGGTTCTTTTCGTGGTCGGCTCTGGGGGTGATGGTAGCGCTGCACTGGCTGTTTGGCAGCATTGGCATTTGTTTGGGCTATCACCGGCTGCTTACCCACCGCAGTTTGCAGGTGCCCCGCTGGTTAGAGTATGTGATCGCCACCATTGGCGCGATGGCGCTCCAGGGTGGCCCAATCTTTTGGGTGGCGGGCCATCGCCAGCACCACCTCTTCACCGAGGATGCTGAAAAAGACCCCTACGCCGCCAGTCGTGGGTTTTGGTGGAGCCATATGTTGTGGATGGTGTACCGCAACCCGGCAGTGTTTAACGGCCAGATTTATCGGCGCTATGCCCCAGATATTGCCCGTGACCCCTACTATCGCTGGCTCGATCGCTACTTTCTACTGCTGCAAGTGCCGGTTGCGATCGCCCTCTTTGCCCTCGGCGGCTGGTCTTTTGTAATCTACGGTGGCTTTCTCAGAATTGCAGTCTTGTGGCACTCGACCTGGCTGATCAACTCGGCGACCCACATGTGGGGCAAGCGGCGCTTTCACCTTGAAGACAACTCGGGCAATCTGTGGTGGACGGCGCTGCTTACCTATGGCGAAGGCTGGCACAATAACCACCACGCATTTCCTAACGTGGCCCCGGCCGGCTGGCGCTGGTGGGAAGTCGATGTCACCTGGTATGCCATTCTGTTGTTAGAAAAACTGGGTTTAGCTCGTCGCGTGGTGCGTCCCCCGGCAGAGGCTATGGCCGAGGCACAGCAGTAATCAAGAGCACCTATTGCCGCTATCCGCTCAGTCGGTGGATAGCGGCAACAGTGGATAGGTCAGAGTGCTGTTGGCCCCTTCTCCTAGGGTGCTGGCGCAGCTTCCAGAGAGGGGAAAGTGCTCTAAGGACTGTGGGTAACGGTGCCAGCCTACGAATCTTGAACTGAGAACTCTTCTGGGGGATGAAAGCGGGGGTGCAGGAGATCGCGCACCAGTTCCCCTTTTCTCAAATGCTCTTCGACGATGCGCGACACATCCCCAGGGGTAACCCGGCAGTACCAAGTATTGCCGGGCATTACTTTAACCGTAGGCCCGGCACCACACTGGCCCATGCAATCGCTCTCGGCCACTAAAATGTTGGGGCTCTGGTGCTGCTGAAACGCCATTAGTACTGCTGCCGAACCGCCGCGATCGCACGATCGATGCCGACACACCTGCACTAGCCAACGCTTAGAAACCACAGATCGATATCCCTCTCAATGGGCGTCTTACCGTGCAGCAGTTGTCTTGATGCTCGCCCTAATGCGCGTAGAATGACTCGTTCTGCACCCTTCGCGCAATCTGTTTAGCGGCTGGTCTTCGAGCATGGCCCGTAGGCGGCTAACAGCTCGTCCACCCAGAGCGCATCGATCGCACCCTGGAGCCGCCGCTGCTGCTGGTGAAGTGTCTGGGGGCTGAGACAGGGCTGCAAGCGCGCTACTAGCTCATCGGCTTCGTCAATCAAAAAGTTTAGCAATGGCTCTGCTTCGGCCTGCTGCAAAATCTCGCCCATGCGCTCTGCGGCAGCCCGATCGAGGGTAGGGCGCAGAGCTAGCTGACAATATTCATAGACCGTGGGGCGGTAGGCCAGAGCGCTACTGAGCCATTCGTCAGAATCTGACATGGGGGTCTCCTACAGCCATTGGATAAGCCGTTTTGACTCAAGGTTTGAGCGAACAACACAGCAATGGGGTACCAGCACGGCAACCCACAGACTACCAACTTTGGCCCACGCCAATACCCAGACCAAGGTTGGCTCCTTGAGGGTTAAGTGTACCCAGCTGAGCTGCGGTGACAAAGGTTTTGGTAAAGTTTATGCCCTGGGATGCAGATCTTTTTGAAGGAATTACGAAGCTGAACCTAAGCAGCCACTAGCGATTGCACCAACCCTTCGAACAGCGGCAGCCCGTCTACCCCGCCCAGCACCGCATCGGCCGCCCGCTCGGGGTGAGGCATCAGGCCCAGCACATTGCCCGATCGGTTGCAGATACCCGCAATGTTGCCTAGAGAGCCGTTGAGGTTGGATTCCTCATCCACAGCCCCGTCCAGGTTGCTGTAGCGAAACACGATTTGCTGGTTGGCCTCTAGCTCGGCCAGGGTAGCCTCGTCGGCGTAATAACAGCCCTCACCGTGGGCGATGGGCAGGGTGATCACCTGTCCCGCAGAATAATTGGATGTCCACAACAGATCGGTCCGCTCGACTTTGAGGGGCACGCGATCGCAGATAAACCGCATATCCCGATTGCGCACCAGCGCCCCCGGCAGCAGCCCCACCTCGGTCAAAATCTGAAACCCATTGCAGATGCCCAGCACCGGCTTGCCCGCCTTGGCGTGCTCTACCGTAGCCTGCATGGCGGGCGAAAAGCGGGCGATCGCTCCACACCGCAGATAATCGCCGTAGCTAAAGCCCCCCGGCACCACCACAATATCTATATCGCTCAGGTCGCTGTCCTCATGCCAGACCATGCGGGTGGGCTGCCCAAGAATGTCACGGGTGACGTAGGCCACGTCGCGATCGCAGTTGGCCCCAGGGAAGACAATGACGGCAAATTTCATGGGAGTGAGGGGGAGTAAGGGGGAAAGTTTCGAGGTTTGAATTTTGAGTGTTGAGTTGGCTCTACTGAACTCAACACTCAAAATTTTTAAGACGCTGCCAGGGTTTGCAGTTCAAAGCGATAGTTTTCAATCACCGGGTTGGCCAAGAGCTGATCGCACATGCGATCGAGTTGCTGGCTGGCGGCGGCTTCGCTGTCTGCTTCTAGGGTTAGCTCAATGTATTTGCCAATGCGAATCGGACCCACATTGTCGTAGCCCATGTGGGCCAGTCCAGACTGCACAGCTGTGCCCGCTGGGTCGAGCACCGAGGGGCGCAGGGTGACATAGATGCGAGCGCTGTAGTGGGGCAAGGCTGACTCCGGTGGCGGGGAAAATCATAATAGTTTGTACCCCCATCCTACCGTATCAACCGATTGATAAAATTGAGTCAGTACAAGTGAGCCAGCATGGTACGACGCACCCGCAGCCAAGAGAAAGTTTTGACCGTCTTAAAAGGATTGAGTAAGCCGATTTCGGCCCAAGATCTCTATGTTGAAATGCGGCAGGACGGCAACACCACGGGGCTTGCCACAGTCTACCGAGCGCTGGACGCTCTCAAGCTGGAGGGGTCTGTGCAGATGCGCACTCTGCCCTCGGGCGAAGCGCTCTACAGCCTGCCTCAAGAAGACCGCCATCACCTCACTTGCCTCCAGTGCGGCAACACCATTGCCATTGACCAGTGCCCCGTCCACGAGCTGGAGAAACAGCTGCACAAAGCCCACGAGTTCAAAATTTTCTACCACACCCTGGAGTTTTTCGGCCTCTGTCCCCGCTGCCAGGGCAGCCTGTCTGGTGCCGAAGCTTCGGTTTCCTAAGGTTAGCCATGGATCGGGCTGGTGCCCTTGGTAAATCACTTCTCAATGGGGCAATGGACTTGCGGAGACAAACACGTTCAAGCGTTCTGCTCTGCGGGCAGGGCTGGCACCGATTGGTAGATGGCGCCGATGAAGGGGCGATCGCAACTCCTACCGATGATTGATGGCGAAGCCGGTCAAGAGAATAATAATCAAAGCTTGAGGCAGCGGCTATGCAGACTTACTCCACTCAAGTCCAATGCCGGTAGCTCAGTCCTTGTGCTCCTAGGCCGCTCATCCATGGTTAAGTTTAAGCCTTACTTTGAACGTCACTATCCTCAGCTAGAGCGTGTTATCGCCATCATCGCTCTAGTCAATTTGGTGCTGGTCGTTTTCGACATAACCTACCTCAATCTGCGGCCGATTTATAGGCAGTATTTGTCCGCTGTTACGCATGTCTATGATCCCGTTAAAGGCATTGAGGCCCATCCTCTAACCGAGCGTTATTCAGTTCAAGTTGAACAACTCGAAAGCCAGCTTGAGCAAACTGGGCTGCGATCACTTCCCACTCAAGATTCGCTAGCAAACTTGCAGAATCTCAGCCAGCAACTGTCGACAGAGCGCGCCTTTGCTGAGCCCCACGGTGACCTTGCCCTAGTTGCCATTCAGCAATCCCTACAGTCAAGAACAGGTCAGCCCTCAGCCCAGGACGCATTTGCTCAGTTCTGGAGTGCGGACTATCTCGAACAGGCGAGTTGGCAAACGGAGCTTGAGTTTTGGGATAGGCAAATTCAACCCTTTTTTCAGGGCAACTATTACCGCACCGTCAATCGATGGGGTGCGCCAATGGATTATTTCTGGCTAATTGACCTGCCGTTTGTTCTAATTTTTGCAATAGACATTCTGGCGCGTATCAATGCTACCCGGCGGCGCAACCCAGACCTGACTTGGGTGGAGGCTAGCCTGCGGCGATGGTATGACCTGTTTTTGCTGCTGCCATTTTGGCGGGGGTGGCGAATTCTACCGGTGGCTCTGCGCTTGTATCAGGTGGATTTGCTACCCCTCGAACCGGTGCAGGCCGAGGCCCAGCGGGATGTAATTGTCACGGTTGGGGCTGACATTGCCGGTATTGCTGGCATTGAGATCATCGAGCAGCTTCAGGACTCGATTCGGCAGGGGGAGCTACTCAATTGGATAGCTTTAATTGACCCGGTGGCTGACTCTGAAAACTCAGTTGATCTGGTGGCTGAGGAAGAGATCACAGCGATCGCTAGCCGCCTTTATCAGGTTGGGGTAGACAATATCTTGCCCCAAGTTCAACCCGACATTGAAGAGCTGGTGCAGCACAGCATCGCTAGAACGTTAGAGCAGATGCCAGGATATCCCCAGCTCAACCATCTACCGGGCTTAGAACAGGTTTCTGTGCAGATGATTAAGCATCTGTCCCATTCAGTAGCTCAGGGCCTTTATCGCAGTGTTGCTGGGAGCTTGCTCGACACTAGAGGTGCAGAGATTACTGCTCGTCTGCAGCATAATCTGCGAGAGGCACTCGCCAATGAATTGAGTCAATACAATACCCGCAAAGAGATTGAATCGAGGTTAGTTAGCGCCTTGGACAAGTTTAAAATCAAATATGTGAAGGCCCTAGCAGAGGCCGGTGGCGAGACGCTGGCTAACCATACGGAGTTCTTGCGCAAGCAGCTCAGCTAACGTGCTGTCCTCCAAAAACTTCCGCATTCAAGCAGTTACATCTTTGACCCCCGATTCTACTCCCTCCCAGGTAAGAGGGTAAGCAGGTTCAAAAACCTTAAACTTTTAAATGTTGTTTAGCCACGAGCTGACCCGCTTAGAGTTGGTCAGACTTGAAATGGTGCCAGCTTAAGTTTGAGGCTATCTTATTGCAAAAACAGATTGATGGTGATGCCTCAAGGACAGTCTTGATACGGTTATCAAAAGACGCTAGTCGAAGGATCTTGCTCAGTTAGTTCTTAACTTCTGTTCTTCTAAAAACTTTTGGTAGCCACGGATTGCAGATATTAACCACAAATTATGCAACGAGTACTAATTATCGGCGGCTGCGGACGAATTGGCGGCAGTATCGCTAAAGACATTCTGGCTCACACCGACGCTGAAGTGACCATTACTGGGCGCAACGCCCAACTGGGTACCGCTGCTTTAGAACGACTGGGGTCCAAAGTGCAGTTTCAGCTGTTGGACCTGACGAATCAACCTGAGGTAGAAGCAGCGGTCGCCAAGGCAGATCTGGTCATCCATTCGGCTGGCCCTTTTCACTACCGAGATGTTGGTGTTTTGCGCGCCTGTATTGATCAAGGGGTTGGCTATACCGACGTTAGTGATGAACGCAGTTTTACCCGCAAAGCCCTAGCTCTGCACGCCGAGGCCGAGGCTGCGGGGGTGACAGCCGTCATTAATACCGGGGTATTTCCTGGAATTTCAAACAGCATGGTGCGCCAAGGGGTCGAAGCTCTAGACAAAGCGACCTCGATTCAGCTGAGCTACATCGTTGCCGGATCTGGTGGTGCTGGCGTTACGGTGATGCGAACCACCTTTATTGGTCTGCAACGCCCCTTTGAGGCCTGGCTGAATGGTGTCTGGCAACCAGTGAAACCCTACACAGGTCGAGAATCTTTGGAGTTCCCGGCTCCCTATGGCCACGCCAATGTTTACTGGTACGACATGCCTGAGTCGATTACTCTACAGGAGACCTTTCCGGTTGACAACGTAATTACAAAGTTTGGCGTAGTGCCCGACTTCTATAATCACGCCACTTGGACAATGGCCCACTGGCTGCCACCGGTGGTGCTGCGCAATCGACGAACGGTAGAGTTTTTAGCCCATGTCAGTCACTCTATGACCAGCGTAACCGACAAATTTAGCGGCACTGGGGTGGCTATGCGCTGTGATATTAAGGGGCAGCAAAGAGACCAGGCTGCTCACTATGTCAGCACCTTTGCCCATGAAAACGCTGCGATCGCCACTGGTTTGGGCACAGGCAGTATTGCCGAGCTAATGCTGACGGGCAAACTCAAACGTCCTGGGGTATACCCAGTAGAGCAAGCGCTGCCCACAGATTTATTCAAGACAACGATGGATTCTCGTCGGCTAGAGATTCATGAAACCCTGCGCCAGGCTGAGGTGAATTCTTAACTTTCTATAGAGTATAGGGGCTAGTTTTAACTACTGCGCGTGTGAAAACGCCCCTATAAATCACAACTTTTTGGCTGAGCGCGATCGCACCACCTGTCGAGCAGCGCTCCGAGTGACGGTACGCGATCTTATGGAGTCTAATCCTGAAAACGTGCATTCATAGGTGCTGATTTAATCCATGCCTATGAACACGCTTTGCTACTCCTATTTGAGGAAAAAGGAGTATATCGAAAGATTTTTTGAATCTACCTATTTGTAGATCGTTGACCATCTCATCCTCGTGGTTGAGGTTGATAGTGCGAAGAAAAAATTAATGTCTAGTTAAGTAAAGATTTTTTCTCGTTCCCAGTAAAAGGGGATTTTTTATGTATCGACCAGACAAGGTACAGGCTTACTTGACCTCCATCAGTGAGAGCCATTCTCCTGTAGAAGATGCTCTAAAACGCAATATTTTTAAGTATGGTTTGTGGCTTCTAGCAATTCCGGCAATTGTCTATGGAGCGGTCGATCGTGGTGTCGCAGCCTTTTCCGGCCCTGTTTTTGATGTGGCTAACGTCTCCTATTGTTTAATAGGGCTAGTTATGCTGCTGGGATGGATTTGCATTGGTTTGGCTGAAGACCGCCCTGCTGTCACCTCTATGGAAGAGGCTAAGCAAATTAAATCTGCGATCGCCCCAACCTCAGACTACATCGCTCAACAGAGCTATCGGCTGCCATTTCCCTACCTGTGTCAGGTTTACCATCTGCTCAACGTTCAACATCTAGAAGACATTCACCGCTTCAGCTTGGGAAATTTGAAGGTAGTCAAGGTTAGCGATTTTCAAAAGACCGAGGAGGGTGGCAAGATTTGCTTCGAAACAATGCTGGATTCTCCTTTTAACGTTCTGCGGCTGTGGCGAAACCCAGTTGTTGAAGTGGAGCTAACAATTCATTCGCCTCACCAAATTGAGCTGAAAGTGCCAGCCTATGGCCAAAAGATTATTCGTGTTCTGTTTAATGTAGTGCCTCTTAACGCTGAGGAACACCACCTATCGATTCAAATGTTTAGCAACTTGGCATGGCCTAAGGAGCTGCTTAAAGCCGTGCTAATTGTGGCTTCTAGCCTCACCCTTCTAGAGGACTTGCCCTATCTAAACCATCTGGCCAGACGCAACTATGATCGGCTGTTTAGCCAAGCCTCAGAAAAACGGCGATCGAGCCAAGCGATGCAGCTCTTTCATCGCTATGCTGAGCTCTACAACGACTCCTGGAAATATCGGCAGCTACAGTTACTAGATTACTAACTTAGCAATTCGATAAAGTCGCTCTTCGGGCATTTGAAGTTTACCAAAAGCGGCGCGAACCCAGAGACAGATGAAACTTAGCAAACTTTGCGGTAACGATGCCTTGGATCTACGAAGATTACCCGACCTCCATAAAAATTCTGATCGCTGAAGTGCGGCGGAAGGCAATTGGGCGGAAGGCAATTGATATTGTCAATGCCCTTTTAGGGAATGGGTATGGAGAAGGTCGAGCGATCGCAAAGACTCCTGTCTGCCCTACTCTCCCCATTTTTCAACCAGCAACTGGAAGCTCTTCCACGATGCCCTGCGAGCCCACCACTTTTATGTGATCCACGATTTGCTGCCTCAGTACGGGATTTGTGTAGCTTAGGGATGGGAAAGGGAGATGAGGGGATGGGGAAGATGGGGGAGGTGAGGGGGTTAGCGATCAGCAATTGCCAGAGAATTTCGAGGGCTGGAGCTTTTAGCTTTCCTGCAAAAAGGAGCCTAAGATAGGGGGGCAGGCTATGCTAAGCCTTGATTCATCACGCCTACAACAGCTTCCCGTGGTTTCTCCCGTTATCCCTCGACCCGCTCTGGATGTTTCGCCGTCGCCATCGCCGCGCCCCAGATCAGCGCTTCTACGCCAGGGGTGGCAGCCGTCGCTGCCGTGGTCTAGCAGCCCTGAGGGGCGATCGCTGCGGCTCAAGCATCCGCAGATGTGGGGCTTGGGCTTGGGCAGCTTAGCCCTGGGCCTAGTCAACGGTGCCTTGGTGATCTCTGCGGGGATCGGGTTGGTGGCCTATCAGCAGATCTTGCAGCTCTCGCCGCGCCAGCGCAAAGGGTTGATGCAGCGTCTTCAGCAGGGGCTGCCGCTGCCGACTACCCCACAGCAGCAAGCATTGATGTTGGGTTTGGTCACGGGGGTTAGTACCTACACCTTTACCGCCCTGTGGCACAGTACTCACTCGCTGCTAATGGCGCTGCTGCTCACCGGCCAGGGTGCACTGGCGCTGTTTGCGGTGGGGGCACTGCTGCGATCGTCGCGTGCGGCAGAGCGCAGCGATGACTTGTGGAATGCTGCCCCCGTAGCTCAGGTGGAGCACAATGTGGGTTTGCTGAGCCACCCTGACCCGTTGAAGCGGTTAGTGGCGGTGCGGCGGCTGGTGCGCTTGGCCCAGGCCGATGACGAGTATCTGGTGGGATTGTCGGTGCGATCGCACCTCCTCGACTGCTTTCAGCTGCGGCTGGGTCAGGAGAGCGATGCGATCGTGCGATCGGCTTTAGAAGAGGGGCTGCGCTTACTGCGATCGGCCAAACCGCTGCCGCCAAGTTCAGCCGCTGCATTTGTTGTAGACTCTGCATCCGACGCTGCTGAGTTGAAATATTCAGAATTAGACCCTCAATTTGTTGCAGCACCAGACCTTGCAAGGCCCCCAAATCCTTCAGAGTTAGGGCATTTAGAAGCATCCCTTGAGCAAGACAACTCATATCAAGTTTCAGGGTCCTCTACAGAGGCATCTATCACGGAGCTAACCCGTTCGTCCTCGCCTGTCCCCAAGGAACGACGGGCCGTAGTCGAATACGAAGAATACCTAGACATTTAACTCCTGGAAACCTAAGCTATGGATCGCTTAATTCCCGGAAATCTGCGCTATGGATCGCTTCACCGTTGAGGTCATCTCCCAGACCCCAAACCCTCAACAGACCATGTATGCCGCCATGCACCAAGACTATGCCGAGGGCTTTGTGGCGCACGATCGCGCGCAATGGCCCAGCGAAGAGCGCTGCGGCGAAATCTTAGTCACCAGCCTGCTCAAGGGCGGGCGCGGTCACTATGGACCGCTGGAGCACCCGCAGATTGTGTTTAACGTGGGCTGGTTTCCCCACAGCACCATGCAGCAGATTCGTACTCATCGCGTGGGCGTTTCGTTCGATGTGCAGTGCCTGGCGGGCAATACTGAGGTGACGTTCGTTCACGCCTCTGGTGGTTTGAGAAAAACCAAAATCGCTGAGCTATACGATTTGTGGACTAACGGAGAGAAGGCTAGCCGAGAGCGAAAAATTCGTGGACGCAACGGCGAACTCCCTGGCACCTACCGCCGCGACTGCAAAACTCGCCTCAAGAAAATGCGTCTGCGGGTTCTAAACGAAGAAACAGGCATTTTTGAAGTTGGCCACATTCAAGACGTCATGTGTAGCGGCTTGCAGCCGGTCTACCGCCTCACCTTGGCTGATGGTAAAACCCTCGACTGCACGACCAACCATCGCCTCTATACCTCTCAAGGGTGGCAGCGCATGGGAGATGCGCTGGGATTAGTGGCCGATGCCAACCATCAGGTGCTGGCGATTACTAAAACTTGTGAATTGATGACCAACGGCGTTGTGCGGCCCGATGCGCTCTACAGCCAGGAATCTTGGTTAAAAGCCCAAATCAACCAGGGTTTAACGGCACAACAAATCGCTGAGCGGTGTGGGTGTTCTGTTGAGGTTATTCGCCACTGGGCCAGACGATTTCAGCTCAAGTTACCTTCAGGACGGCGGCGCGGGCTTAAAACTATCGCAGGCAATGGCCTTTATCGCGACAAAGCTTGGCTCCAAGCTCAGCTTGCCCAAGGGCTCTACGTGGATGACATAGCTGCCCTAGCAGGATGCTCTATTGAGTCAGTTAAAAAGTGGGTATACGTCCATGGGCTGAAGCTCAACAAACGCTCCCCTGGCACTGATAATCCCTGGAATAAGGGCGTTGAGGGCTACAAGTTGACTCTGTCAGAAGCAAGCCTAGAACAGCGCCGAATCAACGCCAAGACCTTTACGAAGCGGGGGCCTGACTCTAACTTTTGGAAGGGCGGCACCTCCACCGAACGAGAATTAATCGGAGCATGGACGCGCCAGACAGCACCCCAGGTGCACACCAAGTTCAACTACATTTGCCAACGCTGCGGTGAACAGGGCGGCAACCTCCACGCCCATCATTTAGTCCCTGTATTTGCAGATAAGTCATTGGCTTACGAGTTTAATAATCTTGTTTCGGTCTGCCAACCCTGCCACGAGCACCTACACCAAAACCATTTAGAAGCTGAGTTTGCGACGAACTTTCAGCCCATTTTAGAGCCAAAGTTTTGGGCAGCTAAACCAACGCCACCGGGGCGCAAGCTTAAAGCTCACCCAGTTCAAGTCACTTTGGTTGAATACCTGGGTATGCAGACCACCTACGACCTGGAAGTCGAAGGGCCCTGGCACAACTTTGTAGCTAACGGTGTGGTTGTCCATAACTCCTTCCGTTATACCGGCCAGCGCATTCTCGATGTGGTGGAGGGCAAACGCGAGGTCGAAGAAGTTTTCTACTTGCGCCCCCTGGGCTACTACACCGATCGCCAGGGCAAGAAGTACGAGTACACCCCCGAGGCGCGTCAGCAGGATGTTGACTGGTGCCTAGAGGCTAGCCGCCGCTACAAAACCCGCATTGACCAGGGCTTTGCCGAAGAGCATGCTCGGGGGCTGATTCCCTTCGATATTCGCCAGCACTGGGTGATGTCGGCCAATGTGCGATCGGTGATGCACCTGCTCGATCTGCGCTGGAAGGCCGACGCCCAGCTCGAAGCGCAAAAGATGTGCGAAGAAATTTGGCCCCACTTTGTGGCCTGGGTACCGGCGATCGCTGCCTGGTACGAAGAGAATCGACTCAAAAAGGCTCGTCTGGCCCCCTAGAGGCCATAGCGCAAAAAAGGGGAGGCAGTGCTGCCTCCCCTTTTTTGTGTGAGATGCTGGCTAGCCGAGTGGAAAACCCGGCTACTCGACTCTAACGGTATCTAAAGTTGCGATAGACCAGGCGAGAGTTGAGCCCGCGCCCCCGCAAGAAGTTGACCACTGCACTGGCATCGTTGCGATCGGTGCACTCAGCCGCATTGATAAATTGACCCTGGGGCGCATTCTCAATGCGAGGATTGATTACGCAGGTCAAACCACCTACACCCTGGCTGCTGCCACTGGGTAGCACCTGGCGCACCTGCCGGAGTTCATTGTCACCACCAAAGACGGCGGCCACAAAAGGCGCTAGGCCAGCCCCATCGGGCACGGTGCCACCGCCGCCAAAACAAGCGGGGCGATCGGCCTGGGGAATATTAGTCACCAGAGGCGCAGAGTTGATTCTGGGTTCTGACAGTAGCACCCCGCCGTTGGGGGCAATCACCTCCAGCCGTGCCTGTCCATCACCACTGACTCGAATGAAGTAGCGGGCCGCAGCACCGCCAAAACTTTGACCGCCAAAGTAGTTGACCCAGCATCGGTAGGGGGCAACCTGAGTGGCTTCTGCGGTGGCAGTCAGACCATTGACCAGCGCCTGATTAGAGACTCTGTTGTAAACATTCATCTTGGTTACGCCGCGGTCGTTAAACACCCGAACTGAGTGATTTTGGGTATCAAAGCCCACAAGCGTGCGGTTGAGCAGGTCGCCCTGTCCAGGGTTAGGGTTAGGGTTAGGGTTAGGGCTGGGGTTGGCTCCGGGAAGGAAAAAGTCTCGAACGCTGATGCTGTTTTGGCTAATCAATACGGCACTGGTGGAGACCTCAACGATTTCGAGGCGGGCCTGATTGTTACGTAGGTTGCCACTAGCCCGGTAGACGACGCGGCGGCCTGCACGCGAGCCAAAGCTGTCATAGCTTATCCAATCACTACTAATAATTCCGTCGCGGCGGGTAACGGGAGCATTGAGTTGTTCAGACTGCCGAGTTTCTCTGTTGTAGACATTCATACTGAGGAACTGAGCGTTCCTAGGATGAACGCTGACAGTAAAGGTTTGAGTTTCAAAATAGAGGGTGGCGTTTCCCGAGGTGTTGGGTTCCTGGGCTATCAACACGTCCAATCCAGCATCGACAGCGGTGTTGGGCGTCAGCGCTGTGGGCTGAGCCGCACCGTAACCAGGCACCGATAGTCCAGTGACCAGAAAAACCGAGGTAACAAACAGCGCAAGCGACTTAAACAGCCGCTTTGACCAGCGGCTAAGGGGGATGTTGGGCCAGACTGGTTTCATGGAAATTAGCTCCCTATACTCCTCACTCGAGAAACCCGTTAGGCGACCAATTCGGGAACGTGCGGGTATAAAACCCCGGTTTCTCTGCAAATACGGCTGTAATTTTAGCTAACTTTCCCTAAAGCGCTCCTTTTTTTTGCTAGCCCAGTTCGCCCTGATAATGCTAAATCTAAATTCAATTGCCTCATTTTGAAGAGAGGCCTCTCCCAACGGAAAAAACTTTGTTTCCCCCGCTTCATCGAGGATAGCCAAATAGCATTCGGTATCAGGTCGCCATTACGACGATTAGGGAGAAGACCCACCTCCAGCCAAGCGGTGGGGCTGCGGAAACCAACGGTGGTGCTAAGCCTCCTGTGACTCATGGACTGACTCGTCAGCCGCCTGATCCAGAGGCTGCTGTGTCCTCGATACAGGGGGCATGGGCAGGTGCCCTGAACGAATGTGCAGGTCGCGCTGGGGAAACGGCACCTCAATGTCGTAGTGGCGCAGGCTAGCCTCAATGACAAAGTACAGATCGCTTTTAATTACCAGCTGGCGGCTGGGCTGAGCAATCCACACCAGTAGCTCAAAGTTGAGGGCGCTGTCGCCAAAACCCATGAAAAATACCTGGGGGGCGGGAGCCGTCAAAATTTCCTGATTTTTTTGACAGGCTTCGAGCAGGGCAACTTTGACCTGCTGGGGATCAGCGCTGTAGGCCACCCCTACCGGCAGGCGAATGCGCGATACGGGATTGCCGTGGCTCCAGTTGATCACCTCTGAGTCTAAAAAACGGGAGTTGGGCACGATGATTGAGACATGGTCGAGGGTGCGAATCTCAGTGCTGCGCGAGCCAATGCGGGCCACGGTGCCTTTAACCTGGCCAAAATCAACGAAGTCGCCCACCTGCACCGGGCGCTCAAACACCAGCACCAGACCGCTGACAAAGTCTTTAACTAGCCCTTGCAGGCCCAGGCCCACCCCAATACCGAGACCGCTAGCGATCAGGGCGATGGAGCTAAGATCGATGCCCCAGAGCTGAAGCACAACCACGGTGCCCAGCAAAATCAGGGTGTATTTTGAGAGCACCGAGATCGCTTCTTGGGCGGCAAGGCTAATGCCGGTGACCTGCAACACCCGCGATCGCATCAGGTTGGTCACGGTACTGGCGATCACCACCAGTGCCAGCAGGGTGGCCATGACCATCAGCAAATCAAACAGCGAGTAAGAGCGGCTGCCCAGCAGAACGCTGCGGGCAAACAGCCCCTCCTGCAAACTGCTCGACACCCGGTAGCTTACCCGGCGCGTGAGGGGAAACAGGTTGGCGATGTAGCCCACTGCCGTACACCAAACCACCCCACGCACTAGCACCAGCGTCAGCCGAAACAACAGCTTCAGCCCGGTGCTGTGATGCTCTGAGTCAGTGGGCCAAAAGGATAGCCGTTCAAGCAGCGGCTTGAGCCAGCGGTGCCACAGCCAACCCGTTAGCCAGTGGAGCGATAAAGCAGCGGCCAGAGCGGCTAGAGCCTTGACTAGCGCCTGGGTCAAAAAGCCTGATCGGCGTTCGGCGCGAGCCCGGCTGAGGGCAGTGGCCAAGGATGCGGCCCAGCGATCGGCCTGGGCCTGGGGCGTACTGGCCCCGCCCACGCCGACATCGGCACTGGTGACCGTCATGATGTAGCGATCGCCCGCAATAATGACTGGGTTACTGCCCCCTGTACCTTCATTGCTGCGGGTTTCGGTGCGCACTGGCACCGGGCTAGCATCTTCGACTAGAGATTCTAGGTTGACCTCAATGGCCAGCGCTCGCTCCACAGCCGTGAGGTCTCCTGCGGCGGGTACTTCGAATAGGAAAAGGCCGTCCAGAAATACTGGCTCGGTGTCGACAGTCTGAGCCATGCCTGGCCCTACCATAGCCCCATGCAGCACCAGCGATAGCACAATTCCCCAGACCAGACGGCCTAGCCAACCCATTGGGTTTATTCCCATCGGCATGCGTCTAGACCCGACCGAGACACCGACACCAGCATAGCGGACGGGGGTAGGGGTGTGAGGGAGATGAGGAGATAGGGGCGGTAAGGAGGGGGAGTTGAAAACGGCGATCGCCCGATTGTGTTTTGGATCTACGTAGAGCGGATTCGACTTGGCTAGAGCAACCGCTCTAGGGGTATTGCTCAACAATTCTCGATAGGACCACAGCCTCGCCATTCCTAGGGCTAGCAATAGCCCGATCGCAAACCAGCGCCTGACAGGCCGACTAAAGGTTCTCTGGGGTAACCGAGTCTTCGGGAATGGCCTCGGTAAGCGCCCGACGAGCAATGCGGGTGACGTAGAGGGTCACCGCCACCGTGGCTACCAAGCCCACAATGCGAATAATCCACTGCACCGTGGCGGCTTCGGGAGACTGGCTGCTGTCGGCCCCCAGGGTAGCGAGGTTGCCCACCAGCGATCCCAGGTAGACGTACATCACCGTGCCGGGCAAAATGCCCACCGTACCAACCACATAGTCTTTAAGGGAAATTTGGCTCAGCCCTAGGGAGTAGTTGAGCAGGTTGAAGGGAAACACCGGCGATAGCCGCAGCAAAAAAATGATCTTGCGGCCATCCCTGGCAATGGCATCGTCGACGGCCTGAAAGCGCGGGTTGTTGGCAATTTTGCTGGCCACCCAGCCCCGCGCCACGTAGCGCCCCACCAAAAACGCCGCCGTGGCCCCCAGCATCGCCCCTACAAACACCAGAGCCGCCCCTTTGATCACGCCAAACACCACGCCGGCCCCTAGGGTTACGATCGAGGCGGGCACAAAAGCAACGGTAATCACGATATAGAGCAGGATGAAAGCTAGGGGTGCGATCGCCCCTAGACCATCGATCCAGGCGAGCGCCTGCACCAGCTGCTGCTGGAGCGACGCAAAAAATGACAGGTCTGCCCCTGCCCCCTGCCCCAGGGTTTGGGCCAGAGCGGAGGTTGCCGGGGCACCCACCAACGCAACACCTAAGCAGAACATAAAGCGAAGCACGCTAGCGGACACCGGACGCGAAATAGGTCTGGAAGACATAATCTTAAGGGAGATGAGGAGACGTCGTGTGACCTGAGGGTGAAACCCGACCGTCTGGGCCATCCCCATTCAAGTCTGGCCGACTGAGATCGTCCTGAGAATCTTGTAAGACTTGCTGAGGTTGGCTATCAGCTTGTTCTCAGAATCGGCTGTTAGAGTCGAGATCGGCTTTTGAACCCGTAGCTGGTTTTTGGCCCCTCCTGTAGTCCACCTACTCTATGGCGTTTTTACGGAGCGGGTATACCCACCGACCGTCAGAGCCACATCTTTGACCCCTTTTAACGGGTGGACGAAGCCGATCGCGCTCTAGCGGCGACACCGGCCTGAGACTTACCCTAGTGCGATCGCTAATCGAAGCCATGGGCGGCCAAGTCACCGGCCAATCGCAACCCAACCAAGGCAACCGCTTCACCCTCTAAATCTCCCCCACCTCCCAATTTCTCCAATCTTCCCTACCTCCCGCACCCCCACTCCCCACCCCTTCCACCAGAGGCACCCATGAGCGCCCGCATCCTACTCGTTGAAGACGAAGAAAAACTCGCTAAGTTTGTCCAGCTAGAGCTGTCCTACGAAGGCTACGAGGTCAGCATGGCCCACGATGGCCTTTCGGGGCTGATGGCCGCCCGCAACCAGACCCCAGATCTAATCATTCTCGACTGGATGATGCCGGGGCTGACCGGAGTTGAGGTCTGCCGCCGCCTGCGCCAGACGGGCACCGCCACCCCAGTGATTTTGCTGACGGCTAGGGATGAGGTGAGCGATCGCGTCGAAGGGCTCGACGCCGGGGCCGACGACTACGTGGTCAAACCCTTTAGCATCGAAGAACTGCTAGCTCGGGTGCGCGCCCATCTGCGCCGCACCGAACCCCAGGATGCCGAAATTTTAGTCTTTGGCAACCTCACCCTCGATCGCCGCAGCCGCGAGGTGCGCCGGGGTCAGCGCCCCATCGAACTCACCGCCAAGGAGTTTGACCTGCTCGACTACTTGATGACCAACCCCCGCCAAGTGCTGACCCGCGATCGCATCCTCGAACAGGTATGGGGCTACGACTTTATGGGCGACTCCAACATCATTGAGGTCTATGTGCGCTACCTACGCCTCAAGCTCGAAGCCGAAGGCGAAAGCCGCCTGATTCAAACCATACGCGGCGTCGGCTACGTGCTGCGCGATTAGGGGAAGAGAAAAAAGAGTGAAAGGCGAAAAATAAAGAGTTAGGCTCCGATAGGCAGAGCAACGGTTGTTTTTCTCCTGAGAGGGCCTGTTAGGGCATTGGGGATGGAGCTTGAGCCTGCATCTCCAGAGAGTTTTAGGCATAAAAAAGGCCCAGCGATCGCCGGGCCTAAATATGAGTCAGGTGCGCACCGCATTGCAAAAATGCACGGGTGGTTCACCTTCATCATGGTCGTAGGGGCGATCGCTGGGGTTAATGAGCGGTTAAGTTAGCCCGAGCCTCTAAGTGGTATTGGGCTACGGGCCAATCCGCCTCATAGCACAGGCATCGAAGCTGAGGATTTTGGGTTAAGCCTGAGGGGTCTCGGAAGGCAGAACTTCGTGGGTAGACCGTCCTAGCATGTTGGCCCGGCGCTGCTGCTGCTGCTGACGGTTGCGGGCCAATAGCTGGCGAGCTTGCTCTTGAGTGGATAACATAGCGAACCTCCAAAAAATTCTGTATCTAAAGCTACTAAATTCAATTTCAAGCATATCTTTTCTTTTGAGGAAAGAGTTAAAGCTATCCGCAGAAAACATCAAACTTTGGAAAATATCTGCCTATCGACTGACTGCCGCGCCTTGGCTCTCCCAGCCAGCGGTAGCATCCTGGTAGGATCAAGGCCAATGAGGAGCCCCCCTTAGTGAAAATATGGCGAAACAAGCGCTAAAAATTTCCCGCGTCATGCTGTCGGTGTATTACGCCTATATGGTGGAATACCGGGCTGAGCTGGTATTTTGGGTGCTATCCGGCACCTTCCCGCTGATTCTCATGGGCCTGTGGGTTGAGGCGGCCCAGGGCGACCAATTCGACCTCAGCCCGACCGAGCTGGTGCAGTATTTCTTGGCGGTGTTCTTGGTGCGGCAGTTCACCGTCGTTTGGGTGATCTGGGAATTTGAGCGAGAGGTGGTGGAAGGCCGACTGTCGCCCTACCTGTTGCAGCCCATAGACCCTGCCTGGCGGCACTTTTTTAGCCACGTGGCGGAACGCTTTGCCCGGCTGCCCTTTGCCTTTTTGCTGGTAGGGCTATTTTTGTTGCTCTACCCCTACGCCGCCTGGCTACCTAGTCTGGGCAATCTGCTGCTGGGGCTGCTGGCGATCGCCCTGGCCTTTTGCCTACGGTTCCTGATGCAGTACACCTTTGCCCTAGCGGCCTTTTGGACCGAGCGGGCCAGCGCCCTAGAGCAGTTTTGGTTTTTGCTCTATACATTCCTGTCGGGCATGATCGCCCCCCTCTCCCTCTTTCCTGACGCGGTGCGAGAGGTGGTGCTGTGGACACCCTTTCCGTACCTAATCTATTTTCCGGCCAGTATCTTGATTAACCGTCCCGAGCACGTGGCCCAAGGGTTTGCGGCGATGGTGCTCTGGTCAGCACTGTTTTGGGGGCTAAACCGCTGGCTGTGGCGGCAGGGGCTGAAGCAATATTCGGGCATGGGGGCCTAATGGGGCGCTATTGGAAGGTACTGCGGCTGTTTTGGGGCACGGCGATCGCCGCCGAGCTAGAGTATCGCCTCAACTTTTTGGTCACCGCTTTAATTAGCTTAGGCGGTCTGGTGGGCAGCTTATTTGGCCTGTTTTTGTTCTATCGCACCGGCTACGAGTTTGCTGGGTGGAGCTGGGAAGCCGCCTTGCTGGTACTGGGGTTATTCACCGTACTACAAGGCTTTTCGGCCACAGTGCTGATTCCTAACCTCAACAAAATTGTCGGCCAGGTGCAGCAGGGCACCCTCGACTTTGTGCTGCTCAAGCCGATCAGCTCACAGTTTTGGCTCTCAACGCGCATCGTCTCGCCCTGGGGTCTGCCCGACATGCTGTTTGGCCTGGTGATGATTGGCTACGGCGGCAGTCGCCTGGGCCTGGGCTGGGCCGACTACGCCCTGGCGATCTTACCCCTGCTGTTTGGGGCGCTCACCCTCTACAGCCTGTGGTTTATGCTGGGGGCCACCAGCATTTGGTTTGTCAAAATCTACAACGTCACCGAGGTGCTGCGGGGGCTGCTGGAGGCGGGGCGGTTCCCGATCGCAGCCTACCCAGTGGCCTACCGAGCGTTTTTTACCTTTGTGGTGCCGGTGGCGTTTTTGACGACCGTACCGGCTCAGACCATGCTCAACCAGGGCGGACGCGGCTGGCTGGTGGCCTCGGCGCTACTGGCGGCGGTGCTGCTAGTGGCGGCAAATCGGTTTTGGCGGTTTGCCCTGCGGTTTTATACCAGCGCATCGAGCTAGGGCGGTTAGAGCCAGCGTTTGAGCCAGCTCATGCCTAGAGCTGCGGCATTGTCCTGGCTGGTTTGATGGCGGGCACTTTCAGAGATATATAGCGTTTGCAGCTGAATGGGTTGATGGTGCGATTGCCCATTGGCCTGCACCAGCCAGCGCTGGTATTGGACCAGCTCATCACCTTGAAGCAGTAGATCTGGGTGGCGCTGCTGTCGCTCCCATTGCAGGGCTCTCACCAAGAGTTGGGTATGGGCATGGTGATAATCAGCGGCGTGGTGCAGAGTCTGCAAAAGCTGACGGCCCCCGTCGGTCTGCGTCAGGGGCACCGACCTATCCCGGAGGTCAATGGTCTCCAGGGTTTGCAAGGGCTCGGGCAGGTGGTGGGCAGAGACAGTTTCAATCAGCACTGGCACAATGCGTTTGTTTAGGCTGAGGGCAAACAGCAGCCCCTGTAGACAAAAGACATCGGCCAGGGTGTAAGGCGACAGCACCAGCACATAGTTGTCGCAAGCTTCGGCGGCCCGAGAGATGATCGCCTCATGGTCAGCGTCAGCAGGCCAGGGACAAGGGCATTGCCGGTAGGTAATCTGAGCCTGGGTCAACAACTGGCGCAATGCCTCTACCACCTCGACCTCACCAGGCCCAGCGATCGCTTCGCCAGGGGTGTGGCAACCGTCTTCAGCCGCGTAGGCCAAAAATACCTGAGCTGTTGGGTCAGTGGCAGACTGGCCGTGGCCAGTGACATTGGCGTTGTTCAAAAGCTGTACCTATGCTTGCAATGCACTCGAACCCTGTGCCCAGACTGGCCAACGAGCCGTGCGTTGCCTGGGGTTGTTGCTCCAACTGCCCGCGCCTTGAGGATACCCACTTTTTTAGATTAGCTTGCTATCCTCGGATACACCCGCTCATTTAAGCTGCAACCGTCTCCTGACCCAGTTCAACTACGGCCAGAGCTTTGACTGAGCCCACTGGCGGGCTGAGCCAGATCGGCCTTAGCGAGCTAAAGCAACCAGTTCATCCAGCACATCTTCAAAGGCTGGACGGGCCAACACCTCAGACTGCATGCAGGCGTACTGTAGCTGGCGCAGTCGCAGCACTGGGTCAGAAGCGGCAGGACAGCGATCGAGCAAATCCTCCAGCAGGCAGCCAAAGGCCCGTACCTCCAGACGCTCTAGGGTCTTAGCGGCCTGCCCCGCCCGGTCGTAGAAGCTGGCCGCCCCAAAGTCGCTCAAACAGGTGTCCCCCGCCTCGGTGACTAGGGTGTTGTGCGGATATAGATCGCCGTGGAGAATGCCGCACCGATGCAGGTGGGCGGCAGCAGCGGCTACCCCAATTGCAATGCCCACAGTTGCCTCTAGGGAAAAGGTGACCTCTGGGGAATAGGTGTCGCGAGTGCAGCTCTCTAGGCTGGGGGGGCGGCCCATTACTTGGTAGCTGTGATCCACCAGCGGCAGCACTAGTCCAGATTTCTGCTCGGGGTGACCGACAATTTGCCCCAGAGGGCCAATCAGGTTCGGGTGGACCCCCGCCGCTATGCAGGCCCGCATTTCGTCTTCGGGCAAACCGTCACTGGTGATCGCACCTTTAAACAGCTTGAGGGCAATGGGCATTTCATCTTGACCCTGCTGCCAGGTGCCGCGCGAAATTACACCAGAGGCCCCCTCCCCCAAGATATCGCCCACCGTCAGGTCATCCCAAGCGATTTGAGGTAGCGACTGGGGCTCACTGCCCCAGCCCCGGCAGAAAGGGTTGCCAGCGTAGGCCAGCCAGCTTAGCCGAGGCAGGGCGAGCAGCTGAGGGGGAAGGGCCTCAAGCTGGTTAGCGGCAACGCGGACTAGCTCCAAATTCTGGCAATTGGCCAAACTCTCGGGCAGAGTCCGCAGCTGGTTGCCGGCCAGCATCAGCTTCTGCAGCTTGGTGAGCTGGCCAATCGACTTGGGCAGCGCCTCGATGCGGTTGTCGGTCAAGATGAGCCAGCGGGTGGCGAGGGGTAGCGCCTCAGCGGGCACGGTGGCGATTTGGTTTGCCTTAAACCCAACTATCGTCAGCTGGGGACAGTGGGCTAGCACCTCGGGCACCACTTCAAAAGCATTGTTGTTAAAGAACACCGCCCGCAGGTTGTGCAGCTGGGCAAAGCTGTCGGGCAGGGTAGTCAGGGCATTGTTTGACAGGTCAAGCACTTCGAGGCTGTCTGCCAGCTCCAGAATCTCTTCTGGAAAAGTCGTTAGCCCTGCTGCCAGGTTGAGCCGCCGGGTGCCGGGGCGCAAATGCAACGGTTCGGGGCCGACACTCAGGGGTCGCCGCATTTCCAGATTGTGCATCAGTGTGGCCTCAGGTCGAGTGTCTACGCCTAATGTGGCATTTCCCCAAAGTTACACGTATGAAAATTTGGTGTGGTTTATCGCCGAGCTGGGCGATTAGATCAACCGGGACGGACTCAAGCTTGAGGGGGTGCTCTACCAATCGCCGCGAATCCTGCGCCAGATCAGATAAAGATCTAACCCGCCCCCCAGGGTCAGCAAACTGCCCAAAACCGAAAACAGCAGGCCCATCTGGCGGTTCATCGATTGCTCGTGTAATGACGCCAGATAAGTTTCTTTAGTCTCAAACCCGATCTCTGCCGCGCTGACCACGGGGCGATCGCCAGTTACGCTCAAGGTTCCCAACACCAAAACGGGATCGTTAACTTCAAAGCTACTGCGATAGATACCTACCTGAGAAAGCGTAGATCGTATTCGATACCCCGCCGTCACTTCCACTTCTTTCCCTGGAATTTGCACCCAAAGGGTAGGGGCGTACACCCTCCCCTCGCTGCCTGGGTGATATTCGTTATAAGCAACCACGGGCGGACGATCGCTGAAAGCCATGCGATCGCTCACCTGGCCCTCTATCAGCACCCGAGCACCGCGCTCGTTGAGGGTCGCCGCCGTGGTCACGGGCAGCCGCGCCACCTCCTTGGCATGGTTGGCATCCGCATGGGGTACCACGGCCCAAAGTGGTACCCCAATCATTAACAAGGGAACGCCCACGGCAGCAAACACCCCCGGCACCAAACAGCGATTCAAACAGCGATCCCGCCTGCCCATCGCTACTCCATGGTTTTTGTGATCACCAGTATGCCCTCACCAAGGCTGGTTCAGCTTTGCACGGCTTGGGGCTCAGGCACATCATCTAGAGCCTCTAAAGCCGCTTTCTCCTTATCTAGCCGTCGCTTGCGGGCGTAGAGCTGAATGGTCGCCGCCATAAACACCACCAGCCCCACCATCAGCCAGGTGGTCGCCCCTGTGGGGAAGTTGTTCTTAAATATCACCAGCATGACGATCGCCACCAGCAGCAGGGTGGGGGCTTCGTTGAGCGCCCGCAGCTGCTGCCCCGACCACTTGCATTCGCCTCGGTGCAGCTGACGCATCAGCCGAGCGCAGTAGTGGTGATAGGCCAGCAGCACCGCCACCAGCCCTAGCTTGGCGTGCATCCAGCCATCTTTGAGATACTCGGGCATCTGCACCAGCAGCCCAATGGCCATTACCACCGTCACCACCATGCCGGGGGTAGTAATGATGCCATAGAGGCGCTCTTCCATCACGGTGTACTGGTTCTTGAGAATGCTGCGAGCCGGCTCTGGCTCGGCCTCGGCCTCAACGTGGTAGATAAACAGGCGCACCAGGTAAAACAACCCGGCGAACCACACCACCACGCCGACAATATGAAACGCTTTGAACCAGTAATAGGCCATAGTTCTTCCTGTCATCCGGCCAAAGGCTCTGCTCCGGCGGGATGTTGCAAACCGTTAAGTACGCCTTTCATTGTCCTGCAAGGGTTTGCCCTTGAGAAGGCGGGTGCGATGGTTCTTAACGATTCTGGCTTTGGGACTTTGGATTTTAGAATTTGTCCCCATCTACCCATCCACCCACCTACCCATCCCCACTCCTACAACCGCCGCAACACCTGAGCCAGCAACTCCCCCGGCAGCTTAGAGAGCACCACCTGCTGAGCGGGGATGCCGAAGATTTCAAAGTTGAGGTGGGCGTTGTAAACCAGGGCTGTGATTAGCACCTCCACCTGTTGGGGATAGTCCTGCCAGCCCTGGTAGGCCAGCAGGTATTGGCTGAGGGCAGTTTCTAGATGGCGCTGACGGGCTTCAGGCTGAGTTTCTGGCAGCGCCTGAGCCAGCTGATCGTGAACCACTCCGGCGCTGTGACAGGTGGCCCACAGGTCAAACCCCAAAGCAGGGGGCGGCGTTTCTTGCAGGGCAATTTGGGCGGCGGCCAGGGCGGTTTCGTAGGCGGCAACGGCCTGTTGCAGAGTGGCAATGCGCTGTTCGCCTGCCACAGCCGCCTGCTGAGCCAGATCCCAGTAGGCAGTGCCCAAATTGTTGGCGGTGGCCGCACAACCCGCCGGGGCAGCGTCCACAGTGCGGTACTTGAGGGCAGCCTGGTAGGCGGCGATCGCCCGTTCAAGCAAAAATACGGGCTGCTGGTGCTGGGCCAAACTCCAGTAAGCAATGCCCAGGTTGTTTTGCACCATGGCATATTCCAGCGGCTCATCCTGGGCGGTGCGGTGGGCCAGGGCTTCACCGTAAGCGGCAACGGCCTGGGCCAGGTGGTGCTGGGGCTGGTCATACTGAGACAATCGCCAGTGAATCGCCCCCAGGCTGTTTTGCAGGTTGGCGTAGTCAATGGGCGATCGCGCCGCCGGGCTGTGCAATAGCGCCTGCTGGTACGCCGCCACCGCCTTCTCTAGACAGGGGGCTGGATCCTCCAGGTTCGCCAGCAGCCCGTATACGGTGCCTAGGTTGCCGTAGATGCGCCCTAGGGTGTCGGCAGGGATCGTTTTAGCGCCGCCCTGGAGGGCTTTTTCGTAGGTGCTGACGCTGCGGCGCAGCCAGGGGGCAGGGTCGGGGGTGCTCTCCTGCTGACCCTGAAGCCAGTAGAGGCTGGCCAGGTCGTTGAGGGCGTCGCACCAGTCGGTGCTGCCCTGGGGCAGACCGGCGATCGCCCGGTCATACACCGCCGTCGCAAAGTCCAGCACGCTGGCGGCGGGGGCATCAACCGAGAGGCGATCGCGCCCTATCTGGCCTAGCGCCAGGTACGCCCGCGCTAGGGTCAGTGGCCCCGCCTGCTGCTCTACCAATCCCTGAATGTAGCGCCATAGATTCGCCAGCTCTACATCCTTGGCCAAGTCTGGAGGCAGCTCTAGAGCGTCCGACGGGCGCAGAGATATTGGGCTGGGCGAGACGGGGGCGGGAACCGGCTCAACAGTCGGCAGCACAGGTTCAGCCCGCTGTAGGGCCGCCAGAGTCTCCGCTGCCATGGCCCCCACCGGCGGCATGACAATACTCGAAAACGACCCTTGATCTACAACGGTGTAGCCCTGAGGATTTTGTGGCAGATCATGGTTGCGAGCAGCCTTAGCCTCTGGGTCAAGTAAAGTGGGCAGCTCTACGGACGGCACCGCTGGCTGTGCGGCCGCATCCTTGGGAGTACGATCCTTTGCAGGCGCAGGCTGCTCGAAGGTCGAGAGATCATCCCGCAGCACCCGCCAGAGATCGGGGGGATTAGCCGAGGGGCGACTTGGCGCGGGTGGCACCGCAGGCTCAGTCGGAGCCGAGGGTGGCGCACCAGGTTCGCCCATAAACTCAAACAGGCCGCTGCGCGATCGCCAAAACCCTGGCACCGACTGGCGAATCTTGCCCAACCAGGGGCGCGGCACCCACACCACCAGCCGACAGTCAAGCTGGGTCAGCAGCGCATCGACCCGAATCAGCGAGGCCAAAAACCGGTTTTGCACCGTGGGCGACTGGCGGGTGAACTGAGCGATGCCCACAATTTGAAACACGGGCGTGGTCGGCAGGCTGCTCTGAAGCCGGCGCTGCTGTTTAAGCCACAGCAACACCTCGCGCACCAGGTCGGGGCGATCGCCGCTCAGCCGTAGCGTCACCAGCGTCAACTGCCGCGCCCGCACCTCTGCTGCCAGGGGCACCGTCTCGGGCAGCGGGCTAAAATTAGCCTCTAGGCGCTGGGCCAGCTGCTCTTGCAGGGCCAAATCATCGCACACCGCAATCAACAGCTGCCGTCGCAGGTTAAGTTGCAGCGCCAGTCGCAGTTCTTGATAGGCTTCTTGGTTGTGCCCCAGGTAGGTTTGAGAATTCAAAGACACAGCAGCGATCACGGTGGTTAAGATGCAAGCGGCATGATAAAACTAGTCATTATGAACTAGTGCGCGACGGCTAGAGACTAGCCCAAGTGCAATCGCCCCGCCCCCTTCCATTACACTTCACCCCACGCCAATCGTTTCAGGACGACCGCATCATTTTCAGCCCCAATGAGCGCGAACCAGACCACCTCTCTGGCCCCAACCCCTCTTGAGTTGGCTATTTTGGGCCAACTCAAAGCCATGGGCAGCACCTGCGATTCCCTCTCCACACTGCCCGTCGAGCGAAAAAGTTCTATGCGACAGCGAGTCAAAGCCTGTCAGCAGCTTCAGACCAGAGGCTGGCTGACCTATGACTATGACATCGCCCAATTTGGCCTCACCCTCACCGGCAAAACCCTGCTCAAGCTCGATCTATCAGTGTGGCCTGTCACCCCCGACGAGCTGCTGATTCTGCGATCGTGCCTAGGGGGACGCATTGGCCCTGGCCAGATCCATCGGCGGGTGTCGGTAGGCGATCGCCAGCGGTTGCTAGAGAGACTGGTCGAGCAGGGGCTGATTGTGGTGTACAAGCGGGCGATCGCCGATCTGCACCTCACCCCTGAGGGCAACCGCTACGTTGAAAATGAATTAGGACAAAGCCGAATTCATTTTCGTCAGTAAAGGCAGAGTCAAAATTATAAGTAGCGCGCGTAACCTATAGACAGGAGAATTAGCTCTATACGTTTCAGAATAGCCTTACCCATGAATTGCAGGCATGTTGTAACGTTGGCCCAGGCTCACCAGCACGATCTTGAATTGCTTGGGGTCAAAACCTTGGAATTATTTGGCTCAGTGGCCCGTGACGAAGCCCATGCCAATAGTGATGTCGATTTTTTGGTTGAATTTGCCATTGAGCCTACTCTGTTTGATGTATTTCGAGTACAGCACTATCTCGAAGACCTTTTAGGGTGTGCCGTGGACATGGGCACCCGTGCAGCGCTCAAAGCCCATCTCCGCGAACCCGTCATTAAGGATGCTGTTCGTGTCTTCTAGAGACTGGCTACTTCGCATTCATGACATCTTGACCGCAATCAGCGCTATTCAAGTACGCACCTCAGCCATCAGTTTTGAAGTATTTGAAGATGATGAAACCATCCTCAAGGCAGTGCTCTACGACTTCATCGTCATTGGTGAGGCCTCAGCTAACATTCCTGAAGCGATTCAACAGCGCTATTCTGACCTCCCCTGGCGCTTGATGAAAGACATGCGCAATGTAGCTGCCCACGAATACTTTCAGCTAGACATACCCACTATTTGGAGAACGATTCATCGCAGCCTACCGCCCCTAGTCGAGCCGTTGCAGTCCCTCCTTGAGTACGAGCAGCGATCGTAACTAACCACAAGAGCCACTCACCAGATACACCCTAGGGAAAGGATATCTCCCCCATCTTCCCCATCCCCCTCATCTACTCCTCTACCCCATACCCCGCCTTCCGCGGTTCGGTATCCCCTCCTTCAGAGAAATGGCTTGAGCAAGCACTATAGATGATATAGCTGTCAAGCCGGAGCAAAGACAATATGGGTAAAGTAGTTGGAATCGACCTAGGCACCACAAACTCAGTGGTTGCCGTCATGGAAGGGGGCAAGCCCACCGTTATCGCTAACGCTGAAGGCTTTCGCACTACGCCCTCGGTCGTCGCCTATGCAAAGAACGGCGATCGCCTCGTTGGCCAAATCGCCAAGCGCCAAGCGGTGATGAACACCGAGAACACCTTTTACTCGGTCAAGCGCTTCATCGGTCGTCGTTTCGACGAAGTCACCACCGAGTCGACCGAAGTCGCCTACAAAGTGATGAATGTTGGCAACAACGTCAAAATTGACTGTCCCCAGGCAGGCCAGCAATTTTCGCCCGAAGAAATTTCGGCTCAAATTTTGCGCAAGCTAGCCGACGATGCCGGCAAATACCTGGGCGAAAAAGTCACCCAGGCCGTAATTACTGTGCCGGCCTACTTCAACGACTCCCAGCGCCAGGCCACCAAAGACGCCGGTAAAATTGCTGGTCTCGAAGTGTTGCGTATCATCAACGAGCCGACCGCTGCGTCGCTAGCCTACGGTCTCGATCGCAAGAGCAACGAAACCATCTTGGTCTTTGACCTTGGCGGTGGTACCTTCGACGTCTCCATTCTTGAAGTGGGCGACGGCGTATTTGAAGTACTGGCTACCTCTGGCGACACCCACCTGGGTGGCGACGACTTCGACAAGAAGATCGTTGACTACTTGGCGGGCGAGTTTCAAAAGATGGAAGGCATCGAACTGCGCAAAGATAAGCAGGCCCTGCAACGCCTGACTGAAGCCGCTGAAAAAGCCAAAATCGAGCTGTCGAGCGTCACCCAGGCAGAGATTAACCTGCCCTTTATCACCGCCACCCAGGACGGCCCTAAGCACCTGGAAATGACCCTCACCCGAGGTAAATTCGAGGAGCTGTGCGCCGATCTGATCGATCGCTGCCGCATCCCCGTCGAGCAGGCCCTAAAGGATGCCAAGATAGCCAAAACCGCCATTGACGAAGTGGTGCTGGTAGGTGGTTCCACCCGCATTCCCGCCATCAAAGACGTGGTCAAGCGCACCCTTGACAAAGAGCCTAACGAAACCGTCAACCCTGACGAGGTCGTAGCTGTAGGGGCTGCTATTCAAGGTGGCGTGCTGGCCGGTGAAGTCAAAGACATTCTGCTGCTCGATGTTACCCCCCTGTCTCTGGGTGTGGAAACCCTTGGCGGCGTGATGACCAAGCTGATCACCCGCAACACCACCATTCCCACTAAGAAGTCGGAGGTGTTCTCCACCGCCCAAGACGGCCAAACCAACGTGGAAATTAAGGTGCTCCAGGGCGAGCGTGAAATGGCCAGCGATAACAAGAGCTTGGGTAACTTCCAGCTCTCTGGCATTCCCCCCGCGCCCCGTGGTGTGCCCCAAGTCGAGGTGATCTTTGACATTGACGCCAACGGCATTCTCAATGTCACCGCCAAAGACAAGGGCACCGGCAAAGAGCAGACCATCACCATCTCGGGGGCTTCCACCCTCGACGAGAACGAGGTCGAGCGCATGGTGAAGGATGCCGAGGCCAACTCCGCCGCTGACAAAGAGCGTCGTGAGCGCATCGACCTCAAGAACCAGGCTGACTCGCTCACCTACCAGGCCGAGAAGCAGCTCACCGACATGGGTGACAAGGTGCCCGCTGCCGACAAAGAGAAAGCTGAGGAGCAGATCAAGGCGCTGAGAACCGCCATTGAAGCCGAGGACTTTGACACCATCAAAACCCTCACCGGCGAACTGCAACAGACCCTCTATGGCATTAGCACCAACCTGTATCAGCAGGCTGCTGGCGACGCCGCCGGTGGTGCAGCCCCTGGCCCCGACGCTACCCCTGGCGATAGCTCCGGTGGCGACGATGTAATCGATGCCGAGTTTTCTGAACCCGGCTCGAACTAACTGGGCACCTGCCCTAGCCCACAGCCTTGCTTCGGCTAGCTAAAAGGTGGAGAGCGATCGCTCTCCACCTTTTTTTGTGTTGAACTGGCACACCTTAGGAGCTTTGCAGACCTCTATTGATACCCACCCTGTAGCAACAATTGCTAGAGCAACAGTTCTAAAGAAACTCCGACGCGGCTGTCTTGGCCAAAACGAGAGTTTTGCCGCTGAAAATCGGTGCCCAGCCGCAGCTGACGAGTCACGGCATAGCCGATCGCTAGGCTCGTAATCCCCACCTCACTTTCACTGCCCGGTGCCACCCAGCGCTGGCTCAGGGCCAAATCGGCACCGCCACCCCGCGAGGGCACCAGCATCAGGCGCAGGCCCACATCTAGCCCGTCGGTCTGGTAAGACGGGGTGCTGAGAGAGCGATAGCCCACCGTGGGCGCAAGGTTGAAATAGCCGCCCAAAGGCAGCAGGTAGTACCGCGCCTCACCGCCATAAGATTCGCGCTGGCCATTCCAGCTGCGGCTGTAGTCAACGCTGGCGGCGAGGCCTGTGCCCGGCGCCACAAATACGTCTTCGAGCGCTGCCCCAAAACCGCCAATTTGCCCTGTAGAGGGAAACTGGGCATAGCCCACCCGCAGCCTGGTGCGAAAGCTAGGTCGGTGACGAATCTCGTCGGCCACATCGGGCACATCTTCTAACCAGCGCTGGAGTGTAGGGCTGGCTTCAATCACAGCCGGGTCAAGGTCGAGGGTAGGGGCCACTGCCTCAGGTTCGAGGGCGAGTGTTTCTGGGGTAACGGCGCTAACTGTTGGCAGGGTCGCCTCCAAGGAAACCGTACAAGATTTCACAAAATCGACGGTCTGAGGGCAAAGGGCTAGGCCAGACGCTGCCAGATTAGGGGGGTCTGCAAGAACAGGCCTTGTAGGCACAACCTCCCCAGCAACATTAGGTTGCCCCTCAAGCGCCATTGCACTCTGCCCAACTCCAAACACTGCCAGACAGCCCCCCAGACGCAACAGTTGAGTTTTTGTCAACACCACTCGGCGGCTCCTAGCTCACACAATGAATCCTATGCATCTTACCGCCTTCGTCCAGCAGCGCTGCCACCCGGTGGACAGGCAAAAAAAGCGGCCTCACTCAAAGAGCAAAACCGCTGGGGGAAACGAGGATAGCGTTCCGATAAATGGCTAATGCCCTCTAGCGCACCTGGCCGCGTGTCGCCATGGCGTCTATGGGTTTGAGGAAGTAGAGCTGCACCAGCTGCCAGCCGATAGTGGCAATGTGAGGCAGTTGTTGCAGCTTCTTCAGCGGCTTAGGCTGATTCGACTCAGCAATCTTGCTCAACTTGGAGTTAGCAGCGGCAGCCACATCCAATCGCTTAAAGAAGCTGGGGTGCTCGACATTCAGCGTCACTGGAAACACTCGACCAGCGGTCTTGTTGGTTTTCTCGATGACTTCGATGTCGTACTCACGGACATTCAACCCGAGGGATTCGTAAAAACCTCTGGCCCGGAGATCGTTGAGGTACATGGTGGCAAACACCGACAGCAGGAAGAAGCGGCACCACAGCCTGGCCTTCCAGTCGTTGAGAATTTTGGGCTGGGACTTCATGAAGGCAGAGAAGAAGTCGCCGTGGCGGTTTTCGTCTTGGCACCAGTTCTCAAAGAACCGGAAAATGGGGTAGATCTCGTTTTCAGGGTGAGACTCGAGGTGGCGGAAGATGGTGATGTAGCGCCAGTAGCCAATCTTCTCTGACAGGTAAGTGGCGTAGAGGATGAACTTGGGCTTAAAGAAGGTGTAGTCTTTGCTCTTGGTTAAAAAGCCCAGGTCTAGCTGCATGTTGAAGTCAGCCATGGCCTTGTTGAGAAAGCCCGCGTGACGCGCTTCGTCGCGCGATATCAGCTCAAAGCACTCAGACAGCAGAGGGTTTTTGCCCTTGAGGCGACGGCTCAATTCTTTGTAGAGCAAAAAGCCAGAGAACTCAGAGGTGCAGGAGCGCTCCAGAAATTCTACAAACACCTGCCGGGTTTCGCCGGTGACACAGTCCCAAGACTGGTCAAAGACCTCGCTGCGGACGAAGTGGTGACGGTTGTAGTCAGCCCGCAACTCGTCGAGGATGGCAAGCATCTCGTCTTCGTTGATGGAGAGGTCCATGGCGGCCATCTCGTCAAAGTCGGTGGTATAAAACCGAGGGGTGAGAATGGTGTCTTTAGCGGGAGACTTTACCCCTGGGCGAATCTCTTGTAATTCAGGCTTTTTAAGGGAATCTACCATGAGTCCTTCGATGGCGCGGTGAACGTGAGCCGGTCTATCTCCCGGCGGGCGATGCTAAGGGGAAGCAGTCTTTGCAACTCTGACGCTCTGGACTAATTCACATCCTGAGAACAGAGAAAAGGACAACTGTCCAATGAATCGCTAAATGTCAGTGTATCAGGGCTTTTAAGACAGTCGGCAAGGCTTTAAGTTTTGCAACAAAACCTTTCGATAGATAACGCTAGCAGAAAAGCCTTTCGTGCAAATTCGTTAAGGGGCAGGGTTTCGGGTGTTGCGTCTGGGCAAGCTGATAGTCAGAGCTGACAGCATTGCGGGAGAGCAGTATGGCGATCGCAGGCATTATTCTCATTATCGCTGGGGCCGTGCTCGGGTGGGTGCAAAACCGCCAGCAGCGCCGCTGTCGTCAGCTCAAACTGGCCCGTGCCTGTCAGGCGGCAGACCTAGAGGCCAGCGCTACTGCCGTCTCAAAGGAAATTGGCGGCGGCGACTGGCGTGACTACGTGTGGCTGCGGGGCACCGTCAAAACAACCACACCACTTACTTCAGAATTTAAGGCAGTTCCCTGCGTCTGCTACACCAGCACCGTGGTGCGCGAGTACGAAGAAACCGTGCGTCAGAAAGACAGTGACGGCAAAGTCACGACCAGCACCCAGCGGGGTTCAGAAACCATCAGCGAGCACAGTCAGCGCATTCCCTTCGACCTGGTAGATCCGTCGGGGCAGGTGCGAGTGGATCCTGAAGAGGCCAAGATCGAGCCAGTGGAGGTGCTGGACGAATTTCGGCCGGGCAACCCGGCGGGGGGCATGCTCTCCTTTGGCCCGTTTTCGCTAGCGCTGGGGGAAGACAGTATCAGCGGCCCCCGCCGCACTCTGGGCTATCGCTATCGGGAAACCGTTCTGCCGCTCGATCGGCCGCTGCTAGTGGTGGGCATGGCGAGCGATCGCACCGGCACCATCGCCATTGAAAAACCCGCCCAGGACGACCAACCCTACATCATTACGCTGAAATCCCACGAAGCCATTACCAAGAGCGTTGATCAAAGCGCCAAAATTGCGTTTTGGTCAATGGTGGGGTGCTTTGCGCTGGGGGTGGTGCTGCTGTTAGCGGCGATCGTGGGGTAAACGTTCGCTAAGACGTTTGCACGGTTCTGCGCTGGTTTCAACAGCTAATTGGCTTTGCCGTTAGCTGAGACCGAGAACACAGTAGGATGCGCTAGTCCTTGGAAAAGCCTGACTTAGCGCCGCCTATCCTGAATTGGCTCATCTTCTGGAATGCCTTGCTCCAGTTTGTATTGAGTGATTAGCTGGTTCATTTTGTAGCGCATCTTTAGGTGAGTTTCGACCCCTTCGTAGGCGTAGCGGTCGAAGCCGCCCTGGTCGATCAGCTGCTTGAGGTAGCTGACGCGATCGCTCGGATTGGGGTGCGAGGCAAACCAGGCCACGCCCTGGTTGCCGACCTCGTCTTCGAGGGTAATCATCAGATTGTGCAGGCCGTCAGCGGCGTAGCGGCTAGTGGCCAGCAGCTTAGTGCCCAAGATATCTGACTGGCGCTCCATGTCGCGGGAGTAGCTCGACACCACCAGCCCAGCGGCGATGTTGGCCACCTCAGGAATGGGAATAAACGAGGCCAGACTGGCGGTAAGGTTGCCCTGGGTCACCATCTGAAAGCTGTGGGAGAGCACCGCGTGGGCCAGTTCATGGCCGACCAAACCAGCCAGTTCGGCTTCAGAGTGGCTTTTGGTAATCGCTCCAGCATTTAGGAAAATTTTGCCGCCGGGCAGAGCAAAGGCGTTGAGGCTATCATCCATGATCACCTCAAACGTGTAATCAAACTCGTCGCGTCCGGCCAAGGCGGCTAGCCGCTGACCCATGTCGTTCACGTAGGCGCGAATTTCAGGATCATCAACAATGGGCAGTTGTCGCTTCACCTGCTCAGCCACCTGATTGCCCAAACCGCTTTCGCCCTGCATGAGCAAAATGCCGGAATTAATCGCGCTAAACGGCCCCAGCAACCCCCCGGTGAGAATATACCCCGCTGCTCCAGTGACAATGTTTGATATCAAGTTGCGGGTTAGGGTCTGGTTCGTCTCGCCGCGAAAGCGATCGAGGTTCTGCCGGGCCAGGGCACCCATGGCTTCGGCTTCGGGGTGCTCGGGGTTGAGGATGGCGAACTGGTTAGCGGTAATGGCGGCTTCAATCCACTGTTCGCGGGCCATCTGCACCTCAGCCTGGGCCTTGAGCAGGTCGGGGTTATAGGGATAGCGGGCGATCGCCCCATCCAGCACCCGAGCCGCCTCGTCGGCCCGATCATGCTGCACCAGGTAGCGGGCGTAGAGGGCCTGCCCCGGCAAAAACTCGGGGTAGTTCTCCACCAGTAGCTCTAGGGGCACCAGCACCCGATTGGGGAACTCGGACTCGATCCCGGCCTGGGCCTCGCGCCAGTAAACCTGCCCAGCAGGAGGTAGCTCAGCGGGGTCGGTGAGGGGGGCGATCGCCAGCTCTGGCCCTGTTTCTGCCAGCCATTCTGGGTCTTTGGCCGCCCGATAGAGGAGTTCAGCATCGGCGCGATTGCCTGCTTGGTAGAGGCGATCGGCCTCGATTAAAATTTCGCTGCGCTTGGCCACCTCGGGCGAAAGGCCCGACAGCAGCAGCGCCCGCCCTAAGGTCGAATCGGCATCTATGTCTGCCGCCGCTGGAACGGCCTCAGAGCCAGCCCCAGGAATTTCGGGAATATCGGGTTCCTTGGGCGGCAGCTTTAGGGTGCCGTCAGGCTGCTCTGGGAATGGAGTAGGCAGCGTATTTTCGGGCCGCGCGGCTGGGTCTACCGGCAGCGCATCCTCGGCATTGGCCAGCACCGTTGCTGCTGGCTCCACCACCCCGGCAGGCTCGGTTGCAAACCCTGGAACCCCCTGGCTGAGTAGCACCGCCCCCAAAAAACTGGCCAGTAATGCTATCAAAAACCGCTGCGTTGGCGGAGCCTGGCCTTTGGTCAATCGCCGCATGACATCTCCCTAAAACTGGTTTCTCTACAACAAATGAGGCCATACTCCCTGGGTGACGGATGGGGCAAAACCCAGACCTGGGCCTGCACGGCGCTATCCCTGAACTTAGGTTCCTGCTGGTAACTTATTTATTCTGGACTCATTCTGATCCAATGCTTTGCCAAGCCAGAATCTGTGCTCCTATAATTTTGTTAAATAAATGTAACGCCGGAAAACGCAACAACGGAGCCCCATGACCTTAGACACGATTCAACCCTGGCTCAACTTTGTTCACCCCGTAACCATGTGGCTGCTGCTGGCGATGACCCTTTACGCCCTTTACCTGGGGATTCAGTCGCGCCGCACCCGCCTGGCTGATGCCGAAACCCGCAAAGAGTTGATCAAAGGTAAATTTGCCCTTAAGCACCACAAGGTCGGCTCTGTATTGCTGGCCTGGATGGTGATTGGCACCGTGGGTGGCATGGGGGCTACCTACTTAGAGGCTGGCAAGCTGTTTGTGGGGCCTCACTTGTTAGCAGGCCTGGGTATGGCAACCCTGATTGCTGTCTCTGCCGCCCTAGTGCCGTTTATGCAGAAGGGCAGTGAGACGGCTCGGCTCACCCACATCACCCTCAACATGGTGCTAGTCGGGCTGTTTAGCTGGCAAGCCTTTACCGGCATGAAAATTGTGCAACGGCTGCTGACTGACCTTCAAGCCTCGGCTGGCTCCTAGTCCGTGGGGCGACTTAGGCAAGTCCTAAGCAATAAGTTTTTAGCGATCGCAGCTCAAAGGAAACCCCTAGGCCGCGATCGCTTTGTGTTGCCAGTTCAAACTATCCTCAGGTCTAGCCTAAGCCTGACCGTCGTAGACACCGCCCAATTACCGGCCCCAGTTTGACCAAAAGTGGTGGCCCCGGTAACTCTCGGGCAAGGGCAGGTTGTAGCTGTGGTGAAAATCTTCCTGCACCTTGCGGGTGAGGCGCTTAGAGACCTGGCGCACCACCTGGTTGAGCAAGCGATCGCCCGAGGACTTGAGCAGCGATCGCGGCACCGAGTTTAGCAGGCGCGGCATGTGAATCTTGACTGCCAGGCTCAGATCCCAGTCAACCTGAGTCAAATTGGTGGCGGGAGGGGTGGCCATGGGGCCATCCTGCAAACGCATCACCGCATGAAAATCGACATCGTAGCCGGGAGGCACGTACCCTGGCACCGGAATCGTATCAATGCGGTAGACCTGGTGATCGAGGGGCGACAGATATAAACCCACTTTGGGCTCCACTTCATAGCCCAGCACCGAGAAACGCCCGACCACCAGCCCATAGCCGTGGTCTGAAATATGCTCTACCTGCATCGGGTGAGCGCAGCGGGTAAACCACCCCCGGTGGCTATTGAGGTAGCGACCGACGGTATCGCTGTCGGCAGCCATGTCCATTTTGCCGGCATAGTGCCCTTCTAACAGCAGGGCCCCGTCTACAAAGGGTACCTGTGCATGGGGGGCTTGGCCGACCGCATGGTCAGCGGTGACCGGGGGAGTTTGCTCGTTGACCATCGCCGCCTCAACGCCAACCTTCTCATCCTCTGGCAAGGACGAGGTGTTAGGGTTTTGGGCAGATGGCATGAATTCAAGAGTCACTGTGCAACCACTTGCTTAAACAACATCAGACAATATAATTGCGCCGAAGGTTGCGTCCCAGGCTTAACCATCCTAAGGCTTTAGTATCTCAAGTGTGCCCCTCAGAACTGTCATGCTTATCACGGTTTCATGTAACCCGCCCTAGGGTTGGTTTCTTTTCATATCGCCTTCCGTAAGATCAAAGCAGTTCTATAACTATCGGGGAATTAGCCGTGAAAGCATTTGTTGCTGGGGCGACTGGGGCCACAGGTTCAAAAATTGTGAACCAGCTCGTGGGTCGCGGCGTGCCCGTGGTGGCCTTTGTGCGCGATGCCGCCGCTGCCCGAGAAAAGTTGCCCATTGAGGTCACGCTGATGGAAGGCAGCGTCACCGATAAGGAGAGCATTCGCAAGGCGATCGCAGGCTGCACTGTACTGCTATCGGCCACCGGCGCTCGCCCCGGCTTTGACCCCACCGGCCCTTACCAGGTTGACTACGAAGGCAACAAAAACCTGATCGATGTGGCTAAAGAAACCGGCATTGAGCACTTTGTGATGGTGTCGTCGCTCTGCGCCTCACGCTTTTTTCACCCGCTCAATCTGTTCTTTCTCATTCTGTATTGGAAGCACCAGGCTGAGGCCTACCTGCAAGCTAGCGGTCTTACCTACACTATTGTTCGACCCGGCGGCCTCAAGGATGACGACACCGACACCCGCACCCTAGTTATGGCCCCAGCAGATACGCTATCTGAGGGCAGTGTGACCCGGCAGAAGGTGGCTGAGGTCTGTGTAGAAGCGCTATATCTGCCCCAGTCGCGCAACAAGATTGTGGAAATTGTTGCCCAAGACAACGCCAATCCTCAACCCTATGAAGCCATGTTCGCTGCGGTAGCGTAGGCCTGGAGGAATTAGCAAAAGTTGGGTTTATAGAATCGGGTTATGCGGTTGATCCTGAATCGACGAAATGAACCATCCGTTCGAGTATTTCAGTAGGAGACAGATCCTCAACCATCAACCAAAGAGTGTTTCTCCATATTCACTCTGTAACCGCTAACGGAATCGAAACACCTGATGGTGAGCATCATTCATTCAGGCGCCAATTTGTGATCAAACCGAGCTTGAACGGTTGGGTACATGGGCGTTTTTGTCCTCGCTCAATCCTATTACGCCCTATCTCACTGTGCGTTAGCTCGTCAAATGCAAGCCTTTGCTGTACAAGCTCTGTTCTATCTGTTGCATATCTTGCAAGCTTTTCCCTGTTACAATGCCGTAGATTTCGGTATAAATTTTGCCATATTTCACCTTCTCTAGCGCCGACAAGATGAGAAAGTCTTTGCGCTCTAGCTCTGACTTCAATGTGAGCAAAATTGAATCAAGCGTTCCTTCCATCCGATAATCGCTCGAATATTTTGCGATTGCCTTATCGTGCTTTAGCAACAAATGACGCTGAAGACAAAGCGGTGTGGAACCATTAATGCGAAAGTTAGCGTCGATCGCATAAAGTTTTCCATCCCTATCCTCCAAAACATCAAAACCAATAATACCGAAGTATCCTTGCTGATAGGCATACTGTCCTACCGCTAAAATCATTTGCAAGAATTTACTCAAATCATCCGTGTAATCAACTAATCCACCTAAATAATTCCCTTCGGGACTTACTAGCTGCTGCGTCACACCGATTAGAGTAATCTTTCCAGCTTTGTTCACATAGAACTGCACACAGTAGTTGCCAACTTCATGCTTAACAAATTCTGAAACAATAATGGTTTCTAATAAATTGATTCTCATATACTTTCTAAGTTCTTCCAAGCAGTAGTTAAGATCGCTGCTACTGCGAATAATATAGGTACCCTCGCCCGAAAGACCATGTGATGTCTTAATTAGGTAGGGGTACTCTGATGGAAGTTGAATTTGATTTAAATCAACTCGCTTTAAATCATAGGTTTGATAAATTGGGCAAAGTACTCCTAACTTAGCGAGGGTGGCTTTGCTTAACAAACGATAATGCGTATCGGGGTTGACGGCATGTTTTTCGGGTAGTAATCGATCAAATGGAAAAAGCGTAATCGCTTGGCTGAGGTGGTTGCTCTGGTTAAAATCATCTAAATACGTTGAGCAATCCATCATCTCTAGTTGTTGATCGCGAAAGCCAAAATGCTCCTGCCAATATTGCATTAATAGATTCCGCGGTGGGCTGATGACTACCCCAGGAAGCGTATCTCCCAGTACAGCCAGATTTTTCCAGGGTTCTTTCTGACAAATTTTGTCAAATGATGTTTTAGTGGCTTCACTGCTGCCATCTTGCAGGAAATATTTCTGAACGTTGGGATAAGCAGCCCATTTTGCAGTTGCCGGATAATTTAAGATCAGGGCACATGATTCATTTTCAATATCCTGAGCGAAGAGATCAGAAAGAGAATTGCCTTGAAAGAATTTAAAGTCTGTTTGAGAAAACATGGCAGTTTAAGCAATCGCAAATGATTATTCCTTTTGGGTAAAAGTGGCTGGCTGTTGCAAAGCTTCAGTCATGTAGGCAACCGCCATATTGTCTGAGTTGTAGGCCCAACCGATGCGCCCCTGACGATCAAGCAAGATACAGCCTGCCTCGCCTTTTACACGCGCTTTGAGGGTGTTGATCGCGTGTTGGGCTGCTTGGTCTGGATGAGTTTCTTCAGCTAAGGCATCGATCGCCGTCTTCGCAAGTACAACTGGAACAATTGATTCGCCATCACCCGTAGTTGAGCAAGCGCCCAGTTGATTATCTGCATATAAACCAGCGCCAACCAAAGCAGAATCACCCACGCGTCCTTGAGGTTGATCCGTCAGCCCCCCTGTAGAAGTCCCTGCAACGAGATTGCCATTGGTATCTAGTGCCACACAACCCACAGTATTTGGACGATCTAAAACGTTAGCTTCTTCTTTCCACTCCTGATACTGTTCTTCGCTGACCAGGTCGTCTTTACCACACATTTCTAGCCCATGCTCGAGGGCAAATCGTTCACCACTTTCAGCCACTAGAAATCGAGACTTGTCCTCCATAATTCTGCGAGCAACGGAGATAGGATGACGAACTCTCTGCACGGCTGCAACGGCTCCCCAAGACAACGTTGCTCCATCCATCATGGCCGCATCGTCTTCAACTTCGCCTTCACTGTTCATCGCTGAACCGAAGCCTGCATTGAATGTTTGGTCAGACTCTAATACCTGAATAGCAGCCTCAACGGCTGCGGCTGCACTACCGCCACTATGAAGTATATTCCACCCCGCCTCTGCGGCTGCTCGACATCCAGCGTGATTTGCCGCCAGCTTGTCTTCTGAAATGGTTTTAGCTCCACCGTGAACAACGATAACTGGCTTAAACTGATTCATTTTTCCCTACTCATAATCTAGAGGAGAGAATGACGACGATCGCAGTGATAAAGCAATGACAAAACAATCGGTTTTGGCCTGCAATTTGGCAGAACAAGCGATCGCTCAAACTCTTGCTTCACAGCGTAACGGCCGCTTCTTCTAACAGGCTCTATCTTAGGATTAATTGTAAGAGTCCAAAAAATGAAGTTTGATTAAGCAGTTTTTCGCTTATTATATTTCTGTATCACAGATTAGTGCTGATAACACTCCGACAAAAGCGGTTGTCACCGTTTCCAATACTTAAAGATAGAATTTAGCAACTGGGAATGGTTAAGACTTTTTAGAAGCCGACAACGCATTCTATAATACCTATTCCTATTTTCTTAATACTTTAAACAGTCGTTGCATTCATTCATTCCATTTCTACGAAAGATTTCAGGAGTACTGCTGCTAACTATTTCTTGAGAAAGATCAATTTTTAGGACATAGTTGCCTGCTAGACTCTTCCAGTATTTGCATCTTCGACTGAAATGGTACTTTCTACTTGGCTCGCTCAAGTTACCAATGTATTCTCCGTTCAACGCCTTTATCTCAGAATATTTTTCGAGTTCATTTCTGAGTCGCTCAATCTCCATTCCCCTTTGCCTAATATCTCGCGTCAACTCATTGATTTCTTCCAGAAAAGCATTTCTTTGAAGTTGATAGCCTTGCTCTTTTATGTCGAGTTCGTTTTGCAGATTGGTTAATCTATTCAAATAATTTTGAAGCTCTTGTTGATCCGATTTATTTTTGGATTCGAGTGCTTTCAAGCTCTCTTCGAGCTCTCTCGTTCTAACCCTCAAGTCCTTAATAGTTTTTTTGGTGAACTCATCAAGTTCAGGAGCATCTAAGCGAGAAATATCTTTGTCAGATAATTCTTGAAACAAAAATCTTATTTTGTAAAGAACCCCCAGGTTGGCAGGGCTAATGTTTTCAATACTGCATTCAATCTCTTCAGATACCTTCTGTTTTAAGGTATGCAAAATATCATTTGATGGCTCTTGATTCTTCATAAAGAAAGCCATCTGGCTTAGAAACTTATCGATATGAGCTAAATCCCTCTCCCCTTTTGTTGCTAAAATTGTTTCAAATTGGTCTTGAACTCGGAAAACATTACTGTATCTCGATCCTTGCAAAGACTGAAGATCAGCTTCAATTTTTTGTTTCTTGAGCTTTAAAGTCTCAATAGTTTGAGCTAATCTTTCGCAGCTTTCGGGGGTTTTTGAGCCAAGACTTTGTAAAACTTTTAAGTACAAACGGGCTTGAAAATCAAGATTATTTAGTTCCTCTGCTGAGTCAGCAGTTGATGCCTTCCGCTGCCATTTCTTCTGCAATTCATTTATTTTGGAGAAAAGATTTCCACTGAAACAGCTAGAAATTAGAACTTGAACTTGCTCAAGAGGAAATGGGAAAGTGGTAAATAAACCAAAAATAGCCCAAAAAATGAATGTAAACAGAAGAAAACAAAATACAGTGAAATAATTTGATATTTTCCCCCAAAAGCTTAGAGGCTTTAAATCCTTATCTTTAAGACGGCTATATGAATCTATTCCTATATTTATCGTTACATTTTGCTCTCTGTTGTCTTGGTATTGATAATTGCCGTTTCCAGCAGCTGCTTGTTGCCCGCCTCTAAAAAAGCCGCTAGCTGCTTGGTTTATACCGGGCTGCGGTTTTTCAGAATTATTGCCTGTAGAGCTGGAGTTATCATCCATGGTTGATTGGTCAACCTAGAAGTGTCCAGAGGGATCCTGCTGCTGCACCTAGCCAACCAGCAATCTTAAGCAGCATTGGGCTAACAGTTTTCATGATGTGCTGACTAGAATCTAATGTTTTTTCAAGCGAATCTATATTTTTCGCAACTCGCTCAAGACTTTTGGCAACTAATTCTTTGTTTGGCTCTTCTTCTTCTGTCTCTATCTTTGCTATATCCAAATATTTGATACTATTTTCTTTTACTGGCTCGGATACGTCTAAGTTTTGAATTATTTGTTTGATTTGAGCAATAAGTTCAATCGCTTCATTCTTTGTGACTATGTCAGCAGCTGGGGAACCATTACTCGGAGCTATTTGCGTATTGTTGTTCCCAACTGCCGCTTGCATTCCTCCCGCCATAAAGCCGGAGTTGACTTGGTTGATGCTACCAGGGTGATTGTTCACAAATCTTGTGTCTCCTGAGACTCAATATCTAAACAACTTTAGAACCAAACATAGTTTGGTTCTGCTTGGTTCTTCACACCATAACTTCCCAATTCCCGACATGTCCATCGTTAATATCAAGGTATATCAGCTATCTCTACTGTGAGATCCGCATAGCAACGAACAGGGTTGCACTCTGGGCGTGCGTCTTGCAAAGTAATTCTGCGGGGAATGTATCTGGGGCGGGAGTAGGAGAAGTTGGTGCTTCCCCTGCCCCCTGAGACATTCCAACTTAGTCCGGTAGGCAGGTACATCAGCATGATGACTCGTCGCATTACAGCAGTAGAGGGCTAAAAAAGCGAGAATCCCCTTACTCTGAAGCAAATAAAGAAGCTCCAGCTTCTTTGTGAAGCTGGGGCTTGCTCTTGCAGCGTTTTCTCGGTTGTGTGGTGCTAGCCTATCTGCTGCTCCATGTCGGCGATCTCTAGGCGGGTTTTAATCACCGTGTCGGGGTTGAGGCTAATGGAGTCAATGCCCTGCTCCACCAAGAAGCGGGCAAACTCGGGGTAGTCGCTCGGCCCCTGGCCGCAGATGCCAATTTTGCGACCGTGCTCCTTAGCGGTTTGAATCGCCATCTTCACCATGCGCTTGACCCCGGTGCTGCGCTCGTCGAACAGGTGGGCCACTAAGGCCGAGTCGCGATCGATCCCCAGGGTTAGCTGAGTCAGGTCGTTCGAGCCGATGGAGAAACCGTCGAACACCTGGCTAAACTCGTCGGCCAGCACCACGTTGTTGGGCAGCTCGCACATAACGTAGACTTGCAGACCGTTTTCGCCGCGCACTAGGCCATGTTGAGCCATTTCTTCAAGCACTCGGCGGCCTTCGTCAGGGGTGCGGCAGAAGGGCACCATCAAAATCACATTGGTGAGGCCCATGTCGTCGCGCACCCGCTTGAGGGCCTGGCACTCAAGGGCAAAACCGTCGCGGTAGCGATCGTCGTAGTAACGGGAAGCACCGCGCCAGCCCAGCATCGGGTTTTCTTCGTCAGGTTCGAAGGTGCTGCCACCCAGCAGGTGGGCATACTCGTTGCTCTTAAAGTCGGATAGACGGACGACAACAGGCTTGGGATAAAAGGCGGCAGCCAGGGTGCCTACGCCCTGGGCCAGCTTGTCGACGAAATAGTCGGGTTTGTGGTCGTAATGGGCCGTCAGCTGCTGAATTTCACGCTTTTCAGACCCGTTGGCGAGGCTGTCAAAGTTGAGCAGGGCCAGCGGGTGCACCTTAATGTGGTTGGCGATGATAAATTCCAGCCGGGCTAGGCCAACCCCGTCGTTGGGCAGGGCGGCCAGGGTAAAGGCCTTCTCGGGGTTGCCCACGTTCATCATGATCTTAGTGCGGGTTTCGGGTAGGCTATCGAGCTTAGTGGTTTCGACCCTAAAGGGCAGCTCGCCTCGGTAGATTACCCCTTCTTCGCCCTCGGCGCAGGAGACAGTGACGAAGTCACCCATCTTGAGCACCTGGGTGGCATTGTCGCAGCCGACGATCGCCGGAATACCCAGCTCCCGCGCAATGATGGCGGCGTGGCAGGTGCGCCCGCCCTGGTCAGTGACGATCGCACTGGCCTGCTTCATAATCGGCTCCCAGTCGGGGTCGGTACGGGCCGTGACCAGCACTTCCCCAGGACGGAACTCAGCAATTTGGGACACCTCTAAAATCACGCAGGCCTCGCCCTGGCCAATCAGATCGCCCACGGCCCGACCTCGGGCCACCGGTTCCACCCCCTCAGGCACGTCAAGAATGTACGATCGCAGCTCATTTTGTGCTTTCTGCGATTGCACTGTTTCAGGCCGAGCCTGCACGATAAACAGCTCCCCCGTGTGGCCATCCTTGGCCCACTCAATATCCATAGGGCTGTTGACGCCGCGCAGCTGGGTGTAATGCTCTTCGATGGTGCAGGCCCACTGGGCGAGCTGCAGAATGTCGTCTTCGTCAATAGCAAAACGCTCTTGATCGGCCAGGGGCACCGGCTCATTTTTGGTGAGTTCGGTGCCGGTGGTGTTATAGACCATGCGCAGGGCCTTGGTGCCCAGGCGCTTGCTAAGAATGGGTTTGTGGCCCGACTTCAGAGTGGGCTTAAACACCACGTATTCATCAGGGTTAACAGTGCCCTGCACCACATTTTCGCCCAAGCCGTATGCGGCAGTCAGCAGCACCGCGTTTTGAAAGCCGGTCTCGGTGTCAATGGAGAACATCACCCCCGAGGTGGCGAGATCTGAGCGCACCATGCGCTGAATGCACACCGACAGCGCCACATCGAAGTGGTCGAAGTCTTTGGTGGTGCGGTAGGAGATGGCGCGATCGGTAAACAGCGAGGCATAGCACTTCTTGCAGGCGATTAGCACGGCCTGGTCGCCGTAGACGTTGAGGTAGGTCTCTTGCTGGCCTGCAAAGCTGGCGTCGGGCAAATCTTCAGCGGTGGCACTAGAGCGTACGGCCACATCAACCTCGGTATAGGTGTGGTCTTGCAGGCAGGACTCATCACCAAAGCAGAGGCTTTGCCCGGCCTGCTCGCACATCTGGTGGTAAGCCGTGAGAATGGCAGTTTTTAGGTCGTCGGGGAAGGTGGCGTTGAGAATGAGCGATCGCGCCTTTCTGCCCCGTCGCCGCAGCTCGGTCACGTCATTCACGTCAAAACCGCCTAGCACCTCGCGCAGCTGGGCATCAAGCCCGGTTTTCTCAATGAAGTAGCGGTAGGCATAGGACGTGGTGGCAAATCCCGATGGCACTCTCACGCCCTTGGGTGTGAGCTGCTGAATCATTTCTCCGAGGGAGGCATTTTTGCCGCCCACGAGGTGAACATCCTCTAGCCGCACCTGGTCGAGCCAGAGCACCAATTGTTGATCACGCTGTACCAAAGAACGTTGAACTACAGACGTAGCTACCATGTCGCCACCTCAAAGAAGTACTCGCAAAGGCTGTGCGACGAAACGCTCCACTCGTAAAGACTGCTGAGATTCCTAAGTAGCTGGAGACCGGCGATTTTGCCCAGATCAGGCTTCGCCAACGCGCCGCACATCTCCATGCTAAAAATCTGAGGATCAGCCCACAACCTTGTCTAACTTTTCGTGTCTCGAACGCAATAGATGTATACAACCCCAGGCCGCAGCCCCGGTCGAGTAGACCACGGGCACCACTGCTACAGTAATTTCTAACCCCCAGCCGCAGGTTGACTATGGATAGTCGCGAGCTTGCCCAATTTATCGAAGCCAGAGATGGCATGTCTAAACCCTGGCTGCTAGTGCTGCTGCGTCTGAAAAAGCTAGAAGAGCGCAAAGACACCACTCCCCCCGAACTCTATATGGAAGAACTTCAGGCGCTGCACAAGGAGCTGATGGGCTTAGGAGAGTGGTGGGTTGGCAATGAAGATGAACTTTTTAATCCCTAAGGAGGGTCAGTTTGAACATCGCCGCCGTTTACTATGAAGCTCCTGCCGACCAATAGCAGGGCGATCGGGCGAGCATCCCCCTACGCCTTAGACTATTAAGAAGCGTTAAAAATGATGTCGTGACCAATATTCTCTCTCGTCCGCGCCTGCGTCAGATTGAGGCTCTACCCCTACGGACCCTCTGGGTCGATATGCTCACCGTATTTTGGGGTGACTGGCTCGATTTGCGGGTGCGCATTCCCCAGGTGGCGGCATCGGGGCTTGTGTCACCGCTGATCTATATTTTGGCCTTTGGTTTGGGCTTGGGCAATGCGATCGACCAGGTGACTACGCCCTCAGCGGGGGACAACTATTTAGAGTTTATTTTGCCGGGCATGGTGGCGCTGTCATCGATGGTGATTAGCTTTGGTGGCACCACGTTTTCGATCTGCGGCGATCGCCTGTTCACCAAGACCTTCGAGGAAATGCTGCTCTACCCAGTGCACCCCTTATCCCTGCACCTGGGCAAAATGCTGGCGGGCATCGTGCGCGGAATGATGACGGCGGGCTCGGTAATCTTGGTAGCAATTATCTTCACCGGGCGGTTTTGGAGCTTTGTGAACCCGCTATTTTTGCTGCTGGTGGTGCTCAACTGTGCCGTGTTTGCTGGTCTGGGGGTTATTGTCGGACTCAACGTAAAATCCCTCGAAAGCGTGGGGTTGTTCAACAACTTTTTGATTGTGCCAATGTCGTTTTTAGGCGGCACGTTTTTTGACCCCAGTACTCTGCCCATGGCGCTAAAAGCAATTGTCTACCTGCTGCCGCTGACCTACACAACGATTGGCTTGCGGGCAGCCGCTTACAAACCCCTAAGCGAATTTCCCTGGTATGCGATCCCCATTCTGTTAGTAGTGGCGGGGGTGCTGGCTGCGATCGGGGCGCGGCAGTTTTCAACCCAGCAAGACTAGAGCGGCTTTGCACTGAAGCGATTTGCCCACATCGGCGGTGGCCGGTGCAGAGCGCGGCTCGATCCAACTATGGGCCTATCATGCAAACAACCTCTAAGTTCTGACTTTGACAGGTCGTAGGCTGCTAAGCGCAAAGGTTAGGGGCGTTCATGAAAACTTCTTCCAGTGTTTTGGTCTTCAGCCTCCGGACACGGGCATTCTCAACATGAAGAAGGTGATGCATCTTCGTATCTTTAGGGGTGTCTGCAAATGCCGGGAATGCGACGAGCCGACAGACGTAATTCAGCCGACGATAATGCAATCCAGCACCCGCAAGCGAGGCGGGCTGAGCCGATACCGCCCAACGAGCTTAGGCAGCTTCTGATCAATGTTCGATCGCAACGGGATGAGGCGAAGGATCAGGTTGTCGAGAAAGCGCGACAGCTAGAGGAAAGCCAGACGCTTTACCGAGAGCAAAAGGAAAAGCTGCAATCGACGATTGTTCTCTATCGGGAAACCCAAGAGAAGGCGAGCTCGTATCTAGCGCTTTATACCGAGGAGAAAGCCAGGAGCAGCGAGCTTGAGATCCAGTACAATCAAGCTTCGCAGGAGTCCCAGAACTATCTGACGCTGTATAAGCAGATTGAGCAAGAGCTGAAAGTTGAGCGGCGCTCCAAGGCAGGAATTAAGGGCTGGGAGACCCGGCGCAAGCGGGAAAATGAGCGGCTAAAGCAAGAAATTGGCGAAATGGCGATCGTTCTCCGTGAGTCGCTGACTAAGAAGGATCAGGCTATTAAGAGCTTGGAAGATGTAGCAACTCGGATGGATCGAATTCAGAGGCTGGTAGATTCCGTCGATGATGAGGCGGCCAACAATCCGGTAGGGATGCTGCAAAAGTTTCAGCGGGTATGGGCTGCTGTTAGGGAAATTATGGCGGAGTAAGGAACGGCTAACCCATGAGCAACGATTCAGCTTCGATAATTTCGGCGTCCCAACCTGCAACTTTGGGCGATCGCCTGCGTGGTATCGCTGAGGAGTTACGGCAGGAAACAGGTACTCAGATTAAAGCTACCTCTCGGATACTGGGTGCGGCGGCTCAGATAGCCCAGAACCACGATCAGCTGATTGTTGAGGTGGTGGAGATGGTCGAGGAGGATTTGAGTCGAAGGGATCAGAGCGAGGCCCTAACTACTTATAAAGTTTCGGATTTAAAGCAGGAATTTAAGACTCTCAAAACCGCTAAAGCTCATTTTGGTATTAAGGCGAATAGCTGGGATGCTCTGGCAACAAAACTGAACGAGACAAGCGAAATTCCTAGCAGCGAAACGGGGATTTCAAACACTACCCACAGCCAAGTCTTGGAGCGGCTCGATCGCATTGAGCTGGAGATTAGGTCCCTTCAAGGAAGTATGGAGCAGGTGTTGGGACTGCTCCAGGAGATAATCAAGCAGCAGAGCTAAGCACCTTGCCTGAGTGATGTCTTAGGACAGTTGGTGCGTAAAGTTATTTGTTGCAGGCCACTTACTTCTCTAATTAATCTTTGGCTTTCAACAGCGCGATCGATCGCGAGAGCCGAGCCTGGGTCTGAATCATCAGTGGCCCACTCAGCCGCAGCCGCCCCAGGGTGAGAAACATCAGTCCCAGCAGCAGATTGGCCCCGGCCACGGCCCCGATCGCCTGAAGCCAGCTCAGCCCTAGGGACTGGGCAAACGCCACACTGGCGACGATGCCGAGCACAACCGCTGTAGTGACTAGACCGATGCCGATGCCTAGCAGAATAAACCCGCTGATCAGCCGTCGACTTTCGTAGTTAGCCTCTTGCACCGCCACATTGAGGTGGGTATCGACGAGCACCGTCATCAAACGCAGCAGCCGCCGAAAGTAGCCTTCGATTTGGTCAAAGGTGGAGTCAGAGCTAGCCACGCTTGCCCCCCAAGATCAGACCCAACACAAAGCCAAGGCCCAGGGCGATCAGCAGGCTTTGCCCCAAGTTGCCGCGAGCGCGTTTCTCAAGCTCGGGAAGCATTTCGGCCTTCAGCTCTTGGATTAGGTTTTCGGTGCGCGATTCGAGGTCATCGAGCAGATTGTCAATGCTGGATTTAGTTACTCCCAGGGGCTCAGTAGCCTCTAAGACAGTAGATTTTAGGGCAGACGACATCCCATTGATCGCAGACTTACGAGAGGCGTTGCTCAAGACCGGTGGATCGACTTCGACCAGGTCAGCTAGCTCGTTTAGATGGCGGCGAATGCGGGTTTTGGTATGATCCATTTCGCCGCTGATATAGTCTACGGCCAGCTCTAGGTCGCCTTTGGTCGCCAGCAAATTGTCTTCGATCAGCTGGGGCCACTCCGATAGAATCAACGGCACCATCGCGTCAAATTGATGCTTAAAGGCTTTTTTAGCGTGAGTGATGGTGTTTTTTTTAGCCATAGCTCAAGACGATTTCCATAGGGATAAGGGTGGGCAGGGTAGCTGGGCTAGTGGGCAAAGGGTTCAGGAAACCCGTCGTTTGCGGCCTCGCCGTCGAAACACTAGGTACAGCAGCACACCTACTACGATCATTACTAGAATTGGCACCGCGATCGCCAGTACCGAAAGGATGGTCGAGCTGGCTAGCTCAGTCGTCGAAACCGCGATGTTGCCCACCGGGCCACCCGCCGCTGTAGAAGCCAGCCGGGCCAGGCCTGTAAACGCCTGGGTGCTGCTGGCGATACCGCCACCGGCAATCAGAGCCAAGCTCCACTGCAAGAAGGGGTTCATGTCACCACCTGTGACAGCAGCAGTAAGTACGGTGCCTGCGATCGCCGCCGCTGGTAGCTCTACCGCATCCATCAAATTGTCGACTACGGGCACAAAATAGATCAGCACCTCTAGGGCCGTGGCAGCGGCCAAAGCCAAAATAGCCGGGGTTGTACTCATCCAGGCCACACCGGGAGACAGGGCCAGATAACCCTGCTGAGAAGCCACACCAGCCACCAAAAACGGCACCAAAATTCTAAACCCAGCGGCGGCGCTGAGGCCAATGCCAATGGCGATGTGCAGCAGTACATCCATGTCTCCCCAGGGTAAACGCCAGTAGACCTAGTGTATGAGATTGCAAGAAATACGCCGGGCCTAACGCCTAGACTGGGGCTAGGTCAATCGTCTCCGACCGGGAGCACGGGCTCTGCGGAGTCTTGGCCAAGAGAAAACACCTGCCCATCAATAAACAGCCGGGTAATGCCTTTGGCCTGTAGATAGGAACTGGTGGTTTGCAGCAGGCTGCCATCGGGCACTTTGACCACCCGCTGGTTGCGGCGCGAAAAGCGACGAGCCACATTGTGGTTTTCAAACACCGGCAGCGTGCGGGAATCTCCCTCTTCTTCAGGAATTTGGCCCAGCTCAGCGAAGGTGCGCAGGGGCAGCACCACCAACTCCGACGAGGTGCGCTCTACAACGACGTAGCACAGGGGCGGCAGAGCCGCCGCCGTGAGGGGAAAAATTTCTAGGGTTTCGAGGTTGGCGGCAGCGCCATTGCCGCTGTCCCAGGGGTAGACGTTGTCGTCATCATCATCGCCGTCATCGTCGTCGTCATAATCGTCGTCAAGACCAACGGTATCGTCATCCCAGTCGTCGTCAAGGGACTCGGCGGCGTCAAGAACTTCGGCGGCGTCAAGGACTTCGGCGGCGTCGAGAGGCTCGGTGATGGCGGGTTTGGCTTCAGCAGAGACCGTTTGAGCCGATTTCAGCACCGGGCGAGCCGGTTTTTCTGGGGCCAGGTTTTCTGAGGCTGGGTTTTCTGGAGCCGAATCTGGTAGCGAAAGCTGGGTAGGTTCTTGGTCTGCCGCTTCGGCAATCACCTCTACGATCGCCGGAGATTCGTCAGCGATCGCAGTCACCGGCTCTTCTGCGGCCCGCGATCGCCGCTTGCGCAGGGGCTTAGCCGCACTAGTAGGCACCTCTTCGGCGATCGGCTCAACCATGAGCGGGGTAGGTTCTTGGTCTGCCGCTTCGGCAATCACCTCTACGATCGCCGGAGATTCGTCAGCGATCGCGGTCACCGGCTCTTCTGCGGCCCGCGATCGCCGCTTGCGCAGAGGTTTAGCCGCACTAGCAGGCACCTCTTCGGCGATCGGCTCAACCATGAGCGGGGCGGCCGGCTCTTCTGCGGGCTCTGTCGGCGCAGCCTCAGCCGGCACCTCGTCAGCAACTTGCTTGCTGCGAGGCTTGGTTTTAGGCTTAGGGGAAGGCTTGGGGTCTACGGCAACAGGTTCTGCTTCAACCTCAGCAAGAGCAGCGGGCTCCGCTGCGGCCACAGGGTTGTCCGCAATGATTTCCCGATCAGTGGTGCCCCGCTTTTGCTGAATTAAGACGCTGTACTCATCTCCAGGCAGACTGGCCTTCAGCAAGCGGCTAATGGTGCTGTTACTCACTCCGTAGCGTTCTGCCAGAGTAGATGTGGTCTCTTGGGGCTGGCGATACAGGCTCAAGATAGAAGTCTTGTCAGCCTCGGTCAGCTTTTTGGGTGCCATGCCATGGGTTCCGTAACAATGCCATCTAACATTCTAGAGCGCGTTACCCCCGCCGCCGCCGTGGGCTCCGGCGGGAATTTGTAGAAACGGCATTCTCAACTACTGCTCCCAGGCCAAAAAACACCGCTGAAAACGTCCAGAAGACTTCCCACAGACTGCCTTCTACGTAGGTGTCCGTGGTGCCGGCGTAGGCAAAAAACATATCGGCAATGTAAAGACAGAAGGCAGCGATCGCAATCAGCTTCCACGACTGGGAGTAGCGCCCGCCCCAGAAAGCCACCAGCAGGGTACCGGCAATAATCAGCAGCACGATGTCGCCAATCTGATACAACAGGCTCACCACACCCTCCAGCGGTTCGAGTAGGCCGTTGAGCTGGAGCACCCAGCCAGGGGCGGATGAGGCTTCGGGGACGGGCACGGGCACTGCTGGAGGAAGCACCTCCGGCCGCGCCGGAGGTGCTTCCTGGGCCAGATAGAATGCTGGAGTGGGAGCGGGGGGCACTACTGCCGCTTCCGCCGCCGTCAGGTTGACAAAAATCGTCAGCAAAATGCCGCCTAGCCCAATGCCCACCACGATCAGCCACTGGGAGAACTCCAGGTTTAAGCGCCGGGGCAGCACCGCCTTAAACATGCCAGCGGCCAGAAAGATGTAGCTAAGAATGTAGAAAAAGTCGCCCAGCGACACCGCCGGGTCTAGCCCCCAAATGTTGCCCCAGAAGAAAAAGAGAATGTTGCCAAAGACGTAGGACAACAGCCCCAGGCCAATCCAAAACCAGACGTTGCGCCCGCTGACGATTTGAGTACTGCGCCAGTTGCGAAAGCATAGCAGCGAGGCGAGGAAAAACGCGCCGGTTTCTAGCAGGTTAATGCCCAGCAAAAACCAACCGGGTTGGGCACCATTTTCGTTAGGAGCAGTAAACAGCAGAAAAAACAGCAGGGTAGCCACGCCCCAAGCGATGCATGCCCCCACCAACAGCGGGGTAGACGAGGCACTAGCAGATGACGGGGTTGATGACTTGCTCAAGGGTTCACTCCTAACGGAACTCAACGGCACCCATGCCGACTAAAACACTGCGGCTGGACCTAAGGGCCGGTCTTCACCATCGCAGCGATCGGCTGACTCCAGCACAGGGTCTGGCGCAACGCCTGAATTGTACCGACTCCCCACTGCCTTGAGCTGTCAGCCTGGCAGAATCGCTTTAATTAGTCGTGCAGAGCAATAATTCTTAAACTCGTGCGAGGTCGCTCGTTACCAATCCAGCCAGCCCTACCCGCTCTAAATCCAGTTCTTGCCCCCTGGAGACTGCTGCAACCACCGCCGAAACATGGCCTGTTCGTTAGCGGTTAAGTCTTCGACTGCCTCTAGGGCGCGATCGGCAAAGTTGGCATTGCCAAAATAATCTTTGCCCATCTGGTGGGTTTCTTCTAGCAGACGTTGCAGATGGTGATCTTGCCAGGGCGGCAGATGAGGCATTGCCAGCGGGTCTACGGTTAGCAAGTTCTTGACCGCGTCGGGGGTCACCGCTTGGGGAAACTTCCAGGCCGCAAACACCTTGCTAATGTCTCCCTCAAACTGGCGCGCCTGCTTGGCCCCCAACAGATCTTCTACATCCATATAAAGCACCTGTAGCATCAGCAGGCAGGCTTTGATGTAGGCGGCCTCCGATGGTGGGGTACCCGTATCGGGACCAGCATCATCAAACTGGTCAAGGCGAATTTTGCCCCAAATGCTGAAGCGATCGGGCTCTTCAAGCAGCACACAGGCCTTACCCCGGTTGTCGGTCAGGTCGCGCCACAGCGCCCTAGCGTCGTCTTCCTGGGCGGCAGTAAACACACTCAGCAGCCGAAAGGTTTGACCCTGGTACGACAAAATTGGAATTTGCTGATCTTTTTGAGGATGGTGCATCGTTTTGATGTCAACATCCTGCCGCTTGAGAATAAACATGTTATGGCCTGCTGACTCCTAACTGAGGTGAGTACCTGCAGTAGGCGGCGGCTGCAACGGTAAACCGCACCCTTATTACTGCGTCATCGTGATGGGATAAAGTTGGGCAACCCCTCGCAAACGGTGAGTTCTATGAAGTAAGTGACTTATTTTAGCGGCACTCACCGCCCTGGCAGCATTCGCCGCTGTTTTTTCAATATTCTATTCGCCCTAGTCTGCCCTGAGAGCAACCCACACACCCTAAAATGTAAAGTGATTAACGTTAGGGCCATTAGCTCAGCGGATAGAGCAACCGCCTTCTAAGCGGTCGGTCGCTGGTTCGATCCCAGCATGGCCCGTCACCCAAAGCCCTTGCAGCGCAACAGATGCAGCCTGCAAGGAAGTCTGCTTGGGGCTTGCGATCGCCCTCCAAATCCCCGTATCATCCCCACTAAATCGAAGTAAACGACAGTGCAATGGGGAACAAGCCGGGAAACAGACATGCCTTTTAGCAAAGAACTTTTGCGCGATATAGCAGCTGCGAATGAGCGGTTGGCGGGCGCTGGGGTGCCGGTGAGGCTGCGGATTCATCGCAAATCGCTGTATCTGCGTTGCAGTCGGTTGCCGCCAAAGCTGGGACACGAGGCGGGGCATCGGTATGAGCTGGCGCAGGGGCCGGCAAGCGCTCCGGTGGTGCGGCGGGCTGAGGCGCAGGCCCATGGGCTTTGGGCGGCGGTGGTGGAGCGGCGGTTTTCGTGGGAGGAGTTTGACCCCAATCATAAGGCCGAGGCTGACACTGTAGCGGCGTGGGTGGAGCGGCTTAAGGTGCAGCACCTCAGCACGGGGCAGTGTTCACCACAGACTTGGGCGAAGCATTGGCAGGGCGCGGTGTTCTCGAAGATGCCCCAGGATGCGCGGCTCACTCAGGCAGAGATTCTGGCGGCGGTGTTGCAAACCAAGGAGAACACCAGGGGGCGGCGGCGGGCCTGTCAGGCGCTGGCGCGGTTAGCTGAGGTGGCAGGGATTGAGGTAGACCTACGCCCCTACCAGGGTCGCTATGGGTCAAGTCAGGTGCAGCGGCGGGATCTGCCGACTGACCAGCAAATTGAGGATTGGTATGCGGCGATGGGGGTTGACCCGCCGTGGCAGATCATCTTTGCGCGGCTGGTGGTGTTTGGGTTGCGGCCCAGCGAGGCGTTTGGGTTTGAGCTGGTAGACCAGTACACGGCGCGGGTGGTCGATGCCAAGTCGGGACGGGTGAGGGAGACCAAGGCGTTTCACCCTTACTGGGCCGATCGGTGGCCGGTGGTGGGGCAGCTGCCCCAGGTGACGTGGCGGAAGGAGTACAGGGCCAAGGATTTGACCGAGCGGGTGCGATCGGGGTTGCAGCGCCGGGGGGTGACCTGCCAACGCTATGACCTGCGCCACGCCTGGTGTGTGCGGGTGTCGGTGGAGTACAAAATACCCACCTCGCTGGCGGCAAGGTGGGCGGGGCATTCTGAGGCGGTGCACAACGCGACCTACCTTCAGTGGATTAGGGCGGACCAGGGGGAGGCAGTCTATCGGGCGATGGCGCTGGGGAAGAAGGATTAGGGCAGCAATCACAGCGCAACCTTCCCCAGTGCTTGCAAACCTTGCTGATACGCCGCCTGAAGCTTGTCCCAAGCAGCGCGATCGCCGCCTGCATCTGGGTGGTGTTTTTTGACTAGCGATCGCCAGATAGCCTTCAGCTCATCAGAACTGCCCGGCATTTGGGCCAAACCCAGAACGGAATACCATGCACCCTCAGTGGTCGCAGCGGGCAGCGCTGCATAGCCTTGAAACGTCGCAGCAATACTGCCCACACCGCAGCGCTCAGCACCTCGCTGAGCATTAAGCCAGAAGGCGATCGCGGCAATGTTGTCGGCGGCTCGATCCCAGCGATCGCAGTCGAGAGCCAATGGCTGCCCGTCTAATTCCAGGTAGACCACAATGCCGGGATCAGAGGGCTCTTTTTGTCCAGACCTGGGGCCACCGGACTGGGTCAAAATTAGATTGCTGCTGACGACTACGGACTTTGGTGGAATGCGGTAGGTTTGCCCTACCTTCGTCCACGCTTCAACCTCGCTACGCAATCGAGCGCAAGCCTCAGCGATGGTGAGAGGTTTAAGCCCCCACCCATCGCCTTTTTTGCCATAGCGGGCGCTAGAGCGCTCAGACGGTGATCGCCGTGGGCGGCCCTGGGGCCAATGCAGGGGATAGCGGAGGTCGCTCATCTACGCCACCTCCCCATCGCCGCCCAGGAATGCGGCCTGCCCCTCAGGCGGCAGCTGCGACCACCAGGTCCACTGCTGCTCACAGCGCTCTAGGTGGTATTCGTAGCGGGGCTTGCTGCCTGCACCAACCTGGCGGACACAGCCATTCTCGGTGGTGAAGACGCCCCGCTTGCGCCAGTGCTGTGGCCAGCGGGGTCGCTTGTGGAGCAGCTGGGCTAAGGTGGGGCCGTCTACCCAGTCGGTGGCCCGCAGGGTGGCCTCTAGGCTGCCAAAGCGGGCCTCAATGTCGGTGAGGCGCTGCTGGGTGGCTTGCAGCAGCGATAGGGCTTGGCGGAGCATCTCCTCGGTCGTTTGCATCTACTTCCCTCCTAGGGTGAAGGGCTGGGTCTCGCGTTCGTCGGCAAGGGCGGTGAGTTGCTGGCTGATGCTCTGGCCCATCGAAGCAGGCGGCATCGCTCTGGCGACGGCCCTCAATCCCTCGGGGTCGAGGTGGCGTAGAGCGGTGGCCCAGACAGTGGCGTTGGCTGGGGGGTGGGAGACACCGAAGGCGGCAAGCTGGGCGGCGAGGGCTGAGGGGTTGGCCATAGGTATAGGGTTTAGGGTCTAGGGTTCAGGGGTTTTGCTTCAGAACGGGATGTAAAAGCAGGGGTTCAATTCCCCGCGCTTTTGGCTCTCCAAGACTTTTGGGTAGTGATTGGCCACCATGTAGCTGCCTGCCCATGGGCGATTCCCATGGGATTCACGGGCGTTGCTGCAACCCCAGTCCCAGGTGTGCTGAAGCCAGCAATCAAGGCGGTCAAAATCTAGAGCCGCACCCAACCAGTAGGGAAGCTGCTGATAGTCAGGGGCTACCCAGTCTTGGGTCTGGGTTTCAATCAGGTGGGTGATGGCGCGGGTGTGCCATTTGATTTCCTCGCGGGCGTTGAAGTAGAGGCGCTTGAGCATGGTTTTTAGGGTTTTGCTTCAGAACAATTCAGGCGGCTACTTGCGTTGCGGTGCGGTAGGCCTCACGCACCGCTAGCAGCAGGTCGCCAGAGACTCGCCAGAGGCGCTGCTGCCCATTGCACTGGACGGGCAGAATCTCAACTACATCAGCAAACTGCCAGCCAATTGGGCCGACAAACCAGGGCGAATCAGAAGCGGTCACGTTACCGACAAATCGGGCGATCGCCACGATGCCTGTAGGGTGCTCTGGGCCGTCGAGCGGAAACTCTAGATCTAGGGTTTCCCGAATCCATCTGGCACCCTGTCGGTCGTACTTTTTGCCCGCGTGGATGGCGAGAAAGCTGCCTGGCTTGAGCGGGCAAGGCCAGGGGCGATTCTCAATGGGCTTGCCCAGGTTGATGACGGCGTAGGGCCAGGGGCGGTGCAGGGTGATGGCCATCAGGGGTGGCTTGCTTGGAGGCGGCGCGGCGTAGCTGATTTTCATGCTGGTGATAGGCATCTAAGCCACCTCCTCTAGCAGCGCCTGCACCTGCTCAGGCCCCATGGCCGCAACTATGTCGCGCAGCCAACTGCGGGCGATCGCATTCAGCTCACAGGGCTGCTGCCGGTTGAGGTAGGGCGTGAACTCGCTCTCATGAACCGCTCGCCGCTCGGTGGCGTTCCAAAGTTGCAGGCGATTGCCAACGATTTCGGCAACCACGAAGGAGTGAGGACAGTCTTTGAGGGTGCCACGGGTGCCGACCTTTATAAGGCCTTCTGAAGGCTCTACAGCGGGCGCAGGGTCTTCCATGCCGGATTGGTGGCGCTCGGTGTTGGGGGCGGTTGTGGGGACGATGTAGCCACGCTCTAGCCCCTCTGCGATCGCCTCGGGGCTGGTGTCGGGGCGGTAGACGGGGATTCCCGCTGACCTCAGTTCGTCTTCGGGAGTGGGCTCTGGCTTAAGCGCTTCCCTGACAGCAGCCTCGGTGACTTTGCCGCCGTTGAGGTCAGCAGCTTTTTGCAGCACTTCGGCGCGATCGCCTGCGGGTGCTTTGGCCAACTGGCTCATGGCGCTGGTGCTGGTGGGCACGGCGTCGACTGGAACTCCAGACAGCAGCAGCTCCTCCAGCACTTCTCCGGCGAGGGCATTTTCGTGGCCGTTGGCTTTTTTCCAGTTCCAGCGATCGGCGCAGTAGGCCTCAAAGCTGGGGTGGCCAGCGACGCGCCACAGCTCCTCGCTGCGGACGGCGGCGACGGCTGACCAGATTTTGGCTTTGCCCTGCTCGATGAGGCCCAGGCCCTCGGTGATGGCGGCCTCTAGTTCGGCGAGGCGGGCGATGGGTTCGGCGGTGACGATTTCGGTAGTGACGGTGGGGGCCGTTGCGATCGCGGTGGGCTGCTCTGGCTCGGGCGGTGCCTCTCTCAGGTAGACGGGGCGGGGCGAGGTGCTGAGGGTGTGTTCGCTGGTGAAGCCCTCGGTGCCGTCTTCCCACTTGATCCAGGGCTGGGGCGGGTAGTCGCGGCCCATGCTGGGGAAGTCGCGGTAGCCCGCAAAAATGCCATAGCGGCGGAGGCTGGGCAGGTTGGTGTTTTCGGTGTTGAGGTCATCCATGACCATCTCGCCAAAGGCCCAGCAAAAGGCGGGGCTGGGGGCCTGGTTGACGCGGTAGGGGCTGACCTCGGCGAGGCCTAGGTTGTAGATGGGGCGGGTGGGTTCGTCTTCGATGCGCTCCCAGTCGTAGCGGGCGGGGTTTTTGTAGACGGTCAGGCGTGTAGTCGTGGCCTTGACTACCTCAAAATATCGGCCTTTAAGCTCGGCATTGTCGGGGTCGGGCTTGGTGACTTCGATCCAGTCGCCGGGGTGGTAGGTGCGCTGCTTGGTCTCCGTTGCAGTGGTCATGGGTCAAATCTCCGATTGCTTGGGTTACGAGGGTTTGAAGACTTTCGTTGCTGGCTTCCCAGCGATCGCCGTGGTAGTGCAGGCTGGGGCTGCCCTCCAGGCCGAGGGCGATCCACTCATCGGCTTTGCCCCAGCGGCAGAGGTGGGCATCGTGGCGATCGAGGGCGATGCGGATGCGGCGGAGCTGGTCGTCAGGCCACATCGGGCCAGTCCTCCACAATTTCGCCATCGAAGGCGGCGGCAAAGTTGCGGGCGGCCTCGGCCACGATCGCAGCCTCAGCAGGGAGCTGCACGTAGCGGCGGGTGGTGCCGTCGTCGAGGGTCACCAGGCCGTCTTGGTAGCTGATGGTGCAGGCCTGGCCGCTGGCGTCGATGAACACGGCGGCGTCGGTGAGGTCGGCTAGGGTGGCTTGCTTGCACTGGGTCAGGGGATAGCGGCTGTTGTCGGCAGCGGCTAGGTAGAGGCCGTTGGCGGGAGGCTTGGCCTGTTGCACACGGGCGACGGCAAAGATGGTGGTGCCGTCAGTGGCGAGAATGCCGGGGGTGAGCCAGGTGGGAAGGGTGGGGGTGGTCATGGGGTAGCCTCCTTTGCCTTGCATTTCTTGATGTGCAGAGCGGCCATAAAATCCGGATCGGTCTCACCAACCCAGCGGATGTTCAGGCCTGGGAACTTTGTGTAGCCATAGAGCTGCCGCCAAAACCCGTCCGATATTTCAAACCATTCGCTGCTACCTATCCTGTGGCGGCTCAAAACGCTGTGCAGCTCGGCCTCCAGAGTTGCCCCGCCTGTCGCAAATGCCCAAAATCCAAGCAGGTGCAGATTCTCTGGACTGCCCGTCTGGAGCTGCTTTAGCCTCTTTAGTGGATCTGATGAGCTTCCGATTTTGACTGAGGCGGCCTTGGGGTTGAGGACGATATAGCAGACCTTGCCATCACTGCCGGTGATGAGTGGGGCTGCGATTTGCATCTGCATTGCAATCAATTCGGCGATCGCCTGCCTTATTTCTTTCCGCTTCATGCCGCTACCCCCTGCTCTGGCGTCGCCTCACCACTGGGAGGGGAGCGGTCAGGCAAATTTTGGCGATCCGGGTGGGCCGATCCGGGTGGGCTAAGACTGGGACAAACTTGTTTAACACTAGGTATTAGCAAATTTGTCCCAGCCGCTAGAGCGGCGGTGCGCGCAGCGGTGAGGGCTTGCCAGATCGGATCTGCCAGAACGCCATAGACCCACTGGCGCTTGCCATCCCAAAAGACTTTTCCTGCTCGCTCTAGCTGAAGGCCGAGCTTGCGCAGCACCTTATTGGCGATCGCCACATCGCTCTGCTCTCCGGTGCAGTTGAGTCGCCAGTAGCGCCTGAGGTCGGCGGCGTAGTGGCGGGCAACCTGGGCCAGCTGGGCAACTACGGGGCAATCGGGGGCGACTACACCGCGCTTGAGCAGCTGCTCGGCGAGGGGCTTGAGGATGGCGGCTAGCTGCGCCTTGAGTGCCTTGGCGGGCAGCAGGTGAGCGGCCTTGAGGCGCTGTTCGAGGATGACGCGGGCATCGTCGCTGTCTGACTCCCAAAGCTGGGGCACATGGTCGGCCTCAGCCCAAAGCGATGCACCGGGGGCTAAGGGTGAGCGACTGGCGCTGTCTTTGGTGGGTTCGTGGCGAGGGCAGAAGATGGCGGCATACCAGAGGTCGCTACTGTTCCAGTCCATGCCGGGAAACTTGAGGGCGGTCATCACCTTGACGGCCTTGCAGCGCTGCTCATAGGTGGCCTCGCCGCTGCGGTTGACCTTGGCGGCCCACTCTGGGGTTTGGGTTGAATCCAGCTCTAGGGCAGCGTGGTAGTCCGCATCCTGGCGGGCCAAGATGTCTTTGACCTCTTTCCACTCTTCGGTGATAGCGGGGTTGCCGGAGACGCCATCTTTCACCAGGTCAACCAGGTGGCCAGCAGCGGTGAGGGCGCTGGCTAAGGCTTGGGCGGGGTTGACCTTCTGAGCCCAGCGGCGGGCGCGGCGGGCAGCCAGGTAGCCTTTGAGCGCTTCGTCATCAGGATCGGCGGGGGCGACCTCAAACCCTGCCTTTGCCGCCCACTGGGCCTGCACCTTGCCCAGCTCATTCACCACGGCCCAGCGCTTGGCCGACTCGCCTGGCTCTGGGGAGATGTAGGCCGGTGCCCACATGACGCGGGGAACTGGCGGACGGTAGCGGCCCAGCAGTTGCTTGTGGGTGTCGGTGTCGAGGGTGGGGAAGTAGCCCCAAACGGCATCGAAGTACGCGCCCTCGCGGGTAATGCCGCCCTCAATGCTGAGGCCAGTTTTGCCGCTGGTGGTGAGGATGAGCAGCTGCGGCAGACGCTTGTAGAGCCAGGGTTCGGGCGTCTCGAATAGCTCTCGATAGCGGCCCCCTTCGTTGGTGGTGCTATCGACCCGCTCCACGTCAATGCCCAGGGTTTCGCAGACGGTCGCTAGCCTGCGGGCCTCGGCCTGGCTGGTGGTGACAAACATGATCCGCTGGCCAGGCTGATTCTTGTTTTTGTTGCCCTTGAGCGCTTTCAGTAGGTCACCACGAAAGGCCGATAGCGGGGTGCCCTGGAACAGGGTGCAGTCCCACGGCGCTTGGATGCGGCGGTGCTGAACGCCAATGACCAGCTCTGCCCCTGATAGGGTGCGCGCCAGGTCGATGGTGTCTTGGTCGAGGCCATCCTCAGCCAGCACGATCGCCCCCTTCTGGCTGATGGCGCGGCGCATCAGGGTAACGGTGTCTTCCCAGCGGTTGGCCCACTCGCCCTTGAGGGTGCCGCCCTCAGCTGCATCGGTGAGGGTTTGGGCCGCCTCGTCGATGACTAGCAGCAGCGGGGCGTCTTTGGGCAGCAGGGCGAGAATGCGGTGGGCACTGTTGAGGCAGGCGACCACCCCGCCCCGGTGGCGAATGTCCATCGAGAGCGCCTGCTGGCTGGTGGCATCCATGCCGTAGTCGTGGAGGTGGGGCAGCTCCCACTCGGCGGCGGCTTGCTGACCCAGCGAGTTGAGCGGGTCGAGCACGGCGACTACCCCGCCCGCTGCGACCCAGGCCTTCACCCAGTCGCGGCCAATGCGGACGGTTTTGCCGCTGCCCATGCCCGCTGCTACCCAGTGCAATGCGCCGGGCCGTAGCTTGGGTAGGGTGGGGAGGTATTCGCCCTCGGTCTGCCGTGCGGCGCTGGGGGGTTTGGTTTCGAGGATGGCGCGGGCCTGCTTAATGGCGGCGGCGCGTTGGGCCTGCTTGGGGGTGAAGGCGTCGGCCATCAGGTCAAAGATGGCGCTGCCCATGCCCTCGCAGCTGGCCAGATAGTCGTCAATGCCCTTACCCCGGCGACCATCCCAGGTGAGGTGCCAAGGCTCAGCCCCAGCCCTAGCGAGGGCGTTGGAGAGCTGGGTCTCCTGCTTTGACACGGCGCTGGCGGTAGCGGCCCTGTCGTCTTCGTCGTAGCCGATGTAGACCGATCGCCCTTGAGCCAGTGCCCATAGGTCGGGCCACAGCTCGGGGCTGCCTGCGGGGTGCCACTGAGTGACGCCCCGCAGCGCGATCGCAGGGATGCCCGCCTGCACCAGGGCCAGAGCTTTTTTGAAGCCCTCAACGATGGCGATCGGGCAATTTTTGGAGCGCAGCACGGCCTCCCAAAGTGACTCGCCGGGGGCAACAATCAGCCCCCACATGCGCACGATGCGGCTCCAGGCGGGGGATAGGTCGGGCAGTAGCGGAGTGGCTTGCAGGCCCGGCGGGGTTTCGTATTTGACGAGGCGATCGCGCTGTTCGTCGCGTCGGGGTTGCAATGGCTTGAGGTAGGGCACTGCCCCCTCTTGCCCGTCGAGGGTGACGCCATAGGCGACCCAGCCCCCGGTGTTGATGTGGCTGTAGGCCTTAATCAGTCGGGCATTTTCGGCGGTGATGAAGCTTTGGCCTTGCACCCTGGGGGCGCGGGCTGCGATCGTGCTTTCGAGAAATTCAAGGGTGCCGTCTTCGCCTTCGATCCATCTCACGTTGGCGGTGGCTAGGTCTGGACTGATGCCCAGGTCGGTGAACTCGGTTAGCCAGTTTGGATGTGCGATAGCGGTCATATAGTCAACTCAACAAGTGGCCCCAGTTGCCCAGGGCCGTGAACAAAATCAACTGGCCTTTTTGCGTGCCAAGGCTTGCTGCCCCACCAACTGGATCGCGTTCCATCCAGTTGGTGTGAGCTGGTAGCGGGGCCACCCGATGGACTCAATCAACCCGCTTAGCTCCTGCACCTCGCGGGCGCTGGTGCGCTGGGGCAAAAGGTTTTGGTGGCCCACGACGGCCAGAATTTCGTGGCGGCGCTTCGGCTGCATCTAAGCCACCTCCACGCGGCGAACGGGGACGACCTCGCCCCGCCAGTCGTCGCGGTAGTGGTCGAGGTCGTCAATGGTGGGGTTCCATCGGCTGCTGCCACTGCCTGTGCGCGCAGGCTTGACCTTCAGCAGGCGACCAGCCTTTCTGTAGGCCGCTGTTCGCGCTTGCTCCCACTGGCGATCGCCGTGGTTAGCCTCAGCCCGCAGCTGGCTTAGCTCTGCAATGACAGCCTCCAGCTCAGGCAGCGGGTGCGACTTGCCCCAGTTGGGGACGCTGCGATCGGCCATGTAGCCGATGTTGCTTGTCTCAGAGCTAGGGTTTGCTATATTTTTGGGGTCAGCCATTTGACCCCCTTTCCCTTTGGTAGCTGGTCTGGGTTTCGATGGTTTTCGGGTTAATGAAGCTCTGGCCGATACTCACTTGGCGGTGGTGGCACAGGCTTGAACACTCCCTCTCCGGTTGGAGGGGGTTTGTTTTTGAGAAATTTTGGTTCGCTCTCATGGCTGCACGCCCCCTCACGCAGCCGTGGTGGGCGTAGGGACTTTGTCGGTAGCCCGGCGTAGGGCTGTGGAGCGCGGTCGTGGATATTGGATGTCGATGCCGTGCTCCTCTCGGAGCCACTTGGCGATCGCAGTGGAAGCTAGGCGCTTGATTTGGATGCCCGTTGTATCGGAGTGCTCTTTCAGCGCTTCGTAGACAATCGGGTCGATGCCAATGGTGATGATGTGCCGCTCTTTCATGGGTTAGATCAACTCAGTGATTCCATTGATCCGATCTTGCAGCGTTTTTGTCAATAGGACCAAAGAGCAATCAGTCAATTAATCCAAGAAGCATTGTGTCAACAGACGTTGAGAGACCGCAGGTGTAACGCTAGTGAGATGTATCCCTGATGACTACTACGCCCGTTCGTTTATGAAATTTGAGGCCAGCGACCGATTAGCAGCAGTCTTGCGCCCGCTGGTTGAAAAGCAGGGTGGCAGGGCTTTTGGGCGATCTATTGGCGTCAGCTCTGGAACCGTTAGCCGGTGGTTGCAGGGCGAGTCTTTTCCCGATGGTGACAATAGAGACAAGCTCTCTAAGGCATTGGGAATGACCATGGAACAGTTCAACCGAGTGATCGTTGAAGGAAACAGCCCCTCTGACGAAATAGACCCAGTTGCCCCCGTTCTAGAACTGATACAAACGCTCCCCCCCTCCGAGGTGGCTCGGATACTGCGGGCTGCTGCTGATAGGCTGGATGGCTTTGATGCTTACCGTTCAGAACGGGCACCTAGCAACCCTGGGGACATAAGAACGTTGCCCTATCCCATGAGTCGTCCTGTCGCTGCTGACCCATCCTCTGAGTACCAAGTCGAGGCCCACGCATGACCCGCCGCGTACAGGATTGGGTTGACTTCTTCAAGGGGTGCTTTGCGCCGGTGGCTCGCGCCTTCCGCTGGCTGCGGCGACAGGTGCAGCCCCAGCGGCGGCGGTAGAGGCTACTTTCGATTGGATTTAATGTATTCCATCACTCACCCTGGCTAAACAGGCACGCGCAACCTGACAAAAGGGCAAGCCAGGCCAACCTTAAAGCGGCTTTTGGTCGCAGTGAAAGCAGGTCATCATCGCTGATGGCCTGAAGCTGCTCTACAAGTCGTTCCTCTAGGCGGTTATACAGCATGACTATCTAGGCTCATGCTTGGCATCTTCACCGCCTTAAAACAGCTAGGGCAAAGGTCTGCATAGAGGTTTTCCTGGTTCTCTGTCACCCAAGTGCTGAACAGCCGTGCATACCGCTCAGAGCAATCGGTTTGGCAGCGATCGCACGTCACATCACCGACGTAGGCTCCAGTGGGCGATGTTCTACGCAGGCCCTCAAACCCTGAACGCCCTGGGTGCTCTCTCATCCATCGCTCAAACTGCTCTTGGCGAGTTGGCTCCAAAACGAACTCTATGCCCATATCACTGGAGCATTGATGGCAAATATCGGCGGACAGCTGATTATCAACGGGTTGAGCTGTGCGCCGCTTCTTGGACTCCGTAACCAGTTGCCACCAGCCGCTCAGGGTGAATGTCCCCCCAGCCGTTGGAGTGCCACAGCGATCGCAAACACAAACCTGGGTCATGGCTTTAGTTCTCCCTTTCTGCTTCAAAACGTCATCAGTTCACGGCGGCTCTAGCGTTCCATCCGGCGCATTCGTTCTTCGAGCTGGTTCATGCGCTCTTGAAGGTCTAGGTGGTCGGTTTCGTTGGTGAGGCTGTAGCCGATGAGGCGGTCAATCATTCGGCTCTGCTCTTTCTGGGATGCCAAGAGCCTGATTTGGCTCTCTTGCAAATCGCGCTGCACAGACAGCATTTTCTCAAGGGTGGCCTGAATTTCGTCGAAGGTCATGGCGGTGGCTTCGTGGTGGTACCCCTATTTTGAATCAAAACTCCCTCAGCACCTAGCCCCATCTCTAGGAACCCTCCCCACACACACTGGGGCGGAGCATGTTCGAGATTGACGTTAGCAGCAGCGCAGTGCGGGCCGCAGATAACTTAGTCGCCCGCCTGCAAAACCTCAACGCGCCACTGGCCAAAACCGGGGCGCTGCTAGAGAATAAGGCCAAAAAACGGTTCCAGTCTCAGAAAGACCCAGGCGGAAAGCCCTGGGCACCGCTGAAGCCTGCGACAGTGGCCGAGAAGAAGCGCTTGGGTAAGGCGAGCTCCATCCTGACCCGCGATGCGCTCCTGTCCGCCAGTATTGCGTTCAACGTCAGCGGCAACGAGGTGCGCGTGAAGCCCTCAGAGGAGTATGGAATTTTCCACCAGACGGGCAGCAAAAAAGCCCTCCCCGCCCGCCCCTTCATGGGGTTTGAGGCTGACGACCCCGACAAAATTGGCCAAATCTTCCGTGACCACCTCGAAGGCAACTAGCGAAAAGCCGCCGACTGGAGTTCCAGTCGGCGGCTTTGTTTTGGGTGGCGGTGGCTATTCGTTGAGCTTGACCCCACCGGCAGAGACTCGGGCGATGGTATCGCCGTGGCGACTGAAGATTAGGATCTGGGCGGTAGAGTGACTACCCCCAGCCTTTAAGACCTCCAGCACCCAGATTTTGTGCAGGTCTTGGGCGTTGTTCTCTCGGGATACGGCGGGCAGCAGTTGCCAAGCTTCGGTGACGGTCACCCCAGCAGCGTTCTCCGTACCCAAGCCTTCTAGCTTGGTCACTATCATTCCATCGGGGTCGGCCTTGCGGATCTCGACCTCGTAGGAGGCGAGAGCTTTGGCGGCTGGGTCGTTCCCGTAGCTATTCAGCGGTGCAGGGCTAGCCTCTGCGGCCCGCGCTTGGTTTACCTCCAGCTGCGTCTGTCTTGACTTGGCCTCGTAGGCGGCATGGCGCTCTGTTGCCACGCTCTGATTAGCGGTGTACTCCTCAATTTTGGCCTGAGCCGTGGCGTAGTCGGGATGGTCGGCGGGCACTAGGCCTAAGGAGTTGATAGCCCACCCCCATCTTTCTGCAACGCTGGCCCATGCACCCACATCGGCATTTTGCGCGGCCACCGCAGCCTCATAACCCTGCTGCTTTCCCTGGGCTAGGTAGTCCGTCTCTGCCGGGGCTGCGGCAACTACTGCTGCCTCGGCGGGTTGCTCTGCAATGGGCGTGGGTGAGCCACAGCCTGCAATCAGCAGAGCAGCAGCGGCTAAGGCTATGTGGTGGCGAATCATGGCGGCGGTTTCCTAAAACGGTGCCACTAGGATGCCCACCTGAGGCCAGTGGTGGCTAGGGTTTCACCGAGTCTTTATGGGGTTTTGAAGCGAAACCCGCATTAGATCTTCAACTCACCGCTGACCAGCTGCTCTAAGCATTGCTCCAGCGTCAGGTTGTGCTGGGCCGCGATCGCCCGAAAGTCTTCGCAATGCACTGGCCACTTTTGCCGGACGTAGCACATCACAGCGGTCTTGATTACCGCCGCCAGCGACCCCTCGTAGGACTTGACCGCGATCGCCTGCAACTTGAACCAGGTCGGCGTGTCGAGCTTGCCGCACTGTGGCCTGGGATTCGCCGGGTCGGTCATCTTCACCGTGCCCCAGTCAATGCTGTCGGGGTCGCTGGCTTTGAGCTGAGCAACCACCTCGGCGGCGATCGCCTGTATGTCTTCTGGGGTCATGGCAGGTTACTAGCTGGTTAATGACTCAATCGTAAGGCTAGCCGACTTTCCCGGAAAGAATACGTACGATCGCCCTTGACACAATAATGCTGGAGTATTGACAGGATAATGTTAGAGCGTTATAAGAGTACTCATGAGTACCCGATAGGTGCCCATGAGTACCCTAACCACCGCGCTAATTCCCGCCGAAAAGGCCAAATGTCATCTTGAGCAGCTCGCAGGTCGCCGCCTCCCCAAGCAAACTCTCCAGCGTTGGAGAAAGTATGTCGGGGCAGAGCTTCAAAAAATTCAAGGGCGTTATTACTACACCCGTGAAGACCTTGCAAACTGCGGCTTTCTGGCTGAGTACCTGAAGCGGGATCGAAATGTTGACCGAGCTGTAGTGACCCTATTTGAGGAATTTCGGAAATGAGCATGAACGATAAGCAACGCCAAGCCTACGAACGCGCCAAGTCAGGCCAAGGCTTCACCGTCGAACCCAAGCCCCAATCCACCGCAGAGCAGCCCGCCCCCTCTGGCCCCAGCCATAGCGAGAGCAAAGCCATGGCCCAGAGTACAGCTGTGGCCCATGCCCTTAGAACCCGCCTAAACCAAGACATTCAGCAAGTCGCTGGCCTACAAGACGCCTATTCACAGGCGGTCTATGCAGCGGCCAACGAAGCTTCTGATTTTGCGGTGTCCGGTATTTCTGGGGAGTTTTTCTGGGGGACTGTTGGGGAGATGACCCAGCAGAAGCTGAACAGCCTCCCAAAGCACGAGGAGGTCACCTTCGATGTGGCCCCGGCCCTCTCACTGTTAAAGCCGCCTGCCTGGAAGCTGCAAGGGGCAACCCACAACCGCTACTTGCCCTCTGCCACTGGCAGCTTTGGTGAGTACAGCAACCCCTACGACGACACCGCCGCCTAAGCCCACCGCCCACGCGATCGCAGTCCACCTACCGCCGTAGATCTGCTATGTCCCAGTCCAGCTCAGAAGCTCTCCACAGCGCCGCTGCTTGGTTGTCTCGACAAGCCTACAAAGCCCCCTACTGGGCCACCCAGGCGCTAATCCGTTATGGCTTGCCAACGACTGATGAGTACGTAGAAAAGGTGAGAGCGCAGATCACCGATTACCCCTAAGCCCACCGCCACCGCAAACCCCACCGAGTCACCGCCATGACTACAACCAAAGCCACCAACCGCGCCCTCACCCTAGCCGGCGCAAACAAAATCTTCGAGGCGATCGGCCTTGAGATTAAGCAGCACGAACTGGGCTACTACCACTGCGACTGCCAGGGCCACGAGTGGAAGCACCCCACTCTGACCGGCCTATGCCGATCGCTGGTGAAGGAGCATTTCCAAGCCCTGACCTCAGACCTACCCAAGCCCCAGCTCTGGGCCACCGCCACCAAGCCCGACCCAGCCACCGCAGCCCTGACCTGCATCACCCACAGCCTCAAAGAGGCCAGCCTCATCCCCGGCGCTGAGGAGGACTGGGATCTGGCGCAGGCGATCGCCCTGCTGACCCAGGCTCAAGAGCACTTGCAGAGCTACCAGCATCGGGGTAGTTAACCCCGGTAATCAGACGGTAATAACCCGTTAATTTTTCGCCTCACACCGATCGCCCTTACCCCCGTTAAATCGGGGGTTTAACCCGTTAATACCCGGTAATTAACCCCCCTGTTAACCCCCATGAAACACACCCTACTCACCGGCCTTGCCGCAGCCCTTGCGATCGCCACCCCAGCGTTGGTGAAACCTCCCTTGGGAATCGCCCAACAGCAGCGCATGGGCAGCTACACCTACGCCGACACCAACGGCCAAACCTGGACAGTCAGAGAAGGCCAAAACAAATCACCCGCTGGCTTCCCTGACATTGCCTTCCGCCCCAGCTGCGAACAAGTAGTTCCCATCGGCCAGCCCGACGGCAACACCGCATGGACGCTGACCATGCCCGACGGCAACACCAAACTGCTGGCCACCTACCCCAACATGGACGGTTTTGAGGCCCGCCGCTACCTCTCCGACGATGGCCTCTGCGTCTGGGGCGGCGACGTGGTGCCTGTGGTCTACACCTCAATGCTGCCCCAGCAGCAGCAGGTGCAGCCCGAGATCGCCGCCGCCGGCACGGGCGATGTTCAGTCAGTGCGCTCCAACGTCGTGCTCCTTGGCCTGGGCGGCATCCTTCTGCTGGGCGCGGCGGGCCTGGGCGTCGCCCTGTTTCGCAAGAGCACCAAAGCGCCCAAGGTCGAAGGCGGCACCAGCCCGCTGAGCAAATTTGAAGAGGTGCTGTTCCAGAGCATGGAGGACGACAAGAAATGAAATTCATCGCTCAAAACATCGTTCAAATCACCGCCGCTGGAGTGCTGGCGATCGCAGGAGTTGCCTGCATCGCCGCTGGCCTCGACACCGAAACCCGAACCCGGCAGCAGGTGCAGCTGGTCATTGAGCGCAACAAGCTCGATGCCTGGCAAGAGGAGCAGCTGGTCACCACTGCCCAAAGCAAAGCCGCCCAGCGCTACCAACAGGGCTGCATCGTCTCCAGAGGGCAGCTCCAGGCGGGGCTAGCCATCCCAGGCCTACCCGACCGCCAAGCCGTCTGCGATCGTTTTGGCATCACCGGAGTCGTCATCGGCGGCGTGGTTCAAGACATCGCCATCACTAACGATCAAACGCTCATTTTCACGAAGACAGGTGGACTATGACCGCAACAACCAACCATAACGCCCGAGCCCAGCAGGCCCGCAAGTATGCCACCCAAGCCGCTAGCGCCGCCACCAATGCCGCCAAAACTCTGGCCAATGACCCGCACAAAATCGACAACGGTGCCCTGCGGGTCGTCATCTACGCCCTGCTGATTCCCATCGGCATCGTCTTTAGCCGCAACATCCGCCCCTATGCCTCCTTCATGGCCGCCCTGATGGGGGCTGACGGCACCCCTCCCGTCGCTAGGCTGGCAGGGCTGTGCTGCTTTGCGGCAGTGCAATACCTGGAGGTCTTCCCCCAGTTTCTGGCACCCGCCGCAACCAACGAAAAGCGGGCCGCTCGCATGTGGCTCAGCATCCCCGCCTACATCGTGGACATCGTCGCCTGCTGGAACTTCTGGCCGCCCATCAAAGAGGGCACCCCCGACGGCATCATGCTGGTGCAGTTCATCGACAAAGGCAACCTGGTGATGACCCTCATCACCGTCTTTGGCCTAGCCATCTGGTTTTGGATTCGTAAACGCGCACGGAGGGCCGCATGATGACCCGCGAAGAAGCCCAAGCAATTTATCTGGGGGCCAAGGGCTCCTTGCAACAGGAGGCATTAGATGCCTGCTGGGAGCGGTACGACCTGCTGCCCAAAATGGTTGGCGGTACCTTGGCGATCGGCGGGGCACTGGTGCTCAGCGCGTGGCTGCCTGGTGTTGGCCCCTGGTTGGCGTGGACAATGGCCGGGGCGATCGCCGCTGGCGGCACCTATGTCGCTGGCAAAGAAGGAGCCAGCATCGAGCGAGGCGACAACGAGGCCATCAGCCGCTACATCGATGACGAGCGCATGGAGAAACTGCTGAAGCCCTTTATCGAGCAAATCCAGGCGGGCATGGCAAAAAAGCCGCTGGGGGCAGTGGAGACGCAGGCACAGACGACCGAAACGACGATGCCGGAATCTGGGAAGAGCGCCCAGACGGAACCTGGGAGCGAATCGGCTGAGCCTACGACCACTGCCCCCGATCGCCCCGTCGATCGCCTGCTCTGGCGCGACGGCGAGCACCTGGTGCTGATTGGCCTGAGTGGGTCGAGCAAGACCACCACCTTGATCGACTGCGTGCCCAGCACCGCCCCCGTCATCTACATCACTCTCAAAAGCGAAGACAAAGCCCCTGAGGGCTGGCGGGCCTACCGGCTACGCAAGTTTGCCGACCAGGCATTCCTGAGCCAGTTAGACGACCTGTGCTCCATGCTCACCGGGCTGGTGCAGGCCAAGTCTCCCCACCGGCTCATCATTGACGAGGCGCTAACCATCCTCGACCAGGCACAAGACGCCAAACAAACGCTAACCGAGAAGGAGGATAAAGCCGCCTATGGGGCCGTCGCCGCCCGGTTTGAGGGGCTGCTCAAAATGTACATTCGCACAGGCCGCAGCGATGGCCACTGGCTAGGCCTGGTCACCCAGTCGCCCAACGGCACCGACCTGTTTGGCTCTGCCAAAACCATGCAGGGCCTAAAACTGGTGCTCTGCGCCGGGGAGGCCAGCAGCAACAAATTTGATTTTGTGGTGGCCTGGGCCAAGCAGCTCTACGGGCAATTCGTCACCGACGCCGATGAGCAGCGGCTGCGGGAAACCCAGTCAGGCTTCTGGCACTTCTGGCTAGAGAACGGGCAGATCCAATATCGGGCGACGCCCAAGAGCGATCGCGCCCTAGCCGACATTCCCATGCTCACCGGCTATGAGTCGCTGCTCAAGACCCCCACCCCCGACAACCCCGACGCGGTGGACTGGGATGCGATCGCCCGCCAGCTCCTAGAGCAGCCCTCCACCATGGGCCTGCGCCAGGCAGCAGCAGCCGTCACCGGCAAAGCGATCGCTGGTGGTGGCCCCGCCTGGGTGAGCTGGCGCGATGAGTTCATTGCTGAGGCAAAAACCCTAGATCCTGACCTGCAAGATGCCCTGCTCCAGCGATTCCCCGCCGTACTGGGGTGATTCAGCCATAACAACACATCGACCTATCATGAAACCAATCTTCCTTGCCTTACTAGCCTTAGCCGCTGCGGGTTGCGACGCCGCAATATTCCATGGCATTGACTCCATCGGTAGCGGGCCATCCAACGGCTGCCAAAAGATGAGTGCCTATGGCGACATCTGGGAGGACAAGGCTGACAACAACAGCCCAAACTCCTTGTGGTTTCAGGAAAATTGCCGCAGCTGGACTCACCAGCGCTTGCTGAAAGGCCAATAGTGGCACCATGCACCACCCAAACCAAGACCGCTGACTGGAGCTCCAGTCAGCGGTCTTTCTGTATGCAGGGGCGATCGCGGTGGGGTCAAGACAGCAGCCTGTTTGACTTGCGCTTGTTCTCCACAGCGGGTATCACCTGGAGGTTCCATGGCACCGTCAGCCCACACAGCCGGGGGTGGTTCACTGGATGGATGTGGTCAACCTCGTGGGGGATGCCGGTGCTGGCGGTTATCTCGTCGCGCTGGGCATAGATGGCCGCGATCGCGGGCTCTAGCCACGGCAACGCAGCCCAGGCTGGCTTATTGCGCATGTCGGAGTCTGAGCGATGGCTGAAATCAAGCCTCTTAATAAGCTTGACCGGCTCAATGCCTACCCCTCTTGCGTACACAGGCACTCCAATCGCACAAACAAAAACGCCATCAGAGAATCGATACCCCAGTGCCTCAAGGTTAGGTCGCTCAACCTGGTACTTTCCAATTGCGGCGTACTCAGCCCATCCCCCCACGCCTACCCGAACCCGTCGAATTATGCGGACGGTGCCAGAAACCATCATTTCTTGGCGAGGTGCTGGCGGCCTCGCGTGGGTGAGAGGCTTGCCATTGACCGAAACAAGAACGCTTCGATCCTTTGCGCGCTTCCGGCATCTGGGCTGACGCCTATTCATCGCCAGCACCCACGCCGAAATCAACCCCCAGCACAACCTCGATCGCTTTCACCGTGGCCACTGGCACCGAAGCGCGAACGTTCTCAGCCTCAAGGTCGTACCAGTAACCTCGACTGATGCCCGCTAGCTTGGCCAACTCCCCCACCGGGCGAGGGTCGGCCTCACGGGCTGCTTTGATTTTGGCCCCAAGCCCTGGGGCGTCAATATCCTGGGTGATCCTAACTTTCACGGCGGTCGTCATAGCAACACCTCTACTGTCTCACGACAAACTACACCTCAACAGTAAGCGCCCCGGCAGTATTTGTCAATTCTCGTACGACACTTGACAGCTGTAGGCCAGTGCCTTACAGTAGGTACATACCCGGCGGGGAGAAAACCGCAAGGGCAGGGTGAAAACCCCTCAACCCCCTGGTAGGTGCCTTCACCGAGCGGACGACAAAGACCACTAACATTCGCCGGTTGGAGCAGGCAGGGTTCGACTCCCCGCCCCGGCATTGCCCCCTCACTTCACGGGGCTTGTAGTTTTCGGAGTTTTCGCCATGTTCGGTTTCTTCTTGTTCGCTGTTCTGTTCGCTGCCCTCTGCCTCTTCACCGCAGAGCCCGCGCCGCTGCCTCAGCCGGTGGAGGATGACCTTCCCACGCTGGAGGAGCTGCTGACCGAGGCTGAGGTGCTGACCGCCCGCCCGGTCCCCGCGATGGCCGCTGCTGTAGCTGCCCCGATCGCGGTGGCAGTCATCAAGGTTGAGGCACCCGCCTACGCCAAGATGACCAGCGTGCAGCTGCGGAAGGAGTGCAGCCGCCGGGGCATTGCCTGGCGCGGGGTTCGGGAAGGCAAGCACCTCACCAAGCCCCAGATGATTGAGGCCCTGTCGTAGGGGTCGCGCCGCAGCCCACAGCGTAGTGAGGGCAGATACGACAAACCCCCGCTCCGGTTCTTTCTCAGGGACACCGGAACGAGGATCGCCAACCACCCTCTAGAGGTAATTTGACCATGATTGTACATGCCCTTCCCCCCGCTGCAACGACCTCTCCGGTAGAGGTTGCCGCCACCTGCCCCGATCGCAACAACCGCACCTGCTTCCCCGGCGACCTGGTTGGCGAGCGCGTTGATGAACGCGGCAGCGGTCGCTCCTGGTATCGCGTCCAGGTCGGTGGTCGCGTCAACGGTGAGTTTGTGTTTGATGGCTTCAACGCCCAATTCGAGACCGGCGGCTTCTTCGGCAACGGCCTGAACGATCGCATTGCCGAGGCCGCTGCTGCCCAGTTTCCTGCATTGGATGTGCTCGACTTCTGGCCCCTCTCCTCCCCGCCGATCGCCGCCTAACCGCCCCTGGGGCCAGCCACCTGGCCTCGCCCACCTGTAGTTTTGGAGATTTGACCGATGGCGATTGTAGACGCAGCGCAAAAGATCCCCGCCACTGTTGGGGCAATCAGCAAGCTGCAATCTAACGAGTATGGCGACTACCGCTCCGTGCTGTTTGAGGGCACTGGTCTTGAGGGCGGCAAGCTGTGGCGCAAGATGCCCCCAGAGCAGGCCGATCGCTTCCAGCGCGGCGACCAGGTGAACCTCATCCCCACCAGCAAAAAAGGTAAGCCAGGGTGGGATATTGAGCGACTGAGTGGCACTGCACCATCAGCCCTGCCCCAATCTCAGGCAGTGCCGCCTACTGCTGATGTTGGCCAAGTCAGCCAAGCCCAAGCGATCGCAGAGTACATGGACAAGATGGCTGGGCTGTATGCCGCAGCCTACCGCCGCGCCGCTGCGGCCATGGACGGAGCCCCCGACGACGCGATACAGGCCGCTGCCTCCAGCGTCTTCATCGCCACCAAGGACAAGTTCATGCTCACCCGCAGCTAGACCCAACCCACGGGGCCACCTCTGGCCCCTGAAAACCTTACTCACCACACCGCCATGACCACCCAAGCCAAGACCGTGCAGGCCAAGATTATTCAGCTCAACTGGAGCCTGACCCAAGAGCAGAAGGACGCCTTTGATTCGCTCTGGGCTGCATTCCAAGACAGCGATCTAAGCTGCGTTCAGTTCGTTGATGCCCTGCAAACCCTGGGAAATTAGCCATGCAGCCCTTTGCCGAGCACCACCCAGACGACGCCCACGACAACCTAATGATCTTCCTCACCGGGCAGCCCATGCCTCCGAAGGTTTTGGAAGACGCCTACATCGAGCGCCACGAGCCCACCGCTCTGCTGCTACGTCGGGGGCACCTGCACTACTGGCTCAACCAGCGACTAACCGAAAAGGAGCAGCCATGAGCAACGCACTCAACACTTGTAAAACTTGCGCCCACTTCGACCAAAGCCCTAGCGTTATGGCCTCTATTGCCGATACTGACGGCGCTCACGGCGGTTGCCTAAAGTGGATGGAGGGAGTCTCAGAAACCTTTTGCTGCCCGCAATACCGGACTGAGGTGATCGCCGCCGCCGTCCTTCAGGAGGCTAACCAATGATCTACGCCGTCACCCTCACCACAGGCCACACCGCCTACTACCACGCCCCCGACGCAGCCACCGCCCGCATCCACGCGCTGGCCCTAGCCGCTGCCCATGGCCGACCCATCACCCCGCCGCGCCCGTGCTGCCGGGGCACTGCCCAAGCCCTAGGCGGGCGCGATGGCCTGGGCGGTCGCGACAACTTCGACCCCCTGCTGCTCAAAGACCCCGACTACCGCGAGGGGTATCGGTGGGCCAGGATTCAGGAGGTGGGGATCCTGGGGCTGAGCCCGAAAGAGAACATGTGGACCCTACCGCACTAGAGGAGATTGAGATGAGGTTGAACTGTGGCGATGACTCACAGGTAAGGTCTGGGGTACTACGGGCAGAATCCCAAAATATAGAAAGGCTTTTGCACCACAAAAAAGTGCACAAAATCGATTTAGGCCCAGCTTTACCTGGCTTCTGCGTGGATTGCGGCAAACCGCGATCCGAGTGGTCTAGCCTTAGCGAGGAATGCACAGCAGGCTAATTTTGTTGCCCACCCCACCCAAACAAAAGCCCCCTGGCGTAATGCCAGGGGGCTTTTTGCTGCAAAATGAAACCACCCTTCCCAGCGATCGCAGCCATGGCCCGCCCCGCCGACTGGCAAACCCCCACCAAAATGATCCGCCTCCCCGAGGCCTTCGAGCCGCAGCTCAAGGAAGCTGGCCATGCTCTCGAAGCAGGCGATCGCCTAATCCCCGCCTCAAAACTTGAAGACGCCACCCGCACCATCCTCCAGACCATGCGGCCCCAAGATCGCCGCATCGTTGCCCGTGCCTACCGCACCCTACTTGCGTCGCTCGAACCGTAACTCCGAGTCCAGCATCCACAGCACCGGAGCGACGTAGAGCCCCACCAATAGCCCCAACCAAAGAATTGCCATAGCGGCACCTCACAGAAGCTTGTCAATTCGCTCGCACAGGCCACGCAGCTCCGCCCGCAGCTCGGACTGATCCTTGTGCTGCTGGGCCTGCATCGTAAAAAGTTTGTCGATTAGCGATTGATTTGCCGATCGCAGGTCACTCACCAGCGAGGCCAGTAGCTGATCCTCAGCGCTTTCCTTGCCGCGCCACCAGGCCAGCACCTCTTTGAGCACCAAAAACCCCATCACCCCGATTAACCCAAATTGCTCCACTGAACCCACATCAGGGATGGGCATGGTGCCGGCAGATTGAAGAATTACAGACTGGGTGGTGTGTTGCATTATGCAGGCCCTAAGTGCCCCTGGAGGGTTCCCAGCGTTACGATCTGAGGTGCCCCTCACCCCGCCGCCATGCCCTACACCTACACCGAAAAACGCGATCGCAGCACCCTGGAAGTTGACGCGATCGCAACGGCAATAGACCTCCTCCTAACCCAAGGCCGCATGGACGAAGCCAGAGTACTCCTCAGCCTCACCGACCAACCCGAGCGCGTGCTCAGCCGCCTTCATTCCTGCCCTGTGGCGACGCTGCAAATCATAACTGTAAGACCGCTGCCAGCTCCTCCTGAAGCTCCGTCGGCAGAGAGCACCGCTGAACCTTCACCAGCAGCGCTTTGTAGAGTGCTGCCCGCCTGGCCGGGGTTGGGCGCTTGGGCTTGGGAGGTGCTGGTACTACAGCCTCCAGCTCACCCGGCAGAAACGGATAGGGACTCCCGTTGATGTAGGCCATCGCCATACCCGATCGCACATCAGAGGCCACAATCACCCGCCCCTTATGCAGGTTGCTGGGCGCAATCACCCGATACTCTTTGCCCGCCTCAATATCAGCCATGCTTTCGGCCCTCCACTTGGGTTTTCAGTGACTCCAGCCCTGCGGTGATTAATGCCCGTACTGCGGCTGGCTCTAACTTCTTTCGCCGAGCGATCGCCTCATCAGCCAATTGACCGAACACCGACTCCACCACACACTCGTATTGCTGCTGCGGTAGCTCGGCCAGGCGCTCAAAAATCCACGCCTGCCCCGCCTCCTCCGGCGCGGCCTCAGCCTCCAGCTCAATCGGCGAATCATCCAGGCTGATGGGTGCAGGTTGCTCGCGGGCCGTCTCAATAAACTTCCACTGCGCGCCCGTGAAACCTAGTCCCTCAGCCACCTCATCAGCAGGCATAGGCCGACCCATCGCAGTCAATCGGCGCTGGGTGCCCTTCACCTTGGCATAGTCTTCCACCGTGCGACGGGGAGGCCGCACCTGGCCCCAGCCCTTGTCGCGCATATAGTGCATGATTTCCGATCTGATCTTGGGGATGGCGAAGCTGCTGAACGCATACCCTTTTTCGGGATCAAATTCCTCTACGGCTCTCGTCAAGCCGATTGCGCCCTCTTGGCGCAGATCCTCAAACTCGACCTGGCACTGATGGGTAAATCGCCTCGCCACCTTCTCAACCAGGCCCATGTTGGCGACTACCAGGCGATCGCGCAGGCGTTGGTTGGGGTTGGCTTTGTAGCTGCGGAATAAGGCTAAGGCGAGGGGTGGTTGCTTGGCCCCAGCTTGGGCGTTGCGTAGCGTGGCCCAGGCGGTCTCTACGGGGGGTTTGTTCACGGGGTGGCGGTCGCAGTGAGTGCCGCGCTGAACTGGCGGCTTGATTCTAAGCATGACCACGCTCAACCCCTTATATCTCAGTACTTACGCGGTATTCCGACTGCCTTCATAGAGTCTTCATTTACAATGCGTCATTTGACTGATGCCAGCGCGTGGTTGATATGCCCAAAAGCCTTGATGCACCGTAGGAATAATCCCCCCAAACGAGAGTTAGGGGATGGGACATGCCTGCGACAAATTCAACCATCGAGATCCTTGAACAGTGGCTCTACGGGCGGGCTAAGCGCACCCAAGAGGAATACCTGAGGGACGCTGAGGCAGCGCTGCGTTTCCTGGGCGATCGCCCACTCGAAAGCCTTACCCTAAGCGACCTTCAGCGCTATCAGGCACACCTGGTAGAGGTGCGACATTTAAAGCACTCCAGCGTCCGCCGCAAGATTGCCGCCCTCAGGTCGCTGCTGCGGTTCGCTCAAGAGCAAGGCCATATCGACCGCAACCCAGCCACGGCCCTCAGGTCGCCCAAAGACACCAGCTCAATCCACGAGCGCATCCTCAGCCGAGCCCAGGTCGCCGCCATCATCGCCGCCGCCCCTGAGGGCAAAGCCCACGCGGCCCTGCGGCTGCTCTATGCCAGCGGTGCCCGCGCGAGTGAGCTGTGCGGCCTGCTATGGCAAGACTGTTTACCCCAGGCCAATGGCGGGGTTGTGGTGCGGCTGCTGGGCAAGGGCCAAAAGTGGCGATCGGTCACGGTGTCAGCGGCGGTGTGGGAGGAGGTCGCCGCGCTGCGGTCTGGAGTTCCAGACGGGTCCAGCGTGTTTGGCCTCAACCGTCGCCAGCTGCATGACCTGTTTAAAGCGGCTGCGATCGCGGCGGACTGCCCCCATTCCTCCTGCCATTGGGCTCGCCATAGCCTAGCCACACACCTGATTGAGGCCGGAATGCCACTGGCGGCGGTGCGCGACCTGCTGGGCCATGCGTCGATTGCAACGACAAATAGCTACGTCCACAGCAACCCCAACCAGAGCGCTAGCGATTACCTCAGCCTGTAGGGCATCCTCAGAACAAGAGACATATCTCCTAACGAGAGTTCGCGCCACCCTACCCCTTGGGTGGTTTTTTATTGCCAACGGCTGCAACCCTCATTCTGCCGTGCTATAACGGCTGAGTCGCCCACTGTGCCGTACCCCCATGAACAAGCAAGAGCTAGTCGATAAGGCCACCGAAATCGCCAGCACAGCCCTAGAGCGCACCATCACCAAAAAGGACGCCGACGCCATCATCACCGCCACAGTCGAGGCCATCATGGGCGCGGTGGCCGAGGGCGAGAAAGTCACCTTAGTTGGGTTCGGCGTCTTCGAGCGTCGCGATCGCAAAGAGCGCGAAGGCCGCAACCCCAAAACCGGCGACACCATGGTGATTCCGGCAACGATGGTGCCAGCATTCAGCGCAGGTAAGCTGTTCAAGGAGCGGGTGAAGCCCGCCGAGGCAGAACCCGCCCCAGCCAAGGCCAAGGCCAAGAGCAAAAAGAAATAAGCTAGCTCACACACAACACCATGCTTGACCCGCCCCTACTCCGGCGGGTTTTTTGTTGCCTGTGCCCCCGACTCCCCTCCCTCTCTGCCCCTGCGATCGTACCCCTTCCCCCGCCTGCGTCACTGCCTGCGCCATACCCCCGCAAAGCCGCGCCCCGTGGGAAATCTCCCTGCGACATTTCAGCAGGCAGACCATGCCCAGCGACGGCAAAAAAGAGCAGGCCAAAGCGCTATTCATTCAGGGTGTAGCGATCGCAGAGATCGAGCGCCGTGGCATTGCCAGCCGCCGCACCATCCAGCGGTGGATGACTGCCGATCGCCAGGCAGGCAACGACTGGGAGGCGCTACTCAGCAGCCTGCCCCAGCCCGAGCCACCGCAGCGGCCCAAGGTGGTCAGCTTCGATCGCCCCCGTGGAGAGGCCGCACCGGTACGCGATCGCCCCAGCCTGAGCTTCACCGATTGCAGCACGATCGAAGGCACGTTGGTTGTTATCGATGAGGCGATCGTCCAGGCCCGCGTCGAGCTGATGTCGCCCACCATCCCCCAGAATTTTGGCGCGGCCATCACTGGCCTGTGCAAACTCATCGACCAACGGCAGAAGCTGGCCCCCGTCGAAGACACGGCATTGATCGGCCTGCTGCTCCAGCGTGGCGTAACCCCCCGTGAGCTGCTGGCCAAGCTCCGGGAGGCCGGATGGCTAAACCAGGCTTAGGCAAAGAGCAGGTTGAGTTTGCGCGTGAGCTGGAGGGGTTGCTGGGCTTAGCCGAGGGCGAGACCACCCCCTACCCCGAATACGCCGCCGACCCGACTGGCTTCATTGAGCGCGTGCTGGGCGTCACCCTCACCGACGAGCAGCGCGACATTTGCCGCTCGGTGCGCGACGAGCGCGAGACCAACGTGCAGGCATCTCACGGCTGCGGCAAAACATTCCTCTCCGCCTGCCTGGTGCTGTGGTGGGTGCTGGCGGTCGGTGGCCTCTGCATCACCACAGCCCCCACCAAGCGGCAGGTGGTAGAGCTGCTGTGGGGTGAGGTGCGAAAGACCCACGGCAAGCTAGGTCTGCCAGGCGATCGCGGCCAAACCTTTCTACGCCTCAGCGAAGAGGCCCGCGCCTACGGCTTCACCGCCAGCGACACCAACTCCAACGCCTTCCAGGGGGTACACCATCCCCGCCTGCTGGTGATTGAGGATGAGGCCTGCGGCATCAGCCAAGACATTGACGAGGGCGCTAGCAGCTGCGCCACTGGAGCCGATAACCGATTCTTGCGGGTGGGCAACCCCATCCAACCCGGGGGCGCGTTTGAGAAGGCCTGCAAGCAGAAGCACATCCGCATCCCGGTGTGGCACCACCCCAACGTGGCGTGGGCCTATGAGCAGTGCCCCGACGGAATGCACCGCCTCAAACCTGAGGTGGCCGCCGCTCTGCTGAACGAAGACGGCGACGTGCGATCGCCCGCTGAGTGGCCCGACTGGTGCCCCCAAGACCCCATCCCCGGCGCGGTGTCGATCACCTGGATTGAGGAGGCCCGTGCCAAATATGGCGAGGGCAGCGCCTACTGGCAAAGCCGGGTGGAGGGGTTCTTCCCCGAGGACAGCACCCAGAGCATCGTGCCCCGTACCTGGTTCATGGCCGCCCGCGCCCGGTACGATGCCGACCCCGAATACTGGGATAAGCAGGCCGCTGCCCAGGCTCACCGCTACGGCCTCGACGTGGGCGACGGTGGCGACGACCATGCGATCGCACGATGGCGTGGACCGGTGCTGTACCATGCCGTCACCATCCCCACCAAGGGCGACCAGGAGGACGTGACCCGCGCCGCTGGCCTGGCGATCGCAGCCCTGAAGGAGCAACCCGGCAGCATCCACGTCGACCGAGGCGGCTGTGGCTCTGGCGCTCAGGCCATCCTCAAAGAGCAGGGCCATCGCTCCCACGGTGTTCACTGGGGCGAAGCGGCTACCGACCCGGCAGAATTTCTCAACGCCAAGGCCGAGGATTTTTGGCAGCTGCGCGAGGCCTTCAGGAAAAACGAGGTTGCGATCGCGCCCCTGGGCACCTACGAAGACATGCTGATGGAAGACCTCGCGGGCACCTACTGGGAGACCACCAGCGTGGGCAAAAAGCGGATTGAGGACAAAGCCAAGACCCGCAAACGCCTGAAGCGCAGCCCTAACGTAGGCGACGCTGTGGTGCTCGGCTTCCGTCAGCCGCCCGTGTGGAAGGCCCAGCGCAGCGGCCTGAAGCTATATTGAAGCAAAACCCAGCCCAGCCCCCGTCGATCCCATGCGCACGGACGGGAGTAGCGCCCCGGCAGATGTAGGAAACCGCGAAACATGGCCAACGTGATTCACCAGCTTTTGGTGGTAGGTAACTTTGGGGCCATAGGGCCATCAACCAAGCGACCCAACACCCAGATTTCAGTAGAGGCCGAGACAAATTCGCTGTGGCATTTGCCCTATGACGGCACGCCCAAAGGTTTTCATCAGGCCTGGCTGAACTGTAAGGCCGAGGTTGAGGAGGCAATGATTCAATGGATAAATGCTGAGGCGAAAAAACAAGGAGCTGAGATAGATCTTGAAAGTCGCAGGGTAGATGGAGTCAAAATACGCTGGCACTATCTCTCTGTCATCAAAGATTTTGGCTCGACCCGTATACGACGACCCTGGCGTAAATTTGGGCTAACCGCTGAGATCGCCCCTTAGATTGCGGCGTAATCCGCCGTACTACAACCGCCTCAAGCGGCGCAAACTCGTTGGAATAGTTGCCATCTCAAGCACCTATTCCCGCCCCTAGGAACCCTCCCAGCGCACCAGCGCAGGCGGTTCCATGCCCATCAACTACGAACGCGACCACCTCTTTGCCACCCCTGGCCCCAGCACCACGGCCAAGCATGGCGACCCCAAGGGCAGCGACAAAACCACCGTTCGCACCCCCAGCCTTGACCACCAGCGCCTGAGTGCCGACTGGGCCGACGTAGAGGCCGTGAGAGCAGGCACCCGCACCATGCGCGAGCTGGGCGAGGCCTACCTGCCGATGGAACCCGGCGAAGACCCCGACGCCTACAACCGACGCCTGGGCCGTGCCACCCTCACACCTATTTACACTCGCCTGGTGCGTGCCTTCGCCAGCCAAATCCTCAGAAAGCCCGTGCGCGTCGCCAATACCGGCGGTCTGAGTGAGCCAGAATTTAGGGCGATCGCAGGCTACAAACCCGGCGAGGATGACACTGACGCAGCGGTGACCGGCCACCTAGACGACTGCGACCAAGAGGGCAGCGACCTCCAGCAGTTCGCCTATGACGCGCTGTGTGAGGCCATCCACTGCGGCCACGCAGGCATCGAAATTATTTACCCCAACACGGAAGGCCTCGCCACGCTGGCAGACCAACAGGCCCAAGGCATTCGCCCCTACTGGAGCCTCTACCCTGGCCCCCGCATTTTGGCCGAGCGCCACACCACCACCAACGGCTTGAAGAAGCGCACCCAGGTGCGGCTGCTCCAGTCGGTGACCGTGGCCGATGGCGAATGGGGCGAGAAAGACGTAGAGCAGGTGCTGGTCTATGGCGTGGGCATGGCGACCCGTGAAGACGGCAGCGAAAGCCGCAGCGTGAGTTACCAGATCTGGCAGGAAGACCCTGAGAAAGAGGGCGAGTGGCTGATGGTTGAGGCTGGGCCGATCGACATGGACGGGCTGACAGAGCTGCCGTTCGTGTTCATCCACAGCGATCGCCGGGGCCACAAGACCTCGCCCCCCATGATTGAGGTTTTGCATCTAAATATTCGCCACTACCAAATCAGCGCGGACATGGATAACTCGCTCCACGTTGCGGCGGTGCCCCGGCTGTTTTTCTTTGGCTGTAGCCCTGAAGACTTGGGCAGCGTGGGCAGCGTGAATGAGGCGGTCTGCTTGCCCAACCCAGAGGCCCGCGCCGAGTGGGTGACCCTCAGCCCCGACGCATTCAAGCCTAACTTTGAGCGCCTCCAGTCGATCGCCAGCGAGATGATGCAGCTGGGCCTGTCGACGATGACCAGTCAGAAGAACGTCGGTGAGAGCGCAGAGGCCAAGCGCCTCGATCGCAGCCAGGGCGACTCACAGCTATCTATCCTCGCCCAGAACCTACAGCAGGCGCTTGACGGTGCGCTGAAACTGCACTGCGCCTACATGGGCATCGACCCCGCCAAGGCCCCCACAACCACCGTCAACCGCGACTTTGACCTCACCGCGATGGATGCTCAATTCCTCAGCGCCCTGACCGGCGTGGTGAACGCTGGCAAGCTGAGCACCGAGACCTTCTTGGGGCTACTCCAGCACGGCGAAATCGGCTTGCCCGACGACTGGACGCCAGCCGCAGAGATGGAGCGCCTCGACGGCGAGTTTACGCAGCAGACAGAGCGGCCAGCGGTGCCCAACGGCATTCTGGAGGGTGCGCTGCCCAAGCCTGTGGCGGTGGCTGAAGATGAGGGCGACGAAGAGGATTAGGGGTACAGCCAAGGTCGCTCAGGCAGCACGCGATCGCCGGGGCCTCCCTCAAACCACACCACTTGCTCAATGCCGTTTATGAAGGTGCGGGCCTCGATCCTGGGCGACCGCTCTGACTCCTGAGTCACAATCTCACGCCGCCCATCAGCATAGTGGCGGGTGGTGGTGCGGCTGAGCAAGACCCGATGCTGGCCGCCATCGGAATGCTGCACCCACTGCCAGGTCTCCTCGGTGGTTTCGTGGGTGACCGCATCGCCTGGCAGTAGCGATCGCTGGTGAGCTTGCGTGATGGCCTGCACCGCCCTTTCAGTCCGTCGTCTCATCAACTCAATCTCAGCTTCAGCCTCAGGCTGTCGCCGCCGCACTATCGCCTCTCCATACGCCTCCCTCGCCCTCAGTTCTGCCCTGCCCCGAGCCATCGCCGCCGCTTCGGTGCGTCTATCCTCCCAATCGCCGCAACGCCCCTCAGGTCGCCCCAGAGGGTGCAGGGCGCAGGTTAGCGCTGGGTCGCTGGCGCTGTTGCTCATGCAGCTGGGCGGTGGGCTGTAGAAAGCGCAGCGATCGCAGGCAGTCTGCACCCGCCCCACGTTCTCATCGCCGCACACCTCCACAAAGCTGCTGGGGGTGCCGTGGCGGGGCGGGTAGGGGCAGCTTGGGTATTGGGGCAGGCGATTGTAGTAGCCGATAGGCTTTGGCAAGGTGGAACGCCCACTGCTCGACAGTGCCTCCACCGCTCTATCGAAATCGAAACCCCGCGACACCAGCTCACCGCGTACGCGTATTTCTTCGCACTGACTGGCGTAGGTGGCAGCGACATGATTGGCGTATTCGTCTGTTAACTCATGCCCCTCTAGGGGGCGGGGCAAGTCCATGTACTGGCTAACTAGCCGGTAGCCCTGCTCATCGCGCCCGCTCACCACCTCCACCGCCCGCTCTACGCTCCAAGCCAGCGACACCAACTCCCCCACTCGCTCGGCAAACTCCTGCCCATGCTCTCGGATGAGCGATCGCGCCTGCTCTGGCAGTAGGGGGGTGCGATCTGCCAGGCGTAGCGCGGCCCCATCATCTGGCCCAAAAAACCTGCCCAGGCTTGACATAAACCGCTCTAAATTTTCGGGTGAGAGCATCTGCTTCAAAACTTGGTGGTGGTGCCCCTATCCTACCCGCCGAAATCCCTCAGCTTCGATGGTCTCGACGTTCCCGTCACTGTCGATACCACTGACCACCTGATGACTAAAGCGGACTAATTTATATCGCTCTTTCGGCTTGACCTTGAAGCTCCACCGCCATAGAGCCTCTGAAAGCTTTAGCCGCAGCAGCCTGAAACTTTTGCTGAGCATTAGAAACCCTCCGTATGAACCAGGCGCAATGCCTTAATGCTACCCGCCGCACCGGCTAAAAGCCCTAGGAACCCTCCCTGCGTACCGGGCCAGTGGCCCTCCCCGTGGGAACCAGACCATGCAATTACGCGCAGATTTCACCAGCCTTGACGACGCGATCGCATACCTATCCGGCGATGCCCAGGCCGAAGTGAACCGCCTGACCACCGCCACCGAAGCATTTGACGCTGAGAAGCGCCGCATTCTCGCCAACCGCGACGAGCTGCTGAACGAAGCCAAGACCGCCAAAGACCGTGCCCGCCAGCTAGAGACCGACCTCGAAGCCGCCAAAGTTACAGGCACCACGGCTACCACCTCAGCCGGTGACCTGGAGGCCAAATTCGCCCAGGTTCGCAAAGAGCTTGAGGCTGACTACACCACCAAAATCGAGGCCGTCAAGGCAGAGCGCGAAGCTGAGGCCGCTGCCAACAAAGCCGCGCAGCTGCGGGCCAACGCGATCGCAGAGCTGAGCAAGCCTGAGTATGGTGTCATCAACCCCGACCACTTCCTGCGGCTCCACGGCGATCGCTTCACCCTTGACGAGCAGGGCAGCCTGTTCATCGACCTGGGCGACTTCAACCGCCAAACCCCGGCGCAGTTCGTCCAAGACCTAGCCCAGCGTCCATCTGAGGCCTACCTGTTCAAGCCCAAGGGTGGCAGCGGCTCAGGCAGCACTGGCGCGGGCAACACCGGCGGCGGTGGCTTTAGCGGTCCCAACCCGTTCAAGGGCGCAGGCAACCTCACCGAGCAGATGAAGCTCTTTAAGACCAACAAGCCCCTCTACGATCGCCTGAAGGCAGAGGCAGGTAAGTAGATAGGGCATCATGGTGGCGATACTCTCTCAATCTCGGAGCCGCCACCATGCTCGACACAGTCCCAGGGGTCAAAGTTATAAGCGAGGCGACAGGGACAGAGTCTTTTGTCCCCTGCATCCCCGGCAAAACCTCAGACGGCTACCACACATTTGATGAGCTTTACGAGCACCGGCACATGCTGTTTCTCGCGCTGCTCAAGTCGTTCGACAGCAGCAGGCCCTACGGCATCACCTCCGCATGGAAGTCGCGCAAGCACGATGACGGCAGCAGCTACGAGGGCTGGTTCATCTGCGGCATAGCCACGTTTGGCAACTCGATTACCTACCACCTACCCGATCGCCTATGGGACTTGTGCCGCGCCGATGAGCTGGAATCTGCCCCACCATTTGACGGCCATACCAGCGACGACGTGCTGAAAAGGATGCGGCACTGGCTGGCCTTTTAACCCTGCATACATGCTTACAACCTCACGCCCTGGCCACTGCGCTGGGGCTTTTTTGCGCGTGGGAATGCTCCCCCCACAACGCGCCCCCTGTGGGGGCCACGCCAGAGGCAGTGCCGAGGCGAAACGCAAACACCACACGCACTAGCAGGAGCCTTACCGTGGCCAGCCAAGTTACCTCAATTGCCGATATCATCGAGCCCGAAATTTGGGTGCCCTACATGCAGGAGCGCACCGCCCAAAAATCTGAGCTAATCCAAAGCGGCCTAGTCGAGACCGACACCCGCTACAACGACCTCATCACTCGGGGCTCTAGAACCGTCCAGATGCCGTTCTTCCAGGATCTGTCTGGTCGTTCCCAGGGCCTGAGCGAGACCGTTCCCCTTGCAACCAAAAAGATTACCGCTAGCCAAGACGAGGCTGTGGTTCAGCGGCGCGGCGATGCCTGGTCTAGCCAAGACCTAGCCCGTGCTCTGTCTGGGGCTGACCCCGGCGGCGCGATCGCTGACCTGGTTGCCGACTACTGGGTTCGCGACATGCAGACCACGCTGCTGCTGATGCTCAAGGGCATCTTCGCCAGCACCACCATGGTTAACGAGCACGTCAAGAACATCTCTATCGCCGACGGCAACGCTGCCGCCGCTAGCAACCTAATCAGCTCTGGTGCTGTGATTGATGCCTTCTCCCTGTTGGGCGATCGCCTGGATGCCTTCGCCGGTATCGCCATGCACAGCGACATCTACTGGGAACTCGAAAAGCAAAACCTGATTGAGTTTCTGGCCCCCGCTGAGCAGGGCGCAACCCCTATCCGCACCTATCGCGGTAAGACCGTCATCGTTGACGACACCATGCCCAAAGTGGCTGGCGGCACCAGCGGATTTATCTACACGACCTACCTGTTCGGCAACGGCGCGATCGCCTTTGGTGAAGACCCCATGCCCATGGGCGAATTCAACCAGCAAATCGCCGTCGAGTATGACCGCGACATCCTGGCTGGCCAAGGGTTCTTGACCAACCGCCGCCACTTCCTGATGCACTGCAAAGGTGTTCGCTGGCAAGGTGTTGTTGCAGGTCAAACCCCCTCCGACGCCGAACTAGAAACCGCCGCATCGTGGGTTCGCGTGATGGAGCGCAAAAACGTTCCCATCGCCGCCCTTCGCACCAACGGCTAGATAGCCACACCGGGACGGCCTTCCGCCCCACCCATCCCTCTACCGAGCACCCCCATGGGAATCACAGGATTTCAGCGCCAGCGGCGGCTACTGGCTGCCCAGGCGATCGCAACCACCCCGGCAACACCGTTGCCCCCAGGCAACACCCCCCAGCCCCCGACTGGAACTCCAGTCAACGCGATCGCCCCTACCCCAGCGGTGCCCAAAGCACTGGTGGTCTTTAACAGCCTCGGCACCGTGCGTGAGGTCGAAATCGTGCCCACCATCGGCAAGGGCGCGGCCAAAGCAATCCTCGAAAACCGCCCCGATGGTGGCTATGAGTCGCTGCAACAGGTGTGGGATTTAAACCCCAAAATCCTGAAGCCGCCTTACACCACCGACCCCGCCGCGATCGCAGCCTGGGGTAACGACTAATGCCCTTCGCCGACATTGAGCAAACCCGCGCCGACGTGCTGGAGATCTTGGGCCTGCCCGCCGATGCCCCTCGCTGGGTGGAGCTGGTGCAGCGCAAACTTGAGCGCGTGCCGGTGATTGCTGGCGAGGCACAGGTGGCCAAAATCGAGGGCTGGATTGAGAACTACCAGAAGGCTGAGGCGGCGATCTTCGCCGGGGCTGACCAGGCGGGGCTGATTAAGGCCGACGTGCTGGAGTGGGCGCTGGGGAGCCGTTACGCAGGCCATGAGGCCAACATGCGGCGCTATGCCAAGCGCCTGCTGAATGCCCTGTTTATCCCTTGCGAACGGCGCGAGATTGAGCGGGAAAACGGGGGTAGCTTAGGGGGCAACTCGGTGAGGATCAATCGCTAGGCCACCCGAACTTAACCCCTAGGAACCCTCAGGACGTAGCAATCCTGGGGGTTTTTCGTGGGCAAAAAGAAAGCCAAAAAGCAGACGGATGAGGCGATCGCGCCCCAGTCATCTAGCGCCCGCAACTACCAGATCCCTGGCGTCGACGTTTTTCTGGGCAGCAGCGTCGACGGTATCCCGGTCGACCAGTTTTTAGCGATCGCCTTCAACATCGCCAGCGCCAACCCAGGGGCAAAAGTTTCGTTCGGCATCACCATCAAAGACCCCAATGGCGACTAGGTCTTTCAGCGATATCGAGCGCATCGTGGCCCGCTACGACTCGGCCACCACCGAACTCGACGCGGCGGTGACAGACCGCATCGCCGACAGCCTCGACGCCAGCTACCGCAACCTGGAGCGCGAGCTACGCAGCCTCTACCCCAGATGGCAAAGCGACGGCTCCCTCTATGCGGTGCAGCGGCGGCTATTGCTGATGGAGCAGCTGGGCGAGACCCTGGCGATCGTGCGGCCCGAGATGCAGGGCGAGTACGAGGCGCTGATGACTGAGGCGCTGCAAATCAGCCACGAGAGCGGGGCCAAGATGGCCGATGAGCTGGTGCGTGCCCGCGACCCTGGCTACCCGCTCCAAGAATTTACGACCGTGCCCATTGAGGCTGCGATCGCCCAGGCACGTGACGGGGTGCAGCGGCTCTACCGCTACAACGACAACTTCAAGACCGCTGTCTCTGGCGTGGTCGAACAGGGCCTGCTGCAAGGGTGGGGCGCTGAGAAGGTGGCCAGGATGCTGCGCGGCAATGAGCAGATGCAGGGGCAGTTTGGGCTGGCTCAGCTGAAGTCGAAGGCCGAGACGATCGCTCGCACCGAGATCATGTCGAGCTTTGATACCGCCACTCAGCAGCGGTATGCCGAAAATGGCATAACCCATATCCAGTGGCTGGCTACACCCTCCGAAAGGCTGTGTAGTTACTGTTTGGCCCGGCACGGCAACGTCTATAAGCTAGGCGAGGTAACTGCCCCAAGCCACCCGAGATGCAGGTGCATAACCTGTTCTTGGCTGCCTAAGTGGGCAGAGCGGGGATGGACGGATGACGCGGCGATCGCAGCCGATAAGACCACCCGCCTGGAGGAGATGGCCAAGTTGGGCACCAAGCCCAACAACGGCCCCACCTACTGGGAGAAGCGGGCGGGCCTGACTGAAGCGCCCCAGGCTGTGTGGAAGCCGGGGGATGCGCCGCCTGTGGCACCGAAGCCAGCGGCGAAGGTTGTAGCGAAGCCACTGCCTAGTACCCCGTCTCCTAGCCCGACAAACCCTGCAATCATCAGCAGGGCAGACACGGCAGCAAAGGTTAACCAAGCCCTAGTCGATAAGTTTGGGCAAGACACCGTCAGCAAAGCCCAGTCTAATGCCCAGAAGATCCTGGACAAATCAGACATCTATATCCGGGTGCCCGACGCGCAAGTTTTAGGGCAGATCATATCTGATGGGAGGTTCAAGGCCTCTGGTGAACTGGCGGCTGGACGTCTGGCACCGGAAGGCGTAACGCTGCCCAAAGGCAAAGACCCGTTTGCCAGAGCCCTAAGAGATAGCGACGACGATATCACCGACGAAGCCTACTATATCCTTGACTATCAAAACCGACGGGACTCTCAAGAGTCGTTTATGTTTGGGGCTGCGATCGCTGACAATGGCTATGCACAGCGGCCTATCTATGGCTACATGGCAGATACGGCAGACATAGACAATGCGGCACATACTGGTGCGGCAGGGTACGGAGCCGTGGCTGTGCGGCTAAAGGCCGAGGCTAAAGACCGGGCCACTGTAGCGGGGCAAGACTCGTTCGCTGGGGGGTTGCCTGTGCCTGCTAAAGACTACAGTGCGGCGGGTGCTATCCGAGGCGCTGCGATTGGCGAGGAGAGGGTGGTCGATGACCCTGACACCGGGGCAGCATTGCAGGGCATGGCTAGAGCGAAGAACGTCGCTGAGCTGAACCGAGCTACTGTAGGCGCTTACACTGAAGCTCAGGTCCACGGGCAGGTTCAGGCCTCGGATATTGCAGGATTGACATTCACAAAGGGCACTAGGCCCACCCCTGAAATCCAGCAGTGGGCTCAAGAAAACAATGTAGAGATCACCATAATCAAATGAGAACCAAACTAAAAGATCCTATTTTCATCGCCCATCATCCACAGCTACAGATGGGGGCCTACTTGGTTGAGTCCGATTCTGATGACCCATATCAGCATCGAATTGTACTGTCAGACAAGCCTGTCGCAAGCATGGGAGAGCTGCCTCAAGATGTGCCGCCTCAATCACTAGGCACTATTCTCAACCCATCGTTAGGATGGCGCATTCTCTCCGCCGCACGACCATACCTGGGAAATCAGTAGATGCCAATGGGGCACTCAGCGGGGCACTCAGCCTGAGGCCGATCGACCTAGCCCAGTAGGAACCCTCACGGCAGCACTATACCGCTGCCGTCATGCCTCAATTTTCAACCGATGCAGCCGTTGCTGGTGTTCGCGCCGAGCTAGATGGCCGCGACACTGCCAACCGCGATCGCGCCAACCACGAAGGTATCCAGCTAGCCGAAACCATCGCCGACTTTGACGCGGTGGCCGCTGCTGCTGCGCCGGTTCAGACGGTGGCGGGTAAGGCGGGCAACGTCACCCTGGCCAAAGCTGACGTGGGGCTGGCGAACGTCGACAACACGTTCGACTCAGCCAAGCCCGTTTCGGGGCCGCAGCAGATAGCGCTGAATGCTAAGGCGAATTTGAGTGCGATCGCGACGGTAGGGCTGACGGGGGCTTATGGCGACCTAGCGGGGCGGCCCAATCTAAGTCCGGCTGCGCTGGGGGCCGCTACCGCTGCCCAGGGGCTACTGGCTGAGACGGCGGTGCAGCCTGCGGCTCTAGCGACGGCACTGGACGCCAAGGCTGGGCTGCAATCAACCGTCGCCACACGGGCCGCAGCCACGGTAAACCTTGATATGGCGGCGCTGACAGGCAGCTACCAATCGATATCTTTGACCGGGAACCTGACGCTAACTACCAGCAATAGGGCTGCGGGTAGATCTGTATGGGTGCAACTGCTGGCAGGTGGCGCGACCAGAGGCCTGACGCTTCCATCTGGCTGGCAGTTCTTGAGAGCAGCTAGGCCGACTAATATCGCAGCTGGCAGATCGGCATTACTAGAAATCAAGTTCTTTGGCACTGCGGACACTGATGCCCTGTGCGTTTACTCGGTGACTGTCGACAATGAACTTCACCCAGACGTAATTGCTTACCAAAGCGCCTACAACCCTTCTGCCTCAACGCCTTTATCCTCTGCGCAGGCAGGAATCTTAAATACTGCGTTTTCAACTCAGTGGATGCCTGGCATCTCTTGGGATACCTACAAGAGCAAAATAGCGGGGCTCTGGCTGGCTCCGGCTTCAGCGGGGGATGTGGGGCCGATCGCAGTGCCTTTCCGGGGTTTTGCTGGCATGGCTAATGTTGGCTTTTTGGCTGCCAATGTTTTAGCTACCGGCGTGCAGGGCGGCAACTCTAGATTCTTGAACCTGAACTTCAATCCTTCCACGGGAATCACCGATCCGAATCAAGCCGGCTTCGGGTGGTTCAACAGTGCGGCTATTGCAGCAAGTTCCGGGATTGAGTTCGGTGGGTTTAGGAATGGAACTGACGCTATTTTCTCGGGCTATAGCAACACCGTCGGCAACTCTTCATTCGCTGCTTTTAGCCTAGCCAACCGCAGAGATCTGCCGTCAATGACAAATTTGGGCGCTAAATACTGCGTTCGGTCTGCCGCGAATTTGATGCAGGTATACAACAAGCGAACAGTAGTTGGAAGCACGACGGCAGCCCCCGGCACCCCGCCAAACGTGATTATGCTGGGGTTTGCGAGGAATAACAACAACACCGGAACCGCCACCCAAGTAAACGTGAACTCTGCGTTTACAGGGCCGCTGCTTAGCCTATTTGTTAGCAATGGCGCGCTGACTCAAAATGAGTGGCTGAGTTTTGAAGCTTTACTAAATTTTCTCTTTGTAAGCAGAGGCGGTGTTATTACTGCTGAGATTGGAATCGATGGAGATTCAATCTCAGTCAACTCCGGGCAAGGCGTACCGGCAGAAGATCGCTACCCCTTCAAGGTTGCTGCTGTACGGGCCGACAATTACACCACCTATGCAGTCGGTGGCCAAACATTGATTCAGATGAACTCAAACATACTGACTCACCTGGCCGAAAAGCCATTTGACTGCCTGATTTTGTGGGGCGGCACTAATGATATGTACTTTGGTGCTACTGGCCAAGAGACCTACAACAGGGCAATAACTTTAGTCCAAAACGTTAGGGCTGCTTACCCAGCGCTGCCCATCGTGTTCGTGAACACTCTCCCCCGTAGCGGATTAGACACCCCTGCTAACTTCCTGACACAGCAGCAGGCATACAATGCAGCGCTGGCAGCAGACACTATTAATTTTCCGCGCTTGGCCAATGTGGCTGCTATTCCTGAGATGCAAGACACTACCAGCCTTACCTATTACCTCGATGGCACTCACCCCACGGCGCTGGGGCACACCCTGCTGGCAAACACCATACTGCCTGTCGTCAATGCAGCCCTAGGTAGGTAACAAGAAGGAATTAAACAATGGATAATCAACTGGTTTTTACACTGGGCAGTAGCCTCTCAGGGCTAGCAGCAGAGCTATTGGTGCGGCTCATCGGGGCCAGTGGCGACCTTGAGCCTGCCGCCCCGCCGATCGCAGTGACCGAAAGCGCCACGCTGCCAGGGCTTTACCGAGCCACGATGGCCGGGGCGGAAGGCACCTACGGGGCGGTGTTGCTGAGGGGCGGTGTATTTGTGGCGGGCATTCCGGCGTTTGACTGGAGTGGCGCTGAGTTTGAGAAGCCGCTGACGGCAGCACAAACCCAAGAGGCGGCAAGCGCGGCGATCGCGGCCTACCCGGTGGCAAAACCAGAAGATGTGGCAGTAACGGTTCTACCAACGCCGGTCACGGTTGAGGTTGATGGCGGGTTCTTGCCAGGCGATCGCGCTGACCTGCAAGCCGCCAAGGTTGCAGGTCAGGCCGTTGCGATCGGCGACCATGCGATCGACTACGCCAACAGCACCGCTACCCAGAAAGACGCAGCGGGCAATGTGGTCGCAGTCTTTGACCTGCGCGACGAAGACGGCAATTTGGCCACCAGCCCAGCCACGGCCGTCAAGCGGGTGCGACGGCCATGAGCCTCTACCCACTAGGGTTACAGGGTGATCTTCACCCGCTCGGCCTCAACCCCGGCGCAACGCCCCGGCGCTTTGCCCGCTGTGTGCCCTGTGTGCATATCAGCGCGTTGGTGCCAGGGCTGGAGCTGGCGGGCGAATACCCTGCGTTGGTGTTGGCTTCCCGGCTCCCAGATTTGAGTGTGGGCACTCTCATGCCAACACTCGATCTTGAGAGCTGCGACTGTGACTGACGACCTCAACAAAAAGACAATCTACTCAGGCTCAGACGTGGCGGGACTGACCTGGACGTTTACTAAGCCCACCGGGGAAGACCCTGCAATCACCTATGCCGATGCGGCGATCGCCCTGCGGATCTACCGGCTCACCGCCAAAGGTATCCCCGAGTCGACTACACCCAATGTGGTGCTGGCTCTAGGCAGCGGCCTGACTCGCCCTGACGCGGGCAACACCGCCACGGTGCAGTCAGGCAGCCTGGTTATTAGCGAGGCACGGGTGGCTTCCCTGCTAGGCTCAGCGCGATCGGCAAACTGTCGCTATCACTGGAAAATTACGCCAGTTGGGGCGGCTTCCCTGCGATCGTTCAAGGGCGGCGGCTACGATGGCGGCTTTACCATCCAGGCAGAGGGCAACCCCTAGGAACCCTCCCGGCAGCACTTTACCGCTGCCATGGCCCTACTCCCTGCCAACTGCACAATCCTCTTTGAGGTGCCCACAGGCACGACCAGCACCAACGCTCTGGGCAGCCCCAGCGTGGATACCGAGAGCGTGGTGCTCACAGCTTTTCTAAAGCCCAAGAAAGACAACGCCTACCAAAGCCCCGAAAGCCGCGACGGGCAACTGTCTGGTCAAAAAGTGGCGGGCTATCTCATCAGCCCATCGCTGATGCCCCAGGGGGTCCAGAGTGAGCAGGCGGGGCGCTGCACGTTTTGGCGGGTGGGCATGGGCGATGGCTTTGTGCTGCCCGAGGTTTTTGAGGATGCGGCGGAGCTGGCCAGCTTCGAGGCCGACAACGCTGACAAGGTGGCGCTGCGCGGCGAGTTCTTTTGGGAAGCCAATATCCCCGGCGCGTTTGGGGTGGAAGCTATTTTGGGCGATCGCCTGGCGGGTCGCCTGGTGTTGCGCACGGTCTGGGCCGATGGGATTTAGCTTCAAAACTCTAACGCCGCGATCGCCGCCTTCTTCTGCTCAGGGCTGACCTCTAAATAGCGCTGCAAGCTAGCTAGGCTACGGTGGCCGCTAATCTCCTGAATCACCCGCAGGGGCACCCCAACATTGCTCAGGTTGGTCAGAGCCGTGCGCCTGAAACTGTGGGTGCTAATCCCCAGTCCATCGAGCCCGGCATAGGCCAGCGCCTGGTCGAGCAGCCAGTCAGCCGACGATCGCGCCAACCGCCCTCGGCCATGGCGACCGGGGAACAGGTACTCAGCCCCTCCGTTGCCATAGTCGGCCAGCAGCTCAGCCAGCCTGGGGTGAATGTCGATCTGCCGGGTGGCCAGCTTGCCCTTCGTCGCCTTAGCGGGTAGCACCAGCACATCACCTTTGAGGTCACCGGGTCGCAGCGCGATCGCCTCGCTCACCCGCAGACCGCAGTAGAGCATGATGCCGAACAGGGCGCGATCGCGTGGAGAATCCATCGCCGAAAATAGTTGAGCAATCTCGCTAGATGTCAAGACTTTGGCCTGACCATTTGTACTCATGGCTCCCTCCGCTGTTTTCCCATCCTACTCTACAGAATTGGGATTACGTCTAGTAGAAATCGACGCTTTATAAGGGCTTCCGGGCGCTGCTACCTTGCGCCTCTTTTCGTCTCAGGTGAGACAGCCCCAAAACCCGCATTCTTTCGTCAGATCGTCTCACCATGAGACGGGTGCGACGGTGGCCATGGGCGAGTCTATGATTTGAAGCAAAACCATAAAAGCTAACCCCTAGGGGCTTTGCTCAATGGCCGCATAGATCCTCGTCAATGCCTCGATAGGAACCCTCCCCCCACACATCGGGGAGACCCATGCTCAATTTCACTGCCTGCGAGGAGTCGCTGATGGCTCTGCTCGAACCGCTACGGCAAAACGGCATTCTCTGTCGAGCGATGCCGGATGAGGCGAATGCGTTTGGGCTGCCGGATGACTACCCCGCCGTCATCACTGTGGCGTTGGCAGCCATCAAGCCCAGCGATCGCCCCAGCATGGATCTGAAGGTGCAGGCGCGGAGCTACGAGATCGTCTGTGACTTGCGGGCGAAACTGCTGCGTGGGCAGACAGGAATGTATACGCTGCCCAATCAGTTAGAGGCCGCAATGCAGGGCAAGGTAGTGCCAGGGCTGGGGCGGCTAGAGATTATCGGCTTCCAGTTTCAGGATCGCACCGGCGACTACTGGGGTGGCGAAGTGAAATTCAAGGTGCAGGTGATCGATAAGCTCTAGCGACTGGAACTCCAGTCGAACCGCCTCTAGGAACCCTCCTCTCGCACTCCGAAGAGGACTTCCCCCATGCGCGGCATCGGCGACGCTTACCTGGCCACTACGGCCCTGGGCGACGGCACTGGCAAAAGCCAGAAGCTGTACCCCAACTCGTTTTTTGAATTTACCTACAACGCTGAGACTGAAACCCTGGAAGCTCAGGGCCAGGTCGGCGGTCGGCAACAAACTGTAGCCGCTGCCCAGGGCGCGACGACCCACAACTTCACCCTGACCACCCAGTTTGTCAGCTACCCCAACCGCCCGCTGATTATGGGCCACCTGCCCAAGATCTTCAGCACGGTCGCGTTCCCTGTGCGGACCGATGTAATCCTGGACAGCGCGGTGACGATCGCCGATGCAGCCGTGACTGTGGGCAACTCTGAGTTGTTCATCGTGTACGACGATATCGTTGGCCCTCTGACTCGCACCGCCACCAACGCCACGGCCCCTGCCAACAGCGGTGAATACCAGTACAAAACTGCGGCCCCGGCTGGGTTGGTGTTCCACTCTTCTGCAGAAGGGCACACGATCACCTACACCAAGCCGACCACCTACACCAACATCAAGGGATTCGGCGGGGCAGGTAATGCTACTGCGCTGGGTCGTTTGACGTTTCGCGGTAAGGTGTTTGGCTTCGGTTCTGAGGAGAGCTTAATCGAGTTCCCCGCTTTGGATTTGATCAACGTGACCGAGCTGCCTTTGACCGGCGAAGTGCCTACGTTCTCGATGGAGTTCTTGGCCGCGATTCCCTCCGGCTGGAGCCACCCCTACCGGGAGATCTTCCCCGGAGTGTAGGCCTAGTGCGGTGAGGGCTTTGGCGATCGCGCCCTAGTTCTCGCCGCGTAGGAATCATCTGCTTGTGTTCATGACGTTCTTCTCCAAATAGGGCCAATCGCTTCGGCGGCTGGCCCTTTTCTTTGCCCTAGGAACCCTCAGGCTGCACGCGCACAGAGGGCCACCTATGCCAACGCTCACAGTCAGCGCACCAACTATTCTCAAGCGATCGCCCGTCCAATCGGCACTGCTGGGGGCCGACGAAAAGGCCAGCCTGGCAGCGGGAGATTATCCCATCCTGGCTTACGCCGATGCTACCGATAGCCACATTGTTGTCACGTTTGACCCAGCCAAAAACGACCTCGCCGCACTGCACCCCAGCGGGCGAAATACCTGGCACCTGTACTCAGGCCACGCGGCTGTTGAGGGCAACCTGCCGGGCAATAACCCCAAGGATGCCGTCATTAAGAAAGTCACCAAGGGCACGGTTGTGGCGATCGCAGGGTTGGGGCCACGGGGGCTACTGTCGCCTGTCGATGGTTGCCAGAATTTCACCTGGGCTGAGCTGACCAAGGGCGGCTCAAGGATGCCCGCCAATGCCAGCGTGAGCAAGCACATGGTCGGCATTGCCAAGGCGCTGGAGCAGGCGCGCACCCTTCTGGGGGATCGGTCTTTTATCATCACCTCTGGCTACCGGCCTCCGGCTGTGAATGCCGCGATCGGTGGGGCTTCGGGGTCTCGCCATACCGTCGGCGACGCGGTTGACTTTGCAGTGCCGGGGATGAGGCCCAAGGATGTCTATGCCGCGCTTAACCCGTGGTGGGGCAGCCGGGGCGGCCTGGCCTACGGCAGGGGCTTTACCCACATTGACCTGCGCGGCTATCGCGCCCGCTGGCAGTACCCGGGGGCGTGATGACCACCTACAAATTTTTGACCACAGGCGACCTTGAGATCCCAGTGCGCGGCGGGTTTCGCATCATCCCCGGCTGTAGCTGCAAGGGCATCTTTGAGTTTGGCGATCGCATGGCCGAGCTGCAAGAACTGCTGGAGGGGCTAGAAGAGGGCGACGAGCGGCCCATTGAGGCGCTGTACCGGGAGCACCAGCGGTTTGCGTGGCTCGTAGGTCGCGCCCTGGAGCTGAACGGCATCGACCCTGACTGGGTGCGGCCGTCAGATCTGGGCTGGCTGCTGTTTGGCCATCAGGGCGACGATGGCCCGGTATCATCGCCGCTGCTGGTGCTGAATGCGGCAGCGGAACCACGCTACCCTCGCAAGCCCAGCACCGAGCAATCGCATAACGATTTCATTAGCCTGCTGGCGGCGATCGCGGCACAACCCGATACCAGCGCTGAGGAGGCGTTCAGGCTAGCGACTAGCGAACCGGCGCGGGTGGTGCTCGGGATGCTGGAGGATCGGGCGTGGCATTCGATGTCAGCCGAAGAGAAAGACGATACCCGCTTCAAGGCGTGGGCTGGGGAGCAGCGGGAGAAGGCCGCAGCGGCAGCATCGGGGGGCTGGGGTAAGCAGCAGCGGCCAGCGGATCTGCCACGGGCGAAGGCTAAGGGCTAGGAACCCTCACCCCGTAATAGCGGGGGTTTGCGGTGGCCACTGAAACAGAATTAATCGTCAAAATTGCCAGCGGTGGCGCGGGACAGACCGTGCGCGATGTGCTCGGGGTGCAGAAGGCGATCGCGCAGTTGGGCAAGGACTCGAAGGAAACCAACGCCCTGGCTCGACAGTTGGGCACGGCGTTCAACTTGCCCGACGAGCAGGTGCGCGAGCTGACGGCAGCGCTGGGACAGGCGAAGACTGAAACTCAAGGCCTAGCGAGAGAAGCCAAGTCGCTTAATGCCGTCTTCCAGGGCGTGCTCCAGGGGTTTGGGCAACAGCTCACGCAGGTGGGCTTTCAAGCATTCAACAAGTCGATCGCCAGCGTCAAAAACACGGTTGCAGGTAGCATCGGCAGCTTTGTGCAATTCGAGGGCGCGATCCGCCAGGCGGGGGCCATCAGCCAAAGCTTAGGGACGCCAGCCTTTGCGGCCCTGGTGACTGAGATTGAGCGACTGGGGATTGCCACATCAAAGACCCCGATTGAGATTGCCAACACGGCGGTATCGCTGACCCGAGCGGGTTTCAGCGCTGAGGAGACAGCCGAGGCGTTGGAGGGCATTGCCCGAGCATCGGAGGCGACCGGGGAGAGCCTCGAACTGGTAGGCGACATCGTCGGCAAAACGCTGCGAGCGTTTGGCCTGGCTGCTGACCAGAGCCTGGAGGTTTCCAATATTCTGGTGGCCACAGCAAACGCCACCAATACCAGCGTTGCAGGCCTGGGTGAGTCGCTGAAATTCCTAGCCCCCACCGCCGCAGCTGCAAACCAGAGCCTGGGCACCACCTCTGTGCTGCTCGGCATTTTGGGCGACGCCGGTATTCAGGGCAGCCAGGCGGGCACCAACCTAGCGGCAGCGCTCGATCGCCTCAAAACGGCCAGCGCTGGGGCCGACTCTGAAGTTGGCGACTTGGTGAAGGGCAACAAAAAAGCTACCGAAGCCTTCAACCTGCTATCCGCCAGTGTGCGCGGCTCTGACGGGCAAGTGCGCGACCTGCTAGAGGTTATCCCTGAGATTCAGGCAGGCCTGGGCAACTTGAGCGCAGGCGACCAAGACCTGGTACTCAAAGCATTGTTTGGCATCGAGGGCGGGCGGGCATTCCAGACAATCGCCAACGCCTCGGTTGAGCGCATTCAGGAGGTGACTGAGGAGGTCAAGATCCTCTCCCAGCAGGGCGAGGGCGCGGCGGTTAAGACGGGCACCCAGCTTTTGCAGGGCATTAAGGGCTCACTCGACCTGATTGGCGGCTCTATCGACACGCTGCGAAACCAGTTTGGCGAGGCGTTTGCGCCGGGGCTGGAGGGCGCGATCCGGCTGCTCACCGACATCATCAACCAGATTATTGAGGCGGGCGACGCATTCACCGCGATCGAGGATGCGGGGACGCGCTTTACCCAGGTGCTCCAGGCGAACCCGCAGATTGCGACGCAGCTGGCCACGGCGCTCAATGACGTTGCCAAAATCATCAGCGAGGGCATCGCCGCACAGCTCGACAACGTGACCAACGCGCTGGCTGCCAACCCGCAGCTGGTGCAGAACCTGGCCAACAGCTTTGTAGAGGGGGCTAAGAAGGTCGGCGAGTTTGTCGGGGCACTATCCCGCATTGCCGGGGCGTTGGCGGGCATTGGGGCGACGGCGGGCGGCATTGGGGGCAGCCTGCTGAGTACGTTGGTCCCGACATTCACCGCGCTGGTGAATGTGCTCAATGCGGCGGTGCAGGCGGTTCAGCCGCTAACCAACAACACCGCGCTGCTGGAGGCAGCATTTCAGGCGCTGCTGATTCGCATGGTGGCGGTTCGGGCGGTGGCGATCGCAGGCACATTCAGCCAGATTGCGGCGGGGCTGGTGTCGTTGGTGGCGGGTTCTGGAGCTGCTACAGCCAGCGTCACCCTGCTGGGTGCGGCGCAGGGCAACACGGCCCGCTCTAGCCTGCTGCTCTCTCAGAGCTTGGCTACCAGTGCGGCGACGGCACAGGCCTCGGCTGCTAGCTTCCAAACGGCGGCGGCATCCACAGCAGCGGTGGCGGCTAAGTTTGCGCTGTTGGCGGGGGCGATCGCGGCGGTGTCGGTTGCTGTAGGGCGCTTCGGCGATGGCGGGGCAGAACTGCGCAAGGGGGCGCAGCAGATTGAGCAGCAGCTGGTGCAGACGCAGCTGGAGCTGAAGCGCACCCTGGACGCGACGAACACCACCAAAGATGCACTTACCGACCTGTTCCCGAAAGAACCGCCGCCGACCGACTTCCTCGACGGCATCACCGCTCAGCTGATCCCAATTCAGGAGCGCATTAACGGGATTCTTGACAGTGTCCCAGGGCTGAGGCAGGCATTGTCGATCATCCCTGGGACAGGCATTGCGTTGGCCGGGTTGCAGCTAGCGCCCGACACGACCAACGCGGAGAAGAGGCTCAACGACCAGAAGGTAGCTCTAGATGCGCTGATTAGCGCTAGCGATCGCGCCATTGAGTCAACCAAAGCCTTCAACGGTAGCCAGTCGCAGGCGGCCACAAAGGTCAAAAACCTCGACGTGGCGATCGCGGCGCTCAATGCCCAGCAGCAGGCGCTCGACCCTGGCAAGATTGGCACCGATGCCTACGGGCAGTTCACTCAGGCGATCGAGCTGAATATTAAGGCTCTGGAGCGGGAAAAGCTGGAGTTCCAGCGGCGCTTTGGGCTGGTGGATAGCTTCAGCGACCTGGTCGAAGACAACCAGCAGGCGCTCCAGAAAATCGAGACTGACACCCAGAACGCCAACGCCAAGCTACTGGAAAGCGGGGGCAGCCAGCGCGACATTTTGCTGGCTGAAAAGAAGGGGTACGAAGACCGACTGGCCGAGTCGCGACGGTTTGCGGCACAGCTCCAGAATGCGCTCGACGCCGGGATTCTCGACCCTGAAGATGTGAAAAAAGCCAATCAGGAAATCCTGGATGCCGAGAGCGCCGCCGCCGATGCCCGAAAGGGGATCGCCCAGGTAAATCAGGACATCGCCGACCTGGTGACCGCCGCTAGTGAGCAGCAGGCGGCTAGCCTGGAAGACCTATCGACAGCGAACACCGCCTCCCTCCAGCAACTCCAGATCGATGCCGCTTTGGCAAAAGCCGCCATCCTCGAAAGTGGGGGCGGGCAGGAGGAGGTCGCGGCGGGGGAAAAGAAGGCCCTGAACGATCGCATTGCCGCCAACAAAACATTCCTCAACCAGCTCAAGGCTCTGCAAAAGGGGCAGGAGGAGGGGTCTGAGGATGCCGTTAAAACCGCTGAGCAAATCAAGGCAGTGGAGCTGACCCTAGCCAACGACCGGGTGACCTTGGCCCAGGAGACCCTAAAGGCGAAGGAGGAGGCCGAGAAAAAAGCTGCTGAAGCTGCCAAAAAGGCGGCTGAGAAAGCCCAGAAAGCCGCTGAGGCCAAGGCCAAAGCCGAGACCGACGCGCTCAAAAAGCAGCGTGACGAAGAGAAGCGCATTGCGGATGAGCGCCAGGCCGACGCGGAGGAGGCCGCGCAGGAGGAGTTTGACGACGCCCGCGACGGTCGCAGCGAGGCCCGCGATGCCCAGCGCCGGGCTGAGGACAAAGCCCTTCAGGAGGAGCTACAAGCCGACGATCGCGCCTTCCAAGATGAGCGCCGCAACAGCGATCGCGCATTCCAGAAGCAGCAGCAGACCGAGGCTGAAGCGTTCCAAAAGTCGCAACAGGCGGCAGCTGAGGCATTCCAGAAGCAGTTGGATGCAGAGCGCGATAAGGGCAACCGCGAGTTTGACGCTTTGGGCAGTGAGGTCGATCGCCGGGTGCAGCTGGAGGAGGCTGACCCTGCCGAGCGGAGGGAGCTACAGAAGCAGTTTGAGGAGGAGCGCAAAAACCTAGAGCTGCGCCGCCAAATCGAGAAAGAGGTGCTGGCTCAGCGGGGGTCAGTGCTAGCTCAGGAAGACCTCAGCCTCAGCCCACTGGAGCAGGCGAGGGCCGATTTTGAGGCCCAGCTACAGGAGAAGGCCAAGGCATTTCAAGAAGGTCAGCAGCTAGCAGCTCAGGCGTTTCAGGAGACGCAGGCGGCTGAGGCTGAGGCCAGGTCTGAGGAGCAGCGGCTAGCTGATGAGGCGCGGGCTGATGCCAGGGCCGAGGCTGATGAGGCGCGGGCTGAGCAGCGTCGGTTGGAGGATAAGGCATTTGAGGAGTCGGAGCGGGCGATCGCCGATGCGTTTGAGGCCCAGCAACGCGAGGTGAAGGCGGCATTTAATGCCCAACAGCGATCGCTGGATGAGTCCAGTGCGGCGAGGATTGCGGCGATTCTGGAGGCGGCGAAGCCTGCGGGCATTGACGGGGCGCGGCGCGATGGTGGCCCAGTGCGTGGCGGGGGCACCTACCTGGTGGGTGAGGAGGGGCCGGAGCTGATTACCCCACGGCGCGGTGGGCATGTCTACACGGCCAAGCAGACAGCGGCGCTGATGGCTGGAACTCCAGTCAGAGGCGGGGCTGGGGTGCAGGTTGCGCAACCCTCAACTGGGGCGGTGGAGTCGAAGCTCGATCGCCTGATTGCCGTGGTGCAGGCGGGGCGATCGGTACAGGCGGGGGGCAATACCTACAACCTCAACACCGACAACCCGATTCAAGATTCAGTCTCGATTGAGCTGGAAAGGATCAGGGGGATGGTGAGGGGCGGCGGGCTGTAGGGACATTGTGCGCACAAAGCGAAACCCAGCCCCTAGGAACCCTCCCGGCGACGCATCCCCAAGGCAATCGCATGGCCCTCGGCGAACTCAGGCTCGGCATCCCCGGCAACACATTCTCAAGCTTCACCACCACAACCCTGCCCAGCGTCACCCTGAACCGCTCCCCCGCTGGCACGCCGCTGGCGCTGCGCTCTGAGCTGGGCTATGCCGAGCTATCGGGCCGCAGCAACCGGGGCACCGCGCAGATCTCTGGCCCTGCCTACGCACCCACCTACGCCTGGGCCGTGGCCGCGCTGGTTACCCTCGACGAGGCGCTACAGATTGGGGCGCTGGCCAAGTGGCAGGATGCGGCTTTCAAGGCCAAGACTGACGGGGCTTTGCGGCTGATTGATGAAACAGAACTACTAGACCCAGAGCCAAACCCACACAGCCGGGTGTTGCTGCAAGTGCTCACGCCTGAGTGGGCACCGACCTATCGCAACGGCTACGGCATTTTTGCAGCAAAACTACAGCTGCCCCAGGACTGGCGGCAGCAGGTGGGCCGCTGGAGCACGGGCGAAGAGGCGCGGCTGGTGACGTTCAGCGTGCTGGAGATTTAGTCGCTAGGAACCCTCCCCCCACACAGCGGGGCGAGGCAGAGTGGCGGCCAATCTCACAGCCCGACAACTCAGAGTATTTATCGGCGGCGATGACCAGGACTGGTCATTTGCTGCTGTCAATTTTTTGCCCGAGCAGCAGAGCATGGGCGAGAGCGGGTTGGTCAAGACCTTCGCCTCAATCACCCTGCTGGACGTGCTCGGCAACCCCGAGAGCCTTGACCCTAGAGCCAACCCTGCCCGCTGGCGTGAGGGGCAGACCGTGCGCGTGGATGTCGCCACCGATGCGGGGGGCTGGTTCACCTGGGGATACCTGCGCCTGCTAGAGATTCCGAGCGGCCCCACGGGTGGGGCAATCACCCTACAGCTGGGCTGTGCGATCGCCTGGGCTGATGACCCGCAGCCGGAGGGCGATCGCAGTGCAGTAGAGACTGGCATCGGCGAGAACAGCGCCACGGTAGCGACGCGGCTGCTAGTGGCCAGCGGCATTCCCGAGAGCGCGATCGCCCTGGGGGCATGGGATTACGAGTTGCCCTATGCGCTCCAGAAGGAGGGCAACGGCAGCTACGTCGCCCAGGCGGGGGCGCTGGCCTTTGCCAACCATTGCCGGATGCTGTGCCAGGAGCCGGATGGAGTCATTCGCCTGGTGCAGTGGGATGCTGTGGCGGGAACCCCTGTGGCGATCGTCACCGTAGGTCTGAACGAATCTCTGTTTGAGCCGTCGCCTGACCCGGTGCCGCCGGTTGAGCGGGTCGTGGTGTCGGGCGTAGGGTTTCAGCCATCGACCACGCCGAACCGCTACAGCAGCAGCTTTACGGTCACCGAACCGGCCAGCAATTTTAGCGACGATGCGATCGGGACAGTGGGCATCACCACGACCGAGATCTTCAGCTGGGGCGAACCTACCGAGGGCAAAAACTACTATTGGACGCGCAGCGAGACCCGCCTCAGGCAACCCCAGGCGGTGACCTGGATCGGCTCAGACAGCACTCAGCCCGCAACGACAACGACCTACGAAGAGAAGCGCTACGACGCCATCACCCAGATTCTCTACCGGGTTGAGGCGGGGGAGATTGCCAACGTGCGCACCCTGGTTGATTCCACCGTGTCAGCGGTGGGCACCACCATCACCCAGCGCACCATCACCGTCCTGGAGCACGACGCGGCGGCGGAAACCCTGACCCGCCGCACCGAGACGACAACCGTTCCCCGCATCACCCTCGCAGGCGACACGGGCAGCACAGGGCGCTTTGTGCAGGAAACTAGCCGCATCCTCGATACCCGATGGACCGAGGATAGGCCCGACTACTGGGTGGAGCGCACCAGCGAGCGGGTGGCGGCCAAGAACGGGAGCGGTCGGCAGGGCAACATCAAGCCCACGGCCCTCATCACCCAGCGGCCTCAGATCAAGCCCAATAGCAGGCCGCCATCCACCGATCGCTGGGAAGACCCCACCAGCCTCAAAGAGCAGCACTACAGCGCCGAATGCACCTGGCAGCATCCTGGGGGCGCGACTGGGCGAGTGCGGGTGCGATCGCTCACCGTAGACCCAGCCTTTAGCAACCAGCAGTGCTTCGACATTGCGGCCCGCGAGGTGCAGCTGCTGGAGGGGCGGCGCGAGTCGTACCTGATTGAGCTGCCGCTGTCGGATGCGCTGCTGTGGGTGCCGCCGCTGAGCACGATTCAGGTGGATGACGGGGCGAATCTCTGGACATTCAAGCTTGATGCGATCGCCTGGAATTACGGCACGGGTGAGGCGCTGATGGTGGCCCTGGGCATCTGCGTGGCGCGGGTGGCTGTGGCCGAGCCAGTGGGTGTGCTGCTGCCTGAGTTTGTCTCTGGGCTAGAGCCGGGGCAGGTTGCACCGGAGGAGCCTGCGCCGTTTGTGCCGCCTACTGATGAGGTTGGGACTGACGTGGACGTGGCGATCGTTGGCTTGCCGATGCAGATGGCGGCGGTGGTGGCAGGGGGCATCCCTGCGATCGACGTGGCCATTACGGGACGGCCCATGCAGATGGCGGCGGTGGTAACATCCCCTGCCACGGCTGATGTGGCGATCACTGGTTCACCCATGCAAATGGCGGCGGTATTGACGACCCCTGCCACGGTTGACGTAGCTATTACGGGGCGGCCCATGCAGATGGCGGCGGTGCTGGCAATAGCAGATCCAAACCTTGACGGCGTGGTGCTACTCCTGCCTATGAATGGGGCAAATAACAGCACCATCTTTGTTGATGCCAGTATCTACGCTCGCACTATATCGGCCACGGGCAATACCAGGATCAGCACTGCACAAAGTCGGTTTGGCGGGGCTTCCGGCTATTTCGATGGCACAGGCGATGTGCTTGGGGCAGCAGATGCCGCAGAGCTCACAATGGCAGGCGACTTCACCGTGGAATGGTGGATGCGGGCGGATACGTTTGCAGCGACAGCGGGGAATGCCAACCGAACCATTTTCGTGTTTGCCGATTCCTTCTCATCCACAACCCCTGGAGTATTGCTAGCAACAAATGGCAATCCAATCTACTTTGACGGCACAAACCTCAGAACCGGCTCAGCGGCGTTTGCTATCAATACTTGGTACTATTGCGCCCTTCGGCGCAGCGGCTCAACGATGAGCTTGTGGACCGATGGAGCTCAGCTAACATCCTGGACAGATAGCGCAATAATCGACCCAACGTTGATACGAATCGGGGGATCGATTTCAGATAACACGGGCAACTATCAGGGCTATCTAGATGATTTCAGGATCACCGCAGGCGTTGCCCGCGACGTGTCGGTTGTCCCCACCTCGCCATTCCCCACTGGGTAGCCGCTCGCCTCGATCGCCGCAAACTTTTTACCACCTAAGGATCTGAACAATGCCTCTAACCGCTGCTAACGCGAAACGTGGACTGGATGCCAAAATCAACGGGGCAGTACGCCTCAGAATCTTTACCGCTAACTACGGCACTGAGCTAGCCGTCTTTACCATTGCATTTAGTGCCGCTACTGCCACATGCCCCTCAGTTGCTACGGTAGGCAGTACGCCGATCGCTGGAACTTGGGCGGCAAACGGCACCGCTGGCAGCTACCGCGTGACTAATGCTGACGCCAGCACGACATATTGGGAGCATACCGGGGCGACGGCTGTGGCGGCATCAGGTAGCCCGCATGCGCTGCTGTCATCAACTGCCGCCGTGAGCGGTGCAACAGTTTCACTCAACTCTTTCACAATGGCCGAAGTTTGCACCATTGCAGGAGAGTAAGCCGTGGCCACCAGCACCCGCACAACTTTTCAGCCCACCGCTGCGCAGGTCACTCCTGCGGCGGTTCGCGGTGCGCGCCAGCAGCTCATTGAGCGAGTATCTAACCAGGTATCACGGCGGGCGGCTCGGCAGATTGAGGCAGCACAGCAGCGGCCCAATGCGCCTGCTCTAGCGGCCCCCGGCGGCTTGGTGCAACGACCTGGGGGTGAGCCGCTGAGGCCTCGGGCAACGCAGGCGACGGGGGCAACTCCGGTAGGGTCTCCGGTGCAGTACAACCAGGGCATTGCCACGGGTCAGCCGTTTGTAGGGGCCGCACAACAGCAGGGGTCTGGGTTCAACGGGCAAGAGGCTTTTGGGGTGGCGATCGAGCAGCCAGAGCCGGGGCGTGAGTATCTGTTATCGGCTGAGGAGTTCTACCGATCGCAGGTGGTGCAGGTGGTCAGCAGCGAGGCTGGGGTAGTGGCAACCCTGACGCCTGCACCGGGTGAGGTAGCAGAAGTGGGCGACCAGTTGGTGCTAGTGCTCGACACGGTGCCTGACGGGCTGGAATCGGTGACAATTTCGATTGAGCTGAGGCGACTGTAATGCCCAGGCGGTTTGTGTCTTTTCAGGGGCGGCGTGGCGGCGTGGCGGTGCTTTACTCGGTCGTGGCTGGGAGCATGCGCGAGTTTTGGGTCAAGACGGCATCTGCTAACACCAAGATTCGAGAGATCCCAGTCGTCAAAACATTTGCGCCCACAACCTCAATTGGCGGGGTCGGGGCTACTGCTACCTTTACCGGCACGATAGCAGGACTTACCTCAATAAACCCTGTGGCTTCGGTTACAGCAGCGCTTCCCTCGGGTGGGCTTTTCTTATACTCGGTCAGCTACTCTTTATCGTGGACCGGGCCTACCAGTGGCCCACTGCAAAGCTCTGTGCAGTGGCGTAGCGGGTCATCGCCTGGATCCACTACGATTGTCGGCTATTTCCCCCTAGGAGGTGGAGTAGTGGCGAGTGCGTCGGGTAGCGATACTGGGTTTATGGCCAATGGCGATAGCTTTTTGAATGTAGGTTGCACGTTTGCATTTAAAGAAATCGCGGGTTTTGGTGAGGCACCTAGCGCTACATATTCAGTCACCATAACAATCGTTCAGTACCAAGGCAGCACTCAATTTGAGGTGCCTTACGAAGCATGGATATCCCCAGCCCCTGACGGGGTTTTTGCAATTGTTAAACACGCAGAAGAATTGTTTTTTGACTGCGGAACTGAAGGCGAGATTGAGGAGTTTGAGTTTACGGATTTAGCTTTACTGAATCAGCTTGGTGTCGGTGCCAGCTTTAGCAATGGCGGCGATGCAGTAATTACTCGGCCTAGTAATTGGCGGGTTGAGTCCGAGGATTTCTTATTGGTTACCGCCCAGCCCCCAACCGACAAAGTTTGCGTCGATGAATACTTGGGATCACGCATTGACGCACTAGCGGAAGACAAGATCTATCGGATCGATCTGGCTCAGCTCATTGACGGGCAAACACTTCAAGCGCGTCTGCAAACCAGCGCCAACACCGTTACCGCCAACCTTTCCGCCCGCACTGCCACCAGCGGCGAATCAGTTTGCGAGCTAGGCGAAGAAACGGTCGCCACGGTTCAAGTCCCCAGTCCTGGGCGGGGCACGGTTGAAGGGATAACCTACCTGCCTTAGCCACCCACCGCATGGGAAACCTCCTCTCACACCAGAGAGGCGACCATGCCCCAAGACCCAGAAGAATTTATTGCCGACATGCACGGGCTGAAGGGCGACATTGAGCAGCTGCTCTTTGCTCTGGCCACCAATGAGCCTGAGGACATTGCCGCCGCTCAGCGCGATGTGCTGGCCACCCTGGAATCGTGCGCCGTCATCCACACCGGCATTGTGAGCAAGACTCTGAAAGAGCAGCGCAACGCCACCCGCAAGATGGGCCTGCGGCAAATCTCGGTGCCGATCAGCTTCACCGGCAACTGGGTGGTGCTGCCTGAGAAGGCGAGGCAGGCGCTATGAAGAATTTGAGCGAATATCCCCAGGCGATCGCGACGGCTGAGACAGCGGTGCTACGGGCACAGCAGGCAGCGCGAGCATTGGGTGAGCAGATGGCAGCGCGAAAGGCTGAGTTTGCCCATGTGATCGCGTTCGATAAGTCTTTGACCAATGAGGCCCAGCGCAAGGGCGAAATGCAGGCGCTTGAACAGACCGATGAGCCATATCTGGAACTCCAGTCGCAGCACCAGGCGGCGAAGGATGCGGTGATTGAGGCCCAGATCGCGGCGGATTTGCAGGGGCGACTCTGGCAGGTGGCGAGGCTTGAGGCCGAGAGCGCAGTGGTGCGAGAGCGGCGGCTTGGGGCGTTGGAGTATTAGGGTGCGGCGAAAATCCAGCAAAATTTTGGGCGAAATCGAAATGAGCAAAATTCAAGCGGGCAAAATGCAAAATTTTGGCAGCGGCGGCAAAACGCGCAAAATTTTGGTGGCCACTTTTTGGGCGATTCTGGATTTTTGGTGCCTCGCGCAGTAGTGGGGAAGGCCGCCAAAATATTAGGGCTACCAAAGGAGAATGGGGAACACCCGACAGCAGCAAGCCCATAACCCTCGCCGAAAAAGACTTTTGCTAATGACATCAACCGCCTTCTAAGCGGTCGGTCGCTGGTTCGATCCCAGCATGGCCCGTTGTTTGCCCATAAAGGTTCAGCCTTTGGTGCATAGCCACTATTAGCAACTTAAACCCCCATCGCTGTGCCCAATCCGTTACCCCTGTCGGTCTTGGGCCCCTGGCACTGGGCAATGAGGAAGCGAAAAAGCTACTCTGGCTATAGTCCCAAATCCAGCTAGGCAAACCCCTTTGGGCTCCTGGCACTGGGCAATGAGGAAACGAAAAAGCTACTCTGGCTATAGTCCCAAATCCAGCTAGGCAAACCCCTTTGGACGACGCAGACCTACAGGCCAAACTTAAAAAGCTAGAAGCAGAACTCAACACCGCTGCGCCTCCAGCTGCCCGACATTCCACCGATAAACCAGCCCCGGCGCGTCAGCCTTGGCTGCAACGGCTGAAGGGCAACGCGCTGCTGCCTGTTTACCTGGTGGCGATCCCCTGGGCACAGGAGATTACTGATCAGGTGGTGTTTGGCGGTCGATGGAACCTGCCTCTGCACCCTCGCAGCATTGAGGGCATACCGGGCATCTTTTTGTCGGCTATTTCTCACTCGGGGTTCGCCCACCTGATTGGCAACACGATCGGATTTCTGATTTTTAGCTGGCTAATCTTGGCCAAAAGCCGCCGCGACTACTGGATTACGCTGCTAGTGGGCTGGCTCGGGGGTGGCGCGGTGGCCTGGCTACTTGGCCCCAGCAGCGTACATGGGTTGAGTGGTGTGGTGTACACCCTATTTGGCTACCTGCTCTGCATTGGCTGGCTGGAGCGTCGGGTAGTGCCGCTGCTGATTTCGATGTTTGTGCTGATCAATTACAGCTACTTTATTTTTGGCATGTTCCCAACTCAACCGATGGTGGCGTGGTGGGGGCATCTATTTGGCTTTGTGCTGGGGATTGTGGCGGCCTACGGGGTTTATCAGGAGCCGGGAAGGAAGGGGTAGGGGAGTGGCCTGTGATGAGCCAAGGTTTCAGAGACACACTGCGGGGTACGTAGAGGGGGTGCCGTGGTTGGCCGGTGAGGTTTTGGCCGAGGCAGTGGCACTTAGCCTGGTGGGGAGTCAGTAGCGTGAGAACAGAGCGATCGCGCCCCAACCAACTTCCCCAGTTTCCCCAGGCCAGCAGAATTTGCTCGGCCTGCTGCGCGGCTGTGCTCAGAGCGGCATCGTTTGCAGGGCCAATAGGATCCTCAATTTGGCGCAGAGTCTTGGGGTGGGGGCTGCGGTAGGCGAAAAGGTTGACGACGGCGATCGCCCCAAACCCCCAACTCTGGGCTAAACCAATGCAGCGACGAATGGTAGGGTCGTCTACGCTACTGTCGGCCTGACTGGGGTTGAGCATGATGATGGCTAAGGTCGGGGCCGCGCTCCACCGCCGCCCAAGGCTATATCGGTAGCAGCCTGTGGGGTCAAAGGTGGCAGAACGTTCTATGGCCAATAGCTGCAACATTTGTTTACATTGAAGGGTGGGGCGCGGTGGTTCTGACCAGGGCGGCGAAGAGCGCTGCTGAGCACCCAGCACTCTACTCGGAGACCGACGGTTTGACTATTTTCTCAACGTTTAGCCCAGCGGTGCGCAACAACCTGAGGGTGCTGTTTGCGGCGGGGCTGTGTTTTTGGGCCGGGTTGGCAGGGCTGCTGCCGACGCTGCCGCTGTTTATTGAGACCTTGGGAGGCAGCGGTCAGCAGATTGGCATTGTGATGGCATCTTTTGCGGTGGGATTGCTGACCGCTCGCCCCTACTTGTCGCGGCTGGCCGATGAGCGAGGCCGCAAGATCGTGCTGATGGTGGGGTTGAGTGCGATCGCGATCGCCCCCTTTGGCTATCTGCTGGTGCAGTTCTTGCCGCGTGCGATCGTGCCGCTGCCGCTGGGTGGGTACACCCTCACATTGGACAGCTCGATTCTGGCGATGATTGGCATTCGCGCTTTCCACGGGTTGAGCATTGCCGCCTTTGTGGTGGCCTATAGCGCCCTGGTGCTGGATCTGGCCCCCCCAGCCAACCGGGGCGAGTTAATTGGCTATATGACCCTGGTCAACCCGATTGGGCTGGCTCTGGGGCCTGCTATTGGCGGCTTTCTCTACGAGGCGACGGGGTTCACCACTGCGTTTTTGGTGATGGGGCTGCTGGGCATGGTCGGTTTAGTGCTGGTAGCGCAGCTGCACGAGTCTTACCAACCGCCCAGCGCTATAGAGAATGCTGGCTCAAAAGAGTTTTGGGGCCAGCTGTGGAGCGGGCGAGTGCGCACCCCGGCGATCATTTTGCTGCTGGTGGGGCTGGCCTTTGGTACCCTGAGCACCTTTGTGCCCCTCTACGTGAGGGAAGCGGGTCTGGCTTTGAATGTAGGGCTAATCTACACCGCTTCAGCCCTAGGGAGCTTTATGTCGCGGCTCATTGCTGGTCGGGCCTCCGATCGCTACGGAAGGGGGCGATTCATCACCGCTAGCCTGCTGATTTACAGTTTGGGTATGGCTATGTTTTGGCTAGCCCGCAGTGCGCCAATGTTCTTGCTGGCGGGGTTTATTCAGGGGTTTGCGGGCGGCACCCTGATTCCGATGATTGCAGCGCTGATGGGCGATCGCTCAACGGCTAGCGATCGCGGTCGCACCTTTGGCCTGGCCATGGTCGGTTTTGACGTGGGTATTGCCCTAGCTGGCCCCATCTTTGGCACCATCGCCGACCAACTCGGCTATAGAGGAATTTTTGGTTTGTCTGGGGTGATGACGATGGTGGGGCTGGTGGTTTTTGCCACCGCCAATAGCAAAGACCTGGCCCATTCTCTCAGGTTTGCCCTGGGGCATGGCCGAGATGTCTACGCCGTCGACCTACCTCAAACGACAAAATCCCACTAAACGAGCTTTCGTTTAGTGGGATTTTAAGAACGGGCGTGGAGGGATTCGAACCCCCGACCCCGTGGTCCGTAGCCACGTGCTCTATCCACTGAGCCACACGCCCCTGTGCAGGCTTTTGATACTAGCATATTCCTTTGCCCAGTTTAAACCCATGACAGAAAATCCTTTAGCACCCGCCGCGCTCACCCATCTTGATGCCCAGGGCCAGGCCCATATGGTCGATGTGGCTACTAAGGTTCAGACAGTGCGGGAAGCGGTGGCGATCGCCGCTGTTGTCATGCAGCCCGAGACGCTGGCTACCATTAAGGCAGGCAACGCTCCCAAGGGCGACGTACTGGCCACTGCCCGCATTGCTGGCATTATGGCGGCCAAGCAGACCGCTCACCTGATTCCCCTCTGCCACCCCTTGCCCATTCAAAAGGTAGAGGTGCAAATTACTCCCGATGCAGCGCTGCCTGGCTACCGCATTCAGGCGACGGTCAAAATCAAGGCCGAAACCGGGGTCGAAATGGAGGCCCTCACTGCCGCCAGCGTCGCCGCCCTCACCCTCTACGACATGGCCAAGGGGCTGGAAAAATCCATTGAGATCCGCAGCATTCGCCTGTTGAAGAAAACCGGCGGCAAATCGGGCGACTACCAAGCAGAGGCATAATTGTTGCTTTGGAAAGAGTCCAGGCCTAATGGCTTTCCTTTCTAAGGACAATTCGCGTTTGCGTTTGTGAAACAAGTGTGCAGTCAGCCTATCTGAAAGACAAACGCCTCCGCTCAGCCACCAGCCCTCTTAATTCCGCGATCCCATGCCCATTGCCCTACTCACCGACTTTGGCCTTCAAGATAGCTATGTAGGCGTAATGAAAGGCGTTATCGCCACGCTAGCCCGTACAGCCCAGCTCATCGATTTAACCCACAACCTGCCGCCACAAGACCTCTACGCGGCGCGGTTTACCCTCCTCAGCGCCCATCCCTACATGCCACCGGGCACTATTTACCTGGTGGTGGTCGATCCAGGGGTAGGCACCCAACGACGGGCGGTGGCGGTGCAGACCTCCCGAGGTACTTTCGTTGGACCAGACAATGGGGTACTCAGCGGCGCTTGGGAGCATGACAGCCAGGAGAATCAAGGCATTCTAAATGCAGTGGAGCTGACGAATAGGGCCTACTGGCGATCGCTCAACCCCAGCACCACCTTCCACGGACGTGACATTTTCGCCCCGGTGGCGGCTCACCTGGACAACGGCGTGTCGATGGCTAGCTTGGGCACCAGGATCGATCCCCAATCCCTCATCAATCTCCCCTTACAGGCTCCGATCGCCACAGCCACAGGATGGACAGGCGCAGTTCAGTACATCGATCGCTTCGGCAATGCCGCCACCACTATCCCCGCCAGCGCCGTGCCTTCTGGTGACTGGACTGTGACGCTAGGGGATCGGACGCTTCCAGGCGGCCAGACCTACGGGGACGTTCTCCCTGAGCAAGGATTGGCGCTGGTAGGCAGCCACGGCTTTGTGGAACTGGCGGTGAACCAGGGCAGTGCCCGGCAGCAGTTTGGGCTGGCGATGGGCGATCGCGTTGAGCTAACTCTACCTAGCCCTGCACCGTGCGACCCTGGAGCGACCCCTGAGGGCTGACCTGGGGCGAACGGTGGGTGGTGGCTACCCAGGCGCGATAGTCTTCCACCAGCTGCCGCTCGATGCGGTGCTTGATAGTACCTAGGATGCCGCTCAAAAAGGTTTTGCCGGTGCGATCGAGCACCGAGGTGGGCAGAAAGCGAACCGGTGGCGGCAGTTCCAAATGGATTTGTAAGTCGGCCTGGCCCTGAAGCTCGGTATAGGTGGCCTGACGCTGGGGTGTGAGGGTGCCCTGCAAAGCCATGCCAAAGGAATCATTCACAAAACTAAGATATTCAGGACCTTTGACCCGACAGGCCACCGACTCTAGCCGCAGGGTGCCGTCAGCCAGGCTCCACACCCGCAGGTCGGCGGTGGGTTCGATGCTGATGCCAAAAAACTGTAGGGGCCGCAGGCTGAGCCGATACAGGCCATCGCCCAGCATCTCAATGCGGCGCGGGTCGGTAATCGCCTGTACCAGGCGTTGGGGCTGCCGCAAGTAGTGCTCAATGGGAATCGCCTCGTTGGGCACCCGCAGGCGCAGGGTTTGGCTGGCGTGGAATTCTTTCATAAATGAAAGCTACCTGAAAACGGGGTACGACCAGGGGCAGATGAAGTTTTGTAACCTCTGTTTAACAATTTAGTACGTCTTTCAGGATTCGTGGTGTTCGCCAGGCACTGTTGGGCACATTGAGGGGCTTTGCCTAGAGGCGGATGAGGAGATCCTCCTCGATGAGATTCGGCTCTCCGACTCGCGAGTTTATCTGAGAAGTCGTTACATAGAGTTACTACTCACTCAGGGTCAATTGCACCCAAGGAGACTGCAATGACATTTACCCCTACTCACGTGCTGATTTCGCGCACTAAAGAGACTCCAGTGCAGCTCGTTGCCGGGCCTCAGGGCTACTGGCTCTACACCGAAGCCGAAGCGCAGAAAGGCACTACTCCCGCCTTTGAGGTACGCCCCAAGCTGGGTTTCTACTGCCGTGGGCATCAGGTCGTTGGCTTTAGCCTCCAGCCGCTAGAGGCTCGGGCCACTGCTCATTCCGAGGCCACTCAGCTAGCCAAGTAGCTCAGTGCATCGTCTAAATCCAACCTGTCGATGCGTAGGGATGGAATTGGCCCATCGAATAAAGAGCAACGATCTGTTGCCTGAGGGTTCGACCAAAAGGCAAATCAAGCCGAGGTACGATCCCATGGTTAGATGCGATTCAAGCATCCATTGGGCTTTTTTCTTTCTTTCGAGGTAAGACAACTGCCAGCCCTAGCTGGCAACATTAATTTATGAATATCGTTGATACCGCCTCCCAACTTAGAAACTTAAACCGCATCCGTCGCATCAGTCGACTGATGGATACGGCTTTCAGAATCCCCGTTTTGGGGGTAAAAGTCGGCTGGGACCCGGTGCTTGGGCTGATACCAGGGCTAGGTGATTTGATTGCTACCGCAGTATCGGCCTATGTCATTGTTTTGGCGGCCCGATTTCATCTGCCCAGGGCCATCGTGGCGCAGATGGTTCTTAATATCGGCCTAGAGGCCGTAGTGGGAACCGTTCCGCTGGTGGGGGATTTGTTTGACGCTTACTATAAGTCGAACGTGCGGAACCTAAAGTTGTTGGAAGCTCACCTGCAGGGTGAGGCAATTGCGCTGGAAGATGCAGACAGCCTCAACTTGAACAGCGTTCGGGATGGTGAGGTCTACACGTAATTTGGGGGAGCGATCGCAGGGTTCCACCCGATCGCTCTTCATTCTCAGGTACTGATTACTCTACAGATCTGGTTGACAAGCTGTTATAGGCCCAACGCGGTAGCTATACCTTCTTGCTGTACGGTCGTAAAGACGCGATCGCACTTGCAAATACCATTACCCCCAAGTCTGAGTTGATGGTTGTCCCAGCTGGGTAGTGGTTGTAGAGAAGCTAAAAATAACTCCGCTGCGGAGACAACTAACGGTTCAGCACAACTTTCTGAATCAAATCAGCTAGTTTTGTGGCGCTATCGGCAATGGCCAAGCTCCCTGCTGCTGCTGCCATCGTGTCTAGCTTTTGGGGCTCTGCCAGTAAATCAAGCACTAGGGCTTGAAACTCGGGGGCGACGACCTGGCTTTGGTTTAACATCAGAGCGGCATGGGCATCGACAAAGGCTTTAGCATTGACCGTCTGGTGATCTTCCGCCGCAAACGGGTAGGGAATCAAAATTGAGGGAGTGCGAGAGATCGCTAGCTCCGTGAGGGTGCCTGCCCCGGAGCGACCGATGGCCAGAGTCGCCCGATGCATGAGAGCGGCCATCGCGCTAAAGAAGGGGCGATGAATATAGTGGGGGTGGCTGTAGCTGTTGGCGTCGGGGTCATTGCTGCCAGTTTGGTGCACAATCCACGCACCCGCTTCAATCCAGGCCGGGGCGGCAGCTCGCACCATCTGGTTGACAGCGACAGCCCCCTGGCTGCCGCCCACGACCACAATCAGCGGCGCCCCATCGGGAATGGCAGGATCGGTGAGAACGGGTGGCTCTGGGGTCAGAAATTCGTCGCGGACAGGGGTACCTACCACCACGGTTCTGGCTTTGGGTAGGTATTGGCGGGCCGCATCAAACCCCAGTGCCACGACAGTGCAGCGAGGGCTCAGCCAGCGAGTAACTTTGCCCGGCAAGGCGTTAGATTCGTGCAGGACGGCAGGCAGACCGAGCGATCGCGCCGCAATAATCGCCGGGGCGGCAATATAGCCCCCAGTGGTAAAAACTCCGTCAAAATTTCCCTGTTTGAGCAGTTGCCGCACCTGCACCGTCGCCTGGCCAAACCGCCCCAGCGTTTTCACCGTCCCCAGACCGGGTCGGCCCTGAAAGCCCGCCATGCGCACCGTATGCAGCGGAAAGTGGTCGGGCACCAGGGTAGTTTCGAGGCGATCGGGCACCCCTAGCCACTCGATGGTGTAGCCCTCTTGGCGCAGGGCTTCGGCGGTGGCGATCGCCGGAAACAGATGCCCACCCGTGCCGCTGGCGGCCACCAGCAGCCGGGGAGATGCCACTTGGGTAGATGTAGATGACAAGGGAACACCCTCGACGCTAAAAACGCCTTTAGACTATACCAACTCTTGCCCAGAATCTATGCCCTAGGTTTTCTATTCTTTGATCAAAAGTGGATCCAATTTTAGGTAAGACAGGCTGGTACGCAGGAGGACGGTTGGGCTACCGTAGCCGGTTGTAAAGAAACTGATATAAGGTAGACGGAGTATTTTTGGTTAATGAGGCGGTTCAGCGTGGCTAACTCGGCAGTGCGGCGGTGGAGTCTAGGAATCGTGTCAATGGCGGCCGTTGTGGTGGGCACGGGGGCGTACGCACCTGTCACCCAGGCGAACACCCCAAGGAACGCACCAGTCTTGGCCCAGACGACCCCCGCTGAGGTGCAGCAACTGTTGACCGAGCTTGAGACAGCAGCGAGCGATCGCAACCTCGATGCCGTGATGGCCTTCTACAGCGAGGGCTTTGACAGCGACACCGGCTTTGACTATGCCCAGCTGCGCCAAACCCTCGAAACCCTCTGGCAGCAGTATCCCGATCTCACCTACGACATTGAGTTGCTGAGCTGGCAGGCCGCTGGCCCCGGTAGCTATACCCTCGAAACCCGCACCACCGCCACCGGCACCCAAACGCGCCCCGATCGCACCCTCACCCTGACCGCCGATACCACCTCGCGCCAGCGCCTAGAAAACGGGCAGATTGCCTACCAAGAAACCCTGAGTGAGACTAGCCGCCTGGTGTCGGGCGACAACCCGCCTACCCTGCAAGTGCAGCTGCCCACTACCCTCACCCCAGGCCAATCCTACAGCTTTGACACGATTGTGGTTGAGCCGCTAGAAGGGCGATCGCTGATGGGCGTTGCCGTTGAAGAAGGCGTGACTGCCGAAGACTTTTTTGCGCCGCGCCCAGTTGTCTTTGACATTCTTAGCTCTGGCGGGCTTTACAAAGTCGGCACCGCCGCCGCCGAGCCCGACAGTCGTTGGGCATCAACGGTGGTCATTCGCGAAGACGGCATGGTCGTTGAAACGCGCCGCCTCCGGGTTGAGTAGCGATGGCCAACCACAACTGGCTGGTCACCGACGACGGCAGCTATAGCTCCTTCGGCAACCCCGAAACTATAGAGCCAGGGCGTTACTATCGCCTCTATCGGTTTCTCACCGAGCTAGAAGATATTCTCGACATCTTCCACGACGACATCAGTCGGTTAGAGGCCATTACCCCGCTGGTGCGCAAGTTATTGGTCAGCTCTTACTGGCTGCAAATGGAGTTCAACACCCCCGACCCCAACACCGGCTGGAGCGTGAATTTTCTCTACCGCGAGCACCAGTTCCCGATTACGGTGCAGATGGTGGCTTGGCTGCCGGGACACACCTCAAGCATTCACAACCATGGAGCCTGGGGCATTGTGGCGCTGGTGGGCGGTCAAGAGCGCAACCGCCTCTGGCGACGTGCCCCCGAACCCAACTATCCCGACCAGCTGGAGCTAGTTGACGAGGTAATTCTCAACCCCGGCGATATCGTGGCCCTCACCGCCAACGCTATTCACAGTGTAGAACCCCTTGGTGATGAGCCCACGGTGTCGTTTAACCTCTACGGGGCAACAAATTTTAGCGATCGCCACGAGTTTGATGTAGAAAATCACACAGCGAAGCCGTTTTAGAGTAGCTAGAGCACAGTGGTAAGCAATGCCTGCTATTCCACTCCGCCCCGGCACTAGCCCCAAAATCCCTGCATTGGGTAAGTAGCCGACAAACCCCTTTTATAACCACAGCGTGATGGTGGGCAGTGCCCACCCTGTACCCCTATTACCTCACCTCCCCATCTCCCTCATCTCCTACCACCCGACGCTTCTCCTCAAGACATTTCACAGATTCTCACCGAGTGGATGAAAGATTTGGCAAGTTAGGGTAAACTTCATCAGACCGCTGGGGGAGTGTCAGCTAACGCGTCTTTTAGCCCTTGAGCTACGCCTGTTTGAGCTTCCCATATAACCCATCAGGCAGCCCGTTTCTCCCTTTGCCACCGCCAGGATAAATCGACCTATGAGCCAGGAAGAATCTCGCAGCACCGCCACATTGCCGCCCGAGGAGCCGACCCCAGTCGATCCAGATACCCTGGTGACTACCTACGCCGACAGCCTGATCACCGAGCTGTTTGACGATGTTGACAAAATTTTAGACGGCGATGAAGACGCCTTGGCAGCGGTAGAGGCGGCACCAGAGCCAGCGTCTACAGCGATCGCCCCGTTTGTTGAAACTACCGCCGAACCTGTGGATCCTCCAGCGGCAGACGCGCCCCTGGCCCCCCTGAGCACCGATCTTGGCTTCTTCAACGCCGAAGAGGCGATCGCTGCCCCTCCGCCAGCCCCGACCAAAACCCGGTTTGGCAAGCTGTTTGACCGCATGCTGCTGACCATCACGGCGCTATCGCTGATGGGGGTTGGGGGGCTGCTGTGGTTTAGCCAGCCGGGCAATCGCTTTTCCCTAGGCCGGTTGTCTACCGAAACGGCAGCACAGCAGTCTGACGAAGAATTTTTGGCCTATTTGCAGCGATCGCTAGAAGTGATCTCGGGCAAGGTCGAGCGGGGCGAAGTGGGTACCTCTACCGTTGCCGGTCAGGCTCCTGGCGGAGTTGCAGTACCTGCACCGCCCATGCTGCCGCCCTTAGGGGCCGGTGGCACCGTAGGCAGCCTGGGCTCTGGGCCGGTCAACGTCATCGAGCGGGTTTACATTCCCTACCAGACGGCTCAGCAGCCCACGCCAGGCGCACCTGGTACGACAGTACTGGTGCCTCAGCCCCGGGTAGGCGCGCCAGCTCCGGTAGCTCCGGCAGCCTCCGCTGCGCCTTCCCAGGCTCCGGTGGCAGCGAACCCGATTCACGGCCTGGTGGGCATTTTAGAGCTGGGCGATCGCTCGGCCGCTCTGTTTGAAATCAGCGGCGTCTCCCAGCGGGTCTATATTGGTGAGCGCATTGGCAGCAGCGGCTGGAGCCTGGTGTCGGTCTCTAACGAAGGAGTGGTGATTCGCCGTAACGGTGAAGTGCGATCGATCTTCATTGGTCAGCGCTTCTAGTACCGGTCTAGGCGTAGATAAACCTAGCGCAGCTCACTTTTTTGGGTACCTACAACCTAGGTCTGGTCGCGGTTGGGGTTAATCTTCCCCTGCAACGACTCCTGCATAGCCATGACGGCATCACACAAGTCAACCTTGGTATGGCGAGCAGTATCAGCGGCAGCTTTGACCAGAGCAGCGATCTCGGTTTCGCGCTGTTGCTTGGCCCCCATGGCTGCACTGTTTGCGTCAATGCTTTCAGGAGTTGTAACGGTGCGGCTAAGCATAGGGCCGCCCGCAGTGCTGAAACCGTAGAAGGAGTCGATGTCGGCATCGATAGTTTTGATGGGCAGCCGATGTGAAAAATCAATTTTGTTCATAGCGAGTAGATGCTCACTGATAGGTAGATGCGTAAGCCCGTAGGCATGCTCTAGCCGCTTGCGATCGCAGATCTGGGGCGATGATCTGGCTGTGCGATCGCGTTAATAGCAGAGAAAACCTTAAACCTGAGACAACGACAGGGGTTGTACGTGTGTCTCACCTACAGCTAGATTGCCCGGCGAAAGCCCCCATCTTTTGCTCAGTTGCCAAGTTTGTACGCCAAGCTTCAAGAAATCTGTAAAGCCGAGATAAACAGTCTCGCTCGTCTGGGGCGCGCTTCGTTCCGCAGCGAGCGATCGCACTATTCACCGGCTCGCCCAAAGCGGGGTACAGTGCCCTCTGCACTGCTTAACCCCCAAAGGCACGCCGCCCTTAGCCAGGAGCCTCATGCCAAGCCTGTAGGCGGGTAGTGCTTACCCGACAGTTGCTACAACCCGTTATTCTGAAGAGCAAGCGTTGCGGCAGGAGTATCTTATGGGCCTCTTTGAAGACCTGAGCAAATTTCTTGAAATCCGACTCGACGAATTTCTCAAGGCCAATCCCCACTTAGAGCTATGGGGTCTAGAAGACCAGCTGCGGGGCCAAGAGCAAGATGCCATTCACCTGCTGGGCGATCTCAAGCGCCGCGAAAAGCAGCTCGAAGACAGCATTCTCGCCACAGCTCAAGACATTCAGCGCTGGCATAGCCGCATTCAAAACGCCCAAGCCGCTAACCGCCTTGACCTGGTTAAAGCCGCCCAGGAACGTGAGGCGGCCCTGCTGCGTCAGGGCAACCAATACTGGGGGCAAATGAAAGGCGTTAAAGAGCAGATTGAGCAAACCCGCAACCTGCAAAAAGAGATTCACGATCGCCGCCGCGAACTCAAAGCCAAAATCGCCGAAAACCAAGCTCAACGAACCGCTCAGCGCACCACCACCAGCTGGGACACAGGCTGGGCCAAGATCCCCTTTGAAAACTTTGGCCGCAATACAATGGATCCAGTAGAGGAATCGTTTCAGCGCTGGGAGACCGAACAGGAGCTGGAGGAGCTGAAGCGGAATATGGGCAGGTAAGTGAGATGGGGAGTGGGGAGATGGGGGAGGTAGGGAAGAAAAGTTTTAAGTATTGAATTTTGAGTTTTGAATGCGCTGTGGAGTTGAGAACTCAAAATTCAAAATTAAGCCCTTAACACTTCCGCTCCGTCTTCCTTACCCCTTCATCTGGGGTTTCTTGATCTCAAAGGAAATCGTATCCGCCTTACAGCTGACCTTCTCCGCCTGCACAGGAGTTGCAATCTTTGGGCTGGGCAGGGGCAGCGTCGGGTTCGGCAAGGGGGGAGCTTCGGGCTGGGCAGGGGGCGTGCCGAAGGTGGGCCAGTTGCGGTAGTTGGATGCGATCGCTAGCCCGATGCCTCCAACTACCGTCAGCGGCAGCGATAGCTCAACGCTGCTCACCCAGGGCAGTTGGTTAAACCACTGAACTGCTTCGGCTCCAAAAAATAAGATGAAAAAGCAGACTAGCCAGAGCTTCATGGCATCCCAAAAAATCTATTTCTTCAGCGACCGAGCCAAGTGAATCGTCAGCTGGCCAGCCATTCGACTATTGATAGAGAACAGCGGTTGCTCTGATTATGGCTTAAGGCTGAGATTTCGCTCTCGGCCAGCAATTGCTCACAGAATTAGATATCTTTCTTAAGAAACCTATCCCAAGGCAGCTCGGATCGACAAAATGGTTCTGGAGTAAGGGTTTAGCAGCTTTTGAGTATGGCTCAAACCGACTCTAAAGACGGCTAATCTGGTGGCGATCGCGTTCCAGATTCCCCAACTTTGCTGCGAAACCGACTTTTCCTTGGGGAAGGGTATGTCAGAATGTAAGCGGTTTTTTGCCAACTCACGCAAGCTCTTGGAGTAGGCAGTCAAGATGGATTCTGTAGACACGCTTTATCAATACGCCTGGCTGATACCGGTGCTGCCGCTCATCGGGGCTGCCGTAGTTGGCACCGGGCTAATTTCCTACGGCGAGGCCACCAGCAAGCTGCGGCGGCCGGTGGCAATCTTCATCGTTTCCCTGATTGGGGCGGCGATGGTGCTTTCCTTTGCAATTTTTTGGAGTCAGTGGCAAGGCCACGCTCCCTACCAGTCGATGTTTGAGTGGGCCTCAGCGGGCGACTTCCGCATCGAGATGGGCTACACCATCGATCACCTGGTGGCGCTGATGCTGGTGGTCGTCACCACCGTCGCCTTCCTGGTGATGATCTACACCGATGGCTACATGGCCCACGACGCGGGCTACGTGCGGTTCTACGCCTACCTGAGCCTGTTTAGCTCCTCGATGCTGGGTCTGGTGATTAGCCCCAACTTGCTCCAGGTATATGTCTTTTGGGAGCTGGTGGGCATGTGCTCGTACCTGCTGATTGGCTTTTGGTACGATCGCAAGCCCGCTGCCGATGCCTGTCAAAAGGCCTTCGTCACCAACCGAGTCGGCGACTTTGGCCTGCTGCTGGGCATTTTGGGCCTGTTTTGGGCCACCGGCAGCTTCGACTTTGAAATCATGGGCGAACGCCTCACCGATATGGTGAATGTGGGCAGTCTGCCCGCCAGCGTCGCCGCCATTTTTGCCATTCTGGTCTTCCTCGGCCCAGTGGCCAAGTCGGCCCAGTTCCCCCTCCATGTGTGGCTGCCCGACGCCATGGAAGGCCCCACCCCCATCTCAGCGCTGATTCACGCGGCGACCATGGTGGCGGCCGGGGTGTTCCTGGTAGCCCGCATGTATCCCGTGTTCGAGCATATCCCCACGGTGATGACGGTGATTGCCTACACCGGGGCGTTTACCGCTTTCATGGGGGCCACGATCGCCATTACCCAAAACGACATCAAGAAAGGGCTGGCCTTTTCGACCATGTCGCAGCTGGGCTATATGGTCATGGCCATGGGAGTGGGAGCCTACAGCGCCGGTCTGTTTCACCTGATGACCCACGCCTACTTCAAGGCCATGCTGTTTCTGGGCTCCGGCTCCGTCATCCACGGTATGGAAGCGGTGGTGGGCCACGACCCAGTGCTAGCGCAGGATATGCGCCTGATGGGTGGTCTGCGCAAGTACATGCCCGTCACGGCCATTACCTTCCTAATTGGCACGCTGGCCATCTCCGGCATTCCCCCCTTCGCGGGCTTCTGGTCTAAGGATGAAATCCTCGGGGCGACCTTTGCGGTCAACCCTGCCCTTTGGGCGGTGGGCTGGCTGACGGCGGGCATCACCGCCTTCTACATGTTCCGTATGTACTTCTCCACCTTTGAAGGCAGCTTTCGGGGTAACGACGAAGGCATTCGCCGCGACCTCAAGCGGGCGCAGTTCCAGAAGATGGGCATGTCTCTCGGGCCGGGCGCAATGAACCCCCAAGAGCTGACCCTAGATGCGGCTCACGACGAGCACGACGAGCATGGGCACCATGCCCACGAACCCCACGAGTCGCCGCTGTCGATGGTCTTTCCGCTGGTGGCGCTGGCTGTGCCCTCAGTCTTGGTGGGTCTGGTCGGTACTCCCTTTGCCAACTACTTCGAGGCGTTCATCCATCCCCCCGGAGAAGTGATGGAGGCGGTGGAGACGGCAGAGGCCTTCGACTGGAATGAGTTTGCGCTGATGGCCGGAAGTTCCGTTGCGATCGCCACTGTCGGCATCATCATCTCCGTGCTGATGTATCGCACCAAGGCTGTTGATCCGAGGGCGATCGCCGCTAAAATCCCCTTCCTCTACAACCTCTCCCTCAACAAGTGGTACATCGACGACATCTATGAGGTTGTCTTCGTTCAAGGCAGCCGCAAGCTCGCCAAGCAGGTGCTCGAAGTCGATATCCGCATTGTGGATGGCCTCGTCAACCTGGCTGGCCTCGTTACCCTGGTAACGGGCGAAGGGTTGAAGTACCTAGAGAATGGGCGAGCTCAGTTCTACGCACTGATCGTGTTTGGCGCGGTGCTAGGGCTAGTGCTGCTGTCGGGCGTAACTTAAGCGCGGGCGCAGGGGAAGTGTTGAGTTTTGAATTTTCAGTTTTTAATTCAAAACTCAAAACTAAGAACTCAAAACTTTCCCCACTCCCCACCTCCCTAATTCCTTTAATATTCCGCCCCTTTAGCAGAACGCGACGAGAAACGACGATATGGACCTCGCGACTTTTCCCTGGTTGACCACCGTTACCCTGCTGCCACTGGTGGCCTGTATAGCGATACCGTTTTTGCCCGACGACAACGGTAAGACGGTGCGCTGGTATGCCCTGTCGGTGGGCCTGATTGACTTTGTGTTGATTGTGGCCGCCTTCTACCTCAACTACGACTTTAGTCAGCCCGGTCTACAGCTAGTAGAAAGCTACACCTGGGTGCCCCAGCTCGACCTGAAGTGGTCTGTAGGGGTAGACGGTCTGTCGATGCCTCTGGTGCTGCTGACCGGGTTCATCACCACTCTGGCGGCCCTAGCGGCTTGGCCGGTGACACTCAAGCCTAAGTTCTTTTACTTTCTGCTGCTGGCCATGTATAGCGGTCAGATCGGCGTGTTTGCCGTGCAAGATATGCTGCTGTTCTTTCTCTTCTGGGAGCTAGAGCTGATTCCGGTATACCTGCTGCTGTCGATCTGGGGCGGCAAAAAGCGGCTTTACGCCGCGACCAAGTTTATTCTCTACACCGCTGGTGGGTCGCTGTTCATTTTGGTGGCGGCGCTGGCCATGGCCTTCTACGGCGATACCATCACCTTCGACATGACCGCCCTAGCCGAGAAAGTCTATCCCTTACGGATGCAGCTCTTGCTCTATGGGGCATTTTTGATTGCCTATGCGGTCAAGCTGCCGATCATTCCGCTGCACACCTGGCTGCCCGATGCCCACGGCGAAGCCACGGCCCCGGTACACATGCTGCTGGCGGGCATTCTGCTGAAGATGGGCGGTTACGCGCTGATTCGCATGAATCTGGGTATGCTGCCCGACGCCCACACCTATTTCGCACCGATTCTGGTAATTTTGGGCTGTATCAACATCGTCTACGCGGCGCTGACCTCCTTTGCCCAGCGCAACTTGAAGCGCAAGATCGCCTACTCGTCGATCTCGCACATGGGCTTTGTGCTGATTGGCATTGCCTCGTTTACCAACCTAGGGCTGAGCGGTGCGGTGCTGCAAATGATCTCCCACGGGCTGATTGGGGCTAGCCTGTTCTTCTTAGTGGGGGCAACCTACGATCGCACCCACACCCTCATCCTGGATGAAATGGGCGGCGTAGGTAAAAAGATGCCCAAGATCTTCGCCATGTTCACCACGTGCTCGCTGGCCTCACTGGCGCTGCCGGGTATGAGCGGCTTTGTGGCCGAACTGATGGTGTTTGTGGGCTTTGCCACCAGCGATGCCTACAGCTTTACCTTTAGGCTGATCACGGTCATCTTTATGGCGATCGGTGTCATTCTCACCCCGATCTACCTGCTGTCGATGCTGCGGGAGATTTTCTACGGCCCTGAGAACAAAGAGCTGATCGAGCACGAGGTGCTGGCCGATGCCGAGCCTCGCGAAGTGTTTATTATCGCCTGCCTGCTGGTGCCGATCATTGGCTTTGGCTTCTACCCCAAAATGCTGACCCAAATCTATGACGCCACTACCCAAAAGCTCACGGCTCGACTGAGTCAGGTGTTTGTGGCCACCGAAGCCAGTGCCGAAGGGCTAGCCCCGATCGCCGCTCTGCCGGTGCTCAAGGCTCCTTCTTTAAGTCAGTAAGACCAACTTTTTACCTGAGCCACCTGACATGGACACCCCCAGAGGCTAAGCTTCCGGGGGTGTTTTGTAGTTCAGTTTTCGTTCTTCACTCTCTTCATGCTTCGACTAAACCCTACTCACGGCTGACGCAGGTCAGCACCCCTTCCGTCTGCTCGGTGTTACTACCCATAGCCCGCAGGGTCAGGGATGGCTCAAAGCCAGGATAGCAGCGCGCTAGCACCGTATCGCTGCTGCGGGTCACATACAGCACGCTCACTGGGCTACCGTTCAAGATCGCTGGCACCAAGCGGGGTGCTGCGGCAACGGTGGCGAGCACAGGAGCCAGTCGAGTGCTCAAGCCCACAACGGCCATAGCGGTTACTAAGGCGAGGCCAAGACAGATCTTGATGCCTAAACGGTTGCTCAACAATTTGCGCATTGCGCTCAAAAAGCTAGCCAGTGGCGTATTCATAATCAAAATCTCACTAGATATTTGTTTTAAGATCGCTCTGCTAAGGCGAGTTCAGAGTCTGAAGTAGGGAATACAAACATATAGGCAATGGGCTGTGGAGGTCTAGATGGGCAATGGCTGAAGTGGATGATTTGAGGCGGTTGGTGCAGCAACTAAAGGCTGAGAATGCTGACCTGCAACGCCAGGTGGCGTCTCTTCAGCAGGCCGGCCACAATCAACACCAGGTGCTGCCCCACAATAAAGACAGTGGCAACTCGCAGCCGGTCTCCGATCGCTCGTTGTCCCAAAACCCTGCTCTATTTCAGGCTCCATTTCAAGATTTTGTGACCTATGCGCCGATTCTAGCCTGGATTACCGATGCCCAGGGCACGATGATTTACGGCAACCCGGCCTGGCTAGCGATGGTAAATCTGACTGAGCAGGAAGCCATAGGCCAGTCTGTCGAGGCTATATTCCCTGCCCCTTTGGCCCAAACCTACCGCCAAAATAACCAGTGGGTGTTGGATCACCAGACAGTTTTAGAAACGGTAGAACAGGCCCCCTCGACTGATGGCACCATGCTCACCTGCCTGGTGCGCAAATTTCCTATGCAGGCGATCGGGGCCACAAGTGCTTTGGTGGGGGGCATTGGCGTCGACATCACCGAGCTAAAACAGACCGAATCAGCCCTGCGAGATAGCGAAGCCCGCTGGCAGTTTGCCATCGAAGGCTCTGGTAATGGGCTGTGGGATCGGAATGTCCAGTCCAATGAGGTATTTTTCTCCCACCAATGGAAGGCCATGCTGGGCTATGCCGATGACGAGATTGGCACCAGCTTGGACGAGTGGGACAGTCGGGTGCATCCCGACGACAGGGCCGGATGCTATGCAGACTTGGAAAAGCATTTTAACGGCGAGACTCCCGTCTATCAAAAGGAATACCGGATCCGCTGCAAGGATGGCAGCTATAAGTGGATCCTAGATCGCGGCAAGGTGATGGAGCGGGACGCTGATGGCAAGCCCCTGCGGGTGATCGGCACCCACAAAGACATCAGCGAAAAGGCGCGGCGTGACGCCGAACGCAAGCAGGCCGAAATCCACCAGCAGCAGCTCACGATCATTCTGCGCCAGAGTGAGGCTACTAACCGGGCCATTATTGAAGCGATTCCCGACCTTCTGTTACGCGTGGGGCGCGATGGCACCTGCCTTAGCTTTTTGCCCCCTGCCGATGCGGCGGCAGGTACTTTTTTGGCAGTGCAGAACCATCTGTCAGAGGTCTTGCCCCCCGATTTACTCCGTTACCAGCTTCAGCGTATGGAGCGCGCTCTAAGCACTGGTGAGCTTCAGACGTGGGAACACCAGTTTGAAAAGCATGGTCAGCTCTGCTACGAAGAAGTGCGTTTAGCCCCCTGCGGGCCGGACCAATGCCTGGTGATTGTGCGCGATGTCAGCGATCGCAAGCAGATCGAGCTTCAGCTTCAGACCACCGCCGAAGAGCTCGATCGCTTCTTCTCAGTTTCCCTAGACCTGCTCTGCATTGGCAATACCAGCGGTTACTTCCACCGCCTTAACGGCCAGTGGGAAAAGACCCTAGGCTACTCAGTGCAAGAGATGCAAGGCACCCGATACATCGATTACGTTCACCCCGAGGATATAGGTGCCACTCTGGCAGCATTCTCGTCGCTAACCCAGCAGCAGGAGATTCGTAACTTCGTCAATCGCTATCGCTGCCGCGACGGTTCTTACCGCTGGATCGAGTGGCGATCGGTGCCTGTAGGCCACCTGGTCTATGGTGCGGCCCGAGACGTCACCGATCGCATGCAGGCTGAACTGGAGCTACAACGCACTAAAGACCAGCTCGATTTGGTGCTCCAAGCCTCTGCCGAAGGCTACTGGGACTGGAATTTGGAGACTGGAGTCATCTACTTCTCGCCCCAGTGGAAGGCGATGCTGGGCTACGCCGACCACGAGCTAGACAACAGCTTGGCCGCTTGGGAAGCCGTTAGTTTTGCTAACGATCGAGCCATTGCCCTGCACTTGATTGACGATTACAACAGCGGCCGGGTCGAAGAATTTTCGGTTACCCAGCGGTTTCACCACAAAAATGGCTCTACAGTCCACATTCTCTCCCGCGCCATTCACCAAAAAAATGCCGCTGGGCAGGTCATACGCATGGTGGGCAGTCATCTGGATGTGACCGCCATGGTGACCATTCAGGCCGCTCTGCAAACCTCAGAAATGCAGCTAGCCAGCGTGCTCAATAGCTCTCTAGACGGCATCATGGTCTTTAAAGCGGTGCGCGATGAGTCGGGCGTGATTGTGGATTTTGAGTGGCTGCTGAGCAACCCCGCCGCTTGTAAGATAGTAGGCCGCACCGCCGAATACCTAATCGGTAAGCGGCTGCTGGATGAACTGCCAGGTCACAAAACCGACGGGTTGTTTGACCTCTACGTGCGGGTGACCGAGTCGGGCAACCCCGCGCAGCGTCAGTTTCACTACAACCATGACGGCCTCGACACCTGGTTTGAAAACATGGCTGTCAAGCTAGGCGATGGCTTTGCCGTGACCTTTAGCGACATTACACCTCTCAAGCGGGCAGAGCATGACCTCCAGCGGGTGAATCAGCAGCTGGCCATCCACGTTGGCGAACTCAACCAGCGCACCCGGCAAATGCAGTTGCTGGGTGAAATGAGCGACTTTTTGCAGGCCTGTCTAACCGTAAACGATGCTTACCGGTCGTTAGGTGCCCTGGTAGCGCCCCTGTTTCCGGGCAGCAGCGGCGGTATTTTGATGTTGACCGATGGCGATTATCGCGTTGAGCAGGTTGCCACCTGGGGGGCACAGCGGGCACCGGCTCCAAAGTTCATTCCCCTAGACTGTTCGGCTTTGTGCCGTGAGCGTTTGCATCAGGTAAGTCTCGACTGCCTGAGACTAGGGTGCGGCTATGCCGAAAGCACCCAGATCTTGACTAACCTTTGCATTCCGCTGCTAGCCCAGAGTCAAACCCTGGGGCTGTTTTACCTCAGCACCTCCGACCCATCTGAGTTAGTGCAGCAATTGGCTCGCACCGTGGCTGAACAGGTCGCGTTGGCGCTAGCCAACCTGTACCTACGCGAAACCCTTCAGCAGCAAAGCATTCGTGACCCACTCACCGGACTATTTAATCGCCGGTATCTGGAAGAAACGCTGATTCGAGAGGTTCAGCGAGCCCAGCGCCAGTGCCACACAATTGGCATCATTATGCTCGACATTGACCATTTCAAGCGGGTTAACGATACCTACGGCCACGATGCGGGCGATCGCGTGCTAGAAACCGTCGGGCAACTTCTCCGCCAAAGCGTGCGCGGCTCAGACGTGGCCTGTCGCTACGGTGGCGAAGAGATGCTTCTGATTTTGCCAGAGTCACCGCCAGAGGCCACGCTGGCACGCGCTGAAGAGATTCGTCAGGCTCTGAGCCTGCTCCAGGTCAGCTATAGCGGTCTTACCCTCGATGCGCTGTCGGCTTCACTGGGGGTGGCCAGCTTTCCTGACCATGGCCTGCGCGCTAGAGACGTCTTAAAGGCTGCCGACGACGCTCTCTATCAGGCCAAGGCCAGGGGACGTAATCAGGTGGTGGTCGCAACAGTGCCTGCCACAAAAGTGGCTGAGGAGCTCCGTGCGCCTCTACCCAGAGATATATCCTGAAAGTACGGGAAGGCTAAGTAGATAGTAGGTATCGGGTACTACCTCATGCCGACTCGGTAGTGCGTTTTTACGAGTATTTAGGGACTATATGGCACAGGCAGCAGTGAAGCGATTGGCATCGGGTTCGTTAGTCCTGGGGGCTCTACTGGCGGGGATCACGGCGATCGCCCCCGTCCGCTTTACCCCGCTAGGGGCTACCCCAGCGCTGGCTCAGTCCCCTGTTGATGAAACCACCACGATTCGGGTCTACGACCAGGTCAGCCCAGCGGTGGTGGCCATTACCACCCGCGACGGCGGCGGCAGCGGTAGCATTGTTGACGCCAGCGGGCTAATTCTTACCAACGCCCACGTGGTCGGCACTGAGCGCGTGGTGACGGTGCGCCTGGCCGATGGCCGCAGCTTTCAGGGCGATGTGGTGGGCTATGGCCAAGACCGGCTCGACCTGGCGGCGGTGCGCCTGCGAGGCAACCCCACAGGACTGCCAACGGTGACCCTAGCGCCCCCTAATTCAGTGCGGGTGGGGCAGAGCGCCTTTGCCATCGGCAGCCCCTTTGGGTTGCAGGGCACCCTCACCGTGGGCATTGTCAGCCGCATTGACCGCGATCGCAACGTCATTCAAACCGATGCCGCCATTAACCCCGGCAACTCGGGCGGGCCGTTGCTCAACAGCGCCGGGCAGGTGATCGGCGTCAACACCTCGATCTTTACCACGGGCGGTGGGGGCGGCAGCGTGGGTATTGGCTTTGCCATCCCCACCGACGCGGTGCAAACATTTTTGGCCTCAGTGCGATCGGGCACAGCCACGGCCTCAGCCCCCGCCGATCGCACTAGCCGCGAACCCGCGCCGATTGCTCTGGGTGCCACGGTGCAAGGCCAGCTCAACGACACCAGCAACGTGCTGCCCGACGGCAGTTTCTACAACCCCTACCAGTTTGAGGGGCAGGCGGGGCAAACCGTCACCATCGCCATGAACAGCCAGGAGGTTGACCCCTACCTGATTTTGCTGGCCTCCGATCGCGACGACTTCTCCATTCAAGATGACGACAGCGGTGGCGATCGCAGCGCCCGCATCTCGGTACAGCTGCCCTACACCGGGTCTTACATTATTTTGGCCAACAGCTACGGTCAGGGCGAGTCGGGGCGCTACCAGCTTCAACTCAGCCAGACGGGCGGCGGTCAGGGTAACCCAGCCCAGACTGCCCCGAGCAGTGCGGCACTGCGACAGCAGGGTAATCTGGGGCCGGGCGATCGCACTCTGCAAGATGGCTCCTACTACCAAGAATTCAGCTTTCAGGGCCGGGCCGGTCAGACGGTGCGCCTGCGGCTAGACAGCCCTGACTTCGACACCTACCTGATTTTGCTCGAAGGCCGCAACCGCCTCGCCGAAAACGACGACGCCAACCCCAACACCACCAATTCTGAAATGGCAGTCAGACTACCCCGCGATGGTCGCTACACGGTGTTGGTCAACAGTTTTGAGGCAGGTAGCCGCGGCCGTTTTCTGCTGACGGTGGAGTAAGGCTCAACCCCAAATTCAAGTTTGGGGAACAGGTTAACTGTGTGAATTTAGTTAATAGGCTGGCAGGCTCGAACGTTTGAGCCTGCCAGCCTATTGGCCTACAGCCGCATGCTCCGCTCAGCCAATTTCTCTAGTCAGATTTGGCGTAAGCCCTACTGAGACAGGTTCGGCTGAGGCTCTGCCTCTCGCTCTAGGGCAGCACAGTACGATCGCCAGCCGCCGTAGATCGAAATCTCGCGCTGGCCTTCACACAGCACAGGTTCACCCAGCACCCCCAGCACTGTTTCGCCCGTGTCTAGGGGCACTTTGCCAATGCTCAGGCCGGGCGGCTCTTGCAATAGCACTTGCACCAGCCCATCGGGGGGCACCTGCCACACCTCCAGCGCTACGGCAGTGCCGCCGTCGCTGACTCGCACCATGGCAGGATGCACATCGTTAATCGACCACAGCCGGTAGTGGGGGGTGGTAGCCGCCTCGTAAAGGAACGTGGCCCCAACATTGAGCAAGTTGGGGTTAAGCTCAAGCCCCCGCATCAGGGTGCCGTTGACCGCTAGTTTGATTCCCTCCGCCATAGGGGCGCACTCCCAGTAGTGAATATTGTTGATGGACATCGTGCTTGAACTGATTCACTGTAGCCCGCGCCGATTCTTCAGATTCGGCTGGAAAGGGCTGGGCTGTCGCGATAGCATAGAATTAGTCCATGAATTTTTGTAACGCCCTTGGCTTCTGCCCTACAGCCCATTATTGACCCAGCGGTGCCCAGCGACTGGCACGCCCTTGCCCCCCTCTGGCAGGCAGGGCAGCCCACCGTGCAAAAGGGCCTGCCCCACGATCAGCTGGCTCCTGCCTGGCAAATTTTACTCTTAGGAGATGGCTCGCCCACTCGCCATTTGCAGTTGTTGACGCGCGATCGCACCGAGGTTGATGTCATCGACATGACCCCAGTGGGCATGGATCTCGACGGTGCCCCCGACATTATTCGCGTGGTGCCCGGCCCTCGCCTGCGCCGCCAGGTGTGGCTGCGCACCGCCTCGGGTCAGCGCCTCGCCTACGCCGCCTCCTGGTGGGAAGCCAGCCACGTCGATGAATATCTGCAAAATAAGTCATTGCCCATCTGGGCCAGCCTGGCCCGTCTGCGCACCGAGCTTTATCGCGACATTCAAGGCCTCTACTACGGTGACTCGTCAGCCCTAGAAGAAGCCTTTGGCCAGACTGGGCCGTTCTGGGGCCGCCACTACCTATTTTGGCACCGGGGCAAGCCGTTGACGCTGATTTACGAAGTGTTTTCGCCCTACCTGACTCGCTACCTAGGGCCGATGCAGAGTGGGCCAACTCCAGGTCTGTAGACGCAAAGGAATTTTGGAGTTGCGATTGAGTTGGCCGGTTAGTTCATTGGCTAAGTCAGGCAGATCCGACCAAAATCCAAAATCGCTCATCTAAAATTTTTTAGCCCCAGTCACCACCGCCACCGTTCGACGAGGGGGGCAGGTAATTCGGCATTCCTGGCTCCATAAACGCGTCCTGATAGGGGCGGGCGGATTCAACCCAGACCTGGGTGCGGAGGGGGCCGTAGCGCTGGCGCAGATGGGCATCGATTTGTTCACCGATGGTTTCTGCCGATTCCACAAATTCGGGGTGCAGCACCAGGTGAATCTCAACCCAGACCTGACGACCCACCATGCCTCGGGAGCGAATACGGGTGCAGCGGGTGACACCCTCCACCTGGGTAGCAATGTGCGAGATGGCTTCGGGGGCGATCGCCGTCGGGCGCAGCAGCATCGGCAGCTGGTCATTCAACACTCGCCACAGACTGCGGCCCACTAAGGGCAGCAGCACCAGAGCAAAGACTGGGTCAAGCCAGCGCTGGCCCTGCCAAATGGCCAGCAGCACCCCAACCATGACAATGCTCAACCAGGCATCGGCTAAAAAGTGGCGCGTGTTGAGCTTGAGAGCCTGGCTGCTGAGGCTACGGGCCTGGTAACTCGCGTAGATGCCCAGGGCCACATTGAGAATCACCATCGCCGCCGTAAACCGCAGCACCGCCGGGTCAATCGTTACGGGGAAAGGAATCGCCTCCCCAGTCAGGCCGCTAAACACCTGGCGCAGAGCGATAAACACCAGACTGACCCCGGTAAAGCCCAAAAAGGCACACAGAATCAGGGTGCCTGCCACCTCGACGCGCCCGTGGCCCCACACCTCGCGGCCCATCTGGCGCTGGGGCGAAGTCACCGCCACCAGGCTGAGCACAGTGCTGAACCCGTCTACCAGGGTGTGCAGCGACTCGGCCAGCAGGGTCAGTGACTGGTTAGCCCATCCACCAATGGCCTGCACCGCTAGCAGCAGCAGGGTCGCCCACAAGGTCGTCAACAACAGGCGATAGCTAATGCGGCGTTGGTACTCGCCCTCGTTCATGGGCAGACAGAATTCCACTGGGCTCAAGGTCTGGGCTCAATGGTACTGCAAGGGGCGGTTCTACAATCGGTTAAGTGCGATCGCTAGAGCAGCCGCAGCTGCTGGGCAGTTTCTTCGAGCACTAGACTATCTAGATCATCTAAGTCGATATCGGCGGTCTCAGAGGACAGGTCAATATCGGTTTCGTCAGCCATGAGAGCGGCGGCAGCGGCCATCATGCCTTCGGCCAGGTCGTTGAGGTCTTCGCGGTTGGCCAGGTAGGTACCGAGGGCTGCCAGCGGGTCGAGGGTGCTATCAGTGCCCAGTTCGGGTAGGCGACTGCGACTGGTTTGGGCCTTTAGCTCGGGTTGCAGGGTGTAGGTGTGGGCGTCGGCCAGAATCGCTTCTAGGGCTGACTGATCGATCTGGTCAACCTGGTCAGTGCGCAGGGTGTAGAGGCAGCGCACCACAGCATCGGTAATGTCGGCCTTGGCGATCGCCCGCTCAAGCCCAGCCTGGGGATGTTCGGCCTTGGTGAGATCTACCTGGATGGTTTTGAATGGGCGTACGGGCAGGGAGCAAAACTCGGCCTGGGTGTTTCCCTTACTCACCTGCACCAGTAGATAGCCTTTTTCTTCAGATTCCTCGCTAAAGTCAACCCGCTCAATGCTGCCGGGATAGATCATCAGGGGCTGTTCACAGAGCACCTGGTAGCGGTGCACGTGGCCCAGGGCCACATAGTCGAAGCAGGGGCGGGCCAGCATCGCCATGGGAATATTGAAGCCCCGCCCGGTGGCCAAAAATCGCTCGGCTCCGTAGGCGGCAGTATCGACCATGGCATGGGCCAACAAAATAGCGGGAATAGCCGGGTCGAGGCGGCGAATTTCGCCTTCTAAAGCCACCCGTAGGCGATCGAGCAACAGCTCGTTGACCTGGGTCATAGAAAGGCCCTCGGTTTCGGGGCGGGTGAGCAGGGTCGATTTGGTCAGCCAGGGCAGGGTGACCACCTGTACCGGGCCGCTGCGGGTGTTGATGCGGTGGGTTTCGAGGCGATCGCCCACCACCACCTCCGGCACGCCGAGGGTTCTATAGATCGACAGGCTGGCTCCGCCTAAGCCCTGGGCATGCTGGTCGTGGTTGCCCACCAGCAGCACGGTGGGAATGCCCGCCGCCGACAGCCGACAAAACTGGCGAGCCAAAGCCTGCTGCACCAGCGGCGGCGGCGTGGCATCTGGGAAGGCATCGCCGCCAAACAGCACCAGATCGACCGATTCGGCCAGGGCGCGATCGATGCAGCGGGTGAGGGCGGCGATGAAATCTTCTAAGCGGGTGTTGAGGCCGGTTTCGGGGTTGAGGCGACCGTGGGCAAACCCGCTGCCCATGTGGATGTCGGAGAGGTGGAGAAGGGTGATCATGGGGTCATGATAGCGGCTAGAAAGGGTTCACGGTATAGGGTATAGGGTTATGCTCAACCCTTAAACCCTATACCCTATACATCTTCCACCCCCTAGCCGCCGAGGACAAACAGACCCAGCATGGTGGCGCTGTTCCAGGCGCTGTGGAGCACCATGGGGGAGATCAGCGTGCGCGATCGCGTATACACAAACCCCAGAATCGCCCCCAGCAGAGTCAGGGGCAGCACTTCCGACAGGCTCAGGTGAGCGGCGGCAAAGATCAAGGCGCTGAGGCCGATCGCCCAGCCCGCCGATACATAACGAGTCAGCGAGGGCAGCAAAAAGCCGCGAAACAGAAATTCTTCAAAGAGGGGTGCTGCGATCGCCGCCGTTAGAAAGAACACCAGCAGCGCTACGCCATCCTGCTCTTCGAGCACTGTTTGCAGCAGTGGGTTGCTGCCCCCCTGCCCCTGCCAAATTTTCTGGTTGAGCAAAGCCACCCCAAACATCAGCGGCACGGCGACAAAATAGCCCCCCAGCCCCCACAGCAGCCCAGAGCGCGACGGCTTGAGGCTAAACATCTCCTTGGGCACCGGTCGGTAGGGGCGAATCGACCACCACAGCACCGCCAAAGACCCCGCCGCCATCAGCAGATAGTAGACCAGCGAAAAAATCGCTCGCCCTCGGCTGCTGAGGCTGCCGCTGCTAAAGCCCAACCCGCCCAGCACCAGGGGCAGCAAAATTTGCCCCACAAAGAAAAACCCAACGATCAGCACCTGCCAAATGATTTCGCCCGTCCAGGGAATCTCCCAGCCGCGCCCAGCGTTTTGGCGCAGCACCGACTGACTGCCGCGCAGCACCCGCTGGGCCACCAGCCAAATAATCAGCCCGATGCCCACGATCGCCCCCAAGGTCGGCAACGCGCCCACCAGGGCTAGCTTGACCAATTTGGCCTGGGCCGTCTCTTGCTCCTGAGTTTGGAGCTGGGCGCGATCGCCCGCTCGACCTTCCACCCCGTAGAGCTGGTCGAGGGCGCGGTATTTAAACCAACCGTTGAGCGCCTGCCCCAGCCAGGCTTCATCCTCAGGGAGCACGTCGCCGTCTTGCCAGAGGCGAATCAGCGTATCGGCGGTGCGCACCACCGGAGCCAAGGCGGTATCGCTGTCGCGCACCTGTTGCCAACGCTCTAGGGCGGCCTCGGGCTGGCCCTGGTAAGCGTCCATTAGACCCAGCCGCAGGTCGAGGCGATGAATGAGCGCCTGCTGCTGGTCAAGGGCGTTTTGCAGTCGCCGGGCCAGGGGCTTGCCCGCATTGGTCTCATCGGACAGGGAAACAGCGGGCGCGGTCTGCGATCGCCAGCGATCCATGCCCTCAACTGCCCCCTCACGCACCTCTTCATACTGCTCTTTGGCGCTGGCCACGGGGTCTTTACCCAGCAGTCCCGCGCGAATAGCCGGCCACTGGTCTTCGGGCAACCCCTCTCCCTTCCAGGCGCTGCCCTCTAGCAGCAGATCGGTTTGATACAGCTGGAGCTGGCTCGCCACTTGGGGTTCATTCCAGCTACTCAGCAGCGATTGCACCAGTACCAGCCCTACCAGGGCGGTCACAATAATCAGAAAAAGCCGCTTGAGCGAAAGCCAGGGCTGCATTGCGTCGGATTCGGGGGTCATGGGAAGGCGGTTAAAAGGTCAGTAGCGAAAAACGCTACCCTCCCATTATTCCACTGGGTTTGACTTAGGGTTGGGTCTGACGGAGCCGCCTGCTTCTTTAGCTGTGGCGGCTAGCTACTCCTGCGATCGCTTCGGCCAGCCTCGTTTTACCAGAGCCAGCCAAAACACCAGCACCCCCGCCGCGATCAGCGCTATCCAGCGAATAGCGGGAATATCGCTCTGGCGCACGGCGATCGCCACAAACGCCCAGACAAACACCAGGGTAAAAGCGATATCGCCGCGCTGATAGATCGCCACTTCGGCCACAATGGCAGCCACCACAATCATGGCTACCGTCCAGGTCACCGACGAAATGCCCCAGCCGCTCCAGTTCGACGCATAGAGGGCCGAGGCCACGTTGACGATAGTGGCGACTGCAATCCAGCCCAGGTAAAGACTAAAGGGAATGTGCGCCATCCAGCGGCGGCGGCGAGACACCCGATGGCCCAGCGCCGGTCGTTGACCATCTAGACCAACATGTAGCGTCAGATAAATGCCAATCAAAGGAATCAGAATGCCCAGCATGGCCAAAATCGACCAACCAAACTGCTGGAGAGAAAATAGCCAAATCCAGATCGTCTGGGCCACACAGGCCACAATCAGCAGTTGATTGACCCGCTGGAGCTGAGGCTCTCGCCGCCGCTCGGGGTGAAACTGATAAATCGCGTAGGCAAACAGGCCCAGGTAGATAAGCCCCCAAATGGCAAAGGCGTAGTTGGCGGGGGTAATTAGCACCCCTTCCAGAACCGTGTTGGCGATCTGACCCACGCTTTGCCCCCCGGGCGGGAAGCGGTTGAAGAGGGTGTTAAACACCACCGCAGCCGCGATCGCGATCGCAGTGGCAATGGCCAGGCCCGTGCCCGAGTTAGCGCGATTGGAGGGAGCATCCATGGGGGAAACGTAGTAATCGTAGCCCCATCCTCCCCCGAGCGGTGCTCAAGCGTCACTACCCTCGGTGAGAGCCAGCAGTTAAACAACCACCCTTGGTCACAGCTTTACTCATCCTCAAGTAGGGCTTCAACCGCGTCATCAGGGGCTTCGGCATCGTCTTCGGGCTCTTCAAGCGTCACAGGGGCACCGTTAATAGCCAGCTTTTCGCGCACCTCGGCCTCTACCTTGGCAGCAAAGTCAGCGTCTTCGATCAGGCGCTGCACTGTATTGTCGCGGCCCTGACCAACGTTGTCGCCGCCGTAGCTATACCAGGCCCCCTTGCGGACAATCACGCCGGTTTGCTCAGCCAAATCGACCAGGCAGCCCATGGTCGAAATGCCCTGGCCAAAGAGAATATCAAACTCGGCGATGCGAAAGGGCGGGGCCACCTTATTCTTAGCCACCTTGACCTTGGCGCGAATGCCGTACTCTTCGGTGCCCTTTTTGAGGGTCTGAATGCGGCGAATGTCGAGGCGCACTGAGGCGTAGAACTTGAGCGCATTCCCTCCAGTGGTGACCTCGGGGTTACCGTAGGAGATGCCGATTTTCTGCCGCAGCTGGTTGAGGAAGATCACTGTGCACTGTGACTTGCCAATGCTGCCGGTAATTTTGCGCAGGGCCTGGCTCATTAAGCGGGCCTGCAAGCCCACGTGGGTATCGCCCATTTCGCCCTCAATTTCGGCGCGGGGCACCAGGGCGGCCACCGAGTCAATCACCACCACATCGACAGCAGCGGAGCGCACCAGCTGATCAACTATCTCTAAACCCATTTCGCCCGTGTCGGGCTGAGAGATTAATAGCTCATCAATATTGACCCCCAAAGCCCTGGCATAGACCGGGTCGAGGGCATGCTCGGCATCCACAAAGGCCGCTACGCCGCCCGACTTTTGCACCTCTGCCAGGGCGTGGAGAGCAACGGTGGTTTTACCCGAACTTTCGGGGCCATAGATTTCAATCACTCGGCCCTTGGGTAGACCGCCGCCCAAAGCCAAATCTAGCGTTAGCGCGCCTGTGGGGATGGTTTCAACCGTCATGCGGCTGGCTTCTCCCAGACGCATGATCGCTCCTTTGCCAAAGTTGCGCTCAATCTGGCTGAGCACCATGGTTAGGGCCTTTTGCTTTTCGGAGCCTGCGTTGTTTTTAGATGCCATAGCTGCCTGGGGGTGAATCGGATGAGCGGAATGGAGCGGGTCTGGGGCGAGGGCCGGGAAGATGACTTTAGTAAACCCCACTTCAGCCTAGAAGGGTAGTCGCCTCAAGGGGAAAAACATTGTAGTGAAATTGGGCCATGACTTTGGCTGCAAGTCCGTTGTCTTCGCTCAATTAGTATAGTACACTTGAACCAAATTAAGCCGCCCCTGATCAATAAGTCAGCGGCTGGGCTAACGCGTGGGTTTCGCTTAGCGGAGCACACGGCCGGGGTTTCACAGGCGTCGAATGACAGGCTGAAGGGGTCAATACCGATGGATAGCAGTCGTTTAATTCATGTTTCGGTATTCCCTGGCTGGGTAGCTGGGGTGACCTATCACCAGGGTTTGGGTTACCGCTGCTGGGTGATTAACCCAGAAATGGCCGTGCTCAATGACGGCGAAACTTACCCTAGCAGCGAGGAGGCGATCGCCGCTGGACGGCTTTTCATTCACCATTCTCTTGGGGCCGAGCCCGACCGGGGCAGTAGGGGATAATCAGCAGAGCTTTTCGCTTGGGGAGAAGCTACTGTGTTGGAGAACCCCATGGAATATGTTTTGGCCCAGGCGGGGGTGGCAGTCTTTGCCATCTCTGGGGTGCTGTCGGCGGCCCGTCAGCGCCTCGATATCTTTAGCATTGTGGTGGTGGGGCTGCTGACGGCGATCGGCGGCGGCACGCTGCGGGATGTGATTCTCGATGTGCCGGTGTTTTGGCTAGAGGATTTGACGGCCTTTTGGGTGGCCATGGCGGCCTCTGCGGCTACCTTTGGCGGCATCCGCTTCATTCTCAAGCTGCCGCTGCGCCTGCTGTCGTATTTAGATGCCATGGGCGTGGCTCTATTTGCAGTGCAGGCGATCGACAAAACCCTGGCCTTTGGACATTCGGCAGCGGTGGCGGTGGTGATGGGCTTAATCACGAGTATTGCGGGCGGCATTATTCGCGATGTAGTGACTCATCGGCCGACGCTGCTGCTGTCGCGGGAGCTGTATGCGACGCCGATTGTGCTGGGCGGCATGCTCTATGTGGGGTTGCTGCATCTGATACCTTCGCCCGTTTGCCGACTGATCGCGATGGGAATAATTTTTGGCATCCGCGCGATCGCCATTCGTTGGCAGCTATTTTTGCCGTTGCGGCTTACCCTCAAAATTGATCTCGATCAGGAAAAGAGCTAAGCCTTTTCTGGCGATCGCATTCCTTCTAAAAATGCCTTTACGCTCTGCTCGCCGCGCTGGGCGTTGCCGGTGGTCAGAAAGTCGAGAGTGGCCCCCTGAAACAGGTGAAACAGCGATCGCGCCACCGCTTCATCCCCTATCAGCGCCGTCAGCGACTCGATCCACTGCTGGGTTTCGCGCTCCAAAAACTGCTGAGTTTCGGCATCCCCCTGCATAGCCCGCTGGTTGAGATCCATGGTCAGCTTTAGCCAGCCCTGCATTTCCGGGGTGGTAAATTGCTGCCACATCGCCAGCAGAGACTCGGCAACGGTATCGGCATCTGCGACAGCTGTGTTTTGCAGCGACTGTAGCTGTTCGCGCAGACGCACCTCTAGCCGGGCGATTACCTGGCGCTCTAGCTCTTGCTTCGAGCCAAAGTGGTAGACCAACATGCGTCCGCTGGTGCCGATGCGCTTGGCGATCGCGTTAATGCTAGCGTCCAGCGCGCCCGCCTCAATAGCCACCTCCAAGCACTTTTCTACTAACTCAGCTTTCTTTTGGGGTTCGGTGGGTCGACTCATGTTGACAGTTAGCGTAATAGCTATTACATTTACTATTAACGTAATAGTCATTACGTTAACATCGTTTTAGTAGGTAATCTCCATGAACACAAAAGATCGCTTGAACCTTGTGCTGGTTGGGTTTGGCATTTGGGCGGCGGCCACCGTAGCCTATCGGCAGGTGGGCTCGTTTTTCTTTGAGCGCTCGGTTATGGAATATTGGCTCAACATTGCCAGCACTGGCGGGCTATATACGCTGGTCTTTGTGGGGCTGATGCGGTGGCGACGTATTGAAGCCAAAGACTGGTTGCAGGGCGCAATCTGCATCGCGTTGCCTGGAATGCTGGGAGAAATTCCCATTTTGGCAGGCTTTTCTGAATTGATGAGCAACATGCACCCTGAAACCGCTGGACGCTATGCAGCGTTCTTATTTTCTGGGTACTCATTCTTGTTGGGATTTGCTTGGTTCATGGCGACTAGAGAGGTGCGACGGCCCTCCAAGGCCGGTCTTTGACCATCGCTTGCCCCGGAACGGCTGCGCTAGACTAACTGCTCATCTCGGCGGGGTGCTGTTTACCATTCACCCCTTAGTTAGGGGCATTGCGATGTAATGTCCCTTATCGCAACCTTCTGCTGAGCGAATCTCCCATTTCCATCAGTCCTAACGATTTGATGCCTTACCATCCCATCTCAAATCACCGCCATGCCAACGATTGAATACGTCACTAAAGCGCTGACGACGTGGTCAGTAGGGTTCTTTCCCTACGCCGAGGTTTATGCGGCCGTTGCGGCGGGTATGGCTCTGGGGTTAGACGCGGTTTCAGCGGTATTTTGGGGAGTGCTGGGCAATTTTGCGCCTATTCCACTCCTACTGTGGGGCTACGATCGCCTCATGCAAATTCCTCAACTGCGCGCCTGGCTCTTGCGCTTAGAGAAACGCGGTGGGCAGCGGGTTAGAGAGCCCTTTAAGCGCTATGGTGCCTGGTTTCTCATTGCCATGACGCCCCTTTTAGGAAGCTGGACGGTGGCCATTGTTGGCCCGCTTACTGGCATTGCACCCCGGCAACTTTTAGTCTTTTCACTCATTGGCATCACGCTGTACGGCGTTGCGACAGCTGTTGCCATAACCACCGGCATGGGCTGGTTCTCAGCTCCTTAATTCTGAGCATCACCCCTAGGGTTTGGCTCCAAAATCGCTGTTTGAGGCTGCCGCTTTTAGCTGGCCCGATTTGTCCTGCAAATTTTTAGATATTTAGGAGATGTGTCATGCAAAATTCTGAACTTTTTCGCAATCCCTTTGCGTGGTACGCCGAGATGCGTCGCGACACGCCGGTTTTTTACGACCCAGAACACCAAAGCTGGATGGTGTTTCGCTACGACGATGTTAAGCATGTCTTTTCTGACTGGAAAACATTTTCGTCTAAAATTCCCCAGCCGCCGGAGCAAACCGATTTTACCGAAAGCCTAAATTTTACCGATCCGCCGAAACATCGCACACTACGATCGCTTGTAGGCCAAGTCTTTACCGCTCGACGAGTGGAGGCGCTAGCCCCCCGCATTGCGCAAATTACTTACGATTTGCTTGACGCGGTTCAGCATCAAGGTGAAATGGATTTTATACACGATTTAGCAATTCCGCTGCCGGTGATTGTGATTGCTGAAATTTTGGGCGTGCCAGTGGGCGATCGTGGCGACTTTAAACGCTGGTCAGACGGCATTGTGGTCTACGATGGGGCCGCATTAACCGCTATGGCCGACTACTTTCGGCACCTGCTAGTCGAACGACGCCAACATCCAGGCCAAGATTTAATCAGCGATTTAATTGCCGCCCACGAAGCAGGCGAGACCCTCTCCGCACAAGAACTCGTAGATTTTTGCATCGTGCTGCTCGTGGGTGGCAACGAGACCACGACCAATCTCTTGGGCAATGCTGTACTCTGTTTTAACGACTATCCAGAGGCCTTTACACAGCTCAAACAAGATCCTCAACTGCTGCCCGTGGCGATCGAAGAAGTCTTGCGTTATCGATCGCCAGTGCAGGCTATGGCACGGTTCACTCAGGTCGAGACTCAGCTCAGTGGGCAGACCATTCCAGCCGGAAAAATGGTCACCGTTTGGATGGGTGCGGCCAATCGAGACGAGGCCCAGTTTGAAAACGCCGACGCGTTTGTAATCGATCGCGATCCCAATCCTCACCTGGCCTTTGGCAATGGCATTCATTTTTGTTTAGGTGCGCCGTTGGCTAGATTGGAGGCCAAAATTGTTCTAAGCGCAGTGCTAGAACGGCTGCCCAATCTCCGCATTGTGCCCAACAGAGAACTGGAGTTTATTCCCTCTGTCGAAGTTCATGGCGTTAAATCTTTGCCAGTGTTGTTTTAATCAAAAATTCAACGACTGGCGACAGAACCGTTTCACTCTTCATATGTAGAGCAAAACTATGGGAATTAATTCCTTCAGGCCGTTTCTGGCTCGGCAGTTAGGCGATCCCTCGGGGTGGTTTGGGTGGCTCTTGCTGAAGTTTCTCAATCGCCGCAATGCCGCCCTCAACGACTTAGTTCTAGAGACTTTAGAGCTACAGCCGGGCGATCGCATTCTCGAAATTGGGTTTGGCGGCGGCGACCTGATGCACAAACTGGTGGTGACAGGCAAACCGTCTCAGATGGTGGGGGTGGAGCGATCGCCCGACGCTATCCAGATCTGTGAGCGGCGCTTCCAACCCCTGATTAACCAAGGCACGGTCGAACTTCACCAGGCCAGTGCCGAGGCATTACCCTTTGCCGATCAGCAGTTTAGCCAGGTTTGCACTGTCAATACCTTGTATTTTTGGGTCAACGCACCACAGGTGCTGAGCGAATGTCGGCGCGTACTCAAGCCCGGTGGGCGATTGGTGCTTGGCTATGCGTCAAAGGACTACTTAGAAGACCAGGGACTAACCCAGCACGGATTTACCGCCTACGAGGTCGCCGAGGTCGAAGCCTTGCTGACAACAGCAGAGTTCACCGCCGTCGGCACAGTGGCGAGCCAGGCCGATTCACCCAATAGCGTGTTTTGCACCAGCGGGGTAGCTGCGCTCTAAATATTGAACCAGCCGGTGATTCGCCTTGGCTCCTGAGCCATAATGGGGCCAGCTTTAACTCCTCCCCTACCTTGGCCAACCTGACCCACCGCACCAACTCGCTCGCCTGGCAAATTCGCCAGGGAGGGCAGCACGTGGGGGAATGGTTTGAGTACCAGTTTTCTCAGGTCGATATTGACCAGCCCGAGGTGCCCAATTGGGGCTGGCTAGGCCCATTGGCCGAGGGGCTGTTTTGGTTGGCGATCGCAGCCCTGGCCCTCTGGACAGGCTGGCTTCTCTACCGCTCTATCTTGGCCTATCTCGACTACCGACAGCAGCGGGTAAAGTCAGGCGCGACCCAGTTCTCGCCCCCCACCGAAGCTGCCCTCAAGCAGGCGGCCCACTGGTGGCGTGAGGCGCAGCGGCTGGCACAGCAGGGCAACTACGCTGGAGCCTGTCAAGCACTCTACATGGCGGGTTTGGCGCGGCTCAACGAGACCGAGCGGGTGCTCTATCGGGCTAGCCGCACCGATGGCGAATATCTCGACTGCATCGCTACCGACCCCAGCCGCCCCTACGAACTGCTGATTCGCACCCACGAGCGCATCACCTACGGTGAGGCCCTGGCAACGGAGGAAACCTACCAGCGCTGCCGCCGCGCCTACCAGGAGATCGCCCAGTCGTGACGCGATCGCTGCCCTTCAACCGTCGTAGATTGCTTTTGGCATTGCTGGCCCTGGCGCTGCTGCTGGGGTTGATGATCGTCAGCGCTCCCGCCACCAGCTATTCAGACAGTGGCTCGACCTGGCACCGAGGCCCAGCAGGCTATAGCGCCTGGTACGAATCCCTATCGCAGCAGGGCGTCACCGTGCAGCGCTGGCAGCGTCCCGTTGATGATTTGATCGAGCAGCTCAGGGAGGCCGAGGAAGCCACCGTCACCCTGATTCAAGATCGGTCGGCCATTCCTGAAACCCTGGTAGCGGTGCTGCCGGAGTTTATCGACGAGTCAGGTCTATCGGCCCTGCTACCCTGGATGCCCGATTGGATAGAAGCCGGTCATCGGCTGGTGGTACTGGGCGTTAAGGTGCCAGCAACAGCAGCCCCCTTCTCCCAAACCCTGACCAGTGAAGCTGGCTCGCTCAAAATTGACACTCGCCGCCGCTACAGCCAGGGGCCAAAGCTAGGCGTTGCCCTCGAAGACGAGTATGGCGCAGTGGTCTGGCAGCAGGCCTTTGGGTCGGGCCAGGTGACGATGGTAGCCACACCTCACCTAGCTGCTAACGCCTACGCCAACCAGCCGGGGAACTTTGCCCTGGTGACGGAGCTGGTGACCAGCGCGGGTGGGCGAGTGTGGGTCGATGAGTACCTGCATGGCTACCGGGATGAGGAGGCGATCGCCTCAGAGGTCGGCGTCGATGACGCTAGCTGGCTCAACTACCTGGCTCGCACCTCCCTGGCCATTGTGGTGCTTCAAGCCCTAGCGGTAACGCTGCTGGCGCTGCTGGCCCTCAACCGCAGGCTGGGTCAGCGGCAAACCCTGTTGGCCCCTCAGGTAGACAACAGCCGGGCCTACATTCAGGCTCTAGCTGGGGTGCTGCACAAAGCGGGCAGCCACGACTTTGTGGTGCAGACCCTGAGTCAGGCCGAGCGCTTCCGCCTGCAAAAATCGCTGGGGCTGGGCAATACGCTGCTGCCGGTAGAGCAACTGCAAGCGGCCTGGAATGCGCAGCCGACCCTGCCCGCCACTGACCTGGCGGCAATTCTGCATCCTCCTACCCCTCGGGGCGAAAGCCAGCTGCACGACTGGCTCAAGCGGTTACAATCCCTTCATTACCCCGGCAACATCACAGGAGACACCAGCGGGCCATGACCGAGCGACCGAGTGAGCGACCCAGTGAGCGCCAGAATGACTTAAAGGCGGCGATCGCCCGCATCGGCAAAACCCTCAGCGACGTGGTGGTAGGGCAAGAACCCCTGGTGCAAGAGCTTTTGGTAGCCCTACTGGCAGGAGGCCACGTGATTCTCGAAGGGGTGCCCGGCACCGGCAAAACCCTTATGGTGCGCGCCCTGTCGAGGCTGATCCAGGCCGATTTTGGCCGTATTCAGCTCACCCCCGACATTCTGCCGTCAGATATCTCGGGCACCAACGTCTTTGACCTCACCAGCCGCACCTTCACCCTCAAGAAAGGCCCGGTTTTTACCCAAGTCCTTTTAGCGGATGAAATCAACCGCACTCCGCCCAAAACCCAGTCGGCCCTGCTCGAAGCCATGGAAGAACAGCAGGTGACGCTGGATGGCACCAGCCATCCTTTGCCTGACCTGTTTTGGGTAGTGGCAACGCAGAATCCGCTGGAATTCGAGGGCACCTACCCCCTGCCCGAAGCCCAGCTCGATCGCTTCCTCTTTAAGCTCGTGGTCGGCTACCCGGCCCCAGCGGCAGAAAAGCAAATGTTGCTCAATGCCCAGGCCGGGTTTGAGGCCAAACGGTTGGATATTGGCCAACTCAAACCCATCGCCGCTGCCAACCACATTCTCGCCGCCCGCCAAGCCGTCAAAGCGGTGACCGTGCAGGAAAACATCCTCGACTACCTGCTTGCTCTAGCCCACAAAACCCGCCAGCATTCAGACTTGGAGCTGGGCACCTCCCCCCGCTCCACTGTGCAGTGGCTGGCCGCCAGCAAAGCCCACGCCTGGATCAACGGGCAAGAGTTTGTCACCCCCGACAATGTGAAGGCTGTGGCCATGCCGCTGCTGCGCCACCGGTTGATCCTTGGGGCTGAGGCGCAACTGGATGGGTTGACCTGCGATCGCGTCATCCAGGGCGTGCTCGACAGCGTGGCGGTGCCGCGCTAATGGCGATCATCCCCACCGGGCGCACCTACGGACTGTTGCTAGGGGGCGGGCTCGTCGTCACCCTGGTGACCAACTTTTTCGACACCCCTAACCGGCTCGCTGTTGCCCTGCTGGCCCTGCTGCTGTTTGATGGTGCAATCCTGGCTGTGATGTTCTGGGATGGGTTCCGAGTCAAAGCCCGTCGCGCCACGATTAAGCGGGACCCATTGCACCGCCTATCGATCGGACGCGACAATCCCATCTCTCTGCACGGAGAATCCGCCAACCCTGTTCGCCTGCGCCTGTTTGACAATTACCCCACCGCCTTCGACGGTACCTCCATGCCTCTGGAGATCTCCCTCAACGGCAAGGAAGCTGAAACCCTCACCTTTACCGTCAATCCCAAGCAGCGGGGCGAATATCCCTGGGGCGACCTGCAAATCCAGCAGCGCAGTCCCCTAGGACTGGCCTGGGTTGACTGGCAGATACCTGCCGCCGAAACCGTCGCTGTGTATCCCGATCTGATCGGCCTAAATCAGCTCTCCGTAAAGCTCGCCCTCCAGGCCACCGGCACCCTGAAGCAAAAGCGGCGCATGGGCGTAGGCACCGAATTTGCTGAGCTGCGCGAGTACGGCACTGGCGACGACCCCCGCTTTATCGACTGGAAGGCTACCGCCCGCCTCAGTCAGCCTCTAGTGAGGGTGCTGGAGCCCGAGCGGGAGCAAACATTATTGATTCTTTTGGATCGTGGTCGATTGATGACCGCCCAGGTGCAGGGGCTCAACCGCTTCGACTGGGGCATGAATGCGGCGCTGTCGCTGGCATTGGCAGGGGTGAGCCGGGGCGATCGCGTCGGCTTAGGCGTGTTCGATCGCACCCTGCACACCTGGATTCCCCCCAAGGGCGGGCGGGCCAACTTTCAGCAGATGATTGATCGCCTCACCCCCATTCAGCCGGTGCTCGAAGAATCTGACTACCTGGCCGCTGCCACCCACGCTGCCCAGCAGCAGCACCGCCGTTCCCTGGTGGTGCTGATCACCGACATTGTGGATGAAACCGCCAGCGCCGAACTGCTCTCGGCCCTGGCCCGGCTGCGCCCCCGCCACCTGCCCTTTTGCATTACGCTGCGGGATCCAGCGATCGATCGCCAGGCCCAGCAGCCCACCACCGAGGTCGATGCCGCCTATCAGCGGGCTGTTGCCTTGGATCTACTCGGTCAGCGCGAGGCCGCCTTTGCTCGACTGAAACGGCGTGGTGTCTTGGTGCTCGACGCCCCAGCCCACCAAATTTCAGACCCCTTGGTCGAAAGTTATCTGCGCATCAAGAGCCAGGGCAAGCTATAGAACCACAGCCAAATCCAAAATCGGATTAATAAAGACATCTGTAGCTGTGCACTCCTACCTGTGGCTTAGCCCCACAGCGTCGGCGATGCTAGACAGCTGATGCTCCTCTAGTTTGGCCAGCAGTCCTGTCAAGACTCGCCGCACCATCCAGGGGCCTTCGTAGATCCAGCCGGTGTAAACCTGGAGCAGCGTCGCCCCAGCGGTAATTTTCTCCCAGGCATCGGCGGCAGTAAAAATACCCCCTACGCCCACAATCGGCAGGGTGCCCCCAGTGCGCTGGTAGATATAGCGAATCACTTCAGTCGATCGCGATCGCAGCGGCGCACCGCTAATGCCCCCGGCCTCGTCTACGACGGCGTTGCCGGTCTGTAGTAGGGTCTTGGTTTTGAGGCTCTCCTTTGCGATCGTGGTGTTGGTGGCAATAATGCCCGCCAGTCCGTGGGCCTGGGCCAAATCAATGACAGCATCAACGTCGGGCCAGGCCAGGTCGGGGGCAATTTTGACGAGTAGAGGTTTGCGCTCACGGTTCTCCTCCTGTAGCGCCGCCAAAATGGGGCCGAGCTGGTCAGCGGACTGTAGTGACCTAAGTCCCGGAGTATTCGGTGACGACACATTCACCACAAAGTAATCGCCATAGGGGTAGAGCTGCTGAAAGCTGAACCGATAGTCTTCAGCGGCATCAGCTAGCTCAGTCACCTTCGACTTGCCCAGGTTGATGCCAATGGGAAGCGTAGGTCGCTGGGTGCCCCAGTAGGATCCGAGGCGATCGGCTAGAGCCGCTGCTCCTTGGTTGTTGAAGCCCATGCGGTTGAGCACCGCCTCATCTTTTACTAGGCGAAACAGGCGGGGCTGGGGATTGCCCGGCTGGGGATGGCGAGTAACGGTGCCCAGTTCGGCAGAGCCAAAGCCGAGCTGGGGCCAGACCCGCGCCGCCAAACCATCTTTATCAAAGCCCGCCGCCAGCCCCAAGGGATTGGTAAAATCTAAGCCCCAGCAGGTCTGGGCCAGGCGCGGGTCAGTGAGGCAAAACTGCTGCCGTAGCCAGGGATAGAGCTGGGCGACCACTCCCCCCTCTGCCGGCTGCCCTAACCAGCTGAGCAAATCCATGGTGCGGTGGTGCAGAAACTCTGGGTCGAGCGTCACCCCGTGAAACAACAGGGGACGCACAAGCTGACGGTAGGGATCTTTCACAAACGGCAGTGGTGTATGCAAATAGAGGGCGGGTAGACTAAGATTCTGGCTAGGGGTGAGATCTGATGATGCCCATAGCCCGCGCATCACAGAGTACGCCAGGAGCACATGGTCAACGGTCTTTGGGTTAGCAGCACCGCGCCGTCTGTGGTTGGCTTTCCTTTATTAAAGCAGCCATGGACGGCCGCTAAGACTAATTGGCAGATCTGGGTAGAGTCTACAGAGATCAAGACACTGCGCTCGGCAGGTTGTGGCTCTAGCCAGTACCCTGGCCGAGGGGTAGCCCGGCGACTCGGTTAGCTCCCTTGGATATCTAGGGAGCGGCCTGGTGGGCCAGATATCTGTTTTTAACCCCCTTTCCTGCAACCGAGGAGATTGTTGACGCCCATGGCGCAATCCCAACCCCACGATTCTTCCTCTGACCGGCACGACCATCAAATTATGGCCCTGTCGCGCATTCTCAAGACGCTGCGGGGCAGCACCACCGCCGAAGAAGCGGTAACTCTGGCCCTCGACCATGTGCGCCAGGAGATGGATTTTGAAGTGGCTTGGGTCGGTCTGTACGATCGCATCAACCACCGCCTGGTCACCAAGGGATGTCACAGCTCTCGGCAGGTGCGATTGATTCGCACCATGATCAACCTCACCCCTGGGGATGTGATGGAGCAGGTGGTGGTGCAGCAGCGCCCCCTCATTGTGGCCGACCTGCAAAACGAAATTCGCGCTGGGGAATGGGGCACGATCGCCAAGCAGTTGGCCCTGCAAAGCGCCATTATCTTCCCCATCAAGCGTCAGGACGTGTGCTTTGGCCTGCTGGTGCTGGCGTCTTCTGAGTGGGGCAAGAGTGCCTCCCTAGGGGAGCGCTCCTATCTGGCCATTGTTATGGGGGAACTGGCCGAGGCGCTGCATCAGTTTGAGTCTGAGCAGCAGCGGCAGCAGACCAAGCGCCTTGAGCAACCGCTGCTGGCTTTGATTGGCCGCTTGGGCACTTCGCCCGATGTCGATAGCCAGCTCAAGGAGGTGGTGCGCGAAACCCAGCGGTTTGTTGCACCCCAGCGCACCCGCATCTTTTGGTTTGAGCCCAAGGGCAACTACTTTTGGCAGCGCACGCCGGGGTTAGCCAACCGCCCTGCGTCCATTGAGGAAGAGCGATCGCTGCACATTGCCGTCGATGAGGTGCGCGGTCTCTACCAGGCCCTCTGTAACCAGCAGCTCGTGGTGGTGGGCGAAAGCCAGGGTGCCCTCAAAAGCATCATCTCCGATCGTCTGATGCAGCAGCTCAAAGCCGAGTCGCTGATGATCGCCCCCATTAGCCGCCAGGGCGACGTGATGGGCTTTCTTTCGGTAGAGGGCACCACTCCCCGCATGTGGAAAGAGCCCGAAAAGCAGTTTCTCATTGGCGCGGCGCAATTGCTCACCGTGGCGCTACCCGCCGCCACCGCCCAAGAAACCGTACGCCAAACTGAGCTCGACCAGCACCTCACCACCGGCGTTATCCAAGGCATTCACAGCGATGTTGACTGGAACCGCACCCTACAGACCTGCTTTGAGGTGCTGCAAGACCGGCTGAGCATTCAGCAGTTTTTTGTGCTGCTGTTTAACCCCGATCGCAACGGCTACGATCTTTGCTTTCAGAGCCAGGGCAACCGGCCTCGGGGGGTGCCGATGCTGTGGCCCTGCCTCGACGATATCGACTGGCAAATGTTTGAGCGCAGCCCCTCGGCTATTAGCATTGACAACCTTTCCCACGATCTCAAGCTCATGGCCTGGCGACCTTCCCTACTAGAGCTAGGTGCCCAGGCGGTGCTGGTGGGCAACGTGGCCCCGGGCAACGCCCCCGAGGGCATGGTGATTATTTGCGATACCATTAGCCGCCAGTGGACCACGACTGAGCAGTCCCTGTTTGAGGCCGTAGCCCGACAAATTGGCGTGATTTTGCACCAGTGGCAGCTCCAGCGCCAGCTCGACCAGCAACAGCACATCTACGAATCAATTCAGTGGGGCTTGCAGGCGCTGCACAAAGGGCTGCACTCCGACCAGCTTGAGCAAACTACCCTCCAGCACGTCATGCAGCTGCTGCACGGGTCGGCAGTGCTGCTGCTCAGCTGGCAGCCCGGTAGCCCCACCGCTGCCGTCACTCAATTTGTCAGCCAAGATACCAGTGTCAGCGTTAAGAGTAACCATCCGATTTCGGTGGGGTCTGACGCTGTGATCAATTGGGCGCTGCAGACCGACGGCCTCCTGCCCCTAATAGCCAATGAGCTGCCTGCCGAGACATCCAACTGGTTTATTGCGCCGTTAGGCAGCCGCCTGCTCATTACCGCCTTGAGAACGGCTCCATCCCATGTGGTTACCGGCGTGGTAGTCGCCGTATCGCCTGCTCACCGACAGTGGGCTAACCACCACCTCACCATTTTTAAGCTGCTTACCAGCCAGCTGGCCTGGTCACGACGGCACCTGGCCATGACGGCAATGCTGACTCAACAGCGCCAGGATCTTGAAAATCTCAACTGGTACAAACACCATCGCCTGGAGGATCTCTACCGCGTGCTGGGGCAGACGACCCAAAATCTGGCTCAGCTTCAGGCCAAAGACACGGCGATCGCAGGTGAGCTTCAGCTACTCCACGATCAGCTTGCCGTCGTGATGGAAAACGCTGAAACCGTTTTACTAGGCGAACGCTGGCAGCTGTACCAGCAGCACCAGACCATGCCATTAATTAGTCTGCTCAACCGCCTGGTCGAGCGGGTCAACCCAATTTTAGAGACCCGTCAGCTCTGGTCTAAGGTACACAATGAGAGCAATGTCGTGCTGGGCGGCGACATGCTCAAGCTAGAGCTAATTCTCTACGAGGTGATGACGGCCGCCTGCAACCGCTCCCCCGTGGGGGGGCGTATTGACCTCTGGTGCCGGGTACTCAACCTCGACTGGGTCGAGCTATCGGTAACCGACGACGGCCAGTGCTCACCGCGCCTGCTCGAAGAACTCAGCCAGAGCCATCCTGCCGACGTGATGGCACCCTCAACTCTAGACGGCCCACCGGGGCTGCATTTAGCCATTTGCAAACTGCTGATTGCTCAGTTAGGGGGCGAGATTAGCTTTTCGATTCTTGAGGACGGTCGCACCCACAGTCGGCTGCTGCTGCCCCTCGCCGCCCATTCTGATCAACACAAACCCAAGCCGCAGCTCAGTTTAGTGACGCCCACAGAAGCTAGTTCCACGAGCCCAACCTGATGCCGATTCGGCAAAATTGGGTCGCAACGGATGCCCTTTAAAGCGATGTCCTCCCTTGTCCCTAGGGAGAAATAAACCAAGGCTTGATAGCCCCTTTTGATAAATGCTTGCGGCTTCCCAAAGGGAAAGGCGGAGGATTCAATTCACAACCGGTAGCAATCCTATCCAGGCTTGATTCAGGGGTCTAGACAAACCGATCGCAAAAAATGATTGAGGATCTAAAGCTAAGGGGGCAAGGATAGTGCATATCCTTGCCCCTTAAGCTCCATACCTTCAAAGCTTAGTTCTGCGCAGTGTCGGCGATCGGGTTCACCGCTACCTGCGCACCATGGCTCTGCAACAGGGGGGTTTGAATGACCGCGTTGTTGGCGATGGTGAACAAGGGGTTCGACAGAATGCCTGCTAGAGATGTGGCCACCACAGCCAAAATTAGACTCACTTGCATAGGACGCAGACCAGGCAAATCCCAGCGAATGGCAGGGTAATTCTTGACTACGTCTGACATTTCCTGAGGTTCTTTGACCACCATCATCTTGATGACGCGGATGTAGTAGTAGATGGAGATCACGCTGGTCACCAGACCAACCAGGACCAAACCGTAGGCTCCGGCCTGCCAACCAGCCCAGAAGATGTAGATTTTGCCAAAGAACCCGGCCATGGGCGGAATGCCCCCCAGGGAGAGGAGGCAAATGCTCAGGCCCAGGGTGAGCAGGGGATCCTTTTGGTATAAGCCAGCATACTCACTGATTTGGTCAGTGCCTGTGCGCAGCGAGAACAGAATCACGCAGGTGAAGCCGCCCAGGTTCATAAACAGGTAGACAAACAGGTAGTAGAGCATGCTGGCGTAGCCTGCGTCGGTGTCTACCACCAGACCAATCATCAAAAATCCGGCTTGGCCGATGGAGGAGTAGGCCAGCAGACGCTTCATACTGGTTTGAGCCAGGGCCACCACGTTGCCCAGCACCATGCTGAGAATCGCCAGGGCCGTGAAGACAAAGTGCCACTGCTCCGACACCAGCGGAAAGGCGCTAACCAGCAGCCGGATGGCCAAGGCGAAGCCAGCGGTCTTGGAGCCTACCGACAGAAAAGCCACCACGGGAGTTGGAGAGCCTTCGTACACGTCGGGAGTCCACTGGTGGAAGGGGACGGCAGCAATTTTGAAGGCAATACCGGCAATCACGAACACCAGAGCAACTACTAGGCCGATGGGGGCCTGGGTGCCATCGCCGACGATGTTAGTGGCGATCGCACTTAACCGAGTCTCGCCCCCAGACAATCCATACAGCAGAGATGAGCCGTAAAGAAAGATCGCTGAACTCGCTGCCCCAATCAGCAAATACTTAAGCGCCGCCTCGTTAGAGCGGGGATCGCGCTTCATGTAGCCGGTCAGCAAGTACGACGAAATACTGAGGGTCTCTAGGGAGACAAAAATCATCACCAGTTCGCTGGCTCCCGAGAGAAACATACCTCCCAGGGTAGCGGTGAGCAAAATCACCAGAAACTCAGCCAACGAGGTACCCGACTGCTCGACATAGCGAATCGCCATCGGCACCGTCACCACCGCCGACAGAGCAATAATGCCGCGGAACACAATGCTCAAATCGTCGGCTTCAAAGGCTCCCAAAAAGCCAACCGGGTTGACCATCGACCACTGCAGCACGAGGGCAGCGGTGGCCCCCAGCCCTCCGGCAATGGCTGCATAGGGGGTCCAGGAGGAAGAGGAGCGGCCCTGGATCAGATCGCCGACCAAAATCACCAATATCGTGACTACCAGAACGGCCTCTGGCCAGATAGTGCCAGCATTGAGCTGTGCCGCGAGGTTGACGAGATCCATGGGTTCTTTTTCCCGCAAGATTATTTTTTACCGTACCAGGTCAACCGTACGGTGACCAGGGGCTAAGACTCAATGATCATCCTCAGGTTGACGATCATTGCCCAGCGTCCAAATTCCGCTCGCATACGAGGGAATTGATGGCGTGCCCTGGGCCGATGGTAACGCGATCGCAGCCCTCCGACCAGAGAACTTTTCCTTTGCCCTACCCTGAGCTCCAGTTTGAGTAGGGCTGGACGATAGCTAACGGAATGATCTATTTATGTAGCTTATGGTTGATTCGCTCAACCCTAAGCCCTGCTGAAGGCTGCCAATGATTAAGTTTTCATGGCTAAAGACCCCAGCAGTTCGGTAGGTGTGCAGTACAGTGTTGATCATCTGGCCACCACACCTGCGCCGCAAACTATATAAATAGATTTGCTAAATCCGCTATAAAGCTGTAGGTTACCGAGCCCGCCCGCGATTGCCAACGATTACCACCGAAGCGCCAGCAGACCTATGTCAACCCTTGTCATTGTCGAGTCACCCACCAAGGCTAAAACGATTCGCAACTACCTGCCGTCGGGGTATCGGGTTGAGGCGTCTATGGGGCACGTACGCGACCTGCCGCGATCGGCCAGTGAGATTCCCGCCAACGTCAAGGGCGAAAAATGGGCTCAGCTTGGGGTAAATCCAGAGGATGACTTTGCGCCGCTGTACATCGTGCCCAGCGACAAGAAAAAGGTGGTCAAAACCCTCAAAGACGCCCTCAAACAGGCCGACGAACTGCTGCTAGCCACTGACGAAGACCGCGAGGGCGAAAGCATTAGCTGGCACCTACTCCAGGTGCTAAATCCCAAGGTGCCGACCCGGCGCATGGTGTTCCACGAAATTACTCAGGAGGCGATCCAGGCCTCCCTCAACAACTGCCGCGACATCGACAGCCAGCTGGTCCATGCTCAGGAAACTCGCCGCATTTTAGACCGCCTGGTAGGCTACACCCTCTCGCCCCTGCTGTGGAAAAAAATTGCTGGCGGCCTGTCCGCCGGCCGAGTGCAGTCGGTGGCCGTCAAAGTGGTGGTTAAGCGCGAGCAAGAGCGCCGCGCCTTCCGCCGAGGCTCCTACTGGGATCTCAAGGCCAGCCTGCTCAAGGATAAGAACGCTTTTGAGGCCAAGCTCTACTCCCTGGGCGGCACCCGCCTGGCTAACGGCAGCGACTTTGACGAGGCCACCGGTCGCGTAGCCGAAGGCCGCGATGTGGTGCTGCTCGACGAAACCCAGGCCCGCGAGCTGCAAACCCGCCTGCAAGCGGGTCTATGGACCGTCAGCAACCTGGAAGAGCGGCCCAACAACCGCAAGCCTGCCCCGCCGTTTACTACCTCTACCCTCCAGCAGGAGGCCAACCGCAAGCTCAGGCTCTCGGCCCGCGACACTATGCGAGTGGCTCAAAACCTCTACGAGCAGGGCTACATCACCTACATGCGTACCGACTCGGTGCATCTGTCGGAGCAGGCGATCGCCGCCGCCCGCGCCTGTGTCACCACCAAGTACGGCACCGACTACCTCAGCCCCAAACCCCGTCAGTACGCCACTAAATCGAAGGGTGCCCAGGAGGCTCACGAGGCCATTCGCCCCGCTGGCAGCACCTTTAGAACCCCTAAGGAAACTGGGTTAACTGGGCGCGAAGCCTCCCTCTACGACCTGATCTGGAAGCGCACCGTGGCTAGCCAGATGGCCGAGGCCCGTCAAACCAACATCACCGCCTCCATTGAGGTCGAAAACGCCATTTTCCGCGCCACCGGCAAGCGCATCGACTTTCCCGGTTTCTTTCGGGCCTATGTAGAAGGCTCTGATGACCCCGATGCGGCGATCGAAGACCAAGAGGTGCTGTTGCCGACCCTAGCTACGGGCGATGCCCTTAGCTGTACCGGCCTGGAGGCGATCGGCCACGAAACCCAGCCCCCCGCCCGCTACACCGAGGCCACCCTGGTCAAAACCCTGGAGAGCGAGGGTATTGGCCGCCCTAGCACCTACGCCACCGTGATCAGCACGATCATCGATCGCGGCTACGTCAACCTGGTCAACAACAGCCTGATCCCCACCTTCACGGCCTTTGCCGTGACCGAGCTGCTAGAGCAAAACTTCCCCGACCTGGTGGATGTGCACTTTACCGCCCGCATGGAACAGACCCTCGACGACATTTCCACAGGCGAAGTCGAATGGCTACCCTACCTCAAGGCGTTTTACTCCGGTGACCAGGGCCTAGAGACCCTGGTGCAGGAGCGTGAAACTCAGATCGACCCCACCGCTGCCCGCACGGTGCTGCTCGACGATCTCGATGCCAAAATCCGCATTGGTCGCTACGGCCCCTACGTCGAGATTGGCACTGGCGAGGAGTCGGTGAAGGCCTCCATTCCCGCCGATGTGCCCCCCGCTGACCTCGATAGCGAGCAGATTGAGCGCATCATTAAGCAAAAGGTCGAAGGCCCTGACAAAGTAGGCCTGCACCCCGATACTGGGGAACCGATCTTTCTGCGCATTGGCCCCTACGGCCCATACGTGCAGATGGGCGAGCCCACCGACGACAACCCCAACCCCAAGCGGGCCTCGCTGCCCAAGGGCACTCAGATCGAGGCCGTCACCCTGGAAATGGCGGTGGGGCTGCTGCAGCTTCCCCGTAACCTGGGTGCTCACCCAGAAACGGGCAAGTCCATCAAAGCCGGTCAGGGCCGCTTTGGCCCCTACATCGTCCACGATCAGGGCAAAGAGGGCCGCGACTACCGCTCCCTCAAGGGCGATGACGACGTGCTCACCGTTACCCTAGAGCGCGCTTTGGAACTACTGGCCCAGCCCAAGGCCGGGCGCGGCCGCAAGAAGGTCGATCCGCTCAAAGAACTGGGCGCGCACCCCGACGACAATGAGCAGGTGGCGGTGTTTAACGGCCCCTATGGCCTCTACGTTAAGCACGGCAAGGTCAATGCCTCGGTGCCCGAGGGCGTCGAAGTCGATGCCGTCACCCTAGAACAGGCCCTCAGCTGGATCAACGCCAAAGCATCGACCAAAAAAGGCAAGGGCGGTAAGGGCAAAACAACCACCTCGCGCACCACCAAGACAGCGGCAGCCAGCAAAGCCAGCGGAGCTAAGAAAACGACAAAAGCCACCACCGCAAAGACATCTACGGGCACAAAAAAGACCGCAACCTCAAAAACTGCAAAGACTACAACCCGGAAATCGACTACCAAGTCTGCGGCTAAAAAAGCAGACCCTTCCCCTGAGTCCGACGCTTAGTTGGGGCAATTAGATGACCTAAGCGAAACTGGCGAAAATGAGTTCATTTTCGCCAGTTTCGCTTAGGTTGACGTCAATCCCGACTATGGCAAACGTCAAGTGCAATCCTTGTCAGGCTGAAGATCTGATCAAAATTCTCCGTGCCGTCTCCGATCGCACCCTCAGCCATCGTTGCTAGCGTTAGTAAACCACTCCCCGGTAGCGGCGCACAGCACTACCGTCGGCTAGTTTCTCATCGGTGGGCAAGGGCTTGGGTAGCGCGCTCGACTTAACTGCTGGCGGGGCAGTAAACGACTCTTTAGCAGCCTTACGAGCCAGCCCATTGCCCAAGGCGTGGAGCCCAGAAGTGACCCAGTCAACATCGTTTAGCGGATCGGGGGTCACAGGCTGCCTCGCTGGGGTGGTGGGCACCTCTGGAGACGGCTTAGCACTAGCCAGGGTCAGCCCAGCACCTTTACCTTGAGGGAGCTCTGGACGGCTGGCAGGGGTTCTGGTGGCCTGGGTGGAACCCAACTGTCGACGAATATTGAGCAGCACCGTGAGTAATGCCTTCTCGTTGAGAAAAGGGTAGTCAAGGGTGGTCAAGATACGTTTGACATTGTCGGTGGCACCACTCATCAGGGTGTCGCGGTCAAACCCGCAGAGAAAGTCAGTTGCTCCCTGCTGCTTGGCCCAGCGCCGCTCAGTATCAGTGATGTGTAACTGCCGACAGCGGGTCAGAAAAATCTGCATGGTGGGGAAGGTAGCCCGGCACCAGCGACAAAACTCGTAGGGGTTAAGCTCCGCCGCTTCGGCGTCTAGCACAATGACATCGGGCAGGGTCAGCCCAGCACTGGCAATCTGGCTAATGCAGTCGGCTAGGTCGCCCTTGGCAGGTTCTAGAATGACGGCCAGCTTTTGGGACTTGAGCAGCGCCTGCCAAATGAGCCCCTGCAAGCGGTTGGATTGAACAATAAAGGCTAGCTTCTGCGATGCTTCCACGGTGTGTAAAATCCCCTAAATGTGCGTCTAAATTAATTTGTAAAGGCTTGCTTATGTTTGTCTCGGTTTGAGCCAGACACCAAGTATGAGGCTTAGAAAAGACCTATTTTGGCCGCCTCAGGCAGCATCTAGCTGGGGGCAAGCTAGCTAAAGCTCGATTTCAAAATCGGTTTTTTGGAGTTCTAAAGTCAGCACCCTGGCGATTCGCGAAGCGATTCCTATCGGAATTGCAGCCCAAATAAAGTTTAGGTGACGTATCAGGAATATTAAATAAATGTAGGGGCGGCTGGTGTCTTAAAAAAGACAAAGGCGCTACACAATCAAAAGATTTGTGGAAAACGAGGCTCAACAGACCATAGTTTTTAGTAAACAGCCCTCACCTAGTGCAAGTTAAGCGTAACGCTGCTTAGCGGGCTGGAGCCGCTCGCTCTGTCGAGCGGCAGTGTTTACGCCCAAAACGGCATCGGGTTGATAGGCGCAAATAAAGGCTTCAAACTGGTCAACTAGCGCTGGGTCGCGCCAGCCCCGCTCTACTTCCTGGCGTATGATCTGGAGCGATTCTTCCTGGGAGAAGGCGGGTTTGTAGGGGCGATCGTGGGTGAGCGCATCAAAAATGTCGATCAGCTGAAAAATCTGAGCTAGACGCGGAATAGCCGCCCCGGCTAGGCCATCGGGATAGCCGCTGCCGTTCCAGCGCTCGTGGTGGTGACGAATGATCGGCAGTACCCCCTGCATAGTGCGTAGGGGGCAGCAGATGGTCTCGCCGATAGCGACATGCTGCTCCATGATGGTGCGCTCGGCCACGGTGAGAGGGCCAGTTTTGAGCAGCACGGCATCAGGGATGCCCACCTTGCCAATGTCGTGCAGGTAGCCCGCCCAGGCAAGATCGCGAATGTGGTTTGGGCAAAGCTCCAGGTATTCGCCAAAGGCACGCCCAAGGTTAACCAAGCGATCGCAGTGATCCCCCGTGTTTGGGTCGCGGCTCTCGATGGTGCGGGCAATGGAGAACAGCACCTTTTCGGCATGGTCAAGATCTTCGTTGAGGCGCTTTTGGTGAATCAGCGACTTGACTCGGGCCGAAAGTTCGAGCTGGTCGAAGGGCTTGGTTAGAAAATCGTCGCCCCCCGCCTCAATGCCTTGCAGCCGGGCCTCGCGATCGCCCAGAGCCGTGACAAACACCACCGGAATCAGCCGCGTGTTGTCGTTCTCTTTGAGCTGGCGGCACACCTCAAACCCATCGAGGCCGGGCATCATCACATCCAACAAGATCAAGTCAGGCTGGTGCTGCAAGACTCGGCTCAGGGCGCTCTGCCCGCAGCTTGCCTGCTCTACCTGGTAGCCATCGATGGTCAGCAGCGCTACAGCAGCCATGCGGCTGCCGGCGTGGTCGTCGACCACAAGCACACGGGGTGGCAGAGGGTTTCGGTAGGGCACAGCAATAACCTTAAAATGGCGATAACCGATCAGTGGAGCGAACCTACTACAGCCTATCGAAGGAACGGCTTTTTTTCATGCGAGGACAGCCACCGCTTGCGCCAGCGCAACGTGGGTGCTGGGTCTGACGCAGCCTGCTCCTGAGTACCAGCGCTGCCGCATGGCCTCAGCGCTGGTACTCAGGGTAAGGTCGTGGTAGGGGACTGCGGCACGAGTCAGCAAATGCTCTTGCTCTCGCTGCGACAGCGGCATTAAGCCCTCGGGGTCTACCTTAGCCAGAGTACCCAGCCAGCGTCGGTCAACAGCAGTCACCGGCCCAACTGAGAGCCTGGCCAGCTGAGAGGCCACCGCGCCGCAGCGATCGAGTTCCAGAGCGAACACCCGCACCTGGCAGCCAGAGTTACCTGGGTAACGGCGGCTAGAGCAGCGGCGGTGTTGTAGCCCAGCCCGCAACAGACATCTAGCACGGTCAGGGTTGGGGCTAGAGTGGTGTCTACGTCGGTAATTTTGGCCTCGGCGTAGGCCCCGTCGCGTTTGTAGAACCACTTGCCAAAATCTTCTAAAAACAGCGTCATCAACCCATCGGCGGTGGGTTCAAGAACTAAGGTTTCAATGGGAAGTGACATGGGCTGTTCGCAGGAAATATGGAGAAATGACAGGGTTAACAGGCTTTCAACCAGACTTGGGGCAGTTGAGAGCCTGTTCTGCAAACGCCATTTCGACTTGAAAGCGCCCCAGTTTGGTAGCCAGGCTGGACACCAGGGCGACTAGGGGTGAATAGCTTATTGGCTTACATTCTAGGGTACTTAAAATTAGCCCTCCCCCCATTGCCAATGGTTACCGATCGCAATTAAAGCGATAAGGGATTTTGACCCCAAGCTTCGCGGTTTTAAGCGAGAATACCTATAGTTAAGAAACGTTTTGGTTGTTAAACCCGTGGATTGCACTCCGGGTTGACAGCACCTAAATTTTGCAGGAGGTTCTCCATGGTTGTAGCGGCACCAGCGCAAAAGCGTCTCACGGTTCAGGTCGAAGGGGTGGCTGACGACACCACCACCATTCGCTCCCTAGACTGGGATCGCGATCGCTTCGACATCGAGTTTGGCCTGCAAAACGGCACCACCTACAACTCCTTCATTGTTCGCGGCGAGAAAGTCGCCCTGGTCGATACCTCCCACGCCAAGTTTCGGGAGCTATATCTCAAGACCCTAACCGGCGAAATCGACCCCAAAACTATCGATTACCTGCTCATCAGCCACACCGAGCCCGACCACAGCGGCCTAGTGCGCGACGTGCTAGAGCTGGCTCCCCAGGCAGTGGTGGTGGGGGCAAAGGTGGCGATCGCCTTCCTCGAAGACCTAGTGCACCGCCCCTTTGAGCGCCTGATTGTGAAAAACGGCGACACCCTGGAGCTGGGCAACGGCCACACCCTGGAGTTTGTTAGCGCTCCCAACCTGCACTGGCCCGACACCATCTTTACCTACGACCACAAAACCGGCGTGCTGTTTACCTGCGACGCCTTCGGCATGCACTTTTGCAGTGATGCCCCCTACGACGAAAATTTAGAGCTGGTTTCCCCCGATTTTCGCTTTTACTACGAGTGCCTGATGGCCCCTAACGCGCGATCGGTGCTCGGTGCGATGAAGCGCATGGAAGCCCTACCCCCGGTCAGAATGGTGGCCACGGGGCACGGTCCTCTATTGCGCTATAACGTGGCGGAGCTGACCGGCCGCTACCAGCGCTGGAGCCAGGAGAAGACCAAGGCCGAAGACCTGGTGGCGGTATTTTACGTGTCGGATTACGGGTATAGCGATCGCCTCTCCCAATCTATTGCTCGCGGCATTACCAAAACCGGCGTCGCCGTCGAAATGATGGACATGCGCTCCGCCGATCCTCAAGAGGTGACCGAGCTGGTAGCTCGGGCCAAGGGATTAGTCGTCGGCATGCCCCCCGCCTCTGGGGTCGGGGCTAGAGAAACCCAGACTACCCTGGGCACCATTCTGGCGGCGGTGCACGGCAAGCAAACTATCGGGCTCTATGAGTCCTACGGCGGCGACGATGAGCCGATCGACCCCTTGGCCAACAAGTTTCAAGACCTAGAGCTGATTCAGTCTTTCGTACCCATTCGCATCAAAGACAACCCCACTGAGGGCACCTATCAGTCGTGCGAAGAGGCCGGTACTGACCTGGGTCAGGGCCTCGCCCAGGCGGGCAAGCTGAAGAAGCTCAAATCCCTCGATGTTGACCTCGAGAAAGCGCTGGGCCGCATCAGCAGCGGGTTGTATATCATCACCGCTAAAAAGGGTCAGGTTTCTAGCGCCATGCTAGCTTCTTGGGTTGCCCAGGCCAGCTTTCAGCCCATGGGCTTTACAGTGGCCGTGGCGAAAGACCGCGCCATTGAGTCACTGATGCAGGTGGGCGACACTTTTGTGCTCAACATTCTTGAAGAGGGCAAGCACCTGGGCCTGATGAAGCACTTTCTCAAGCGGTTTGCCCCCGGTGCCGATCGCTTTGCTGGAGTGCGCACCCGCCCCGCCAACAACGGCTCGCCTTTGCTGGCCGATGCCCTAGCCTACGTGGAATGCGAAGTCACCAGCCGCATGGAGGTGAGCGACCACTGGATTGTCTATTGCACGGTGCACGACGGCAAGGTGTCTGACCCCGATGGCCAGACCGCCATCCACCACCGCAAGGTTGGCAACTACTACTAAGTCGCGATCGGTAGGGTGCACTGCCTAGAACAGGCAGGATGCCTATCCTACCAAGACTGAGGAATTGTTTAAGGTCTTGTGGGATAGCCGTCTCGGCTGGTCTACCCCTGGCGGTCTACCGTTATGGGCAGAGCAAAGCTACAGACAACTCGACCTTGCCGCGCCTTGGGACAATGATGTCTTCTAAGATGAAGTACTCCAGGTTCTTTGAGGTCTATTGTTGCTGTCCTTTGCTGCGATCGCTGTCACCCCCGCCGGACTCAAATCTTTGCTGCCCCTGGTCACAGGTCTTCCCGCTGCACTATGGTTGCCTCGCAGCCTAGCCGCCGAAGCGGAGTCTTTAGCGATCCAAGCTCAGGTTTACGAAGGTTCCCTACCCGAGACCATTGCCCAACTCTGGTCTACCCAGGACGGGCTCATCTTTGCCCTGGCGACCGGGGCGGTGGTAAGACTCATTGCCCCCTTGCTGACCGACAAAACCACCGATCCCGCAGTGGTGGTGGTGGCTGAAACGGGTAATCAGGTGATCAGTCTTTGCGGCGGACACCAGGGCGGCGCAGATGCTCTGACCCATCGGATCGCCCTGCTGCTGGGGGCAGAGCCCGTGATTACTGGCTCTGCTTCGACCCACGGGCTGCCGGGGGTAGATGTGCTGGGAGTGCCCTTTGCCTGGAGCAAGGGTAGCGGCGACTGGACGGGGGTAAGTGCCGCCCTAGCTCACGGCAAGCCTATCGAGGTGTTTCAGGATTGCGGCACCACCCTCTGGCAAGACCATTTGCCGCCGACTCATCCATTTGTCTTTGAGCCGGTTCGCACCCCCAATGCTCGCTTGTGGATCAGCCCAATTCACCGGCAGTTTGCCCCCGACAGCGATTTTCCTAAAGCCCAGTGGCACCCAAGAGTGCTGTGGGTGGGCATCGGCTGCGAACGAGATACGCCCCAAGCGGTGATTGAGGCGGCGATCGCGCGGGTCTGCCGGGCTGGGCACTTTGCCGAAGGAGCGATCGCCGGTATCGCCAGCCTCGACCTCAAGGCCGACGAAGTGGGGTTAGTGGCGCTCTGTGCAGAACGTCAGTGGCCCCTGCGCTGCTTTACCGCCGAGGAACTGAAGGCAATCCCCGTGCCCAACCCGTCCACGGTTGTGGAACAGGCAGTACAAACCCCCAGCGTGGCCGAGGCTGCTGCTATTCTCGCCGCGACGGGGGCAGCGGCAGGCCAGCTGCGAGTCGCCAAGCAGGTGGTGCGGGTGGAGGGGCAGCCCGGAGCAGTGACCGTGGCGATCGCCCAATCCGAGCGCGAATACATTCCCCATGCTGGGCATCTGGCCCTGGTAGGTACCGGCCCCGGCGATCTGAACCAGATCACGCCAGCGGCTAAGGGAGCGATCGCTCGCGCCAACGTCGTCATCGGTTACGGCCTCTATATTGACCAAATTCGCCCCCTCTATCGCCCTGGTCAAATTGTCGAACCCTGGCCCATTACCCAAGAGCGCCAGCGGGCCGATCGCGCCATTGATCTGGCTCGCTGGGGCCTGAGCGTAGCCGTGGTGTCCTCCGGTGACTGCGGCATCTACGGCATGGCCGGGCTAGTGCTAGAGCAGCTCCAGGTCACCGGCTGGGATGGCGAAACTCCTTCAGTGGAGGTTTTCCCCGGCATTTCAGCCCTTCAATCTGCCGCGGCTCGGGTAGGAGCGCCGCTGATGCATGACTTCTGCGCCATTAGCCTCAGCGATCTGCTCACCCCCTGGCAGGTAATTGTGAAGCGGCTAGAGGCAGCGGCTCAGGCCGACTTTGTGGTGGCGCTCTACAATCCCAAATCAAAAACCCGCACCGAGCAGATCGCGGCGGCTCACCGCATCTTCATGGCCTTCAGATCACCCGATACTCCGGTGGCGGTGGTGAAGTCGGTCTATCGCCCCGACGAGATGATTCACCGCACGACGCTGGCCAACTTGCTAGAGGCCCCCATCGACATGCTGACGGTGGTGCTGATCGGCAACCAGAGCACCCAGCGCCACGGCCCCTGGCTGATTACGCCCCGTGGCTACAACGGCAATCTAGAGTAGGCCATTTAGCACATAATAGAATACCCGCAGAGGTGAGGCGGCTCAGACCAGTCTGCGATTAGGATTGAGGAGGGTGCCTAGGCAAGAGTCGATAGTCCCTTCACTCCCATCAAGGATGGTTGACGATGCCGCCTGAGGATCTGACCTCTGCTCCCCGTAACCCCAAGGTGACCGCAACGCTGATTAGCGGTCTCAGCGCCTACGGGCGACTCTATGGGTTACCCAATTCTCCCGAACAGGTGCAGGGCCTGCTCAGCACTCTGTTACGGCTATATCTGCCCGAAGAACCCGCCGCTCTGATCGACGCCGTGGCTCAACAGGTGCTCGATGGTCTCACCGCTGACGACCTCAAAAATGCCATTGTCGATCGCGCTACCAGTGCCCTAGCCAAGGAAACCCACCGCTGGCAGCAGCATCTAGCGCAACAGGCGCAGGGTATTCTCGCGGCCTATATGCAGCGCTATACGCCCCATCTCACCCCAGAAGATTTTAGGACAATAGTTACCGCTGTCATGCCGCTGCTGAGCCGGGCGATCGCTGACCATCGGCCCCTCACCCGTTCAGAAGCCCTGGGCTTAATCAGTCAGATTGTGCAATCCTTTGATGTCAATGGTGCGATCGCCGCCGCCATCGACCCTGCTTACCTTGCGATCGCCGAAACTCTAGCCACTGCTCTAGCACAGCGACCGATGGCCGAAGCGGTAGGTGAGACTGTTACCGCTTACGTCAAAAGTTATGCCCCTAACCTGATCAATATCGGGGCTAATCTGATTGCTGCGGCTCTGAGCGCGGTGCTTAAGAATCAGGTCGATTTCAACATTGACACCCAGCTCAGCGTCATCGATGAAAAACTTCTAATTGAGCAGGTCAGTTTTCAGCTGAATATTTTGCAGCAGTCGCCGCCGCCCTCGAAGGCTGCCTGGGCGATCGCCGACCAAGTCAACACCGCCGTTGAGCAGTACCGGCAAGCTCGCAAACGCGAGGGTAGCGTCGATGTCACCGCCGGCCTGGTCAGTGAGGATGGCCTCTCCATCTCCAGTCCGCTGACCTCCACCCGCCAACTGGGCGATCGGCCACCCACCGGCTCACCAGCCCTGGGATAGTTTGGCGTCTGCCCGCAGCGCCCCTAGGCTGTGCCACAGCTCTCCGCTGTGTAGCCAGCCCACATAGCCTGAATACAGGCAGTCATCCTCGGCAGAGGCCAAAAACACGTGGTGAATGCCAAGGGGGCTGAGCCACAGGCGAATACTGGTGCCGTCGGCGAAGGTGTGCCAGAGGGTGGCGCGGGCAAAATCGCGCAAATGGGCATCGGTCATACCGGGTATCTGACGCAGCTGCGCCACTAGGGGATGGGGTATGAGCAGCGCACTCAGGCTGTCGCCCTTCCAAAACTGTTGAATCTGCGCCACCACGCGTGGGTGACAGCGCAGGGCCGCGTGGCTGATGCCCCCGAGGCAGACAAACTGCCCGTTGGGCACCCGTGTGCTCTCAATGGTGATGGTGCCATCGCTACCCCGATCCACATCGCCCGCGATCGATAGGGTGGGGATAGCGGCAGCGAGCCGGGCGGCTAGGGGGCGGCGATCGCGACCCAGGTCAGCAGCAATACCAATTCCCATCTTCAGCGGATCAAGCATGCGGCCCAGGTCGGCCCCACCTACCGGGGAGCCAACCAGTGTCAAAAATTCTATTCTGGGCCACCAGTCGGGATGGTGGTTGAGCACCTCCAGCCAAATCAAGCCCCCCATCGAGTGACCCACAATCCGTACTGGTAGATTGGGCTGGCGCGCCAGCGTCGCCGTGGCCAGGGCATCGACCTCATCCACCAGCGGGGAAATCCGCAGCCAGGTCATAGCGTAGTTGAGGCAGGGGGCGACAATTTGCGCGCGATCGCCCGCTAGCTGCTCGGCCAAACTCATCATCGACTGGTTGGTATCGGCCCAGCCGTGCTGAGCAAAGAGGATGTAGTCTCCGGGCATGGATGGTCCTAGGCAACTTCCTTACGGGCGGTCATCGCTGCCCCAAGCAGCGAAGCTCCGCTAAACAATAGGCTAGTACCCACATAAAAGCCAATCAGCCAGAGCGAGCCAAACGGCCAGCGATTGATGACCAAAATCCCTAAAATCAGCGTGACAATGCCATTGATGGCCACAAACCACGACATGGTGCGCCCAGCTCTATAGGTAAACGCCATGATGATGGTAAAAATGCCTTCGACTATAAACAGCAGACCGAAAGCCAGTGTCAGCCCCGCCGTCGCTTTCGCTAAATTAAACAGGATGTAGAGCCCTGCCACGATATAGAGCAGGCCCACCCCTAAGCTCAACCCCAGTGCCCTGACCGCTCGTGCCTGAAATGCCTGTAAAACCTGCAAAATTCCGCTGATTACGGCCACCCAGCCCAGGGCAGAGGTAAAAACAGCCGAGGCGATCGCCGGCATTAAAATTGCCAAAATACCTAAAATGATCAGACCTACGCTGAGGGCCATAACCCAGCCCGTCGCTGTTTTAATCTCAGTAATCGGTTGAGGTTCTACAGTCATGACAGCGCCTCATTGAATAGGATCTGCTGGTTAACAAGGTTGACCGTTCTCTATGTTGAACACCCGTTTTGAACACCGACATTCTGCACCGCCACATTTCGCACCGGCAGTTCCCAAGACGACTAGTGTTGCCAGTTCAGCAACCTTATACCCTACTTCTACGGTGCGCCGCTATCCCCCGCTAGACCAGACTTTCACCCCCATGCCATGCCATTCGTCTAACCTATGACCTACCCTCGCAACTTGGTGACCGCCGCTTGGCTAGCCCAGCACCTAGATGACCCCAAAGTTGTGGTCGCTGACTGCCGCTTTGCCCTAGCTGATCCCTCCCAAGGGGCACAGCAATATACTGCTGGCCACATTCCTGGGGCTTGGTACTTAGACCTCAACCAAGATTTATCTAGCCCAGTGCAGCGCCACGGGGGCCGCCACCCACTGCCCGATCGCGACACTTTCAGCCAGCGACTCACGGCGCTGGGGATAGCGTCTGACGGCCCAGAGCCCACCCTGGTTGTCGCCTATGACGACAGCCGCTTTGCCTTTGCCTCGCGCCTCTGGTGGCTGCTGCGCTACCTGGGCCACGACAATGTAGCCGTGCTCGACGGTGGATGGTCAGGCTGGGGGCAGGGCGGCCATCCCACCAGTACCGAGATCCCTGCACCTCGAACGGGCAACTTTGTGCCCGCGCCGCGCCAGGATTGGATTGTCGATATAGAGGCGGTGCGCGATCGCCAGAAAGGTACCGTGCTGATCGATTCGCGATCGCCCGATCGCTATCGGGGCGAGGTCGAACCCATTGACCCAGTGGCGGGCAGCATCCCCGGTGCGGTGAACTACTTTTGGCAAGATGTTTCTGCCGAGAACGGCCAGATGAAACCCGCCGATGAGCTAGGCCAACACTGGGCCGATTTGAACGATGCCGAGGAGGTGATCGTTTACTGCGGCTCAGGGGTAACGGCCTGCGTGAACCTGCTGGCTCAAACCGTTGCAGGTCAGCCCATGGCTAAGCTCTACCCCGGGGGTTGGAGCGACTGGTGCTCCCATCTCTAGCAACGTGGTGCTGCTGAAGACAGGGCTTCTCAGTCTTGCTGGAGGGGGATTGCTGGAGTGGCATCTTCCTGATTGGAGGAAGTTTCCCCAGAGTTCCTGCCCTGGGCTTCTAATTCAGCAACAGTGGGCACTTTGCCATTGCTTAAATGAGCTGATTCAACACTGGCACTCTCTTCGATGCGCTTCGAAAAGCCCCAGGCAAACACGAGGGCAATCACCAACACCATCGTCCACTCTGGGGGCACTAGAGTGGGGTCAATTACCCGCACCAGCAGGCGAATGCCCACAAAACCCACGGTGATAAAGCCGGCATCTTCTAAATGCTCAAACTCTTCTAGCCAGCGGATAAACAGCCCTGCCATAAACCGCAGGGTAATAATGCCGATGGTGCCGCCCAGCAAAATCACCAGCACATCTTTAGACAGCGCTAGGGCAGTGGTGACGCTATCTAGCGAAAAGGCCAGGTCTGTGAAGGCAATTACCGGAATCGCTTGCAAAACGGTGGCGAACCTGGGACCGTGGTGCTGGGCCTCTGCGTCGGTTTCAGCGGTGAAGTGCTTATACACCAGCCACAGCAGGTAGGCAGCCCCCATTACCTCAAACTGCCAAAACTGAAGCACCCAGCCCGCCGTCAAAATTAGCCCGACTCGCAACACAAAGGCGATCAGCAGCCCAAAGTTGAGCGCCCGGCGCTGCATGGCTTCGCTCTCTAGACCTTGGGCGATCGCCGCTAGGGCGATCGCATTGTCGGCCGACAGCACCGCCTCTAGGGCAATTAGCACCGGCAGCAGCAATAGGGTATCGACCCCAAAGTTATTAGAGATATCGAGTAATCGGTCTAGCATTAGCTCAGTTCAGCCGCCTAGAGTAGCAATCAAAATAGTTCAGGGTAAAAGCACCGGCTTGTCAGCCTGCCTGACCCACGGTCGCGCGCCATTGTAGGGAACTCCCTCGCTGCCCTCAAGCAGGCCAGCGTCACAATGGCTTCAGTCTAACGTGCCCTACTTCCTTAGAATAGTACGGTTACCATCCACCCGTAGGGGAGACCGCCCGAGTGCTAAGTTCGCTTCTGAAGCAATTTCGCCAACAGTATCCCCAGGGCAGCCTGACGTCAGATTTGCTCACCCTCCACGACGGACTGTACGTGGTGCGGGTCTGTGTCGGCGTAGACAACCGGATTTTGGCGAGCGGGCTGGGGGCAAACACCACCCTAGAGGTGGCCGAAGATATAGCCACCACCCGCGCCCTAGAGCGCCTGAGCTTGGCGGTTGAACTGCCTAGCCTTCCCTTCCCCATCGAAGTCGATAGGGTTGAGGCTCCTGAACCAGCGATCGCCAAGCCCAGTCCGGGCTTAGCCAACCTGGAGGCGATCGCCCCTTCAGACCGGCCCAACGATAAGCCCCTTCCCACAACTCATCCGGAACTCGCCCCCCCGCCGCTAAGCCTAGTCCCCCCCGCTTTAGATCAGGGAAACATCCTAGAGCAACCGACTGCTGAGCTGCCCCTAACGGCCGTAGCCGCTCCAACTCCGCCCCTACAAGTCGCACCATTTCAGGCAGATCTGCCCGCTACCATCGAGGCCCCGACTGACGAGTTTGTAGATTTGGGCGCAGAACCGGCAGCGGTCGATTTATCGGACATCATTGCCCAAACCGATGTAGAACTCCAGCGGTTGGGCTGGGGCGTCGCCCAGGGGCGCGAGTTTTTGAAGAAGACCTACGGCAAGTTGTCGCGCCACGACCTTACCGACGACGAGCTGCTGGAGTTCTTGTTGTTCTTAGAAACTCAATCTCCCCACGGCAGCGCCTAACCCCCAAGTCATCAAACTTTGGGGGTTAGAGCAATTTACATAGCTGTCAGTGGACGGGAACCGACGGAGGTGCGATCGATCACCTGGTCGATGAGACCGTACTCTACCGCTTCTTGAGGGCTCATAAAGAAGTCGCGCTCGGTGTCTTGGGCAATCTTATCGATTGACTGGCCGGTGTTTTTGGCGATCGCATCGTTCAGCTGCTTCTTCAGATAGAGAATTTCCTTCGCCTGAATCTCGATGTCGGTAGCCTGGCCCTGGGCACCACCCAAAGGCTGGTGAATCATAATGCGGGAGTTGGGCAGACTCATGCGCTTGCCCTTCTCGCCTGCGGTGAGCAAAAACGCCCCCATGCTGGCTGCTAGCCCCACGCAGATGGTGCAGATCTGGGGCCGAATGTGATTCATCGTGTCGTAGATGCCCAGGCCCGCCGACACTGACCCACCGGGGGAATTGATGTAGAGATAGATGTCTTTGTCGGGGTCTTCGGCTTCGAGAAACAGCATCTGGGCCACAATCAGGTTGGCCGAATCAGCGGTGACCTCTTGGCCAAGGAAGATAATACGCTCCCGCAAAAGTCGGGAATAAATGTCAAACGCGCGCTCGCCACGCCCGGATTGCTCAATAACGGTTGGGATCATCGTGATAAGCCACACTTTGTACGGGTTTATTTGATTTTAGCGAGTTGTGTTCCCTAGGGGGGCGGCAGATTGGAGGGATAGCCGAATCAGGGTTTGTTATCCTGACAACCATATCCCTTTCCAGGCGCAGCCATGGCCGTTAGCGTTGATCGAATTTTGCGGTGGAAGCAAACGGGCGCACCCGCCCAACCCATTACCGTACTGACCGCCTGGGATGTGATGTCAGGGCAAATTGTTGACCAGGCCGGGGCCGATATTGTGCTGGTGGGCGATTCGTTGGCGATGGTCGCCCTGGGCTACGACACCACTCTGCCGCTGACCACAGAGGACATGCTGATCTGCGCCAAGGCGGTGCGGCGGGGAGTCAAAAATGCGCTGCTGGTAGTCGATCTACCCTTTCTGAGCTATCAGCCCAGCGTTGAGGACGCCATTCGCGCGGCGGGGCAAATGCTCAAGGAAGCCGGAGCCCAAGCAGTGAAGCTAGAGGGCGGTCACGAAGGTATGGTTGAAACCGTGCGTCGACTGGTGCAGTGGGGCATTCCGGTGATGGGCCACGTGGGGCTGACGCCTCAGTCAATCAACCAGTTTGGCGGTTTTCGCAAGCAGGGCAAAACCGAAGCCGAAGCCGATCGCATTCTCTCCGAAGCCAAAGACCTAGAGCAGGCCGGAGCCTTTTCCATCGTTTTAGAGCATATTCCTACCGAACTAGCCAGCGATATCACTAAGGCGCTGCGCATTCCCACCATTGGCATCGGCGCGGGGGTGCACTGTGATGGTCAGGTGCTAGTCACCGCCGACGTTCTCGGGCTATCGGCCTGGCAGCCGCCCTTTGCGAAAGTCTATGCCAACCTCAGGCAGCAGGCCGTTGAAGCTGCCCAGCAATTTTGTAACGAGGTGCGATCGGGGAACTACCCCGCATGAAGCGGGGTAGTTCCCTATATGAAGCACCGGGGCAGTACTTCGTATAAAGTATTGCGGCAGTACCCTGTTGCAATATCGGGGCAGTACCCCGTGTAAAATTCCGTTAAGCTAAAAACGCTGGCAACTGGCACAACACAGACAATTCATTACGGTTGATACCCTCGCTATGACCACAACTCTTAAATTTAAGTACGACGTTAAAGATATCTCCCTGGCGGCTCAGGGCAAGCAGCGGATTGAGTGGGCCGGGCGTGAGATGCCCGTGCTTCGCCAGATTCAAGACCGCTTTGCGGCAGAAAAGCCCCTAGCGGGCATTCGCATTTCGGCCTGCTGCCACGTCACCACTGAGACAGCTCACTTGGCGATCGCCCTCAAAGCTGGCGGTGCCGACGCTGTGCTCATTGCCAGCAACCCCCTTTCGACCCAAGATGACGTTGCGGCTAGCCTGGTTGCCGACTACGGCATTCCCGTGTTTGCCCTGCGCGGCGAAGACAGCGCCACCTACCATCGCCACGTCGAAACCGCCCTCGACCACCGCCCCAACATCATCATCGACGACGGCAGCGACGTGGTTGCCACCCTAGTCAAAGAGCGTCAGGCACAGCTCTCCGACATCATCGGTACCACCGAAGAAACCACCACCGGCATCGTGCGCCTGCGGGCCATGTTCAAAGATGGGGTGCTCAGCTTCCCCGCTATGAACGTCAACGATGCCGACACCAAGCACTTCTTCGACAACCGCTACGGCACTGGTCAATCGACCCTAGACGGCATTATTCGCGCTACCAACGTGCTGCTGGCGGGCAAAACTGTCGTCGTGGCTGGCTACGGCTGGTGCGGCAAAGGCACCGCTATGCGGGCCAAGGGCATGGGGGCCAACGTCGTCGTTACCGAAATCGACCCAGTGCGGGCGATCGAGGCTGTCATGGATGGCTTCCGGGTAATGCCCATGGCTAAGGCTGCTCAAGTGGGTGATCTGTTTATTACCGTTACCGGCAACAAGCATGTGATCCGCCGCGAGCACTTTGAGGCGATGAAAGATGGCGCCATGGTGTGCAACTCCGGCCACTTCGACATCGAAATCGACCTCGAATCGCTGGGTGCAATGGCCAGCGAAGTTAAGCAGGTACGCAACTTTACCCAGCAGTACATGCTCACCAGCGGCAAGTCGGTGATTGTGCTGGGTGAAGGCCGCCTGGTCAACCTAGCCGCTGCCGAAGGCCACCCCAGCGCCGTCATGGACATGAGCTTTGCCAACCAGGCCATGGCCTGTGAATATCTGGTGAAAAACCGGGGCTCCCTCGAACCCGGTCTGCACTCCATCCCCGTTGAGGTGGATAAGGAGATTGCTCGCCTGAAGCTGGTCGCCATGGGTATCGAAGTCGATAGCCTGACCCCCGAGCAAGAGATCTACATCAACTCTTGGACCGTTGGCACCTAAGCCACCGTCTCCCTCAACTAAAGCCCCAGGATGCTTGCAGCATCCTGGGGCTTTTTCATTAAATAACCCCCGATGCCGAGGCACCGGGGGCTGCTTAGAATAGGGAGTTAGTTATAGCGCGAAGCCCGTCTTATCTGTACCTAGAATGCCTCAAAGGCAGTGCCGAGTCATCCCTTGCGCCGGCATCTTTATGGCAGGTTGATCGAGGGAGGTTGGCCCTCAAGCGTTTTGTGAACTGTGACGCCTGTCACTTACAGAGTCCCGCACACCGATGTTATAAAAGTTGGCTGCGCTGCAATACCCTCACGGCTAAGAAAAGGGGGAAACAGCTAAAGTGAAGCCCGGCAGCACGGATTCTCCAGAAAGCTGAGTAGGCAGCGATCGCACCTCTGCCTCCTGCCCAGGCCGATAAATTTCCACCTGCTGATCTTGAGGATTGATCAGCCAGCCCAGGCGAACACCGCTGGCCACATATTCCTGCATCTTCTCGCGCAGAGTGGTCAGATTATCGGTACTCGAACGCAACTCCATCACAAAATCAGGCGCAATAGGGGGAAACCTGCGCCGCTGCTCTGGGGTCAGCGCCTCCCAACGGGATAGCTCTACCCAGGCGGCATCGGGCGATCGCTTGCTACCGATCAGCAGCTGAAAAATTGTCGAGGAGCTAAACACCTTACCAAGCTGGGTTTGCTTATTCCAGAGGTACAGTTCACCGCCAACCTCCATCTCTCGATTGCCGCTCTCACCGCCAACGGGGGGCATAACGATTAACACTCCTTGGGCATTTTGCTCGATCGCCACCTCTGGGTTGTGAATGCAGAGTTGGTAAAACTGCTCATCGGTAAAATGAACGGCCTCAAGGTTGAGTTCAAGGGGCAAATCCAGGGTGGTCATAGGATGCTCCGGGAGGATGGGCGATCTCTAACTGACGGCGGTGTCTTCTATGGTAGCGACTTGCCTAATTTGTAGGAATCGTCAAAAACCGTTGCAGGCGAACAACTCCACAGAGTGAACTGTCTAAACTATTCACTAACTCGCGTCACCGTTACTGAGTCTGAACGTGATTTATCACCGATTTCAGCCCAGTCTTACCGGCTTCTCCCTAACTTGTGGCTACCTAATTGGGCAGCAGATTTCTTTTGCCCCGCCGTCGCTCTGGTCTATACCAGGGCGATTTTTGACTGATAGAACTGCCGCCAGCGGTAGAGCGAGTTATCTATAAACCTCGTTTTTATCCCCGGTCTAACTATGAGCTATAGCTTTGACATTGTTGGCATTGCCCCGGTACTGCAATTCTTCAACCACCAGCAGCAGGTGGAGGCGCGGCGCGATCGCAGTCAGGCCTTTCTCGGCAGCTACTGCTGCACCCTCGATGCCTTTATCAGCGCCACCGAGGCCGTGCACCGCAAGCCAGATTGGGATTGGGATGCGATCGTCAGCACCATCGTCGCCTTCTGGCTGAGCCAAGAACACGACGTGCGCCACTGGAAACAGCAGTTTGCTGCCGCCCAGGGTGACCAAAACCTGATTGTGGCCCGCGTGGTCAACTACGATAGCCTGCGCCACGAGTTTGAGACCCTCTTCGAAGACTAAGCGCTAGGGCTAAGATGCGAAGAACATGCCAGAATAAAGGCTGAATTCCACATCCAGCATTCGATAGGTTCCGTTGATCAGGCTTCTGGCTAAAATTCGCGATATCTTCCTGCACTGGTGGGGCGACTTCACCCTCCAAACTCGGCTGATGGCCGGGGCAACGCTGGTGGTGTCAATGATCACGAGCGCCCTTACCTTCTGGGCTGTCAACACCATCCAAATGGATGCCCGCCTCAACGACACCCGGTTTGCTCGCGATCTAGGACTGCTGCTCGCCGCCAACGTTGCCCCTCTAGTTAACGAAGCCGACCGCACCGAGCTAGCCCGCTTCTCCTACAGCTTTTACCAGAGCACTTCTAGCGTGCGCTACATGCTCTACGCCGACGAAAATGGCGATATTTTCTTCGGCATCCCCTTTTCAGAGGCATCGGTAAAAAACTCCCTGACGCTGCGGCGGCGCATGCAGTTGCCCGAGGGCTACGCCCAAAACACCGATCGCCCCCTGGTGCGCCAGCACCTTACCCCCGCCGGTGAAGTCACCGATGTATTTGTACCCCTCAACTACAACGGCATTCACCTAGGCGTCCTGGCCATGGGCATCAATCCCAACCCCACAGTGGTCGCCTCTTCGCACCTCACGCGGGATGTCACCATTGCGGTATTTGTCTCGATCTGGGTCATGGTGATTTTAGGGGCGGTGTTCAACGCTCTTACCATTACCCAACCGATCAAAGAGCTCTCGGTGGGGGTGAAAAACATCGCTGATGGTAACTTTAGGCAGCGCATCGACCTGCCCCTAGGGGGCGAACTCGGTGAGCTGATCTACAGCTTTAACGACATGGCCGAGCGCCTAGAAAGCTACGAAGAGCAAAACATCGAAGAACTCACCGCCGAAAAAGCCAAGCTCGAAACCCTGGTTTCTACCATCGCCGACGGGGCCATTTTGCTCGACAGCGATATGCACGCCGTGCTGGTCAACCCCACTGCCCGCCGCATCTTTGGCTGGGATGATCAGATTTTGGACGGGAAAAATATTCTAGAGCACTTTCCCAACGCGGTGCGGGTGCAGCTCACTCGGCCCCTGTTTCAGGCCGTCAAGGGCGAATCAGAAGCGATGGAATTTCGGGTGCCCATCACCGAGCCCAGCCATCGCACCCTGCGGATCTTGCTCAATACCGTGCTCGACCAGGCCAAAGAGAACGTCAAAGGTCTAGCCATCACTGTGCAGGATATCACCCGTGAGGTGGCCCTCAATGAGGCCAAGGCCCAGTTCATCAGCAATGTCTCCCACGAGCTGCGCACGCCGCTGTTCAACATCAAATCGTTTATTGAAACCCTGCACGAGTACGGCGAAGACCTCAGCGACGGCGAACGCAAGGAATTTCTCGAAACCGCCAACCACGAAACCGATCGCCTCACTCGCTTAGTCAACGATGTGCTCGACCTGTCGCGTCTAGAATCGAGTCGCCAATACCAGCTCGAAGCCGTCGACATTATTCAGCCCATTGAGCAGACCCTGCGCACCCACCGCCTCAATGCCCGCGACAAGCGAATCGAGCTATTGCAGGATGTGGAGCCCAACCTACCACCCGTAATTGGCAACTACGACCTGCTGCTACAGGTGTTTAGCAACTTAGTGGGCAATGCCCTAAAGTTCACCGAGTCAGGTGGCCAGGTGATGCTGCGGGCTCACCAAATTGTGCCCCCTGGAGATGACCCCAACGAGGGCGGCTACATTCGCATTGAGATCTCTGACACCGGCATTGGCATTGCCCCCGAAGACCAGCAGGCGATTTTCGATCGCTTCTTCCGGGTCGAAAACCGGGTCCATACTCTGGAAGGTACCGGCTTGGGCCTCTCCATTGTCAAAAACATCATCGAAAAGCACAGCAGTCAGGTGCATCTGGTCAGCGAAGTGGGCATTGGCACCACCTTTTGGTTTGATGTGGCCGCTTACCAGCCCGAGGCGATCGCAGTACTGACCAAAGACAGCAGCCACAGCGAAGCGGGCAAAGACTTGGCGATCGCTGCCATCAGCCTTGCGGCCCCTGGTGCATCACTGATTGCTCCCCAAACCGACCAAAATTAGCCTTTTTTCCATACGCTGCTGTCTCAGCCTATACCCCAGCTCTGCTCGGTAGCCAGGGTTGCAGTTGCTCAAACAGGTGCTGAACCAAGGCCAAATCTTTTACACCGGGATGTTGTTCTACGCCGCTAGAGAGGTCAATGCCATCGGGTCTAAGGGTTGAGAGCGCCGTCGACACGTTCGCCGGGGTGAGCCCTCCAGCAAGCATCCAGGGGCAGGTAGGCCTAAACGATACCAAGGCATCCCAATCCAGCGTTAATCCTGTCCCCCCGAGCTGCTGGGGATGGTAGGCGTCGAGCAGCAGAGCGTCGACGTAGGAAGCATAGGTTCTAGCCCGTACTAGGTCTTTCTCGGTACGCACCCGAATCGCTTTAATCAAAAAAATACCGGGCAGCTCAGCGAGCAGTTGCTTGCACTGCTCTAGAGTTTCTTGACCGTGAAGCTGAATGTGGCTGAGGTTGGCCCGGCGGGCAATGTCAGACATCTCCGCCAGCGAGGCATCGGCAAAGACTCCCACGGTTTTGGTCACCACTCCAGCCGCATCTAGAGCTTGGGTGATTTCGGCAAGGGCGGTAGGGGCGATGTAGCGGGGCGACTGGGGCACGCAGATAAAGCCTAGGTGGCTGGCACCGTGGCGGGCGATCGCGATCGCCTGTTCAGTTTGAGTAATGCCACAAATCTTGACCCGCATGTTAACTCTGTTGAACATTCCGTTAGGTGGGCGTCGCCGAATTTTTATAATCCAACAAGGTTGAATAACTAGATCTAGCGCTTGGCGATCGCCTGAGATTCTGTTTCTTTAAGACTCGATTTAATTCTCAAGACCCAATTTTAGACCTCTAGCGGAGAAATAACATTGCTGTTTTCTACCCTACTTGCCGCCTACACCGAGCCCACCACCCCGGAGTGGTCGTATAAAGTGGCGCTGATTATGATTACCTGCAACCTGTTTGTGCTGGCCATTGGCAAGTACGCCATCCGTAAGCCTGGGGCAGGGCCAGCACTACCTGTGGGCCTGCCGATGTTGTTTGAAGGCTTTGGCTTGCCTGAGCTGCTGGCGATCGCCAGCTTTGGCCACATTCTCGGCGCTGGAATGATTTTGGGGCTGGGCAACGCTGGGCTGCTCTAGCCTCACCGACGCCTCGGCCCAACGACTTTGTGGGGCGATTGATAGAATAAAGCCAGACCCCAGACCCAAGTGCCCTAGTTTTGCTAGCCACTACCGGGTCTGGGTTGGTATTTGACAGCATTCATAGGAGCTAGGCAATGCAATCCAACTGGCGCGTTGGGGCCATTTTAGGAATTCCCCTATTTGTCGATAGCTCCTGGTTCATTATTTTGCTGCTGGTGACCGTGTCCTACGGGGTAGAACCCAGCTGGCACTCGGCCTGGGGTAACCTGGCCTGGGCGATGGGCTTTGGCCTGGCGCTGCTGCTGTTTGCTTCGGTGCTGCTGCACGAACTGGGCCACAGCATTGCCGCTAAGGGGCAGGGCATTGCGGTCAACTCCATCACGCTGTTTTTGTTTGGCGGCATTGCCTCCATCGACAAAGAATCGAAAACACCGGAAGACGCCCTCAAGGTCGCGATCGCTGGCCCGTTAGTCAGCTTTGGGCTTTTTCTGCTGCTCACCGCCATCTCCCAGATTCCATCGCTGCCGACCCCAGTGGGCGTGATCACCGGCAGTGTGGCTCAGATCAACCTGGTGCTGACGCTGTTCAACATGATTCCCGGCCTGCCGCTCGACGGCGGCCAGGTGCTCAAGGCGCTGGTGTGGAAGGTCACTAACAGCCGCATCAAGGGCATTCGCTGGGCGGCGCGCTCCGGTCAGCTCTTGGGCTGGCTGGCGATTACCTTTGGCCTAGTCATGGCCCTGGCCTACCAGGCGTTCTCTGGCTTTTGGATTGCCGCCATTGGCTGGTTTGCCCTGCGCAATGCCGCCGCCTACAACCAGGTCACCAATCTGCAAGAGGCCATGCTGGCCCTCACCGCTGCCGATGCCATGACCCGCGATTTTAAGGTGGTAGATGCAGATATCTCGCTGCGGCAGTTTGCCGACACCTATTTACTCGAAGAGAATCGCCCTCCGGCTTACTTCGCGGCTTCGGATGGGCGCTATCGGGGCTTGGTGACGGTTGACGATATGCGGGCGATCGAGCGCAGCCAGTGGGAAACCCTGCCCCTTAACCACATCGCTAAGCCGCTGCTGAATATTCCTTCGGTGCGCGAGGGCACGCCGCTGACCGAGGCCATCGACCAGCTCGAAGACTTGCAGCTGCCTCGGCTCACGGTGCTCACCCCCGCCGATGCTGTGGCCGGCACAATCGATCGCGGTGATGTGGTGCGCGCGATCGCCGATCGCCTTGGCCTGCGGGTTTCCCCCGCCATGATTCAGCGCATCAAAGAGGAAGGGCAGTATCCCCCTGGGTTACAGCTGTCCTCGATCGCAAAATCAGTTATTGAAGAAGCGCGGGCATAGGGCTACAAGGTATAGGGTGTAAGGCTTAAGGCCGTTCTTTCACCCTATACCTCATACCCCATACCCTTCTAGCTCATACCAAATTCGGAGACTAGCGCTTCATCGGAATCGTCGGCGATGGTGGCCACAATGGTCATCAGGCGAGAGATTTCGGCGGGGGAAATGTCCTTGAGAATGCGGCTTGAAATCACCAGCACCTGATTGCCCGAGATGCCGAAGCGAGCTTCGAGGGTTTCATTGCAGTTCTTCTCAAGCAGCAGCTTCATCAGACGAGGCTCATCTTTGGCGGGCAACATAAGTACCGGTGACCACACGGTTAGCGTATCGGTTTCGGCTTCGCCAGTTAGCTGCGCGTACACATCGACACTGCCGTACTTAAATCGCCACAGGTGACCCTCATCGGTCTGGCTAACCATAGCCCCATCCCCTTGATCCAAAGAGGCAATCACCGCCTCAATGGTGTCCACGTAGGACACAATATCTAACCCATCCTCAGAGGGCGGGGGAGAACAGGATAGATCCATATCTATTGCGTCGTCAGCCATAACAGACCCTTGGTAGCTATTGATCAACAAATCAATTGTGCGGCCGATCTGCGATGAGGGGCATAGTGCCTCAACCGTCAAAGCGACCGGCGGTCAACAACCGCTAAAATTCTGCGGCGATGGTCAGAGACTGGCTCGGGGCCATCGCTGCGCCTCCCCAACTGTAGCCCCTCGCGCTATCTCTGACTATCCCCCGATCGACTTTCTCGCGGCTTAACGGCGGCTATAGCCCATGGGCAAACTACATGAGCAAATTGCCCTTGCCAGCCCGAGCTGCCTATCACCCCACCGCTGGAGTGATGTTAAATAATTGTGCCTGCTCAACGCGTCGTTCAGAAGCTGGAGATTGATAGCCATCGCCAGATCGGTTGGGACATTCTGCATACCCCCTTGAAGCGATGGCATACGTCAGTGCGCTGCCCCAGTTTTGCCCGTAAGTAGTGACTCGTGTTTTAAGCACAGTGGCCAATGCTATACCCGACTCACCCCGCCGCTTCGACTTCCTGAAACTGATCCTCTAGGGTGTCAAAGCTGTAGTCGCGCACCTTAGGCATTTCGGGCGGCACCTCAAACCCCGTAACAGTGCAGGCCTGGCGGCGCTCGGGTCGCGACGAGTAGCGGCAGAGGTGTTCAATAAAGTGAAACACTACTTTGGGGTCAGACCACTTCATCTCGGCCCGCTGCTTGAGAATAATCAGCGCCTCTTTGTCGCTCATCGAGCTACGCCAGCCCTTGCGCTGACGGCACGACACCCAAGCGTTGAGCACCTGAAAAATGCGGGCCAGATGATTGTGGGGAATGGCTCGCAGGTGGTACTCATCAAGAACGTCGGCGACCTCCTGAAGGCCAGCATCTTTGGCTAGCTGGGCGCTGGCGTTAAACAGCACCTCCATCTGAGTGATGGCCTCACGATGGTCTCGGTACTCTTGTCTGAGGTTGTGGTCTTCGAGGTAAATGGCCCCCAGGTTTTTGAAGTGGGCGGCCAGAAAGAGGGTCTTTTTGTCGCGATCGCCCAGCCCCGCAATGGTGCCGTAGGCAAGGCACAAATCCGCCAAAAAAATGGATTCTTCAAACAGCAGAGGCTGCTTGCGCTTGAGCAGACTGCGCAGCAGTTTAATGAAGCTGTGAAAGCTTGGGTAGCTCATGGGTCAATGGTTCCCTGAAACAGCTGGCAGCAAACAGAAAGTTCACCACTAGATGAAGTGTTGTGGACTACGCAAACCAACCGTAGACTATTAACCGATTAGATGTTAGGCAACGCCAACCTGACCGATCTTAGCCACATCTAACCTGCACCCAATCTCTATTGCCGAATCAGCAGAGCCAGGACAGTATTTTCAGGGAACACCCCAAGTCTAAGTCAAAACTCATGGTGTGGGGACGCCGTTAACCAGGTCTTCAAACCCTAGAGGGCTGTCCCTCAAACTCAAGGGGCGAGCAAATTTAATGAGGTCAACCAGTCGGCTAACCCATTCAAAATCAGCTGTACCCCAATTGCCATGACAAACAGGCCCAACAGGCGACTCATAGCCTGAATACCACTAGCTCCCAAGACTTTTAGCAGCAGCGTGGACGATCGCAGCGACAGAAAAATGACTACGCCGATCAGACCGATCGCGACGGCGATCGCCAGCATATTCATCGCGGTAGCAACAGATAGATCGCCACCCGCTTGAGCGGCTAGGCCAAGGGTGACAGCGATCGCTCCTGGCCCTCCCAGCAGCGGAATGGTCATCGGCATGAAGGCAATATCTTTGTGCTCGCCAATGCGGTAGACGGCATCTTGATTGTCTACCTCGTTGAGCTTGGGGTCAGAGTTCATCGCCTTCCAGGCCGCGTGGAACACCACAATGCCCCCAGCAATGCGCACCACCGCCAGGGATACGCCAAAAAACCGCAGCACACTGCCCCCAACCAGCAGCGTACTGATCAGCAGCAGCACTACATTGCAGGCAATGTTTAGGGCGTAGCGATTGCGCAGCGCGGCGGGCACCCCTGTGGTCAGCACCAAAAAAATGGGCACCGACCCAATCGGATCTACCACTGGAAACAGGGCCGCAATGCTGCCTACCACAAAATCGATAAAGATTCGCACCGCCATTTCGCCTGAGAAAACTTGGTTTTACTCTACGGCTATTTTTCTTCTCGTAGCGGTGGCTGGGCTACAGATGAGCAGACTATTTCCAGGCGCGGTTTTCTAAATCTCTCACCTGGCGCTCTAGGCGATCAAGCCGTCCGCGCAGCTCGTCCATTTCAGCCTGACGGGGTACACCCAAGTCTTGCAGCGTATTGCGAAACAGCCGCTGAAACTGCTCTTCGAGCGCGCCGTTGCCCTCGTTGAGCTGGGCCATGACCTCATCCATTAGAGTGCGGGCCTGCTCGGGGTTAAACTTGCCCTCGCGCACCCACTCTTCGCTGACCTGCTTGACCCGCTCAGCGACCAGAGAGGTGGTGCCCACGCCAATCATCAGCAACTGGCGTAAAAGGTTGTTGGTATCCATTAAAAGTCTCCTTGCTATTTGCGGGGCGCGATCGATAGAGGCAGTAGGCGATCGATCTAGGGGTTTGACCAGAGCTTAGGGCATTCAGAGCCATGCCTCAAACCTAAAACCTTTGACCTTAAACCCAATTAGCCCCCTATTCATTCTGTCAAAGATTTCGTTGGCCCCTGGGTAATGAAAGCCGAACTCAACCTGCCGGATGCCCTCAGCTCCCCGACAGTTCATCGACCTTGGCCCGCACCGCCTGAATGTCTTGCCACATTAGCCACTTGGGACTGCCTTTATCGCGCGACGGGTTGCGCAGTAGGTAGGCCGGGTGAAAAATGGGCATACACAGGCGACCTTCCCATTCCATCCACTGGCCGCGCACTTTGCTGATGCCCGACTTCACCCCTAAAAGCGCCTTTAGAGCAGTTGCACCGGTGAGAAGAATGATTTTGGGATCCACCATACGAATCTGCTCTAGCAGGTAGCCCTTGCAGGCCGCTACCTCAGCGGTGGTGGGCACCCGGTTCTCGGGCGGGCGACATTTAACAATGTTAGAAATGTACACATCGGTCTCGGTGTCAAACCGCACCGATTCGAGAATTTTTTCCAGCAGCTGGCCCGACTTGCCCACAAAGGGCACACCCTGCTCGTCCTCCTGCTGACCGGGGCCTTCGCCAATGATCAGCACTGGGGCGGTGGGGCTGCCCCGGCTCACCACCACATGGGTGCGCGTTTCCGACAGGTCGCAGCGTAGACAGCCCCGACAGTGGGTGCCCAGAGTCTCCAGGTCGGGGTAAATGCCGGGGGGAATGGGCACCGATCCGTTAGTGGGAATGGCGTCAAAATCTACGGTACTGGAGTCTGCGATCGCGCCCTCGGTAGCGCCACTGCCAGCATTAAACAGGCTAAATTGCTCGTCGGCCATCGATTTTTAGGGGCAACATTATCCGCTTGGCATTTATTGTAAAGGGTCTGGGCCTGCCTTGCCGGGCTATTGCTCAGCGGTGCCCCAGGTCGGCGTTGTATAGTAGAAAGCTAGTTAAATTATGTTTGTTGTCCAGGAGCCTCAGCCTTGACTTTCTCTGCCGAAGATTTTGCCAAAGCCCTTGAGGCCCACGACTACGACTTTCAGGTGGGCAGCACCGTGCGGGGCACCGTCATTTCCTTTGCCCCCGACGGGGCCACGGTGGATATTGGCGGCAAGTCAGCGGCCTTTTTGCCCATTCGCGAAGCGGCGGTGCGCGCCATCACCTCTTTTGAGGGCGTGCTCGAACCGGGTGGTGAATACTCGTTCCAGGTGATTCGCGACCAGGATGCCGACGGTCAGCTGCTGCTATCCATCCGCAAGCTCCAGATCAAGCAGCTGTGGGATAAGCTGGCCCAGCAGGCCGAAGAGAGCGCTGTGATGGATGTCAAAGTCACCGGCTTTAACAAGGGCGGTGTGACGGTCGATGTGGAAGGCCTGCGAGGATTTGTGCCGCGATCGCACCTCGGCCGCACCTACGAGAATCTAGAAGATGCGGTGGGCCAACGCCTCACTGTGGGCTTTTTAGAGGTCAACCCCGCCGCCAACAAGCTGGTGATGTCGGCCCGCATTGCCGCCCGCAGCCAGGTGATGAGCACCCTAGCCCTGGGTCAGCTCGTCGAGGGCACCGTGGCCAGCCTCAAGCCTTTTGGCGCGTTTGTGGAGTTTGACGGCATTAGCGGCCTGCTGCACATCAAGCAGATCAGCAAAAACTACGTCGAGTCGCTGCCCACAGTGCTACAGGTGGGCCAGTCGATCAAAGCGGTAGTAGTGGGCCTCGACCCCGAGCGCAACCGCATTTCCCTCTCGACCAAGGTGCTCGAAAAATATCCCGGCGAGATCATCAAAGAATCTGAAGCCGTGTTTGAAGACGCTGAAAACCGTCTGAGCGACGTCAACCGCATGCTGAACGACAGCGAGGCCTAGGCACTATGGGCACCGTGTGGGAACTCGACTTTTACTCCCGGCCCGTGCTGGATGAAAATGACAAAAAACTTTGGGAAGTGCTGCTCTGCCAAGGGTTGGTAGGCACCGGAGCGGAGGCTGATCAGCTCTTTCGCTATAACAAGTTTTTGCCCAGCAGCGACGTCAACTCGATTGTGCTCAAGGGGGCGATTGAGGAGGCGATCGCCGAGGCCACCAGCCAGGGCATCGCTCCCCCCAGCCGCATTCGGTACTTTCGCTACCAAATGCAAAACATGATTCTGCGAGCCTGTGAAGACGCAGGCATTCCAGCGCGGCCTAGCCGTCGCACCGTGGCTTTGCAGCGGTGGTTGAGCGATCGCAACCAAACCGTATACCCCCAAATGGAAGGCTACACCAGCGCTCCTTCGCCCTCGGTAGCTGCCCCGCCCCCCAGCTCCCAGTCCCTGCCCGATGCCCTACTGGGGCAGAAGTGGACCTTTGTCACCCTTGAAGCTGCCGCCTTTGCCGATCTACCCGACTGGGAGATTGGCTTTGGGGAGTCCTTCCCCCTAGATATGGCAAATCTAGACCCCAGCACCCCGATCCCTGGCCTGCTGATTTTCTCCCCCCGCGCCACCGCCCTTGCCGCCTGGATGTCGGGCCTAGAGCTGGCCTACTGGCGCATAGAATCCAGCAAAACTCCCCAAATTATCCTAGAAACCGGAGCCTTTGATAGCTGGATCTTGGCTGGGCTGCCTGGCCCAGATCTGCTGGCCGAGGCCCAGGCGTTTGAAGCTGCCAAGGCCAAAGCTAATCAGGTGCATTTTATTGGCATCCAAGACAGCCGCGAAAGCGAATCCTTCGCTGGGTTTTGGATGCTGCAAGAGCTGCTTTTGGGGTGACGAGATGACCTCTCTTCCAACTATTTCTCGCTAGCCAGATTCCAGGGTTCCTAAAGAACCCTGGAATCTAGTCCCCCGATGCCCAGGCAGGATGTAAATGCCCGATCGCAAGCAGCAACCCATAGTTAAATCCCTCGCTAAGTGGCCTCACTGGCGCAACCTGGGCATTTACGTTCTGCTGCTGCTGATTGCCCTGGTGATGGTGTTTCCGCTGCTGTGGCTGCTCAGCACCTCCTTTAAAGGAGCAGCGGAAAACCTGCTCGCGACTCCGCCCCAGCTTCTGCCCCAGCAACCGACCTTGGCTAACTACCGCCAGGTATGGCAGTCAAACCCTTTTGGCCAATATTTTCTCAACAGCAGCGTGGTGGCAGTGCTGACGGTGGCGGCAAACCTGCTGCTGTGCTCGTTGGCGGCCTATCCCCTGGCGCGGCTGTCGTTTTTGGGCCGCGACACCCTGCTGGCGCTGATTGTGGCCACCATCATGATTCCGTTTCAGGTGGTGATGATTCCGCTGTACATTCTGGCGGTGAATCTGGGCCTGCGAAACACCTACTTGGGGCTGGTGCTGCCCTACCTGGCTTCGGCCTTTGGCATTTTTCTCATGCGCCAAGCTTTTCAGAGCGTGCCCAAGGAACTAGAAGAGGCCGCCCGCATGGATGGCTGCTCTGACTTGGGTATCTGGTGGAATGTGATGCTGCCCGCCACTCGCCCTGCCTTAGTAACGCTGGGAATTTTTGTGTTTATTGGCACCTGGAGCGAGTTTCTCTGGCCGCTGATTTTGCTCGATCGCCCCGAGCGCTACACCCTGCCCCTAGGTGTGGCCCGGCTGGCGGGCAGCTTCTCCCTCGACTGGCGGCTGATTGCGGCTGGGTCTATTTTGTCGGTGCTGCCCGCCATAGTGGTGTTTGTGCTGCTACAGCGCTACATTGTGCCCACGGAGACAGGGAGCGGGGTCAAGGGGTAGATGGGGTGGCCCTTCGGTATACATGATCACAGCTTTATTGGTTCCTTAGATTGATCACTTAGATTAGTGCGGGTGATTTATTCACCATCGCTTCATCAGGGCCGTTGCCTAGGGGCCGCGGTTCCCTTTTCCTAGTGAAACTCTACAAACTATGAAACTCAAAACCCTGGCTGTTGCCCTGCTCTCCACCGCTGCTGCCGTTGGCCTTTCAATTTCTGCGGCCTTTGCCCAAGTCGCCGAGGTCAACATCGACAGTCTCAACGTGCGCTCTGGTCCTGGCCTCAACCACGGCGTTCGCGGCACCATACCCAGGGGTGCCCAGGCCAAAATTATTCAAACCCAGGGAGACTGGCTCTATGTTGTTACTGGCCCGATTGAAGGTTGGGTTTACGCCCCCTACGTCACCGTTTTAGATCAGCCAGGGCCGGAGGTTGACGCTCCGACAATCACCGTCATGGTTTGCAATGGCACTAACCGCACAACGGCCCGCGTGTACCGCCAAAACGGCGAACTCAAGCTGCGAGTGCACGATCGCCTCGACAACATCACCTGGCTCGATGTCCCCGCCCGCACAGAACCTGGCTCTGGGGCCACAACCTACATCAACATTCGTGGTGAGCAAACGACTCGGGTGTTGCAGAGCCAAAGCTCCCCGGCCAACTGCTCAATTCAAACCACCAGCCGCCCCATAGAGGTTGGGGTAGTGACCGAAATAGAGCAGCCCTAGCATCAGCGCTGATGCTCAAGTCCAATTTGAGCCGCTAAGACCCTACGGCGCTACTGCTTTAGCAAGCTCTAAAAGCTTGCTGCGCTTCAATGAGGTTGAATTTAAGCTCTGGACAAAACAGATATTGCTTGGATGCAAGGTTCGAATATTTGAACCTCGCATCCAAGCAATATAGACGGCGTATTTAGGAGTTTCAGCCCAGCTAAAATCTTGAGCAAAAGTATTAGCTTAGAGGGAAAATCTCCTGCTCTATTTGCCGCCTGTGACTTTGTCGACCAGGTCTTTAGCATCTTCAACCAGGTTCTTTTGATTAGGATTTTCCTGACGGTACTGCTTTAGATTTTCCTCGTAGACTTTTTGCACGCCTTTGGGATTATCAATGACCTCGACGGCCTCTTCATAGGCCTGGTCACGGGGTTCTTCAGTCATCTTTTGATCTACCGGCGGGGTCGCAGTGCCCTTGCTGTCAGCGGCGAAAGCGGGCTGGGTGGCCAAGGTTAGCAAGCTCATTAAGCCAACTAGGCAAGCTAGTGCGATCGCACGCAAGCGGCGGCTAAAAAGTTCTTTTGAGAGCGTCATTAGGCGTTTCATAAAGTTCCTGAAGTCCTTAGATAGGGAAAAATCCGGTTCTGTAAGGAAGCGACGGAATAGAGCCGCTGACAACTGAGAACAGATTGAACTGTATAATACGAGACCTAATACCGGCGCCTCTCTACCCCCAGGCACATTCTACGGGCTGAGTTTTAGAGCTGATTTCTAAACTAAATCTTAAGCTGCCGCCCGCTTTAACATGAGCCGAATGAGCGCACCGTAAATCATCGCTTCACTGAGCTCCGTGTAGACCTCGTAATCCTTACT
>NZ_JACJOX010000062.1 GCF_014695775.1 Leptolyngbya sp. FACHB-60 | reverse complement strand
CTGGATTCGCTCCCATTGGTCATCGCGCAGGGCATAGCGTCGGCTTGTCATTCCGCTGAGTCTTGCTTTAAGGACTACCCTTCAACCCTAACCTAATTGATGACACGCCCTAGAACGGCATTATTCCTAGCCGTTGTTTCTCAATTTTTATAACGTCTCGGGCAGGGCGAAGCGGTTTGGCCGACCGGGAGTGAACCCTAAATCTGGGGAACGCTAAGCGGCACCTATCCCCTTGCTATCAGCCCCAACCCGTGATGAGTAACGCCCATGAATGACTTCTTCAAAGGCTTTGAACAACTGCTCGAACTGGCTAAAACGCTAGAAGAAAAAGCCGAAAGCGGTGAGTTCAAAACTAACGTGCAGATCAACGCCCGGAGCATGGGCAGCATTCCCCGCCAGGGCAACATCCCTAACATCGGCGTCAGCCGCATGAACCGCACCTCTGGAGACAGCGCCCCCCTCAGCGACCCCGCCGTAGAGGAAGTCATCATCACCCCACCCCCTGCCAGCAGCGACTCCCCATCCTCCCCACCCCCTTCATCTCCCCACCACCCCACCATGGGCGACGTTGGTGGCCTCTCCACCACCCTGCAAGAGCTGCGCGAACTGGTCGAAATTCCCCTCAAGCGCCCCGATGTGCTGGCTAAGCTGGGGCTAGAGCCCACGCGCGGCGTGCTGCTGGTTGGTCCTCCCGGCACGGGCAAAACCCTCACCGCCCGCTCCCTGGCCGAAGATTTGGGCGTAAACTACATTGCCATCGTTGGCCCCGAGGTGATGGGCAAATACTACGGTGAGGCCGAGCAGCGCCTGCGGGCCATTTTTGAGAAGGCCAAGAAAGCGGCACCCTGCCTAGTGTTTATTGACGAAATCGACAGCCTGGCCCCCGATCGCAGCAAGGTCGAAGGTGAGGTCGAAAAGCGCCTAGTCGCTACTCTGCTAGGCCTGATGGATGGCTTTGCCCAAACCAAGGGCGTGATCGTGCTGGCCGCCACCAACCGGCCCGACCACCTTGACCCTGCTCTCCGCCGCCCTGGCCGCTTCGATCGCGAGGTGCAGTTCCGCGTGCCCGATCGCCAGGGGCGGTGCGAGATTCTGCAAATTCAAACCCGCGACATGCCGCTAGATGGCGTAGATTTGGATGCGATCGCCGATCTAGCGGTCGGCATGGTTGGGGCCGACCTCAAGGCCCTCTGCCAAAAGGCCGCCTACTTTGCCCTGCGCCGCCAGTTACCAGATCTGGCTGGCCCCGTACCCGACACCATGACCCTGGTGCACACTGACTTTCTTCAGGCAATCAAAGAAATCAAGCCCTCGGTGCTGCGATCGGTTGAGGTGGAGTCGCCTGCGATCGCATGGGAAGACATCGGCGGCTTAGACTCTGTCAAGCAGATCCTGCAAGAATCTGTTGAAGGGGCGCTGCTCTACCCCGAACTCTATGCCCAAACGGGGGCCAAAGCGCCCCGGGGGCTGCTGCTGTGGGGGCCGCCGGGCACCGGCAAAACCTTGTTGGCCAAGGCTGTGGCCGCCCAGGCTCGGGCCAACTTTATCGCCGTCAACGGTCCCGAGTTGCTGAGCCGCTGGGTCGGTGCCGCCGAGCAGGCAGTGCGCGAACTGTTTGCCAAAGCCCGCCAGGCAGCGCCCTGCGTAGTGTTCATCGATGAAATTGACACCCTGGTGCCCGCCCGAGGCCAGTACCAGGGCGACTCAGGCGTGAGCGATCGCGTCGTCGGCCAGCTTTTAACCGAACTCGATGGTCTCCAGGGCTGCACCAACGTACTGCTAATTGGGGCCACCAACCGCCCCAGTGCCCTCGACCCCGCCATTCTACGCGCCGGACGCATCGACCTTCAGCTCGAGATTGGCCTGCCCGATGCGGCGGGGAGGCTGGCGATTTTGCAGGTGCATAATAGCGATCGCCCCCTCGACGCCGTCGATCTCAAGGACTGGTCTACCCGTACCGATGGCTGGAACGGTGCCGACTTGGCCCTGCTCAGCAATCAGGCGGCCCTCGAAGCCGTGCGTGAATATCGCGCCCAGGGCATGGTCGACCCCAGCCAAATTCGCATCGCGGCCCACCACTGGAAGCAAGCCCACCAGGCAATTCTCAGCCAGCGCAGATCGGTGGCAAATCGGGGATAAGCCTGTCGAAGCGTAAATGGGTTTCTGTTGAGCTCCTCAGCCAATTTTTGGGCCGTAGAAACCCGGTTTTTTGAGTCTATTTCTACATTGCTTCGCTAAAGATGACCTCAGAATTGCGCAATCGCCTGTAGGTGCGATAGCGATTGTACAAATCTCGATTGGAGAAAAAGAACAGAGAAACCGCCTCCCACAAAAATACCCAGCCGCCAATAAAAAGCCCTTCGGTGAGTACAGCGGTGAAAACATTAATATCCAACGGTTCTGCCAAGCGAGCTATAGCTAAAGCCACTTAGGTTAGGACACTGCTTGCTTGAGGATTGACTCGATGGCAGCCCGCAAGCCATCGTCATGGGGAAGGAGTTTTCGAATGCGGCTTTTTAACCAACC
>NZ_JACJOX010000061.1 GCF_014695775.1 Leptolyngbya sp. FACHB-60 | reverse complement strand
GACCTAAACGCGTTTCATCTTGGCACAGATAACGCAACCGCTTGCCCTGGCTGAACAGTTCCTGTAACACCTTCATCGCCAGCGATATTTTTTTTGAAGTGCGCTGGGCTCTGGGGGGATTGCCTAATGCTTTTGGGTCTAGGCACCTTCAGTTTGGCGTTGAGTCGGTAGCGCACCAGTTGATGCACCGTGCTGTACTTCAAGTTCAAGCCGAACTCGTCAAAGAGCCACTGCTGCACTTCACCATAACTCCCGAAGCCGTGCCGTTGGGTCAAGCGTTGTTTCAGTTGAGCTAGCGCTTGACTACTCACGGCCGGGGCTTTGCCAGGGGCTTTACCGACTTCTAGCAGAGACTCAAGACCACCCCGTTTGTACCGGTTAAGCCACCGGGTTAAGGTCGCTTTATCACGGCCTAGGCGCTCTGCCAATTCGTTGCGGCTGCTCACCTGGTTGCCTTTAAGCCAGTAGAGCATTTGCAGTCGTTCCTTTTGGCTAGCACTACGGGCCTGTTGAAGCGTCTTCTTCAACTGCGCTTCGCTTTCTGCGATCTCAACGATGAACGGGCGTCCCATGCCTTTTTCCTCAAGGGCTAGCAGTACCTTCCATTTTGACGCACACTCATATGTAATTGGTATGACATAGCTGAGTGGTAATTGTCCAGCACAGGTTGGACAAATTTTGGAACGTTTCACGAAAGAGCTGCCAAGAGAGATTGTGATGCTGCTCTGTGGCGCGGGGTTAACTAAACCAGGACTCTGACCTTACCTCGACTTTAGCCATTTTGACTAGATCTCAAACGAGACTTCAAGGATTCTAAAAGCACCAGTTCAGACTTTTCTCAACATTGGTGTAAGACGGCGATATTTAGAGAGTCAGAAGCGTTTCCTTGAAAGGCTTGTGATCTCACAACTGAGGTTCCTTCTAGATAGCTAAAGTCAAGCTTAGGCTTGGGCCGCTTGCAGGCTCAAAAATTGCCAAAAAAGCTGGCTCTCTTGGCCAGGGAATTGCATTAAACCCCAGCGTACGTCGTTGGGAGCTTGCACAAAGAGCTTTACCATGGCCGCCACCAGTTGAGGGGTAGAGAGTTCATCGGCTAAAAAGCCCGACCATTGGTCTTGGGGGAGGCTAAAGAAGGCATCGAAGAAATGCTTGAGCTGATGCTCGTTGAAGCGCATCAGCTTTTCTAAGCCGAAGCGGTAGAGGTAGTATTTCCGCAGTCGATCAGCTGGCCACAATCCCTGCCAACCGGCGCGGGCGATTTGCTGGGGCGAACTTTGCGGATCGGCTAGGGCTGAGGCTAAAGCATCGGCCAAACTGGGAGCGCGGCGCAGTAAAGCGCCCACCATATAGCCCGAAGCCGGATTTACCATACTGGCGGCTCCGCCGAAAGCGACCACCGGCTGCTGTAAGTCCGGCAGGGGTAAGGTCATGGGGAACAGGCAGCGCTCTACCTCGTGGACTTCTCTAACTTCGATACCACGAAACTTGAGACGCTGGTGCAGGCGGCGCTCCAATACATCTAGGCCCATGGCCGGAGCCAGAGCTAAGGAAGTTTCTTCTACGAGGTAAACATCCTGGCCGAAGTCCATGGCGTAGAGAAAAGTGGGCGGGGTTTGGGCTTTTTCTAAGTCGGAGAGGTGATCGCTCCGAAAGTCTTGATGGACGAATCGCTCGGGCTGCACCGGCGGGGCCGAGAAACGTCCCACGATGCCGTAGGCGGCTTGATAGGCCACTGGCCCTTGGTTTTCGCGTTTAACGAAGACCGGATTGTGACCGCTGGTGTCCACCACCACCCGCGCCTTTAATTCCACACCAACATCAGTAGTGACGATCGAACCCAAATCTTGATGAGTAATACCTTTGGCTCGATCCATCTGCCAGCTCACTCCACCCGCCGCGCAGCGATCAAGCAGGTAGCGCTGGAACTTAATTTTGTCGAACAGGCCGTAGGCGCGATTGTGCTTTACTTCGCCTTTAGCATAGTAAGAAACGGTGTTATCCCAGCGATGACTCAGGAGATCGCTCAAACCAAGAGCCGTCAGCTCGTCTTCCCAAATGCCGTAGGTGTTGGGCCAGGGTTTATCCACGGGCGTAGCGGTCAAACCGCCCACCTTGAGCCCCCGTTCTGCGAGGCTAGCAGCGATGATGGTGCCCGCTGGCCCTGACCCGATGACCAAAACATCAAAATCGCACATAGTAAAACTTCAAGGAGGTTTTTGATCTTGACTCAGGAAAGTGGACAGGTAAATTAGCCTGCGCTCAGGCCGTCTAAAGAGAACCAATAGTTTTCTTCAAACTGTACTGGGGACAGTTATCCAAGGGTTGAGTGTAACCATTGTGGGTTATAAAAGACCTCAATCCATTCGGTAACAACAGTGCGGGCTAGGGCACGAGTTGAGAGGACTCTGGGATGAATCAACTCGGTTTTGAGCGTTCCAAAAAAGCTTTCAGCCACCACATTACCCCAGCAATTACCTCGGCGGCTCATGCTGCCCAATATCGTAGCCTGCTGAAGTGCACCTTTGTACTCACCACTGGCGTATTGAGAGCTTCGGTCAGAATGAAACAGCAACCCTGATAGAGCCGGTTGGCGTTGCCCTAATGCCGCTTTTAGGGCCGTTAACAATAACTCAGTGCGCATGTGCTCGGCCATCGACCATCCCACCACCCGCCTAGAAAACAGGTCCATGATGACCGCCAGATACGGCTAGCCTTCAGTGGTCCAGATATAAATCATGTCAGCCACCCTACCCGGTCGGGTTCAGACGTTACAAAGTCTTTATTTAAGTGATTCTCGGCAATTGGCCTAGCATGCTTAGAATCGGCTGTCACCTGGAATTTATGCCGAGACCGAGCGCTGATGCCGAGTTTAGCCATTAACCGCACCACCCGTTGACGGCTGACGCTCACGCCCTGAGCCACCAGGGCTACCTGAATCCTAGGGGAACCGTAGCTTTGACAACTGGTGTCGTAAACCTGCTGAATCTGGTGAAACAAGAGCTCATTCTCCTGGATCCCAGGGGAAGCGAGGCAGTTGCACCAGGTGTAATAGCCACTTCTGGACTGCTTCAGAACCCAGCACATTAAGCAACCGACTAGACGATCTAATCGTTGCATGATTATAATGTGACTTACCGGTCACATGACTGACCGGTCACAAATAAAAACAGTCTGAATATGCCTAGCTCAACCTTTTTTAACCTACCTGATCAAAAGCGAGAGTCATTGATAGAAATTGCCGTTGATGAATTTTCCAATCATGACTACGATTCTGCTTCTATTTCTCGTATTGTGCATCGTGCCGGAATCGCGAAAGGTAGTTTTTATCAGTATTTTCAGGACAAAAAAGACCTTTACTTATATTTGGTAGGTCTGATTAGCACCACAAAAACTTCTTTTCTGCAAGAAATCCATCCGACTGAGTCTAAAATGAAGTTTTTTGATTATCTGCTTTGGCTATTTGAGGCAAGTATCAGATTTGATCTAACACATCCTGCGCTTAGCAAGTTGAGATATCGAATCTTTTATGGGGATTTACCGTTTCGAGATAAAACAATGGAGGAAGCAAAAGAAGCATCTTCAAATTTCTTTCGCAATTTGGTCATCGAAGGAATGGATCAGGGCGATATTGATCCTGGTTTAGATTCAGAATTAGTAGTTTTTGTAATCGATATTCTTACTAAAAATTTTGGTGATTATGTTCCTAAAAAGCTAGGATTGAAGCCTGAGGAAATAGCACAAGAGGGAATTACAATCCTTGACATTGAAGCAACTAAGAAAATATTCAAAGATTTAGTTGATGTTTTACAGTTTGGGCTGATTGACTGTAAAGCTAAAGCAGTTCAATTAGAAGAGTAATAGTTATTATTGGAGATTAAAAGTACTCATGCAAGCGGTTCTGAAGAAGATAAAATTTTGTTTGGTTCTATTCTGTATTGGGTCAATGGCAACCTTGATAGGAGTTCCAATCATTTCGCAAGAGAAAATTGAGCAAATCATTCAAGCTAAAAATCGAGATGTAGCAGCAGAAGTAGAGCAGGCTTCAGATGAGCAACGGTGAGGAGGTTTATGAATACAACAAATTTGCTGACTTTACCTGGCAATCGGCAGTTAGCCTATGCAGAATATGGTAAACCCAATGGTCATCCACTTCTTTACTTTCATGGTGGTGGAGCTTCTCGATTAGAGCCATTGTTGTTGGGCGATGAAGTTTTTAGTCGATTGGGGTTACGGGTCATTGCACCAGATCGTCCGGGAATCGGGCAATCTGACTTTCAACCCAAACGCGGATTTTCTGACTGGGTGAAGGATATTGAGGTGCTTGCTGATGGGTTGGGATTGGATAAATTCTCAGTTTTGGGCATTTCGGCAGGAGGTGGCTATGCTGCTGTCTGTGCTGCAAAGATTCCCGAACGATTACACGCAGTGGTGATTGCATCAGGGGCATGGCAAATGGATACCATCAACAATTTGCCGCAGTTCAATCGTTGGAGTTGGATTCTCATCAAACAATTTCCTTTATTACATCGAGGGTCGCTGAAAGTTATGCAGCGATCGCTCAACAGTTCTCCAGAAAGATTGCTTGCTTCGTTCAAACCGCAACTTCCACTATCTGACTATGTAGTCTTGGAATCACCGGGTCGAATGGAAGTTTATCGTCAAGCAGCGATCGAAGGACTGCGTTTAGGTACGCGAGGAGCGGCTTGGGATATTCAGCTTTATTTGAGGAAGTGGGATTTCAGTTTGGATGAAATCCAAATGCCATTAACGCTGTTCTATGGTGAAGAAGATAGGAACGTACCGCTCGACCTAGTAAGGCGAGTCGCTGGTGGTCTACCTCAAGCTAAATTGATCATCCTCCCAAACGAAGGACATATTTCAGTCGCGGTCAATCAGATTGAAGCGATCGCCAAAGTGCTTGTGGGTGAATGAAAGACTCCACCAGGTTTGTGCTGACCTAGCAAGCAGGCTAACAACACCCGTGAACCCATCTGTTTAATGGTTATTAATTGAGTTCGAGAGTCTATTCGCGGCGGGTTACGGGCAACGTTCGATCACCTGCAATCAACCTATTTCCTGAAATATCGATTTTGAATGGGCAGAATGACGCTGCTGGGAGGTAACTGAGGTAACTATTGATAATGGCCTTAACCTGAGTTCGGGTTAAGTACTAAGGACTTCTCTGGGCCGTCTGCACCGCAGCCGGAGTTCCTCATTCTGGACTTCTGAATCCGTTAAGACCCTAGTAGGGCTTGAGGGGCAGTTCAATCTGAAACTTTGAGCCTTTACTTACCTCACTTGTGACATAGATACGCCCGCTATGAGCATGGACAATTTGCCGGGCGATCGCCAACCCTAGCCCAAAACCACCGTTTTCCTGAGAACGCTGAGTGTCTACCCGGTAGAATCGATCGAAGATATAGGGTAGGTCGGTTTCTGGAATTCCAACGCCTGTGTCAATTACCTGAATCACGGCCCAACCAGGGTGAGGCACTAAGCGCACCAGGATCACGCCACCAGAAGGAGTATATTTACAGGCATTGTTGAGCAAATTTTCGATCGCCTGTCGCAGCAAGTCGGGGTCAGCCCACAGTTCGATTAATTGCTCAGGCGGCTCATAGGTCAAGTTGATAGATTGCTGTTTTGCTAGGGTTACAAGCTGAGTCACCAGATTGTTGAGCAAATCGTCGAGATTGATTATTTTGAGTGATTCTGGTGCAAGCTGTCCCTGATGACGAGCGAGCAATAACAGATTATTGACGAGAGTACCCATTGATCTTGCGCTATCCACGATGTTTTCCAAGGGAGGGTGATAGCGGGAATCATCATCGGCGATGAGTAATCCCAATTGCGCATTGGTCAAAATCGCAGAAATGGGCGATCGCAACTCATGGGAAGCATCTGCTGTAAACCGTTGAAGCTGTTGATAGGCTTGCCGAATGGGTTGCATAGCAAAGCCGCTGAGAATCCAACCTGTGAGGGCAATGAGTCCTAGTGTGAGCGGTACTGTCAGAGCCAGCACCATCTGAAGCTCCTGAAGGTCTTGTTGAGTCTCCATGAGGGGAACGGCAACCTGAAGATACCCCAAAGTTCCAGTTCTGCCCTCAACCGGTAATGTCGCCTGACGGAGCCAAATTTCTTCCTCCAAAAGTGGATCTGTCGATTGAACTGTGAGATAACCAAGAGGTGTATCTAACCGGTCTGAAGGGGGCGCTCCGAAAAAGCGAACGAGCCGTCCTTGCGCGTTATACCAGCGCACATAAATCAGCTCCTCTGCAAGCGGATGGGAGCCACTGCCCAATAACGGAACATGGCTCAGATCGACCTGACTCTGGTCTTGGCGCACTTCATAATGCACGCTGGCAGCCATCACTCTAGTCTTGTCGTGAAGTAAGCGATCGAGTGCTTCCAGTTTTTCCGTGATCTCGATCTGATAAATTGCTCCAGCAAACAGCACCAGAATGCTTCCCATTGAAAGGGTGAACCAACGAGCCAGGTTGCGACGACTTCGGTTAAACACGTCTTGCCTTCAAGATTCATGCGTTTCAGGAGGCGTTAGGCGATAACCCATGCCATAAATGCTCTCAACCCAGTCAGCTGCTCCTACAGTCTGCAAGCGTTGACGCAGTTTGCGAATCAGGACAGTGATTGCATTGCTTTCGGGTTCGGTTCCCCACTCCCACACTGCCTGCTCGATTTGGTTGCGGGTTAATACCTGTCGAGGGTGGCGCATGAAGTACTCCAACAGTTGAAACTCACGACTGGAAAGAGCAACAGTGTCATCTTGCCGTTTGACAGTCAGGGTATCGAGGTGGAGGTGCAGATCCTCAAGACTTAGTGTATCTCCCTGCCAGAGGGGCGATCGCCGTCTTAATGCCCGGACTCGTGCCATGAACTCCACCAGGTCAATCGGCTTCACCAGGTAGTCATCTGCGCCTGCGTCTAAGCCAGTTACTTTCTCAGGCGTAGTGTCTCTTGCCGTGATCATCAAAACTGGAGCTGTTTTCCCGGCTGCTCGATATTGGCGACAGAGGGTTACGCCGCTGACATGCGGTAACATCCAGTCTAGAATCAGCAGATCATATTCTTTTTCTGATAAAAGCCACTGAGCCGTCTCACCATTATTGACACCATCGACGCTGTGTCCTGCCTGAGAGAGCGCCATTTGCAGCGGCATCAGTTGTTTTGGGTCATCTTCTACCAGCAGAACTCTCATTCCTTTGCTGCTCCCCTTGCGGCTTGCAAGAGTGAGCATAGGCATTTAGCACAATGTAAACATCCCCTTTGAGCCAGATTTTGAGGCAGATTAGATTGTTAGAGTGCAGACAGCAGAACAGATAAGCTGATGAGAAATAATAGTAGGTGGCGGGCAATCAAACATTGGCTCCAAGCATCGGGGGCAGAATTCTGGTTGCCACTGCCGTTTGTGGCGATCGCCTTTTGGTTTGGCACCAATACTCTGATGGCTCAAGAGCTGCGGCAACCCCAACTGACCGAAACAAGACTTCAGGCAGATACCCAGCTTAAGGCAACTGTATCCATCAACGTTTTGCTAATCAATGCAACCGTCAATCGACAGCAGGGGGTTACGCAGGTTGAGGTAGAAACAACGGAACCCATCTTGAAGCGGTTGGAACTGGAATTGCCGATGACCAACATTAACCAAATCGAGGCGGCGATCGCGCAAGAACTTCAGCTATCTCTTCAAGATGTGCGGCAACTCGTTCGCTATGAAATTGTTGAATGAGACGACTGTATCAATAGGCTACGTCGTGACTTGCAGTATTTACACTGTTTTTGATCCGGTTTAAGCGACGTAAACCATTCAAATCTAAATAGCTAAAACCAACTTTGGAGAAAAAGGGCAGCACACAAAATAATAGTGTCTCAATCGTCTGGTTGACCCAACCCAAACCAGAAGGACCAATCAACCAGGTGATCGGGTAGCTAATCCATAGCACCGTAAAGTAGCTCAGAAGTGTGTCATACAGCCTAGATAACTCTACCCCTTGCCCACGAGTTTTAGTCCGCAAAGGCACCCAAATTCCCCAAAGGACAACCAGAAACGCAACAACACCACAGGTGTACCAAAGAAATCTGGCTTCATCGGTTGTGGACAGGTCAGCGATCAGCCCTGATACCACGACGATCACTTGGGTTCCCATGAGTGAAGCAATTAATATCCAGTCTTTGGCAATGAAATACATTGCTGTTAAGGAAAGTGATAGCAGGAGTAAAGGGGTGGTGACAATCCAGTCGATGTAGCGAGCGTAGTGAGTAATTTGGCCTGTAATTTCGATCTTCCCTTGACCGAGTGCCATTGCCATGTAAGCCAAACCCGACCAGATGGGAATAAAAGTGGCAATTAAATACTCATATTTGGGAACACCACGCGGATTGGTGCCAAGTGAAATGAAATATAATGCGCCGATCGCCATCGCAATCACATAAGCCCAGTGAAATAGAGCTTGCAAATCCATAAGCTACCTCCATCTTTTCTCAGTCTTATATTACAAATGTGATCCAAAAGTGAGTAGTAGAGATTTGGCACTCACTTTTGGATCACTTTCTTGAAGGAGGCTAGAGAGGTAGAGAAGCAAGCAATGCTGGCTTACAGCAGCCGTGCTGCTCCAGATGGTATGAGGTCGGGAGGCAATGAGATGGCAGTACTGGACAGCGTCAAATCTACAGAACAGCAATGGCATCACCTTTCCCAAGAGCAGGTTGTCCGTTCGCTCAAAACTGATCCTGAGCAGGGTTTATCTTTTACAGAAGCAGCAGAGCGACACGATCGCTTTGGTCCGAATCAGTTGACAGCTCAGAAGAAACAGAGCGCTTGGGTGCGTTTTCTTCAACAGTTCAATCAGCCATTGCTCTACATCTTGCTAGTTGCGGGGTTGGTGACAGCGTTTCTGAGAGAGTGGATTGATTCGGGCGTGATTTTTGGGGTGACGCTGCTCAATGCCATCATTGGCTTTGTACAAGAGTCTAAGGCAGAGGATGCGATCGCCGCCTTATCAGAAGCGGTTACAACCGATGCAACCATTCACCGCAACGGTCAGAAGCAAGTTGTTTCATCCCGCGAACTGGTTCCTGGCGATCTCGTCTTGCTATCTTCCGGCGATAAAGTACCTGCGGATCTGCGGCTGATCGAACTTCGTGACTTACAGGTAGACGAATCAGCCCTTACAGGAGAATCGGTTCCAGTCGAAAAAAACCTCGATCCCCTCGAAGCAGACGCTCCGCTCGCAGAGCGCACCAACATGGTGTACACCGGCAGCCTCATCACTTTTGGGCAAGCGCGTGGAGTTGTTGTGGGCATTGGTGAGATGACCGAAACCGGGCACCTCTCCCAACTGATGCAGCAAAGTACAACCATAGACACTCCCCTGACTCGCAAGATTGATAAATTCAGCAAAACCTTGCTCTACGTCATTTTGGGACTCGCTACCTTCACCTTTGCTGTTGGCATTGCTCAAGGGTTTTCCTGGATTGAAGTGTTTAAGGCGGCGGTTGCGCTGGCGGTCAGTGCGATTCCTGAAGGATTGCCTGCCATTCTCACCGTGACATTGGCGATCGGCGTATCTCGGATGGCAAAACACCACGCCATCATTCGCAAACTGCCGGCGATCGAGACTCTGGGCAGTACCACCGTGATTTGTTCTGACAAAACCGGAACTCTGACCGAGAACCAAATGACGGTTCAAGAAATTGATGCTGGTAGCAGGCGTTTTCGGGTGAGTGGCGGAGGCTATGCGCCGGATGGTGAGATCTCTCTGAATGGACACGCAATTGATCTGGCAAAGACACCAGCTTTATATGAATGCCTGCAAGCTGGACTGTTGTGCAACGACTCCCATGTAGAAATGCAGGACGGAAACTGGATGGTGGTCGGTAGCCCCACAGAAGGAGCACTGGTTGCTGTCGCTCACAAAGCGGGACTCGTTACAGACAAGCTGGAGCAGGCGATTCCTCGACTTGACACCCTGCCGTTTGAATCTCAATTTCAATATATGGCAACACTGCATCGCAACCAACCAGAACGGTTGATTTATGTTAAAGGTTCGGCTGAAGCCATCCTCAAACGATGTCGTCAGATGGTTGATGAAGATGGAGAAGCGATCGCCCTTAACCCGACACAGCTTGAGCAAACTGTAGAGAGCATGGCAAAAAAAGGGCTGCGGGTTCTGGCACTTGCCCGGAAAGCTGTTCCTGATTCCCAAAGCTCGATTGATCATTCTGACCTGGAGCAGGGTTTGGTATTTCTGGGATTGCAAGGCATGATCGATCCGCCTCGTCCCGAAGCAATTCACGCCATCGAATCTTGTAAGTCTGCGGGGATTCAGGTCAAGATGATCACAGGCGACCATGCCAAAACAGCAGCGGCGATCGCTCAACAAATGGGCCTAAATCAGACAAAAAATGCACCTGTTGTCACAGGTCAGGAACTTGCCCAACTAGATGAGCAAGGATTAGCCAACGCTGTTGAGCAGAGCAATGTGTTTGCACGAGTTGCACCTGAGCAAAAACTGCGGATTGTAGAAGCACTTCAATCCAAAGGTGAGATTGTGGCAATGACCGGAGATGGAGTCAATGATGCGCCTGCATTGAAGCAAGCTGACATTGGCGTGGCAATGGGCATCACGGGCACCGAAGTCACGAAAGAAGCAGCAGATATGATTCTGACGAACGATAACTTCGCTTCGATTGAAGCCGCTGTTGAAGAAGGACGCACTGTTTATAAAAATCTGTTGCGGGCGATCGCCTTTATCTTGCCCGTAAACGGTGGCGAATCGATGACCATTTTGATCGCCGTGATGCTAGCAACGCCACTGCCAATTCTGCCCGTGCAAATTCTCTGGTTGAACATGGTCAGTTCTGTGGTCTTGAGCCTACCGCTGGCATTTGAGCCGCCTTCTCCAGATGTGATGCAGCACCCACCTCGTCCTGTTAATGAACCGCTGCTATCACGCAAGCTAATCAGCCGAATTCTAACCGTTTCGCTGTTTAACTGGATTGTGATCTTCGGAACGTTTAATTGGATTGTTCGTACCACTGGAAACGAAGACCTAGCACGAACGATGGCGATTCAAGCATTGGTTGCCGCAGAAGCATTCTACTTGTTAGGGATCAGCCGCTTTATTCCCGCGATCGTTGCAAGGCTACGTGGTAAAGATGAATCACTCGGTTACGCTGTGGCGCTCGGTATTGCAGGGGTTTTCATACTTCAACTTTTATTTAGCCAATGGAGCCTCATGAATAGGCTCTTCGCGACTGAAGCATTAACTCTGACTCAAGGCTTGATCTGCCTTGGCATTGGGTTACCCATGATTGCTTTAGCGGCGTTGCTGAAGCGTTTTGCTCCGCTGACATAAATGACTTCAATAAAGCCGCTCCTCGGATCGTGCTTGTCCCACAAATTTTGTAGTGTTGATATCCATTTTTGTCTTATGGCTTCTCATAATCTCAAACGTGCGATCGGCATATTCTCCAACCGCCGAGACGCAGAACAGGCAATAGCTGAGCTAAAAAACAAGGGTTTTCCCATGCACAAGCTCTCAGTGATCAACAAGTCATCTGGTGATAACAATAGTTTAGATAGTCAAAGTCTAGGGCAGCCTTCGATTACAAGAGTGCAAGGTGCAAAAACAGGCGCGATCGCGGGAAGTATAGGAGTAGGTTCACTTGCCCTGATTGTAGGACTCGCTAGCCTGCTAATTCCCGGCATTGGTCAGATATTAGCGATAGAAAGCCTTTTAACAACCTTTCTTGGAAGTGGAATTGCTGCAACTGCTGGTGGTCTATATGGCGCTATTCAAGGATGGCTGGTGCCAGCGGAACAAACAAAAATGTACAGCGACAGATTTAACCGAGGGGATTATTTGATCATCATGGAGGTAGTAGAGAATGAGATCCTGATTGCTGAATCTGTCCTTAAGCACCGGGGGATGCGGACATGGCGTGTCTATGATGCCTCTTGAACTCGAGGGCTGCACTAGCGGCGGCATTTCCTCATCTGCGCTATCAGAGGGCTGCATGACCTCTTTAGCAAACTCATCAGCATAAGCACCTGGGCAGTGTTGCGGTAGTTGAGCTTGAGGATAGTCGTTCTACCCTCTGTTCACATTCCTTTGCTTTAGATGACCTAATTGCCACATATTTTTCTAATCCAGCTCTGGATTAAAGACGACTCCTAGGCCATGGGCCAGCCCCGCAATTGAAACGCCTGTGAAGTCAGCCCAGCTGCCCCCTAAGAGGATGTTTTAAAAGGGTCGGATTGAGGATCAAAAGTCACCTGTACGGATCACCTCGTTCCTTGAAACCCTCATTCCTTCGTAGTCGTCCCTCAGTAGTTAAGGTAGTTTAAGTTACTCCAGAGGGCTTTTCAAACACCCTCTAAAACTATCCCAACTAGAAAGACATCCCTTCCAAGGACGCGAACTCGTCCCGTTGGGGTCAGAGCTATGGTGAAATCCCGGATAAGTATTTAGTTGGAACGCTCTAAACCTAGTTACTAAAGGGGGGCCTACCCGTTGCAGTACAGGGCTTGCCGTCGCTATCGAGGAAATAGCAGGGCTCGGTATTTTGAACCACTTGTTGAGGGGCAGCATCCGACGAGCTACCGCACAGTGACGACAGGTCGCGCACTTGGCCATCGGTAGTGACCATGTAGCAAAAGAGCGAAACGACGGATTCAGCCTGGCGCGGGGGGGAAGCCGGATTAGCTAGGGCGGGCGAGACGACGGCGATCGCCAGGGGCAGGGTCATCGTCCATCGCAGCAGGGTTGGCATGGTGTGCATCCAATTAGTCAAAGGGGCAAGTTGGTCGGTGAGCAAAGACGCGGGCGGTGAACCTGGCGTTAAGCGCTAGAGCAGCTGCATGATCGATCGGGTCGAAATGCCGAGGCCGATGATGGTGATGCCCACCGCGCTCGCAAGCGGCAGCCACTGCAACGCTTGAAGGCGGGGCGCGGGAACTTGCCTAAACATCCGTTTAGCCGAAACCAGCAGCAGGCCCAAACCCGCTAAAACGCTGGCCAGCCCCAGACTAAAGGCCACCACCAGCAGCAACCCCGAGATCGGATTGCCAAAGGCGATCGCCCCCAACAGCAGCACCAGGGCCGCCGGACAGGGCACCAGCCCCGCCGACAATCCCAGCAGCAGCAGACTGCGCCAGGACATTGCAGTGCCGTCGGGCGTCACGGGCAAATGGCTGTGGGAATGTCTGCCGTGGTGGTGCCCGTGAGCTTGGGCATGGGGGGGATGAACGGAGTCGTGATCATGGTGATCGCGGGCATGAGAGTGATGCCCATGGGCATGGTGAGGGCTGTCATGGGAATGGTGATCGTGGGCGGGGGAATTTGTGTAGGCATGGGCATGAACCAGTTCACTGGGGGAGTGAGCATGGGTGCTAGGAGCATGGGTGTGAGCCAGTTCACCGGGGGAGTGAGCGTGGGCGCTGGGTTGATGGCCAGCGCGCTGCCGCCGCTGGACAATTAGGTTGGCACCAATGCAGACAATCATGACCCCGGAGATCAGGCTCAGCCAGGGATAAATTTGCTCGGGCAGCACATAGCGGGCTGCCGCTAGGGTGATGAGGCCGAGGGCAAAGACACCGAGGGTATGGGTGACGGTGGTCATCAGCGCCAAAAACAGGGCGTGGCGGGGGGTGGCGCGTTCGCCTACCAGGTAGGCCCCTACCAAGGTTTTGCCGTGCCCCGGCGACAGCGAGTGTACCGCACCCCACAAAAATGCCCCAAGCAGCGTGACAAACCAGGCCTTGCTGCCTAACGCAGCTGAGCTAGCTGACTTCACAGTGAAGGAGGAGTCTTCAGGGGTGAAGACGTAGTTGGTGACCTGCCCGTTTTGAGCAATAGTGGCCAAGCAACTTGCCTCGGGCGCATCAACCGGAAAAAGGGTGTAGGTGATCGCCAACCCCGACGGTGGCTCGGTCCAGGAGTATAGGAGTTGCAGCGTGGTGTGGCTGCCGGGGGCAGTTCTGGCATTGGCAGAGGCGATGTCTACGGCGGGCTGGAGGGTTAGCTGGGGCGATTGGTTGCGGCTGTCTCTAAGGGCGATCGCAGACTCAAGCTCTCGCGTTAGCGCCTCTCGATGGCGAATCAGTTCGGCGGTAGAGAGTTGTCCGCTGCCGTCGTCATCGGCAAAGGCGGTCAACCCGGTTGGGTAGGTCAGGGCGATGCGGGTCTCAGTCCCCTCCAGGGCAATTTCAGCAGCGGCCAAATCGCCCCAGTGGGCGGCGGCGGGTGGGGCGATCGCCAGCCCAACCACGATGCAGCTAAGGGCGACCAGCAGCCCCAAAACACCGTACGAGCGAAAACGAAGTCGGCGCAAATTCTGGTGCAACTGCTGGGTAATCATCAAAGTTCCTCCTGTTTGGTCAGGCCTAACCGTTGCCGAGTCTGGGGGGTAAACGTGGGATCTATCGCTGTCGCCTGGCGAAAAAATTCTGCCGCCTGGGCGGGATGATTGAGAGCTGACTCAATCTCTCCTGCTCGGTAGGCGATCGCCGCACTGCGCACCCCTTGGTCTAACGCCTCTTGGATCACCTGTTGGGCCTCGGGCAGTCGGTCCGCCGCCCCCAGCGCCCAGGCCAATATATCGAGGGTTTCAGCATCTCGGCGGTTGGCAGTTTCGGTTTCCATCAGCGCTACCGCCTCTGCCACATCGGCAGGGTCACCCCGTTCTAGCAGTAGATGGGCCAAATCGCGCCGATGCCCCAGAGCGTTGCCCTCGACGTTGCGTCGCAGCTCGGTTTCGGCCACATTCCAGTCCTCGGTTGCCGTTCGCCCGCGCAGGGCTTCGATTCGAGCCAGGCCGTGGAGCGCGGTTGGCCCGCCGACCTCGTGGTAGTGGTGTTTGGCCCTGCGATATTGTCCTTGAACCGTTGCCAACTCCGCCAGCTGAAGATGCGCTAGCGGATGGTTAGGGACGATCTTTAGCGCCTCATCGTAAAGGGCTTGAGCCGTTTTGTAGTCGCCCCGCTGAGCGTAAAACCGGCCCAAAAACACGCGGGTCTGGGCCGAACCGGCGGGGTTGTCGGGTTCTTCTGCTGCGATCGCCCGCTGAAAAGCCGACAGGGCTTGGTCATCTTGCCCTTGGGCTTTGTGGGCCAGGGCCTTGAGCGTCAGGCTCCCCAGTGACGGATACTGCTCCGCTAACGCGTTAGTTAAAGGCTGTGCTTCTGACACCTGGCCCATCGCCAGCTTAGAAGTAATCACTAAACCTAAAGCTTCGGGGGTGCCTACGCTTTCCGCTAGACTAACGGCGGTCTTAAAGTCATGCTGTGCCTCAGCGATCTTAGCCAGGGCCAAGATTGCGCCTTGATTATCGAAGGGCAAATTTGCCAGCGATTGTTGCGCCGATTTTTCTGCCAGTAAGTACCAGCTATCGTTACGCGTGGCGCGGGCCATTTGAATGTAGAGATTGGCCAACGTCGCCTGATCGAGCCCATCGGTTGGGTTCTTTTGCACCTGCCCTTGGTAGAACGAAATCGACTGCTCTAGGGTTTGCTGACCCTGGCGATCTAGAAAGTCAGGAAACGAATATTCGTAGGCAGTCTGAGGCCAAAACGTCGGCCATTGCCAGTTTGGAACCTGCGTCAGAGCGACTGCCCCAAGCGCGAGCAGACCCAAACCTAGGCCCCTAGACATAGATGCTCGCCCCGAAGCCGATGCTATTGATTTGATGGGTACCATTGCGATCGCGTCCTACACTTACCAAACGTCTCCACCCGCCCAGGGGACCAGCACCAAGTAACGGAGCCATGAACTAATTGCTCCTAACCCAGCCTCAAACGGAAGAATCAAAGGAAACTGCCGCTGCTAAGCGTTAGGTTCTGGCTGCTGCTGAACGGCTGGCGGCAGATCGCCAAAACCTAACGACTTACTCTCCTTGCTGTTAATAGAGAGAGTGTGGGCGGCTAGTTAGCAGGAGCCAGGTAAGGGAAAGCCGGCTCTAAGGGGTCATGGCCCTGGGCCTGGTTGCCGGTGGTTCCTTGATAGGACACACCGTCGCTGGTGATGGCGCCGTTAGTGAGCACCGAGAGCGTGATATCGACAACGTCGTCTAACAGTAGTCGCCCCCGAATAGGGCTGCCCTTAGCATTAACGGCACTGGCGTAGCCGCTCGGCCCAGTAGTGTCGATCCGCATGACGTCGGGCAGAAAGGCCCCGAGCAGGGCATTGGCCCGCTCCTCGCTATTGCCGAGCGCCAGCAGCGTTTGTTTGGCTTCTGCAACAATAGGAGCCCCCGCACTGGCTGCCGGTTCCTGACCCGCCAAAATTGCGGCCTCAAAGGCTGGGTCAACGCTGTTAAGGGTGTTCAAGAAGTCGTTGGTGACGATCAGGCCCTCATTGATAGCGGGGCGAGCCAAGCGCTCGACCTGATTAAACTTCTTGCTCCCCGGCAGTGTTACCGTCATCCACACATCAAAGGTCGTGGCACTGCTTGAGCCCTGTAAAAGGTCGATCGGCAGCTGAACGGCGATCGCATTGACGTTATACCCCTTGGTAAAGTCCACCGCTGTAGCGGGGTCGCGAAACCCAACTGCAGGCCCTTTGCCCAGCGCCCCAGCCCGCACCCGAAAGAACTGCTCTACATCAAAAAAGAACGGATCTTCGCGCAGGCCTGCAAATACCTGAACGTTTGAACCATCGACGGTGCCCGTATTCAGAATTGGGGTCTCTTGCAGCGCGGTTGTCTGTCCTTCAATCACGTCCTTGCTGCCGTCTTTGGTGATCGTCATCTTGTAGTCTTGGCTATTGTTGCCTTTCGGCGGGCCAAACTCAAACTCTAGGACAACATCCGATAACCCTGTCGGCGTAGCATCTTTGTTGCTAACGCGGGAAATATTAAATTTGTACTTCGCTCGGGTGCTGAAATAATACTGCTGCCCTGCTACAGAGCGGGGATTGGTATCCATAATCAGCACCAAATTTTCCGGTGAAGCGGCAGGATTTTGATCGCTTTCTCGGAACACATAAAGATCGGTCAGGTTCAGGTTGCGTCCTTTGATTTCTGACTCGCCGTCATCGTGGTCAGATGCGTTGACAAACACAGCGCCTGCGCCAATGGTGGTCGCAAGCCCAAGCAATAACCCAGCAGCAAGCAGAGACTTTTTAAAGGTCTGGTTCGTGGTCTTCATTGTAGGTATAACCCTTGATTTGGATAAGAACTAGTGATCGGGGTTTTGAAAGCCAAGTAGCTTAACTCCCAAAACTTGTCGATGGGATAATAGAGACCAACTTTGCGATCGCTTAAACGATCACGCTGACCTCAGGAGAAAGCGTCACAATTAAGTCGTTAAAGTCAAAATCTCCAGCATCTTCAAACAGCAACGTGTTTCCCTCACGCTTAATGCGCGTCTGCCCTAGGGCCGCGTCGCCTACTGTCGCCAGGTTTTGAATGTTGCCATCGATCAGCAATGCCGGCGCGTAGTAGGTTCCGCCAAGGAGGTTTAGCCCCACATCAATACTTTGATTGTTGCCAACCGTCAGAGCGATGCCATCGAGAAGATTGGCGGCAACGGCGGCTTCATAGCCTGCGTCCCCGGGCAGCAAGCCATCCACCCGTCCCAAGGCGTCGGTTTCATAAAAGGCCAGCACATTATCAAAGAAGGCTTCACGGGAAAGCTGTTGGATAACGTTAACTGCCACATTGCTATCAAAGCCGGTCAGGTCGAACAGCTCGGGCAATGGTTCAACGTCGGCGATCGAGGGTGCGGTCGTCAATCCCTGGAAGCTGATCATGTCGTCGGTGCCGATCGCCCCCAGGCTGGTTGCAGTCCCAGACTCAAGGTTGAGGGCATAAAGGGTCGCATCAGACACCACAAACGCAGTATTGTCTCCCGCTGAGGAGGCCACAATTTCGAACCCCCCTAGGGTGGCGAGGTCAAAACCCAGCCCGCCTACCGTTTGCAACGTGCCATCGTTGGGCGGGTTTTGCAACACCAGACTGTCCAGCTCAGCGTCAAGGTCAAAGAGCTGCGTCGCTGTGGTGCCCGCAAACGAGTTGGTGTAGGCAGCCCCAGTCACGCTGGGGTTAACTCCGACATTGACATCTCCAGAGCCAAAGGTGAGGGTGCCGTCCACAGTCACCGCACCAGTATCAACATTGATGCGGAAGCTTTGATCGTTCTCACCCACCAGACGCAGGCGATCGGCCACGGGGTTGAAGTCAAAGCCCGAAACGGCACTGCCCTCAAAAGGCTGAGATAAGGTGCTGACCAGCGTTGCCTCGGCAACGTCGCCCTTGAGGGCCAGGGTGTAGAGCTGGTTAGTAGTCGTGAGGCCGTAGAGCAATCCGTTGGCCGGACGCACATCAATGCCGATCAGGGTGCCCTCAATACCAGTCACAGACAATGTGGTTGTCTGAACCAGGTTGTCTGTAGAAAACGACACGAGCTGATTGTTGTCGGTCAGGCCCAATAGGTCAAAGGCTGCGGGCGGTGGGGTCGGCGTGACGGTTTGGGCACCGGTAAGAGCGATAGTGTAATTACCGCTAGGGGCATCCTCTCCAGCAAACCCCACTAGAGGAGAGCCTGCACCCGATCCAGTGGGCAACAAGACGCCATCGAAGGATTCGTCAGCAAAGATTTCCCCGCCGGTACTGATGGGGTCGTAATCGAAGCCAGAGATGGCTAGGTAGTAGATGCCGGGAGTAAGCAAGCCTGACCTAGACGGCAAGGTGGCCTGGGCTGAACCAAACAGATCGTCGTTGCCATAAATACCGTTGCCTGCGGCATCGAACAGAAAGAGCTGGGGATCTTCCAGCAGGCTGGTGGGAATCCCCAACGCATTGTCGATGGGCAGGCCAAGCAGGGTTTCTGCATCCAGCGTTGTCGCTGAAAAAGGCTGCTCACCCGAAATAAAGATTTGAAAGAGATCGGCATCTCCAGAAACAGTTCCAGTAATAAACGCCAACGGCTGTGCCAGATCAGAAATGATGGAGACAGCTCCGTCAATCTGCTCTCCAGCGTCATCCGTTTCGGCAAATGTAATGGGCTGAGGGGAGACGGGAGCCGTCTCAGAGGCAAGGGCTTCAGAATCGAGGGGGCTCATGCAAACACTCCTACACCTGGTGCTTAGGGGAGCTCAAGCATCAGGCTGGTTAAAGTTTTCATGCTCACTACGAGTAAGTTGACGAGGCAGATTTAAATCAGGAAAGCTGTAACAAAACGTAGATTTCTTGGGCAGCACGTGCACGACAAGGTTAAAACTCTGTTGTTATAACCTTTGGAAAACCCTTGTTTTGAAGCCCAAAACCTTTGTAGCAACGGCTTCAACCGCCATATTAAGATTTGTTGTCGCAACTTTAATCACTGCGTTCTAGAGACAATTTTTTGGAGTTGAACATCGCCAGCGATTAAGGCAATGGAGCTGATGATGAACGACTGGCTTTTAGTTGAGGCTATGGCCCTGGTGACATTTTCAATTCGCTACGCACTGCTAGCCTGGAGCGGGCGGATTCAGCTGTCGCATACTCTGTACGGGCACTGAGGCTATGTGCTCCCGGTGGTACTGACGACACTGCGCGCAGCTAGCCGTCGCAACTACTTACGGCACCCAAAGGCCACATCTAAGCCATTCGGCTTACCCCTGTGCCGCCCTCTACCAATCGGGGCAACCTAGGCTCAGCATATTTGCGATACATCTTGAGAATTTCCCACTGGCTGCACTGGCCGGTGGGATTTATTTTGGTCGGTGCTGACCACTGACCGCGATGCTTGAGCCGTTTATGTGGCGATCGCGTGGGCAGGCTACTGGGCGGGCGGAGCGGGTTGCTGGAGGTTGATAAACGGGACGGTTTCGCCCGTCACTTGAGGGAGAACCCCGTTCCACTTTTCGATGGCACGTTGCTGGAGTAGTTCAGCGGAGATGGACTGTTGCTGAAGGCGGTTAGCTTCTGCCTGGGCGCGGGCGGTGGCGACCGTTGCCTCACCGTTGGCCTTCGCCTTCTCTACTTCCTGTCGCGCCCGCTCAGCCTCCTGCTTGGCGGTGATGACAGAGTTGATGGCAGCCTGTAGCTCTGCGTCTGGACGGAGGGAGACAAAGCTGATGGAGTGGACCTGGAAGCCGAGGGGATCTAGGTCGGACTGAATCTCCTTGAGGACGGTATCGAGGAACAGGCTTTTCTGCTCTCCGTAGATTTCGATTGCTTTCATGGTGGAGCCGACTCGGTTGAAGGAGTCCTGTACCATGCGTCGAACGTAGACATCCGCAATCATTTCAGGGGACTGGCGAAACTCAGAAAAGATTTGCTCGGCCTTGTCAGGGGCGAAGCTGTAGGAGATAGCCACGTCTGCCGTGAAGCTAGCGCCCTCAGATGAGTTGAGGGTAATCTGCTCATTCTCGTCAGGGTTGTCGCTGCGCTCCCAAACCAGGTTCTGGCGGTAGGTGGGGAAGTTGTAGATCTCCTCTGTCACCGGGTTGACACCGTAGCGCCCCACCTCAAGGGTTTCCATCTGACCACGCTTGCCGCCTGCCTGGTAGACCTTTACACCAACATTGCCGGGAGGGACGGTAGCGCAGCCGCCGAGAAGAGTGGCAGAAAGAACGATCGAGATTCCAAGAGTCTTGGTCTTCATTTGATTTGCGCCAAAGCGTAAAGGACAGAGAGTGTGCCTGCCAGCCCCAGGATTACTGAGGCCGGCAGGGCAAAAGGAAAGGCAGCATTGAAAGCTTCTTCCGCCATCAGGAACAAGATGACTCCGATCGCTAGCGGAAAAAATACATTAAGCGTCTTCCGGATCATGGCTAAATATGGTTCTGGATTTGTAGGATGGTCAGCATTGCAAGCCCGTCCTTGAGGGGTAGATGGTCCAAGTATTCCCTGAGGTGTTCGATCGCTTCATTTCACTGATGGCTCCGCGTGCGATCGCGACCCTGATTCCGTTGTGCGAAAGGTCATTTAAGATTGGTTGTCTCCGTTGGTTGAGTGGACAGAATTAAAGACCATCCGATCCTGGTCTTCTTTGTCCTAGTCACTATCAGGGGCTCTGATGAGGTGGGATGTAGTTAGTAGGTTGCGATCGAGCCTGGACCCCATTGCCGCCCCTCGGCCGTCTCTTTTCTCAGAAAGCGATCGCCCGGCCTGCTGCCATCATGGCGGTGACGGGGTCGATGCTTTGGTCGTGGCTAATGGTTATTCGTGGCCTAGGTAGAGTCATCAATTGCCGCCAATAGTCAGTTCTAGGCAGCGTTCGGGTGTCACTCTCCTTCTCGCGGCGCTTGACTAAGCCAGGCAGCACCTTGCCCCCAGTCTTTGTCGTGCCCAATTCGTGCTTATTTAGCCCCGGTGTGCAGTTATCTAGCTATAGATCAATCGCTAGGTTCCCCAGGTCATTTACGAAACACCCTAGCCCAATCGCAATGCCCAACCACGCCGCCCCAAACGGTGACACTCCCCATAACCACGACAGACCGAGCAGCACAGGCCACCACCCGTAGATAACCCGCGCCACGGTGCCAATCAGCAGACCGTGACTCATCAGCCCCCGGTGCTTCACAAAGTGGTCATAGGGCAGCCAGTAGAGACAGGGTGGTTTGCGTTTGTGCTTCCACGTCCCGGTCTGCGGTGGCCCACAGTTCATGTAGGTAGGCAGTGCCCCCAGCAACAATCCACAGCCCCTCGCGCGGCATCTGCCACCAATAACCCCAGGCCATTACCCCAGGGTTCACGACAGAGAGGCTGCACAGTGCGATCGCGCAGGTAACCGACATGCGCAGGTGGTGTTTGCGGTTGGAGCCGCCGTAGAGCCAGCGTAAAGGGGTGGTCATTGTCTATTTCTGAATAGACACAAAATTCCCAAACACCCATCCCTGATAGCCAGAAGCGGGAAATTGAACGTGAAATCACTTTTCGCAGCTTGGCCCGATAGACTCGCCCATGACGGCGATCGCCTCGCCGTCCAAGCCATAACTACCGCTGACAGCTACGGCAGGTGGCTGGGGCCGCACATTGATTATTGAACGACATCAATTTGTCACCAGTCCTTTGGCGACAGAATTTTGCCTCGATGACACTAATGTGGCACCAGCGACATGAATATGTCACCGATGACAAATAAAGCGTCACTGTACATTTAAACTAAATGGACGTAACTGGACTCGAACCAGTGACCCCCACGATGTCAACGTGGTGCTCTAACCAACTGAGCTATACGTCCTTGCAGAGGTCGAATTTAGCATATCCCCTGGGGCGATCGCAACCTCTACCGCCGCTAATCTAATGGGCTAGGCCGGGCTGAAGCACTTTGGGATCTAGCAGCAGCGGCATATCCTGCTTGGCGGTGGTGGCCACTCGCAGGTTAGAGAGAGCAGTGCCCTGGTAGTAGTGGGCTAAGATTTGCTGGTAGTTTTGGCCTCGGGTGGCCAGCCCGCGCGCGCCCCACTGGCTCATGCCCAGGCCGTGGCCATAACCGCGCCCGTCAACCCGTAGGGTATCGCCCGTCAGGGTAAGAGAACATAATGAGCTACGCAGACCCAACGCCTGGCGAAACTCGGTGCCCGTCATGGTGCGGGTGCCCTGGGTGCCCTGGAGCCGAATGGAGGCGATGCGCCCCTGGGGAGTGGCGCGCTCAGTGACAACTCCTGTTAGGCGGCCAATGCCAGTAATACGCTGTGCAATCTGTTGGGTCGAAAAGGTCTCAGACCACTGAAACACCGGAGCCTCTTGGTCGTAGTCGGCCACGCCGCGCAGGTAGGGGGTGGCGCTTTGCCAAATATCTTCAGAGTTTTCGGTATAGCCGCCGGAGGAGGAATGGAACACCGCCTCAATCACTCGGCCTCCATAGGTCAGCACCTGGCCCTGGGTAGCGTTGACGGCAGCTTGTACAGAGGGAGCTTCGGCGGCCAGCCCTCCATAGACCTGATGGGCCGTGGTGCCTCCCACATCAAACAGGTCGCCTTGGGTGCGATCGCGCCGATACATTGCGTAGGAGCGAGCCGCTACCGCTTGGGCCTTAAGCGCCTCGTGGGGCCAGCTGGCGGGCATTTCACCACCGACGACGCCGTAGAGATAGGCTTCGAGATCCACCCAGTTGACGGCGGTCACTTTGCCATCGATGGGCACCACCAGCACCCGACCCCGATACCATTTGTCGTTGATAAAGATATAGCCACCGCTGGTCGGCTCTACCCAAAAGGCCTGCCCCTGCCAATCAGCTAGCTTTAGCCCGCTTCCCTGGGGAGTGACAGTGATCGATCGCCCCTGGGGAATTTGGCCCACGCCTTGGCCTGTCCCGTTTTTAACCACGGCTGGGGTAGAGCTGCCGACCACCGCTTGATTGAGGCGATCGCCCACAGCCACCCGCATTTCGACCGCCGCCTGCACCGGCAGCGTTGCTAGCCACCAGAGCACCGATAGGCTGAAACCATGTTTGAGAAGGCCTAGGGAGTGGCTGAGCAGCAGCCCAAACAGGGGTTGGCGAAGTAAATTCATCGGTTGCGGCAGAACGTAGAGAACGTGTGGGATCACCGGACAGCGCTTTTTACGGTATCACCGATAGCTCAACCCGGCACATTAGGATCCAATCATTCCCATGACGACCTCGACAGCCGCAGGTTTCCCCTGGGGAGACAGCGGTCAAAGTGGTCGCTTAGGGCGGCACGATCGGCTCGTAAAGCCTCCGCAGAAAGGCCATAATTTTGCGGCCATACTCTGGGTCGGCGCTCCAGCGACCGCTGAGCTGATTGACTAGAGGGGCAATTCCTCTGACCACAAACAGAAAGCGAGGGTCGACCTGGCGTTGCACCAGGGGGTCGAGGCTAGCGTAGGCCTTGAGGTGCTGAATTTGCGCCCGCACCCCCACCCGAGCGCTGGGGAACGACGACCCCTCTGGCCCGCCCGTGGGTGAGCCAATGCCGCCAAAGTTGTTTTGGGCCGGGTTGAGGCTGCCGCCAAAGTTGAGGGAGTTGGTTTCGACCAGCATTTGACAAAAGGCAATGTCGTGGTTGACCCCCTCGATCGCCGCCTCTTCGCGGTAGAGCTTGGGCAGGTCGCGGTAAGCGTTGACGGCACCCTGATTGACGCTTTGCAGAAACAGGGTCAACTGCGTCTCTGACGTGCTGCCGTTGCCCATGATGCGATCCATCGAGCCAGGGCAAAACTGGGTGCCCGTGCGCGATCGCAGCCGAATCGTTCGGCTCGCCGCATCCCAGGTCACCGTCACGTTGTAGTTTTGCAGATCCACCGCCTTGATGTAGACCACATTGGCGTAGCGAATGCGGGTGATATTGGGGGAACTGGTCGCGTCTACCCCCAGCAAGTCGGCAATGTCGATGGGCACGTAGGCGTTGCCGTTGACGATAATGCCGGTTTCTGGATAAATGCCGCCGTTGAGGTTGATGCGAATTTCGGGCAGGTTGCTCCCCGGCGCAGTGGGAGTGCCGCTGCCCACCGCCCGGCTCCAGGAGGCCAGCCCGTCGGCAATACCCAGGGCCACATCGCGGCGCTGCCGCTGAATGACGGCCAAATCTTGGGGATTGCTTAGGTAGCCCACCTCCATCAGCAGCGAAGGGCAGCCCAGGTTGCGGCAAAAGGACAGCAGACCTGTCGGCGATTCGGTGTCGGGCTTGACGCCTCGGCTAGGCACCTGGGGGATGCGGCGCAGCAGAGCCAGCAGCACAATTTCAGCATGGGTGCGGCGCGTGTCGTTTTTGGCAATGTAAAACACCGCCGAACCCCGCACCGCCGGGTCGCTGAAGACCCCAGCGTGAATTTCGAGGGCCACATCTTCAGGGCGACAGCGGGCGTTAATCCAGGCCAGGGTTTGGGTGGCGCTGAGGTCGTCGGGCACAGACAGCACCGCTAGCTGGCGCGACCTAAGCTCAGCCACCACCAAATCGCGAATCTGAATCATCTCCGCCGCTTCGGTGGTGTTAGGCAGCACGGCACCGGGGTCTACCACCCCATTCTCAAAGCCGCCGTGGCCCGCCGAGATAAAAATCTGTGCCATATAGAACCGAATGCTTAGACTCTCTGGCCAGAATCATACCTATGAAATGGGGAAGTGGATGGATGGGTAGGGGATGTGGATGAGATGAGGAAGGTAGGGAGGGTGAGGAAGCCTTTGTCCTCGTCATCTCCCTCATCTCCCCTATCTCCCCCATCCCTCTCACATCTCCCCAAACGCCGCCAACGCCTCCCCTGTCACCCGGCAGGTCTGCCACTCGGGTTTAATCTCGGCCCCCATGCTCTGGTAAAACTCGATCGCGGGGGTGTTCCAGTCGAGCACGCTCCACTCAAAGCGACCGCAGTCTCGCTCTAGAGCTAGCTTGCCCAGGTGCACTAGCAGCGCTTTGCCGATGCCCTGGCGGCGGTAGTCAGGGTACACATAGAGGTCTTCTAGGTAAATACCAGGCTTCATCAAAAAGGTCGAAAAGTTGTGGAAAAACAAGGCCATGCCAGCGGGCTGGTCGTCTACCCAGGCGAGTAGGGCTTCGGCGCAGGGGCGATCGCCAAACAGAGCAGCGGCCAAATCGTCCGGGCTGCCGGTCACCTCATGGGCCAGCTTTTCGTAATCGGCTAGGGCTTTGATTAAGTCCACTAGGGCTGGCACATCGGCGGGAGTGGCGGGGCGAATAGTGATCGGGCGAGCGGCAGTGGAGGTCATAGGTTCTAATTCAGGCTAGATGAAAATAATGGGGCCAGGTGCGATCGCAGTATGAACTGGGTTACGGGTGCATCGCTAGGTCTGCCAACGATGGATAGTAACAATTTGATTCATGCATTCCTTCAGGGAAGCTGCTCAGGGACATAGCAGAACGGATGCCCCGCGAAGCGGTCAAGCCTCCGAACCGTGTGTAGGTTGGGAACTGCTGGGGGAGAACCGATTGAGACGCTGGATGGGGGCGATCGCATTCCCCGCCGCCTTGAAGGTGAACCGGCCGCAACCGACGTTCTCTAAGTTTTATTTTTCACAAAAAAGAGTGCGTCTACGTATTAGGTAATGCGTATGAAGATGCCTATTTAGTAATGTCTAGAAACTAAATAAAGCAGCATACCCTTCCCGCAAAAAAGCGCAATAGTAAACAGTCAAGCAGAAATTATGGCCTTTGGCAATATCCCAATAGGCAGACTAGAAAAACTAAAGACATCTGCCATAATCTCGAAGCTAACATTTCTTATTACTTAACGGAGCCCGCGGGTTATGTCTGAGCCGAATGGCGTGATGATGCAGTATTTTCACTGGTATATTGAGCCCGACGGCAACCTGTGGAATGAGCTTGCTAAGAACGCAAAAGACTTGGCAGAGGCTGGCATTACTTCTGTTTGGCTCCCCCCCGCCTACAAGGGCAATACTGGCGGCTACGACGTAGGCTACAGCGTCTACGACTTGTATGACCTAGGCGAATTCGACCAAAAGGGCAGTGTTCGCACGAAATACGGCACTAAAGACGAATATCTTCAGGCCATAAAAACCGCCAAAGAAGCGGGTGTTCGGGTTTATGCCGATGTGGTGTTTAACCACATGATGGGCGGCGATGCTCTTGAAGAAGTCGAAGCCACCCCCATGAGCCACGACGACCGCCATGAAGTAATTGGCGAAAATCGCACGGTTAACGTGTGGACGCACTTTAAATTTCCTGGCCGTGAGGGCAAGTACTCTGATATGGAGTGGCACTGGTGGCATTTTGATGCCGTTGACTACGACGAAAATGACCCCGGTTACGATGCGGTTTATCTATTCGAAGGTAAGTCTTTTGACGAAAATGTTGACCTCGAAAAAGGTGCCTTTGACTACCTAATGGGCTGCGACCTCGACATGGAATCGGACGAGGTGCGCGAGGCCCTCAAAGAGTGGGGAACCTGGTACACCGACACCACCCAGGTCGATGGCTTTCGCTTTGATGCGGTGAAGCACGTGCGGGCGGGCTTTTTCCCCCACTGGCTACAGCACTGTCGGTACCAGGCGGGCCGCAGGCTGTTTGCGGTGGGCGAATATTGGTCCTACGAAATTGAGGCGCTGCACCACTTTATTGAAGTTACTGAGGGCGATGTGCATCTGTTTGATGCGCCCCTACACTACAACTTTAGCGAGGCCAGCAAAGCCGGTGGCGACTATGACCTCACCACCATTTTTGACAACACCCTGGTGAAAGAGCAGCCCGCTCTCGCCGTTACTCTGGTCGATAACCACGACTCGCAACCTTTGCAATCGCTTGAGTCGGTAGTAGAGCCCTGGTTTAAGCCCCTAGCCTACGCGCTCATTCTGCTGCGTCAGGATGGCTACCCCTGCATTTTCTACGCCGACTACTATGGGGCTCACTACAAAGACACCGGCAAAGACGGCGGCGAATATGAGATCTGGCTCGATAGCCACAAGTGGCTGATTGATAAGTTCTTGTACGCGCGCAGCACCTATGCCTTCGGTGACCAGTACGACTACTTCGACCACCCCACCACCATTGGCTGGACTCGGCTCGGTAACGAAACAAACCCTGGCGGCATGGCCGTGGTGCTAACTAACGGTGACGACGGCCACAAGTGGATGGAGGTAGGCCGGCCCAACTGCACCTACTACGACATCACTGAGCACGTGAGCGAGCCGGTCACCACCAACGACGAAGGTTGGGCTGAATTTAGCTGTACGGCGGGGTCGGTGTCGGTATGGGTGCCGAAGGAGTAGATGGGTATGTGGGTGGATGGGCAGGGGCGAATGGCATTCGCCCAGTGCAACAGCTGTAGCATCCAGTCAAAGAAATAACTTAGGCGAGGGTTATGGCAAGCACTCTACCTGTCCCTAAAGCACCATTTTTGCTTTGAGAATCGGCCCTTCTTCCCGTTCTTCGAGCTGGGCGATGCCCAAGAATTCCCCGCTTGACTCGTTGATGACTCGGTATGGAGTGTTTGGCGGTATTACCATGGTGGGCGGAAACTTTTGCCCCTGCTGCCAGCGCAGAGCCAGCTCGGCGGGCAGGGCGATCGCAGGCAGATGCCCCAGACATAGCGCCGGATCCACCAGCCTCAATGCCTGCTTTGCAACCGAATCCGTCACATCGTCCAGTGTGAGGCTGTGCGACGCGTCAAAGCCGCCGCTGCGGGTGCGTGTCAGATGGGCCAGGGTGGCTCCGGTGCCGAGGCGATCGCCCAAATCTCGCGCGATCGAGCGAATGTAGGTGCCAGGGCCGCAGTCTATATTCAGCGTTAACTCTGGCTGCTCTCCCGGCTGCCAGTGTTGTACCGATAGTTGGTGGATCGTCACAACGCGCGAGGGCGGCGTGACAACCCGACCCTTGCGCGCCAGATCGTAGAGGCGCTGCCCCTGCACCTGAATGGCGCTAAAGGCTGGGGGCACCTGATCGATTGTCCCCTGGAACTCGGGTAGGCAAGCCGCAATATCCTCCACCGTCAGGCGATCGGCGGCTTGCTGGGTAAGAATTTCTCCTTCTAGATCGTCGGTGGTGGTAGTGATGCCAAAGCGAATCACCGCCCGATAGGCCTTGCCCTCTGGCAGGTAGGGCAGCAGGCGTGTGGCCCGACCCACAGCTATGGGCAGCACTCCTTCAGCCAAAGGATCCAACGTACCCCCATGACCCACTTTTTTGATGCCTGTTAGCCGCCGCACTGCCCCTACGCAGTCGTGAGAACTCATGCCCTGGGGCTTATAGAAGTTCAGAAATCCCTGCACGGTAGTCAGTTTGTTTAGATCTCAAGTGTTGGGTGTCAGGTTTCAGGTGTTAGGTGTCAGGTGCTAGTCATCTACCCATCCACCCATCCACCTCCTACTCCCCATTGCCCCACACTTCGGCCAAGCGGCGATCGCGCCCACAGGCCGTGCGGTAATACTTATAGCGCAGCGGGTGCTTCAGATAATAGTCCTGGTGGTAGTCTTCAGCGGGGTAGAAAGCCTGGGCAGGCTCAATGGCCGTAACGATGGGATTTTTCTGAAACTTCGGCCCAGCGCTCAGCGCTTGTTTAGACTGTTCTGCCAAGGCCTGCTGTTGGTCGTCGTTGGCAAAGATTTTGGCCTGGTACTGACTGCCCTTGTCGCAGAACTGGCCTCGGCTGTCTATTGGGTCTACATTCTGCCAAAAGACCTGAAGCAGCGTCTCGTAGCTGACTTTATCAGGGTCGTAGACGACTTGAACCGCTTCCACATGACCAGTGCTCCCAGCGGAAACTTCGGCGTAAGTGGGGTCAACCTTAGTGCCGCCGGTATAGCCCGAGGTGGTCGAAATCACGCCCTCTAGCTCGTCAAAGGGGCCTTCCATGCACCAGAAACAGCCTCCGGCAAAGGTAGCGGTGGCTAAGCTGGGGTCAGAGACTGCCGTAGACTTGGGCATCGAGTCGGCGGTGGCGTAGAAGGGTAGGGCGTCCCACATCAGCCCCACGGTGGCTAGCAGCAGTAGGCCCAACAACAGCCTGCGCACAATTTGCATAGTTATATTCGTTGCGGTTGATCTCAACTATCAGCTTACGGCAACGGGCTGAGATTCTTGTGAAGGCCTTACTTGCTCCCGGTCTTGAAGCTAGCGATGGAACGATAGGTCAGGATCGCTCCGGAGAACGTTTAAATGCAGCAATTCTGTAGTTATTCCTGGTTTAGGGCAGCTTTTCTGCACCTTGAGAACTTTTTTGGCCCTCATTACGGGCCAACTTTGTATGATTAGGAAGTATTGCCGTTCTAGCCGCACCGCGCGTTGCGGCAGTCCATTGGGCCAGTATTCTCCCTGCTCCAGAGGTTAAGCCCCCTGTGATTTTATCGTCTCCCCCTACCATCAACCGCGGCAAGTCTCTGTATGAGCAGGTTTACCATGCGCTGCGATCGGCCATTTTGACCGGGGCGCTTTCGCCGGGCGATCGCCTAGTAGAAACTCAGCTAGCCGAGTGGCTACAGGTGAGCCGCACCCCCCTGCGGGAGGCCCTGCGCCAGCTCCAGCAAGACGGTTTGGTGACCGCCGACGTCAGCGGCGGGCTGCGGGTAACTACCATTACGGCTGCCGATGCCGAAGAACTCTACGACTGCCGCCTGGCCCTAGAGGCGCTGGCGGTGGCTGGAGCCTGCACCCACGCCACTGAGGATCAGCTTGAGGCGATCGCCGCCTGTGTGGCCAAGGCTGAAGGGGCCATCGCCAACAGCCACGGCAGCCTCTCGGCCGAGAGCCTGCTCGATGTCGATTACCAGTTTCACCATCTGATTGCCGAAGGCTCGGGCAATCGGCGGCTGGTGTCGCTGTTAGATAGCCTGTTTGATGCCATGGCGCTGCTGCGCATTCAAACCCTTCAGCAAAACCCCAACGTGCTCGACATTCGCCTAGAGCATCGCCAAATCTACGAGGCCATTCTCAGCCGCGACCCCGATGGGGCTGTGGCGGCGATTAGCCAACACCTGCGCGCTAGCAAGACCCGTGTGGTCAAAGAAATCGAGGGCAGCCAGCCGGTAGCGGTGGCAAAGTCGTAACCGCTAGCTCTGCCCCCAGCCCAGGCGGGGATCGCGGTCTGGTAGGATTTTGGGACTACTCACGTTAGCAGGACTAGCTACCATGTCTCAAACGCCAACCACCGGGGCCGATGCCGTAGATGCCGCGATCGCCCAGGGCATTGACCTCGACGGCACCCCCATTCCCGCCGCTAAGCTCGACCTCTACCACACGGTGATGGCTAAAGAAGCCGGGCGGCAGCGCAGCGGGGTGTCTAACTCGATGCGATCGCGCATTGTGCGCATTGGGGCCAAGCACTTCGCCGCTGATGACCTCAACGCCATGCTGCAAGCGGCCGACTTTGCGCCCCTCAAAGACAAAGAGATCGCCTACTTCTACGGCGGCAAGTAGCCCCAGTTAGCTGTTTAATTGTGAACCCCCTGCATCCCAAAACTGGGATGCAGGGGTTTTTGCCAATTTTGAAGCGGTTTGAGCGATCGCTAAATCAACACAACTAGATGGCCAATCAAAGCAACAGAGCTGGCTCCCAGGGGAACACTGAAACAGCCTTTGCTTTGATTGAGAAACAACGGTTATGGTGGCTCGTACATTTGGGTGTTTGGGTTCGGCAGTGGTTACGGTGGCGGGGCTGGCCGGGATAACATGGGTGCTCAACCTGCCCTACCCCATGGTTCGCTGGCCTGTGGCCAAGACGGCCCCCCTAATTTTGCTGCCCAGCTATATCAAGATGGATCGCGACTATCGGCAAGCGGTGTCGCTGGTAGAGCAGGCCGACCAGCTGGTAAACCAGGCCACCTCAGCCCAAGATATTGAACTAGGCGAAGAAAAAGTCACCCAGGCCCAGGAGCACTTAGACGGCCTGCCGGTGTGGTTTTTAGGCTACTACCCACAGGGCTACTGTGGGTTTGTGGGCTGTAGCTGGCGGTTTACCCTCGATGAGTTTGAGACCGCCCGCGCCGAAATTGGCCGCATGGAGGCCGTCGTGTTTCAAGAGCGCAACGCCCAAACCCTTCTGGCGGAAGGCACCACGACCGTCGATGGGGCACAGCAGGCATTTCAAACAGCGGCATCTAGTACCGACCGGGCCACAGCCTTCACCATTTGGCAGCAGGGAATGGATCGGCTAAACGAAATTCCACCAGAAACGCTAGCCGGACGGCAGTCGGCCACCAAACTGAATGCCTATCAGCGCGACTATCAGCAGGTGGCGGGCAATATCGCTGGTGGCAACCGCTCTGGCACACTGGTCGATGCGGCTAAAGCCTTTGGCTATGAAGCTGCCGTAGCCGGCCAAAACCCGCCGCACAGTGCCGCCCGCTGGGAGACCGTTGCGGGGCTTTGGGAAACGGCGATCGCCCGCCTAGAAAACATTCCCATCGAAGATCTGGGCTATGGCGAGGCCCAAACCCTGCTGGCCCAATACCAAAACAATCTCGGCATTGTGCAAGAAAACATCGACAAAGAAGAGACCTCCGCCCGAGCCTTCGACAGCGCTAACGAAAAAAGCACTCGTATGCTGGCTCAAAACCTAGAGGGTATGGAGCGCAACCAGATTGCCAGCCTGCTGCAAGACATCATCAACGATTTAGAAAAAGTTCAACCCAACACCACCAGCCATGCTCGGGCCAGCGAAATGCTCAGGTCTGCCAACCAAAAGCTGGCTCAGCTTAAGTAAAGAACTTGATTGGCTTAAGGTTTTTGGATCTCAGATAATGGGCAACCTAACGCCAATTTTTCGCAGATGTTGAACTGTTACTCACTCCCTTAGGTGGAACAGGCTTCGCTCTACAATTGACAGCATCTGCGCCGCAGACAAGGGCTTGGGCATGGAAGTATTGCTCTTCTTTGCAAAACCCCTAGTGTCTCCGGAAGCAGGCCGGGTGCAGGTGTATTTGATGACGGAACCATCCACCCATGCCACTCCATGCTCAAGCTCGATAACTTGCAACTCGGCCAAAAATTTACCTTGCTGCTGCTGCTCGTATTTCTGGGGGGCATTATTGCCAGCAGCATCGCCCTATCTTCGGTTTTAAACCAGAGCGCTCAGGCTCAACTCACCACCAACGCCTTAATGTTGATGGAAACGATGAATTCTGTGCGAGATTACACCACTAATCAGGTTAATCCAGAACTGCTCGCGCGGCTAGATACCGAGTTTTTGCCTGAAACCGTGCCGGCTTATTCTGCGCGAGAAGTGTTTGAAACTTTTCGTGGCAACCCGATTTATGCTGACTTTTTCTATAAAGAGGCCACCCTCAACCCCACCAATTTGAGGGACAAGGCCGATGGCTTTGAGGCCCAGCTTGTCGAACAATTTAAACAGCAGAACACAGCCCACGAAACCAGTGGCTTTCGGCAAACCCCGGCGGGCGGCCTCTACTACATTGCTCGCCCCATTAAAATTAGCAAGCCGAGCTGCCTAGAATGCCACAGCACCCCAGCCGCTGCCCCGGCCAGCATGATCGAGCGCTACGGTGCCAACAACGGCTTTGGCTGGCATCTCGATGAAATTGTTGGGGCTCAAATGATCTCCGTGCCCGCAGAAAAGGTGCTGAAAAGTGCCCGTCAGTCTCTGGTGCTGATCCTCGGCATTTTTGTGATTGCCTTTTCGCTGGCGATCGTGCTGGTAAATCTCTGGCTCAAGCGCTACGTGGTGCGTCCCCTCAACCGCATGGCTTTGGCAGCGGAAGCGGCCAGCATGGGTGACCCAGTGGCAGAGTTTAGCCAAGATTCTAATGACGAAGTGGGCCAATTAGCCGAAGCTTTTAACCGCATGCAAATGAGCCTGCAAATGGCCATGCAGCGCTTGGAGCGCTACCGAGAAGGGCGACGCAATTCGGGAGACTTTTCTGGTAAATAAGAGTCTTAGCTGATTCCTTAATTAGGGAGCGATCGCAGTTCACTTAGCAGCTAGCTCATTCGCCATCACCTAGTTCTGTATATTCTGTATAGACTTTGAAACAGCGCGATCGCGATTACAGTAAGCAGAAAGATAGGCAGAGAAACCCTAATACCTGCCAACACCGATGTATAAAGACGCGGCGAAGGTAGACAAGAGACCACATCTGCACTTAGATCACCACAAACCAAAAACTCCAAAAGCGAGTTGCCTAAACGAGGGCAGAGCAGCGCAAACAAGGCAACCTTTACCCAGTCCGCTTGCTGACCCAAAAAAATATCATCCAAATATCGCTTGGGTTTGTTTAGCGGCGTGGTGTCCGACGTAGCTGGCTCAGCCGCCCAACTAGGCTGCTCTGCAATGAGTCTATGGTTATACCAGTCGGCCAGATTTTGACCGAGCAATCCGCCCGCCCACCCAGCCACTATTGATGCCAACACAGAGCCAAAGCCAATCAAAACGGCTGAGCTAGGCGTCATCACTGTGGCAGAAACATACCAAGGCCCAACGGCGATGACCCCTGCCCAGGCGATAAAAGCGCTTATAACGGTAAGCGTTAGCCGATAGCGCCGCCCATGGTGCAATGGATAAAAAAACAGGCCCGTCACGGCACTGATTAATAACCCGTTAATCAGGCCCAAGCCTATCCCCAAACCAGCGCTGACTAATCCTGTCAAAATAAAAACGAGATAAGTAACGCCAAATAACCCTCCTAGCACGCTGCCAGAGAGTAAACCGATGACAGCACTGCGTAAAACAAAGCCCTTGATTAAAACTGGCATTGAGATCAATCTGCTAATCTTTAGGTCAGATTTATGATTAATTGCCATACCATTTTCTTTGGGGAACTCTGCGCGGCATTACTGATTGTGCTTTAGGCAAAAGACTCAGCTAAAGGATAAAAGTTGCCTCCGCAAGCCAATCGGCTGTGCCCCTACTGCATTTGCTGGCGAAAGATCTCTGCCTTTTTAGAATCGGGAATTTCAGCCGTCAGGCGAGTCACCAAATCCTGAGGCGAGAGGTGCGGAAAATCGGCTAGAGTGTCTTCGATTAGGTAGTTGGCCATGGGGCCGATGCAGCGAGTCAGAGTTTGCCGGCAGCGGTTCACAAAATCTGGGCTGAGACGCTCTGCGGCTGGGTCTACAACATCAAATATTGACTCTGGATCGGCAGCCGTAAGATCTTGTGACTCATCGAGCAGGCTGGCGGCGTTTTCGCCTACGGCGAGCTGAATGCGGCTCACAAAATCTGTGGCCTGGCGTCCATTGGATAGCTGGCTCGCCAAAATTTCGACAAATTCCTGCGGTGTGGCCTGGGGATGTTGCTCGATCATGTCTTCGACAATCACGCTGGCCATGGGGCCAATGCAGCGAGCGAGCTCCTGACGGCAGGCCTCCATGAATGAGGGATTTTGCCCCTCAGAGAGGGCTATCTTGGGTGTGGCAACGGCAGGGGAAGTTAGCCGATGGACAGACGGAATCCAAGCCGGTGCAACAGTCAGAGGAGAGATGGGGACTTTGATCGCATCGGCCAGAGGTGACAGGCGCTGCATCACGTCGCGGGCCGTTTGAAAACGGGCTTTTGGTTTCTGCTGCACCAGCTGGGTGAGAATAGCTGCCAAACTTGGGCTCACGCTGACGTAGCTTTGCCAGTGCCACTCGAGCGACTCTCGGTCGATCAAGTCACGGGGGTAGCGGCCAGTCAGCAGCACGATCGCCGTCACCCCCAACGCATAGAGGTCGCTGGAGGGAAAACTCTGGCCCAGGTGAATTTGCTCTGGCGGTGAGTAGCCATATTTGCCCACCATGGTGGCAGGCTGGGCATCGTCGGCTGCGGTCACTTCGTCAGACAGCAGGGTGCTAATGGCGTCGCTGACTAGGCCGAAATCGATCAGCACTGGCAAGCTGCGATCGCGACAATACATAATGTTGTCCGGCGAGATATCGCGGTGCACAATATTCAGGCCGTGGAGATAATCCAGCACCTGCAGCATCTGCATCAGCCACTGGGCGACCTCGGCCTCAGAAAACTGGCTGTTTTGCTGGCGGCGCTGCTTGATCAGCTGGGAATAGGGCACCCCATCAATGTATTCCTGCACAATGAACAGGCGCTCTTTCTGGGTAAAACAGGCCAAAAACTTAGGCACCTGGGGATGGTCGAGCTGGTATAGGGTTTTGGCTTCTCGCTTGAATAAATCTAAGGCTTTACGTAAGTTGCTCCCCGACTTTTTGGTGGGGAAAAACTCCTTCAGCACGCAGGCTTCACCAAACCGCTGAGAATCTTCGACTAAATAAGACCGACCGAAGCCGCCCTGTCCCAGCACGCGCTGAACGATATAGCGACCGCCCACCTTAGTGCCTGGGGCCAAAAGCTTGCGGTCTGTAGAGACTTCAGGAAGTGACTCAAGCCCTTCTTCTGTGGTGATTGCGGAGGGGCTGGCCTCATTTGGCTCTTTCGGCAGGGCATGGACATGGTAGGCCGGCACCAGCTCTTGAATGTTTTTGAGCCGTAAGGGCCCGGCGTAGGTGGTGTCTAAATCGAGACGTGACTTGACCACGTCGTAGACAATTTTAGAAATGCAAATCCCGCTGGGGTGCGCTTCGCTCTGGAGGCGGGCGGCAATATTGACCCCATTGCCCATGACGTCAGACTGGCTAAAAAAGACATCGCCTAAGTGGATGCCGATGCGGTGCAGCAGGGCGGGTTCACCCTCGGCATTGGCATTGATGCGGTGCAGTTCTTTTTGAATTTCGAGCCCGCAGGTAACGGCCTGCACTGCACTGGCAAAATACATCAGCAGGCCATCGCCAGTTGACTTCAGCACTTTGCCCTCAAACTGATCGCAGAGCGCTTCCATTAACGCCTGGTCGCGCTGGAGCTGGGAGAGGGTTAATTCTTCCTGTACTGACATGCGGGCGCTAAAGCCAACCGCATCGGTCAGCATAATAGCGGCTAGGGTGCGATGTCCGTGGGTCACACGAGTCAGCTCCAAGGGTTGCTAGAGACGTCTAAACAGCTAACGGACCGATGCGGTGAACAGCAGTGAACGTCATCCCATGGGCGGCAATCCCTCCCAGACGGTGATGATGGTATAGCATGCACTCCTAGACCTGAGATCTATCGTTCTAGCGATCGTTTTGACCGCAAAACACCGGGCAAATGAGCGGTGAACAATGTCTCTCTGAAAATGACTTTGGCCCTAATTCTAGCCTATGGATAGAGTCCTCGCCGTCTCACAACTCACGATCCAAGGATCTCGGTACAGTTGATATGTAAGGGATGCGCGGCGCATTGTCTGCGGCTAAGAACCTAGGGTTAGCACCACAGGCTGCTCTTTAATACGCGACTCTAACGGCCGCACTTTGTTAACTAAAGCGATCAGCTGACTTAAGTCGGGTGGGGGCGTGTTGGGAACATAGCCCGCATCAGCGGTGATGGTAGATGGGGCATTCTGCATAGCTTGCTCAAGGTACTGCTGCTGGTTGCGATCGATATTGGGGCTAATCAAGACCGCCCCTGGAGGAATGGCTCGGCTGGCGTGCAAAATGCGAAAGATGTTGCCATCAAAGGCGCTGCGCTGCTGCTGGAAGGCGTCTTCTGACATGGCCCCTGCGGCCACTCGGCCGTTGGCAACCCACTCCAATGCCGTAGCGGGGGTGGAGGCAAACTCAATAGCCTTAAGGGTGAGGCCGTAGAGGTCGTAGAGGGGAAGGTAGTAGCCCGTAGCAGATCCGGGTTCTCCTAGGACGAGGGTTTGGTTGGCGAGGTCGCCTAGCGCCTGAAACGGGCTATCGTTGCGCACCACCAGCACAGACTTTTGGTTTGGGGCACCCAGCATGGGGAAGATGGGTAGATAGTTAGCTTCGGCAATGGCGATCGCCGCCAGCCCTGATGGCGCAAACACCAGCGACCAGTTGGCGTCACGAATTTGCTCAACAGCGCGAATTTCGTTGAACACGGGCTCTAGCTCAACGATCGCCTTCAGCTGCTCAGCCAGGTAGGTTTGAAAGCGCTGATATCTTTCTAGTGAGCTAGCGCCGTCGTCGTAGCTCACTAGTCCTACAGTCAGCCGCAGGGGCTGGCCGGATACCTTGGCCGGGCCACAGCCGATCGCCTGGAGCAGCACTACCGCCATCAGACCCACCAGGCATGATTTAAAGAACCGACGCAGACGACTCATAACGATCCACAAAGTTGAGCGAGATTTCTATCCGACCGAAACTCTGCACCAGTGTGTGCAGCTTAGATCGACGGCTTTGATAATCCAGCTCTTCTTTGTATTCTGTGACGTTTGGGCTGCTGTGGGGCGATCACGCTACCCAAAGTAGTCCGGTTCATTTCCTGGCGTCCACTTGATGTTGCAGCCAATGCTGGGTTTTTGGTGGCCGGGCATGGCTTCAGCCGCTAGCACTGCATCTAGCGCCGCCCGCAGATCTGTGCCCGTTACGGGCACGTTGTTGCCTGGGCGACTATCGTCGAGCTGGCCCCGATAGGCCAGGGTTTTGGCCTGGTCAAACACAAAAAAATCGGGGGTGCAGGCGGCGGTGTAAGCCTTGGCAACCTCCTGGGTTTCGTCGAAGCAGTAGGGAAAGGTGAAGCCCACGTCCTGGGCTTGGGCCTTGAGATGTTCTGGGCCATCCTGGGGATGGGTTTGCAGGCTGTTGGCGCTGATGGCGACGATGCCCACGCCCTTGGGGTCGTAGTCTCGGCCAAGGCGGGCCAACTCTTGCTCCACATGCTTAACGAAAGGGCAGTGGCGGCAGATAAACATCACCAGCAGGGCCGGGGCATCGGCAAACGTGCCGAGGTTGATGGTTTGGCCGCTGACAACGTCTCTGAGTTCAAAGTGGGGGGCAGCGGTGCCCAGGGGCAGCATGGTAGATTCCACCATAGCCATGGGTTGAAGTCTCCAGGGTGAGTTTTCTTTATCGTACCTAGGGATCTGGCTATGACCGCTGATTCTTTGCAGGCCATCCGCAACTACCTGGCCCTTTCGCCCACTTTGGGCACCGCTGGGCAGCCCACCGCAGAGCAGTTTAAGGCGGTGGCCGAAGCCGGTTACACAGTCGTGGTAAATCTGGCGCTGTCGACCTCCGATCATGCCATTGCCAACGAAGCAGAAGTGCTGAAAAGCCTGGGGATGACCTACGTTCACATTCCGGTGGTGTGGGAAGCGCCGACCCCGGCAGATTTGGCCATCTTTTTTAAGGTGATGGATCGCAATCGCGAGGTTAAGGTCTTGGTTCACTGTGCTCTCAATATGCGCGTCTCTGCCTTCGTCTATCTCTACCGTGTGCTTCGCCTGGGTATAGACCCTGCTGTTGCGATCGCCGACCTACACCGCATCTGGCAACCCAATCCCACCTGGCAAACCTTCATCGATCAGTCCCTAGCCTAATCCCCACCCGCCTACCCATCCACCCCTTACCCCCCACCCCCTCCCTCCCCTAAAATGTCTCTATGGCAAACGAGACTCACTACCAAACCCTCGATGTGCACGAGTCGGCGACTCAGGCGGAAATTAAGCGCGCCTACCGTCGTCTGGCTAAGCAGTATCACCCCGACAGCAAGAGCGATCAGGCGTCCCACGATCGCATTGCTCGCATCAACATTGCCTACGAAGTCATTGGTGACCCGTCGCGGCGCACGGTTTACGACCAGCAGCGTCAGGGGTTTGTGGCTGTTGACCCAGTAGAGAGTGCCGCCAACCGGGCGAAGCGCACCGCCGCCGCCGCTGCGGTGTATCGCCAGGCCCGCCAGGCTATGCAATCGTCTGAAGCACGGGAGGACGCCTGGCTGAAGCTGGTGTATGGCCCGGTGGACAGGCTGCTAGGCAAGAGCATATCGCCTCTGAGAACCGAAATTCGCAAGCTGTCGGCTGACCCCTTTGACGATGAGCTGATGGAGGGGTTTATGGCGTATCTGGAGCAGGGGCGTACCTGGCTGGAGCAGGCCCAGAGCAAGTTTAACTCAATGGCGAATCCGGCGAGTATGGCGGGGGTGGCGGCGGATATTTACCACTGCCTGGGGCTGCTGGAGGATGGCTTGGATGAATTCGATCGCTTCACGATGAGCTATGAGGAGAGCTACATTCACACCGGAACGGAACTGTTTCGGCGGGTAAAGCAGCTGCGAGCGGATGCGAAGGAGCGGTTGAAGCGGTTGGTGTAAGGTGTCTCGTAGGGTGCATCCGCGCAGCGATGCACCATCTTCAGGAGACCTTCCCACAATAGAACTGGTATGAATCAAGGATGGGTTTACACCGATCGCATCACCCTCGCCGAAGCCGGTCTCTCCGTCCTCGACTTCTATAGCAATCGTTACAGGCACTTTAGTCGGGCGATATGGCGCGATCGCATTACAGCTGGCCAAATTCGCCAAGACGGCATTGCCCTAGCCTCCGACGATCGCCTCAGTGCAGGGGACAGGTTGGACTACCATCGCCCTCCGTGGGAGGAGCCGGAGGCACCGCTGGAGTTTGAGGTGCTGTATGAGGATGGGGATTTAATGGCGATCGCCAAACCGTCGGGCCTGCCGGTGCTGCCTGGCGGGGGCTTTCTCACCCATACACTGCTGCACCAGCTCAGGCTGCGCTATCCCGACAACCCGCCTATTCCGGTGCATCGGCTGGGGCGGGGAACTTCGGGGGTGATGATTTTGGGGCGATCGACCCTAGCCCGCTCGACCCTCAGCCGCCAGCTGCGCGACTCCACGGCTACTGCCCACGATTCTCAGGCACCGCACCCCATTCGCAAAACCTACCGAGCGCTGATTGGGGTCAACGATTTGCCCGACGCATTTACCCTCACAACACCCATCGGCAAAGTCGATCATCCAGCGCTGGGGTATGTGTATGCGGCCTCGCCCACTGGTCTGCCCGCCTACAGCGAGGGAAGAGTTGTCCACCGCACCGCAGACTCTACCCTAATAGAAGTCACCATCCGTACTGGGCGGCCCCACCAAATCCGCATCCACCTCGCGGCGGCAGGGTTTCCGTTAATTGGCGATCCCTTCTATGCAATCGGCGGCCTACCGCTGCCTATCGAATCCTCTGTGGATAGTAGAGTTCCCGTCCCTGGCGACATCGGCTACCATCTCCATGCCTACCGCCTAGAGCTACCCCATCCTCGCACCCAGGAGCCTCTAGAGATTGTGTGTTCTGCCCCTGCGGCATTACAAGGTTTCGACAGCTAAATTCCTCTGTTCGCCTAGCCTGACCATCCCTCACTCCCCGCCTATCCCCGAGGTCGTACCATGAGCAACTGCTCAGCCTGACCAAAGCCATATTTCTCGTAGAATGACTGCATATCGGCTATGCAAAATAGCTGAATACACTCCACCTGAGAGAGTTTGGGGTGATGGGTCACCTGCTCAATTAGCTCTGCCCCCAGGCCTTGCCCACGATAGTCTGCCGCCACAATTACATCGAATACGATCGCTCGATACACCCAGTCCGTCAGGACTCGACAAAAGCCCGCCAGCCGCTGCGCCTCCTCATCCCACAGGCCAAAGAGTAGGTCGCTGTTGGCCAGCAGGCGCGGCATATCGGCTAGAGCACGTTCGTTGCTCCACCACTCCTGCAAATACATCTGGTGAAGCTGCTCGACCTGAGCGGAGGTGAACTGATGAATGACAGTGAACATGGGTAGATCGCGACTCCTTACGGTACGGATATCCTGACCCAGCGGCTCAGAAAAAGGGCTACGATCGAGCAGTAGCACAGGCGCAAGACCTATCTTACTGCCGATGGCAAGAGCTAAGGCCACCGATACAGTTAGGTGTAGCTTGCAGCAAATTCCCCTCTACTGCTTAGAGCAGAGTGCACGCGAAACGGAGGGGTAATAGAAAGCTACTTCCGTCAGCTAGGACTCAACTAAATAGTACTGGCACTGATCACCAATAGCGGAGGATTCCTCCATGAAACTCACTCTACTCGCCGGGGCCGCGATCGCTATCCCATTAGCGCTCAGTTTACCCGCCCAGGCCGAAAACCCGGTCCATGTACAACAGCTCCTCGAAACCAACCTCTGTCAAGGCTGTGATTTGTCGGGTGCTAATCTAACCCAGGCTCACCTAATCGGTGCTGACCTGCGCGACGCCAATTTAGAAGGCGCGACTCTCTTAGAATCTAACCTAGAGGGGGCTGACTTAAGTGGTGCCGACTTGACTAGCGCCAACCTCACCGGAGCCTTTTTGACCAACGCCCTACTCGAAAATGCCACGCTTGACGAGGCAAACCTAACCGATGCCCATATCTACTTCGCCGATATCACTGGAGCTTCATTCTTAAATGCTGACCTGACAGGGGCAGACGTTGTGGGCACTCCCCTCAGTGTTGGTGGCGACTAGCACCGGCAAATAGCCTACTTGCGCTATCTATTTTTGGGCCTGTGTCTGCACCAGCCGCTAAATTAGTGTGTTGCAAGCTTGGTTTTAGAGGATCGAAGGATCTTTTTTCTCTTGTAACAGCGCCAATAGTCTGCAAGTACAGCCTACTTAGCTCTTGATCTACCCTTAAAGGCGACACCCGGATTCGAACCGGGGGTGGAGGTTTTGCAGACCTCTGCCTTACCACTTGGCTATGTCGCCGCCTTATCAGTTTTTGAGTATAGCAAACTCGGGGGCGTGATCTGGCGATCGCCCCCAACAGCCTTTGACAAATCCTTATCTACCCCAGAGACCGACAGGTTAACCTATCGGTCTCTGGGGCGATCGCGGTAGGCCTGTCTCTTAGAGGTCTAAGGTAAGCAGGCTGGGTCAGTGTGGGGCTGACGAAATCGATAAATATCCTCCAATGCTGTCGCCCAACTGGTGGCCAAAGAGGTGAGGATCTGCTCCCCTTTTTCCTCGGTCGCCACGGTCGGGTCTCCCAAAACTCCGCTAGCGCTTAGATCGCGGGTTACCCAGGCAAAGGGCAAGGCTCCCTCCATGGTAAGCCAGCTATCCGTTGGCAAGTTTTGAGGAAACTCGGCCTTTGCCTCAGCCATCCGCACCTGCTCAGGCATAATCGATAGCATCAGGCTGGTCTCGGCATCCCCGGCGTGAATGCCTAGCTCCATCTCTTTGGGTGTCAGCAAATCACCAGCGCAGTTTGGTACCGCCCACACAAAGAGAGGAAACACCATCAAATCACTGTGAACCTGATGCAGATCTCGTGCGGCAACTTCTAGCACCTGGGGCTGGCCGCCGTGGGCATTGAGCAGCACCAGCTTGCGAAATCCAGCTCGGTAGATGCTTTTGGCGACATCATAGATTACCTTCATCAGGGTTTCAGCCGAGAGGGTGATCGTGCCCGGAAAATGCCAGTGCTCGTTAGATTTGCCGTAGTACAGGGGAGGCAGGCTGTAGACCGGTACTGCGTCATCTAGCTGAGCCAGGGCATTGCCGAGCACGGTTGTGCAGATAGCGCTGTCTACGGCGAGGGGTAAGTGGGGCCCATGCTGCTCGATGGCTCCCATCGGCTGCACAATTACTACATTGGCGCGATCGGGCATGGCTGCGATGTCAGTCCAGGTGAGATAGGCAAAGTAGCGGTGGGGAGGAATAGGGCCGTGCATAGTTCTTTAGAGGGGGTTAGAGAATTTAGAGCTGCTTACAACCCCAAGCCCAAGGAACGTGGGGCTCCATGTTCCTTGGGCTTGGGGTTGTAAGGATAAAAAAGACTTGACATTTACGGGTAGAACGGTAACAATGAATACAGAAACAAATCGTTCATCTCTCAGTGAGAGACGGAAGTAGAGCTTCAGCTCGAAGGAACGCGCCTCTGTTTATACACCTTCATTCTTTAAGGAGAGGCGAGAGATGTCCTTGAAATATCGCGGCGTTGATTACGAACCGGCTATTGCTCAGGTCAATGTGTCTGAAGAAGTTATCGGTCGCTACCGTGGCGCTGTTGCTACCCGCCATGTAGCACCCCAGATTCAAGCTGAGCACCCCCAGGGTCTCAAGTATCGTGGGGCCACTGTCCGATAAGCTAAGTTTGCCCGGTTAGGCTGAGCGGTGGTTTTAGCTGTAAGGCTGGAGCCACCGCCAACTATTTTTAATGGGTAGGAGATTACCTGAGTCGTCATTTTACTGAAGCACCTCCGTGGGGGTGCTTTTTTGTGCGATAGGCTTGGACAAGACGTGATCGCTGCGGCCGGGAAAAAGCTTGGTTATCTTTGCATATCTGCTGGGGTTAGCTACAGGAGTGCTACTGCTATTTTGGCAGCAGCGGCAGCAGCGGCAGCAGCGGTACCGCGAGCGGCGTTTAATTAAGACACTGCAAGCGACCGATTGGCCCACTGCCCTAGAGCAGGTTGAGCAGTTAGTAAAAACCCAGCCTCAGCAGCAGCGGCAGCTGCAATCGCTGGGCACTAGCCGCGATACCCTAGAGCGCATTTTACAGACGGCTCCCATCGGTTATCTACAGGTCGATGAAGAAAACCAGCTGGTTTGGTGCAACGACCAAGCCAACCGATTGCTCAAAATGAATCAGCCCCTGACGGGGCCAGTGCAGCGTCGCCGTCTGCTGCTAGAGGTCGCCCGCTCCTACGAACTCGACGCGCTGATTGAAGAAACCCGTGAGAAGCAAACCTGCTGCCAGCGCGAGTGGATGCTCTATCAGATTTCTCCGGATCCACTGCACCCTAAAGAAGAGCCCACTTTTCCCCTGCGGGGCTATGCCATTCCCCTCGACGGGGGGGAAGTTGGCGTATTTTTAGAGAACCGCCAAGAGGCCGCGTTGCTGGTGCAGCAGCGCGATCGCTGGACCTCTGACGTCGCCCATGAACTCAAGACCCCCCTGACATCCATTCGCCTGGTGGCCGAAACCCTCCAGCCCCGCGTTGATGAGAGTCAACGCCGCTGGCTTGACCGCTTGGTTAACGAAACCATTCGGCTCAGCAACTTAGTCGAAGATCTATTGAATCTCAGCCGTCTCCAGGGTGACCAGTTTCAGGGCCTGAGCCTCAAGCCTGTCGATCTGCCCCAGCTGGTTCAACGGGCCTGGATTAGTCTAGAACCTCTGGCCGAGGTCAAAGCACTCAAGCTAGCTTACGATGGCCCCTGCCACTGCATAACGAGTCTCGATGAGCCGCTCTTTCATCGGGTGCTGCTAAACCTGATCGACAACGCTATTAAGCACAGTCCCAGTCGCGCCACCGTATATGTTCGGTTGTCAGAGCCAAGGTCTGCCCTAGCGTTGGGTCACGATGCCGAAAACTCAGAGCCAGATACGCTAATCCTCGACGTGATGGATATGGGACCGGGCTTTAATGCTAAAGATCTGCCTTATATTTTTGACCGCTTTTATCGAGCCGATCCCTCACGCACTCGCGCTGACTCGCTAGTTGACCTGATTCCTGTAAATGCCGGGACCGCTTCAGAAATTGGCCGGGGTACAGGGCTGGGCCTAGCCATTGTGAGTCAAATTATAGAGGCTCACAATGGCACAATTACCGCCGCCAATCACCCCGAGCTGGGTGGCGGCTGGCTGCGGCTGCGGTTGCCGGCTACCCAGGCTGAGTAGCTTGCTATAAGGGGTGTTTCGTCGCCCTTGACCGCCAGCCCATTGACTGAGTTAAGCAGCGCTACTTAGAGATCTTAGTAAGAACTTATACTCAGATGCCCTAGATTGCTGCCATAATTGTTAAGCAGGATGACTAAACCCTGCCGGGGTCACCCTATCTATGCGTCACCACGTCATGGCAGAACGGCTACAAAAAATTCTCTCTCAGTACGGGGTTGCCTCCCGACGGCAGGCCGAGCAGATGATTGAGGCTGGGCAGGTGCAGGTTAACGGTGTCGTAGCCCACTTGGGCCAGCGGGCTGACCCTAGCTGCGATCGCATAGAAGTCAATCAACAACCCCTCCAGGCCCATCATCGGCCTACCCAGCACTATCTGCTCCTGCACAAGCCCCTTGGCATGGTGTCTACCTGTGCGGATCCTCAGGAGCGCCTTACCGTGCTGAATGCTCTACCCCCTGAGCTGCAAACCGTTGGCATTCACCCCGTAGGGCGACTAGATGCCTACACAACTGGAGCGCTGCTGCTCACCAACGATGGTGACTTCACCTTCCGGCTCACTCATCCCCGCCATGACGTCTCTAAAACCTATCGGGTGTATCTCGATGGTCAGCTGTCGCCCTCAGCCCTCGACGCTTGGCGACAGGGTATCTGGCTCGATCGCCAGCTGACCCGCCCTGCCCAAGTGCGAGTGATTGCCACCAACCCCAACCAAACCCAGCTTGAGGTTATTCTTCAAGAAGGGCGCAACCGGCAGATCCGCCGAGTGGCCAAGGCCCTAGGTCATCGGGTGATAAACTTACACCGAACCGCAGTGGGTTCAGTCACGCTGGGCAACTTAGGTGTGGGGGCTTACAGGGCTTTATCATCTGCCGAAATTGAGGCATTATTAGCTGAGTCATTGGTTCAATCAACCTCTCAGCAAACTGTCTCCGTCACTCATTAGCTGTTCGCCGTCTTGAGCTAGATTTTCCCTGTATGAAGACAAAAGAGTTGGTTGACCCTAATGCCCTCTACCGAGAACAGCTCTCGGAACTTGGTGCTCTGCTGCGATTGGCTCGCCAGCAGCAGGAGCAAAGCCTAGAGGTCATGGCTGAAAAAACCCTAATTCGTCCTACCCTGTTGACCGCCATTGAACAGGGCGATCTAGATGGGCTGCCCGAACCGGTCTACATCCGTGGTCTCCTGCGCCGCTACGGCGATGCCCTTGACCTCGACGGCGAGACCCTCGCCAGTCAGTTTTTTACTCCACCCCGCATCCAGCGGACCTCATGGAAAGAGACTCCAGCCGCACAGCTGCGCCCTTTGCACCTCTATGGGGCCTATTTTTTGCTGCTGGTCGCGGCCGTTAGCGGACTATCCTACGTGCTGCGGCAGACGGCCCCAGAAGTGACTATATTGCCTCCCTTAAACCCCCTGGAGGGGGTCGAGGCACCGGCTAACCCAGCGAATAATACCCCTGCCCCCGCCGCTATCGAGCCTGAGGATCCTCAAGCTCCGATCAAAGTCAAAATGACGCTCACGGCCCAGTCTTGGCTGCGCGTGACCTCTGACGGTAGAACTGAGTTTGAAGGCATTTTGCAGCCCGGCGATACCCGTCTATGGACCGCAGATCAAGCCTTAACGGTTCGAGCAGGCAATGCTGGTGCTGTAATGGTCAGCCATAACGACAAACAGGCCGAAGCCCTGGGTCAGCCTGGGATGGTGCGAGAGATTACCTACTCCCCCATTGATGCCATTAGCCTAGCCTGGTAAACCCCTGTTCTGAGAGACGCTGACCCTGCTTGCGCCATTTTAACGGCGCAAGCAGGGTCATGCTTTTTGGGCCACTGGGCTAGCCTGGCTGATCTGTCTCGTCACTGGCGACCTGCTGTAGGTCAAACAGGAGCGGCATATTGCTCCCTTGACCCATCACCAAGACTCTGGGGACTTGAGCGCCTCCTCCTTTCCAAGCCTCGATCGCCTCTTTTTGCAGGACGAGCTGACCACCCTTGGCCTTTAGGGTTTCAGCAATCAAGCGCTGGGCTTCGGCGCGGCCCTTGGCCCGGTTGATTTCGGCTTGTGCTTCCTGCTCTGCTTCTTGCGCAATGTAGACGGCGCGGCGGGCGCGCTGTTCGGCAATTTGCTTATCTTCTACGGCCTTGGCAAAATCGGTCGAGAAAGTCAAGTCGACCACGCTGGTATCTAGCACCAAAATGCCGTACTTAGCCAAGCGTGTGGTGAGGGCATCGTCAAAGTCTTGCTTGAGTTCGGCCCGCTGGGTGATTGCCTCTTCGACCGTGCGGCGAGCGGCGGCGATCTTAAACGACTCCTGGGTCTGGGGTGCCACAATTTTGGATACCAAGTTTTCGAGTGTGCCTTGGGTGCGGCGAATGTTCACGACCTCAGTAGGGTCAAGGCGAAAGTTAATAGCAAAGCGGCCCGAGAGGTCTTGCAGATCTTTGGTGGAGCTTTGGGCTGGCACCTCAAACTTCTGCACCGTGACGTCGTACACATCGACCGTAGACACGATCGGTGGCTTCAGGTGAATGCCTTCTATCAGCGCTCCATCCTGAGATTTTCCCAAAACACTCAATACCCCAGCCTGTCCAGGGTTAATAATGACAAAGCTGCTGGTTAACAGAGCCAAGGCCACAATGGCGAGAAAGCTCAGCACCACTGGTGGCCAGTTTAGCGTCGAAGATTTCAACGGATGTTCCTAATCATGCTGCCCCTCTACGGTATCGGCTATTGAGGCAGAACGGGGGGTTCTTCAGCAAGGCTTCGGATCAGCGCTGTCGTTGAGTGATGCCGTGGTGCTTCATTAAGGTGAGGAGGCTACTCGGGCAGGCCCGTTACCGATCCCGATCCCGAGATCACCTCGCCCACCAGGTGGGCTTCGACCTGGTGCTGGGCCAACCAGGCGAGGGCGCGATCGCTCTCTTGGGGAGGAACCACTAAAGCAAAGCCAAGGCCCATATTAAACGTGTTGTAGAGATCGGCGGCTGGCACCTGCCCCGCCTCGGCTAGCCAGCTAAACACTGGGGGCACCGGCCAGCTGCCCCTCTGGATGTGAATGCTCTGATCTGGCCCCAGGCAGCGGGGCAGGTTTTCGGGCAGACCGCCACCCGTGATGTGGGCCATGCCGTGGATAGTGAGCCCTTCTCGGCGAGCCTTGAGTACAGGCTCTACATAGATGCGCGTGGGGGTGAGAAAGATTTCCCCTAGGCTGTGGCTGCCCAGCGCCGGTATGGTTTCGTCCCAGGTATAGCCAGTGCTGGTGGCGTCAGTGCGCTGACCCTCGGCCACTACCTTACGCACTAGGCTAAAGCCGTTGCTGTGCACACCGCTGCTAGCTAAGCCAATGATGCGATCGCCCACCTGCACCTGACTGCCATCTAAAATCTGAGACTTCTCGACTACACCGACACAGAACCCCGCTAAGTCGTATTCACCCGGGCCATAGAAGCCGGGCATCTCGGCGGTTTCGCCCCCCAACAGAGCACAGCCGGCCAGCCGGCAGCCAGCCGCAATGCCCTCTACCACCTCCGCTAGGGCGGCGGGCTCGAGCTTGCCCGTAGCCAAATAGTCGAGAAAAAATAGCGGTTCGGCCCCGCTGGTAAGAATGTCGTTCACGCACATGGCTACCAGATCGATACCGACGGTGCTGTGGCGCTGGGTGATCTGGGCAATTTTGAGTTTGGTCCCCACGCCATCGGTGCCCGACACCAGCACGGGCTCGCGGTAGCCAGCGGGCAGTTCGCAGAGGCCGCTGAAGCCTCCCAAGCCCCCTAACACCTCTGGGCGGCGAGTGCTGTCTACCAGGGTGCGAATGCGCTGCACAAAGTCACGCCCTGCCTCTACGTCTACACCAGCATCCCGATAGTCCATGGGGTCAATCTCCTGTATGGCCAGTCTCTTACCTTAGAAACGGGGGTGAGCTTCGTCAATGGGCAAGAGAATCAGCAGCGGCGATCGCCCCAGTCGCAGTTCTAACTTTCTATCTTTTGGATCCAAAAAGGCTATTTCCCTAGTGCTTATTCAAGGCGTCAGGGGGTTGATTTTGACCTTAATAGGGCATCGTCATCAGGGACATTTGGCAACCAAACGCACGTTTAGGGTTCTGGGAACTTCACCTTTTGTTGACGGAACTCTGTCAAAACGATGAACAGATTGATTAATCTTACATAACTCGGTTGACTCCATAGATAAATAATTCGAAAGTTGACCGAGGTGGCTTAGACCCGGCAAGCCCAGCTACAACAGCGGGTTGAGCCAGTTATGGCAGGTCAGCTACTTTTTTGTTTTGTAGTCAAGGGCTAAGCCTGCCGGTAGATGCCCGGATTCGCAAAGTCATCCGAACGTGCTAGGTTACATTTCGTCAAAAAAACCGAAGACCAATTTGCAACGGGTATGGGATTTAAGGCAATTCCTGTGCTGCCTGTTCTGAGTCATTTTCCGTGACCAGGATTTATCCCCTGCTCCTCCTGCTGAATTCTTTTGGTGTAAATGAAACATCGCGTATTGGGCGGACTGACGGTTGCCGTCGCTATGTCCGTCTTTGGAGCACCTTTGCCTACTCAAGCCCAGGATAGCGGCGATAACAGTCTCTCCCTGGATCCAGAAGCGGAGCATCATGCCAATGTTCTTTCTCAAACTCCTGAGTCAGGTTTGCTGACGAATTCTGACTCTCCAGTTCTTGAGCCTAGCGAGCCAGACTCAGCATTATTACTTCAATCCTCTGGTTCTACTGACGACATTCTCGGGACAGCGACTGTCTTTCCCCACGCCCTAGAGGCCCCTCAAGGCCATCCTGCCGAACCCGACACAGCGCTATCGCTTCAGCCCCCTGGCTCTGCCGATCCGCTCGAGACAGCGACCGTCTTTTCCCACGCCCTAGACTCCCGTCAAGCAGCTACCGTTTACATTCGCTCGATTCCGGTTGTCACCTTGGTGGGCGGCGAGCTAGAAACTCTGAGTGCCAGCCTTGGTACCGTTGCCGTCGCCTCAGATGCCCAACCCCAGCACCGAGCCGAGACCGTTGTGTCTCGTCTACAGGAGCTGGCCGCTAACGGCGACGCTGACACTATTGTGGCCCGCTGGGACAGCGATGATGAGTCATTTGTGGTGGCTTGGGGAGAAGAATCCCTAATCACCCTTGATAGCGAGACGATTTTGCCCGACACCACTGGCAACCCTGGTGAAGATGCGCTTCAGATCGCCAACCGACTACGGCGGCTGCTGGGCGATGCCCCTCCCCTGGCTAGCATTGAGGGCCTACCCGAACCTTCGGCTTCCGACACCCGAGTTGGCATCGTAACCTCTACCCTCACTGGCATGGCCTCCTGGTATGGGCCTGGGTTCCACGGACGACGTAGCGCCAGCGGTGAGGTGTTTAACCAAAACGACCTGACGGCTGCCCACCGCACTTTGCCCTTTGGCACTCGAGTGCGGGTGACTAATGTATCTACGGGGCAGTCTGTGGTGGTGCGCATCAACGATCGCGGCCCTTTCAGCCACGGTCGGGTGATTGATCTTTCAGCCGCAGCGGCCACCAATATTGGCTTGAGGGCCAGCGGAGTGGCGCGCGTGCAGCTAGAGGTGCTGTCGGCTGAGTAGTTGATCTGCCCAACCTGGCTGCTCTGGAGATTGCTCCTTTGGGGGTTTGAGCTAGCCCTCTTTACCAACTTGGTTAGAGAGGGCTTTTGACGGTGTGCTCTAGCCTTGGCGCTACAAAAGAGCTGAAGTAAAGTCATGGAAGAGTAGGGCACTGGCAATATGCTCATGACTTTAAATCTGGTACGGTATTACCTTTGGAGCGAGGTGGCCAGAAACTCAGCTGTCACACACTCACGCAGTAGAGGGTAAGAGATTGTGCGAGTACTCAAGACAGTTGAAGGAGTAAGACGCTATTTGGGCCAAATGCGCCGCGAGCAGAGCGCCGAGGACGGCGTAGCGGTGGGGCTGGTGCCGACCATGGGCAATTTGCACCAAGGCCATCTAAGCCTGATTGAACGGGCTCGGCTGGAGAACGGGGTGGTTGTAGTCAGCATTTTTGTGAATCCGCTGCAGTTTGGCCCCCTAGAGGATTTGGCTCGTTACCCTCACACTCCCGAGCAAGACCTGTGGCTGTGTGAACAGGCTGGGGTCGATGCGGTGTTTATGCCAACTGCCACTGCCTTCTATGGCGCTGCTCAGCCCCGGGCTGACGCCATGACTCGGGTGATGCCGCCAAGGGCAATGGTGGCGGTGCTGTGTGGCCCCCACCGGCCAGGTCACTTTGAGGGGGTGGCGACAGTAGTAACTAAGTTGTTGAGTTTGGTGGCTCCCGATCGCGCTTACTTTGGCTATAAAGATGCTCAACAGCTGGCCATTCTCAAACGCTTGAGCCGCGATCTTAACCTGCCTGGGCAACTGGTCGGTTGCCCTACGGTACGCGAGACGAGCGGTTTGGCTCTGAGCTCCCGCAACAGCTACTTGAGTGAGGTCGAGCGACAGCAGGCGGCAGTTATCTACCGAGGGTTGTTGGCAGCCCAGCAGTGCTTTCAAGCTGGTGAGCGGCTGAGTACTGCCCTGATAGCGGCTGTGTATGCGGAACTGTCTCAGGAGCCTGCCCTAAGCCCTCAATACGTTGAGATGGTGCACCCCGAAACCCTGCAACCCCTTGAGCGGGTGGAGACGTTGGGGATGCTGGCGGTGGCGGCCCACCTGGGTACCACGCGGCTAATTGACAACATGTTGCTGCGCGATCGCCAGCCGATTGTGGCCATTGATGGGCCGGCTGGGGCCGGTAAGTCGACTGTGGCTCGCCAAGTGGCCGAACGGCTAAACCTGCTTTATCTCGACAGCGGCGCGATGTATCGGGCGGTGACCTGGCTGATTCTGGAGCGCGGCATTGACGTGCAGGACGAGGTTGCGATCGCAGAGCTCGTGCAGGACTGTGAAATTCGCCTAGAGGCCTCAGGCCATGACTCGGCTTTTGCCGCCTATCCTAGCCGCATCTGGCTCAATGGCCAGGAAGTGACCCAGGCCATTCGCAGCACCGCCGTCACGGCTGAGGTCTCGGCAGTGTCAGCTCAGCCCACGGTGCGCGAGATTCTCCTGCGCCAGCAGCAGCAGTATGGCGTTACCGGCGGTGTTGTCATGGAAGGTCGGGACATTGGCACCCAGGTGTTTCCCCAAGCGGAGCTGAAAATTTTTCTCACCGCGTCGGTAGGTGAACGGGCTCGCCGCCGCCAGCGCGACTTAGCTGCCCAAGATCAGCCAGCCGTATCCCTCAGCAATCTGGAGCAGGCCATTGGTGAGCGCGATCGCAAAGATAGCAGTCGCCGGGTGTCGCCCCTGCGTCAGGCCGATGATGCGATCGCACTCAACACCGACGGCCTCTCCATCGAGGATGTGGTGAGCAAAATAGTTCAGCTCTTTAAATCTAGGGTGGAGCGATAAGTAGATAGGAAAGTAGGGAGATGAGGAAGATAGGGCAGTAAATTCAACGTTCCTAGACAATACCTAATCGTTCTACCCCTCGCCTTCCTCTTCCTCCTCATCTCCCTCACCGTCCCTATCCCCTCACTCCCAGATCCCATGCCCATCACCGGAACTACCCAAATCCTTGGCATCATTGGCGACCCGGTTACCCACTCCCTGTCCCCGGTGATGCACAATGCTGCTCTGGCAGAACTTGGGGCTGATTATATCTATGTACCCTTCCCAGTACTGGCAGAAGGGCTTGAGGCGGCGATCGCTGGCTTTGCTGCCACTGGGGTACAGGGGTTCAGCATTACCATTCCCCATAAGCAGGCCATTCTGCCTCTGTTGGCAACAGTTACTGACGCAGCCCAGGCGGTAGGGGCGGTTAACACGGTGTGGCGCACCGAGCAGGGTTGGGCCGGTACCAATACCGACGTAGCCGGGTTTGTAGCTCCGCTCAAAGCATTTAGACCTTGGGCTGGATGCACGGCTCTGGTTCTAGGCAATGGTGGGGCAGCCAGGGCAGTAGTGGCAGGCTGTGCGCAGCTGGGATTTGCATCGGTGCAGGTGGTGGGGCGAAGGGCTGAAGCTTTGGAGGCCTTTCAGCGGGGCTGGGTAAATTCGCCCCTGCAACCTCCGCTCACAGTTCATTCTTGGGAAGCGCTACCGACTTTGCTGCCCACTGCTGATCTGATTGTCAACACGACTCCCCTCGGCATGCACACAACCGCAGGCCAAACTCCCTTGGCGCCAGAAGATCTGGCTTTGGCCCCGTCCCACGCCGTAGTCTACGACTTAATCTATACGCCGAGGCCAACCCACTTGCTGGCTCTGGCCGACCAGCGGGGGTTGGCCACCTTAGACGGATTAGAAATGCTGGTGCAGCAGGGGGCAGCAGCTCTGGAGATTTGGCTAAACTGCCCGGTGCCCATAGCCACGATGCGCCAGGCCTTAATTGATTGGTTGGAGCGGTAGCTCAATATTTGAGGCAGCTTTCCTGCTGCGTAGAGCGGTTGGATCGCTTGGTTGGATTGTCTACGTTATACCGAGCCCAGAGGCGATCGCTCCCTAGGGCAAGAACGTTCTAGAGCGCTGTATCCTCAGCCCTGGCCGCCTCATGCTCAAAGCCATTGTGGGTGAGCAGGTGCTGAATGACGCCAGCAATAATCGCTTGCATAGCCGCTTCGTTGGTGCTGTGGTCGAGGGTAGCGGTGATGATATAGCGTTGATTGCCCACCCCAACTGCTGTGGTGGTGCCTAGCACCTTAGAATTGCGGCCGGTTTTTTCGCCCAACCAGTCGGTAGGGGGACTCACAGCTGCGTGGCCCAGGTTGCGATCGCGCTGGTCGGCCAAAGCCGCTTCTATTAGGTCAGCTCCCGAAAACTCCCGGTTGTAAATAGCCACCATCATGTCGGTTAGCTCGTCGGTGGTGATGGCGTTGGGGGCGCTACCGGCGTTGGCTGGGTAGGTGGCTTCTCCTACCAGCTTTTTGGTGACGCGGGTGGCTTGGTAACCTCGACTACGCAGACTTTGATTGATGTCATCCCAGCCGATGTAGTCAATCAGCTGGTTGGTGGCGATATTGCCGCTGGCACTGATCATGTCGGCCATGATCTGCTCTAGGGGGTATGTGGTTCTGACCCAGGTAGAACCGGCATCCTCAGTCCAGTTGCTGGGGCTAACCCAGATAGCTGTGCTGGGGGCAGTGCCCTCTTGGTGAAGCTTGGTCATGAGCGCGATCGCCACCGGCACTTTAATCAGGCTGGCAGGGCTGGCCGGTGGACGGTTGCCCTGCCACCGTCGGCACTCTCGCTGCAGCGAGCACACGGTTAGGCGTACCCGCGAAGCCAGGCTAGTTTGTTCGACGATGGGCTTTAGAAAGGCTGAGCGGGCCGTGTCGTAGTGATAAGCCGCGATCGCCTGTTGATGCTCATACTGCTGTTTTTGAGCCGTTGCCTGGACCTCCCCAAACGTGTTAGGCGGAATCTGGTTCAGCGCCGCTACGGCTTTGTCCCAAAGGGTGTAGGCGGTAGCCAGGTCTTTGACGGGCAGGGAGGCGGGGTTGCCCAATGCGATCGCAGCCGCTGCGGCCTGCTCGGCTCGCTGCTGAAGCTGTCGAGCGGTTTCTTCCTGCTGTAGGCGGTAGTTAACTATGCCAAGCTGTGTCAGCACATCGGCGGGCGGGGGCTCCACCCCAGAGCGAGTGGCCACCATCACGGTGGGGTAATGGCTGAGTTCAACTCCCAGGCGATCGCGCAGACGATACAGCTCTGCCAAGGTCTCAACCTTGGGCACAGCGACCGTAGCCTGATTTTGCTCAGGTGCCGCCACTGGAAACTTGGGCAGCGCCACATTGGCCATCAAAACACCCAGTATCACCGTGGGCTTTAACACCTGTAACCAGACAGAATGCATTGCTCCCCGTCCTGAGTACAGTATCGAGGTTGCCTTAGGCAACCAGATATAGGCAATTTAAGCCCTTTTTTGAGCAAAAAATGCCAGCCAAGGCACAAAATCTCGGTTTTAGGTCTTTAGCTGAGAGTCGGTGTCAAGTTTCGCTGTAAAATCGCCTGCCAGCTAGCGCTTAAGTCGTCATCACTGCGGTGGGCCTCCCAAGGGCCGGCATCGAAACCGGCGATGCTCCACTGCCCGATAATATGATCCCCATCTTCAGATACCGTTCCCGTGTAATCAATGGCTGCTTGCCCCCGGCCCAAATAACGTTTGACAAACTGTACTCGACGACCAACCACGGTGCCGCTGAGTTGGGCCTCGCCCAGATAGCCGCTGTCGAGAATGCTGCCGCTTAGGGCGTTGCCACCCTGCACCAGGGTGGCCTCAAAGCGGGTTGGGGTATCCCGTTGCCAGTAGGTGCCTAGCCACATGCCGCTCAAATCTGCCATTGGCCTAACCTTATATGCACAGCCTTACACGTACAATTTAAATACTGAGCAATCCTTAGGAGTCTGTCCCCATTTACACTCGTCCCCTGGCTCGACTGATTGAAGAATTCCAGCGGCTGCCGGGGGTTGGCCCTAAGTCGGCCCAGCGGTTGGCGCTGCACATTCTCAAGCGCCCCCAAAACGAAGTGCAGGCTTTGGCCCAGGCGCTCATAGAGGCCAAAGCTCAGGTAGGGCAGTGCTCGGTGTGCTTTCACCTATCAGCTGACCCAGTGTGCGACATCTGCCGGGCTACCAACCGCGACCCTCAGACCCTCTGCGTAGTAGCCGACTCACGAGACGTAATTGCCATTGAGAAAACCCGCGAATATCGAGGCCGCTACCACGTGCTGGGCGGTCTGATCTCGCCTATGGATGGCATTGGCCCCGAGCAGCTGAACATTGGTCCCCTGGTGCACCGGGTGAGCAAAGAGAGCACTCAGGAGGTAATTATGGCAATTAGTCCCAGCATTGAGGGCGATACCACGACTCTCTACGTGGGCCAGTTGCTGAAGCCCTTTACTCGGGTGACGCGTATTGCCTTTGGCCTGCCCATGGGGGGCGATTTAGAATACGCCGACGAGGTCACCCTAGCCCGCGCCTTGGAGGGGCGCCGAGATCTAGACTAGACCAGGGTTTAGCCAAGTCTTATACAATTCTGAACCCGTTTTGGGTTGCCCAGCCCGTAGGTTAGATTAGGGATGATCAGCCCTTTGCTGGGTGAGTGTTAAGGGCTGCTGGCTAAAGATCTACCGCGCTTGTTTACCGTCAGGCACCGATGGGAGTTTTTCTCTATTTTTTACGGCATGGCCAGACAGCCTATAGCCTCACGGGGGGCTACTGTGGCATGCCCGAAAACGACCCTGGTCTCACCCCCGAGGGCATGGCCATGGCCCAGGAGTTTGCCGAAACCTACGCCCATCTGCCCTGGAGCGCCGCCTACGTCAGCCCTCTGCGGCGAGCGGTAGAGACTGCTCGCCCGCTGTGCGATGGGCTGAACTTGGAGATGCGACTGCGCGACGGGCTGCGGGAGGTGATGTATGGCCGTTGGGAAGGCATGCACCCCACAGCGGTCGACCGCGAGCACCACGATGAATATGTGGCCTGGCTAACCGACCCAGCCTGGTATGCCCCAGTGGGGGGCGAACGCGCCGTAGATATCGCCCGTCGGTCGGCCCAGGTGCTCGATGAAATCGAGCGCACCCACCCCAGCGGACATATCTTGCTAGTGTCTCACAAGGCCACCATTCGCATTATGCTCTGCACTCTGCTGGGCATTGATGTGGGCCGTTACCGCGATCGCATGGATATGCCCGTTGCCGCCGTAAGCGTAGTCGAGCTGGGCCCGCGGGGGCCGCTGTTTCACACCATTGCCGATCGCTCTCACCTGAGCGACCAGCTGCGATCGCTCCCCTCCACCTGAGGTCAATTGCCCTATGCCCCTGAGGCTTTACCTACTCCGCAACGCTGAAACCGAGTACTGCCGTACGGGTCGCTACTGTAGCCAAGATGGGGTAGCGCTGTCGGCCCAGGGGCAGCAGATGGCCGATTATTTTGCCAAGGCCTACCACCACCTCGACTGGAGGGCGGTTTTCTGTAGCCCGCTCAGCCATGCTGCCGCCACCGTGCAGCCCCTGTGCCAGATCACGGGGCTGACGGTGCAATGTCGCGAGCACTTACGAGAGCTGTCCTTTGGGCAGTGGGAAGGTATGGCCCCCGCCGAGGTCAACACCACGTTCCACGACGACTATATTCGCTGGCTGGCTGACCCCGCCTGGAACACGCCCACCGATGGCGAAAAGGCCATGCAGGTGGCCCGCCGCAGTTCCGATGTGCTGGCCGAAATCGAAGAGGCCTATCCCGACGGTAATGTGCTGATTGTTTCCCACAAGGCTACCCTGCGGATTATGCTGTGCACCCTACTGGGGATCGATGTCGGTCGATACCGCGATCGCTTGGCCATGTCCGTCACCGCCGTGTCGCTAGTTGAGCTGATGGAGTACGGCCCCTTTGTGCGCCAGCTCAACGACCGTGCCCATTTGCCCCTTCACCTGCGGCGTCCTTGGGCTGGCAACGGCTCTGACGGCTGAGGGAGACGATTAGAAACCGACAGCTCTGTCTGTGGGTAGATGGCGCTGGCCACAGACCCTAGGGAGATTGGTTATGGAGTGCGATCGCGATCGCTGCGACCACTCACGTTTTTGTTACATACACTTCGGTTGCCATGGTGTTTACTCGGTTTACCGCTATATTTGCGCCCTGTCTGGTGCTGTTGGCCCTTGGCAGCTGCGCCTCAGCCCCTAACCCTACCGCTCAGGCTCCAACCGACACTGCCCAGGTTGAACCTAGTCAGGCTCCAGCACAGCCAACCTCTGAGCCAGTTGTGAGTCGTGTTGAGCCTGTCACGGTTGTGGAGGGTCTAGAGCATCCCTGGAGCATGGTCTGGCTACCCGATGGTGACATGCTAATTACCGAGCGGCCTGGGCGTCTGCGCCGGGTCAGTAACGGCGCTTTAGACCCCACCCCTATCGCTGGGGTGCCTGAGGTGTTGGCCTTTCGTCAGGGGGGACTATTAGACATTGCTCTGCACCCCGAGTTTGAGAACAACGGTTTGATCTACCTAGCCTACGCCGACGGCACCCAGCAGGCTAACCGCACTCAGGTGGCCCGGGCACGCCTAGAGGGCAACACCCTCTCCGACTGGACGGTAATCTTTACTAACAACCGCGATAAATCAGACGGCCAACATTTTGGCTCACGCCTGCTGTGGCTGCCCGACGGCACTCTGTTGGTGGCCTTGGGCGATGGTGGTAATCCTCCGTTACAACTCAATGGTGAGCTAATTCGTAACCAGGCCCAAAACCGCCAAACTCTGCTGGGCTCGGTGGTGCGCCTTACTGAAGAAGGCGAGGCTCCTAGCGACAATCCTTTCGTGAATGATGCAGGCGCTAACCCGCTGGTTTGGAGCTACGGTCACCGCAATATTCAGGGTTTGGCCCTTGACCCTAAAACTAGTCGGGTATGGTCTACGGAGCACGGCTCTCGGGGCGGGGATGAACTCAACCGCTTAGAGCCGGGAGAGAACTATGGCTGGCCAGTGGTGACCTACAGTGATGAATATTCGGGCGGTCCAGTTTCCACCGAGCGATCGCGTCCAGATATGGTTGATCCTCTTACCTACTGGACGCCCTCCATTGCGCCCTCAGGGCTGGCGGTGTATCGGGGCGATCGCTATCCCCAGTGGCAAGGGCAGCTGTTTGCCGGGGGGTTAGTCTCCCAAGATGTGCGCCGTATCGAGGTGGATGCCAATGGTGCCGTAGTCGATCAGGTTTCGATTCCCATTGGTCAGCGGGTGCGCGATGTGCGCCAGGGCCCCGACGGTTTTCTCTACGTACTGACCGATGACCCCAATGGTCGCCTGGTGCGTTTAGAACCAGCCTCCTAGAGAGCCTTAATGTGTAGACTCTGCTAACGCAAAAGGGCATCCCAGATGAGATGCCCTTTTCGACTTTAAACTTTGGGCTGGCTATCCTTTGAGCGTGGCTCTGACCAGCCGCTCAACCCTTCGCAACGAACGGTAAGGATGTGGTTGAGCGATCGCGGGCTTAATCCAGGGATAGGGGTTTTACTGAAATGCTCCAATTCGATCGCTTAAATAGCCGCTTTCCTGGACGGGGACCTATCCTGAAGCGCCTCCTCGACAAGGCTCCCGGCGAAGCTAGGCAGCGTAGTCAAACACCGCATCCAGATACAGACGGTTAATGCGGCGATCGCTAATGCCGTTCTGCATCAAAAATAGTGACAGCGCCGCGCAGAACACCCGATGTTGGCTCCACGATGGGTGGGTCTCTACATAGTCACGCATAGCCTCAAACAACTCCTCCGGCACCTCTACACTGAGACTAATTCTCGATGCCATTGCCGCCACTGATTGCTCACTCATCTCCACTTCCCCAATCTGAAACTAGACAGCAAAATACACCCCCCGCCAGCTGTTTAACAAGCTGGATCCCCTGCTGGCAGGGAATTTAAAGCTTGTGAACGAGCTGGAACAGAAGCGCTGTATAAGCTGGTCGCACCATTGTCACCAGAGGGCAGGGGGATGTCAATCTTGCCAACTCCTCCCCGATCCGCTATCCCCTATTTCTGGCAAACGAGACCTCAAGGGTTCCAGCGATCTCCGTCTAGGCTCTTTGTAACCGCCGACACCTAAGCGATCTAATGTACTTGTGGAGAATCCCAATTCCCAGGTTTGGTCTAAAGCACTACTCCGTCGTTCATTCCTGGGGAAAACTCTGCCAAATCTGGGGAAAACCTTGGGGAAAACTCTAGAAGAAAAAGAAAATAATATAAAATCCGCCAGGGCTGCAAATTTTTAATAGTCTAGGCGGACAAAGCGTCAGATTGTTTTGCAGTTTAGGCGCTCATGGTTCCAATCGCCGACGCTTATAGCGCTGGCCAAATGGCTTAGGATACAGGAAGCTGACAAAGCCAAAAACTGTGACGCGGTCTAGCTCACCATCTCCACTCAAGGCGTTTTGTCTTTGCTTGTCCTAACTAAAGCGGCGATAGCTATCCTCCCTCTTTAGTCACTTTCGCTAGAAAATAGCCGGAACGACGGCAATTCGTTCAGCATGGCTCAGATAAATTGATGAAAACTGAGAGTAAACAGCATTGTTTTACTCTCCTCCCGAAGTGATTAAAGAGGGATCCTTCATCAGACAGCACGCTGATCCACTAGGGCGTGTCATCAATTAAGCCAAATCACGACAGCCGCCATGTAGATTGCACTGAGAAAGGTTTCTGCGAGCTTATCGTAGCGGGTAGCAATCGCTCGATACTGCTTAAGCTTGGCAAAGAAGTTCTCAATTAGATGCCGTGCTTTGTATAACTCCTGGTCATAGTC